>CAWECD010000014.1:0-224922 GCA_963807575.1 uncultured Acidimicrobiaceae bacterium
CCGGCGTCAACTTCTGCACGGGTCCAGCGGTCGTCATGTCGCGTTGACCTGAACCGGGCACCGACAGAGAGGTCTCCTGCCTTAGGGCAGAAGGTGCAGGGCAAATAAGGAGGCTCGGAAAGCCTCACAACTTGAAGGAGGTTGACATGAACACACCGGTCAAGAATGGGGAGAGCCGGGGAGGGCCCCCGGGCGCAAACGTTCGAGACCCCTGAGAGCCTTCACTGTCATCGGCACTGGGATGTTGTCGCGACCTTGGGCCTCACCGCCGGCACCGCCATGGGTGCCAGCAACAGACCGCTGTCCTCGGCCTCGTCGGCCAGCCCCGCCGACACGGTTGCCATCCTCTTCCCAGACAACACCACGCCGCGATGGATGAGCGAAGACGCACCGGACTTCCGGACATGGATGCACCAACTGGACCCAAGTTCAAAGGTACTGGTGGACGTGGCCAACGAGGATCCGTCAACTCAGCTCAATCAGGCGCAGGCCGCTCTGACCGAGGGGGCCAAGGTCCTGGTTGTGATTGCCGTGGACAGTGTCCAGGCCGCCAAGATAGTGCTGGATGCCCAGGCGGACAACGTGCCTGTCATTGCCTATACCCGTGAGATTTACAACGCGCCGGTCAAGTACATGACCGGAGACGACCCCTACCAGATCGGGTTGACTCTGGGCAATTGGATGGTTGCTCATACCAAGCAGGGCGACCACATAGCAGTGATCGCAGGGTCGACAACTGATTCCTTCGCCCACGCCGAGTACAGCGGCTATATGAAGGTGTTGAACCCAGTGTTCAAGTCTGGAGCGAGAAAGGAAGTTGGCCCGGTGTGGACCCCCGAATGGGACACTACCAAGGCCCATGACGAAATGGCCACGTTCCTCACCGAGACCCATAACAATATCCAGGGCGTGCTCTGCGCCAACGACTCCACTGCTGAGGGCGCCATCGCCGCCCTCCAAAGCGTCGGGCTGGCAGGCAAGATCCCGGTCACAGGGATCGACGCGACGCTCGCCTCAGACCAGCTCATCCTGAAGGGGTACCAAAGCATGAGCGTGTGGCGGTCGGTGAGCAACGAAGCTAAGTACACCGCCGAACTGACGGTTGACCTGTTCAAGCACCAATCGCCACCGGCAGGTTTCTTCACCAGCACTATAAACAATGGCTATGGACCGCACCCAATCTCCAGGAACATCCCGATGAAGGCTGTGCCGTCAACGGTGATTAATGCTGGCAACATGCAGGAACTGATCGCCGATCACGCCATCAGTAAGAGCCAGTTGTGCCAGGGCATCCCCCACGGGACCGGCCCATGCTAATTGGAGTAGCAGGCCGCCGCTTTTCGAAGCGGCGGCCTGCCTCGCCACTGGACGGGCGGAAGGAGGGGGAGGCTCTACGCCTGGTCGAGGTGACCAAATGGTACGGGAGCGTGGAGGCATTGGACAGGGTGACCATCTCGGTTGACCATGGTGAAGTGGTCGCCCTGGTTGGCGACAACGGTGCCGGCAAAAGCACGCTTGTGAACATTGTCGCGGGAGTTGTCCGGGCGGACGGCGGCGAGTTCTACGTCGAAGGGGGGCGGGTCGACATCGGCTCCCCGGCTGATGCACGTTCTCTCGGCATCCGAACTGTGCACCAGGAGCAGAAGCTCGCAGAAAACTTAGATGTGGTGGAGAACCTTTTCTTAGGTGAGGAGCTTGTTCGAGGTGCCGGGCCGTTGCGTCGTGTCGACTTTAAGTCGATGCGAGGGCCCACGCAGAGGGCCTTGTCGGAACTTGGCATCACCACGATTGACGACGTCGGCGCCCGGGTGGCGCAATTATCAGGGGGGCAGCGCCAAGCGATAGCAGTCGCTCGGGCAACCCTCGATGAATACCGGATCGTGTTGTTGGACGAGCCCACCGCCGGCCTGGGTGTGGCCGCCTGCGCCCAGGTAATGGACATGGTCATGCGACTCCGGGCACGAGGTTGCGCGGTGATAACGGTGTCCCAGAACATTGACGAGATCTTTCAAGTGGCCGACCGGATCGCGGTGCTCCACCTCGGCAGGCTGGTAGCCGTGTTCCGTCGGTCCGAAACCACCCCCGAGGCAGTGGTTGGTGCGGTCATGGGGATAACACAATGATCGGTGCGACTTCTAACGGCGAGGTCCACCATGACGGGCCGGATGCGCACCGGGCTCCGGACTGTTCCGGGACCGAGCCCGGGGAAACGGTCCCGGGAAGGGCGAGGACCATGTGAGCGGGGCCGAGGCACTGCGCGTGGTCGGTGTAACGAAGGCTTTTGGTTCGGTGCGCGCTCTCGTTGGCGTCGAGATGTCGGTCAACCACGGAGAGGTCGTCGCGCTGGTCGGCGACAATGGGGCAGGCAAGAGCACCCTTGTCAAGATCATTTCTGGTGTGATCCCCAGAGATGAGGGCGAGTTATATGTGCACGGCGTACGTGCCTCTGTCCACTCCCCGAACGATGCGGCCAGGTTGGGCATTCGCACCATCCACCAGGACCTGGGGCTTGCTGACAACCTGGACACCGTCGAGAACCTCTTCCTGGGGCGCCAGCTCTACCGCGGGGCCGGGCCGTTCCGCCGGGTGGACTTTGGTGCCATGAGGCAGCGGACCAGGAGCGTGCTCTCCGAACTAGGCATCGGGACGATCTCGGACATTGGCCTCCCGGTTTCGCAGCTCTCAGGCGGTCAGCGACAGACAGTGGCGGTTGCCCGCGCCACATTAGACAATTGCAATGTCTTGCTTCTGGACGAACCTACCGCCTCACTCGGTCTCAGGGAAGCTCGACACGTCATGGAACTGGTGCTGCGACTTAAGCACCAAGGAGGCGGGATCGTGATCATAAGTCACAACATACGTCAGGTTTTCGAGCTCGCCGATCGGATCATAGTGTTGCGTCTGGGCACGGTCGGAGCCGTTTTTCGCCAGTCTGAAACCACGCCTGAGAGGGTGGTTAAGGCAATCATGGGGAGGTATGAATGAACCCAGTGCCAAATCGGCAACACGGATCCGTTGAGGCCCTACAGGTCGGCTCTGAGACTGAGGCGCCGAGTGGACCAGCCCGTAGCGCCCAGATGCCGGATGAGCAGCACCAGCTGGTTGCCGAACGAGAGAGCCCGGTGGCGGGATGGATTTCCGCGCTTATGGCGCGAGGTACGGCTATGCCGGCGGTCCTGAGCCTCATCGTCATTGCAGTGTTCTTCCAAACGCAGTCACACTATTTTCTCTCGTCAGGCAACCTGAGCAATCTCCTGGTGGAAACGACGATACTGGTACCGATCGCCCTTGCTGAGGTGGGAGTTCTGTTACTTGCCGAAATCGACCTCTCCCTTGGGTCGGTGACAGGGGCGACCGCAGCGATCCTTGGCGTCCTGGTGGCAAATGCCAACTTATCGTGGTGGCTGGCGATCATCATCACGCTTGCTTGTGGCGCGGGGATGGGTGCATTCCAGGGTCTCTGGATCGCATTCGTGCGCATCCCGTCATTCGTGGTCACCCTGGGAGGATGGCTGAGCTTTCTCGGGCTGCAGCTGTTAATACTGGGCCCTCAAGGCACAACGAGCGTCTTCGAGCCGCATATAGCTGCCCTCACCGGCTCGAACATACCCGTCAACGCAGGCTGGATCGTGGGTGGAGTTGTGGCTGTCGCCATTATGGCGGCTGCCGTGTTGCGGTGGCGGGGCTCCCATGGCTCACGAGGAATGGGGTCCCTAGGACTTGCCGCCCTAACGGCGGCGCTGATCGTTGGCTTGGTGGCAATTCTCAACGACTACCACGGCGTACCGACGCCCCTTGTGGTAGTAGTCGGCTTGCTGATACTAGGTTGGTGGATCACCCAGCACACCCGTTCAGGTAGGAATGTGTTCGCAATTGGGGGTAACCCCGAGCCGGCTCGCCGCGCCGGGATCCCAGTGAGACGGATCCGTTTCACCGCGTTCGTGATAGCAGGCACGCTTGGGGCGGTGGGTGGTCTCATGGCCGTGTCCTACAACGCCTCGGCCGGGACATTGACCGGAGGCGGAACGCTGCTCCTCGAGGCAATTGGCGCTGCGGTCATCGGCGGCACCAGCCTCTTCGGTGGCCAGGGAACTGTGTGGGCGGCGCTGTTTGGATCGCTCATCATGGCCGGCATAAGCAACGGCTTGGACCTTACTAACAGGTCCCAGCCGATCAAGTACATCGTGCAAGGGATCGTCGTCCTGTTGGCTGTGTCCTTGGATACGCTCTTGCGTCGACGCTCTGGCCGAGGCCGACACGTGGGCGGGCTCAATGTCAGTAGGGCTGAATAGGATCATGCCCGGGCATTTCGTTGCCGGGGGAACCGCGAGAGTTGCCGGGCTGTCAGCTCGGCAACCGCGACCCGGGTGCGATCGTGCTGGCACGAATATGAGCAGGAGGTCGGCCAATGGCTGATACGAGGGTGAGCTGCGTAGACTCTCGACAGCGAGATTACGGCACCGGGGGACGGACCATCACCTACGTTCACCGGTGTGGCGAACTGGTATCTTCCTGCGAGTGATGCCGCTCTTGAAGTCTTGCCAATTGTGGACCATGCTATGAGCACGCGCCGACGGACGCCGGGAAGAGTCACGATTGTTGACGTGGCGCATGAGGCGGGCGTCTCAGTCACCACGGTGTCGCGTGTGCTGCGCGACCATGCGGAGGTCCATTCCGAGACACGAGCAACCGTGCGCGCCGCGGTGGAGAAATTGGGTTACAGACCGTCCCTGATCGCCCGGGCGCTGGTCTCAGGCCAGACTCATCTATTAGCGCTGCTAGTCAGCGACGTCACCAACCCGTTTTACCCGCAGCTGGCCAAGAGTATTGAGCACGAAGCGGCCAAGGCCGGCTACATGGTGGTGATCTGCAATACGGGGGACCGCGTTCAGGAGACTCGGCGGTCTCTAATGTGGCTTCTGCACCAGGGGGTGGACGGAGTGATCCACGCGTCCTCGGGGCGCGACGAGCCCGTCGTGCTAAGCCTGCTCGGTGACCCCCGCCGAGTTGTGTTCACCAACCGGCCTCCAAAGAGCCAGTCGGTAAGCTACATCGTATCCGACAACGCGGGTGGGGCGACCGCCCTGACTCGACATCTTCTGGCGAAAGGCCATCGCAAGATCGGCTTTATCGGCGGGCCAGCCTACGCGCGCAATGCAACCGAACGGCTCTACGCCTTTACGCAGGCGATCCGCGAGGTCCCGGAAGCGCAGGCCTTTGTCGCGGGAGGGAAGTTCTCGACGACATGCGGGGAGCAGGCAGTGACAGAGTGGCTGCAGTCGGGTTGCGACCTCAGCGCGATTATCGCCATAAACGACTCTGTGGCCCTGGGAGCCATGGGCGCACTTATGAGCCTCGGCTACGACATACCGGGTGACATCGCACTAGCAGGTTTCGACGGTACCGACTTCGCGGCGTCGCCCGTCATGCGCCTGACAACGGTTGACCAGCATGTCGATGAGATGGGGCGTCGTGCGGTCAAACTTCTCCTAAAACAGCTCAGTGACTCCGGTCCGTTCGTCCCCGTTAGTGAGGTACTCCCATGCCGGCTTCTTTTGCGAGGCAGTACTGAGGGTGGCGCTTTGACCTCTAGTGCGAAGAACGGGCCGAACCCGTTGAAGAGACAATTGAGTGCAGGTGCGGGCAGTGAACGCGTTTGAGCGACTTTGAAGTCGACCTTGGAGAGGACCGGGCTTGTGCCGGTCACCGGATGGGAGCCTTATTAGCCATCGTCGCCGACCGACCAAGTTCCTGCAAATCACATTTGGCAGGGCTATTTCGGAGGCTACCTAGCGGCAGATAAACGGATACGGGCGCGCCCCGGAGAGCCTGGCTCCACCCCGCTTTGTTAAGCGAATGAGTCGTGTTATTGGTAACGTTATCGGCATTTTGATTAGCGAGGTTACGATGACCGGTCCAGGATTGCTTGATCCTGAACAAGCCATCACGAACACGGGTGTTGGCGTCCAGGGTGTTCAAAACATCAAGGCATTGGCGAAACGCGAAATCGCCGGGTTGAGGCGGGGGTCATGAGCTGGGACGAACTTCTGCACCTGCCCGGTCCCGGTCGCTCCCGTGTTTTGGTGGAGGGACTGGACCACCCGGAGGGCGTTTGCTGGTCGCCGACCGAGGAAGTCATTTATGCCGGTGGTGAGCAAGGTCAGGTGTACCGAGTGGGGTTGGACGACCCACACGCGGATATTGTGGCCCAAGCGCCTGATTTCGTGCTCGGCCTGGCGATCGACGGCGTGGGTCGACTTGTCCTCTGTGTCACTGGGGAGCACCCGTCGATATGCTTGGTCGACGGGGGCAAGGTCCGCAATTTGTTCAGCCACGTTGCGGGTGAAGCTTTAGTGTTCCCCAATTATGCCGCCTTCGAGGCTGACGGTACGCTCTGGTTCACTGATTCGGGTGCTTGGGGCGAGCACCGGGGCAAACTAGTCCGTGTCGGCGTGGATGGATCAGCAGAGATTGTTTCCAAAGCCCTCAACCGGTTCCCGAACGGTTGCGCGGTGTCCCCGGATGGGCGGTGGCTCTGGGTTGTGGAGTCTCTAGGCCCAACTGTCAGCCGGTTCAACGTGCGCACCGGCGAAGGTCCGGAGTTGCTCGTCACCCTGCATGGCCACGTCCCGGACGGACTGGCCTTCACATCCGACGGAGGGTGCCTGATCTCGAATTACCGGCCAGATCGCATCTACCATCTCGATGCAGCAGGCCACCTGGAAGTCGTCGCCCAGGACCCCCATGGCACGCTGATAGCGGCGCCTACCAACGTCTGCTTCGTGGGACAAGATCTTGACCGGGTCGTATCAGCCAATCTGGGCCGGTGGCACCTGACGTTGCTGGACCTGGGCCTTATGGGCACGCCCCTCTTCTGTCCCGAACGGTGGGCTGCCGACTCGGTCGACGTCGGGGCCGTCGACGATCGCGGCGCACCGCACGTCCCGGGCGATCTGCGCCAAGTTGATGCGCCGCCGGGGCCGGCTCTGCGCCCGGATAATGGGCAGCGATATCAACCCTAAAGAAGGTAGGTGCCAAATGTCAGACACCGAAACCAGGCTGAGCCGCACGTACAGGTCACCATATGACCTGACGGGCAAGCGCGCAGTTATTACAGGTGCCTCCCAGGGGATCGGCGCGTCGGTGGCAGTAGCGCTGGCGCGTGCGGGCGCGGACATAGCCTTCGACTACAGGACAGCCACACAACGGGCCGACGAAACGGCTGCCGCTGTCCGTGAAACCGGAAGCAGCGTCGTAGTCGTGCAGGGTGATACCGGCAATCCGATACATGTTCAAGAGCTCGCAGATGCTGCCGTATCCGCCTTCGGCGGGATCGACATCTGGGTCAACAACGCAGCTCGGCTCATGGTCAAGCCATTTTTGGAAATGTCCGACGAAGACTGGCATGGCCTCCTGGCAGCAAACTTGCACGGTTATTACTACGGGTGCCGAGCAGCCATCCGCCAAATGGTAGCCCAAGGCGAGGGTGGACGCATCATCAATGTCACGTCGATTGTCGACATCCAACCGATCTCCGAGATGTGCGCCTACGTCACAGCCAAAGGGGGCATTCTGGGCATGACCAGAGAGTTGGCGGTTGAGTTTGGTCCTTATGGCATTACGGTCAACGCCCTCACGCCGGGGGCGACAGACACACCTCTTAACAAAGTTGCTTACACCCCCACTGTGAGGGCGAACTACCACCAACGGATACCGCTCGGCCGTATAGCTAGTGCTGAAGAAGTCGCCGATCCTTTCGTTTTCCTAGCTTCCGACGCAGCGCGGTACGTGACTGGGATAGAAATGGTTGTAGACGGTGGAGTCGTGCTTAACGGCAATGTCGGGCATGCGCGGACGTAAGGCCGGTGGTATTTACGAGCTTGGTGAACACGCTTTTCCGGAAAGGTCTACAAGCAGTGTGTGAGGCTGCAGGTATCAAAGCTAGCAAATTAGCGGAAGCTCCGAGAAGGGAGATGCTGAGATGTCGGAGAGGTTGAAGTTTTTTGTAAACGGTGCCTGGCGCGACACGGAGAGTAAGCAGTACATGCCAGTGACGAACTCCAGCACTGGTGAAGTGATGGCGGAGGCGCCGAAGTGCACGGCGTCGGAAGTCAACGCCGCCGTGGACGCCGCGGCCGCGGCTTTTCCCGGATGGCGCGAAACGCCACTTCCGGCGCGAGTGCAGGTGATGTACAGGTTCAAGCAACTGGTGGAAGCGGAATTGGACGAACTGGCGGTCCTCGCGGCCAAGGAGATGGGCAAGAACCTGACCGAGGCTCGAGGCGATGTACTGAAAGCGATCGAGGTAGTGGAGCTGGCTTGCGCTCTGCCGGTTACGATGCAAGGCGACAGCTTGATGAATGTCTCCACGGGTTACGACACAGTCAGCTACCGCGAGCCATTGGGAGTGTTCGCCGGAATCGCGCCGTTCAATTTCCCGGCGATGATCCCGATGGGCTGGATGGTGCCGCTCGCAGTGACCACCGGTAACACCTTCGTGCTTAAGGCCGCCAGCTGGTCACCTCAGACGGCGCTACGAATGACTCAACTATTGTCCGATGCAGGTCTGCCGCCGGGCGTACTGAACACCGTGACATGCTCCCGGTCCGAGGCGGAGATCCTGCTTGACCATCGCGATGTGAGGGGCGTGTCTTTCGTAGGGTCGACGTCGACCGGTAAGCATGTTTACGCAACTGCTTCGGCCGCCGGAAAGCGGGTACAGTGCCTTACCGAGGCAAAGAACCATGCGATCGTCCTGAAAGACGCGCCCGTCAAGCCGACGGCCGCTCGGATTGTCAATTCTGCGTTTGGCTGCGCTGGCCAGCGTTGCATGGCCCTTCCGGTCGTCTGCGTCGAGGAGGAGATCGCCGACCAGTTGGTGGAGGCGATCATCGAAGGGGCGGCGGCGCTCAAGCTCGGGCCCGCTTGGCAGCCTGGCACTGATCTGGGGCCGCTGGTAACCGACGAGCACCGGCGGTTCGTGCTGGAATGGATCGACAAAGGACTGACGGAGGGCGCCAAGTTGGTGTTGGACGGACGAGATGCTTCGGTCCCTGGCTGTGAGAAGGGGTTCTTCGTCGGTGCCACAGTGTTCGACCGTGTCGAGCCGGAGATGCGGGTCGGGATAGACGAGATCTTTGGGCCTGTGTTGTGCATTAAGCGGATCAGGAACTTTGAGGAAGGCGTGCAGCTGATGAACTCGAGTGAGTTCGGCAACGGCGGGGCCATCTTCACCCTCAGCGGCTACTACGCGCGGGAGTTCGTCAAGCGCGCCGAGCCGGGGATGGTAGGGATCAACGTAGGTATCCCAGTACCCATGTCTGCATTTCCCTTCACCGGGCATAAGGCAAGCTTCTTCGGGGACCTGCACGTAATGGGCCGGGATGGGATTGCTTTTTACACCGAGACAAAGGCGGTGACGACGCATTGGTTCACCGCGGAGGAGATGAACCAGGCCCGAGTGGGCACCTGGGAGGGGACAATGACTCGGGTTTAGAGGGACGAGCGCGAAGAGGCTGCCCTCCGGCCCCTGACCGGGCCTGGGCTGTGTCGGGCAGCCGCCGCTCTAGCTACCTCCCGGTGAAGATCTTGGGCTGAAGACCCGCCTTGACAAGGCTGTCGCATGGTTGGCTCGAGGAACTTTGGGACCACCGATCCGCAAGGCAGGACCTGACCAGTTCTTGGAGGAGTTTGGCGCGATTCGCCCGAGTTCAGCGAACGAACCCGGAAGTTCCCCTTATGCGATGGCGAGACGGTGCTTTCGCACCGTCAAGAGGTTGTGGACCGAGCAGACAATTCGTTGATTCGCATGCTTCTCCTCCTGCGCCGGCCCCTTTGGGGCTGAAGCTGCTTCCCTCCTACCCGAGCGAGCCGGTGCACGTCGCCGCAGGGGCACAGGGCCGAACGGCCCTGCCGGAGATACCAGACGTTTCTCAACAATGGCGTGTGGTCTAAGTTAAGATGTGAGAAAAGTACGGAGGAATCGACCTGTTGATGGCGAGAGCCAAAGCCATAGTAGGCGACTTGCGGCGTGTGAACCGCAGCGTCGTGTTACGGCCCTTGTTCCTCGAAGGGCCCCTCAACCGAGTCGACCTGGGGCAGCTCACGGGTCTGAGCAGCGCCAGTATCACCAATCTCACGGCGGCCCTGTTGGACGAGGGCCTGATCGTCGAGGCCGGCCTCGAGCAGTCTGACGGGGGCAGGCCTCGGGTCATGCTCCAGGTGAACCCGGAGTTCGGCGCCGTCATCGGTGTGGAGATCGGTGAAACCGGCGTTCGCGTGGAAGGTTTCGACTTGAGGCTGAGGGTCGCCGGCATCGCTGAAGTGGGTCTGCATCCACAGCGTCACGATGCCGATGTGACTATCGAAGAGACGGTGAAGGCCATCGAGAAGCTTCAGGCTCAGTTCAGCGCTGAAGGCCGCCGCTTGCTCGGGGTGGGCATCGCCGTCCCGGGGATGGTCGAGCATCGCGTCGACGACGCGAGGGTCCACGCTCCCAACATCGGTTGGTACGACGTACCCCTCGAGCGCCTGGTACGAGAGCGTGTCGGAGCTCCGGTCCTTGTTGAGAACGGTGCCAAAGCGTTGGGGCAGGTGGAGATGTGGTTCGGTGCCGGCCGTGGCACACATCACACCGTGATCACCCTTTGGGGCACTGGGGTTGGTGCTGCCATCTTCACCAACGGAACTCTGTATCGCGGTTCTGCATCCAGTGCTGGCGAGTGGGGCCACAATTGCATCGTCGCCGGAGGGAGGCGCTGCCGCTGTGGCGGCGCCGGATGTCTCGAGGCCTACATCGGGGCAGAGCCACTGCTCGCCGCCTGGCGAGAGGCGGACCCACAGGCAGTCCCTTCCAGCGACCCTGACGAGGAGGGTTGGGCAGATCGTCTCCTTCAGTCGGCGGAGTCGAGCGGAGCGGCTGCCCAGATCCTAGAGGAGGCGGCGAACTGCTTCGGGGTGGCCGCCGCCAACCTCGCCAACCTGTTCAATCCGGAGCTTATTGTGATCGGAGGTTGGCTCGGACTGAAGCTCGGTCCCATGCTGCTCGGCCGAATTCGAGAAGTGGTGCGAGGGCAAGCCCTCGGCTATACGGCCAACTGCGTCAACATCGAGCTCGCGCGGCTAGGCGAGGACGCCGTGGCCCTCGGGGCGTCCGCCCTGGTCCTCGACGAGCTGCTTTCAAACGGCGGTGTCCCACTAGTGGCGGGAAGAGGCAGGTCGCAGAGGGCGCAGCTGCTCTAGCCGACGAATAATCGCCCGGTTCGGGCGAGCTCGCCATACCAGTGCCCGCTGTCTTTGATGACACGCTCTTGTGTGTCGAAGTCGACATAGACGATGCCAAAGCGCTTGGAGTACCCGAGCGCCCACTCGAAGTTGTCCAGCAGCGACCACAAGAAGTAGCCCTCCACTGGCACGCCCTCTCTTCTGACCCGCAGGACTTCGCCGACGTGTGCCTCGAGGTAGGCGATCCGATCGGGATCGTGCACAGCTTGGCCGTCGCGGTGGTCGTCGAATGAGGCCCCGTTCTCGGTGACAAAGAGGTGGGGAAGTTTGTATTGCTTGTGCGCTTGCTCGAGGACGAATCCGAGCCCTTCGGGACGAATGATCCAATCCATCGTGGTGCGCGGCGCCCCGGGTTCCTTGAACTCTGCGAAGCCGGTCCACTTGGTGGCGTCGTGGCGGACCCGGTAGCCGGCGTAGTAGTTGATCCCGGCGAAGTCCGGCGGCACGAGCAGGGCCGCCATGTCCTCCTCGTAACCGCGCGGCAAGTAGGGCCGCAGACAATGCTCAAGCTCGGGGGGGTATCTCCCGTGCACGAGCGGTTCCAAGAACAAAGGGAAGTTGTGCCAAGCATGCGCGACCCCGGTTGCGGCTATGTCGGCTTCCGCTTCGCTGGCCGGCCACACCGCAGCGTTGTGCAGTGCGATTCCCACCGAAGCCTCTGGGTTCGCGGCCTTGAGGGCGGCCCAGGCAGCAACATGGGATCGCAGTTGGTTATGGACCGCATGGCCAGCCGCGTAGATGTTACGGACGCCCGGTGCGTGCGCACCGACCAAGTGCCCTTGTTCCGCGACCACGAACGGCTCATTCAAGGTGGTCCACCACGTGACCCGGTCGCCGAGGCAGGCCGCGACCACCGAGGCGTACTCACCGAACCAGTCCGCCGAGTCGCGGTTGGACCATCCACCGCGTCGTTGCAGGGCAGACGGGTAGTCCCAATGAAAAAGCGTCACGAAAGGCTCGAGGTCGGCGGCCAACACCGTGTCAAGAAGGCGGTCGTAAAAGGCGAGTCCGGCCGGATTCGCCTTGCCAACCCCGTTGGGCAGAATCCGAGGCCATCGGATGGAGAAGCGGTATGCGCCGAGGCCGAGGTGCCGCATGAGCTCGATGTCTTCCGTGAAGCGGTGGTAGTGGTCGCAGGCAAGGTCGCCAGTCTGGCCGTCGTACGTGGTGCCCGGAGTATGCGAGAACTCGTGCCAGATGCACCGTCCGGCACCGTCGGCCATTGGTGATCCTTCGATCTGGTAGGAGGCGGTGGCGGCACCCCAGTAGAAGCGACTGCTGGGTTCTAAGACAGGAATCGTCATGTGAGTCTCCTCATTGGTTTTCCTTCCCGGGCCGCCACCGGCTATCCGGGAAGGGGAAAAGGGTGTGAAGTCCATCGCCGTCTCACTCGTACAAGACGCATCGGACACGGTGGGCGGCTCCCACCTGGCGCAGGTCGGGAAGCGTTTCTCGGCACCGACTCTGGACAAAGGGACAGCGCGGGGCGAAGGGACAGCCCGGCGGGAGCGAGGTCAGGTCCGGGGGGTCACCTTTGGCCTCGAATTGCGCTCCCTGTCGGCGCTCGTTCTCGGGGCTCGGGGCGGCTCGACGCAGGAGCTGGGTGTAGGGATGCTTGGGCTCGCTCATGACCTCGGAGGCGGGGCCGATCTCTTGGATGCGACCGGCGTACATGATGGCGATGCGATCGCTCATGTAGTTGGCAGCGCCAAGGTCATGGGTGATGAAGACGAGGGAGAGCGACCGGCTGCGCTGCAGGTCCAAGAGCAGGTTCATGATCGTGAGGCGGATCGACACGTCGAGCATGGACGTCGGCTCGTCGGCGACGATGAGGCTGGGCTGGGCCGCGAGCGCCCGGGCGATGCCGACTCGCTGGCGCTGGCCGCCGGAGAGCTCATGGGGATAGCGGCGCAGGAAATCACCAGCCGGCACCAGGCCGACCTGGTCGAGCAACTCTTCCACCGCTTCTCGCTCGGCGCTGCGCGGAACGAGCCCGAACGAGCGAAGGGGACGCGCCACGCTGTAGCGGACTGAATTGCGCGGGTCGAGGGACGAGTAGGGGTCCTGGAAGATCATCTGGACCTCTCGTCGATGCTCGCGCAGCCGATGGGCGCTAGGACGGCGCGGCAGGGTCCGCCCCCCAACGAGGATCTCGCCCGCGGTCGGCCGCTCGAGGAAGACGACCATCCGTGCGAAGGTGGTCTTGCCCGAGCCGGACTCTCCCACCAGCCCGATCACCTCCCCCTTCTCCACGGACAGGTCTACCTCGCTGAGCGCACGTACCACCTTCTGGCGCCCGATCCGACCGATGGAGTAGTTCTTGGTGAGTCCGCGCACCTCGAGCTCGGGGCTCGCACCCTCGCTCGTCTCCGTCGGCAGACCGAGGGTGCTAACCATCGTCGGCCACCTTCTCGCCAAAGAGGTGGCAGAGCACCCGGTGGTTCCCGTCAAGCCGAATTGTCGGCGGGTCGACAGCCTCGCAGGTGCCGGCGATCACCTCGGGACAGCGGGGTGCGAAGGAGCACCCTTTGGGCAGGTTTCGCAGGTCGGGCGGCTGGCCCGGTATGCCCTGGAAACGTTGGCGTGGCCCACCGAGTGGGGGGAAACAGCTCATCAAAGCGGTCGTGTAGGGATGGCACGGCTTCTCGTGGAGCTCCTGGCCGGGCGCTTCTTCTACCAAGGCGCCGGCGTACATGATCGCGATTCGGTCGGCTATTTCGACCAGGAGCGAGAGGTCATGGGTAATGAACACGACCCCGAAGCCCAACTCGTGGCGCAGGTCGTCGAGGGTCTGCAGGATCGAGCGCTGCACGACTACGTCCAAGGCCGTTGTGGGCTCGTCGAGGAAGAGCAGCTTCGGCCGCAGCACGATCGCGAGAGCGATAACGGCGCGTTGACGCATTCCACCGCTCAGCTGGTGGGGATAGGCGTCGAAGAACCGGCGGGGGATCTTGACGAGGTCGAAGGTCTCTTCGGCCTGCCGGCGCGCCCCGTCCGACGAGTGGACCCCGTGGGCGGCCATGGCATCGTGGAACTGGTCTCGGATCCGCATGATCGGGTTGAGAACGTTCATCGAGGCCTGGAAGACCATCGAGATCTCCGCCAGGTGCAGGTGTCGTAGCTCATTTGCCGAGAGCGAGGCGAGGTCGGTCCCCTGGTAGCTCACCGAACCCGAGAGCACCCGCCCGGGCGGTTCGAGGAGCCCGGCGGCGGCGAGGGCAAGGGTCGTCTTGCCGCATCCCGACTCGCCGGCGATCCCGACGATCTCGCCGGCGGCGACGGTCAGGCTCACTCCTCGGACGGCGACGACCGAGGGCGGCAGGTGCCACCCATAGCCGATGGTGACGTCGGAGATCTCGAGGAGGGGTGGCATGTCAGCCCCTCCTCAAGCGGGGGTTGGCGATCTCGTCCACGGCGAAGTTGAGCAGTCCCAAGGATGTGCCCAAGAGCGCGAGGCACAACCCCGGCACGAGAAGCCACACCCACGCCCCGAGGAGTATGGCGTCGCCCTCCTGGGCCCAATAGAGCATGGTCCCCCAGGTGATGTCGTTGATGTTGCCGAGGCCGATGAACTCGAGACCGGCCTCGGCTAGCACGGCGAACAGTGCCGCCCCGAAGAAGTTCGAGACGATGATACCGAGCATGTTCGGCACGACGTGGGCGAAGACGATATGCCAGCGGCTCTCACCGGTGACCCGGGCCGCTTGGACAAAGGGCCGGTCCCGGAGAGCGATCGCCTGTGACCGGAGTACTTTGGCCCCCCATGCCCATCCGGTGATCGTGATCACCCCGACGAGCATGAAGAGGCCGCCGCCTTGCAAGTAGGCGGCCAAGATGATGAGCAGTGGAAGCGAGGGGAGCACGAGGAAGACGTTGGTCACCGCCGCCGCCACCGTGTCGAACACGCCGCCTACGTAGCCGGCGAACACCCCCATCACGAGCTGCACCAAGCTGATCAGGGCACCGCAGACCAGCCCGACGAACAGGCTCGCCCGCGCCCCCCAGATCAGCTGGGAGAGGATGTCCTGGCCGTTGACCGTGGTCCCGAGAAGGTGCTTCGCGCTCGGGTGGAGCAACGGTGTGAAGTTGATGTCGGTTGGCGAATAGGGGACGATCACCGGCGCTAGCAGGGCGAGGAGGCAGAACAAGGCGAAGATGAGCGCGCCGGCGACGGCACGGCGGTTGTGCAAGAGGGCTCGCCAGTTCACTTGGCCGACTCCATGCGGATACGGGGGTCGAGGAACACGTACAGGACGTCGGCGAGGAAGCTCGCCACCAACAGGGTGACCGTGAAGATGAGGAAGATCCCCTGCATGAGTGGATAGTCCTCGTTCTCCACCGCTTGGAGCAGCAGGTACCCGATCCCCGGGTAGGAGAAGACGATCTCGATGAAGACTTGTCCGCCGACGACTATGCCGAGGGCCAAGGCGAGCTGAGAGAAGACCGGCAGGATGGCGTTGCGGGCGGCGTAGTGGTAAGCGATGGTGCTATCGCGCAAGCCCTTGGCACGCGCGAACTTGACGTAGTCGTCGCCGAGAACGGTGAGCATGTTGTTGCGCATGAGCAGGATCCACATGCCCATCGATATGAAGGTCAAGGTGATCGCGGGCAGAGCGGCGTGATGGATGAGGGAGACGAACCCGGACCACGAGGCGATCCCTGCGCCGGGGTTCAGGCCACCGCCGATCGGGAACCAACCGAACTTGAAGGCGATGAAGTAGAGCAGGATGAGGGCTATCCAAAAAGACGGCAAGGCGCCGAGCATCAGGCCGAAGGGGACGAGGACGGAGTCGACGAGCGACGCTCGGCGCCACCCAGCCGTCCCCCGCCGCCAGGCTGCCACCACCCCGAGCGTCGTCCCGAGCAGGAAGGCCACGATGGTGGCGAAGCCGACCAGTCCGAGAGTCCACGGGAGGGCCTCACCGATCAGCGTGCCCACATGCGCCGGGAAGTACGAGAAGGAGACGCCGAGGTTGCCGGTGAGGGTGTGCCCGAGATAGTCGAAGTACTGGCCGAGCTCGCCAGTCTTGGTGTTCAGGCCGAAGTCCAGCTCCATGGCACTGATCGCCGTCGGGCTCACTTTGCCCTGGTAACGGGCGAACATCGTTTCCACGGGGTTGCCAGGCATGAGCCGGGGCAGGGCGAAGTTCACCGTTAGCGCCACCCAGCAGGTCACCAACAGGGCCCCAAAGCGCCGGACCACGTATTGCACAGGCGCACCTCTCCTATCGCTGCCCCGACAGCCAGGGAGCGACTCACCGTGGCGGCGAGCCGCTCCCTGTCGGCCTTCTTACAAGCGTCCCGACGTAGATGTCGGGAGCGGGTCTTCTTACCCTCTTACTTCTGGTACACGTTCACGTAGGTCAGCATCGAACCTTCCTGGTCCGACGCGCTCCCGTCGTTGTAGGGGTCAGAAGCGCTCGGGAACCCGGTGAAGGTGCGAGTCTGGTAGACGAGCCAGTTCGCCCGACCGCTGAGAGCCACCACCGGCACGTTGGTCAGGACCTCCTTCTCGATCGCCACCATGTCAGCCTTCTGCACCGACGCGCTGCTACTCGAGGCGTAGCTCGACAGAGCATTCGTGATAATCGGAGAAGTGAATCGCTCCCAGTTGGTGTTGGCGACCTTGCCAATCGGCGCAGACTCTGACGGCGAGAACATGTAGAAGTACTGGTAGTACGGCGTCGACGAGTTCCCGTTGCCCCACGAAATGGCAAATGTGAAGTTGCCCAGGTCGAGGTCGTTGGCGTAGGTCGAGTAAGGCTCCTGCAGCACTGTCGAGCTGATGCCGATCGCCTTCAGCTCGGCAGAGACGTTGTCAGCCTGCGAGATGTAGTCCGTCCAACCCGGTCCTCCGATAAGGACGTTGTAGCTCGGGTAGACCACTCCCGCCGGCGATTCGAGCTGACCGCTCGACGACCACTTGTACCCTGCAGCCTTCAGAATCGCCTTCGCCTTGGTGACGCTGTAGGTCCATTCCAGGCTTGAAAGCGAGCTTGAGAACCACTGGCTCACCTGAGGCGGCGTGACCGCGGCCTCCGCTCCACCAACCGCTCCCGGGAGTGCCCCGAAATACGCACGGTTAGCGAGGAATGAGGTGTTGAGGGCATAGGCGACCGCCTTGCGGAAGTTCACGTCGCTGAACGGCCCCACGGCCTTGGTGTTCATGTAAAGGTAGTTCATGTTGGAGACCGGCCAAAAGAGGTCGTTCGCCTTGTTCTTGCTGAGGAAGGTCGCGCTGGCATCGGTTATGTAGTCGTACGACATGTCGATGCTGCCATTTTCCAGCCCGAGCTCAGCGGTCGTGTCCGAATCGACCGAGCTGAACACCACCGAGTCGATGTACGGACGACCAACCTCCCAGTAGCTCGGGTTCTTGACGTAGACGACCGAGCTCGTCGAGAAGGACTTGAGCGTGAACGGGCCCGTGGCGACCGGGCTGGTATTCGTGTATTTCGCAGGGTTCTTGATGGTCGCCCAGATGTGCTTGGGCAGGATGACCGTCGGGTTTCCGTCCGTGCCGAACAAGATAGCCACGCCTTCCGGCGTGTCCGGCTTGGAGAATGTGAACACCACGGTGTTCGCCCCCGTCGCCACTACCGACTTGAGGGGGCTCGTCCAGACGCCGTTGACGTCGATGGACTTGTTCGCCTTCAAGTAGTTGAACGTGAATGCCACGTCCGCGGCGGTGAACGGCGTTCCGTCACTCCACGTCACTCCGTTGCGGGTTGTGACGGTCAGCCGCAAGTTGTTATCCGTCCAGGTGTAGTTTGTCCCGAGGAGTGGGGTCTCCGCCCCGGTTGCCGCATTGAAGTAGTAGAGCGACTGGTAGAGGCAGCTCTTCGTCCCAGGCGCGTTCGCGCCCGAGGGCGCGTAGGGGTTGAAGTTGTCGGGAAGCGTTCCCCACGCTTGCGCGGCGTAGAACGTGCCGCCTGCGGTGATCGCTTTCGCCGTGCTCGTGGTGACCGCTCCCATGCTGGCTCCCGCGGAAGGCAGGCAAACCAGCGTCAACGAGAGCCCGGCGCCGGCCATGACCGCCCCGAGCCATCTTTCTCTTCTGTGCAGTTTCATCTTGTCGCAGTCCCTCCATTTCAGCCGTCTCGCCGCAAACCGACACCCGTGACGGCGTAGAAGTCACCCTTCTCTCGCACCTTAGCCTTTATCGCGAGAAAAGTCTAGCTTCGGGGAAAGCAGCGCCCAGACGCTGCCGATAAGCAAAGTGAGGGTTAGGATCGTGATGGCGTTGGGTCCAAAATCCCATTCAGACGCGAACCTCTACCTGCTCTCTCGCCACGGTACGCGGCACTTGGCCAGTCGCAGAGGAGCGGCGACTTAACGTCTCCCGTCTGCGTTGGTCAGCGAGCGTCTTGGCGGGACCAGCGACCATCCAGATCGATGGACACGCGTGGGCGAGCACTAGCCCGATCGGCTACTGCGCAAAGAGCGTGGACCTAGGTTTCGAGTCGGTGTGCGATACCTGGGAATGGCCTCGGGTGGGGCCCAGATGGGTGACGGGCGGCAGTTTCGAGGTCTCCAGGACGGGGGATCAGGCGACCCGGCGAAGCTCTGACCAGCCACTATCCGCCTCGAGGGGGCGTGGACCTAAGTTTCGAGTCGGTCCTCCGACACCGGATCAAAGTCCAGCTCAGAGGCCATTTCGGCGAGGCGCCGCAATGGCCTATTTTTTGCCCCGGCCGACTATCGCGCGTCTATCGCGCGTCGAATTCCTTCATGTCCTAAATCACGGACATCACTTAGACATTGCTGATGACGTTTGCCAGACGTAACATGGACAGAAGGGTATCGATCTACAGGACTGTTAGGAGGCGGTATGGCGGCATTGGCCGGGGTGCTGGACGAGCTCATCGACACTCGCGTCGTCGACTCTGGAGACTTCGCCCGAGTCACCGGCTCGACGAGTCGTAGTGTCAGCCGCTGGACTGGTGCAAAGGCAAGCCCGCGCAGAGATGCCGAGGACCGCCTGCTCGAGTTGAAGGCCGTGATCGACCAGCTCCGTACCGTGATGCGCGACGAGCCTGCGCGACTGTGGCTGCGGAGCCCGAACCCGGACCTGGATTGGAAAAAACCGCTCGACGTCATCGCAGAAGGTGGCTATCGCCAGGTGATCGGCGTCATTCTTTCCATAGGCGAAGGGGTTACGGCGTAAGCGGACGTGGCAGGGGACCCGAGCCGCGTTGCAGCCGCACCGCTGGGGGCTGCTACCGGCGCGGCATTCCGGCATGTCAGCCCTTCATTCGACCCGCTGAGCGCCGAGGGAGCGCGGATCGGGGGCGAGCGTTTCAATCCTGCGGGCAGCTTTCCCGTCTTGTACCTGTGCCGCACACGGGCATTTGCGGTCGCCGAGCTCCGTCGGCTTGGCGAGCGACAGCGAGTCGGGCTCGAGGGCCTGCTTCCCAGGTACCTCTACCGCTTTGAGGTTGCCCTGGAACGCGCGCTCATCCTCAGTGACGCGTCCACGCGCCTACATGCAGGAATCGGCCTCGACTCGGTGACGGTCCTGATTGGACCGCGTGCCAGGAGCTGGGCGACGTTGCGCAAGCTCTCGGCATCCAGGCGATCGAAGGTCCGTCAGCGACTGGTGTCGACGAGGTCCTTGCAGTGTTCGTCCAGAACCTTGGAGCGGGGAGGCTCGAGCCTCACGTGGCGGAGGAGTGGCGTTCCGTGGCCGACTTGGATGTGCCGCCTTCATTGCTCTAGCTGGCTTTGCCGCGCGGGTACTTGACAGGGCGCATCCTCATCTGGTTGTCGCAGGGTTGTGGCGCGTCGCTCTACTGGAGGCCCCGGAGGATGACGTCGAGACCGGCGGCGATGGCGCGGTCCCGGTCTCTGGCGAGGCCATCCCCGAGCGCACGTTCGCCGTCACCGTCGAGGTGTCGGGGTCCCAAACCTATGGGTCGTCGGCGCCGGCCCTCACCTACACCGACAACGCCCCCGCCGAGGTGAGCGTGTCGGGGACGCTTTCGTGCACGACGGTCAACTCCGGCACGGCCATATCGTCCTCCCTCGGGGCCGACAGCTACACCATCGACGGCACCAGCTGCTCGGGGCTCAGCGTGTCTGACTCCTCCGACTACACCTTGGATTACCAGGGCGTCACCGGGGGCTTCGTGGTCGGCCCGGCCCTCCAGGCGATCACCTGGTCCCCGCCGGTTTCGGGCACTGTGGACGGCTCGGCAACCCTGTCGGCTACTGGAGGGGCCTCGGGCAACTCGGTGATCTTCAGCGTCGACTCCACTAGCGGCGAGGGAGTGTGCAGCGTGTCCGGCACCAACGGCACCACCCTCGACTACAGCGCCGTCGGCACCTGCGTCATCGACGCCAACCAGGCCGGCAGCATTGACTACCTGGTCGCCCAGGTGAAAGAGGCCATCCCCGTGGGCAAGGCCGCCCTCCTCATCACCGCCTCGAGCGGGTCGATGACCTACGGCGGCACCGTGCCCACCATCACGCCCATCTACTCGGGCCTGGTCAACGGCGACACCGCTCCGGCCACCCCGCCAGTGTGCTCGACGAAGGCCACCAGCTCGAGCGGGGTCGGCAGCTACGACTCGTCGTGCTCGGGTGCGGCCGACGCCAACTACTCGATCAGCTACGTGGACGGCACCGTGACCGTTGACCCGGCAGCGCTGAAGATCACGGCCTCGTCGCCGAACGTGACCTACGGTGCTGCTGGGCACGAAGGTCACCGCGGTCGCCGCCGGCGCGTTGCATAGCCTGGCGCTGACCTCGACGAGCGCGGTGCTCGCCTGGGGTGGCAACAACTTCGGCCAGCTCGGTGACAGGAGCTACGGAGGAAGCGACTTGCCGGTGCGGGTGGACCTGCCGTGAAGCTGCCGGCGGCCGCCGTATCCATTAGAGAAGACCTGATTCGCTCGGTGTGGCGCAGTCCAATGACCGAAACGGGGTCATGATGTGGAAAGCATTCGGGTTCGTTGCAGGGCTGACGGCCATCCTTGGGCTCGCGCAGCCCGTGCTCGCTGCGACGACGCCAGTAACCAGCACCAAGAGCACCGTATTGGCTGGCTACAACTTCGCCAACTACATCGGGGTACCGGGGGCTGTGAGCGCCACCCTTGTCGTGCCCAAGCTCAACTGCAAGGCCACGCCACCCGCGGGACGGTCGATCTACGTCGGCGTCGGCATCCAATCCGTGAACTCTTACGCCCGTCTGTACCTAGCCTGCACGCCGAAAGGCGTAGCACGCTACTACCCATCGCTCGTAGTCAATGGCACCATCATGAACATCGCGAGCGATGCGGCCCACGTTGGAGACACGATCGAGTTCGCGGTGTCCCAGAGCGACTCGCAGGTGACGGAATCGGTAATCGACGTGACGCACAACTTCATCGTCACGCGCAATGGCACTGGCAGCGGCACGGGGGAGGGCATCACGGCCGGAGACTTCCCGGTGGTTTCTGGCTCGACGACGTTTGGGGTGCCCAACTTTGGCACCCTCGCCTTCTCCAGCGCGCTGATCAATGGATACCCGTTCGGCTCTGCCGGAACTGGACTCCAGGCCGACGACCTCTACGCGAGCTCGACGGGCCAGCTCCAGATCAAGACCACCTACTCCGCCAGTAATAAGGAGGCGTTCGCGACCGTCTTCAGGCACTCCTGACAGCGGAATCCGCAGCGGGTCCCAAAGAGAGTGGTTTCGCCGGAGCGTTCTACATACTCCCGTATGTGTTACTATCGTATGTATGCAAGTTGACCGACTGTCGATCACCATGGATCCCGACCTCGGCAAATCCGTCCGCGAAGCCGCCGCCCGATCAGGCTCGAGCGTCTCAGCCTGGCTAGCTGCCGCAGCAGCGGACCGGCTCCGCAACGAGTTGCTTGGAGCTGCCCTTGACGCGTGGGAGGCAGGATCGGCCCCATTCAACGACAAGGAGCTCGACGCAGCAGCGCGCGTGCTCGGAGTATCCCGACATGCTCGGGGCAGCGCCGCCTGATGGCGCTTGTCCTTGACGCCGGAGGGCTGATCGCGGTCGACCGGCTTGACCGGGCAGTCGGCGCAATGCTCCGTGTGGCCCAGCAAGAGAAGCTTCCGGTACGAACGAGCGCGGCAGTCGTTGCACAGGTGTGGCGAAACGGATCACTCCAGGCGAACTTGGCGCGTGTACTGGCTGGCGTTGACGCTGCAACACTTGATGGAGCCACAGGAAGGTCGGTCGGCGAGATCTTGGCGCTCAGCAAAACGGCTGACGTGGTCGACGGTCACGTCGGTCTGGTAGTGCAATCTGGCGACACCGTGCTCACGAGCGACGCTAAGGACATCAAGAAGCTCCTCGCTGTCCGCAAGGTTGGTGCAACGGTGCGGAGAGTCTGAAGCTTTGCCCAAGACGTCTCCCGACCGGCGACGAACTGGTGCGGTCCGGGACTGACCGGACACGATTCTCATCAGCTCGCAAGCGCCCGCCGCGCCTTGGCGTGAGCACTCGTCCTCATCCCCCTCCAGATAGTGCGTGAAGAGTGTGGGCCATGAGAGTCGGGTCGGAGTGGTCTTGGCGCTGGCGACGCTGTTGGCGGTTGTGGCGAAATCGTTGCTCTCGATCCACCAACTGCGGTCGGTGACTGAGTCCAGGAAAACTCCAGGCGCTGACCGATGAGTTGACGGGTCTTGGCAACTGGAGGCGCCTGCTGAGCGTTCTCGAGGACTTCCTCGAGGAAGCGGCATTGGTCGACCAGGACCGACGCCTCGGTCTGTTACTGATCGACCTCGATCACTTCAAGGAGATCAATCATTCGCTTGGCCATCCGGTTGGCGATCAGATCCTCGAGATGTTGGGGTCACGCCTCCAGTGCGTTCTACGAAGCTCGGATGTTCTTGCCCGCCTCGGGGGGTGACGAGTTCGGCATCGTGCTCAAAGACTCCAATGTTGACTACGCCGAAGCCGTCGCTGAGCGCGTTCTCACCCGACTCGAGGGCCTTTCGTGCTCGAGGTGGCGAGCCTGCACGTTGGTGCCAGCATCGGCATCGCCCTCGTACCCGAGCACGCCGACAGCTGTGAGGAGTTGCTCCGCTGTGCGGACGTCGCCATGTATCGCGCCAAGGTCGCCCGCCGGCCTTTTGACGTATACGAAGACCTGAGCGACGACGGTCGGACCCGCCTGCGACGCATCGAGGAACTTCGCCTGGCTACCGCCGACGACGCCCTGGTGCGCCACTTTCAACCCCAGTTCGATCTTCGAACAGGTGAGATCCCCTCGGTCGAGGCGCTGCTTCGTTGGCCCGAGAGCGAACTTGGTGTCACTCTTCCGGGCGAGTTCATCCCACTTGCTGAAGAAGCTGGGCTGATGAAGCCGATCGTGGCGTGGGTCTTGGAGTCTGCGCTCGCGCAGTGCGCGCGTTGGCAGAAAGACGGGCTAGAGATATCCGTCGCGGTCAACTTGTCGGCGACCAATCTCCTCGATACGGAGCTACCAGACCAAATTCGGTTCTTACTGGCGCGTCACCGTCTCGGACCCGAGTCCCTGATCCTGGAGATAACAGAGACGACCTTGATGGCCGACCCAACGCGTCCCGAGAGGTCGTACAGCGGCTGCACGATCTCGGTCTAACCATCTCGGTTGATGACTTCGGTACTGGCTTCTCGTCGCTTGCCTATCTCGGCGATCTTGCGGTTGGGGAACTCAAGATCGACCGCCTGCTCGTCGACCACCTGGAGTCTGAAGACCCTCAAGAAGGTGAAGCAATCGTGCGGACCGCGATCGAGCTGGGTCATGCCTTGGGACTCCGTGTCGTGGCCGAGGGTATCGAGAGTGCCACCACTCGGGAGTTACTGACATCTCTCGGTTGCGACCTTGCCCAAGTATTCTGCCTGTGCAGACCGCAGCCAGCCGAGAACCTGAGCCTGCGTTCGACCGGGTACCAGCGCCTGAACGTTCGCGATCTGAGGACCGCCGGGACGCTGAGAACGCGGCGATCTCTCGCAGTTTCTTGCCGTCGCGCCGGAGCTCTCGAACCAATCGTCGTTGCTGCATCGTCAGGTGTGGTCGTCGCACTTAGGACCTCCCGGTCGGATCAACTCAAAGGTCGTCGACCCGCCGGGTTGTTGCGTGGATCCCTTGAGCCCGCCTCCGATAACGGTGAGCACGCCTTGAGGCGGCACGCCGTGTCCAGCCCTGGGGGCACCCCTCGGCCAGCAATGGCCCGCGCGTTATGGACCATCGATCCAGCCGCCGATCGAATCTATCGTGGCGTTCGCGTCGACCGACGCAGGCGTAGTGGTCGACGTGTCTCCTGGAGGAGGTGAAGCAGTGGTGTCGATTCCCCAGATGTCGTGAACGTACGCGAGCACACGCTCGCCGGATCCAAGCGCCGCCTGTTCCTCGGCCGGGGAAGGATACGGCTGTGGAGTCGCGTGGTAGGAGGGGATGCGCGTGATGTCCGGTTTCAGGTGCGTCACGTCGGTAGAGGCCGCAGAAGGCGGCCTGAGGAATCGTGCTCGACGACGCTGACGGCGCGACTCGGATAGCCGGCCGTGAAGACGAACACGCAGCGACGATGACCACCACGACGAGCATCATCACGCGGGTTGCGCGACTCGCAGACACCCGCACAGATCGGATCTGATGCCCGCGTCGACCACCACCGGTTACACCGGACCCGCCGATAACGACGGTTATCACAAGCCCTGGGTCTGGAATCCCTTGTAAAGACTCGGTTTTGCAGCGTAGACATGTCACCGCCGGGAGCATGCGGAGCGGTTCGTCGATGTCATCGTGGTCCGCCCGGCCGCTGGCGGAGAGGCTGCACGCGTTGAGCTCCGAGATGACGAGCGAGCTGGTCGCGCAGCGCGTCGTTCTCGGCGCGAAGACGGGAGATCTCGTCTCGGGCGGTGTCGAGGCGTTGGCGTAGCGAGTCGGTGCTCGCCCGCAGAGCAGCGCGCGCAGTCGTCCTCGTCGGCAGCGCTCGCAGCTGGGTGACGAGCTCGCGGATCTCTGGCTCGCGATAGAGCCAGGCCCTTGAGACGCCGGCTGCGTTGGCGACAGCCTCGAAGTTGACGGACCGTCCCTCGCGGCTGAGGCGCTCGATCGCCTCGTGCGCTGCCGCGAGTGCCGCATCGTGGCGCCGGGCGTTGGCCTTGGCGAGGAAATGAGCGTTGTCAGGCACGGCCGTTTTCGCCTTCGGTGTCGTCGGCGATCCTCTCCAAGGCGGGGATGATCCGTTCCAGGTTGGTCTGGACATGTCGCAGGTTCTCGGACAGTCGAACCTGGCCCTTGGCGTCGGCTTGGGCGATAAGGCGGCGGTTGGTGACGGCCTGATGGCGGTGGATCTCCAAGAACTCGGGCGTGGTCTGGAAGTCCGGGCAGGTGAGGCAGGCGTTGGGATGTGGGCAGTCCTGCTGGGCGGGGCGGCCGCAGTAGCCGTTGGGGAGGCTGTCGCGGACCCGGTTCAAGTTGTGCTTCATCCACTCGGCCGAAGCGGTGGGGCCGTCGGGGTCGTAGCCGATCTGTTCGCCGGCGATGTCGACGCGCTTTTGCTGGTAGCTGTCGAAGGCCTCACGGATCGTGGTGTCGTGGACCTTGGCGTAGTGACCCGTCATGTTCGGCGAGGCGTGGCCGAGCAGCCTCTGCACGACGTGCTGGGGGACCCCTTGGTTGATGAGCCGGGTCCCGAGGGTGTGGCGGAACTGGTGGCCGGTCACCCGCACGGGCTGGCCGGCTTGGTCGTGCAGTCCGATGACCTCGCACCAGCGGACGAGCTGGCGAGTGAAGTTGGAATGCGAGTAGGCCTTCGAGCCGTCGTCGTTGTCGGCAATCCCCGGAAACAGCCACGGGCTTCCAGCGGGCCAGTGGCTTTTGACATAGTCCTGCTGGGCGGAGATGGCCGCCGCCGCCCTGGCCGAGAGTGGGACGAGCTGCTCCGAGCGGACCTTGGAAGCCATAAAGCGTAGGCACGGCCAGCCGCTGCTGTCCTCGACGACGGGGTTGAAGATGAGGTTGCAGGCGTCCCCGCCGCGCAGCCCGGTCTCCATCATCACGATCACCAGGTGCCGGGTGGTCGGGTAGCGGATCTTGGCCAGAGCCTCGTCGGACTCGAGCTGGGCCATGACGAACTCGGGGATGAAGCGGGCGATCTCGTCGTGGTGGAAAGGGAGCTCTTCGACGTAGATGGTCGCGCCGGGCACGAGGCCGGGAAGCCACCCGTGGCGGTGGCAGGCGTCGAAGAAGACCCGGATCATCGAGCAGGACAGGGCCCGTGTCGCTGGTGAGTAGCCCTGCAAGAGCAGCCATGCCAGGTAGTCCTCGAGCACCGGCCGGGTGATGCCGGCGGGATCGGAGACCTCAGGGTGGCACTCGGTGAGACAGCGCGAGAAGCGCGATAGAGCCAGGGCTCCCGCGCTGACGGTCTGAAAGGCGCACCCGGTGGCGAGGCGGAACCGGGACCAGCGCTTGGCCGGGTCACGCAGCCAGTCCTGGGTGATCGTGTCGAAGCGGGCCCGGCCGCGCCCGCGGCGGGTGGGGATGCCGAGGCGGGCCGCGTCCCAGTGGTCGTCTGCCCAGTTCCCGTCGAGTGTGGTGTCCCTCGACGCTACGAGCGAGAGTTGCAGCGCCTCCGCTCTCGCTGCCGCTGAGGCAGGGCTCACCTGCTCGCCTCCTCCCGCTCCCACACCCCCGCCCGCAGCAGCGCCTCGCGGATGTCGGCCGCCTCGAGATGTACGTAAGTCTGGCTGGTGGTCGTAGAGGAGCGATGCGTGAGGAGACGGGCGACCACCTCGATCGGCACGCCTTGGCGGATCATGTCGGTGGCGTGTGAGTGACGAAGCACATGCGCGGTGAAGGGGATCCCGGTCACCGCCGCGATGCGGACGATCAGCTGCTGGACCGTCGGGTAGCTCATCGGTTCGCCGATTCTGCCGGCGAAGAGGTTCACGAACACGTAGTCCGAGTCGATCGCGCCGTACTCGGCGTGCATGTACTCCGAATAGAGGCGCACGAGCGGAGTGGAGACGGGCAGCACTGCCGACGAGCGCATCTTGGCTCGTGCCCCGTTCGCGTTGTCGGGGCGAGGAATGATGTGCACTTCGCGCCGGCGTGAGACGAAGTCGCTATGGCGCAGCCCGAGTGCCTGGCCGATGCGCATGCCGGTCTCGGCGAGCAGCGACAGCAAGAACCTGTCGCGCAGGTGCTCGCAGGCGGCGAGGATTGCGACGATTTGCTCGGTCTGCAAGGTGCGCGGTGCCCGCCGCTCGACGTGCAGCTTCACGGGCCTGGTCGGGATGGGACGGCCCTTGGTCACGTGGTGCAGGAACGGCTTGTAAGAGCCACGGCTCGTGCGCCGCCATGCCACGAGCTCGGCCGCCACCTCGAGCCCGGCGCGGGCGTGGTGGTCGTAGAAGCCGAACACGCCCGCCAGGTAGCGGTTCACCGTCGCCGGGTGGCGCACGCCGCTCCCGTCGGCGAGCACCACCACGTTGTCGGCCGGCGCCCGCAGCCAAGCGACGAAGCGGGCGACGTCCTCGATCCCGACGGCCTCCCAGTTCTTCCCGGTCCGTGCCAGGAACTCGAACCACAGCTTCAGGCTGACGGCGTAGGCGCGCACAGTGTTCGGCGAGCGCTCGAGCGCCGCTAGGTAGGCGAGGTAACGCTCCGCAGGCTCGACCACCTCTCCTTCCTCGGTGACGAGCGTGAAGGACTCTGCGCCCGTGACCGGCATCAGCACCTTCTGAACGAGCACGCTGCCTCCCATCGGAGAAGCCGGATGTCGCAACCCTCTCCTTGAATGTATGACATTCAAGGCATCGAGCGGCGGATCGCCGGCGGCGGGTAACAACAGGGCATGCCGTCGGTCGAACAGCAAGCCAAGCGCCGCCAGCGCCAGATCGTTGCCGAGATCGCCAAGCTCGGACTATGCCCGCCTGGGAGCCTGGTGACACGGATGACACGCTGCGGCACGCCCACATGCCGTTGCTCGAGTGATCCGGCGCAGCGCCACGGGCCCTACCCGACGTGGATCCGCAAGGTCGGCACGAAGACCGTCACGCGCACACTCAGCCCATCCCAGCTCGAGCGTTACCAACCCCTGTTCGAGAACACCAAGCGTCTCCGGGAGTTGATCGGCGAGCTCGAAGCGATCGCGGCGGAGGTCGTCGAGAACACCGACGAATGGAGTCGCCGATGATCCCCGGCGTGCTTATCAACTACGAATGAGACACCGCTTTTGATAACGCGTCGCCGCCGAAGCCCGATACCCCTCGTCAGTTACAGAGAAGACGGGTCAAGTCCCGCTTGTGATAACGACGGATCTTGGTCGAGTTCCGGGACGTGAGGTCCGAGCGCCGAATCCGTCGCTGTGTTAGGTCGGCACACGGATGTCGTTCTGCACGACCTGTAGCCGGCTACCGGGAAAGATCCTGAAGCACGGGTACACGGCCTTAGGCGTCATCTGCAGCAGCAAGTCCGCCGTGCCGAAAGCGCAACCGGACTTCCCGACAGTGGGGCGGGCCGACTAGCTGACGGCCTTCTTCAACAGCGCCACCAACTGCTTCTCATCTGCGGCAGTCAGGCTGGTGACCGCGTACGCATTCGGCCAGAGGTTGCCCTCGTCGAGATTCGCGGCCTCCTGAAAACCGATGGTCGCGTACCGCACCTTGAACTTGGCGGCGCTCTGGAAGAACACAACTACCTTGCCGTCAGAGTTCGTGTACGCGGGCATTCCGTACCAGGTCTTCGCGCCCAGAGATGTGTGCCTCTTGACCAGCTCGTGCAGCGTTTCGGCCAACTCCTTGTCCGAACCGGACATCTCGGCAATCGCGGCAAGGCATGTGGCCTCTAGATCGGCGCCCACCTTTGCGGCTTTCGCTTCGGCGGCCGCCGCCCTCATCGCAGCTCTTTCCTCTTTACTGAAGGTGGCGCTCATCGAACCCCCCGTTTATTTGGCCCATTCTTCTCCGCGAATTGTAGGCGTGGTCCGAGCGGCACGCTTCTTGGCTTCTGCTCGAATTAGTCGGTTCCGGAGACCATTCCCGAATGTCGAGATCCACCCACCCCGGCCAGGGCACGTTTCAGACCAAGCCGCGCCTTCAAGAAGCCGGCGCCGTTGATTTCTGGCCCCTGCCTTCGAAGTGATGTTCGGGCACCGATCCGCAGTTGAACGGGCGATCCGCCACGCCAGTCGGCGGCTCTCGCGAGTACAGAACGGCACGCCGAACAACGCGGCTCGCGCCACCGGCATGCGCCGGAACAACGGCTTGGCGTGCGCCCGAGATCGCGCCGATTCCGCGCCGGTCGGC
Organism: uncultured Acidimicrobiaceae bacterium; assembly: GCA_963807575.1. Classification (GTDB taxonomy): domain Bacteria; phylum Actinomycetota; class Acidimicrobiia; order Acidimicrobiales; family Bog-793; genus Fen-455. The sequence goes on from CAWECD010000014.1 coordinate 29,544, forward strand.
CACTGAGCTGAGACGTCATTCTGTGCGCCGCGATGAGAGGCGCAAAAGCCGAGGCCGTCAAGCGCGCCGCCCACTCCTGCCGAGCAAAGAACGTCATCTCTTGACCGGGAACCGACGATGCCTCCTAATATTCTAGGTATCTAGAGCAATGGAGGAATAGCGGTGATCGAGTTCAACCTGGACGCACGCTCGGGTCTTCCCCCATACCAACAGATCGTGCGCCAAGTGCAGCGCGCCCTCCGGCTCGGCGTGCTACGGGTGGGCGACCAACTCCCGACCGTAAAGGAGGTCGTCGAGCACCTGGCGATCAACCCCAACACAGTGCTCAAGGCGTACAAAGAGCTTGAGCACTCCGGGCTCGTCGCCCCGAGGCCTGGGATCGGTACGTTCGTCACCGCCACCTTGAGCGACGGATCACTCGCCGCGCACGGTCCGCTTCGTCAGGAGCTGCTCCGGTGGCTGGCCAAGGCTCGGCGGGCTGGCCTCGACGACGAAAGCGTCGAGGCGCTGTTCCAGGACACGTTTCGGGCCTCCGCCCAAAAGGGCGTAGCGTGACCGCCGCCATCGAGACCTCGGGGCTCACCAAGCGTTACGGCCGGCGTACGGCGCTCTCGGAGTGCACGTTGTCGATTCCCGCCGGCAAGGTAGTCGGACTGGTCGGACCCAATGGCGCGGGCAAAACGACGCTGTTGCACCTCGCGGTCGGACTCCTCGAGCCGAGCGCCGGCCGGATCGAGGTGCTCGGACACCGTCCCGCCGTAGATGCCGAGCAACTCGCTCGAGTCGGTTTCGTCGCCCAGAACACGCCTCTTTACGCCAGCATGTCGGTCGGCGACCACCTGGACCTCGGGGCGTGGCTCAACCCAAGCTGGGACGGGTCGTTGGCCCGAGAGCGCATAGGGCACCTAGAGCTCGACATGGCGCAGAAAGCGGGCATCCTGTCGGGCGGCCAGCGGGCGCAGCTCGCGCTCACCTTGGCGATTGCCAAGCGCCCTGAGCTCCTCATACTCGACGAGCCGGTCGCCAGTCTCGATCCCCTCGCCAGGCGGCAGTTCCTGCAAGCGCTCATGGGGACCGTGACCGAGCACGGCGTGAGCGTCTTGCTGTCGTCGCACCTTGTCGCCGATCTCGAACGCGTCTGCGACTACCTCGTCGTCCTGGTCGCATCGCGCGTGCAGGTCGCCGGCGACATAGACGACCTGCTTTCCACCCACCATCGCTTGACCGGTCCCCGGCGCGACGGTCTGCGACCGCCCTCGGGCTGGGAGGTCCTCGCGGAGTCCGCCACCGAGCGGCAGTCCACCCTCGTCGTCCGTCACGAGCGCCCCGTACTCGATCCGGCATGGACCATCGACGAACTTGGCCTCGAGGACCTCGTCCTCGCCTACATGGGCAGGGCCGCGAGCAACGGCCGCGGCCAGCGGCAGGCTCTCGTCGGAATCTCCTCATGATCCGCCTCGCTTGGCGCCAGTTCCGCATCGAAGCCGTCATCGCCGCGGCGGCGCTTGTCGTCGTGGCGATCGTGCTGACCATCACCGGACCGCACCTCGTGCACGTCTACGACACCGAGCCCAACGACGCGGCGAGCACGTACGGCGCGCTGAAGGCCGCCGTCTATGTGCTTGCTCTCATCACCCCGGCGCTTCTCGGCGTCTTCTTCGGCGCCCCCCTCGTTGCCAGAGAGCTCGAGACGGGAACCTTCCGCCTCGCCTGGACCCAGAGCGTCAGCCGTTCACGATGGCTCGTCGTGAAGTTCGCCCTCGTCGGCGGGGCAGTGAGCGCCCTCGCCGGCGGGTTCAGCCTTATGGCGGCCTGGTGGGCGAACCCGATCAACGTCCTGAACGAGAACAGGTTCTCACCGGCCAACTTTGGTGTTTTCGGGATCGTGCCCTTTGGCTACGCCCTGTTTGCCTTTGCCCTGGCCGCAACCGCTGGCCTGCTCTTCCGCCGGACGCTGCCGGCGATGGCCACAGCGATCGTCGGTTACGTGGGCGCACGATTGACGGCGACCTATTGGGTACGTCCCCATTTCGAGGCACCGCTCCATCTCGCCCTGTCATTGAACAAGGTGAGCGCGTTCGGGTTCTCTCGGACGCCCTCGGGCGACCTCACAATGACTGCCCTCCCGCCGGACATGTCGAACGCCTGGCCGCTTTCGGCTTCGATCGTCGACAGGGCGGGCCATGCGCCGACATCGCAGTACCTCGGCCACGCCTGCCCGACGCTGCTGACGGGCCAAGGAGGCGGAGGCCCAAAAGGGTGCGTCGCTCACCTCGCCACCAGGTTTCACGAGGTCGTGACCTACCAGCCGGCCGGCCGCTACTGGCCCTTCCAGATCTATGAGACGGCTCTGTTCGCGCTGGTCGCGCTGGTACTCGGCGCCTTGAGCGTGTGGTGGGTGCGCCGGCGACTCGTCTGATCAACCGCGGGAACGCGGTGACCGAGCACCGCATAGACGTCTTTCACCTAGCACTGCGACTTGCCTCCCTGCTGCCGTGGGTATCTTGCAAGGCTGAAGTGCCGGTCAGAGTCGCTCAGAACGGGCTCGCCGAACATCACGGCCACGGGGCAGTTGCCGCGTCGTGTCGATGGGTAGGTATCGGACTCGCCGACGCAGAACAGCGCTCGCCAACTTCCGAAGTAGTCGCCACCGTGAGCCTGGCTTCGAGTGACATTCCGTGACTCTGGCAGTGGAGCGCCTCCAGCCGCCTGACGGCTTCGAGGGCGACCATCTTCATTGTCGAAGTGCCACCGCTCGATCTTGTATGCCGCGTACGTCACGTATCCCGACATCGGCGGTGTTTCGGGCTTAGGCTCACCGTCGGGCCCGGGGCGAGGCCGTTCCCGAAGTCGATTCGGTTCGGCTTGTCGATCGCTTGCATCTGCCAGTAGCCGCTGTGGGTCTCACCGTGCGGTCCGGTCATGTGATATCGGGATTCGCCGCCGACGACGAAGCGTGGCGGGTGAAGGAAGCCGGCCAGGACGGAGGCCCCCACCGTCGCACGAGCTTGTGCGGGTCCTCCTGACCGTGCACACCTGCTCGGGTGTGGCGTCGAACTCGGCGAAAAGGGTCAGGGTGAGCTTCTCGGGGTCCTTGGTGGTGCTGATCTCGGTCACGGCTGCTCTCCTTCATGGGCCGTTCATGTGTACGATCTGCTCCCTTCCGCGGCGCTCCTTGGTTACGAGCGCCGCACGTTCTAGCACCGCGGTGTGTTCTTGCACTGCGGTGAGGCTGATTGAGTAGTGCCGGGATAGGGCAGGGACCGACTCGTCGCTGCGGATCGCACGGCCGAGCATCTCCCTCCGGGTCACGTCGGCGAGTGCGTGAAAGATCCGGTCGAACTCCGCTCGGCTCTCCAGGTACTTGCGCAGCAGCTCTGCCGCGCTCATGTTGTTGTCGGCGGTCACCGTATCTTCTCCTTCGTGAACTTGGTGGTTCTTGAAGGCTGGTGCGGTGGCTGTCGTGTTTGGGGGATACTCAGCGCGAAGCAGTACTCAGCGCGAGTCGGTCACCTCGGGCTTGTACACCACTCTGGCGGACTCAACTCGACACCATGGCCGGCACACGAAAGTCACGAGCAAGAGTACGTTCGAGTCTGTGCGAGGCCCCCGGTGTTGAATTCGGACGGCGCGTCCGCGATTTGAGACTGCAACTCGATGCGCCGGTAAGCCCGGAGCGTTCTGCGGAGATCTCGGGAGTTCAGCGATCCTACAAAGGGCATTTCGAGCTGAACCGGCTGGAAGGGGCAGGCCGGGTTTGGGCTCTCAAACTGGGTCCAGACACCAAGCACCTACCAGGTAGCGTGACCGCAACGTTTCCCAGCGTCGACGAGAGGAAGGACGTGGTCGGCTTCGGGCAACTCGAGATCGACTGGGCGTGGTGAAAAGGATTCGGTGATGGCCCGATCAGGTCGCGGGTATCGCGAAGGGGACACCAGCAGCCTTGCAGAGCGTCGCTGGCGCCTGCTCGGAGCAACGGCCATCGGGGCCTTCATGGCTCCGTTCGACGGCAGTGTGGTCGCTATTGCTCTGCCCAAGATCGGGCCAGCCCTCCACCTCAGCTTCGTCGGGGCGCTCTGGGTGCAGCTCAGCTACCTGCTCGTGCTCACCGTCGCCCTCATCCCGGCCGGACGCCTTGCGGACGTTTGGGGCGGCCTGCGACTGTACCGGATGGGTCTGGTCGTCTTCGCTCTTGCGTCGGCTGCCGCAGGGGCATCGACATCGACGACCTGGCTCCTCGCCGCACGCTGCATCCAGGGTCTCGGGGCGGCTCTGCTGGCGGCAACATCGACGGCGCTTGTCACTGAAGCGTTCCCCGAGGCTGAACGTGGCAAGGCTCTTGGTCTCAACGTCACTGCTGTTTATCTCGGTCTCGCTTTGGGGCCGGCACTGGGTGGGCTCCTCACAGAGCAGGTCGGCTGGCGATCGATCTTCTATGTCAACGTCCCGGTGGCGGTGGCGAGCCTTGTGTTGGGCTGGCGTCTGAGAAGTGAGCGTCACACGGAGCGCCACAGGGCACGGGCTGGTCTGGACCTGCCTGGGGCCGGGCTGTTCGTTGGTGCATTGGCGGCTGAGATGGTGGGGATCAGTCTTGCTCCCCTTTGGGGCTGGACCGCCGTTTCGTCTCTCGCGCTCATGGTCGGCGGCGCAGGCGGCGTTAGTGGGCTGGTTGTATACGAGGCCAGACGCTCGGCGCCTTTTCTCGACGTGGGACTGTTCCGTCGCAGCCGACTTTTTGCAACGGCCAATTTCGCGGCTCTTGCCAACTACATGGCATTCGCCGCTGTCACGGTGCTTACCTCGGTGTTCTTGGAGGTGGTGAGCAGCCGGAGCCCCGAGCAAGCCGGACTCCTCCTGGTCGCTGCGCCAGCAGCCATGGTTGCACTCTCGTGGTTGGCGGGACGTGCCTCGGACGTGGTTGGTTCGCGTTGGCTGGCCAGCGGGGGGATGGCCATCGTCGGCGCCGGCCTGGTCATGCTCGCGGACCTTCCTTCGCAGCCGAGCATGGCCCGGTTGATAGCTGACCTCGTCATCGTCGGAGTGGGCATGGCGGCCTTCAGCTCTCCCAATACCTCTGCCGTAATGGGATCGGTGCCAAGAGCCCAACTGGGGGTTGCCTCTGGCACCCTCGCGACGATGCGCTTTCTAGGCCAGACCCTTTCGATCGGTGTTCTCGGAGCCCTGGCCACCTCTCGCCTCGGCGCTGGCGGCCAAGCCGTATTGTTGACCGGACGAGTTCGGGGCACAGGTGCGGCATCGGCCTATGTGGCTGGCTATCACTTGGCGATGGTGGCCGGTGCAGGCATCGCAGTCGTCGGCGCGATCGCTTCCCTCACGCGGCCGAGCAACTGACTTGAATCGCTACTTCCTGTCAGGCCATGCCTTCGCGAGGATGCAGGTCATTCGGCGCAAGGAAGCCTCGTTGAGTCTCGATTGACCCTTATCACGCGTTGGAGACCGCGACGCGCTGACGGTCAAGGCGACACGATCCTTTGACATGGTTCCAATAGCTCACTACTTTGCTTTCCAAGTGCACAGAAGGGAACGTCGGGATGTCTGACATGACAAGCTTCATACAAGGTCTTCCCAAGGCCGAACTGCATCTCCACATCGAGGGGACGCTTGAGCCAGAGCTGCGTTTCAAGCTTGCAGAGCGAAACGACATGCCTCTTCCCTACCGTGATATTGTCGAGATGCGAGCTAGTTACATCTTTCATGACCTATCCTCATTTCTGCCGGTCTACTACGATGCCATGTCGGTACTCCAGACACCGCAGGACTTTTATGACCTCGCCTGGGTATATTTGGAGAAGGCCGCCTCCGCAAACATTCGGTATGCGGAGATCTTCTTCGACCCGCAGGCGCACACCTCGAGGGGCGTCCCGTTCCACTCGGTGATCAGCGGGCTGAGTGGAGCGCTCCTTGACGCCCGTAGGCTTCTCGGGGTCCGTGCGCAACTGATCCTGTGCATCCTCCGTGATCACTCGGCAGAGTATGCGATGGCAACGTTGCTCGAGTCTCTTCCATACAAAGACTCGATCATCGGCATCGGGCTGGACTCCGATGAACGCGGCAATCCGCCGGAGAAGTTCGCTGCAGTATTTGCCCGCGCCAGATCGGAAGGGTACCGCCTGACGATGCACTGCGACGTGGATCAGCTGGATAGCACTGACCACATCCGTCAGTGCCTCGATGTTATAGGCGTCGAACGAATTGACCATGGCGTCAACATCCTGGAATCTGAAGAGCTCGTAGCAGAAGCCGCAGCGCGCGGGATCGGCTTCACGGTGTGTCCGATATCGAATCGCTTCGTCACTGGAAGCCTGAAGGACGCAGAGCTGAAGAAGATGTTGGACCTTGGACTGAAGGTAACCGTTAACTCGGATGATCCAGCGTATTTTGCGTCCTATTTGACGGAGAATCTCGAAAATGTGACAGATTCGGCGTCTCTCAGCCGGCTGGAGCTCGTCCAACTTGAACGGAACGCCTTCGAGATCTCATGGCTGCCCACGAGGGCAAAGGAAGACCTTCTAGACGAGCTTGACCAATATGCGGCAAAGGCGTAGGGACAGCTCGCTTCGACGGGGCAGGAACAGCGCAGGCCAACGAGGGTGCGCCGGGTGTGTGTGGGTACAACTCAGTTGTAGTAGTGACTCCCGATTGGTTTCCTGGGTATCACGCCGACTCGCCGAGCTGTTGCGCGGATCCCTTGAGCTCGCCGAGGGCTTCTGGACCTTTCGTCCTCACCCCATCGATCGTGCCTGGACAAGTCCAGGATCACGCTCTTGGACCCTACAAGTTCAAACTCGGATGATCTTGAGCCCGGGCACTTCGACGTAATCCTCGTCTTGGGTTACGACCGGAACCCCTAGCGAGATGGCCGTCGCGGCGATCCAGGAGTCGTTGACCGGCATGCGCTCTTGCATGTCGCGCAACAGGACGTGTAACCGCGCCCAAGCCTCAGCGACCGCCTGGTCGACGGGCAGGGGATCGAGGGCCAGCGCTTCGCTCAAGGTTGCCAGCCGCCTGTCGCGCATTTCGACGTCGACCGCGGCCAGTACCCCCGCACGCAGCTCGCCGATCGTGATCACGGAGATCGCCAACTCGTCGGGTAGGTCGGTCTCGGTGAGGGAACGTCCGGACTCTCTGGCAATGAACACACTGACGGGGGTCTGAAGCTCCTCCTCGACCGGCTCGCCGCCATCGAGTCCAGACTCTGACCGCCAGTAATGACCCCCTGATCAGGAGTCCCACTCCCCCCGGGGGGGCTGAACCCGCCCAACCCGGGGAAGGTCTCAAGGACCGTCACGCGCTCGAGCCGCGATCGCCGGCCTGTCGTGGCGTCCCACGCGCGGCGCAAGTAGCTTGAGGCGGACGTTCCAACGAGAGCGCTTTGGGGAAGACCTGCGCGATGGCGGCGACTAGCCCCGGTGTGCCGTCGGAGACGACAAGCAGCGGTTGAGGATCGCGCCCGCTCAAAGCTGAAGCGGGCCGAGGCGGTCAGGTGACTGGCGGGCGGTCGCTCACTTCCTCCACACCAGCTTCGAGAACCTCGGCCATCTGCTGGACGGCATCGAACACGTCCACGAAGCGGGTGTAGAGAGGCGCCGGGCCAAGCCTGATCACATCGGGTGGTCGGAAGTCTCCGATGACAATCCGCCGGTCGATCAAAGCCTTGCACCACGGCCAGGCCCGGGGATGGGCGGCCGACACGTGGGCTCCTCTCCGGTCCGGATCGGTCGGGCTGGCCAAGGTGACGCCGAGCGGCTCAAGTTGGTCTCGGATGAGGTCCACCAACATGGCTGTGAACTGCTGCGATTTCGCCCATAACGCAGGGATGCCAGCTGACTCCACGACCGCAGCGGCGGCGTCGACGGCCATAAGACCAAGTACGGACGGCGTGCCCGAGAGAAAGCGCCCCATCCCGGCCGTCGGGTTGTAGATCGGGCTCATCGCGAACTGGTCCTGCTGGCCGAACCAACCCCACACCGGTTGGTGCAGCTGGGCCTGCAAGTCACGCCTCACGTACGCGAAGGCCGGCGAGCCGGGGCCGCCGTTCAAGTACTTGTAAGTGCAACCCACAGCGAGGTCGGCGCCCGCCTCGTCCAAGCCGACCGGAATGGCGCCGGCACTGTGGCACAAGTCCCACAGGACGAGTGCACCGTAGCGGTGTGCTGCCTCGGTGATTGCCGCGAGATCCAGTCGGGCGCCTGAGCGGAAGTTGACATGCGAGAGGCACACCAGCGCTGTATCGGCGTCAATTGCCGAGCCCACGACTTCGGTATCGAGGCCGTCGATTGCGCTGCCGTGCAGAAGGCGCAACTCACGACCGCTGGCCTCAGCTAGCCCCTGTAGTACGTAGCGGTCCGTCGGGAAGTCATCCGCGTCGGCCAAGATAACCCTCCGGTCGGGCTGAGCTATCAGGCTGGCTGAGGCGAGCTTGTAGAGGTTGACGGTTGTGCTGTCACAAACCACGACCTGTCCGGATCCGGCGCCGATGAGCCGGCCGACCTTGTCTCCTACTGCGGTAGGCAGGTCTATCCACTGGGACCACCCGCCCACCAGCTTCTCGGACCAGTCGTGTACCGCCGCTGTCAGCCCCTCGACCACAGACCTAGAGGGGCGACCCAGGGAGTTGCCGTCGAGGTAGATCGGTCCGGTGACGATGAACTGGCTGCGGTAGGGCGCCAAATGATCGGCAAGGTCCATGGTCACAGCAGCCGCCCGATCCACGAGCTCATTCTGGCGCCTTTGGTCCAACTGATGCTGTCAGCCTGTCCCTTTCGGTCACGCAGGGTGGCTTCTGCCCAGAGTCGTGCCTCCCATCCTCAAGCCGTCACCTGAACCACGCTGAGCTTCTTGTAAGTCGCGGATCCGAGACGTCGGCACTCCCGCACGCCCGCCCCCGACTGCGGGTCTGAGCTGGGGCGTTCCTGGTCGTGGTCCACCAGCTCAGTGGGGGCCGGCACCCTGGGGCGCCGCTAACTGCGATACTCCTGGCATGCCCCGCAAGCGGCGACAGATCGAGCGGGTGGTGTTCAACGGCGATGAGCTGAAACAGGTTGTCGCTTACATGGCGCGGCTGGGCAGGGCCGAGGACGGATGGATCAACCTGATACCCAGGATCAGCGATGACGACGACAGGCCGACCTCGCTCAGGTTCTTCACATTGTTCAGTGGCGGCAGCACAGGCGACACGATGTGCACTTGGATCCCCGGAAGCCACAATCGCCGTGGACTCGTCCAGCCGACTCTCGGCATCGCGCATGCCACCGGCCGTCGCGTCTTTGCCGAGCTGCCTTTGCTCGACGTTCCAATTCCAGAGACTTGGATTGTCGAACAGGATCACCCCCGCCGAGGGCTCATCTTGCGCGTTCCCTCCGACGAACCCCGTGAGGAGGTCCTTATCTGGGCACTGCGGGCAGCTGGTGCGCTTCTTGCCCTGCCGATCAGAGGCTGGCGGGCAGATGTCCACCTCCCGGTCACGTCGTGACACTTGAGCGAGGGAGAGCCCGCTACGCGCGAGTGCGCGGAACGCCGGGTCACGCGGATTGGGCTGCGGATCGGGGTTACCTCCGCCTTACGCGTGACCGATCAGTTCGGCGCGGTGCCGTGACAACAGCCACGCCGTGGACTCGGGCGATGCCGCCTGTGTGCGGTACGACGCAATCAGGTGTACTGCCTCTACCGAGAGCCCTCTTTATCTGAGAGCGAATGCTGTCGATACTCCATTGGTGGAGACCGTCGTGCCGGCGATCGCATTGGAACGCGCACACACGTTCGACAAGCGTGCGGATCGTCGCGGTCTGGGGAAGGTAGCTGCCGTCGGCTTCAGTGTTCTCGCCGTCTTGTTCGTCGCCTCTGTCGTTGTGACGCTCGTTCCCGATGCGGGTGGCAGATGGTGGGCATTCGTCAACAAGTGGCCGATGGACGGTTTGGAGATCGTCGCCAGCGGGTTGTGTTTCGCCCGTGCAATTGCCAACCGGCACGATCGGCTGGTGGCCATATTCCTTGGAAGCGGCCTCTTGGCCTGGTCTTTTGGCGATGTGGTGTGGACCTTGGAGACTCAAGGCGGTCACAGTCCATCGACGCCGTCGTGGGCCGACCTCTTCTACCTGGCCTTTTACCCGCTTGTGTATATGGGTTTGATTGTCATGGCGCGCGGAGAAGCCAAGCATCAGCCCCTCAGCCGGTGGTTGGACGGCATCGTGGCAGGTCTTGGCGCCGCCACGGTGACCGTGGCGTTCGGCTTCGACGCGATCTTGAGCAAGCTGAGTGGCCCGCCTGCAAAGCTGGCTACAAGCCTCGCTTATCCGATAGCTGATCTGGGACTTGTCGCGATCGTTGTCGGTGGCTTGACGATCGTCAGCTGGCGGAACCGTCGCTGGATGTTTCTCGTCCTGGCGAGCGCGCTGAACGTGGCAGGTGACGTGGTGCATGTCCTGCAGTCCTCGGCCGCTTCCTATCACGTGGGCACCCTGCCGGGCGCTATCTGGCCAGTCGCCATCCTCCTCATCTCACTGGCCGTGTGGCAGCCCGGCACGCCGTCAGAGGAGCGACCGAGACGGTCTCAGTCTCAGTTCGTCGTCCCGGCGGTTGCCGTGATGGGCAGCCTCGTTGTAATTCTCGTGGCTTCGGTTGGCCACGTTGACCGTATCGCTCTCGTGCTCGCCACGGCAACGGTGTTGACCGCAGGATTGAGGTCGACGCTTAGCTTGCACGAACTGAGCATCCTCACCGAGTCGCACCGGCTTCAAGCCGTGACCGACGACTTGACGGGTCTGGGGAACCGTCGCCATCTGATGGCTGTGCTCGACGACTTCTTCTTCCGAGGACCCGCGACGGTGGCCGAAGAGCGTCTTGCCCTGCTGCTGATCGATCTGGATCACTTCAAGGAGGTCAACGACTCCTTCGGACATCCAGTAGGTGATCAGATCCTCCTTATGCTGGGACCGCGTCTGCGGGCCGCGCTCCGGGAGTCAGATGTCCTGGTACGCCTAGGCGGCGATGAGTTCGGCATAGTCCTTGCTGACGCTGACGCTTACGAGGCCGAGAAAGTCGCGGAGCGGTTGACCGCTGAGCTCGAACAGCCCTTCATCCTGGACATCGCGAGCTTGCATGTCACTTTGAGCATTGGCATCGCGCTGGTGCCGACACACGCTCGCGGGAGTACCGAGCTGCTTCGCTGCGCGGACGTTGCGATGTATCGCTCCAAGGCAGCTCGATGTGCGTACCGAATGTACGAAACCCTCCCAGACAGCGGACAGAACCGGCTGCGACTCATTGAGCAGCTCAGGGATGCCATCACCACAAAGGCTTTCCAGTTGTACTTCCAACCTCAATACGACCTCCGCACGGGCAAGAGTCTCGGCGTGGAGGCGCTCATCCGTTGGCCGCACCCCGAGTACGGGGTTCTTTCACCGACGGAGTTCATCCCGCTTGCCGAAGAAGCGGGACTTATGCGGCCTCTGACCGATTTGGTCCTAGAGGCTGCGCTCACCCAGTGTGCGGCCTGGCGAGCAGAAGGGCGCCACCTTTATGTCTCGGTGAACCTCTCGGCCACCAATCTTCTGGATGACGGTCTGCCCGATCGGATCCGTTTCTTGCTCGCCCGATACCGTCTCGGGCCGGAATCGTTGGTTGTCGAGGTTACCGAGACGAACATGATGGCTGATCGGGAGAAATCGCAAGAAGTGATCGAACAGCTCGACCGTCTCGGTCTCGTCGTCTCCGTCGACGACTTCGGGACAGGCTTTTCATCTCTGGCCTATCTGAGCGATCTGGCGGTCGGTGAGTTGAAGATCGACATGGCGCTGACCAAACGACTTGCCTCCGCGGCTGACAAGAAGAGCAGGGCCGTTGTCCGCGCGACGATCGATCTTGGTCACTTGTTGGGCATGCGGGTGGTGGCTGAGGGTGTCGAGGACGCGGAGACCTATGCGTTGTTGGCATCGTTCGGATGCGATCTTGCGCAGGGGGAGTACATGTGCAAGCCACTCCCAGCGGCAAAGCTGAGTTTCGGGCCGACGCACGCCAGCGCCAAGTTCAACTTGTTGGCACCGATAATCCCAATGATCAGGTCTCATGCCGGTGTACACTGAGCGTCGCTTATCGGAGAGCTGAGGAAGTCGCTGAGCGCGCGGTGACGCTAGCCGGCCGCGACCCCTGCATGTGCCCATGTTCGTTGTGGAGGTGAGATTCCCATTCGAACCGGCGCATGGTGTCCCATCTGGTGGCGATTCCGGCGCCAGCGCCCGGGGAGTTTCGTGGTCACAGGCAGACGACCATCCTCGGCAAGCAAGAGGAGCGAGTCCAGGTCCTCACCGACGCCACCATGGGTGTGCGCAGCCCTTGTGCACTCTGGACATTGATGACGCAACGCCGTTTTGATATGAGTGAGCGTGTGAACTCGACAGGTTTCTTTCCCACACGCCGGGCTGTTGCAGCGTGCTGCTCTCTCACCGGCCTGGTCGGTGCCGTGATCGTTTTCGCTTTGCCGACGGACATCGGTGCGGCCCAGAGAGTCCAGGCGTCGGTTGTAAGACAAGCTCCCGCGCTTGCCGTGCTTGCCTCGGGCAAGCTGACGTTGGTGGAGAAGGGCACGTCTGAAGCAATTGGGCCCGTCCGCCTGAGCGGCACGGCCAAGCCGATGATCGTGACGGACTTCCAGTGGTCTGCCAGCGGGCGCTACCTCGGCTGGGAGCAGAGCAACCCGAACACCGGCCGGGGAGGGATTGTCTGGTACGACACCGTCACTCACCGGCGCATGTCGTGGCCGATCCAGATCCAGTACTCCGAAGGTTGGTCCGTGAGTAGTTCCGGATCAGCGCTGCTTGTGGCGGGCGATGATCTGGGCTCGCCATCAACGCTCATCTCCTACAACGTCGGCGGGCCCGTGCGCCACCGGTTGGTGGCCGTCCCCATCAGCGACGACGTCGTTGGCTATTCGGGTGGCTTCATCTTGGGGCCGGACATCAAGACAGGCACCCAGCTGTGGCGTGTAAGCCTTAGCGGTGCGGTGACCAAGCTGCAGGCGCTGCCCAAACCTCCCCCCAACGGGCCTCCGTACGAGGTGACCGCTGTCTCGCCCGATGGCAAGGTCTTTGCTGCTGAACTTGGCGACCACACCGACGGGTGCGGCGTCGGGCCCCCGTCGCGAATATTCGTGGTCAACGAGACAACCGGCACCGTCATCCAGGCCGTTCTGCCGACCGGCCCGCGCTGGCGGGTGCAGTCGTTCGTCTTCGACCCAAAGGACACGCTCGACGCCACCGTGGTCGACTGCACTCAAGCCAGCACCATGCGCACGACGGTGCTCTGGGTGTCCCGCCGGGGAGCACTGACCGGCGAGAGGGGTGGCGCGTTGGTGGCTACTGCGGCAGGTGGCGTTTTCGCCTACCAGCCCGGGCACATCAAGCTGGGCGGGACGGAGGCTCCCATCTTGGAAGAAGTCGCCGCCGGGCCGCTGACTGTGAACGGAAGACCGCTCGCGTCCGTCACCACGGCCGCGACCGTGTCGTGGGCGCCGTAAGTCAACTGCTTGCAGGCTCTTGCCCCGATCTCCGCGCCCGGTCGAGTGCTTTGTACATTCGCGCGAACTCGTCGTTGGATGCCTCGATGGCCAGGATCGCGCGATTCACTTCAGCCTCGGCATTGGTCTTGGCGAGGGAAGTCGACCGCAACTCGGGATCGGCGCTAGCTGGGGTACTTGAGCGCCGCCGCACGACGAAGAGGCACTCAGCCCATGAGCGCGACGAGTTTCTCCGGCTCCAGTGGGCGAGCGAAGAGGAAACCCTGACCCTGGTCGCAGTCCAGCCCGGCGAGGGTGTCGAGCTGCTGGTTCGTCTCGATGCCCTCGCCGATAACCGTTGTGCCCAGCGACCGGGACATAGCCATCACCGCAGCGACGATGTCGCGGTCGCGGGGACTCCGGCCGAGCTGCGCCACGAAGCTCCGGTCGATCTTCAAGATGTCGACCCTCAGGCGCTGCAGGTGGGCAAGCGAGGAGTAGCCGGTTCCGAAGTCGTCGAGGGCGAGGAGCACGCCGAGTTTTGGCAGGGCTGACAATGTCTCTTGGATATCGCCCCATTCGCCGATGAGCGCGGTCTCGGTCATCTCCAAGCAGAGCTGCGCCGGTGCGATGCCATGGCGACGAATCACCTCGGCGACGTGTCCGGCGAACCCGGGGTCCGACAGCTCGGCGCCCGACACGTTGACGGCCATGGTGAACGCGCTTGGCCAGCCGTCGCGCGATGTCCACTCGGCGAGCTGGCGGCACGCCTCGTCCAGAACGAATGAGTCGATCCTGCCGATGAGCCCGTGCTGCTCGGCGAAGGGGATGAAATCGTCGGGGAGCACGATCCCGCGCTCGGGATGGCGCCAGCGCACCAACGCCTCGACACCCATCAATGACCTGTCCTCCAAGGAGAAGAGCGGCTGGTAGAGGAGGAACAGTTCCTTGCTGTCGATCGCGCGGCTCAACTCGGCCTGGAGAAGGCTCGCCCCAGTGAGGAGGCGTTGAGCGGGGTCACAGACGAGGTAGCGATTCCGTCCGGTTTCCTTCACCTCGTACATCGCCCCGTCCGCGTCGCGGATGAGCTGCTCGGGCTCGGTGAGGGGATCCCGGGTGACGACGATCCCGACGCTGCAGGTGATGGAGAGGTCACGCCCCTCTTCGATGTAGGGGGCGCGGATCCCCCGGACGATTCGATCACCGATGAGACCAACGTCATCGTCATCACGCAACGCCCCGCCCAGCACGACGAACTCGTCGCCACCGAGGCGGGCGACGGTATCGGCATTCCGGGACAGGAGCGAAAGCCGGCGACCGACTTCGGCGAGCACCTGGTCGCCGGCGTCATGTCCGAACGAGTCGTTGATCGCTTTGAAGTGGTCCAAGTCGACGTACAGGACCGCAAGCCGACCCGGCTCTCGCTCGAGGGAGGCAAGAGCCCGGGACAGCCGGTCCATGAGGGCGGCCCGGTTCGCCAGACCTGTCACCGGGTCGTGCAGGACCTGGTAAGCCAGGGCGTTCTCCGTCTTGATCTGCGCGGTCACGTCGCGGGAAATGCCGAAGGTGCCGATGATCTGGCCACGCGTATTTCGAAGTGGCATTTTCGTGGACGAGACCCAGTTGTGCGGGCGGTCGTGGAAGGTCTCCCTCTCCAACTTCCCCACGACCGGCTCGCCGGTGCGGATGATCTTCTGCTCGTCCTCGAACGCAGCTGCGGCGTGTTCCTCGCTGAAGAAGTCGAAGTCAGTCTTCCCGATCACCTCCTCCTCGGTACCGTCCGGAATGACCCTGGCGAGGAAGCCTGCGCTAACCAAGACGAACCTGCTTTGGAGGTCCTTGAAGTACAGGCACTCTTCTGTGGTGGACAGGAGGTTGCTCATGCAGGTGAGCTTGAGCTCCCGCAGCAGCTTGCCCTGCTGCGACCTGCGTTGACGCGGCCCTCTCTTGATCATCGCGGCTCCTGCTCGGGTCGATGCTATTACCTGCCAACCCACTGAGCATCCTTGGCGCTTGGGGAAGCTCACCGCCTCGCTTGCCGCCGACCGCACCGCCCACCAACCCACGACGCAGGTCGCGGATCGCGTCATGGCGCACGGACCCGATGCCGCGCGACGATTGTGCGGCGTGGCCACTGGTGAGAAAGCCCATTCTGAGCGTGGGCCGACGTCGGTGATCGTGAGGACGACTGTCACCACGGGGGCCCCGATGCAGTTCAATGGTGCGGTGACCCTGCGGTCGTGTTTGGAGTCGGCGTTCTCTCAAGGCGGCACGACGGTGACTGCGTTCCTGGAACAGCTTGCGGGCGAGCCGGTCGACGCGCACGCGCGGCACCACGCGATGATCGAGGCAAGTACACCGAACTTCCTGGGTGTCGAAGAGGGACATCCCTTGCTCCAGCGCTCAGCGGTCCTGCAGGGCAGAAGCTCGATGCAGCCGTACGCGCATGTTGAGAGCCTGCTCGTCCCAAGTCGCCTTCCCGCAGGTTTCTGCCGGCAGCTCGAGACTGGCAATGACCCGATCGGGCGGATCCTTTGCAAGGATGGGATCGCCTTCACCCGATCTGAGCTGCCCGACCCTGACCGGAGTCGCGCATTGGTGCTTTGCGGTTCCCCGGTGCCCGAGGACTACCTGTTCGCCCGGACGTATCGAATCGACGTGGACGGGGTGGCGGTCATCCTGATCTCGGAGTGGTTCCTCCGTGTTCTCGAGTCGTTCCTAGGTCATTCCTGACAACCGGACAAGAGCGCGGGCAAAGGTCGTCTCGGGTCGGCGCCCGCTGGGCTCGCCTCGTTTTCACGCGCTCAGCGCGCTCTGTCCGCGTCGGTTCTCCTGGAGGCTTTTGACGGCCCCGTCCGGCACCAGCGGCGAAGACCCCCGATATCGAGGTCACGAAGCTCGAATCGGTCGCGACGAACCCGCGCCGGTCCAGCCTCACTTGGCCCCCAAGAACGCGATGTTGGGGTGGAGGCCGATGAACTCCAAGCAGCCAGCGGTGCGGTGCTCCTCGGTCTCGCCGGTCTCTAGGTTCTCCACGGTGACGGTCACCTTGTGGGCGAACTTGGTCAGGAACAGGCCATTGTCAAGTCCTCGGTCCCCGCCGCCCAGCGCCATCGGCTTTGGGGCACCCTCGGTGGGCTGGCCGGAGCCGAACCTAACCAGACGAACTGTCTCCAGGGTCGGATTCCACAAGCCCCGGTGATGTCGGTGGGAACGACGGGGCGCCTTGGCTCGCGTGCGGTGGCTCCGGTCCGACCAGCGAGGGTCCCGGCGGCGTTACGGGCATCATGGGGGAGTAGTCGGTGCTCATCTGAGAACTCGAGGTGTCCGGGGAGGAGGCAGGCTCGAGCTGGCGTGGTACACCGACCGCGGACCCACCCACGACTATGAGTACGAGCACGAAGGCGCAGTAGATCCAGAACGCAAGCGTGAGACCCGAGGTGATCGTCAGTCCCGACTGCGCAGCGGCCGACGGTGAGATCCCGAACATTGTCGGGGAGGTGTGCTCCCCGATCTGGATGACCGCCGAGATCGCCTGAGCCACCATTGGCATGACGGCGCCGGCGAGCAACGCGGTCCCGTGGAGGATCGGACGCCAAAGGGCGGCTGCGACGACAACTGCGACGAACACGACCATCACGGCGACATTCCCGGCGATCACTGGCGCTGGATTCGAAAAGACGTTGCCCGCAGTGAGTGACTCGGTTGTACCGGCCGAGGTCTGCAGGACGTAGCTGTCCCAGGAAGGGGCGAACGCGGCCGCCACGCCGAGCGCGGCGAGCGAAAACGCCAGGAAAGGGGCCAGCTCGGGGCCGCTCGGCCGGCCGAAGGCGAGACCCTCGCGCCTGAGCGCAAAGGCGACCGTGGAGCCGGCGGAACATGCCAGCCAGCCAGCCAGCCCAAGCACGAACCCGGCTCCCATGATGTGCGCGCCTGCGGAGATCGCCGTGCCCGCGTCCGCGAAGAACAGGCCGAAGGTGACGGTGCTCGTTCCCATCCCCAGGAGCGCTCCCACCCGTAGACGGTCGCCGCCGAGCAGGATGAGCAGAGCGCTCACACTCCAGACGGCGAAATAGATCGCATGAGGTACCAGCTGGTCGGGCTGTTGGGCGAGGCTCGCACCGTTCAGGTAGTCAGGGAACAGCCCGACGATCCCGCAGGCGACGCCGATGATCAGGAGCGCCGCCGCGACGACGGCCCACCCGCGCGCGCCGGGCACCAGTTCGCGCGCGCCCGCGACTTGTCCACCCGCCTGGGCGACCTGCGCCGTGGGCTGGGCGACCGGCACGATCGTCGCAGGCAGCTCTATCGCCACGAACCGGGACCAGGCCGCGTACCAGCCCTGAGGGGTGTCGGGCCACCACTCGAGTGGCTGCGACCAGGGTTGTCCTACGGTCCAGATTCCGTAGAAGGCCGGCCCTCGTCCGATCTCGTAGCGCGCTCCCCGGTAGGAGATGGTCACGTTGTCACGCACGGTTCGACCCTTCCTCTTGAACTCATCCCGTCGTGCTTGCGCGTCAGCTTACGAAGTTGACCTGTGTGTTAGCTGAGAGACGCTGAGACATTGCTCGCACCCGCCGTTCTTGCGGAGCCGTGCCGCGGCACCGGAGCCGACGCGGCCGTTCGCTCAGGCATCCCGTCAGTCACCAGGCGAGTACCGAGGCGTCACTTGTTGCTGGGTGCAGGCGACCGTTTCGGCGGGGTGAAGACTGCCGGCGGCCTCCCGCTCCCTGGCTTGAGACCGATCGGCGACCCTCCCGGCGCGGACCCTCCCGGCGGCGACCCAAAGCCCTTTGGGAGCTTGAGAGCAGAGTTCGGCGGCGGGAACCCCGCACCCTTTGCCTGGCCGGGCAACCCACCCGGGAATCCAGCGCGGCCCGGAGACCCCATCGCCCCGACTGCCGTGAGGCTCCGGAAAGAGTAGAAGCCCAAAATGGCGACGACGACCAGCACCGCAGGGGGGAGCCACTTGGGCAGTTGCATTAGCAGCCAGGCACCGAGCAGGGCGATGAGGCCGATTGCCGGGAGATAGAAACGGATGAGGTGGATTCCTCCCCCGTTCCCGCCACCCCCGGCTGATCCGGCCCGGGCGGTCCAGTTGTATGCCGAGTAGAGCACCCAGAGTCCGAACCACCCGGCAGCGAGGACCAGGCCGACGATGGCGTCGCGCCGGAACTTGGCCTTTGTCCTTGGATCGGCGGTCGTGGGCCTGTTGCGGATCGCCCTGACCGCCATCCAGGCCAACGCTGCCAACCCCAGTAGCAGCGCCGGGATCGACTTCACCAAGTAGGGCGGCATTAGCTTGAGGTTCGGGATGACCGCTCCGAGGCCGAAGGTGATCTCGCCCGCGCCGTAGCCGGTCTTGAGCGCTCCTCCGTAGAAGGACTTGTCGAAGAGCATCACACCGCCCGCGAACAGCGCGACCGAGCCGAACCACCACGCCAGCGACCTGGCAGGGATCCGTGCCCTCCGGAACGCAAGGAGCACCGCAACAGCGGCCACGAACAGCATCACGACGTCGGTGTAGCGGATGAAGACCGCCGCCTCGAGGGAGAGGAACGCCAGGAGGCCGACAACGGTCCTCCAGCGGGCCGGGGCATCGTGGGCCAGGAACGTCCATAGCAGTGCACCGGCCCCGGTGGAGATCAGTGCGGCATCGGTGAACGACGGCATGGTCGGCCGCCATGCGAAGGCGATCGCCGCCCCGGAGGAGAGGAAGAGGATCACCGCCCAGGTACCACCCCAGTTTCCGAGCCAGCGGCGGCCGGCGACGAACAGGCTCGTCGACGCCAGCGCGCCGACGAACAGTGGTGCCGCCCGCAGGATCCCAAGCATCTGGAACGGTGCAGCGAAGAAGGGATAGCCGGGATTCTTCTCGCTCATCCAGCGGCCGTTGGCCAGCTGGACCCACTGCATGATCCCCGTGCCGTCGTGAGCGCGAAGTTGCGCGGAGAGAGCGTCGTACTGGGCCGTGGACAAGGTGATGTGGCCATGGGCAAGAGCGATGATCGACGCCAGGTACGCGGAGTCGTCCGGTTCGAGGAGCTTGGTCGCTTTTGCGAGCACTGCGATGCAGAACGGCGCGAAGACGCCGACAGCAACCGCGACCTCCGCCGTCGGGAATCGCCGAGGTGATCCCGCCTTGTCGACATGCTTGAACTGTGCGGCGACAAGGGTGTCAGGGTTCACGGACCCAGATCCGGCTTCGATTGCGGTCACGCCCAAAAGACTGGCGCGCAATCCTGGGTGGTAACTGGGTGGCCTTTCAAGGATTGCTGTGGAGTCGAGCCTTTGCTCACCAGTCGCGGCTCGGCACCGGAGAACGCGTCAGAGTCGGTCGCGCCAGAATCGGCCACTTGTCGGTGTACCAGCATGACGACATTGCTGCCGGAAGGGTTCGCCCAAGCAGTAGGGGCCTTTATCGAGCGACAGACGTGCTCAACGGGGAGGCCCCGCGGCGACGATTGCCTCGACCTCCGCCGCCGGCGGCTCACCTCGGCCGAACGATTCGAGCCACCAGGTCATGCCGGCCTCCTCGAGCGCGGCGAACCGCGACGAAAGTTCGTCGGCCCGAGCGGGCCATGACACGCCGCGGCAGACGATGTCGATGTCGGCCGCGGCTCCGTGCTCGAGGAGCCTGGTGCGAAGCGCAGCCACCTGCTGGGGCTCCGGAAGCCCTGGGATCTCAAGGCCTCCTGGATCGAATAGGGGGAAGCAGCCCTGGTGGCGGGCCGCCCGGGCGATGGGACGGCGGTTTGGCCATCTGCAGGCCACCCAGACCGGAACTGGTTGTTGCACCGGTCTGGGAAGAAACGCAGTGGTGTTCACCCAGATTCGCTTGCCCTCGAATTCGACCGGCTCGCCCGACCACAAGCGCCGGAGGATCTCGAGTGAGTCGTCGAGGGAAAAGGACCTCTCCACCGGGTCGATGATCTCGCCCGAGAACGAGCTGAACTCCTTCCATCTGTCGTGGCCGAGGCCGACGCCGACGACGAGGCGGCCCTCCGACAGCCGGTCGAGCGTCGCGATCTGCCGGGCGAGCACCCATGGACGGCGGCGGGCTAGAGGAGTGACCAACATCCCCATGCGGATCCGATCGGTCGCCTGGGCGATGGCGGCCGTCATTACGAACGAGTCCGCCACGGCCATCCCCGGGATCGTCAGCATGTGGTCCCACAGGTATAGGCCGTCCCACCCCGCTCGCTCTGCGGTCTGTGCCAACGCCACGAGGCGCTTCGGTTCCGCGAACTCGTCGAACGGGGGGAGGAAAACACCGTACGAGAGCGGCCTGTGACTTGGGTGCTGCTCTGGGGGCTCTTGACGCGCCATAAGACCGGGACGGTACTCGATAAGGCCCGATCGCGCCGCCCGTCGCGATTTAGGGATCGGTGCAAACTAAGTGAGGTCTGCCGAGCCCATGGTCCGGCGGGAACCGTGTTCGATCGCGGTGAGCGCGATCCCGACAAGCGCCCATACGCCCAGCACCGCCAGCGGTTTTCCGGCCCTGGCCCCGTCGAAGAACGCGACTGATCTCAGGCCGGTGTTGGTAGCCCCGACGGGCAGGTACTGGGCGATGTGCCCCCACGGTGCGGGCATGAGCTGCCAGGCCGTTGTCGCACCCGAGAACGCGAAGCCGAAGAACCACACCACGAGCAGGGTGAGGAGGATCCCCGCGATCTTGGCGATGGTGGTCAGTCCGCACGTGACGGCCGCGATCGACCCGGCACCGAGGGTGATCACCAGTTCGTTGGAGAACCAGGACCCGGTCAGCCCCCCGAGCATGCCTTGAACGGCCACCGTGGCGAGCAGCCCGGCGAGGACGGCATAGCCGAGCAGCCCCATCAGCCGCGTGGCCCGGGCACGTGAAAGGAGCCCGATGACCGCACCGGCGGCGATCGAGGTCATCGTCAAGGGGATCAAGGCGGTGGGGATCGCCGTCCCTTTCGGGTCGTCGACAGGATTGGGCGCGAGGTCGGCGATGGCAACGGTGGCGTGTGGCAGAACGTGCGCGATGGCGGCGGGCACTGCCTGGGTCAGCAGCTGCGCGACGCTCGGGCTCGCTTCCGAGGCCGTGTAGACGATGGCGCCTGCGCTGGACAGGGACACGGCGCCATAGACCTGTCGGTCGGTGACTGCAGCGCGGGCCGCCGCGGCATCGGGCAGGACGGTGATCGTAAACGCGCCCGGCCGGGACTGTTCAAGGCTGTGGGCCACTCCTTTGGCGGTCGCAGGGGGCCCGCTGACGGCGAGGGGCAGATCGTTGGGTGCGGCTCGGGACGATGACCAGGCGAACATGACGACCAGGAAGAATTGCGCCACGACGATCGCGCCGACAGCCGCCAGCACTACGTAGGTGGAGCGGCGCTCCGCACCGCTGGGGCGTCGGGTACCGGTCTGCGGGTTGGCTTGCATGACTCTCCAGTATTGGCGAGCAGTAGTTCATCATTGAGCCTGCGTCTTTGGGACACCCTAGGTTCTCGACCGGAGGTGAGCGACGAATCCGGGCAGAACCTGGTCCCCCTCGCGTGAGCCCCTCTGAGACCTGCTGGTTGGCCAGGTTGGTCCCGTCGACTCACAACAGAAGGTCTCAGATGCTGATCTCGACGACGACGGTCCACGTCCGTGTGACCAGGCGTCCAGCGACGGTGGTAGGCAGGCACGGAAAGGCCCAATGACTCTAGAAGTCCGTTCACCTCGTGCTCCAGGATGGGGTCATGTCCAGCACTGACGAAGGTCGCGTGCAAGCCCGGTCGGCAGGTCCTCAACATCGCGTCGGCGTGCCGCCCCGCGTGACGCTGACTATCAACGGGGCCGAGCACTCGCTGACACCAGGAATGTCACTGCTATCGGCGCTGCGTGGCGAGTTGGGCCTGACCGGCGCCAAGCCGGGTTGCGGGGAGGGCGCGTGTGGGTCCTGCACTGTGCTCGTCAACGACCGACCCGTACGCTCCTGCCAACAGCCAGTCGAAGAGCTTGCCGGGGCGAGCGTCACCACGATCGAAGGACTCGCGACCGGTGGCCAACTTCACCCTGTCCAACGGGCCTTCGTCGAGGTCGGCGCGGCCCAGTGCGGCTACTGCACCCCTGGCATGGTCCTGTCCGCGGTCGCCCTTCTGGCCCACGACCCCGATCCGGACGACGCTGCGGTGAGCGAGGCGTTGTCGGGGAATCTCTGCCGCTGTGGCGTCTACACGCGTGTCCGCAAAGCGGTGCACCTGGCTGCCGAGCTGATCGCGCGGCCTGACGCCGCCGACGAGACGTTGGTCACAGCGATCATCGAGGACTGGAAGGAGCCCGACCCGTGCGCGCCCTGTTACAGGCCGGCGCGGCCGTGGGACATGACCGATCCCAGAGACCGCGACTGGTTTGCCGCACTCGGCGACGGGCTGGCGGTGGTTCTCCCGCCTCCAACGCCGGCACCGGGTACCTGGTCGACCAGCGGCGGCGCCTGGCTGCATGTGCGAAGTGACGGGACCGTCACCGCGTTCACAGGCAAGGTCGACGTGGGCCAGGACAACCGCACCGCGTTGCGGCTCCTCGTTGCCGAGGAGCTCGGCGTGCCCCTCAGCAGCGTTCGTCTGGCGATGGGGGACACCGATCTGTGTCCTTACGACGCGGGCACATTCGGCAGCCGGTCCATTCCCGACGCCGGCAGTGCCCTCAGCCGGGTTGCCGCGTTCGCCCGCCCGCTTTTGCCGGTGCCAGGCGGGACACGAAGACTCGTCATCGTCACGGGCGAGCCCGCGGTCACGCCACCGTCAAAGTGGCGGACCGCCGGGTCTGCGCACGTACCCCCCGGCACGGTCGAGATGGTCACGGGCGCTCTGCATTTTGGCTCTGACCTGGACATGCCCGGGTTGTGGCACGGCTGCATGTTGCGACCACCCGTGTTCAAGTCCGTGCTCGGTCACCTCGACGCGACTGCGCTCGATGGCCGCAGCGATGTAATGGTGGTGGAAACCCCCGTGGGTGTCGGAGTCGTCGCCCGCGACAGAGCCGGGGCGCGGGCGGCACTGGCCGGTCTCAAGGCCACGTGGGAGGTCCCGGACGCGCCGTCGGACGACAGTCTCGAGGAGTTCCTCCGTGTGCACCCCGCGTCGGGCGACGAAGGATGGGGTGGTCCGTTCCACCAGGAACAAGGCGACCCGGACGGCGCGCTCGGAGCCGCGGCCGTACGCGTTGACGCCACCTACACCACTGCGTTCGTCGCCCCCGCTGCCCTTGAGACCCGGGTAGCGATCGCAGCCTGGGACGACAACGGGCGCGTGACGATCTGGACCGGGACCCAGACCCCCTTCCCGGTGCGGGCCCAGGTCGCCGCGGCCCTCGACCTGGAAGAGCAGGACGTGCGCGTCATCGTGGCGCCGACCGGTGGCGGCTTTGGCGGCAAGCACGCCGGAGGCGTCGCCACCGAGGCCGCCATGCTGGCCCGGGAGATCGGCGAGCCGGTCCGGGTGGGCTGGACCCGCCGTGAGGAGTTCAGCGTCGGCACCCTCCGTCCGGCCGCGGTCATCGACGTGCAAGCCGGAGCCACGACTGACGGTGAGCTGTCGGCTTGGACGTTCACCAACATCAATTCGGGGCAAGCCGCGATCACCACGCCTTACCGCGTGGCCAATCAGAGGATCGACTACAAGCCCGCCGAGAGCCCACTCGCCCAGGCTTCCTTCCGGGCTCTGGCAGCCACCGCCAACAACTTCGCCCGGGAGTCGCACATCGACGAGGTGGCGTACCGGTGTGGTCGCGATCCGGTCGAGTTCCGCCTCGCCAACCTGGCCGACGAACGGCTCGCCGATGTGCTTCGAGCTGCTGCCGAGCGTTTCGGGTGGAAGACGGACGGTCAGGACATCGGCCGGGGGGTCGCGTGCGGGCTCGAGAAGAACGGACGAGTCGCCACCGCCGCGCAGGTCAGCGTCGGCTCCGACGGCCGTTTGCGGGTGGTCCGTATCGTCACCGCGTACGAATGCGGCGCTGTCGTGAACCCCGACACCGTGATCAACCAGATCGAGGGTGCCACTGTCGTGGCTCTCGGCGGTGCACTGTTCGAGGCAGTTCACTTCGACGCCGGGGCGATCACCAACGGGTCGTTCTCCGGCTATCGCGTCCCGCGGATCTCCGACGTGCCGCCGATCGAGGTCGTGCTGCTGCACCGTGCCGACCTGCCCTCTGCGGGGGCCGGCGAGACGCCGATGATTGCTGTTGCGCCAGCGGTTGCCAATGCCATCTTCGACGCGACACGACGGCGCCTGCGCTCGCTCCCGTTGACGGTGGACGACCACCTGAACCTCGACGGTTGAGCGGCCCTACGGGCCGATCACGCTCACACAGCCCGGGTCGGCTGGCCCGCTGGACTCGCCACGTCGGTCATGACAGCCACATGTACTTGAAGCCGTAGGCCCCTAGAGGAAGGCCCGTCTTGCTCGAGACGACGCCATTGACTCGCGATGCATAGGCGTCGATGACGGGGGTGAAGTACGGGATGATGTAACCGCTCGCTGTTCCCGAGTACTCCATCTGCTGCATCTCATGGGCGATGTCCGCCCGCATGGGCCCGTCTAGTGTGGCCATGGCCTGCCTGTACAGGCTCGTGTAGGCAGCATTGTCCGTGTGGCACTCGTTGAATGGGGCGCCGGCGAGCGTGGCCTGCAGGACGTTGGAGAAGTAGGGGTAGTACTTCCAGCAGTCTTGGGCGAAGGACCAGTTCAGGTAGTTCGGGCCGAAGAACTCCGCGGTTGTGACATGTCTCAGGTTCACCGTGACGCCGGCTTGCGCCGCCTGCTGCTTGAGGAGCTGTGCGATCTGCGCGCTTCCGGGCCCGACCGGGCTCGTCACCAAAGTCACGGTCAGGTTGGAGTGCCCCGCCTTCGCGAGCAGGCTCTCGGCCTGCTCGATGTCCTGGACGCGTTGTGGAAGCGCCGAGTCGTACACGACATCCCGCAGGCCGAATACGTCGTTGCCGATCTTGCCGTTCCCGCTGAAGACGGTGTCGAGCATGAACTGGCGGTCGCAGATGAGGCGGAACGCCTGGCGGACTCGGATGTCGTCGAACGGAGGCTGGTCGACCCGCATCGTGAAGGGCGTGTAGCCGCCGCCGTTGGTGATCATCACCTTGTTGCCACCCGAGTACACCGCGATGATCGAATAGGAGGAAATCAGGTCGATGACGTCCACGTTGCCGCTGCCCAGCGCGTTCACCTGACTGACTTCACCTGGGAAGTCGCTGATCACCAGCTCGTCTATGTATGGCAGGCCTGTCTCCCAGTAGTTCTTGTTCTTGACGAAGGTGCTCTGCTGACCGGCGGTGAACGACTCGAACTTGAACGGCCCGGTGCCGATCGGGTGCGTCAGGTCGAAGCCCACCGGCACGACGAAGAAGTAGTACGAGGCCAGGACATCCTTCAGAACGGAGAACGGGGTGAGGCACGGGATCGCGACGGTCAGCTCGTCGATCTTCTTCGCGTTTGCGATGTCGAGGGCTTTCAGCGATCTTGCACCGAGAGCCGGGCTCTTCGGGTTCACGATCCGTTGGAAGCTGTGCAGCACGTCGTCGGCGCTCAGCGTCTTGCCGTTGTGGAACTCGATGCCCGGCTTCACCCGGATCGTCCAGCGCATGGCATCTTTGCTCGCGGTGAGCTCCTCGGCCAGGCTCTTTGTGGGGTGAGCATCGAGGTCGAAGTCCACCAGAGGGTTGAACAGGGAGTACACACGGGCCGCGTCGACAAGGTTCGCCCAGTTGTGCGGGTCGAGCGTGTCGGTACGACTCCCACCGCTCAAGCCGGCTCGTAGCGTTCCGCCGGGTGTGGGGAGCGCTGTGGCGGTGGTCGCCCTCGTGGTCGTGGCGCCTGGGCCCTTGGTGCTCGAGCTGCACGCGCCCAGAAGACTCCCCGTGCCAAGGAGGGCCGCGCCTTGTGCTGCGTGACGGAGCAGGTCCCTCCGGCTCAGTTCGAATTCGTGTTCGGTCATCGGAGTGCCCCCTATCCTCGCCCCCTCCAGTGCATCGGGCAACGGAGGATGACGCGCGACCTGCTACGTGAGGGGCGTCATGACGTGCTTGATCTGGGTGTAGTCCTCGAGGGAGTACATCGACATGTCCTTGCCGTAGCCGCTCTGCTTGTAACCGCCATGGGGCATCTCCGGAGTCAGCCAGAAATGGGTGTTGATCCAGACCGCTCCGTACTGCAGCCGGCACGCGACGCGCAACGCGCGAGAGATGTCCCGGGTCCACACCGAGGACGCCAAGCCGTAGTCGACATCGTTCGCCCAGGCCACGGCCTGGTCCTCGTCGGAGAAGCGCTGAACGGTGACGACCGGCCCGAAGACCTCCCGCTGCACGATCTCGGCCTTCTGGTCGACGTCGGTGATGACCGTCGGCTTGTAGTAATTACCCGGTCCCGAGATCTCCTCGCCGCCGATGAGGACCTTGGACCCGGCATCCTGCGCGCGGTCGACGAAGCCCTTCACGCTTTCACGCTGTTTGGCCGAGACCAGCGGTCCCACCTCGACCTCGGTGTCGGTGATGTCGCCGACCTTGATCGACTCGACGGCGGGCACCAGAGCGGAGAGGAGCTCGTCGTAGATCCTGGGACCGGCGACGACACGGCATGACGCGGTGCAGTCCTGGCCGGTGTTGGCGTAGCCGGCGAACTTCAGGGTTTCGGTCAGAGCCTCCACGTCGGCGTCGTCGAAGACCACCACCGGGGCTTTGCCGCCGAGCTCGAGGTGGGCACGCTTGACGGTCTCCGCGCAAGCGGCGGCGATGATCTTGCCGGTGGTGGTGTCGCCGGTGACAGACACGAGGCGAACCGCCGGGTGACGCGTCAGTGCGTCGCCTATGACCGCGCCCCGACCGGTCACGACGTTGAACACACCTGGCGGAAAGATGTCCGTCGCCAGGTCGGCGAGGCGAAGCGTCGTGAGCGGAGTGATCTGCGCCGGCTTGATGATCGAGGTGTTCCCGGCTGCCAAGGCAGGTCCGAGCTTCCAGATGGCCATCATCAATGGGTAGTTCCACGGGCAGATGCCGACAGTGACGCCCAGAGGCTCCCGGCGGATCATGGAGGTGAAGCCCCTCTCGTACTCTCCGGTCGACTTGCCTTCTTGGCAGCGGGCAGCGCCAGCGAAAAAGCGCAGGCTATCGGCTACGAAGGGGATGTCGGCCTTGGAGACCGTTATGGGCTTTCCGACATCGATGGACTCGAGCCGGGCGAGCTCGGTTGCATCGGCGTCGATGGCGTCGGCGAGCTTAAGGAGCATGGCGCTGCGCTCTTTTGGCGGTGTGTCTAACCAGACCTCGCCGTAGGCCTTCTGTGCCGCGCCTACTGCACGCTCGATGTCCTGCTTGCCGGCGACGGCAACTTTGGCAATGACCTTTCCGGTTGCCGGGTTGATGTCATCATCGGTCTCGCCTCCGGCAGGGTTGACCCATTCGCCGCCGATGAACAGCGGGCGGTACTTCTCCAGGTTCTCCTCCATGGCGCTGCTCTCCTTTCTGCAATCGTGCCCTGGGCCGTCGATCGTCTTGGCGCCCGCCGGGCCGCTCCGAAGAGCCGAGTCTGCGTCCGACCGCCCAAAGCCTCGCCACCAGTGCCTAGCGATCGCCTGGGTGGCTGCGCCACCGCATCGCAGAAGACGACCATCGACATGGCCAACTTCTGGTTGCACCGTAGCCCTGGTGGCGCCATCCGCCCAGGGCCGAAGGTCCCTCCGCATGGGCCGTGGGCGGGTGGCCAAGGCATGTCTTGCCTTCGGGCCTTCCCGGAGGCTGAAGTTGTCAGGTCGCGAGCCCGAACGTTTCGGTCAGGTGCTTACCCAGGGCCGAGTAGGAGAACGTGGCCTGCGAGTAGAGAAGGCCGTACTTCCTGGTCCGGATCACCTCCGACAGGACCAGTTTCGCGGGGTAGGTGCGGAACTGGCCCGAGGCGCAGTTCGGCTGGCAGTCGTTCTGGTAGAGATAGCCCGTGCCGAGGGCAGTCTTGGCACCCCAGCTCAGCCACTTGACCTTCTTCCAGGATGCGTTGGCGTCAGCACAGCTCATGAGGTAGTTGGCGGGTCTCAGCTCCGGGAGGCCGAAGCACGGGAGCACCCTGACGATGACCTTCACGGCTTGGGTCTGGCGTGACGCGGGAGCAGCCGGGCTCGTGGAGGCCGGAGTTGGGTTGCAAGCCGCCGCAGCCCCACCGGTCGGCAACAACAGCGCGACGGCGATAATTCCGCCGGAGATCGCATGAGAGATATGCCCCAAGGTTCACCTCTTCCTTGTCGCCCGCGAGACCCTTCCGGGCGGACGCGACGACAGTAGCCATCGCCTGAGGCCGATGTGCGTCACCTCGGAACGAGCACGAAACTCCGCGTCGCTGCCCGGTGCTCAGCGCCCGGTGCTCAGAGCGAACCGGTGCCTGGGTCACTGCCTCCTTGTTCTCCCCGGGCTTCTGCACTCACGGGTGCAAGTGGCAAGGCTGCACCCTCGGGCACGAGCGTCGGTGTCGAGCGGTTGAGTGTCTCTCCGCGGAAGAACGCAGGTCCTGCGAACCGCCAAGCCACGGCGCAGACAACACCGATGAGCGCGCTGATGAGGAAGACCATGAACACGCCACCGATGTCCCAGTGCGGGGCAAACGGCAACTGCAAGGAGGTGTAACTCTGATTGCTCGAGAAGAACCAGTCCTGCTCCAAGCTCCAAGCCCCCGCAGCAAAGAGGATCAGTCCGCCAAGGCCTGGCAGGATCCCCTTCATCAGCAGGTCACGCGAGCTTCGCGTGAGGACCTTGCGGTAGTACCACAGGCATGTCCAACCCGTGAGGCCGTAGTAGAAGGCGATCCATACGCCAATGGCCGTGACCGAGTCCGCGATCACGTATCCACCGGAGAGGTAGTTCATGAGCGAGTACATCACGATCGAGACGCCGCCCATCACCAGGGTCGCGACCGTCGGAGTCAGGTACCTCTTGTGCATGGTCCCGAACGCGTTGGGCACCGCCTTGTACACGCTCATGGACAGGACCGTGCGGGCCGTGGGCAGGATCGTCGTCTGCGTGGACGCGGCGGCCGACGAAAGGACCATGAGCAGCAACAGGTGCGCGAAGAGCGAGCCGATCCAGGCCGATCCGAACACGGCAGTCCCCTGCACCGACAGTACGTCGGTCAGGTGCGCTGGGTTCGCCAGGCCTATGCCCGTCGTGCCGATGCCGGCGAAGGCCTGCGCCGCGATGGTGACGAGTGCGTAGGTCGCCAGCAGCAGCAGTGTGGCGATGATCCCCGCCAGACCGGGCAGCCGCTTCTTGTCGCTCGTCTCCTCGTTCACCGAGAGCGAGGTGTCCCAGCCCCAGTAGATAAACAGCATCAGGACAAGTCCGTCAACGAGCTTTGTTGGAGAAACGGTCGTCGGGTTGAACCACGACATGGTCGGCACGAGGTGGCCTGCCGGTGCGTGGCCTGTGGCCACCCTGACCAGTGCCACGACCGCGTAGACGGCCAGCATGACGAGCTCGATCGACAACAGGATCTGCTGGACCCGCGCCGAAACTTCGATGCCCCTGTAACAGACGTAGGTCAGGACGACGATGAAGAGGACGCCCACGAGGAGCACCCAGACGCTCGTCGGGTTGTCCCCGATGCCATTTCTGTTGAAGAGCAGGAAGCCGTACTGCCCGGCCACTTCGGCAAGGCTCGCCATGACGAGCACGTCTGAGGCGATAATCCCCCAGCCGCCTGCCCAGCCGGTCTTCGGGCCGAAGGCTCGCGTGGCCCAGGTGAAGGTCGTCCCGCAGTCGGGATCCGCCTTGTTGAGCTCGCTGTAGCCGATCGAGATCAACAGCATCGGCACGAATGCGGCAATCGCGACGAATGGTGCATGCAAACCGACATCGGCAACTACGAGACCAAGCGTTGCCGCCAGGCTGTAAGCGGGGGCAGTGGACGCGGTCCCGATGACCACGCTCGAGAGGAGCCCAATTGCCCCCGACTTCAAGCCTTTGTCGACCCCTTCTTCAGCTGGCAGCAAGTCGGGGCCGACGGACATCAGACCGTGCTTTCGTCCACCATGGCGTCGGCCACCTTGACGAAGCCCGCGATGTTGGCTCCCATGACGTAGTCGCCCGGCCTGCCGTACTCCTCGGCTGCGGCCCGCACGTTGGTGTGGATCGCGCGCATGATCTGCTTCAGCTTGCCGTCAACCTGCTCTCTGGTCCAGGAGAGGTGCTCGATGTCCTGGGTCATCTCCAGGCCTGAGACCGCAACGCCTCCTGCGTTGGCAGCCTTGCCCGGTCCGTAGAGGACCTTGGCCTCCAAGAAGCGGTCGACACCATCGGGCGTGGTCGGCATGTTCGCGCCCTCGGCTACGAGCTTGACCCCGTTGGCCACGAGGTTGCGGGCGTCCGTGCCGTTGATCTCGTTCTGGGTGGCGCTCGGGAAGGCGCAGTCTGCCGGGATGGCCCAGAGCGGGTTGAACCCTTCGTCGTTTGCCGGTGTGAAGCTCGCAGTGGGGAAGCGCTCGGCGTACTCGCGGATGCGTCCACGTCGCACGTTCTTGAGCTCCATCACGAAAGCCAGCTTCTCGGTGTCGATCCCGTCGGGGTCATGGATGAACCCGTCCGAGTCGGAGAGCGTGAGGGGCTTGGCACCCAGTTCGATCAGCTTCTCGACGGTGAACTGAGCGACGTTGCCGCTGCCCGAGACGAGACACCTCTTTCCCTCGAGGTTCTCCGCGCGCGTGGCAAGCATCTCCTGGGCGAAGTAGACCAAGCCGTAGCCGGTGGCTTCCGGCCGGATCTCCGAGCCTCCCCAGTTGAGGCCCTTGCCGGTGAGCACGCCGGTGAACTGGTTGGCGATCCGCTTGTACTGCCCGAACAAGTAGCCGATCTCCCGGCCCCCGACGCCGATGTCACCCGCTGGCACATCTGTGAACTGGCCGATGTGGCGGTAGAGCTCCGTCATGAAGGCCTGGCAGAAGCGGCGCACCTCTCCGTCGCTCTTGCCCTTCGGGTCGAAGTCCGCCCCGCCCTTGGCCCCGCCCATCGGCAGGGTGGTGAGGGAGTTCTTGATGACCTGCTCGAAGGCGAGGAACTTGAGCAGCCCGAGGTAGACCGACGGGTGGAACCTGAGCCCGCCCTTGTAAGGACCGATGGCGCTGTTCATCTGGACCCGGTAACCGCGGTTGACCTGGATCTCGCCGTTGTCGTCGGTCCAGCTCACCCGGAACATGATCACCCGCTCCGGCTCGACGAGCCGCTCGAGGACCTTCATGTCCGAGTACTTGGGGTAACGCTCGACGACGGGCTCGAGGGATGTCAGCACCTCACGCACCGCCTGCAGGAACTCGGGCTCGCCTGCATTGCGTGCCTCGAGGTCGCTCAGGACGTTCTTGACGTTGTTGCTCACTTCAATTGCCTCCCTGTGCACTCCGTTGTGCACATCTGGCTTGTCGTTTGCTCGGCCATGCCGATCTGCCGCGCTCGTGGCGTTCCGTCGTCGGTCCTAGATCACCGACATGACGTTCTTAACCCAATGCAGTCCTTCCTGATCATGAACGCGGTCTTTGGTAATTGTGGCACCGTCAACCGGGCCTGAATAGGGACTTTCGGCCCATGGAGAAGACTCGAGCTTCCTCTAAACTAAAAGAGCGCACGTCTCAAGTCGCATTTCAAGCTGTTGCGCCTTCTTGATCTTCGGTCGGGTTGCCGAGAAAGGACCTTCTCATGCGTGTTCTCGTGGTAGGAGCCGGTGGAGTCGGGGGTGCCTTCGCCCATATAGCGGCGCGCCGGGGCAACTTCGAGAAGGTCGTCATGGCCGACTACGACAGGGAGCGCGCTCAGAAAGCGGCGTCTGTCTCTGAACGCTTCTCGGGTTTCAAACTCGATGCTTCCGACGAGTCGGCGATCGTCGAGCTGATCCGGGCCGAGAACTGCGACGTCGTCCTCAACGCTGTCGACCCCCGCTTTGTGATGCCGATCTACCGCGCAGCGCTCGCCGCGGGCATCAACTACGTGGACATGGCGATGTCGCTCTCGCACCCAGATGCCGACGAGCCTTACTCCAAGACAGGAGTCAAGCTCGGAGACGAGCAGTTCGAGCTCGCCCCGAAGTGGGAGGAGCGAGGGTTGCTGGCCCTCGCCGGCATGGGGGTCGAGCCAGGGCTGTCTGACGTGTTCGCCCGCCACGCGGTGGACAACCTCTTCAGTTCCGTCGACGAGCTCGGCGTGCGGGACGGCGCCAACCTCGTGATCGACGGCTACGACTTCTGCCCGAGCTTCTCGATCTGGACAACGATCGAGGAGTGCCTGAACCCTCCTGTCATCTGGGAGAAGGGGCGTGGTTGGTTCACCACCGAGCCGTTTAGCGAGCCGGAGACTTTCGTCTTCCCGGCCGGCATCGGGCCGGTCGAGTGCGTGAACGTGGAACACGAAGAGGTTCTCCTCATGCCGCGTTGGCTCGACGCGAGGCGGGTCACGTTCAAGTACGGCCTGGGGGACGACTTCATCGGCGTGCTCAAGACGCTCCACATGCTCGGGCTCGACTCGACGACGCCGGTGATGGTGGGTGGGGAGAAGGTCTCACCTCGGGACGTCGTCGCCGCGTGCCTGCCGGACCCGGCCTTGATCGGCCACCTCATGCACGGGGTCACCTGCGCGGGAACCTGGGCGACGGGCATTGGCAAGGACGGCTCCCCCCGGGAGGTCTACCTGTACCACGCGGTCGACAACGACTGGTGCATGTCGGTGGACGACTCGCAGGCAGTTGTCTGGCAGACGGCCATCAACCCGATAGTGGCGCTCGAGCTTGTCGACTCGGGAGCCTGGTCAGGTGTCGGATTGCTCGGTCCGGAGGCGCTCAAGTCGGAGCCGTTCCTGGAGCTGCTCAACGACAGCGGCGCTCCGTGGGGCATGGATGAGAGAACGCCGAAGGCGGCTTCATAGCAGTCGTTGGCAACGTGCCGTTGTCCAACGGCCCAAGGCGACGGGACCCCACGCGCTCGGCAGAGGTGTGATCTGGCACAGATCGTTGCAGGTGAACGAGTACGACAATCCTGGCACGTCAAAGCCGGCAGTTGGGTGTTTGCCGTCCCGCGCCTGAACGGATAGAAGCTCTGATCCGGAGTCTGTGAGTACGCCCTTCCGCACTAGGGGTGGGCTGAGTTATATCTGGCCTACCAGGTCGAGGCCAAAGGCGATAAATGCGAGCCGTCACGGCTCACAGCTGTTCAGGAAGGTTCTGCAGTTTGTCGGCTAGAGATTCGCAGCGCTGTACCACGAAGTTGTGCGTCGAACCCCGGCAAAGCGTCAGCTCGAGGGAGCCGGCCACCGGGGCGTTTGAGATCGGTACGAGCCGGATATGGCTCATCTCCTCCCAAGCGATGTGGAGAGGGGGACCTTCCGTCGCCCGCCGTGGAGCGAAGGAGAAGCCGCGCCTGTCCAGCACGAGCTCTCCTGCCACCTGGCGGCTCCCGCCGGCTCCAGACAGATTCTCGGCCCGCGCCGGCCCCGCATAGATGGCGTTGCCCTCAAGGCTTCTGAGCCGGTCTTCCTCGAGCCGGCGCCACCTCCGCTTGAGGAGCGGAACTTGTGCAACCGCGATCAGGGTCATGAAGGCGAGGAATACTGTCGCGGCGATCACGACCTTTGACGAGTGGTTGAGCCCGACGGCCATTATGAAGCCCAGCGCGGCCACCGCCAGGACACGGGTGATGACGAATCGCCAAAGACCTTGGGGCCGCACGACTTCCCGAGTGGGAAGCCTGGGCTCAGGCGGCTCTCTGGTCACACGGGCAGGCTAGCTGTGAGCGTCAACGCAGGCGGATCGTGAGGCGAGCGGTCTTCGTGCGCCGCGGGGATCCGCGGTTCGCAGCTGAGGAGCCAAGGCTCAGACAGCTCCAGGCAAGCTCCTGGGCTCGATCCGCTCCTCTATGGCCCGGTCACCCTCTCGGCGGACGAGGTAGGCCCCTTTGCCTCTGATCTCGGTCACGGCCTCAACGAAGCTGGTTCCTCTATAGAGGAGGCCGACCCCGTCATCAGAGGCGTACCCGCCGGGCAGCACGCCGTCGGCGATGAGCTGCTGGAACAGTGGGCGACGCTGAGTCTCAGAGTCGTAGTGGACGCCATTTGAGTACGGGAGGAGGCCGAGGCCATTGGTCACGGGGCGCAGCTCGGGCCCGAAGGAGTCGGTCGTGCCGCCCACGTGCCAGCACAGCGAGCCGGCGGACGCCCCGGCGAGGACTACGCCCGCTTGCCAGACCTCGGCAAGTGTGCGGTCGAGACCGTGAAGCCGCCAGAGCGCGAGCAGGTTCGCCACGCTGCCACCGCCGACCCATATCACGTCCTGGTCGAGCAGGAGCCCCGCCACGTCCTCGACACTCGGCATCGGGAACAGGTTCAAGTTCACGACGTCGATTCCGGCCGCCTGCCCGGCCTCGTCCCATAATCCGTTCCAGAAGCGCTGGTCGCCACCGGCCGTTCCCACGTGGCACAACCGCGGGCGCCGAGCGGCCACCCCGGCCAGCTCGATAGCACAAAAGACCAGCGGGGCGAACTCGAAGTTGGTGCGAGACCCCGGCTTGATTCCTCCGGAGGTCGCAAGGATCGTCGGCACGTCGGCTGGCATGCTGGGATCGTAATGCCACCGTCGGCGCGGACGACTGCCTCAGTTCTGTCCCGATCGGGCGGGAGCTTCTGGCGCCGGTTCCCGGGATTGGTCCTGGAGCACTTGGGCACTCCGGTTCGGCAACGCGGCAAGCACGACGAGACCTGCCGCGCCGACCACGATCGCAGCGAGGCTGACGGCGAGGTCCATACCACTGATGAACGACCGTCGCGCAAAGCTGGCGAGCTCGGGGCCGAGCACGCCGCCGATCTTCTCGCTGACGGCGAGGGCACCGCCGAGCGAGCCGGTGATCAGGTGCAGGACCGACTCCGGCATCTTGTAGTGGGCAAGAACCGGCGCCAGCCGGTTCTGGTAGCGGGTGTTGAGCAGGCTGCCGAGGACACCGACCCCGAGCGCGCCACCGGTCTGCAGGGCGGCGCCGTTGGTGGCCGCGCCCACGCCAGCTTGGTCGATGGGGAGAGATCCCATCACGGACTCCGTGCTGGGCGCGAAGGCGAGGCCCGTGCCGAGGCCCATCAGCAAGAACGCGGGAAGCACGTCCATATACGTGTCGTGGACCGTGACTCGGGTCAAGAGCCCGAAGCCCAAGGCGACGATGGCCATTCCTGCGAAGACGACAGGCTTTGTCCCGAATATGTGGTCCAGCACGCTCGACAGGGGAGCAACGACCAGCAGCACGGCCGCGATCGGTGCGATCCGCAAGCCGGTCTCAAAGGCCGTGTATCCAAGGGAGAACTGCAGGTACTGGGTGAGCAGGAAGAGCCCGCCCATCAGTGCGAACATGATGAGCCCCATGGTTCCCACAGCGGCCGAGAACCGCCGCGACCTGAAGAACGAGACCTCGAGCATCGGGTGAGACGAGCGCCGTTCCCAGATCGCGAACGCGGCCAAGACTGCTATCGCAGCGGCGATGGCGCCGAGGATGAGTGGGGAGGTCCACGAGCGATTTGGTGCTTCGATGATGCCCCACAGCAACAGGCCCATGCCCACGATGGACAGGCCCGCGCCGATCGGGTCGGCACGCTTGGTGTTGGCGTTCTTCGAGTTGGGCACGACCCAGATTGTTGCCAACAGCCCGATCAGGGCGATGGGCACGTTGACGAGGAACACCGAGCCCCACCAGAAGTGGGCGAGAAGCCAGCCGCCTGCCACAGGACCGACGGCCACGCCAAGCCCCGTGGTGCCCGACCAGATCCCAATGGCGCGCGCTCGTTCATGGGCTTCGGTGAAGGTGCTTGTCAGGATCGACAGGGTCGAGGGCATGATGGCTGCCCCACCGACGCCCATGAAGGCCCGTGCCGCGATGAGCCGATCAGCCGATCCGGAGAAGGCTGACACCGCTGAACCCGCCGCGAAGATGACCAGACCCGCCATGAAGACCCACTTGCGTCCCAGCCGGTCGCCGAGGCTGCCGGCCAGAAGAAGCAATCCGGCGAAGACGATCGCGTAGGAGTCGACGATCCACTGAAGCGAGCTCGAGGAGGCGTGCAGGGTGCGCACGATGACCGGCAGCGCCACATTCAAGATCGTGTTGTCGAGGCTGACGATGAGCAGGCTCACGCACAGCACGGCGAGAATGAGGCGACGGTCCCGGCGAGGCGGCATCGCCGAGCCTGGAGACATCTCGCGGCTTGAGGTCAGGCCTTCCGATCCCGGTCGCGAGGTGCCGACAGGTTCGGGACCGGAGACCGAGGTACTCATCGACCGTCGGAAGATCCTTGCCGAAGGGAGGTCCGGGGGGTGCACCTCCGTTTCCTTGTTGCCTCGTCGGAAAGGCCGGTGGCTTCGGTTCTCTGTCCCGGACCGGTGGCTGACAACGCCGTGGGCGTGCTTGTCATGGTTGATCCTTGCTTGCGGGCTTGCTACCACGAACAGTGTGCCGACGCCGCGCCGCGGTCCCGGGCACAACGAGCACACTCTAACCAGCAGTACCTGGTCTCTCGCGGCGTTCAAACAGGTCGGTTGTGGCCGGAGCAGTCCCGGCGTGGGACTTTCCCAGCGAGTGCCTAGCCGCAACTCAGGAAATCCTCAGGTCCGCCCGGTGTACTGAATGTGAGCAGTTGTATGCGCGCTACCGTCCCTGAGGAGGAGAGGGCGATGGACGACGAGCACGAGAGCGAAGAACCCACCGGGACAACGGTCGAGGGGTCGGCACCGGCGGAGGCTGTCACGCCAGGACCGCCCGCCTTCATAGCCGTGCCCGGCAGCACCTACACCGGTGCCGGCGGCTGGAGCTGGACGCCTCCCCCGCCGCCTCCGCCGCCTGCCCCACCGTTTCCGGGCGTGACCGGCAGCTCCTACACCGGTGCCGGCGGCTGGACCTGGACGCCTCCACCGCCTCCGCCGCCTCCGCCGCCTCCCGGCCCACCCGGAACGGTGGGTGCCGGGACGCAATGGGTCGGCACCCCAGGGCCGAACTGGGCTGTGTTGCCGATGCCCCAGCTGAAGAGGCTTCAAGCTCCTACCGCCTTGCTTGTCGTGGCGTTGCTCGTGATCGGCGTGGCGGCAGGATTCGGTATCGGTCGGGTTGCCTGGCAATCGCGTTCGACATCCACCTCGCAGCCGTCGGCAAGCTCACCCTCCTCGGGCTTCCCGTTCGGCTCGGGAACCTTGCCGTTCGGCTCGGGAACCTTCCCGTTCGGCTCAGGATCGTCGGGCTCGATCTCGACGGCACCCGGAGGCCCCGCTGACCCGTCGGCAATCGCCCAGCGTGTCGACCCTGGCCTTGTGGATGTCAAGACCACCCTCAGCTATTACAGCGAGGAGGCGGCCGGCACGGGGATCGTCCTCACTTCCTCCGGTGAGGTGCTCACCAACAACCACGTGATCGACGGCGCCACGAGTATCAAAGTGACCGACCTGGGCAACGGTCGGGTCTATACCGCCGCCGTCGCCGGCTATGACCGCTCGAGCGACATTGCGGTGCTGAAGCTGAACGGTGCGTCCGGCCTTAGGGTCGCGCCGCTCGGCGACTCGTCAACGGTTCGTCCAGGCGAGGCGATCGTGGGCATCGGAAATGCAGGCGGTGCCGGCGGAACACCCAGTGTGGCAGGCGGCTCGGTGACAGCTCTAAACCGGTCCATCACCGCCACAGAACAGGACGGAGGCAACCCGGAGTACTTGAAGGGCCTCATCGAGGTCAACGCAGACATCCAGGCCGGTGACTCGGGCGGGCCGCTGGTCAACACTTCAGGGAAAGTTGTCGGGATGGACACGGCGGCGTCTGTCGGGTTCTCCTTCCAGACGACAGGTACCCAAGGCTTCGCCATCCCCGTCAACTCCGCGGTGGCGATCGCGAAGAAGATCGAGTCCGGTCAAGCCTCGGCGAGCGTGCACATCGGTCCGACAGCTTTCCTCGGCGTCCAGGTGTCTTCCAGCCAATCTGGGTCTTCCCCGTCCGGAGCGGTGATCGACACGGCGCTGTCGAGTGCGCCGGCCGCATCGGCGGGACTGGCCGCGGGTGACGTCATAACCTCGCTCGGCGGCCACGCGGTCGGTTCCGCACCAGCGCTTACGACCTTGATGCAGCTGTACCACCCCGGTGACCGTGTGAAAGTGGATTGGAGCGACTCCACGGGTAGCCGGCACAGCGCGACCGTGCAGCTCGCTGCCGGTCCTGCTGCCTAAGCACTCCTTCGGGCGACGGTCTGGCTCCGGCTAGGACGCAGTTCCCGGCTCCGCAGAGGCAAGAGGCTTACGGCCGCGCTTTGGTCGGCGCCGTCGCCTCGGAGTGAACACCAGGAGAACCAGCGCGAGCACGCCCGCCCCGCTGGCAATGACTCCGAACTTTGCGAGCTTGGAACGGTAAACCCAAGTCACGGTGAACTTGCCGGCTGGGAGCGAGATCGCCTGGAGTATGCCGAGCGCCTTCACCTGCACGTTCACCGTCGGGCCCCCCCCGACCGGAGTGAGCCGCGCCACCCAGCCCTTGTCGTACGCCTCGCTTCGTACGAGCACCGCCGGGCTGGGCGTAGAGACGACCGTCTTCTGGTTCTGCCACGCCTCGACAGGTGGGGTCGTCGAGTGCGCGAGCGGGAGCAGGGGCGCAAGCGGCGTCGTGGACCCTGCCGGCTCGATCCAGGAAGCTCCCCGCGTGAGGGTGTTGGTGAACACCGGCAGCCCACCGATCTCGGTCTGGTAACGCCACTTCGGCGGTTCAAGCACGCCTTGGAGCACCTGGTTGAGAACGAGACGACGCGTGAACGGACCAGAATCGACCGCCATCGGCCGCACCGTGGTCACAGCGACGGCACCGACGGCGACAGGGGTGCCGCTGGGCGCTCCGACCTGAATTCCGTATGCGACCTGCCCTTTCAATGCAACCCGGACTTGCGAGCCCATGAGTGTCACGCGGCGGTCGCCGACTATTTGATCGTGGGCGTTGAGGATGCCGACCGCGACGACGCGGGGGAACTCGCCGTTGTAGGGCACGAGCACGATTGTGACCGAGTCGAGCGCGACGGGGCCCGGAAGCATCCAGGTCGACGAGCGCCCAGAAGCCAGAAGGGACGGCGGGAGGTGCGGCAGCGGCTTGTCCGGCGCGATGGCATCCAGTGCCTTTGCAACCCGCCCGGTACCCGGTGGCACGGGAGCCCCCTGCGCGACTGGGATCGGTTGGTCTCCCGGGATCTCCGCCACAAGGTACTCGGGGAGCGTCACCAGCTCTTTCAGGTTCAAGATGTCGAGATCCGTGCGGGTGAGGGCGACCGGCTGCAGGTTCTCGACGTCATGGGCTCCGGTGGCGAGCTGATAGCTGCCGGAAACCGCAGAAGAGTAACCCTGGACGCTTTGGACCTGGTGAATGATGCCGAGGCTGAAAGGGCCGAGCGCAAGGATTGTCCCCCGGAGCCCGGACGGCAAGCTCTGGGCGGGATTGAATATCGCATAGCGGCCCTCCGGCCCGAGCAGCTTCGCGAGGGTGACGACGGCAGGGTTGTTCCTCGTGATGGTGGCCTTGGCGGGGAAGGTGTAGGACCCGTTGAAGACGCACATCAACACGTCTGCGACGACGACGGCGGCCACCAGGCGGCGGCGGCCGCTGGAGCTGAGACGAGGCGCGAAGCAGAGCAGGACGGCGGCGCCCGCCGAGATGACGAGCACGGCTGCGAAGTACGGGCTCAGGCTCACCGCGAGCCCGGCGTGGTAACCGGAGACGCCGAAGCCACGCTGAATCGATCGACCCAGCACGTACGCGGCCAGGACGAGAAGCGCCACAATGCCAACCGGTACCAGGCCGGTCAGGCGTTCGTACAACGTGAGCCCCGGGTCGGTGTCGGGTGTCGGGTCTGGTACGGCATCACGCGCCACGGCACGGGGCCTCAGCACGTCGACAAACACAGCGAGCAGTACAGCCAGCGCGAGGTCCACTATCACGGCGTTGCGGTTCTGCAGCCGTTGGCCTCCGTAGAGCGGTATGTCCACAAGAAGGTGGCCGAGGGGGGTGTTGGTGCCGGCCGAGAGAAGGACGCCCTCGAGGATCAATGCGTACCAGACCCCGAGGGGTCTCTCGCCGGTACGCCGGCGCATGGCGCGCCTGAATAGGGCAAAGGCCGCGACCAGTGGCACGATGCCGACCGCATAGCTCAGCTCGGGGAGGTTGTAGGAGCCCTGATAGCCGGGCAGGCCGAAGGTGCCGTTGCCGCCGACGAGGAACGGCACGAAGAGCAACTCCAGGTCGTGCCACGATAACGATCCCGCCGCGAAGCGGATGAAGGTGACGGCCGCCCGATTGGACTCGTGCAGGAAGCTGAGGCCAGGCAGCCACTGCGCCGTGGAGAGGACCACGGCCAGCACGCCCGCCACCACGACGCCGATACCCGCAACGCTGACGCGCTGGCCCGTGCGCCAGGCTCGCCAGCAAAGAGCAAGGAAGTAGGTGACGACAATGAAGGCGATGCTGGAGGCGGCGCGGGGATCGCCGGCGAGCACTACGAGCCCACCGCAGCCGCCCAATAGCGCAGTCCAGCGCCGGGCCGCTCGCGGGCCGGGGGAGGTTGCGAGCTCGTGGACGGCGAGCAGCATCCAAGGAGTGAAGCTCATGCCCTGAACCAGGCCCAGGTGCACGGCTTGGCCCCACATGAACCCGGTGTAGGTGAACGTCAAGGTGCCCAGCAGGGCCGCGAGCGGTGAGCAGCCGAGCCGGCGCAGGAAGACGTGCATCCCGACGCCGCATATCACCGACACCGAGGCGACGTTGATCGTCCACGCCGCGCCTGCGGGCATGATGGCGAAGAGCCACGTACCGGGGTACAGGGATCCCGCGTTCCATCCCGCGAGCAGGGGCGTCCCGCTCCAGATGTACGGGTCCCACAACGGCAGCCGGCCGTGCCGCAGCAGCTCTCCCGACAACACTCGTAGTGGGTAGTTCTGCGTCACGTTGTCCGCCGTGCCGCTCCCAGGGAAGAGAGGTCTCCCGACCAGCGCGGGCGGGACACCCAGCAACACAGGTACCGTGACATAGAGCGCGATCGCCCACTTGTCGGCGCGCGCGACAAGTGACCAGCGCCGGGGAATCGCTCGGGGAGCATTGACTCCCGGCCGGTCTCGCGAACCGAGAGTCACCGTTGAGGGGGAGTGCGCCATGGGTTCCGCTGAACCATAGACGCGGCCACCGGTGCTGAGGCCAATTATCGAAGGGCCACCGGTCCCAGGGCGAGAGCGCCGGCTGCCTCCGGCGAGGTCGCCCGAACCGTTATCCTTCTGCACCAGCGCATCGGTGCAACGCGCGGGCGCGCGGATGGCGGCGAAGCAGAAGGCTCGGCTCAGAGGGAACGACGTGCCAATGCAGCCTTCGGGCGATATGCAGGCGATGCGGAGACCGGTCGTCCCGCTCGCGCTCGCGGTCGGCACCTACGTGGTCATCGCCCTCTTGGCGTATTGGCCGGTCATGCCCTTTGACGCGAGCAAGCTGCCGCACGTACTTGGGGCGGGCAGTGGGGACCCGGCGCAGATGTCGTGGTTCCTGGCGTGGACGCCGTTCGCGCTCGGGCACGGCCTGAACCCTTTCTTTACCAACTACATCGACTACCCACTCGGCGTGAACCTTGCCTCGAACACATCGGTTCCGCTGCTCGGCTTCCTGGCGGCACCGGTCACGCTCGCGCTGGGCCCTATTGCATCGTTCAACCTCCTGATGCGCATCGCGCTCGCGGGCTCCGCCACCTCGATGTTCCTTGTCTCGCGTCGGTGGGTGAGGTGGTGGCCCGCCGCTTTCGCGGCAGGGCTGCTGTACGGGTTCGGGTCGTACATGACATTCGAGGCCTCCGTCCACCTCGACCTCGCGTTCATGGCAGTTCCTCCGCTCCTGCTCTGGTGCCTCGACGAGCTGTTCGTGACCCGGAGAAGGTCATCGATCAACGTTGGCGTCCTGCTCGGGGTGCTGAGCGCCGCACAGCTCCTCATCGACCCGGAGATACTGGCGTACTGCGCCATCATGGCGGCGCTCGGCCTCGTCTTCCTAGCGATCGCCCATCGCCGCGAAGTCGTCGCCCGTGTTCGCATGGCGACGCCCGGGCTCCTCGCGGCATGCGCTTGTTTCGCGTTGATCGCCGGCTATCCGATCGGCTACTTCCTCACAGGTCCGCGGCGCATCGCTGGCGGCATCCAGCCGGCCGGGGCGATCGCGGCCTTCCACGTCGATCTTCTCCGGCCGGTCCTGCGAGCATCGCCACAGCTGGTCAACTCGTCCGGCTATCTGGGTGTTCCTCTGCTCATCGGCCTGGTTGCACTGGCTGTGTGGTGGCGGAAGGTCGGGGTATTTCGGTTCTCGGTCGCGTGCGCGTGTGCTGCGTTCGTGCTTTCCCTCGGTCCGCGTCTCACCGTCGACGGGCACACCTTTCCGGTCTGGCTCCCCGAGGCGGTCTTCGAGCACGTTCCGGTCCTCGTCGACCTGGAGCCGGTCAGGATCACTGGCATCGAGATGCTCTTTCTGGCGGTCGTGCTCGCGGTCGGCCTCGACCACACGAGGACCTGGATCCTCGAGCACCCTCGAACAGCTCCAGGGTTCTCGGGACATCCCGTCGAGTCTCGGGTGCGGCGTCTCGCGTCCCGGATGCGATCGGACTCGGGCCTGGGTACCCTTGCCCTGCTCGTATTGCTCGTGGTGGTCTTTGTCCCACTCCTGGACCAGTTGCCGCTGGTCAAAGAGCAGGATGTGGCCGCGCCACAGCTCACTTCGTCGCTCGCTCGCTCGGTTCCGAGCGGCGGCGTCGTGCTGGCGTTTCCCTACCCTCGCGCGCACAACGACGAGCCCATGGAGTGGCAGGCAGCGGACGAGATGAGCTTCCGGCTCGTGGGCGGCTATGCCCTTGTCCCCGGCCTCGCGGGCCGAGGCAGTTACTACATCGCTCAAGGCCCCGACCTGAACAGGCTGTCGCTTCTCCTTGTCGGGTCCCGGGGCGCTTCCGGCGTGTCGTTGGAGAGCGTCTGTCGCTCCCTCGAGGCTGTCGTTCGCGAGTACCACGTTGACGCGCTGGTCCTTCGCACGAGCGAAGGAGCGATCCGCACTGGCGCGATCGCGTCGCTGACCAGGCTCTTGGGGTCGCCCTCGGTGAGCTTCGAGGCCGGAGTGGCTTGGTACGACGTTCCCGGCCGGAAGCCAACGCGGAGCTGTCCGGCCAGCTCCTAGGACAGCCGGCTCGGTGCTGGGTTCACCTGCGCAGCTGTCGACCTCGGGCGACGCTCAGGAGCTCGCCAAGATCGGTCGATAAGTAAGTGCGAGCT
Organism: uncultured Acidimicrobiaceae bacterium; assembly: GCA_963807575.1. Lineage (GTDB taxonomy): Bacteria > Actinomycetota > Acidimicrobiia > Acidimicrobiales > Bog-793 > Fen-455. Next base: position 73,365 of record CAWECD010000014.1, read on the forward strand.
AGCCGCATGTGCGCGACCCCCGGCACTCTGCCTGGCCTGGGGGTCGCTGCACGAGCAGGCAGCTCGCAACCGCTCGGCTCCTACGCAGGCGCTGGCAGATCGGTCGCCTCCGAAGCTCGGTCGCGGTCGCCACTTCGATCTCAGCGCCTTCAACCTGCGTCCACGGGAATGACACGCACAAGGCTGGGGCGTCGTCCCCCGGGGAAGACGGCAAGAGCCCACCGCTTCCCGGGGGATGGCCCACGGCACTTGTTACGCGAGGGGCGCTCCCATCTTCGGCGAGCTCTGCAGCGTCTCCTTGCGAATGCTCTTTGCCGACAAGATGCCGTACAGGACTCCGCTGACGACCATTCCGAAGGCCCAGCTGAAGTCGGCGCCATGGGTACTGTTCGAGAGTGGTCCGGTATACGCCGGCACATAGAACGCGGCGTCGATCCACATCATCGCCGCGAACATGCCGGCCGCCAGCGACACGAGCGCTTTCCAGTTGAAGCCGCCGTTACGCCAGTAAAGACCGCCTCTCTTGGCGGCCAGCGAGGTGACATCGTAGGTGCCACGACGGAGCAGGTAGTCGACCAGGAGAACCCCGAACCAGGCGCCCAGCCACACGACGATGTAGTCGAGGAAACCCGACAGGTCCGTGTAGAAGTTGCCCTTGAAGATCACAAGCGCCGTCACGCCACCGGAGATGATGGTGTCGATGAGCACGCAGCCCCACCGCTTGACGGGGATCCCAATCGCCTGCAGCGTGACTCCGGAGGAGTACATGTCGATGGAGTTGATCGCGAACAGCTGCGGGAGAGCCAGGATCAAGAAGGGCCAGAAGAACCAGCTGTCAAACGACGAGGGAAGACCCGTGACTGCAATCGCCTTCGGGCTCACGAGATAAGCAGCTGCCCCGAGGAGCTCGAGCAGGATCGAAGGGATCGCCGCTCCGAGCGTCGCGGACCAGAAGGTCTTCGACCTGGGCGTGTTCTGGGGGAGGTAGCGGGAGTAGTCGGCCGCGTTCTCGGTCCACCCGAGCCCACCCGCAGACACGATCAGGACAAGACCGGTCGTCCAGATCCACCACGAGGCATGCTGGTGCAAGGCGCTCAGGTGGGCGTGCGGGATGACAAGGATTGCCATGATGATAAAGACGACGATGAACACGTACGACAGGTAGCGGAGCACCTTGGTGATGGTCGCGTGGCCGAGGAAGGGGGCTATGAACTGCACGGCTACTGCGCAGATGATCACGACAACTTTCGCACCAGTGTCGAGGATCGTTCCCTCTCTGGAAAACATCGCCTCGATGATGAGCACGATGATGACGATGCCCTCGACCTCGAAGCCAACCTGGGTGATCCAGTTGAAGAGCGAAGGAGCCCGGTTGCCGTTGCGACCGAAGGGAGCTCGGCTGACCATGAACGCGGTGGTGCCCGTCTTGGGTCCGGGGAGGCTCGCCCACCCGAGGAACGCGTAGAAGATGTTGCCGACGAGGATCGCCAGCACGGCCTGCCAGAACGAGAGGCCGAAGTAGAGCATGAGGGCTCCGTAGACGAGGAACTCGACGTTCCACAGCGCCCCGGCCCACATCCAGAAGAGACCTGAGGGCCGCAAAGCCCTGTTCGACTCAGGGATCAGCTCGATGCCGCGCAGCTCGAGCTTGCCCGCCTGGTAGTCCTCGGTGCTCGGAGGTGCATCGAGGGCGAGACCCCCACCACCACCACCGGTCACAACACCCGCGCCCTGAGCCGGCGTCATATCGTCCATAGCCTCTCCTTTTCCTCGGCGGTGTAGAAGTTGTTCATCTCACATCACCAACGTAGCGATTTGGAGCGGGCGCGAACAGGATGATCCCGAGCGCAGGCATTGGAGGGGTTCGGTCGTCGTCGACTGGGCTTGGTGAATAACTTCTGGGGCCGTTAGGGTCGAAGGACTCTGTACACGCATTCGTAAAGTTTGCATTCTTGCTTATGAGCCGATGACCGGGCGTCAACCGGTCGGCGAACCAATGAGCTGTCCGGCGGACATCCGACCGGTCATCTCGAGAGGAGACACAGGTCATGAGCAGGATGAAGCATGTGGTGGTGTTCTTGGCTGCCTTCACGATGATCGGCGCGCTAGCTGTCGTGAACCTTTCCGCCTCGGGCGCGAGCACGAAGACGGTGGCCAACCCGCTGGCGGCACTCGGCGCCCCGGGCAGCCAGTGGACGACGAAGCACCCCTTCAAGGCCGCGTTCATCTATGTAGGAGCACCGAGCGACGCCGGCTGGACGCACGCCCAGGACGTTGGCCGCCTCGATGTTCAGAAGACCTTCGGCGGGCGCGTAGAGACCATGTACAAGGAGGACGTGCCTGAGGGCCCGCAGTGCACACAGGTCATCACCCAGCTCGTCGACGCGGGAGCGAACATCATCTTTGCCACCTCCTACGGCTACCAACCGGAGCTGGTCGCAGCCGCGGCCAAGTACCCGAACGTGATCTTCGAGCAGGCGACCGGAACGACGGTCATCCCGAAGCACCTGGGCGAGTACTACGGCGCTGGCGAAGACGGCGACTACCTCGGGGGCATGGCGGCCGGTGCCGCAGCCCTGGCTTCAGGTAACAACAAGATCGGTTTCGTCGTCCCCTACCCGATCCCTGAGTGCCTGCGGGAGGTCGACGCCTTCACCATGGGTGCGCAGTTCATGGACCCGAAGGCGACGGTCAAGATCGTCTGGACGAACACCTGGTTCGCCCCGGCGACCGAGCGGACGGCCGCTGAGAGCCTCGTCTCTGCCGGCGTCTCCGTGTTGGCCGACGGGCAGGACAGCCCGACAACCGGTCAGGTGGCCGCGGCCCACGGCCTCAAGTGGGTCGGTTACGACTCCAACCAGGAGAGCTTCGCTCCCAACGCCTGGCTGACGGGGACCACCTACAACTGGGGCCCGTACTATGTCCAGGAAGTCAAGGCCGCCATGGACGGCACCTGGGTGGCACGTTTTTGGTACGGCAGCCTGGCGGACGGCTTCGTCCAGATGGGCCCGTTCGGCAAGTCGGTCACCCAGGCGACGCGCACGGCCATCCTCGCCAAGGAGCACGCCATTATCAACGGCACCTTCGACCCGTTCACCGGGCCGATCTACGGCCAGAACGGCAAGATCGTCGTTGCGAAGGGCGTCACCCTCACGGTGATGCAGAAGTACTCGATCAGCTGGTTCGTGAAGGGCGTCATCGGCAACCCGAAGGGTTAACGGACTCCATGACCGACTCCGTGCTCGATGCCGGAGCGGAGCAGGCGGCTGTGGCCGCGGGCTCAGCTTCGATGTCAAGCCCCACTGCCAGTGTTCCCGGCGGTGCGCCGGGAACACTGGCAGTGCAGGCCGTCGAGATGACGAAGCGCTTTCCCGGCGTCGTCGCCAACGACCATGTGTCGTTCGAGGCGGCAGCGGGGGAGGTGCACGCCCTGCTCGGCGAGAACGGGGCCGGCAAGACCACGCTGTGCAATCTCCTGATGGGCCTCTACCGGCCCGATGAAGGCAAGCTCTTCGTCAACGGCAAGCCCGTCAGGTTCCACTCCCCGAGGGACGCGCAGAACGCTGGCATCTTCATGGTCCACCAGCACCTGCGCCTCGTGGAGAGCATGACCGTCGCCGAGAACGTGGTCCTCGGATGGTCCAAGTCGCGGCTGCGATTTTCTCCTCGGAAGATCGAAAAGACGGTCGCCGAGGCAGCCGACCGTTTCCAGATGCCCGTCGACCCGAAGGCGAGGATCTGGCAGCTCTCGCTCGGGGAGCGCCAGCGGGTCGAGATCTTGAAAGCCCTCTACCGGGGCGCCAGGATCCTCATCCTCGACGAGCCGACCACCGTGCTGACGCCGCAGGAAGCCGACCAGCTTTTCTCGAGCGTGCGCGACATGGCCGGCGCCGGCCAGACGGTGATCTTCATCTCCCACAAGCTGCCCGAGGTCCTCTCGGTCGCCGATCGCGTGACGATCTTGCGCCAGGGCCGTTCCATTACGACCGTTTCGACCGCTGGCACCGATGCCGACCACCTTGCCGGCTTGATGGTCGGCCGGGACGTGTCTTTGGAGGCGACGACCAGGCTGGCGACGGAGCCGGGCCCTCCCATCGTCGAGCTGGCGGGTGTGTCCGCGCGTGGCGACCTTGGTGCCGAGGCACTGAAGGACGTCACACTGGAGGTTCACGCGGGGGAGATCCTTGGCATCGCCGGAGTCTCAGGCAACGGCCAACGCGAGCTGGCAGAGGTCATCGCGGGACTGCGACCGACGACGGCAGGCAAGATCACCGTCGGCGGGTTGCCGCTGCGCTCGAGCGACCCCAGGGCGGCCATCGACCTCGGCATCGCCTACGTGCCTGAGGACAGGATGGGAACCGGCATCTCGCCCAACCTCTCGATTGCAGAGAACCTGATATTGAAGTCCTACCGCGGCAAGGACATGCGTCGTGGTCCTGTGTTGTCGAGGCGCAAGGAGATCGCCAACGCGAAGGAGATGATTGCGCGTTTTGACATCCGCGCCCCTGGGCCCCGCACGCTCATCCGGCAGCTCTCAGGCGGTAACATCCAAAAGGTTCTCCTCGCTCGGGAGCTGTCCTCGGCCCCCCGGGTGCTCGTGGCGGCTTCGCCGACTCGCGGCCTCGACGTCGGAGCCACTCAGTACGTAAGGCGAGTTCTCGTCGAGACCGCCAAGAGCGGTGTCGCCGTCCTCATGGTCAGCGAAGACCTCGACGAGATCTTCGAGCTCTCGGACCGCATCGCCGTCTTCTACAACGGCCGTGTCGTCGGAACTGTCTCGGCCGCTGAGGCCAACCGGCAGCAAATAGGACTCATGATGGCGGGCGCGGCATGACCTGGCCCCTGCGTATCGAACGTCGGCTGAACACGCCCGGGTGGCTCAAGTTAGCCGTGCCGATCGCTTCCCTTGTTCTGGCGGCGATCATCACCGCCATCTTGTTGCTGGCCACGGGTCACAACCCGTTCTCGACCTATCACCAGATGTACTCCGCCGCGGTCACCGCCGACGGGGCCCTTTCGTCCACGTTCGTCTACGCCACGCCGATGCTGTTCACAGGTCTTTGTGCCGCCTTCGCCTTTAGGATGAGGACTTACAACATCGGTGGTGAGGGCCAGCTGTACATGGGCGCGGTCGGGGCTTCTGCGACCGGGCTCGTGCTCGGCGACTGGCCACGCCCGCTGCTCATAATCGCCATGGTCATCGGCGGCGCTCTCGCCGGGATGCTTTGGGCGACGATTCCGGCTCTACTGCGCGCCTACCTACGCACGAATGAGATCCTCACCTCTCTCATGCTCAATTACGTCGCCGGGTTCTTCATGTACTACCTGATCTACGACAGCGATTCTTACTGGCGGGACCTGACGACGCCCGGAGCCTCGGTGTTTCCAACAGGCAAGACGCTGGGGGCCAGTGCCTCCTGGCCAGGGATAACCATCGGGACATTCATTCTGCCCATGGGTTTCGTGCTCGGCGTCGGCCTGGCAGTCGGCCTACTCGTCCTGATTCGCTCCACCCGCTATGGCTTCGAGATGCGGGTCGTGGGCGATTCTCCCCAGGCAGCCAACTACTCGGGCATCCGCACAAAACGGAAGATCCTTTCGGTGATGGCGATCTCGGGCGCGATCGCAGGCATCGCCGGCTCGAGCCAGATCGGCGATTTCGGACACGTGCTCGACCCCCGTGGGCTCGAACAGGCTCAGTACGGCTACACAGGAATCGTGGTCGCGGCCCTCGCTTTGTACAACCCCCTCGCCGTCGTACTGGTGTCGCTCTTGATCGGCGGCCTCACGAACGCAGGCTTCGCCCTCGAAGGGCCTTCGTTTCCAACCGGGCTCGTCGGCACTATGGAGGGGATCATCCTCTTTACCGTCCTCGGCGGTGAGATTCTCGCCCGTTATCGGATCGGGTTGCGCCGCCGGGCAGCCTCCTCGACCCCCGCTCGTGCAGTCGACGCGACAGGGGTGGTGTCATGAACTCGAACGTCGTCCTCGCTGTCGTGGCGTCGGCCATCGCCTTTGGGACCCCGCTCGTCCTCGCTGGCCTAGGCGAGCTGCTCGCCGAGCGCTCCGGGGTGCTCAACCTCGGTGTCGAGGGAATGATGCTCATGGGGGCGGTAACCGCCTTCTGCGTCTCGCAGAAGATGCACGGGCCGTCCGGGCTCGTTCTGCTGCTCGCCATCTTGGCGTCCCTCGTGGCTGGTGGTGCGATGGCGCTCATCCATGCCTTCTTGACGATCACGATCCGTGTGAACCAGATCGTCTCGGGTCTTGCCATCACGATTTTCGCCGGGATCATCGGTCTGTCGTCGTACCTCGGGCAGGTTTGGAACATCGGTGGCGTGGCCGGGCATCACCAGTTCAACAACATCGATCTGCTGGGCCTAAAGAACGCGCCGATCCTCGGGCCGCTCCTTTTCAATCAGGATGCCTTCGTGTACGCGTCCTGGGTGCTCGTCGTCGCCGTCATGTACTACCTGTACCGGACGAGGCCTGGACTCTACCTGCGGGCCGTGGGCGAGAACCCTGCCGCCGCGGACGCCATGGGGATCAATGTGACCGCCTACCGGTACACGCACACGCTCATCGGCGGCGCGTTTGCCGGTCTCGGGGGCGCCTACTTCACACTCGCCCTCGCTCCGATCTGGACCGATGGTCTCACGGCCGGGATGGGATGGATCGCCATCGCACTTGTGATCTTCGCCTTCTGGCGTCCCGACCTGCTCGTGGTCGGCGCCTATCTGTTCGGTGTCTTCTCTGCTCTCGGACCGACACTTCAGACACGGGGGATCACAGTCCTTCCGTCGGAGTTCTACTCCGCACTGCCGTTCCTCATGACGGTCATCGCGCTGGCGGCGGCATCGACGAGCTGGGCCAATCGCAGGATCGGGACTCCCGCGTCGCTCGGCATCCCCTATACCCGTGAAGAGGGCTGAGGACTTTCGCGCCGCGGCAGCGACCGTCCCCGACAGATGAGCAGCCGAGTTTACAGAGCTGCCTCCGTAATGGTTTCGGACTGCGTCGTCAGACTGTCTAGCACTGGGACCAGGATCTCGACGCCAAGGCCTGGGCCGGTAGGGACCGCGATCGTGCCGTTTTCGAGCACGAAGGGGGCAGTTATGTCCTGGCGGAAGTAACGGTCGGTGGCTGAGATGTCGCCCGGCAAGCTGAACCCGGGAAGCGAGGCCAGCGCGAGGTTCGCGGCCCGGCCGAGACCGGTCTCCAGCATGCCGCCGCACCACACGGGGACGTTCTCTGATACGCACACATCGTGTATGGCGCGTGCCTCGAGGTAACCCCCGACGCGTCCCGCCTTGATGTTCACGACCGAGCAGGCACCGAGGGAGATGGCCGTGGCGGCGGTTTGTGCTGAGACGATCGACTCGTCGAGGCACACAGGTGTCACGATCCGGTTCGCGAGCTGTGCGTGGCCGATGAGGTCATCTTCGTCCAAGGGTTGCTCGATGAGGAGCAGGGAGAACCGGTCGAGCTGGGCTAGGTGAGCTGTGTCGCTACGTCGGTAGGCAGAATTCGCGTCCACTTGCAGCATCAGATCGGCTCCGAAGCCGTCCCGGACCGCCTCGACCGGAACCAGGTCCCAGCCCGGCTGAATCTTGAGCTTGACCCGCCGGTAACCGGCCTCGAGGTACTCGGAGACGCACTCCAGCAGCTCGCCGACTGAGCTCATGATCCCGACTGCGACCCCCGGGGTTACTTTGTCGGCTACACCACCGAGGAAGCTGGCGAGTGAGACGCCCGCCACTCGCAGCTGTGCGTCCAGCACCGCCATCTCCAGCGCGGCCTTTGCCATTCGGTGGCCTCTGTACTCAGCCAGCAGCGGCTGAACGTCAGTGGCAGTGAGCTCAGGCGTACCCAGCAGTCTCGGTCCGAGGTAACGGCTGAGGGTGAGCCAGGCGGCCTCCACGTACTCCGAGGAGTAGAGGGGATTTGAGCCAGCGACGCACTCGCCCCAGCCCTCGCCGTCGTCGGACTCCACGCGGACCAGCAGGGCGTCACGGACCGACTCGGTCCCGAGAGACGTGCGGAAAGGTGACACCAGCGGCAAGCAGACGCGGCGCAACTCGATGGCGTGCAGATTCACAGCTCAGCCACTGTGTTGCCAAGGGCCAGCACCGCGTTTGCAAGAGCCACTGCAAGAGCCATCGCGCCTGGGTCTTGTTCATCTCCATCGCCGGACACGGCGCGATTCTGGCTCGTTCGGCCCGTCCTAGCTCGTCGCGAAGCTTTTCGAGGGTCACTGTGCACAAGTGGTGAGGGAAGCTCCCAGCTCCGGTGACGACTTCCCCGAGGTGGAGGGCTCTAGCCTCTTGGAATGGCCGGGCTCGATCCTCTCCGGCGGCGTGCTCGTCGCAGTGCGCTGAGAGCCGTGATCACCGTCGCCGCGGCAGCCGCGATCAGCGGTTGCCAGGCGGCTGCGTCGCAGAACCGCCCGACGACCAGCACCACTCCGGTCACCACGACCAGCCGCCCGGCGGTCACCACGACCAGCGAGGAACCTCCATCGACGACGTTGCCGACCTCCCGGCCGCGTCCAAGCCCGCGACTCGACGATGGCTCGCTCGGCGATCAAGCGACCCGGAACGCGTGCTCCCTGCTCAGTCGTGCGCAGATCCAAGGTCAGTTCGGCGGCCCCGTCGGTCCGGCAACTCCCACCTACCCCTATTGCCAGTGGCTGGTCGGCACGGACGCGTTCTTGGCCCTCACCGTGGAGCCGCGGACGTCGTTCCAGACCGCGACGCAGTTCGTCGACGCCCTCGACACGGTGAGCGGGCTTGGCCAACAGGCGATGATCGCCAACAACCGGTACCTCTATTTCACAGCGTCAGGCACTACCTATTGGTTGCTCTGGCAACAGGTCGGCGACTTCTCGGATCTGCACGCCAGCCAGCTCGTCGCCTTGGCCCATGACGTGCTCGATCGCGCCCCGGGGAAAGTGGTGTCGGCGACACCTGCACCCGGTCCACCCGGGCCGCCGATCTACTTCGCCGGCGACTCGACCGCTGCCGGACCCGAATGGGCTTGGAACAGGTACCACGCAACTTCGCCGGAGCTCAGGACGTTGGCGGAGTACCAGGTCGGCACAGGCCTTGTGAGTCCCGAGTTCTTCGACTGGCAGCGCCATCTGCTCGCCGTGGTCGCCGTTCTGCGGCCCCGGCTCGTGATCTACATGAGCGGCGCCAACGACGGGCAGGACCTGTTCGTGGACGGCGCCTTCCAGCCTGTTGGGAGCCCGTTGTGGAGAAAGGCGTATGCCGGCAGGGTTGCAGGGGTCATGGCCGAGCTCGTGCGCGAAGGCTCCAAGGTGCTCTGGATCGGAGAGCCGGCAATGCAGGACGCCCAGCTGTCGGCCTATATGCAGGTGATCGAGCAGATCTGTGCCCAGCAAGCCGCCCGGTATCACGGGGTCACGTTCTTTGATCCGGGGCCGGTCCTCGATGGTCCGGGAGGGAGCTACACCGGGACCGTGCCGATACAAGGTCAGCCGACAGTGGTGCGCCTCGACGGCGTGCATCTCAACATGGCCGGGAGCGTCTATCTCGACGGCTACATCGCGGACTACGTCGCTCGCATCATCGACAATCTCACGGCCGGGAAGGGTGGGCAGACAGACGGAACCGCCTCCGGTGTTCCCCCAGGCGTGCTCATGTACCACTTCTCCAGTCTGAGGGACCCGTCGTTCGCCAGTGCTCCCGCTGTTACCACCTCGGAGCCTGCGTGTCAGCATCACGAGTGTCCCGCCAGTAGCTGAGCTGCGGAGGCTTGGGGATGCCAGGCGCTCTCTGCATTGCTCCAGGCGGTGCTCACGGCATCTGGAACCGATCCAGGGCAGCAGAGGGTCTTCGGTGACGCCTCGGAAGAGGCGAGGAAGTGCTGGGAACCCCGGCCGGTCAGTGGTAATTTCCATAGATGCAAAGGCCCAGATCAGCAATGGCGGCGGTGACAGTTGCATTGTCGTTTTTCGTGGCTCTGGCGGCGTACGCGCCTCCCTCGGTCGCGACAGTTCAGCGTGCCGTCAGCCGCGCCAGTAGCACGCACTTGACGAGCGCGCGAGCCGACGTCCTCACCCCGCAGGTCTCGATGGCCCCGAACGTCGTCGTCGTCAACGCCGCCACCGTGGCTGCCAATCTTGTCAGCGTCTCGAGCGACGGCAGCACATTCGTCTTCAAGAGCCCTGCCGGCGCGTTGAGCCAGCTGAAGGCGGGCAAGGTGATGTTGCTACAGGGCTACACAGTGGCCGTCGTGGTCTCGGTGAGCCGTTCCGCGTCTCGTATGACCGTGACGACACGACCGGCTGCACTCACCGACATTTTCAAGACAGCGGACATCACATTTTCTGAACCCATCGACTTCAGCAACGTTTTCGGCACCCTCTCGTCCGGATCGTCACCTTCGAACGCCTCCAGCGAGGTGAGATCCCTTGAGCCGCAAGTGGCTCTGGCCACCTCTGGTAAGCCCGTTATCCCGGATGTCGGCCTTTCTTACGTGGGCAAAGCGACGAAGAACGACTTCTCATACCGCATTTCGGTGATCCCCTCCCTGTCTCGACTGAAGTGGGAAATACAGGGATGCGTCGGAGCGTCCTTCATCACAGGTCAATCGTGCGTGCCAGGTAAGAGCGCAGGCGGGCTGACGCTGGAAGCGACCCTTTCCGGTTATATCGCGAAGGCAAACCTCTCGGGCAACTTCGATATCGCCAACGGCCGCAATGTGCACAGCACGTTCTCGTTCCTGTCCGTAGGGGGTGTCAGCATCACCTACCAGATCCTCGACCCGAGCAAGGGCACCTTCAAACTCCCCGTTCTCCGCTTGCCGATGACTTTCAACGTTCCCTTTGCCATTGCAGGGGTCCCGATGTTGCTGAAGGTCTCGTTCGCCCTGCTCGTGAACGTGGCTCTGTCGAGCAAGAACTCGACGATTCGGGGCGGCGAGACGCTGACCTACGGGGGCGCGGAGGCCGTGACCGAATCGGGTGGCTCGGACTCGGGTGCGACGAACCCGATGAGTGTGAAAGGTTCCTTTGTCACCAGCAAGTCGTCGATAACCCTGTCGTCGGCCGCGGTCGAGGTGGCCTCCCAGATGAAGGTCGGGTTCGGGCCGGGCCTGGCGGTGGCGAACATCCTCGGCTACGGGGACGTGATCGTTGCCATCGGCCAGAGGACTGGGACCCTCGTGGCAGGACTGCCGTGCTCGGCCTTTTATCTGACCGTCTCCGGTCACGCCTATATGGAAGCGCAGGTCGCGGTATGGAGGATTGCCTCGAAGCCGGTTGATCTCTTCACGAAGAGTTACACCGACCCACGGGCCGAATGCTGAGGCCGCCCTTCGCCTGAGGAGCCTTCCCACGCGGAGCTGTGACCACGCGTCACGTACGAGGCGACCTTGAGTTTGATCCGGACGTCGGAGAGACTTGAGTGACGGTCCGATCCCGCAGGGGTTTCCCGCGTCGTTCAAGCGCCCGGGAGGCCTGGGTAGGTTCGGTCACTGAGCTGCCGTGGGTCCACGATCCTCGGTCGGAGGACAGGTTCTGGGCACCAATCGCCTCGACAAGGGTTGGCCCGTCGGTTGGGGGGATGGGAGAGTTGGGCAACAGCGTCGCTCACGGGCGGCACATCGACAGAGCGTGGGAGGTATCCAATGATCACCGAGGAGTCGTCGATCCCGGGCCCGGGCGAGGCGGACCGGCCCGAGCAGTCAGCCCCGCAGCCCTTCAGCGCTCCTACGCGGCGGCGCGCCAGCGCGGCCTCTGCGCTTTCTCCGCTGATTAGCCACCTGCTCGGCGGCCAGGTTCCCGTTCGCTTTGAGCTGTGGGACGGCAGTGCCATCGGCCCGGAGAAGGGTGTGGGCACCATCCATGTCCGCTCGGCCGACGCGATACGGCGGATCCTTTGGGCCCCGGGCGAGCTCGGCGTCGGCCGCGCCTACGTTGCAGGCGACATCGAGATCGAGGGCGACATAATCGCCATGATGGAGAGCTTGCATGCCGTTGCGCCCCGGGACTTGCGAGTGGGATTGCGCGCTGTGCCTGCGGCCCTCGGCGCTGCTTATCGGGCCGGCGCCATAGGCCGACCCTTGCCCGCACCGCCCGAAGAGGCCCGTCTGGGAGGGTTGCGACACTCTCAGCGGCGAGACGCCCGAGCAGTCACGCACCACTACGACGTAGGCAACGACTTCTATGAGCTCGTGCTCGGGCCGTCAATGACCTACTCGTGTGCCCGCTTTGCCGACCCGGCCATGAGCTTGGAGCAAGCCCAGGAATCCAAGCACGAGCTGACCTGCCGCAAGTTGGGGTTGCAGCAAGGCAGGCCACTGCGACTACTCGATGTCGGCTGCGGGTGGGGATCGATGGCGATGCACGCCGCGGCCAAACACGGGGCGACCGTCGTGGGCATCACCTTGAGCGAGCCGCAGGCCGCCTACGCGAGGAAGCGAGTGGCCGAAGCAGGCCTCGCCGACCGAGTGGAGATCCGCGTGCAGGACTACCGGGACCTCCGAGGTGAGCGCTTTGACGCGATCTCTTCGATCGGCATGTTCGAGCACGTCGGCAAGGCCCGCACGACCCAGTACTTCCAGACTTTGCACGGTCTGCTCGAGCCGGGGGGAAGGTTGCTGAATCACGCCATCTCCGAGCAGGGGGGTTCGAAGCTCAAGCCTTGGAGCTTTTTTGGCCGGTACGTGTTCCCGGACGGTGAGTTGCTCGATGTCGGCGACGTCGTGCTCGCGATGGAGCGTGCCGGGTTCGAATGCCGTGACGTCGAGTCGCTTCGCGAGCACTACGCGCGGACTCTGCGCTCGTGGGTGGCGAATCTCGAGGCCAACTGGGAGGCAGCCTTGGCGCTGGTCGGGTTTGCACGCGCCAGGATCTGGCGGCTGTACATGGCCGGGTCCGTGATCGGCTTCGAGAATGGTGGCATTGCCGTGCACCAGGTGCTTGGCGTCGTGCCCGACGCCGGCCGCAGCGGTATGCCACCCACCCGGTCGGCCTGGGGCTGAGCGGCCCTGGGGCTGAGCGGCCCTGGAGCCGCTCGAGGACTGGCATCCGAACGCCAATTCGAACGACGGCCGTCGCGCTGTCATGTCTTTGTGGCGACAACATCTCAAGGCTTAGATCACTCGAGACTACTGCCTGATGCACCCCGTACCTGGGTCTTTCGGCCCTGGTCTGGCTGCTGGGAAGGTTGTTAGCTGGCTCTATGTACGCAGATCCAAGCGCGCGGCGAGCCGAGGAGGCCTGATGTCCAAGTTCTCGAGGCGAGCATTTCTGGGTGGGAGCGCGGCGGTAGCGGGCGGGTTGATGGTGGCGGACCACCTGCGATTCCTGGAGCCGTCGACCGGTGAGCTCGCGAGCTCTGAGGAGTTCCTGACGGGCAAGGAAGTCGTTTACCGGACCGGCCACTCCAACAACTGTGACGGCGCGTGCGGGCACCTCGTCCATGTCACAGACGGACGGGTCACTATGATCGGCCCGGCGAGCTGGGGGACGACGACAGTCTCCGGCGAGCAGGCGCCCACCTTCCACCCGCGGATCTGTCTGAGAGGACTCTCGCAGATCTCGAACACCTACAGCCCGGACCGGATCAAGTACCCCTATAAGCGCGTCGGGGAGCGGGGCTCGGGCAAATGGCAGCGGATCAGCTGGGACGAGGCGACGACCCTTATCGCGGACAATTTCAAGCGGATCCAGGAGAAGTACGGCAAGACGGCGGTGTGGGTCGCCCCCTACACGGGCTCGCTTGCGGTGCTCGAGGGCGTCATCGGAGCGGGGTTCCGTTTCGCGAGCGTCATCGGCGCCTCGGCGGGAGACTCTGAGGGCGACAACGAGGGCGACTCTGCCACTCCGGCAGGTTGGAATTATGTTCTCGTCGACCCGACCAATCCATCCAATGCGGGTGGGTTTTTCACCGGACACGAGTCGGTCGACTTCCTGAGCGCCAAGACGATCGTCTTCTGGGCCAACAACGTCGCGGAGACCTCGATCCCTGACTGGCGGATCATGTGCGACGCCAGGGACCAGAACGGCACCCGGCTCATCTCTGTCGATCCTCGCTTCACCGTCACCTGTGCCCAGTCCGACGAGTTCGTGCCCATCCGCCCGGGAGCCGACACGGCCCTCATCGACGGCATCATCAACCAGATCTTCCTAAACGGCACCTACGACGCCGACTACATCCGCGCCAACACAGTCGGCCCCTACCTTATCGACCCGCAGGACGGGACCTGGCTTCGCGCGAACAAGGTCGTCGCCGGCGCCAAGGACGACTACGTCGTCTTCGACGAGTCGGACAACAAGATCAAGGCCGCCAGCGACCCGACCCTCAAGACGCCCGCGATCCTGGGGACGCATCCGGTGGGAAGCCTGCAGGCACGCACCGCCCTGCAAGCACTTGCGGACATGGCCGCCAAGTACACCCCGGAGTACACCGAGAAGGTCACAGACGTGCCCGCTGCGCAGGTGGTCTCCCTCGGGCAGGTCTGGGGGGCGAGCAAGCCCCTCGCGGTGAGGGTCGGGTTCGGCCTGTCGCACTGGTACCACGGCGACTTGCACATGCAGGCGCTCTTGACCTTGCAGGCGATCACGGGCAACATCGGCGTCCACGGCGGCGGGGTGACCACCTTCGCCGGCGGGATGGCGGCGACCATCGCGCCATTCGACCTCTTCGATTTCTGGGCCCCCAAAGGGACCAAGATCTACACGTTGCTCGAGCCGATGGACTTCTGCAGCGCCGTTGAGAAGGGCGAACCGTTCCCCGTGAAGGCCGCCTGGTTCCCGATCGACAACTTCGCCCAGCAGATGTCGGACCGGAACCGGATCAGGGCCGCGATGGAACAGCTCGAGTTCGTCGTCGTCTCGGACTACTCGATGACGGCAACCGCCGATCTCGCGGACGTCATCCTGCCTGCTTGCACGTACTTCGAGAAGACCGACCTCCTCTCCTCGAACAACTTCTACTTGCAGTTCATGCCGAAGATCATCGAGCCGCTCTTCGAGTCGAGGTCGGATCTCGACGCGATCAGGATGATCGCCGACAAGATGGGGGTAGGGCAGTACTTCACCGAGACCCCCGAGGAGTTCCTCAAGCAGATCATGAAGATCGGCCAGGCCGACGCCGACCCGTCGGTGAAGGGCCTCACGTGGGAGCGGCTCACGACCGAGGCGGTCCGTCTCAACACCGACCCGATGCCGTACGTGCCGTTCTTCAACCAGCAGTACCCGACAAAGAGCGGCAAGATCGAGTTCTACGTCGAGATGCTTCTCCCTTACGACCAAGCCCTGTGCGACCACAAGGAACCGATCGAGGCCTCACCGACGAACCCGAAGTTCAAGCAGTACCCCCTCGTCTTCCTTTCCACGCACACCAAGTTCCGCACCCACTCCCAGTTCGTCAACCTGCCGTGGCTGAAGGAGATCAACAACGGAGGTGACGGTTTCTTGGAGATCAATCCCCGCGACGCCGCTCCCCGCTCCATAGCCGACGGCGACGTCGTGAGGATCTTCAACGACCGTGGCCAGATGAAGGTGCGGGCTCGCCTCACCGAGTCGATGAAGCCGGGTGTCGTAAATTGCTACCAGGGCGGCTGGGACACGATCCGGGTCAAGCACTACATCGAGGGTCATCCCAACAACCTGACCCATCAGATCGCCAAGCCCGCCCAGTCGCTCATCCCGAACTTCCCTTCCAACGCGGCGTACTACGACGTCCTTGTCCAAGTCGAGAGAACAGGAGCGTGATCGTCATGGCCTCCAAGAAGACCTACGTCCCGCACCACGTCATGGTGATCGACACGAACCGCTGTATCGGATGCTGGAGCTGTGCCATCGCCTGCAAAGAGGTCAACAACGAGCCGCTCGGCTACTTCTGGAACCGGGTCCTCACGACCGCTCCCAACCAGTCGACGACCGCCAAGGCCCCCGCGAGCGACAACCTGGACGTGCCGTGGGGCACGTACCCCAACTGCGAGCTCGCGTACCTGCCGGTCGCGTGCCAGCATTGCAACGACGCGCCGTGCGTGAAGGTCTGCCCGGTGCAGGCGACCTTCCGCCGCGACGACGGCACGATTCTCATCGACTTCAACCGCTGCATAGGTTGCCGATACTGCATGGCGGCCTGCCCGTACGGAGTGCGCATATTCAACTGGGGCGACTCCACCTACGCCCCCGGCGGCGTCGTTGGCTACGGCAAGGAGTACTGGACCGAGGACCGCCTTGTCTTCACGCCCGAGCGCCCGAAGGGCGTCGTCGAGAAGTGCACCTTCTGCGTGGAGCGGATCGATGTCGGCGAGTTGCCGTTCTGCGTCGAGGCCTGCCCGATGGGCGCGCGCATCTTCGGTGACCTGAACGACCCTGAGTCACAAGTAAGTGAGTTCGTCAACGTCGGTGGCGCCGAGCAGCTCCACCCTGAGCTCGGCACGAACCCGAACGTCTACTACCTCCCGGTCGCCAGGCGCGTGCCGGGCGAGAGCTGAGGAGGCGGCCATGGCCACGACCACCGCGGCACTTCCCGTACCCGCGACACGTGCCTACCGACCGATCTGGGGTTGGTACGCCGCACTCGTCGTCCTCATGGCCTGGGGCCTGGCCGCGTGGATCTACGAACTCCATTACGGCCTTTCCGCGACGGGCATGCGCGACGTCGTGTCTTGGGGGATGTACATCTTCACTTTCGCCTTCTTCATAGGCCTGTCGGCGGGCGGGCTCATCATGGCCTCGAGCGCCGAGGTGTTCGGCATCAAGGCGTTAAGGCCGCTCTCGCGCCTCGGCGTGCTGTCCGCCGCCGCCTGCGTGACCGTGGCAGCCCTCATGATCATCCCCGACCTCGGTCAGCCGTTCCGAATCATGAACATCTTCATCCACCCCAACTGGACCTCGCCGCTCATATGGGACATCTTGATCATCACGGTCTACTTCGTCTTCTCGATCGTTGACCTGTACGTCCTTCAACGCCACGCCGTCGAACCGAGCCGTTGGCGCAAGCTGATACGTGTGCTGGCCTATGTGGGGCTGCCGACTGCCGTCCTGCTGCACTCGATAACCGCCTGGATCTTCGGGCTCCAGATCGCCCGTAGCTGGTGGAACACCTCGCTGATGGCCCCCCTCTTTGTGGTGTCGGCAGTCCTTTCCGGCACAGCTCTGGTGACATTGCTGGCGCTGTGCGCCGAGCGTTTCGGGAAGGTCGAGCTGTCCGAGGACACGAGGAGGTGGCTGCGGGGCTTCATAGTCGTCAGCCTCTTCGTCGACCTGTTCTTCGTGGGCGCCGACTACATCACGGTCTTGTGGGGCAACGTCCCTGCCGACCGCTCGGCGCTCAACTTGGTGATGCCGGGAGGACCTTGGGCGTGGCTCTTCTGGGTCGAGTGGATCGTCGGTGGCGTCATCCCACTCGCCTTCTTGCTCGTCCCCCGCCTCAAGAAGATGCCGGGTGCGCTCGGGCTGGCGTCGGTCCTTGTCATCGTCGGTGTCTATGCCTTCCGCATCGAGCTCGTCGTCATCGGCTTCATCAACCCCCTCACCCAGTTCCCACCGGGGAACGCGGTCGGCACTTACAACGCTCAGACGTCCTCCTTCCAGCTCATCGGTCGGTATCACCCGACCTGGGTGGAGTACGGCATCATCGTCGGGTTGGTGGCATTGTTCGCGGCGCTCGTCACGATCGGCTACCGGGCTTTTCACGTGATGGAGCCACTGCCGGTCGCGGGTCGCCATAGCGTACGGGCGGCCACTGCGACGAATGCAGGCCCATGACGGCCGAAATGCCCGCCTCCAACGGTTCTGCCGAGCGTCGCAGGGCGGCGCCTCGCAAGCCACCTTCCGAGGTTGGTTCGGGTGCAGACGGGAGGGATACCGAGACGATCATCGCGGCTGTCGACCTGCTCGCTCACTTCTGGAGCCGGCCACTTGCTGACGAGGTCGGCGCCTGGGCCGAGGCGCGCGACCTGGAAGCGCAGACAGACAGCCGGATCTCGTCGGACCCTCTACGCGAGCCCGTCACAGTGCCGGGTCTCGATGAAGTGCCCCAATTGCTCGATGAGTACGAGCGCCTCTTCGTCGGCCCCGGCCAAGTGCCGTGCCCGCCCTATGAGTCGTTCTGGCGCGAGGACGTCCCTGTCGACATCCGCCGGACCCTGATGGGGCCGTGCACGGCCGATCTCAACCAGATCTACTCAGAGCTCGGGCTTCAGGTGTCGGCGCGATCTGGCGAGTTGCCCGACCACATCGCCATCGAGCTGGAAGCCACGGCCTACGCGTTGTCGTGCGACGAGACCGGGCCGGTGGCCCGCAAGCTCTTCCAGGAGCATCTTGCCCGTTGGCTGCCGCGGCTGTGCCGGACGGTCGCCCACGAGGCGGGGGAGGGTTTCTACCGCGACCTCGCGGTTCTCACCCTCGACTGGCTGGCGGCGATCAAGGGCTACTTCGCTTCTGCCGACGCGGGCTGATGCCGTCGCGGGAGGCGCCGGTCGTCTTGATCTGCGGCGATGTCGACGCCGGGCCAGTGCCGCTGCGCGTGGAAGAACTTGCCGCCCAGGTGTGCCGCGAGCTGTCCGGAGTGACCCCGCTGCTGCTTGCCGAGATCTGCGAAGCTCCGCAGGTCTTGGTTGAGGCACTTGCAGCCTTTGAGCCCAAGCGTGTCGTCGTCGGTTGCCGGGCAAACCCGCAGCGACACCGAGAACTGCGCGCATGCTTGCGGCGAGCAGGCGTGGCACCCGCTGGAACAGAGATCGTCGACTTGCGAACAGCGGATGGCTGCAGCGAGAAGGTGGCCCGCGAGCAATCCGTCGTCCTTCTGTGCGCCGCAGTAGCGCGTGTTGCCGGGGCCGACCTAGAGGCGCGGGTCAAGGAGAGGACCAGCCTGTCGCTGGGAGCAGTGTCCCGCCGATCGCTGTTGCGCGGGGTCAACACGGCGCGCCGTTTCGTTGCAGTTTGGCGACGGGACCGTTGTAGCGCAGGAGCGGCCTGTACTGCCTGTGTGATGGCTTGTCCGCACGGGGCACTGCGTCGGGAGTCCGGTCGAGTGACTGTCGACGACGGTCGCTGTACTGGCTGCGGTGTCTGCGTGGCTTTCTGTCGGAACGGGGCGCTGGCACTTCCCGGCGCCGAGGTTGACGGACTACGTGCCGAGGCGGACGTTCTTGTTGCGGCGATCCGGCGGCACGGGTCCGCCAAGGGTGTTGCGATCATTTGCCAGCACGCGAAGTCGGCGCCCAAAGTGGGCGAAGAGTGGCTGACACTGCGTGTGCCGTCGATCGAGATGGTGACGGCTGGATGGATTCTCCAACTGGTCGGCGCCGGAGCGAGCGTCAGGGTCATCGCCTGTGAGGACAAGGACTGTGAAGCCCGTTTGGCCGATCTCGGGCAGTTCGTCCGGGACCTTGGAGAAGCACTCGGGTTCTCAGCAGGGCGACAGGCTGACGGAGAGTCACTGGTGAGCCAGCTGTCAGTGCCGGCAATGTCCGCACCTGGAGTCGGCCGGATCGAGCTGCGGGAGCCAGAGGCGACCGTACAGGCACTGACGGCTTTCGGAGCGTTCGGACCGGGTCGGACGCCGTGGCGATCGGATGGCCCCGGCTGTTCGCTCGGGCTGGTTTCTGTCGACCCGGCGGGCTGCTCACTTTGCGAGGTGTGCGTCAGCGTCTGCCCGACAGGCGCGCTGCGAGCCGACCGGAACGGAGCCGGACTGCTCCGCCTGAGCGTCGATTCGGGTCGCTGCACTGCTTGCAAGGCCTGCGTGGTCGCCTGCCCCGAAACGGTGATCACTCTCGACAGGGCAGTCGACGGCGTTCTCATGGCGGCCGGACGCCAAGTCATGGCGACAGGACCGGTCGTCAGGTGCGAGACCTGCGGGGCCCCCCTCGTTGCCGGGCTCTCACCCGCGGGGCTTCGTCGTCGCCTGGGAAGTTCGTACCCGAACCTGACAGCCGGCACGAGCAGGGTCTGCGCCGACTGCCGCCTCGGCGGCCGGTCCGTGAGGGCAAGCCGCAGGGGTGCCAATTAGGTGATCGGGCCCGCCGGTCCCGGTCTGTGGACCCAGCTCCGGGCGGGCCCAGCCCCGGTCTGTGGTCCCGGCCCGGTCTGTGGTCCCAGCCCCGGGCGGGCCGCGACCTCGGTCGTGACCTGAGGGCTGTCAGAGCTCAGCCGCGACCTGAGACCTGTGAGCGGCCAGGACGTCCTCGATCCAGGCGTAGGACGCAACAGCAGCCGGGAAGCCCCGCGTGGTCACTGTGAGGGTGACGACGTGGAGCAGTTCCTCAGGTGTCGCGCCCGCCTGCAGGGCTCTCCGGGCGTTGGAGCGAACAGCGCCTTCGGCCATTGCCCCGACGGAAATGCCGAGCTTGACCAGGCGGCTGGTACGTTCGTCCAGTGGACCCGCGTTTGCCGACTGAGCGAGGGCCTCGAGGCTCTCGGACAGCTCGGGAAAGCGCTCGCGAAAACGCGAGTAGATCTCAGGCAGGTACTGCTCGGTCATCGATTCCTCCCCCTGGGGCAACGGTCTTTTCGATCTCCCCGACCGCAGGCAACACGGAGATTACTTCACGGGCTGTACCGCCTCACCAATTTCGGCGTGCCCGGGGGCGGCGATGTGCCCTTCCGCCGCGCCAGGCAGAGCACTCTCGCGGCCGTGTGCACGCTCGCCTCATCGTGACCTCGAAGGCTCTTTACACTGGGTACGAACGGGTCGTCCGGCAAGGTGGCGATCGTCCGGCAGGGTGGCGACGACGCCTGAGGATCGAGGAGACGTGCCCACAGACTTGAGGTTTCGCTGTCGGAACTGCAGCGCCCGATTGTGCCCATTAACGTGATCGACGCCATCTACGACCCGGTGGGCAGGCGAACACGAGGATCTTGAACTCCTCGAGGGGAGCGGTGGTGGCAGGCGCGCTAGTGGTGGCGCTTGCCGTCTGTGGTTGGTTTGTTGCCGCGATGCCTCCCTTCGGTGTGGAGTCGAGCACAGTCACCTTCGCTGCAGCCGCGGCGATGCTCATCGTGAGCGCGTCGCCGGCACGCCGCAACAGCCCGGCACTCGACTTGACTGTGCGCGAGCCGAACCTGGGCCTGCCTCCTGTCCAGGCCCCTGACAGTGTCGCAGCCCGTTTCGCCGCCGAGACGACCGGGGGCACCTCGCTCCGTCTGCGGGGCGCGATCGCGTGGCTTCTCGCTGCTCTGCTCGCCGCCGCTGTGGAGCTGTGGGAGCTGTTCCACTCTCCGAGGAGCGCCTTTCCGACGCTGAGCTCGCTTACGAACGAGGTGCTCGGGCCCGGCCATCGAGTCGCCCGTGCCGCGGCGTTCCTGTGCTGGGGTGCCTGCGGCTTGGTTGTCGGATCTCGTCCTGGGCGGCGCGCATGAACACGGCGCTGTGGGTGGTCGCGGCTGTGGCGCTCGTCATATGCGAGGTGGCGAGCCGGACTCTCAAACGTGGTTGGCCCACAGCGGCCGAGCTGGTTCGAGGCGCGCGAGGACACGTCGCGGGGCGGTTCCTTCTTGTCATTGGCTGGATCTGGCTGGGCTGGCACGTGTTCGCCCGTTGACCAGCCGACCCACACTGCCCTGCATCTGTTTGGTGGCCCGTGTCGCCGAGGAGCACATCATCGTCGGCCGGATGTTCAACAAGCAGAGGTCAGCTGCCTGTGGACCAGAGATCCTCGGGCTCTTTGTCGCGCGTCTCGGGCAACAACGCGAACAGGGCAGTGGCAGGAATCGCGGCCGCGAACACCACGATTGCCGCGAGCCCGAAGCGGTTGCCGACATCCGCGACCGCTCCGAAGGCCAACAAGCCCGCAGTGGCCCCGAAGACGCCCGCAGCGATCTCCCACCCGATGACCGAGGCCCGAACGGAGGTGGGGAAGAGCTCGTTCGTAAGGGCCCCAGCTGCGGGGGCAAAGACCGACGCCGCAAGTACCGCCAGCAGGTAGCCAATAGCTGCGGCGAGTCCAGGCCCGCTGTAGGTCAGCATGCCGAACAACGCCATGGCGATCAT
The DNA here is from genome assembly GCA_963807575.1 of uncultured Acidimicrobiaceae bacterium. Taxonomy (GTDB): domain Bacteria; phylum Actinomycetota; class Acidimicrobiia; order Acidimicrobiales; family Bog-793; genus Fen-455. The sequence goes on from CAWECD010000014.1 coordinate 95,348, forward strand.
CGCGCCGCCCGCGGTCACACGACGACCAGCCCGATCGGCGAGGAAACGGCCGAACAGCAGCCCGGTGAGGCCGGTGATCCCGGCTGACGCGATGAGCAATGCCGTTGTCGTACCGGAGAAGTGCAAGACGTTCTGCGCGTATATGTAGAAGAAGCTGTTGGCGGGGCCGGTCACGACCGACAGGGCGAACGTCAGCGCCGCCACGATGAGCAACCTGCCCCGGAAGAGAGGTCCGACCGCCCCGAGCACGGGAAGCGGGTGCTCCTTGGCGGCTGCGGCAATCTTGAAGCGGTCGGGCTCTAGGATCCATCGCGCGACGAAAGGCAGCCCGGCAAGGGGTAGGAGCGCAAGCAGCACGACACCGCGAAAGCCGAGGGTGCCGGCTGCGAGGCTATGCACGATCGCGATCAGGCCGGACCCGATCCCATAACCCGCGGCAATGAGCGCGACGGCCTTGGCCCGCTGCGACGATGCTGTCTGCTCGGCGGCGGCGACCTGTGCCACCCCAGAAGTGGCGCTGAGCAGCGGCCGCCCGAGCGCGAAGATGGCCACGAACCACCAGTAAGTAGGGCTGACTGCGGACACGGCCGTGAGTGTCAGCCCAATTGCGCATGTTAAGAGCAACATCCGACGACGCCCGACACGGTCGGCCAGCCCCGCGAGCGGCAGGCCGCCCAGTGACGCGAGGCGGAGAACCGCCAGGCCGATCCCGAGCTTGGTTCCCGATAGGCCGGCCTGCTCGGCAATCGTCGCACCATGGGTGATGTGGCCGAAATGCTTCGCGACATCGCCGAGCGCCGCGACGGCCCCGAACTGTCCGAAACCAGCCGCGACGGCCAGCAACGCCGTGCCCACTACGGCCGGCTCGCGCCAACCGTGGAGGTGGAGCTGGGATCCGGGCTCCGCGCTGTCAGCCATGGAGGCGGCGGGTGAACCAGAAGGGGAAGTCGAGCACGGCGAGCAGGACGAGTGCTAGGCCCGCGGCGCTGGCGATGTACCAGGGCCACGGCCCGAGGACCCTCAGCAGCGTCCAGTTCCCGGGCGGACGTCGAAGGAACATGTAATTGGCTCCGCTGAACACGTCGACGAGACCAACGAACGCCGTGTAAGCGAGGGTGATCGCGAAGGTGGTGATCACCGATCCGGGACGGGGCGCGATTTGCATCCCTACGACGAGGTAGAGGGCAGCAAGGACGATGCCCAGGTGACCGGCGAGATACTGGAAGAAGACAAGGTGGGGGAATCCGGCATTGAGGTCTGGAGTGATGACAGCCTGCAGGGTACCGGCAAGGCCCCAGAAGTATGTGAGCTCGACGAGGAGTGGCTTTCGCCACCAGCACGCTGCGGCGGCTACCAGGACGGCGGCATCACAGAGAGCGAAGGGGAGGTCGGTCTTGGGCGACCAAGTACCGGCCACCAGCTCTGAGACGACGAAGCTGATCGCGTCGCAGACGAGCACGAGCGCGATCAGGCGAGCTGGGACGACGGTCCAAGGCCCTGGCCTGCGCCTCGCACGGACGCAGAGCGCAGCACCGATGGCAGCTGCGAGCAATACGGCCGCAAGATAAGGCACCGGGGTGACGAGCCCCAACATCGGGCCTCCTCTCTTGGTGCTCAGCATTGCCCAGCCGAGCGCGCCGATGGTGTCAGAGCTCGCAATCGGTGCGGTAAGAGAGTCTGCGGTCTACGCTCACTCGACAAGGCAGGTGGTCGGCGTCTGACCGGGCTGGTGCGCGAGCGCACCCACGAAGAGGTGGTCGAGCATGGAGATTCTGTCCGCGGTGCACCGAGTCGGTGGTGGAGGTGCAGTTCTCATCGAGCTCGTCGCTCTGGTCGTGGTGATAGTCGCCGCGGTCAAGATCCTTCCGAAGGCCGGCTACTCGGCATGGTTCGGTCTCTTGCTTTTGATCCCGCTGGTGGGATTCGTGATGATCCTCGTCTTCGCGTTCTCGGACTGGCCGGTCGACAAGGAGCTTCGGCACTATCGTCAGGTTGGATCTGGATCCGGGCGAGAAGGATATCCTGAGCCGCCGTGGCCCAGCCGGTCCACGCCTGATTACGGGCCCGACGGTCCTCAGTATCCTCGGTCCGGCTGGCCGCCACCCCCCGGTGGCTCGGCGCCCCCCGTGCCGGGTGGCTCGCCTGCGCCCTGACCGGGCGGCCCCGTGCCGCCGCCCCCCGCGCCTGGAGGCTGAGTCGGCCGCTCGTCGACGAGCTGATAGCCGACACCTGGATTGGTGCGCAAGAGTGGGCCGCCCTCGTCACCGAGCTTGCGGCGCAAGCGACTCGCGTAGACGCGAAGGTAGTGCGTCTCGTTCCCGTAGCCGGGGCCCCAGACCTCGTGGAGGATGGTCCTGTGGGTGCACACCTTGCCTACGTTGCGGGCCAGATATGCGAGCAGGTCGAACTCCCGGGCCGTCAGCTCGACCGGGGCCTCGCCGACCTTGACGACGCGCGAACCGACGTCCACGAATATGGGTCCCACGGTCAGGGCCGCAGGCGCGGGCGAAGGATTGCGGGCCGCTGCGTGCCGGAGAGCGACCCTCAGGCGAGCTTCCAGCTCCTGCATCCCGAACGGCTTGGTGACGTAGTCGTCGGCGCCGTTGTCGAGCGCGAGGACCTTGCGATCCTCGGTGTCGAGCGCGGACAACACGATCACCGGCACCTCGGTCCACTGCCGGAGCCTCCTGCAGACCTCGACACCGTCGATGTCGGGGAGCCCCAGGTCGAGCACGACGAGGTGAGGCATCGCCTGAGCCGCGCGTGAGAGACCTTCGGCGCCGGTGCGCGCCACGATCACCTCGAAACCTCTCGCTTCAAAGCCGATGCGCAGCGTCCGCAACAGCGCCGGGTCGTCGTCGACGACGAGCACGCGCGTCACAAGGAGAGCTCGTCGTCTGCGGGAAGCTCGGCGGCCGAGAAAGAGGCCACCGGCACTGTGAGCACAAAGCGTGCCCCCCCGCCCCGCGCCGTTCCAACTCCGATGCGGCCGCCATGAGCCTCGACGAACGCCTTCGCGATCGCCAGCCCGAGGCCGGCGCGGCCGCCATCGGACCCGCGGTGGAAAAGGTCGAATATCAGCTCGCGCTGGTCGGGCGGCACCCCTGGGCCCGAGTCGGAAACCGCGATCTCGACCTCGTCGGCCGATCCTCGAGAGCGTGTCGCCTCCACCAGGATCTCGGCGTCGGGCGGGCTGTGCCTGGCAGCGTTCTCCAGCAGGTTCGCGAGTGCTTGCGCGATGAGTGTGGGGTCCACCTCCACTGGGGGAAGGTCCGGGGCCACTGCTCTACGCAGTCGTGATGTGTCGAGCGGGCGCTCCACGAGCGCTGCAGCCTCATCGATAACGTCGTCCACGTCGAGAGCTTCGCGTTTCGGCTTGAGCGCACCGGCCTCGAGCCTCCAAAGGTCGAGCACGGTGCTGACAAGGCGCGTCAAGCGATCGGTCTGTTCCTCGATCGTCTCCAGAAGGTCTCGGCGTGCCGGTTCGGGGAGCACGATCGCCGGATCCCGAAGATCGGACACGGCGACCTTGATCGAGGCCAGCGGTGTGCGCAGATCATGTGCCACCGCGCTGACCAGTGCCGCACGCCACTCGTCGACCTTCTGGAGGAGTCTTGCCTGAAACGCCTGGTCGCGAAGCTTGGCACGTTCGATCGCGAGTGCGGCGTGGTTGGCATAGGTCGCGAGCAGGCCACGGTCGTGGACGTCAAGCGCCCGTCCTCGAAGCACGAGGAGCCCGACAGGCCGACCGGCCGCCGTCAGCGGTATCTGTCGTAGCAGCGCGCCGGCCACGATGCTGCCGGTGAGTGACGCGGGGGTGCCCGGGGCTGGAAGGAGGCGGTCCAATGACTCGCCCCCGAGCTCGGCTCCGTCGGACGCGACGATCTCGAGGTAGCCGGTCCCTGCCGAAGGAAGGAGCAGGGCGACGGTCTCGAGGTTGAAGGCACTCCGGACGCTCGAGGCAACTACGGCGAGCATCTCCTTGAGCGGCTTGTCCGCGACGAGCAGCTCCGACAGCTCGAGCAGCCGCCGCGAATCGGCTGCACGCCGTGCCGAGTCGGTCCTCAGCTGCTGCAGCCGAGAGACGACTGTTGCAACCAACACGACGACTGCGGCGTAAACAATGAGAGCCAGCCAGTTCTGCCCGCTGCCGATCGCCAGGGTCCAATACGGCGGGATGAACACCAGGTCCAGCACGACGAAGCCGAGGACGACGCCGATCAGTCCGACCCGCGTACCTCCGACCAGCATGGCCCCGACGACTGGCAGGACGAAGACGAGAGCGGCCGCCGCGAAGCTCAGGCTGTTGCGAACCGGGAGCATCGCGCCTGTCGCAGCCCCCATGCTCACGACAAGGGTGATGATGCCTGGCTTGAAACCACGCCAAACAGGAGCTCGTTGCACGCCCGAGGGAGTCTAGGGCCCGGTCGCGTCCCCGGCCCACAGCCGGCGGAGCGAAGGTGGACCTCTCGGCGGTCGGGGCTGGGACGCGGCGCTGGCAGGTGACATTCGTGGTCTGCTTGGGTGATGATGCGCTATGAGTCAACGGCCAGGCACCCCTGGTGACCAGTCTCGGCAAGGTCGGCTGAGCGTGTCCGCGGTGGCGTCCGAGCCTGACGCCGACGCTAGCGCCTGCGCGGCGGTACGGGCCCGGGGTCTGACGAAGCGCTTTGGCGGGTTGACCGCCGTTGAAGCGGTCGACTTCGACATCCACGTCGGAGAAGCCTTCGGGTTCCTTGGCGCGAACGGCGCGGGCAAGACATCGACGATGCGGATGATCGCCTGTTTGTCGCCCATCTCGGGCGGAACCTTGCAAGTGCTGGGTCTGGACCCGATGCGCGAGGGTCCGAAGATAAGAAGCCAGATTGGCCTCGTCCCTCAGGATGACACCCTCGATCTCGAGCTCACCGTAAGAGACAATCTCTATCTCTACGGACGCTACTTCGGCATTCCGAAGAAGCAGCTGCGTGAGCGTGTCGATCAACTGCTCGAGTTCGCGCGCTTGACCGAAAGGGCCGATGAGCGCGTGGACCCGCTGTCGGGAGGTATGCGTCGCCGGCTCACGATCGCGAGGGCACTCGTGTCGTCACCGAGCCTCGTGATCCTGGACGAGCCGACAACCGGGCTCGATCCGCAGGCGCGCCACTTGCTCTGGGACCGCCTGTACCGTCTGAAGAGGGAAGGCGTGACGCTTGTCGTCACCACGCACTACATGGACGAGGCCGAGCAACTGTGTGACCGCCTCGTGGTCATGGACGCCGGTCGCATCGTGGCTGCGGGCTCGCCTCGCGAGCTCATAGAACAGTGGTCGACCCGTGAGGTTGTGGAGTTGCGTTTCGAGCCTGAGGGCCACCAAGCTCACGGCGACAGGCTCGCCGACCTTGCCGAACGCGTCGAGGTGCTGCCTGACCGGCTGTTGCTCTACACCGACGAGGGAGATGCCACCCTCGACGCCGTGAGGTCGCGCGGAGCGTCGCCGATCGCGGCACTGGTCAGGCGCTCCACTCTCGAAGACGTCTTCTTGCACCTGACCGGCCGGAGCCTTGTCGATTGAGCTCGAAGCCGCCGCCACTGCCAGACGCTGTGATCGCGCCGCCAAGCGCCGCGGCACCGCCACACCGGGTGCGCATCGCGCCCGCATTGCGGGCATACCAGTACAGCCTGCTCGCCTACAAACGAACCTGGAGGGGATCGCTCACCACGACGTTCCTGTACCCGGTGCTCTATCTCGCCGCGATCGGCGTCGGCCTGGGCCACCTGATCGATCACGGGTCAAACCGGGCGATGGGGGGCGTGCCTTACCTCTGGTTCCTCGCGCCGGGGCTGCTGGCGGGAACGGCGATGCAGATCGGGACGAACGAGTCGACATACCCGGTGATGGCGGGGGTCAAGTGGCTGAAGACCTACTTCGCGATGCTCGCCACGCCGCTCCAAGTGACCGACGTCCTCTATGGACACTTGTTGTGGATCTTGACCCGTGTCGCGATGGCGTCGGGCGTCTTCCTTGCCGTGATGGCGGCGTTCGGCACGGTACCGTCCGTTTGGGCTGTGGCGGCGTTCCCGGCCGCAGTCCTCACGGGCGCGGCTTTCGCCGCCCCGGTGATGGCCTTCAGCGCTACTCGGGAGACCGACCAGTCCTTCGTGGTGCTCTACCGCTTCGGCATCGTCCCGCTCTTCCTGTTCTCCGGGACTTTCTTCCCGATCGCACAGCTGCCCGGTTGGCTTCAGGTCGTGGCCCGCTGCACGCCGCTGTATCAAGGCGTCAGCCTTTGTCGAGGTCTCGTGCTCGGGCGTCTGGGAGGTTGGGACACGCTCGGGCATGCGGGATATCTCATCGTGATGTCGGCCGCCGGGGTCCTCGTCGCGAGGGCCACCTATCGCCACAGGCTCGTGCAATGAGGACGCACTCGTGAGCCGTCCGGACGTTCCGGTGTCCGCGCTGCCACTGCGGGTCGTCCCACCGCTCGGAGCTGGTCGCGGCCGGGCGCGCCTGTTGGTCGAGCGCAATGTCGTCGCATACCGGCGCGGATGGATCTTCCTCGTATCCGGGTTCTTCGAGCCGCTCTTCTATCTGTTGTCGATCGGCCTCGGTCTGAACCATCTCATTGGTCACCTTGCCATCGGTGGCCATTCGATCCCCTACACCGACTACGTCGCGCCGGGTCTGCTCGCTTCCTCGGCTATGAACGGTGCGATCTTCGACGCCACGTTCGGGATCTTCTTCAAGCTGAAGATCGCGAAGACCTACGACGCCGTGCTGGCGACACCGCTGGGGGTTCGCGATGTCGCGATCGGGGAACTGTCCTGGGCCCTTATCCGCGGCACCGTCTACTCGGTCGCATTCCTCACGGTCATGGCCGCGCTCGGGCTGATCGCGTCCTGGTGGGCAGTTCTCTGCCTGCCTGCCGCCATGCTGGTTAGCTTCGCTTTCGGAGCTGTGGGGATGCTCGGAACCTGTTACATGCGCAGCTGGCAGGACTTCGATCTGGTCTCGCTCGCGATCGTCCCGTTGTTCCTGTTCTCGGGGGTGTTCTACCCGCTTTCGTCGTACCCGGGCTGGCTCGGGCTCGTGGTGACCCTTACGCCGCTCTACCAGGGCGTCGCCCTGTTACGCGGCCTTGACACAGGGGCGCTCGGCCCGGTGCTGCTGGTGCACGCGTGCTACCTGGGATGCCTCGGCGCGATCGGCCTTGTAGGCGCGTCCCGTCGGCTCGGTCGCTTGCTGCTTGTGTGAAGTGGACCCCGAGGGGCTAGGTCGCACGAGGCCCGTGCCCTCCGGCCAGAGCAGGCACGGCCCGGCACAGCGACGGGGATCGGAAGGCTCCTCGCGCTGGCACGCCCACAGCGCGCCGGTCGCGTTGTTGTGACCAGGGTGGATGAGGCGACCGATCGGAACGATCGCGATCACGTGAGCACCTCCGTCGGCCAGCGCGACCGCGGCACTTTGGGAGCGTGCGCCTGAGGTGTAGGTGTCGTCGACCACCAGAACTCTCTGGTCGGCCACGGGAGCGACCAAACGGAATCCTCGCCTGCTGGCGCGAAGGTGCCCGAGCGGTTCGGCTCCTCTCGCGAGCACCGGTGCCAACGCGAGCCCGGGCCCGGTCGCGATAGCCGAGGCGACCAGGCCGATGAGAGGGTGCTCACCGCCCCAAGAGGGGCGAGGAGAGGAGCTGGACGGCACAGGCACGACGAGCGAGTCGGCGTGCTGGCCGAAGACCGGCGCGACGAGGCAGCGCAGGTGCAGGCTGAGGAACTCGCCGAGGAGCCGGGACAGCTGGGCCCGCCGCTCCTCGCGTACGAGACGCGACGGCGCCGCCTTGTAACCGACGAGCAGCTCGTGCAGCAAAGAGCCCGGCATGAACAGCGAGATCGGGACGGTGCGCATGAGCGCGGTCCCAAGTTGCCCGCGGACCACGTGACAGCTCCAGCAGATCGGGTGCCCGCCAGATGTAGCGCCGCGACACACGGCGCAGACGCCAAATCCCGCTCGGCTGCCTGCACCTGACCCGGCAAACGGAGTCGGAACAGCGACACAGCCGAACGCGACGGGAGGCACAAGGCCCAAGCTACGAAACGGGTGCGCGCTCCCGAATTGCAACAGTGGCTGCCTGCCAGCGGCACAACGGGCACGAGAGCGAGGGTTTCGTCATCGCGACGGCCGTGAGCGACGAGACCGCAAAGGAGAGGTTCCCGAACCGATTCCGGGCGGTCAAGCCTTACCTGCGCGTCACGCCTCAGCCAGCCTCTGAAACGCCGACCGAGCCTGCACAGCTCGCCCACGTTCATGCTGGTGGCGTCGCACGCGCTCGCCGCGGGAGGCCGTTGGCCCGGTACGCTCTGAGCAATGGCAGCGGTCACGGGCAGTGTGCTTCGCTGGCGTGACCGTCTCGTTGCACTCTCAGTGCTCGAGCAGGATGCCCTCTTATATCTGCTCGCGACGATCTTCGCGTCGGGAACGATCGTCTTGGCCGCCAGTGACGACTACCGCCAATGGGCGGAAATGGCGCTCGGCCCTTACGTCATCGCGGCGGTCATCGCCTGGTGGGTGAGCCGCCGCGCCCGGCACGCCGGCCGGGAGACCGCCGGGGCAGGCGACCTTTTTCGCCGCTGTCTCGTGCTCGCGCTGCTCGTCACCGTCGTGCTTGTGCCCCTTGCCGTCGAGGTGGTGCTGCGCGCTGAGTCGAAGCCGGGTGCGCACGTGCAGAACGAGGTGACGGTGATCGAGGCCTGCGCGGATCGAGTCGCGCACCACAAGAACTGTTACCTGTCCAACCCGAAGTCCATCGGCACATCGGTGACGAGCCAGTCGGAGAATTCCTTCTTCCCCTACCTACCGGGCATGATCCCCTTCGGCCTCGTCAATGCCACATCCGGGCCGCCGGAGTTCAAGGACGCCCGGCTTCCCCTCACGGGCTTCTCCCTGATCGTCATCGCCGGGGCGCTTCTCATCGCGGAGACGACCTCTAAGCGGCGCTGGCGCATCTTCCAGGTGGTCGTGATCCTGCCGAGCGGAGCCCTGCCGATGGTGACCGGAGGCGACGACCTCCCGGTGATCGCGCTGATGCTGCTCGGACTTGCCCTGGCGACCCGGCGAAGACCGGTCTGGTCCGGGTTGGCGATGGGTCTCGCCGGCACTCTCAAGTTCACCGCGTGGCCATTGCTGATCCTGCTCGTCCTGGGCGAGTGGGACCGTCAGGGGCGCCGTGCCGTCTGGCGGTACTCGTTGGCGGCCGCGGCGGTCGTTGTCCCGATCCTCGGCGTTGGTGTCGGCCTCGCCCCGCACGCGTTCATCCTGAATGCGATCAGGTTCCCACTAGGCCTCACGAAGGTGAAATCGCCCGCGGCCAGCCCTCTCCTCGGCCAGGAGCTGGTGACGCTGTTCCCGGCGGCCAAGCCGGAGCTGATCACGATCCTCGCGCTCATCGGCCTCGGCGCTGTGGGCTACGGCCTGTTGAAATGGCTGCCCTCGAGCCCGAGGCGCGCGGCAGGCTTCAGTGGCCTCGCCATGCTGCTAGCCACACTTCTCGCCCCGGCAACGCGCTTCGGGTACCTCATCTACCCGCTCGACTTGCTGACCTGGGCCGTGCTGCTGGGCCAATTCGTGCCACGAATCGCGGACGGGTACGAGGGTCTTGATCGGATTCAAGAACCGCCGTCGGGGACCTCGAACAGCCGAAGCCTCAGACCCATGACAGGCGAGGTCTGTCCAGCACCGGCGAGCGAAGGCGAGATCGAGGGATTGACGGTCGTGACCACGACACCGACCTCCCATTCGTAGCCGTCGGAACCGGTCCGCTGGGCGAGGAGTTCGGTTCCTCCGCTGGGCAATGGATAGGTGCCGAGGAACGACCAATGGGCTCGCCTCAGCTCGGCTCGATAGAACTTGACGAGCTCGGTGAAGCTGGTGTCGACCTGGAGGTAGATGCTCCGGTCGTACTGGTCCACGCCGGCGTCCTGCGAGGCCGTGCTGACGATCCGCGCACCGTCGGGCACGACCAGTGCCTCGAGGACGTCCCTGGGCGGTGCGCCGTCGCTCGAGATGCGAGCGAGCACCTGTGAGGCACCAACCGCCGAGAGGTTCACGCCTGGCACCGGTGTCCCGAGGCCGGTGACAATCGGCGCGGCTGCCTGACCGCTACCGATGAGGGCAATCGCAAACCCACCAAACGACAGGACTGCCGCACATGCGAGGACCACGAGGGCAGGCCGGAGCGATGGTGGCTGGACGCGGCGGGCTCGAGGTGGCCCGAGCTGTTCGTCCAGATCGAGCCCGAGATCCGGTGTGGTGCTCACCGGGCGGGCCTTCTTGCTGGAGTTGTCAGGGGCTTTGGATTCGTCACAGGTTTGAGCAGGGAGCTTAGTTGGGGCGTGGGCGCGGCCGACCGCCCACTTAGCGCGAACAGGCTGGTCCAGTGGCTCTCGGCAGGTAGATTTGTGTCATGTCCGTGGTCGATCCTGTGTTGCCCGGGTCGACTGGCGAGCCGGCTGAGGCGTCCCCCGAGAACCCCGCCCGGGCCCTCATCCCGCCGCCTACCTGCGAGGTCGAGGGAATCTTGTCGACTCTCGGCGCTCGACGTGGTGGCGAGGACCTGGATCTGGTGAGGCGTGCGCACGCCTTGGCGTCCAAGGCTCATGAGGGCCAGCACCGGCTTTCCGGCGAGCCGTACATTACCCATCCGGTCGCCGTCGCCACAATCATCGCCGATCTCGGCCTGGACACCGTCAGTGCCGCCGCGGCGTTGCTGCACGACGCAGTGGAGGACACCGGAGTGACCCTCGCCCAGATCGAGGAGGAATTCGGTTCGGCGGTGGCGGCGATCGTGGATGGGGTCACGAAGTTGGACCGGCTGCGTTTCGATTCGAAAGAGGCACAGCAGGCTGCCACCATGCGCAAGATGCTCGTGGCGATGGCCAGCGACTGGAGGGTGCTGGTCATCAAGCTGGCGGACCGGCTCCACAACATGCGGACGTTGTCAGTGATGCCCGAATGGAAGCAACGCCGCACCGCGGAGGAGACCCGGGACATCTACGCCCCCCTGGCACATCGCCTGGGCATCCAGGAAGTGAAATGGCAGTTGGAGGATCTCGCGTTCGAGACCCTTCATCCCAAGCGGTTCGCCGAGATTGCTCAGATGGTCGCCGCCCGCGCTCCGCGGCGTGAGGTCGAGCTCGCCGAGGTGCTCGCGGTCGTGCGTTCCCGACTTGACGCGGCCGGCATCGAGGCGGAGGTCACGGGCCGGCCGAAGAACTTGTGGAGCATCTACGAGAAGATGGTTGTGCGGGGCAAGGAGTTCGACGAGATCCACGACCTCGTGGCGATCCGCGTGGTCGTGACAGCCGAGAAAGACTGCTGGGCGGCGCTCGGGACTGTGCACGCCTTGTGGCCCCCGGTGCAGGGTCGGTTCAAGGACTACATCAACTCGCCGAAGTTCAATCTCTACCAGTCCTTGCACACCACAGTTGTCGGCCCCCGCATCAAGCCCCTGGAGATCCAGATCCGGACCCAAGAGATGCACCGGCGTGCCGAGTACGGTATCGCCGCGCACTGGGGCTACAAGGAAGGAGGCTCCGCCAAGCCCGGAGCTGCCGGCAGGCCGGGGGCCCCACGCGGGGCGCGTTCGACAGACGAGATCGCGTGGCTGCAGCGGATCGTCGACTGGGAGCGGGAAACTCCCGATCCTGTGGAGTTCCTGGAGACGCTCAAGATCGACCTCGAGCAGGACGAGGTGTACGTCTTCACGCCCAAGGGCCTGATTGTGACTTTGCCTGCGGGCGCGACACCGGTCGACTTTGCATATGCGATCCACACAGAGGTAGGGCACCGCTGTGTCGGAGCACGTGTCAACGGGCGCCTGCTCCCGCTGGATTCGAAGCTGCAATCGGGCGACACGGTCGAGATCGTGACCTCCAAGACTCCCTCGGCCGGCCCGTCGCGCGACTGGCTGCAGATAGTCACCTCACCGCGTGCCCGCAACAAGATCCGGCAGTGGTTCTCCCGAGAGCGCCGCGAGGACGCGATCGAGACCGGGCGCGAGGAGTTGGCGCGGGCGCTCAGGCGCGGCGGGTTGCCGGTCCAGAAGCTGCAGAGCTCGCCCGCACTTGTGGCCGTGGCGGCGTCCATGGGTTATTCGGATCTGGACTCGCTGCACGCCGCGATCGGCGAGGGCCACGTCTCGGGACAGGCGCTCGCCCAGCGCATCGAGCGGGAGCTCCGTGGGGGTGAGAGCGAGGAGCAGCTGCCCTCGACTGCGTTGCAACCCCGCAGGCCAAGTCACCGTCGCGTCTCTACGGGCATCTACGTCGAGGGCCTCGACGATGTGATGGTCCGCTTGTCTCGATGCTGCACGCCGGTGCCAGGAGACCGGGTCATCGGATTCGTGACGCGCGGTCGGGGAGTGTCGGTGCACCGGGAGGACTGCGCGAACGCCATCGCCCTCGCCGCTGACGAGAAGGAGCGTCTGATCGAAGTGGAGTGGGACGAGGACCGCACAGGAGTCTTCGTCGCCGCGATCGAGGTGAAGGCCCTCGACCGCAACCGGCTGCTGGCCGACGTCGCCAAGGTGCTCTCAGAGCACCACGTGAGCATCATCTCCTCGTCGACACACACGACGCCGGATAGGGTGAGCCGCATGCGCTTCGAATTCGAGCTCGCTGACCCCGAGCATCTCGGCTCGCTGCTCGAGAATCTCAGGCTGCTCGACAGTGTCTACGACGCCTACCGGCTCGTCCCCGGGAGGAGCGGTGCCCTCGCACCGGCCGACGGGTGACCCGCTTCCAGTCCCCCAAGGGAACTCAGGACATTCTCGCTCCGGAGAGCGCGCGTTGGTCTGAGCTCGTGGGGCGCTTCGCCGCTCTCGCTCAGAGGTTCGGTTTCGGCCTTGTCGTCAGCCCGGGCTTCGAGGACGCGGACGTTTTCCGCCGCAGCTCGGGAGACTCGTCCGACGTGGTCACAAAGGAGATGTACGAGTTCACCGACCGCGGAGGCCGTGACATCGCGCTGCGTCCAGAAGGCACGGCATCGGTAGTTCGCGCCTATGTGCAGCATTCGCCCGTGCCTCCTTTCAAGGCCTGGTACGCGGCGCCCATGTTTCGCTACGAGCGTCCTCAGGCGGGACGGTTCCGGCAGCATCACCAGCTGGGTGTCGAGATCTTGGGCACCGACGATCCGATGGCCGACGTGGAAGTGATCTCACTGCTGGCTGGGCTGTACGAGAGCCTCGGCTTGTCATCGCTACGACTGAGGGTCAACTCCCTGGGCGACAAGACGTGTGCTCCGGGCTACCGAGACAGGCTGTCGGGATATCTGGAATCGCACACCGACGAGCTGTGTGACGAGCACCGCTACAAGTGGGCCGTGAACCCCCTGCGGATCTTCGACTGCAAGCGCCCCGAATGTCGGAAGGTGAACAACGGGGCGCCGAAGATGCGTGACGAGCTGTGCGAGGGCTGCCGCCGTCATTTCGCCGATGTGCTCGGCGGCCTCGACCGGCTGGCGATCGGCTACGAGCGGGATGACTACCTCGTGCGGGGCCTCGACTACTACACCCGTACGACCTTCGAGTACGGCTCGGACATCCTCGAAGGGGTCGGCGGGGGCGGTCGCTACGACGGGCTGGTCGCCGCCCTCGGAGGCCCGGACGTCTCCGGAGTGGGTTTCGGCGCCGGCATCGAGCGGATCCTGCTCGCGTGTGACGCCGAGGGAGTTCTGTCCGTCGGCGACTTGCGGCTCACCAGACCCCTCGATGCGTTCGTCGTCGACGCGACCGGCGAGGGGATCGCGCTCGCGCTCACCCACGAGTTGCGGGCTGCCGGCCTGGCCGTCGACCGGGCGTTCGACGGGCGTTCCATGAAGGCGCAGCTGAAGGCAGCCGACCGTTCGGGCGCGAGAGTGGCTTGCATAGTGGGTGCTGAGGAGCTCGAGGCAGGCCTTGTCACCATCCGGGTGCTGCGCGGCGGTGACGCGCACGTGCAAGAGAAAGTGGCTCGTGACGCGCTTGTGGCGCGTCTTGGCCAGATCACGGGGTTGCCATGAGCTTGACGACCGGGGAGTCGCTGGTCCCAGCAGGGCTCCGCACTGCGTACTGCGGTGCGTTGCGAGCTGCAGATGCAGGCAGGACAGTCAGCGTCTGCGGCTGGCTTGCACGCCGGCGCGAGCACGGCGAGCATCTTGCGTTCGCGGATCTCCGCGATCACACCGGGATCATCCAATGTGTCGTCGACGGCGCCCGCGACCTGCGACCAGAGCAGGTGCTCCGCGTGACGGGGACCGTGCGGCTCCGCCCGGAGGACAAGGTGAACTCGGGGCTGTCGACCGGCGAGGTCGAGCTCGGCGAGTGCGACGTCGAGGTGCTCTCGGGCGCCGAGTCTCCACCGTTCTCGCTTGACGCTCGATCGGAGACCGATGAGACGGTGCGGCTGCGCTATCGGTACCTAGACCTTCGCACCGACCGCATGCAGCACAACCTGAGGCTGCGTTCACAGGTGAACAGCGCCCTGCGCAGGGCCATGGAACGCCAGGGATTCGTAGAGGTCGAGACCCCGATGCTCTGGACGCCGACACCCGAGGGGGCACGTGAGTTCGCGATCCCGTCGCGGCTGCAACGCGGCTCGTTCTACGTGTTGCCGCAAAGCCCTCAGATCGCCAAGCAGCTGCTCATGGTTGGCGGCCTTGACCGCTATTACCAGATCGCGCGCTGCATGAGGGACGAGGACCTGCGGGCGGACCGCCAGTTCGAGTTCACCCAGCTCGACATCGAGGCGTCCTTCGTCGGTCAGGCGGAGGTTCTCGGCTTTGTGAGTGAGGCCGTGATCGAAGCGGCATTTTCGGCCACCGGTGAGCGGCCACCCGAGATCGTGACGATGACATGGACCGAGGCCCTCGACAGGTTCGGGACCGACAAGCCGGACCTGCGGTTCGGGATGGAGCTGATCGATCTGAACGAGGCCGTCGCCGGCACGGAGTTCAATGCCTTCAAGGCGGCGTGTGTGCGGGCCATCCGCGTGCCGGGGCCGGAAGCGGGGGAGTGGCCACGGAGCCGGCTTGACGGGCTTGTAGGGCGCGCCCAGCAGCTCGGCGCTGCGGGTCTGGTGTGGATGCGGGTGCGAGCCGGACGCGTTCTGGAGTCGCCGGTCGTCAAGTTCCTCTCCGAGGCTCATCGGTGCCAGATTGTGGACGCGACCGCTGCCGAGCCGGGTGATCTCGTACTCGTCGTCGCCGGCGAGCGGGTACCGACATGCAAGGTGCTTGGCCAGCTGCGCCTCGACCTCGGTCAGCCGGCTATCAGCGAACGGCCGCTCCGCTTCGTGTGGATCACTGAGTTCCCGCTCTTTGAGGGCATGGACGACGAGGGGCATCCGGTCGCCGCGCACCACCCGTTCACGATGCCGCATCCCGATGACCTCGACCTGCTCGACACCGATCCCATGGTCGTGCGCTCACAAAGCTACGACCTGGTATTGAACGGCTGGGAGCTGGGGTCGGGGAGCATCCGAATCCACCGAGCGGACATCCAGCGCCGCGTATTCAGGACGCTCGGGATATCGGATGAGGACGCAGAATCCCGTTTCGGCTTTCTGCTCGGCGCGTTCCGTTACGGCGCGCCACCCCACGGTGGCTTCGCAGTCGGCCTGGATCGGTTTGTGGCGTTGCTGGCTGGTGAGGACAACATCCGTGAGGTGATCGCGTACCCCAAGACCCAATCCGGAGCCGACCTGATGTCGGGCGCGCCCAAGCCGCTCACGGCCAAGGTCTTGGTGGAGCTCGGCATCCGGGTTGTCTCGCCTCAGGCGACAGGGTCCTCTGCCAGCGGCAGGGCGGGGTCATCAGCATCGTCGGAGGCGACCGGCGCGGCCGGGTCGCGGGGCGCGTCGGGCCCGAGCGGAGCGTGACGCCGAGCCCGCCGAGCCGAGCGGGCAGCAACCGCCCGCCGGACCTGTTCGATGTCGCTGTCGCGGACGAGCTCAAGGTGCGAGCACCATTGGCGGCCCGCCTGCGTCCTACACGGCTGGACGAGGTCGTCGGCCAACGCCATCTCCTGGGTCCCGGCGCGCCGCTGCGCGCCCTGGTCGAGGATGACCGACTGAGCTCAGCGGTCTTCTTCGGACCTCCCGGCACCGGCAAGACGACCGTGGCACGCTTGCTTGCAGTTCACACGGAGCGCCGGTTCAGAGCACTCTCCGCGGTCGACGCCGGAGTCAAGGACGTGCGAAACGAGCTCGATGACGCTCGCCGTGCGCTTGGGGCCGAAGGCCGCGGGACGATCCTGTTCCTCGATGAGGTCCATCGTTTCAACAAGGCTCAACAGGACGCGCTCTTGTCCGGGGTCGAGGAGGGCGTGATCGTCCTGGTCGGTGCGACGACGGAGAACCCGTTCTTCGCGCTCAACGCTCCCTTGCTCAGTCGGTCGACGCTCTGGCGATTCGAGGCTCTCACACCGGCGGACCTTCGCGAGCTTGCCGAACGCGCCCTGCATGTCGAGGGCTTCGAGGCCGATCCGGACGCGCTGTCACGCCTGGTCGACCTGGCCGAAGGCGACGCCCGGGCGGTGCTCACCACCTTGGAAGTGGCGATGTCCCTCGCACGGGGTCGAGCCCGGAGCACGGCATCGCAGCCGGGCGCAGCCTCTGGGAGGCTGCCCACGATCACGATGGAAGACATCGAGGGTGCCCGCGAGACACGAGCCTTCCGCCACGGGCGCGAGGAGCACTACGACCTCATCTCGGCTCTCATCAAGAGCCTGCGAGGCTCGGATCCCGACGCGGGCCTCTACTGGATGGCGCGCCTCATCGAGGCCGGCGAGGATCCACGCTTTGTGGCACGGCGCCTGGTGATCCTCGCCAGCGAGGACATCGGGATGGCCGATCCCCACGCGCTTGGGATCGCCACCGCAGCAGCCCAGGCTGTCGAGTTCGTCGGGCTCCCAGAGGCGGGACTGAACCTTGCGCAGGCGGTGGTTCATCTCGCGCTGGCCCCGAAATCGAACCGCGCTGCGCTCGGGTGGTGGGCGGCCCAGGCCGACGTCCGGGAGCGTCCCTTAGGGGCCGTACCGCCGGAGCTTCGAGACGCTCACTATCGCGGAGCCGGGGCACTCGGGCACGGTGTGGGCTACGAGTATCCTCACGATGACCCGCGGGGGTTCGTCGAAGCTGTCTACCTGCCCGAGGAGCTCGTCGGGCGCCGCTACTACGAACCTTCGGAACATGGTGCCGAAAAGGGGCTCGCCGAGCGCTGGAGGGCACGGCGCGGCGAACGAGGTTCAAGAGAGCTCGGGCAAGTGGACAGCGCGAAGGAGAAGTGAGGCGAGAGGTGAACGCGGACCAGCTGCGCAGCACGTTCACGAAGTTCTTCGTCGAGCGTGGGCACCTCGCGCTCCCAGCAGCGAGCTTGGTGCCCAACGACCCTTCGATGTTGTTCACGATCGCCGGCATGGTTCAGTTCAAGCCCTACTTCCTCGGCGAGTCGCCGCCACCTGGACTTCGGGCGACGACGGTGCAACCGTGCGTGCGCACAGTCGACATCGACGTGATCGGCACGACCTCGCGTCACGTGACGTTCTTCGAGATGCTCGGGAACTTCAGCTTCGGCGACTACTTCAAGGACATGGCGATCGCCTACGCGTGGGAGCTGTTCACCGATGTTCTTGGCCTTGATCCCGAGCAGCTCTGGGTCACTGTCCACGTCTCCGACGACGAGGCCGCCACGCTGTGGCGCGACGTGCCTGGCTTGCTCGAAGGTCGCCTGCAGCGGCTCGACGAGGACAACTTCTGGAAGATGGGCGAGACGGGACCGTGTGGTCCGTGCTCGGAGATCTTCTTCGACCGTGGGCCGCGCTACGGGCCCGGCGGCGGGCCCGCTCAGGGGGGTGAGCGCTACGTGGAGCTCTGGAACCTGGTGTTCATGCAGTACGAGCGCCACCGCGACGGTTCTCTCACGGCGCTTCCCCGGCGGAACATCGATACCGGAGCCGGCCTCGACCGTATCCTCACCCAGATTCAAGGCGTCGAGTCGGTCTTCGACACCGACCTCGTTGCACCGATCCTCGAGGCCGCGTCGTCTGCCACCGGCCGGGTCTACGGGAGCACGGAAGAGACTGACATTGGCCTTCGTATCGTCGCGGACCACGCCCGCACTTTCACCTTTCTGATCGCTGACGGGGTCTTCCCTTCGAACGAGGGCCGCGGCTACGTGCTTCGCCGCCTGATCCGCCGGGCCGTGCTCGTCGCGCAGCGCCTGGGTGCCAAAGGACTCGTCACTCCAGGGGTCATCGACGTCGTGACCGAGGTCATGGGCGCGGCGTACTCGAAGCTCGAGCGCGACCGGG
Source organism: uncultured Acidimicrobiaceae bacterium (assembly GCA_963807575.1). Lineage (GTDB taxonomy): Bacteria > Actinomycetota > Acidimicrobiia > Acidimicrobiales > Bog-793 > Fen-455. The sequence continues at coordinate 113,668 of CAWECD010000014.1, forward strand.
ACCTGATCAAGCGGATCGCCCTGCACGAGGAGGAAGCCTTCTTGCGCACGTTACGGTCCGGCACGACCTTGCTCGAGGCGGAGCTCGCCGCGGGGGGCTCGGCTGTTGGGGGAGACGTCGCTTTCCAGCTTCACGACACCTACGGCTTTCCGATCGATCTGACCGAGGAGATCGCGCGAGAGCGGGGGATCGTGGTCGACCGTCGCGGTTTTGACTTGGCGATGGAAGAACAGCGACGAAGGGCTCGTGAGGCCGGCCGTGCGGTTACCTCGGCGCCAGAGGCGGTGACTGCGGCCTGGAGTGAGATCAGGACCGTGTTTGGTCCGACCCAGTTTCTTGGCTACCAGGAGGCTGAGGTGGAGGCCCGGGTTCTGGCGGTCGTGCCGAGCGCGGTCGACAAGTCGTTCGCCAACATTGACGGGGAGCAGGCGCCGAAGACTGCGGCGCTGATCGAGGTCTTCCTCGATCGGACCCCGTTCTACGCCGAAGGCGGCGGCCAGGTGGGGGACACCGGGTCGATCACCACATCCACCGGCCGGGTCCGTGTGCTGGACGCGACATCGGTCGTCGAGGGTTTGACACGGCACCTTGGCTACCTGGTCGACGGATCGGTCGAAGCCGGTCAGGAAGCGGCCGCGGCGATCGACTACGAGCGTCGGGAGTCGATCCGCCGAAATCACACCGGAACGCACCTGCTTCACTGGGCGTTGCGTCAGGTGCTTGGTGACCACGTGCGCCAGCAGGGCTCGCTCGTGGCGCCGGAACGCCTGCGATTCGACTTCAGCCACTTCGGGCCGCTGTCCGAGGAGGAGACGGCGCGCGTGGAGGATCTCGTGAATTCCGAGGTCCTGCGGAACGCGCCCGTCCGGGTCTACGAGACGACGCGCAAGCAAGCTGAGAGTGCGGGCGCAATGGCCTTCTTCGGCGAGAAGTACGGCGAAGTCGTACGAGTGGTCGAGGCGGGCCACTATTCGGTGGAGCTGTGCGGCGGCACGCACGTGAGCTCTTTGGGGACCATCGGCCCGCTGCAGGTGGTCTCGGAAGCTTCCATCGGTTCGAACACGCGCCGGATAGAAGCTGTTACCGGTGAGGCTTCGCTTGTCCGGGTCCGTTTGTTCGAACGTGTGGTCCAACAAGCAGCGCAGCGGTTGCGCACTCAACCCTCCGACCTTGCCTCGGCGGTCGACAGGTTGCTCGCGAGCCAACGGACGCTGGAGGAACAGCTGCGGACATTGCGCGGCGACCAGATGCGCAAAGAGGCAGACGCCCTGGCAACTGGTGCAGTTGGAGCGCCGGGCGGTCCCTTGGTTGGCCGCGTGGTCGGGCGCCGTGATGGGCTCGAGGCCGGTGAGCTGCGGGACCTTGCGATCGCGGTTCGAGATCATGCGGGGGTCGAGGCTGTCGGCCTTGTCGGAGTCACCGGGCCCGATCGCGTCGCGGTGGTCGTTGCCGCGAAAAAGAGTTCCGGGATCGATGCGCGAACGGCCGCGGTCCTAGCTTCAGTCGCTGTTGGCGGCGGTGGCGGTGGCACGCCGGAGCTTGCAACCGCGGGCGGCCGCAATGTCGCCGGCGTCGAGGAAGCGCTGCTCAAGCTGGGCGAGGCGCTGGGCCGACGCCCGGATGAACCTCTGCCCGAGTTCGGGTCAGGGTCGGAGCCTGAGCCTGAGCCTAGGCCTGGGTCTCGGCCTGGGGCTGGGTCTCGGCCTGGGTCGGAGCCTGACGGCTCGGCGTCGGCTTGACCGACGGGCGAACCGACGCGGAGTCTTGCGCGATGACGGGCACGGCACCGGGAACGCGAGTGGTCGGCATCGACCTTGGGGAGCGGCGTATCGGCGTGTCGGTGAGCGATTCGCATCGTGTGCTCGCGACTCCGTGCTCGGTGATCATTAGATCCGGCGAGCCGACCACAGACCGTCGTGCGATTGCCGCTCTTGTGTCGGAGTTCGGCGCCGGCCTTGTTGTCGTCGGGCTCCCGCTGACGCTGGCGGGGGATCGGGGTCCGGCAGCAGCGACGGCTGTCGCCGAGGTCTTGGCGCTCGAAGCGGAGCTGGATGTTCCAGTGGTGTTGCATGATGAGCGCCTGACGACGGTCGAAGCCGTCCGCCGACGTCGTCTTCCTCCAGAACCGGCCGGAGCCGATCGCAGGGAGCAAGCCGGCTCCCGGACTCGAAGGACTCGGCCGACTCGGTCGGCGCGGCCGGGTGCCACCTCTCGGGCAAGACGGATCGGAATCGACGCCGTGGCTGCGACCGTGCTCTTGCAATCGTGGCTCGACCAGAATCGAGGCAAGTCATGAGCCAGTTCGCCCAGTCTTCCGCCGGTGCCCGCTCCCTGGTCGTGTGGCCGGCTTCGACCACCATGGTCGTGGGGGTTATTGGCTACCCAGTCCGCCATTCACTTTCGCCTTTGTTGCAGAATGCGTCGTTTGCCGCCATGGGCTTGGATTGGAGCTACCTGGCATTCGAGGTGCGGCCCGGATCGCTGGATAGAGCGGTCGCCGGCGCAGCCGCGCTCGGTCTCCGCGGCGTGTCGGTCACGATGCCACACAAGGAGGCGGCCGCCCGACTGGCAACCCGCCGGTCTCGGCAGGTGCGGAGGCTGGGGGCCGCGAACACGCTGACTTTCGACGCGGGCGCCATCCTTGCGGAGAGCTGTGACGGAGCGGGCTTGTTGGATGATCTTCGAGAAGGTGCGGGCTTCGACCCGGCTGGTCGGCGCTGCGGCGTGATTGGTGCGGGCGGAGCCGGCCGGGCGGCAGTGCTGGCTCTCGCAGAAGCCGGCGCGCGAGAGATCGTAGTTGTGAACAGGAGTGTGGCGCCGGCGTGGCGCTCAGCAGCGTTGGCCCCGAAGGTCGTGCGGGTCGGGCGGCCACAGGACCTCCGTGGGATGGACCTGGTTGTACAGGCGACACCCGTGGCCATGGTGAGCACGGGTCTCGTCGGGGAGGCAGCGCGGACTGAGCCCAGTGATCTCACCCAGCCTGCTGGGGTTACGGGACCGACGGGTTCTGTCGGCTCCTCAGGTTCGGCTGGCTCGGCCGGATCGCCTGAATTGGCCAGATCGACCCAGAAGGCCTCAACCCAGGGGGGCTCGGCTGAATCGGCTGAATCGCCTGAATCTGCCGGATTGGCCGGATCGGACCAGGAGGGCTCGGCCATCATCGCCGGAGTCGACCCTGCGTGGTTCGGTGTGGGTCAGCTCGTCGTGGATCTCGTTTACGACCCGCCGCTCACACCTTTTCTGCTGGAGGCTCAGCGTCGGGGTGCCACGGTTCGCAACGGCCTCGGCATGCTCGTTTACCAAGCTGCGCGTCAGATCAGGCTGTGGACCGGAACTGAACCTCCTCTCAGCGTCATGTGGGCAGCCGTTGGTGGGGGCGGGTCGCCTGTGGTGACGCGCGAAACGGCTACGAGACCTGCAGCGTCGGCATAAGTCGAATCAATCGTCGCAATACGTGACCCGGGCCGGTCAAGTCGCCGGCACCGGAACGGTGGCTTGCACCGGCGAACAGGCTCGGCTGCTCCGGCCGTGCCTGCCGTGCACGCCCGGCGGGTTGGCCGGTGGGCGACAGCGGCCCAACGCGGTGTGCCGGGGCGCGTTCAAGGGCGCGCCGGACATCGGTCCCCAGGTCCGTAGCCGGGGGAGAAGAGCCGTCTTGGGGGGGTAGGGCACCGGGCCCGTGGCGGGAGCCGTCGGGGTGCACCCACACCCAGGCACCGGGCTCGCCTTCCAGGGAGAAGCCCTCGTGGGTCTTCAAGAAGTGGTGGTGCTGACAGATCCTCGCCAGGTTCGCGAGTTCCGTCGGGCCCCCTTGGGCGAACGGGACGACTCGGTGGTCGATTTCGAGGTTGTGGGTGGCCGAGCACCCCGGCACCACACAACAGCGGTCCCGTTCCAGCAAGGCCTCGTAGAGCCTGGCGGGGACCGAACGGCCGAGGTTGCAGATGGCGCGCACGTCGGTTGTGCTCGTGACGAGGACCTTGGCGATCGAGTCTCCCAACAGTTCGCGTGCTGTGGCGACTGAGACCGGGCCGACGCCGGCGACCTCGCAGATCTCGCCCGGGCCCGTGTTGCCGCGGCGCAGCGCCTGGAGGTCCACGCGCAGGTGCACGAGGGCCTTGGGGCAGTGCGGGCCCTCCGTGCCGGGACGGGTGACAAGGGCCACGAGGGCATCGGCTAGATAGGCCTGGGAAGACTCGCGCGCACCTGAGCGGTGTGCCTCCTCGAAGATCTTGTCCGCTTCACACTTCGGGCCGCCGAGCAGCCTCGCACCGGCGTCCTGGGTGAGGCTGGCATCCAGGCGGAAGGTACCGTCGGACTCTGTCCAGGTTCTCAACCTCCTGGCGGCATGGATCCGTCTGGTCCTGGTGGCCTGGTCCTGTTCGGAGGACATGGCGGCCTTGAGCTCGGCACAGCGCCGGCGCAGTGCCTCAGAGCCATCCGACTTCGCGGTGTCGATCAGTTTGGCGGCCGAGGCGGGAAGGCTCACCTCCTCCGGGCATCTCATCGAACATACGTTCGTATCCTCGAGCTGGCAGGTGGGTGTAATAGGCCGAAGGGGGCGGACCGGGCGCGCGGAGAGGAACAAGGGGCACCTTGAAGGCGACGCACGGCCCCGGTGAGGCCGGTGGCCCGTGTCCGGGACAACGAGAGGCGGGGGCGCCGCAGAGAGCTGAGGGGCTGTCGCCGGTATCCTTGCCAGTCATGGCCGCCCACTACCCGAGCGTGCCGGCAAGGTGGAGCGATCGCAGGGAGAGGCACCCGGCTTGGGAGCTGGTGAGCCGATGTGACTTCATCCTGGTTGGCAGTGCCGTGCTGCTCGCGCTCCTTGGCGCGGTCATGGTCTACTCCGCGACGCGTGTCGAGCTGGCCGCGGTCGGGGGAGACCCGAAGTTCTACCTGAAGCGGCAGCTTGTCTGGCTTGCGATCGGGCTCGTAGTCATGGTCGTGGTGGCACTGATCGACTATCACTGGCTCGAGCAATGGGCTTATGTGCTGTATGGCCTTGTCGTCATGTCGCTCCTCGCGGTGCTCACTCACTTCGGGCACGTCTCACTTGGTGCGCAACGCTGGTTTGCACTTGGGCCCCTCGAGGTCCAACCGTCGGAATTCGCGGCGCTCGCGCTGATCCTTGTGGTCGCGGTGTACTGCAGCCACCAAGAAACGATCTTTCCAAGGAACCTGGTCGTGGTACTGACACTCGCGGCGGTACCGATCCTGCTCGTCTACAAGCAGCCGGATCTCGGGACAGCGTTGATCATGATTGTCGTGCTCACGGTCATGATCCTGACCTCGGGAGCGCGGCTCAGGTATCTCGTGGTCCTCGCTCTCGCGGGTGTCGCAGGCTTGGTGGCGGCCGTTCACTTCAAGCTGATCCACGCCTACGAGCTTCAGCGCTTCACCTCGTTCCTCCATCAGAACACAGCAACGAGCGGCGCCAACTGGAATCTCGCCCAGTCGATACTGGCCATCGCCTCTGGCGGAGCTTTCGGCACCGGCGTCTTCCATGGAGCGGCAACCAATGGCGGCTTCGTCCCGGCCCAGCAGACCGATTTCATCTTCACAGCGGTGGGTGAGCAGTTGGGGTTCGCGGGAGGGGTGTTGGTTATCGTGTTGTTCGGCGCGATCGCGTTCCGGCTGCTGCGGGCCGCACAGATCGCCAGGGATCCCCTTGGTCGGATGCTGTGCTCGGGGGTGCTCGCGTTGCTTGCATTCTCGGTCTTCCAGAACGTCGGCATGACCATCGGTCTCATCCCCATCGCCGGCATCCCGCTCCCGTTCGTGAGCTACGGTGGCTCCGCCATGATCGTTTTCTTCGCTACGGTCGGACTTGTGGTCAATGTCGAACTGCGCCGGTCGACCCGGCGATGAGTCCCATGGGTACCGACGCGGATGCTGTTGAAGCCGATAACGGGTTGGCGTCAATGACTCGTGCCGAGCGTGACGGTTTCGCATCCGCGAACGGCGACGAGCACGTGACCGAGCCGACCGGAGCTCCCGAGGTCTCCGACCTTCAGGAGGTCGCCGCGCCGGACGCGTCAGTCGAGTCCGGGGAGGTCGCCGCGCCGGACGCGTCAGCCGAGCCCGCCGCCGAGATGGATGAGGCCTGGGACCCGCTGGTCACTCCGCCGGAGATGTCACAGATGGTCTTCGTCGACGTCGTGCTGCTCCTGCCGGCGACTCACCCGGTCGTCGTGCTTCAGGAGGCGGATGCACCTTTCCGCGAGCTGCGGATCCCTGTTGGCGGTGCCGAGGGCATTGCCATCAGCTATGCGGCCAGGGGGCTTGCGACCCCGCGGCCGCTCACCCACGAACTGTTCACTCGCGTCCTTGAGGAGTTCGGGATGACACTAGACGTCGTCCGGATCACCGAGGTTCGCGGGACCGCGTTCACTGCCGAGATAGTCATCTCCGGCCGGCTGGGCACACGTTTGATCGACTGCCGCCCCTCAGACGCGATCGCGCTGGCGCTTCGCCAGCGGCTGCCAGTGCCCATCATGGTCGAGCCGCTGGTATTGGCGGCAGCGGGAACCGATCCGATGGGCGCCAACTGAACTAGAACGGCGCCGTACCCGGCGGGGATCCCGCTTCGCCCGCCCTTGAATCGTCGGTGTCGCCGCGGCCCCGGGTCGCAGCCACGGCGGAAACGTTAGGCGCGGAAGCGTCAGCCGCGGCAGCGGCCGCAGAGCTGGCGCCGCCAGGGCCGGCGCGGGCGGCGACAAGCGCGCGCCGTCGCGTTCGTGCCGCTCGATGACTCATCCCGATGGCGAATCCTGGCGAAGTAGCCCCTTCGTCCGAGATGCGCATCAGCAGAGCCACGAGGACGTAGTTCGCCACTAGAGAAGAACCGCCGTAGCCGATGAAAGGCAGCGACACGCCGGTGAGCGGGAGCAAGCGAACCACCCCGGCCATGATGAAGAAAGACTGGAACCCGAGGATCGCAGTGAAACCGACGGCAGCGAGCTGCGAGAACTCTGAGCGGGCTCGCGTCGCGGCTCGTATCCCGGCGCCCACGACCAACAAGAAGCCGACGACTACCGCCGTCGTACCGAGCAGCCCGAGCTCTTCGCCTATGGCGGCGAAGATGAAGTCGCTGTATGCGACCGGGATGTCATAGGGAGTGCCGAGACCGAGCCCCGATCCCGTCAGGCCGCCTCGGCCGAGAGCGAGCTCGCCTTGGACGGTCTGATACCCGTAGGAGCTGTAGTGAGCCCAGGGATTGATCCATGCGGCCACGCGCTCGTCGATCAACGTCCTTGCAAATGGCAGGTGTGCGGCCAGATACGTACCAACGACGAAAGCGACGAGTCCTCCGACGACATAGGTCCAACGCCCGGTCGCGACCCACAACATGGTGATGAACATCACGAACAGCAAGAGAGAAAAGCCGATGTCGTGCTCGAGAAGGATGACGAGAATCGCGACGACCCAGGCGACAGCGATCGGACCCAGGGGACGAAGGTCCGGCAGGAGTCGGTTGCCTATCCGTCGGGTCGACAGTGAGAGCATCTCCCGCTTTTCGACGAAATAGGAAGCGAAGAAGACCACGAGCATGAGCTTTGCGATCTCGACGGGTTGAAAGGTGATCGGCCCGACGTGAATCCAGAGCTTCACCCCGTTCAGCTGGGCTTCGGACGTTCTCCCGAGATAGGGCGCGAGCGGAAGCACGAGGAGGACCAAGGCGCCGAACACAAGCATGTAGCGGTAGCGCTCGAGGTCACGTGACCGGCGGACGACGAACAACGTGAGGACGTAGGCGACAACACCGAGAGCTGTCCAAGCCGCCTGATAGTGCCAGGGCGCGTCAGCGGCTATTAGTGGGGATGCGTCGAGCCGGTAGATCATGACGAAACCGATGCCGTTCAGCATCAGGACAACTGGCATCAGGACCGGATCGGCCTCTGGAGCAAGGAAGCGATTGGCCAGGTGGACAACCAACGCCAGTGCTGCCACCACTCCGATGAAATCCAACGCGTTAGGTGGGAGCGCGTTGCGGGTACCGAGAGCGGCCAGCAGGTACGCGAGAGTGATGACGACGATGGCGACGAGCAGCAAGCCGAGCTCGCTCCGGCGACGCTGTTTGACCCTCGGTGCGGTTGCGAGGGGCTGCACGACTTCACGGTAGCGTCTGGGTTGTGAAAGCCGCTGTCACAACGCCTGGGGGCCTTGTTGGGAGCCCGGACCGGTTCCTCAACCGTGAGCTGTCCTGGCTGGACTTCGCAGATCGCCTTGTTGACCTGGCTGCAGACACAACGCTTCCGCTCCTCGAGCGCGTGAAGTTCATGGCGATCCTCTCGTCGGGGCTCGACGAGTTCTTTCAGGTGCGGGTCGGCGGTCTGAAGGACCATGTGGCAGCGGGCCTTCGTGCCCGATCGGCGGACGGGCGAAGCGCCTCTCAGCAGCTCCGGGACATCCGCGTCAAGTGCACTCGCCTGCAGGCACGTGCCGACGAGGTGTTCGAGTCGTCGATCGTGCCCGGTCTCGCCGGCGCCGGCCTTTACTTCACGAGCATTGATGACCTTGACGCGACGGAGAAGGCACGTGTCCTTGGCGTGTTCGAGAAGGAGATCTTCCCGGTTCTCACGCCATTGGCAGTAGACCCGGGGCATCCGTTCCCGTACATCTCGAACCTGTCGCTCAACCTGGCAGTGCTCGTCGAGGATCCCAGCACTCGCGAGCAGCGCTTTGCGCGGGTGAAGGTACCGCCACTGCTGCCTCGCTTCGTGCCGCTCAACGGCGGCTCTCGCTTTGTGGTCCTCGAGCAGTTGATCGCCGCGAACCTGCCCAGGCTCTTTCCCCACATGGAGATAGGACGCCATCACGCCTTTCGGGTCACTCGCAACGCCGACCTCGACCTCGAGGAGAGCGAGGCGGACGACCTCCTCGCCGCGGTCGAAACGGAGCTGCGGCGCCGTCGTTTCGGTCGCGCAGTTCGGCTGGAGGTCGACCACGACATGCCGACGGCGGTCCGCGAACTGCTAATGGCCGAGCTCGAGCTCGGACCGGACGACGTTTACGAGAGCTCGACCCCCCTCGGTCTGAGCCAGCTTTGGGCGCTCCATGCAATCGACCGGTCCGATTTGCATGAGTCGCCCTGGGTGCCCAGGACCCAGCCGCGCCTGGCGACCGCCGGTGACGGCCCCGTCGACCTGTTCTCGGTGCTTCGAGAACGCAGCGTGCTCGTTCACCACCCTTACGACTCGTTCACGACCTCGGTCGAGGCGTTCATCACCCAGGCCGCCGACGATCCAAACGTGCTTGCGATCAAGCAGACCCTGTACCGCACCTCCGACGACACGGCGATCGTCTCGGCACTTGTCCGCGCGGCCGAGCAGGGCAAGCAGGTCGCGGCACTGGTGGAGGTGAAGGCCCGTTTCGACGAGCAGGCGAATATCGTCTGGGCCCGTCAGCTCGAACGGGCCGGGGTCCACGTCGTCTATGGCCTCGTGGGTTTGAAGACCCACTCGAAGATCGTCCTCGTGGTCCGGCGTGAGGAGGACGGGCTCCGTCGCTACTGCCACATCGGGACGGGCAACTACAACTCCGAGACGGCGAAGGTCTATGAGGATATCGGGCTTTTGACTGCTGATCCGGCGATCGGCGAGGACTTGACGGACTTGTTCAACCATCTGACCGGCTACGGCCGGCCGGTGACGCACCGCCGCATCGTCGTGGCTCCTCAAGGCATGCGGCCGTGGGTTCTCGGACAGATAGCCGAGGAAGCGGCGGCAGGCGAGGCCGGTCGGATCACCATCAAGGTGAACGGGCTCACCGACCCGGAGGTCATTGACGCTCTGTACGCCGCTTCACGCTCAGGCGTCCGGGTCGACCTTTCGGTGCGAGGCGTCTGCTGCCTGCGGCCCGGGGTGCCAGGGCTCTCCGACAGGATCACGGTGCGTTCTGTCATGGGGCGCTTCCTTGAGCACTCCCGCATCTTCCGCTTCGGCGATCCCGGCGGCGAGCGTCAGGTGCGCTACACGATCGGTTCCGGTGACTTGATGGAGCGGAACTTGGACCGCAGGATCGAGGTCCTCGTGCCGGTTCTCGACCCGGAGCTGCGCGCCCGACTCGAGGAGACCCTCCAGCTCAACCTCGCCGACGACACGAATGCTTGGGAATTGGGACCGGACGGGACTTGGAAGCGAGTGGTGCCCGTGCTCGGCTTGAGCGCGCAGCGACGGCTCCAGGAGCTCGCAGTTGAGCGCGCCCGAAAGCGTCGTTCTCCCGAGCCACTCAGCTGAGCTCTTGCCGTGCGGATCGCCGCGCTGGACCTCGGCAGCAACTCGTTCCATCTTCTGGTGGTCGAAACTCGGCGGGACGGAAGCTTCGTCCCGCTCGCGCGGGAGAAGGAGATGTTGCGCCTAGGCGACGTGGTCGCACGGGAAGGCCGGCTCACCGAAGCGGCGATCGAGGCGGCGGTCGAGACGATCCGGCGGCTCAAGGCGATCGCAGACGTGCAGCACTATGACGAGATCGTCGCCATGGCGACCGCGGCAATGCGCCAGGCCGCCAACGGGCCCGAGGCTGCCGAGCGAATTGAGGAAGCCACCGGTGTCGCTATCCAGGTCGTCAGTGGCATCCGCGAAGCGCAGCTGATCTTCGAGGCAGTGCGCGCGAGCGTGCTCATCGATCCGAGTCCGGCCCTTTGCGCTGATCTCGGTGGCGGAAGCCTCGAGCTCTCGGTCGGCGACCGGTTCGGTCTCACCTATGCGGCAAGCCTGCACCTCGGTGTCGGGCGGCTCACGACCGAGTACGTGCGTACCGACCCACCGACCAAGAAGGACCGCGCGCGGCTCAGAGGGCAGATCTCCAACTCGCTGGACGAGGTCCTCGGGGACATCCTCGCTTGCGGACCGAAGCTCTTGATCGGGACCTCGGGAACGTTCTGTGCCCTCGCCAGGGGTGCTGCCGCAAGGCGAGACGGGATCGTGCCTCCGTCTGTCAACCAGCTGACCGTGACGCTGCGGGAGCTCGCCGCTCTCGGCGAGATCATCTACGAGCTTCCGAGTTGGGAGCGCGCGCGGCTCGCCGGAATCGAAGCCCGACGAGCCGAGCTCCTGCCGGCCGGCGTCGCGGTGACCGAGGTGCTCATGGAGCGAACGGGGATGCGGGAGCTGACCGTGTCGGAGTGGGGCCTCAGGGAAGGGATCATCATCTCCACGATCGCCAAGCACGACCGCGTGGAGTTCAGCAATGACCCGCGGGCGATTCGCCATTCCTCCGTCCTGTCGCTGTGCCGTCGGTCAAGGTGGCCTGAGGCCCATTCCCGCCAAGTCGCCAAGCTCGCGGTCGAGCTGTTCGACTCGACTGCTGCGCTGCACGGGCTTGACGGCGAGGACCGGGAGCTTCTGGAGCATGCGGCGCTCCTGCACGACATCGGCGAGCACGTGAGTCGCGATGGCCACGCGCGCCACAGCGCCTATCTCATCGAGAACGGCGACTTGAGGGGCTTCTCGCCAGTGGAGATCCAGATGCTGTCATGTTTGGGGCGCTACCACGTCAGGGGACGTCCGAGGGAGTCCTTTCATGCCTGGGAGACCCTGGAGCGCAAGGAGCGGGATCGCGCGCTGAGGATGCTCTCGCTCCTGCGCATCGCCGATGGGCTGGACGCCGCGCACGACTCGGTCGTAGGCCATGTCGGGGTCGAGCTGAGCGGCACGCGCGCGGAGGTCGTTGTCAGCGCGCGGGGCGACGCCGAGCTCGAGCGTTGGATGCTCCAGCGCAAGGTGCAGCTCTTCCAGGAGCTGTTCGAGGTATCCATCAGTCTCGAGGTGGTGCCGACGGGGCCGGAGGAGATGCAGGCCGCGGCCTCTGAGGAGGCTGGTCTGGCTTGACAGCCGGCATCTCGGCAGTCGGTCGATTCGACGCATAGACCGCCCTTGTCATGCCCCCGAGCGCGTTGCGGCGCTCTTTGAGACCCGCTCCGCGCTGGACTCGCAGGGACAGGTAGGCGCCGGCACCTACCGGGATCGGCAGCCAGAAATTGAACAGTCGCCAGGAGATCACCCCCAGCCAGGCAATGCCCGCAGGGACGCCGAAACCGATCAGAGAGGTTGCGGCCACTGCCTCGACGATGCCAAGGCCGCCGGGAGTCAGCGGCACCGCCGCCAGGACGTTCGCCACGCCATAGGCCACGAAGAGGTCGATGGGCCTGGTGATGTGCCCGTAGGCGGCCAGGAAGGCCCAGAGAGAAGCCGCGTCCAGCAGCCAGTTCGCAGCTGCCCACGAGACCGCGTTCTTGAGCAGCTGCCGATCCGATGCCAGCGTCCGCAAGCGCGTGGCGAGACGTTGGACGAGCTTCTCCATCTGGTCTTCGGTGACCCACGGGACACGCCTGGCAATCGATCGCAGCGCCCGGGCGGCGTGGGCCTCACCGCGCGTCAATGCCAAGACGAGCGTGGCGAAGGCGGCAAGCAGCACGGCACCGACCACGGCGACCGTGACGTACGCGCTGTTGAAGCCGTGGAGGGGAATTGATATCACCAGAGCCACCCAGAGCATGGCGTTGAGGACTACGGCCGAACCGATTCCCTGAGTCGCCAGCGCGAAACCGGCGTCGGGGCCACTCACCTTGTTCGAGGTGAGGAGCCGATAGCCGAGCCCGGTGCCGCCGGCGGTGCCACCGGGAATCACATGGCTCACCGCGAGCGTCGAAAGGTCGATACGGAGCACTTTGGAGAGGTCCGGGCCGTCCTTCGGCAACACGGCCTGGGTCAGTCGTCCGTATGCGACAAGTGCACCTGCTTCCAGAGCAAAGCCGGCGAGGAACCAGACGAAATTGACGCGCCCCAACTGGCTCAGCGACGAGCGTGCCTTGGAATGCAGGAAACTGGGAATGAGGACGTACTCGACGAAGAGCAGAAGGACGAACAGGGTGATGCCGTGGCGCAGCGGCCTCGGTATCCATCCGAGCAGATTGTGGTGACGGCGCGGCTCGGTCACGCCCGCGACCGGGCCGTCGATCTCGGGTGGGTCGGCCACATCCCCATGCTTGCAGGCGCGAACGGGCCGCGGGGTGAGCCTCGGGACCCGGCCCAGTCCCCCGGCCCAATCTCCCGGAGGGGGAGTAACGTCGCCCGGCGCTTGTCCGGGCTCAGGGTTCGACCCTGGATCACGCGGTGGCGGTCACACATCGAGTTGACTTGTTCCGGTGCCCGAGCAGAGAGCCGACCGGGAGCTGGATCCCTCCGAGAGCCAACGCGCACGCGACTTGCGGGTGGCACGCACCACGTTCATCGCTACGGGCGCAGTTGTGAGCGTCGGCCTCGGCCTGGCGCTCTTGTGGCGGCTCCGGGTCGTCGTCTTGCTGATAGTCGTGTCGTTGTTCCTAGGTGCGCTGCTGCATCCCGCGGTCAGCTTCGTGGAGCGCCGAGGGATCCGTCGCGGGCTCGCGACGGCGCTCGTGTTCTTCGTCTCGGCGGCGGTCGCGCTAACGGTGGGGTATGCGCTCGTGCACCCCGTCTACGCGTCTGCTAGGAGCTTCGCGAAGGAGTTGCCGAGCCTTGTTCGCCAGGCACAGCACGGAAAGGGGCAAATCGGGCACCTCGTCGAGCGGCTGCACCTCGAGAGCTATGTCAAGAAGAACGTGCCACGGCTCGAGACTTTGATCACCGGCCTGGGCCGCCCGGCCCTTGCCGTCGGCAAGACCGTTGTGAGCGGGGTCGTCGCGCTGGTCACGGTAGGGGTGCTGACTTTTTTCATCCTCCTCGAGGCGCCACTGATCATCCGCGGCGTTCTCAACTGGATGCGGCCCGAGCGCTCAGCACGCGTCCACAAGATGTTGGGCGACGTGGGCCAAGCTGTGGCCGGTTACATGCTCGGCAACCTCGCTACGTCGATGATCGCCGGGGTTGTCATCTTCGTGACGCTGCGGGTCATGGGCGTCCCGTACGCCGGAGTGCTCGCGATCTGGGTGGGCATTGTCGACTTCCTCCCGCTCGTGGGCGGGTTGCTTGCCGGCGTGCCGACTGTCGCGGTCGCCCTGCTGCACTCGTTACCGGCGGGGATCGTGACCCTTGCAGTGTTCCTGGTCTATCAACAGGTCGAGAACCACATCCTCAATCCGGTCGTGATGAGCCGGACGGTCCGTTTGAACCCCCTCTGGGTACTTCTGGCGATCCTCGTAGGAGTCGAGCTGGGCGGGATCGTCGGGTCCACGCTTGGCGGCCTTGTAGGCGCCCTGCTTGCGGTTCCCGCCGCGAGTGCCATTCAGGTGGTCGCGAAGGACCTTTGGGCCGAGCACCGGTCGCTTCCATCTGGCGACGGGCATCTCGCCGATGAGGTGGCGGTCTCGCAAACAGCGCCGAGCGGCGCCTCCACACCGGCCGGGTGACCCCGGAGAGCCCCGCAGAGGGTTGCTATGGGCGGGTGCTTTCTGTCAGCGTTTTGGCCATAGGCTGCTAGCGTGCGCGTTCTCGTCGTACTGCCTACTTTCAACGAAGCTGCCACAATCGAGAACATCCTCGATCGTGTCCGTAAGGTCCTCCCGGACGCGTCGGTCCTCGTTGTCGACGACAACAGCCCTGACGGGACAGCCAAGATCGCCGCGGAGGCCGGTGAGAGATTCGGTGGCGTGGACGTTCTGTCCCGTCCCGCCAAGATGGGCCTCGGCAGCGCGTACCGGGACGGCTTCAGGTGGGGTCTCGAGCGGGGCTACGAGGCGATGGTCGAGATGGACTCGGATTTCTCGCACGATCCCGACGCCCTTCCCACTGTGCTCGCGCCACTCGGCGAAGGGTACGAGGTGTGCATAGGGTCGCGGTATGTTCCCGGCGGTTCGACACCGCGCTGGAGCCTGCCGCGACGGCTGCTGTCGCGAGGCGGCAACATCTACGCCGACTTCTTGCTCGGCCTCGGCGTGCGGGATTCCACCGCCGGGTTCAGGGCCTACGCAACAACGGTTCTCGGGCGCATCGACCTGGGCTCGGTCCGGGCCGAGAGCTACGGGTTCCAGATCGAGATGACCTACCGGGCGATCGCAGTGGGCGCGAAGGTCAAGGAGGTACCGATCCGGTTCGTGGACCGGGAGCTGGGGACCTCGAAGATGTCGACCTACACCGTGGTGGAGGCGCTGGTGCTGGTCACGTGGTGGGGTGCCAAGCGAGTCGTCGGCCGGCTGCGAGGTGGTGGCAGGATGACCCGCACCGCGGCGCGGTCTCGTTCTCAGCGGTGAGGGGGGCCGGCACACGAGCCACCGGCGGCCGACCGACGGCGCCTGTCGACGTCGGCGTGGGACCAGTTGTCGTTCTGGTGCACGGCCAGCCGGGTGCAGGCGGTGACTGGGCGGCACTTGCGAACCTCCTGTCGGATGACCACCGGGTTCTCGCGCCGGACCGTCCCGGCTGGGGATCCGATACCCGTGCGGCGATAGGCATCGCGGCCAATGCCGACGTGCTCGAGGAGCTGCTGGAGGCTGTCGGGGCGCAAAGCCCTCTGACGGTCGTGGGGCACTCGCTAGGCGGCGGCATCGCGCTGGAGCTTGCTTTGAAGCACCCAGAGCGAGTCGGCGCGCTCGTGTTGGTCGGATCGGTCGGCGTCTCCGGGTCGCTGTCGGGATTCGACAGGTTGCTCGGTGTTCCCCTGCTGGGAAGCGGCATCCTCCGCGCCGGGGTCGCCACGGTCCGGCGGGTCCTCATCACCGCCACGCACTTGTCCGAGCGCTACCCCGGGGTCCGGGTCGCGAACATCGTCTCGGTCCTGCCCACGGTTCAGACGGCGATCGGGACAGCCGGCCGGCCCATGGTCGGCAGATCGAGACGGAGCTTCCTCGTCGAGCAGCGTGCACTTCTGGCCGAGACGCCTGAGCTGGAAAGGTTGCTTTGCCGCATCGCAGTCCCGACAGCGGTCGTCACGGGCGCATCCGACCGCGTCGTGCCGGCCTCGGCAGCCCGGTCGCTCGCCGGGCGCGTGCCGGGCGCCGAGCTGGTCGTCATCGCGGGCGGCCACCTCCTCCCATTCGATCAACCCGAGAAGATCGCCGAGGTCGTTCGTCGCTACTCGGCGCTCGCGTCCGGCCTCAGGGACGAACGGCAGCCGCGAGGAAGGCCTGGAGCTTGAGCTGGGTCTCGGCGAGCTCCGCGGCAGGGTCCGAGTCGGCGACGATCCCCACCCCGGCGAACAGCCTTGCGGAGCTCCCCTCGACGATGGCCGAGCGAATTGCGAGGTACCACTCCCCGTCTCCCCGGGCGTCAACCCAGCCGACCGGCCCCGCGTAGCGGTCCCGGTCGAGCTCCTCGAGCTTGGTGAGGTAGTCGAGCGCGAGGTCGACGGGGGTTCCCGCCACCGCAGGGGTGGGGTGAAGGAGGCCCACGAGCTCGAGCGCGCTGGGGTAGTCGTGGTCGCGCTTGGCGAGCGTGCCGGTTATCGAGGTGCCAAGATGGCTCACATTGCGGAGCTCGCGGATGACAGGGCCGTCGGGCACCTCGAGCCGCTCGACCACGGGGGCGAGGGCCGAGGTGATCGCGTTGACGACGACACGGTGCTCGGAGCGCTCCTTGGCCGACGAGAGGAGCGCGGCCTCAGCTTTGCGATCCGAGTCCGGGTCGCCGCTGCGGGCCGCCGTACCCGCGAGGGGCACAGAGGCAATCTGCGCACCGCTGCGCGAGAGCAGGAGCTCAGGTGTTGCGCCGATGATGCCGTCGATGGCAAAGGTAGTGCACGACGGGTGAAGTGCCCGGAGGCGCCCGAGGAGGTCGGCCTGGCGAAGCGGTCGGTTCGCCTGCACCGTCACTTCGCGGGCAAGGACGACCTTGTCGAGACGTCCGCCGGCGACTTCGGCCACGGCGGCGGCGACCCTGTCCAGGAAGTCCTGGTGAGGTCGAGTTGACGCGAGCCGGAACTCATCAGGCGGCGAAAGCGGTTTAGCTGCTTGCGGGGCCGCGACGATCTCCGGGAGCCCGTTTGCCAGCTCCTGGACACGGTCCGGGGACCCGACGACCACGACGGACGCCTCTTGGTCGGCGGGCACTATGACCGTCACCTGAGGGACGACCAGCTCGCCATCGGCAAAACGGTCGAAACGAAGTGCGCCGAGCGCGACAGGTACCGGCTCAGCGCCCCGGCACCTACCGGCCCCGTTGACATCCCTGGCCGATCGCCCGTCCTCGATGAGACAGATCGCCCCGAGATCGGCAACCGCCTCCCTGAGACCGGGAAGGTTCGCCAGGCCGCCGGACAGCTCGAGCGAGGCGGCGACCCCGAAACCGAGAACCGTGAGCCCGTCGCGCTCGATGACGCGTCCGGTCTCATACGCCAGCACCCGCAGCCGCGCGAGCGTGCCCGCGTCGATCGGGCGTGCAGCGTAGAAGAGCCGGGTCGCGCGACGGTTCATGAGCCGCCGCTGGCGGCGCATCGGGTCGCGGTCACGCACTGGGCGATCCCGCCGCTGAACGGGTCGTGCTTGACGTCTGTGAAGCCGGCGTCGCGAAGAAGGCTGGCGAGCTCAGGCAGTGGGGGAAGATACGCCACCGAGCGCGGCAGGTACCGGTACGCTGCCCCGTCGGACAAGAGAGCCCCGAGTCGTGGCACGACCTGGGTGAACCAGGCCCGATGGCCCAACCGGACCAGTCGGTGCCGCGGCTCGCCAACCTCGAGCAGCGCCAGTCTCCCCCCGGGGCGCAGCACGCGCCCAAGTTCGTTGATGACACCTTTGAGGTCGGCGAAGTTACGCACTGCGAACCCGCTCACCGCCGCGTCCGCGGCTGCGAGACTGAAGGGCAGTTGCGCCGCGTCGGCCTGAACCAAGGCAGCGCCGCCGGCGTGCGCGGCGGTGAGCATCCCGAAGGAGAGGTCTACCCCCACCGGCCGGTGGCCCTTACGCAGGAGGCTGCGAGCCAGGTCCGCCGTGCCACACCCGATGTCGAGCACGACAGACCCGGGGGACAAGTGCAACATCTCGATGGTGCGGCCGCGCCATCGCGCATCGAGCCCGAAAGTCATCAGGAAGTTGACCAAGTCGTAGCGCGGTGCGATCGAGTCGAACATCGACCGCACGAGATCTTGCTTGGCCTTGCCCTCGGGCAGAGGCGAGGTGGGGTCGAAACTAAGGCCCTGTGCGGCTTGTGCCGGCTCGCGATTGGTGGCCTTGATCACGGGCAGCTCACGGACCTGAGCCTAGGCAACAACCGCGCTCGGCCGGTCGACAAGACGCTCCTTGCCATCAGCGAGCGAGCTGAAGTGCCTGGTGCCAGGTGGTTCAGCCGTTACCAGGAGAGACCCGCGACCTCGCGCATGATCTTCTCGAAGTCCTCATCCGCGAGGGTGCTGCGCGCCGAAAGGATCAGGTTCGCGTCATCGCCGACTCGCCGACGCAATGGGCCCGCGTCATTTTCGATGGCATCCGCGACCGCGCTCGCGACAAGGTCCGGGCCGGGGCGTGCGCCGCCCTGCATCTTGCGTGCGACCTCGGCCAGCTGGGCGTCGAGATCGTCGTAAGCGGCAGGTCCGGCAGTGGACGAGTGCTCTTTCATCCCTGGCGCGATGAAGCCGGGCTCGACGACGACGACCCGCACGCCGAAATGGGCCAGCTCCACGTACAGCGCTTCGGAGATCGCCTCCAGGGCGTGCTTGGTGGCCGCGTAGTAGCCACTGAGAGGCTGGGCGACGTGTCCCGCCACCGAGGAGATGTTGACCACGACGCCTGACCGCCGCTCACGCATGCCCGGAACGAAAGCTTGGATCAGACGGACCGGTCCGAGAACGTTGGTTTCGAACATCTCGCGGACGTGTTCCACCGCGACGTGCTCTATCGGGCCACGAAAGGAGATCGCGGCATTGTTGACGAGGGCATCCACCCACCCAAGCTCCCGGTGGGCCTCGTCCACCGATGTGGCATCAGCCACGTCCAGGTGAAGCCGCGTCGCCACCTCGAGCTCGTCGAGCGTTGCACGGTCCCGCGCCGTTGCGATGACCTCGTGCCCGCGGCCCGCCAACAGCGCAGCGGTGGCCCTGCCGACGCCGGAGCCCGCCCCAGTGACGAGGATCCTCATGCCAACCACCCTAATGGCAGCCCACTGCCACTCTCGGGGCGGCTGCTCGCCGGCCGCCGGGAGCCGGTGCCCCGGTCTCGTTGACTTTGGTGCATAGCCCTCTCCCAGGGAGTGTTCATCCTGTGTCTACCTGACTCCCAGGAAGTTAACCCAGAGTTCAGGTGAAGAACACGGTCCAGCCATACCTTGTTCATGCCGCTTTCGTAGCGTCGTCGTAACGGACGCAAGTGGCCGCCGCGTGGCGCGGGTTAACGGTATGGCCGCGCAAACCGATTACTACGACCCTGGAGGTAGAGAGTCTGATGAGGATGCATAAGACTGTTCGGCTTGCACTGACCACAACAGCAGTCGTCGTCACTGCCCTTTCGATGGTCGCGGTGCCGGCGCTCGCGGGCACGCGTAGCGCGAAAGCAGTTGGAGACCCCTACCTGGCAGCCGACACGCGGCTGAACAAGCCGGCGACCATTGGTGGCGCGGGTTCAACCTTTGCAGCACCTCTGCAGAATGCCGCGCAGGCTCTATTCCAGTCCCGCACTTCAAATGCCACGATCAACGGCTACCAAGGAGTCGGTTCTGGCACCGGCGAGTCGGACATCTTGAAAAGGATCGTCGATTGGGGCGGCAGCGACGTACCGATGTCTCAAGCTGACATCAACTCAAAGCAGCCTTACGGCGCCGACTACACGTTGTCGCAATTCCTGCAGGTGCCCATCGGCCTCGGCGGCGTGGCGATTCCTTACAACGTTCCCGGCCTGACGGCTAAGACGCTCACTTTGACGGCGGCGGTTCTTGCCAACATCTACCTAGGCAACATCAGGTACTGGGACAGCGCTGCGATCAAGGCGCTGAACCCCAGCGTCAAGCTTCCGCATAATCGAATTGTCGTCGTCGCCCGTGCCGACTCTTCGGGTACGACGTATATCTTCACGAACTTCCTGCGTAGAGGGGCGACGACGGTGTGGCCGACCTTGCCCTCGAAGACCCCGCTGACGTTGCCCACCGGTGGCATCGCTGGCAGCGGGAACCCGGGGGTCGCGGCTGACATCGAGAACACACCGAACTCGATCGGTTATGTGGAGTATTCCTACGTGCTTCTCAACCCGAGCCTGCTCAAGGGAGTCGCGGCGGTCGTCAACGCGGCGGGCGTAGCGGTACTTCCGTCAACAGCGGGCATCGCGGCTGCCGCGGCGGCCAAGCCGGACATCACAGCGACGAACTTCTCCATCGTCTGGCAGCCCGGCAAGACGACCTATCCAATCGCTGGATACACCTGGGCAATCATATGGAAGCACAACCAGACGCTCGATGCCGAGGGTACGCTCCTCGTGAAGTACCTCGACTGGCTGTCGCACACAGGCGCCGTTGACGGGATGACGGCTGGTCAAGATGTCGCCGCTCTCCAGGGCTACGTCCCGCTTCCGGCGAACATCCAGGCGCTGGCACGCGCCACGCTGCTCCAAGTCACCGGACAAAAGGGCCAGGTGCTGCTGACGACCAACGGCAGCTGAGCAGCGAGGTGGCTGAGTAACAACGATGCCCCGGGTGCCCGGTACCGCTCCTTTGGCCATGTCGGACCAGCCCTTGACCGAGAACCGGAAACGCTTCTCGGTCAAGGGCGATTGGGCGCATTGGGGTGTCCTCTACGGGGCGTCCGGGTTGTTCGCGCTCGTCTGCGCGGTTTTCATCATCAGTATCGTCGTCTCGTCGATCCCCGCCTGGCGCCACTCGGGCTTCTCGATCATCTACGGCAGGGTCTGGAGCCAGGGGTCGGACACTTTCGGCGCCCTCCCGATCATCACGGGCACGTTGGCGACCACCGCGATCGCACTGTTCTTCGCCATACCGATAGGCGTAGGGTGCGCCCTCGCCATCGTGCATGTGATACCGGGCCGCCTGCGGATATTCCTGTCTTCACTTGTCGAGCTCCTAGCCGCAGTTCCGAGCGTGGTCTACGGGCTCTGGGGCCTGCTCGTGATCGCTCCCTGGTTCCAAAAGACCCTGGAGCCGGACCTGGCGAAGATCACGGGTGGGAAGTTCCCCTTCCAGGCCCCGCCCGAGGGCGTCTCGTTGCTGCTGGCGGGTTGCGTGTTGTTCGTGATGGTCCTGCCGATGATCGTGGCGCTCTCGAGGGACGCGATCGCGGTGGTGCCCCACGATCAGTTCGAAGGAGCGCTCAGCGTGGGCGCCACGAAATGGCAGGTCCTCTGGAAGGTCGTGCTGCCAGGCGCCCGAACCGGCATCGTCGGGGCCATCACGCTCGCGACCACGCGTGCTCTCGGCGAGACGGTGGCCGTCGCCATGGTGATCGGCTTGAACCCGCTCTTTCCGCCTTCACTGTTCTCGACCGCCGCCACCCTCGCATCGACCATCGCTCTGCAGTTCCAGGACGCCACACCGCTGCAAGTGGCTGCGCTCGGCTCGCTCGCGGTGATCCTCATGGCTTTGACAGCGATAGTCAACTGGCTCGGCCGCCGCCTCGTGCGCGGCACGGCCTTCCGGGCGGGTGTGATATGAGCACGTCGGTGATCGAAGGGGTCCCGCCGGACCCGGTTCTCGAGCGGCGTGAGCTCGTGCAACGGGTCGCGCGAAGGACCCTCGACCGGCGGGTTCTCGTCTCGAGGGGAATGGTCGGGCTCTGCGGTGTCATGCTCCTCATCGCCCTGGTCCCCCTCTTCGCGATCCTGTACTCCCTCATCGAGAAGGGCATCCACTGGTGGAGCATCGACTTCTTCACCAAGGTCCCAAATTTCCCTTCGCTGCTCGACCCGAACGACATCGGGGGAATCTCGAACGCCATCATCGGCTCGCTCGTCATCGACGGCGTCGCGGCACTTTTCGCGATCCCGATCGGAGTCGTCGCGGGCCTGTTCCTGGCCGAGTCGGACTCGAAGTTCGCGAGCGCGCTCAGAACGACGGCCGAGATCATGACGGGCCTTCCCTCGATCCTGCTCGGGATCTTCGCCTACCAGATGATCGTCATTGGGTTCGACGAGTGGGGCATAAAGCTGCCCGGCATAGGGTTCTCGGGGATCGCCGGGAGCTTCGCCATCGGCGTGCTCATGATCCCGGTCATCATGAAGGCCTCCGAAACGGCGCTACGGGCCGTCCCGGATACGATCCGCGAAGCCGGTCTTGCCCTCGGGGCACGCCGGGGCGTCGTCGCGCGCAAGGTCATCATCCCGACTGCCCTCCCGGGCCTGATCACTGCGGTGCTCCTGTCGTTGTCCAGGGCAGTCGGTGAGACCGCCCCTATATTGTGGGTGATCGGTGCTTCCACCATGGTGCAGTGGAACCCGAAGATGGAGATGGCCTCGATGCCGCTCCAGATCTTCGAGTCAGCGACCTCGCCATATGTCGCGCTCCGTGAAGCGGCGTGGGGGATAGCGCTTGTCCTCGTGTTCGTTGTTCTCGTCCTAAACTTGGGTAGCCGCCTCGTTGCGGCTTATTTACAACGCGAGAGGCGGTAATGTCAGATCCCAGCAGCACCATGGTCAGGCTCTCGACGGAGATGTCGGACCAGACGGGTGACCCGCGCTTGGGCCCGGTCTCGATGCGGTTCGAGGACGTGTCGGTGAGCTTCCACGGCCGCACC
Organism: uncultured Acidimicrobiaceae bacterium; assembly: GCA_963807575.1. Taxonomy (GTDB): domain Bacteria; phylum Actinomycetota; class Acidimicrobiia; order Acidimicrobiales; family Bog-793; genus Fen-455. The sequence goes on from CAWECD010000014.1 coordinate 136,246, forward strand.
GCCATCCGCGACGTCTGCTTCGCCGTCCCCAAGAACAAGGTGACCGCCCTCATCGGCCCGTCAGGCTCGGGGAAGACGACCTTGTTGCGCGCCATCAACCGGATGCACGACCTCACCAAGGGTGCGGTCGTCACCGGCTCGATCCGGCTCGGGGAGGTCGATATCTACAACGGTGGGATCCCGGCGACCCTGCTGCGCACGCGCGTCGGCATGGTGTTCCAACGCCCGAACCCGTTTCCCACGATGTCGATCTACGACAACGTCGTCTCAGGGTTGCGGTTCAACGGGATACGCAAGAAGTCTGTCCTTGAAGAAGCTGCCGAGTCCGCACTCATTGCCGCGGCTTTGTGGGACTCGGTCTCGAACCGGTTGAAGGCTCACGCATCGACGCTCTCCGGGGGTGAGCAGCAGCGTTTGTGCATTGCCAGGGCACTGGCTGTGGAGCCAGAGGTGCTGCTGATGGACGAGCCGACCTCATCGTTGGACCCGATCTCGATGCGGCTGATCGAAGAGCTCCTCAGCGAGCTCAAGAGCCGTGTAACGATCGTCATCGTCACGCACAACATGCAACAGGCGGCGCGCGTCTCGGACCTGTGTGCGTTCTTCCTCATGGGCAACGACCGTGCCGGCGAGCAGATCGAGGTGGCGCCGACGAACAAGTTGTTCAGCGAACCGGACGACCCGAGGACGTTGGACTACATCCAGGGACGTTTCGGCTGAGCGTGGCTGCTGGTTCAGCAAGAGAACCACAAGAGCAAGCCGCGCGGCCTACTCGGTTGTTGACCCGTCGGCGCCCGAGGTCGAGAGCACTTCAGCCAACGCGGAGAGGAAGCGGTCGTCTTCCGAACGCGTGCCGATGGTGACACGCAGGCAGCCCTGCAGCCCTGGCCAGTCCGAGACGTCGCGAACCAGCACGGAGTGATCGAGCAGGCCCTTCCAGACTTGCGAGGCAGATCGCGGGCTCACGCGAAACAGGATGAAGTTCGCATGGGAGGGCCACACTTCGACCGGCAGGCCTGAAAGGGCCTCGGTTACGCGTCCCCGCTCTTGGATGGTGGCCGCCACGCGGAGCTTCATCTCGTGGTCGAACCCGAGGGCGAGCCGCCCCGCGACCTGCTTGAGCGTGTCGAGGTGGTAGGGGAGAGCGACGTTCGACAACGAGGCGACCACGCTCGGGTCTGCAATCGCGTAGCCGAGGCGAAGGCCCGCCATGGCCCAGGTTTTGGAGAAGGTGCGCACCACGACCAAGCGGGGCTCGGTATCGAGCAACTCGAGTGCCGACGATGGCGCGAACTGCCCGTAAGCCTCGTCAACAGCGAGAATTCCCGGCACCAGGGCGAGAACGGCACGGACACTGGCGGTTGTCTCGACACCGCCGGTCGGATTGTTGGGCGAGCAGAGGAAGCTGACCGCAGGGCTTTCCGGTCCGTGGGATCGAGCCGCGACGGTGACCGTCCGGGTCACCTCGGCAAGATCCACACCGAACGCGCGGTCGCGTCGTCCCACGGTCAAAGGCGTCCCGGTGAGGTGGGCGATGTGGGAGTGCAGCGCGTACGTGGGCTCGAACAGCATCGCGGCCCGGCCCGGGCCGCCGTACGCGAGCAGGAGGCACTGGATCACCTCGTTCGAGCCGTTGGCGCAGAACACCTGAGCCGGGTCAACCGAGTGGTGGGCACCTAGTGCCTCTCGCAGGGCGGTCGCCTCACGATCGGGGTACCGGTGCCAAGCGATGGACCGCAATTCGCCGGCAAGGGCCTCGACAAAGGCCTCCGGAGGCGGCTCGGGGGACTCGTTGGTGTTGAGCCTGACCTCGACCTCGACCTGAGGGGAGTGGTAGCCGGGCCGTAGGGCAACTTCGCGGCGAGGTCCACCGGGAGGCACGGGACCGTTCGTCCCGGTGATGTTCATGGCCCTTGGCGCTGCTCTTGCTCGCAGCGGAGCATGACCGAGCGGGCGTGGGCGGAAAGACCCTCCGCGCTTGCGATCGCAGCAACGTGGGGGGCGACTCCCTGGAGCGCTCGGGCGTCGGCGGAGATGACGTGCACCCGGCGGAGGAAGTCCTCTACGCCGAGCACGCTTGCATAGCGTGCCGACCCGAACGTCGGCAGGGTGTGGCTCGGCCCGGCGATGTAGTCGCCGAGCGACGCAGGCGTGTACGGACCGAGGAAGACCGCGCCCGCGTTGCGAACCAGCCGGATCATCGCTTGGGGACTGTCGCAGCAAAGTTCCAGGTGCTCGGGCGCTATCTCGTTGGACACCGCCATTGCCGCCTCGGGCCCGTCGACAAGCACTGCGTAGCCCCCGTCCGCGAGGGTGGCCTCGATCTCCACCCGTCGCGGCGACTCGGCGACAAGGGAGGCGACGGCGGCTGTCACCGCGTTCAGCACCGATTCTGACCAGGTGATGAGCCAGGCGAGCCCGTCGGGTCCGTGCTCGGCCTGGACGACAAGGTCAATTGCGACGTAGTCGACCGGTACCGACTCGTCCGCGATGACTACGACTTCGGAAGGCCCGGCGAACGAAGCCGGCATGCCGACCACGCCGCGGACTTCCAGCTTGGCGAGCGAAACGCGCCGGCTCCCCGGACCGACGATGACGTCGACGCGGCGAATGGTCTCGGTGCCATAGGCCATGGCGGCGATAGCCTGCGGTCCGCCGACGCGGTAGATCTCGTCCACGCCGGCCAGACTTGCTGCCGCGAGCACCTCGACCGGGGTGGCGCCGTCCGGCGCAGGAGGCACGCAGACGACGACGCCCTCGACGCCCGCGACGCGGGCCGGGATGGCGGTCATGAGAACGCTCGAGGGGTAGCTTGCCAGCCCACCGGGGACATAGACCCCGGCGCGGGCGACCGGCAGCTCGAGGAGGTCGACCGAGATCCCGTTGCGCTCGAATGTCCCCGGGCTCAGTGGCCGGTGGCGGTGGAACGACTCGATGGCCTGAGCAGCCTCTGTGAGTGCCCTGAGGAGAGGCGGGTCCAACCGGCCGCACGCAGACGCGATCTCGGAGGCCGGCACTCCGATCTCGTCGAGGTCCACCTTGTCGAAACGGGCCGTGTACTCCCGTAGCGCCGCGTCCCCTCGCATCCAGACGTCCTCGACAATGGCGCGGACTTCTGAGACCGGGCCTTGGTCCACAAGGTTCGGCCGAGGCAGGCTGTCACGAAAATCCGGTCCGTGGCCGCGAAGATCAAGACGTCTCAGCATGGGTGCAGCGTATCGGCCCGTTCGCGGCTGATTCCCCAGTCTGGGGCAGGATGGGCGATGATGGCGGGATGGCGCCGCAGCGGCCCGAGCCCTCGGAACTGTCCGAGCTGTCCTCGATCGCCTCCTCGCTCGAGCAGATCAGCCGTCGTGTGACGGCGTTGGCAGACGCCGCCGCCGGGGCCAAGCGGGACCAGGTCGCCGCAAGTCTCATCGCGGTGGAGCGGGCGCTTGTCGGTGCGGTGCGACGCCTCGAGCGCATGCTGGAAAGCGGAAGATGACCCGGCAAGGGGCTGTCCCGAACGCGCCGACGGCGCCCTGAGGGCGCCGTCGGGGAGTGGAGCGGGCGGCGGATCCCGGGTCCACTCGTTGGAACCAGGTGGCGGGGACCGGTTCCTTTCGACCAAATTAGCGCCCGGTTCCCGGCCTGTGACCCCTCGTTACCAACCTGTCACGAGACTGACAGGGACAGCTCGCGTCCCAACAGCAAGAGACCACCGTGACCACGCATTACGGCACAGCCTCGCCGGGGCGCCGCTCGAGCGTCAGAAGCTGCCTCTCGACGGACAAAGGTCGGCGATCTCGCAGAACTCGCAGCGGGGGCGGCGCGCCTCACAGACCCGCCGGCCGTGGAGGATTAGCCGGAGGCTGACCGCGCCCCACTGTTCGGGCGGGAACAGCCCGCAGAGGTCCTGTTCGATCTGGACCGGGTCGTTCGAGCTGCTCAGGCCGAGGCGCCGGCTCAGCCTTGTCACGTGAGTGTCCACCGGGAGCCCAGGCAGCTCGAAGGCCACCGAGAGAACGACATTCGCGGTCTTGCGACCAACGCCCGGGAGGGCGGTCAACTCCTGCATCGACCGCGGCACTTCACCGCCGTGGCGCATCACGATCGCCTCCGAGGCGCCGAGGAGGTGGGAGGCCTTGGAACGGAAGAAGCCGGTCGAGCGGATCAACGACTCGAGCTCCTCGCGATCGGCGGCGGCCATGGCTCCCGGAGTGGGATAGCGCCGGAACAAGAGCGGCATGACGATGTTGACGCGCTCGTCGGTGCACTGTGCCGAGAGGATCGTCGCGACGAGGAGCTCGAAGGGGTCGTGGTGGGCCAGCTCGCACAACTCGGTCGCCGAGCCGGGATACGAGGCGGCGAGGCGATCGGCAATCTTGTGGGCACGCGCGAGAGGCCGCCGGCGGGCAGGACCACTGCGCGGTTGCGCGCTCGGCTCGCGGGGCACGCTCGGATGGTAGTCACGGTTCAGGGTCGGGGAGACGGTATGTTCGCCAGGTGCACCAGGTTGAGATCAAGCGCCGGATGGCAGAAGCCGACATTGCTGCTATCTCGGTCCTGCTCGAGGCCGCGAGCATCGCCGATGGCCATCGCGCGCTCGGCGAGCACCAGTGGCTCGATCTCGTCCAAGGTCGTCGTGAGGGCTTTGCCGGCTTTGTGGCCCGTGAAAGCGGTCGTGAGCGCATCGTTGCCTACGCTCAGATCAGCCGGGGCAAGACCACAAGCTGGGGTGTGGAGTACGTCGTCCACCCGCAGTGGCGGTCTGCTGGTGTCGAGCTTCTCCAGGAGCTGCTCGAGGCGGCGCTCGGAGAGATCGCGGCGCAGGGCGGAGGTCATGTGCACATGTGGGTGCCCAAGCCCGGGCCGGTCAACGACGCGGTCGCCCTGGCCGTCGGCATGCAACGCGGTAGGGACCTGGTCCAGATGCGCCGGGCGCTACCCGTGATCGAGCAGCGCCCTGCCGTGCCGGTCCGGCCGTTTCGGACCGGGGAGGACGAGCCGGCATGGCTGGAGGTGAACAACCGTGCGTTTCATGACCATCCCGAACAGGGCTTGTGGGATCTCGCAACTATCACCGAGCGCGAGCACCAGCCGTGGTTCGACCCGGGCGGCTTCCTGCTGCACGAGCGAGACGGGCGTCTTGCCGGCTTTTGCTGGACGAAGGTCCACGAGCCCGAAGACGACGTCAGCATCCCGACCGGTGGGCACCAGCTCGGGGAGATCTACGTCGTCGCGGTTGACCCGGACTTTCAAGGGCAGGGTCTCGGGCGCCAGCTCGTGCTCGCCGGGCTGGCCTCGCTTCACGAGCGCGGCGTCGGCATGGCGATGCTCTACGTGGACCACGACAACGAGGCTGCTCGTAGGCTCTACTTCTCGCTCGGGTTCGTCGATGACCACACCGACCGCGCCTATGTCACCGACGTGCCGGCCGATGGGGCCGGGAGACGAGCCGGCGCGGCGAGCGGAGAATGAAGCGGGCAGTCATGAGCCGGCAGTCGTGAGCTGGCGTCCGTGAGCCGCTACGACCTGGGACGCGAGGAACTCGCGGCGCTGCTCTCCGACGAGCCTGCGTACCGCGTGAGCCAGGTGTTCGACGGCTTCTACAGGCGACTGGTGGAACCACAGGAGCTGACTGATCTCCCACGAGCGCTCCGCGACCGGCTCCAGCTCTCACCGGCACTGGCGCCGGCTTTTCAAGTTGTGGCCGAGAGTGTCGCGGACAGGGGCTCCACTCTGAAGTGGCTGCTCGAGACCACGGACCACAAGCGCATAGAGACCGTCCTGATGCGATATCGAGACCGCACGACCGTCTGCGTCTCGAGCCAGGCCGGTTGCGCAATGGGCTGCAGCTTCTGTGCCACGGGAGACGCGGGCTTTGGCCGGCAGCTCAGTTCGGGAGAGATCATCGAGCAGGTCGTGATCGCCGCGAGGCGCTGCAGGTCGGAGGGCTGGCGCCAGCTCGGCAACGTCGTGCTAATGGGAATGGGCGAGCCATTGGCGAACTTCGAGGCCGTCTGGACTGCCGTCCGGGGCGTCAACCATGACCTGGGCCTGGCCGCGAGGCATCTCACCATCTCCACTGTGGGCGTCGTGCCTGGCATCCGCCAGCTGGCGGCCAAGAGCCTCCAAGTGAACCTGGCCGTGTCCTTGCACGCGGCCAACGACTTGCTGCGCGACCAGCTGGTGCCACTCAACCGCAGGTATCCCATCGCAATGGTGATGGAGGCCTGCGGGGAGTACCTGGCATCGACCGGGAGGAGGATCTCGTTTGAATGGGCCTGCATCGAGGACGTGAACGACAGTCCTTCCGACGCCTTCGAGCTGGCAGCTCTCGCACGACCACTAGGGGCTCACGTGAACCTCATCCCGCTCAACCCGACATCGGGAGGTCTCTCGAGAGGGCTCAGGGGATCCGGCCGGTCCCGCGTCCTGGCGCTGCAGGGGTGGCTCAAGGAATCGGGCGTCAATGCCACGATCCGCCAGAATAGGGGACGTTCGATCGGTGCTGCGTGTGGGCAGCTGGCAGCTTGCGGGCAGTTGGCTACGTGCGGGTCGCTCGTGGTCGCGCGCCCATCCGAACGTGGAAATCCCGGTAACCACCCTGGCCGTGGCCACGACGCCGGTGGCTCGGCGCCGCGGAACACCGAACCGGGCGACCGGACGCGGTAACGTGCAAGGCTTCATGGATGGCGATGAAACCCGACTCTGACCCACGCCGCGCCGAACGGAGGCGTTCGACCAATGAGACCGAGGTCACGGTCCTCGTCGCGCTCGACGGGACCGGGACCGCTCTGGCGGACACCGGGCTGCCGTTCTTCGACCACATGCTGGCCCAGCTCGGCAAGCACGGTGGCTTGAACCTCGACATCAAGTCTCGGGGCGACCTCGAAGTCGATGCGCACCACACCGTCGAGGACACCGGCATCGTCCTCGGTGAGGCGATCGCCGAGGCACTCGGCTCCAGGGTGGGGATCCGTCGCTTCGCGTCGATTGCGCTCCCGCTCGACGAGGCGTTGGTGGAAGTAGCCCTGGACCTGTCGGGAAGGCCCTACCTGCACTACGACGTCGCGCTCGGTGAGACCGCGTCGCTCGGCAGCCCTCCGTTCGAGGTCCAGCTGGCCGAGGAGTTCTGGCGCGCCTTGGTGCACTCGGCGGCAGTCACGTTGCACATCGAGCTGCGCCATGGGCGCAATCCCCACCACGTGCTCGAAGCTTCTTTCAAGGGGGTTGGCCGGGCATTACGGGACGCCGTTCGGATCGACGGCGATGGTGTCCCGTCGACCAAGGGCCTGTTGTAAGGCAAGACGTGATCGCTGTTCTCGACTACGGCATCGGGAATCTCCGTTCTGCGGAGAAGGCCCTTCTGCGAGTCGGCGGAGACGCTCGTCTGGTCGACAGCCCTGAAGGCGCCATTGACGCCTCGGGGGTTGTGCTTCCCGGCGTCGGAGCCTTTGGCGCGTGCGCTCGGGCACTTCGCTACGCGGGACTCGACGAGGTGGTTCGGCTCTGCATCTCCGACGGCCGTCCCTTTCTCGGCATCTGCGTGGGCCTGCAGCTGCTCTTCGAGGGCTCAGAGGAAGACCCCCACATCCCGGGCCTGGGTATCCTGCAGGGCTCGGTGCGCGCGCTTGGTGCAACCGAACGCCGGCCACAGATGCAATGGAACCTCGTGCAGCACGTGGCGGGTGCAAGCTCGCGCCTGCTCGGGGACGGCGAGAGCCGCTGGTACTACTTCGTCCACTCCTACGTGCCGGTCCCGGAAGGTGAGGAGGCGCTGCGCAGCGTCGTGGGGACGTGTGATTACGGAGGCGAGATCGCGGTCGCGTTCGAACGCGACAACATGTTCGGGACGCAATTCCATCCGGAGAAGTCGGCCTCAGCGGGACTGCAGTTGCTCGAGCGCTTCGCAAAGATCTGCGCCGAGGAGCCCTCGGAGTCGTGACCTTGGAACTGTGGCCCGCCATCGACATCCGGGCCGGCAAGTGTGTGCGCCTGCTCCGCGGGGATTTCTCCTCCGATACGGTATACGGCGATCCTCTGGAGCTGGCCGAGGCTTTCGTGTCGGCCGGAGCCTCCCGGCTCCACGTCGTTGATCTCGACGCTGCACGCGACGGCGGCTGGCCGAACCGAGATGTCGTGCGCCGCATCGCGTCGTCGACCGGGGTGCCCGTGCAGGCCGGTGGGGGAGTTCGCGACGAGGACGCCGCCGCCGCGCTCTTTGATACCGGGATCGCTCGGGTCGTGGTGGGCACCGTGGCCGTCGAGCGACCCGGGGAGCTCGTCAAGATGGCCGAGCGTTGGCCCGGCCGTGTGCTCGTCGGCCTCGATCATCGGTCCGTGGTCGGGCCGCAGGGCACGGCTCGGCGCGAATTAGCGGTGCGCGGCTGGATGAGCGCGGGAGGCCCTGACCTCGAGACTGCTCTGCTGAATGTCGAGGACCTGCCCGTCGGCGGTGTGGTCGTGACCGACATCGATCGCGACGGGACGGGCGGAGGCCCGGACTTGGAAGGGCTCGCGCAAGTGCTGGCCTTCACGGGACTCCCGGTGGTCGCTTCGGGAGGTATCGCCACGGCCTCGGACCTCGTTGCACTGGCAGGTCTTCGTGCCGTCGGCCGACGCCTGGCCGGAGCGATCGTGGGACGGGCACTGTTGTCGGGAGCGCTGTCGATCTCGGAGGCGGTAGCCGCGTGCGAGCGGTGAGAGTCATCCCTTGTCTTGACGTCGATCGCGGAAGGGTCGTCAAGGGCGTCGAGTTCAAGGGGCTTCGTGACGCTGGCGACCCTGTGGAACTGGCCGCCCGCTACGACGTGGAGGGCGCCGACGAGCTCGTGCTGCTCGATATCACCGCCTCGTCGGACGATCGCGCCACCATGCTGCACGTCGTGGAACGTGCAGCTGAGGAGGTGTTCATTCCCCTCACCGTCGGTGGTGGTGTCCGCTCGGTCGCGGACGGCCGGGCACTGCTTCGAGCAGGTGCGGACAAGGTCGCGGTGAACTCCGCCGCCGTCGCAGTGCCCAGCCTGATAGATGCCCTGGCGAGCGAGTTCGGAGCACAGTGCGTCGTGGTCGCGATCGACGCCCGCCACGTCGGCGACGGTGGTCACTGGGAGGTCTTCACTCATGGCGGACGGCGTTCCACGGGACTCGACGCGGTGACTTGGGCGGCGGTATGCGCCAGGCTCGGTGCCGGGGAGATCCTGGTGACATCTATGGACCGGGACGGGACCGAAGCAGGTTACGACTTGGAGCTCACCAGCCGGATCGCGAGCGCTGTGAGCGTGCCGGTCATCGCCAGCGGGGGCGTTGGCAGGCTCGAGCATCTTGTCGAGGGTGCGCTCATCGGGCACGCCGACGGGCTGCTCGCTGCGTCGATCTTCCACTTCGGCCGGCATACCATCGCCGAGGCGAAGCTGGCGCTTGCTGCCCACGCGATCACGGTTCGGCCGCCTGGCACTTGAGCGGTCGTTGCGGCTCCAGCCGGACGTCTAACTGCGCGAGTGCCGCCCTCAGAGCGGCCTCGACGTGCTCGGGGCGTTCGCCTCGGGCGAAGACGAAGCCCAGATAGCGGTTCCCCTCCGGCAGCGGGACAAGCATCCGGCCTGGGGCGATCGTCAGCTCGATGCCGACGATCCCAGGTATCTCCAGAGCCCTGTCGCGTCCGGCGACCTCCGCGAGGATGCCGGCGGCACCGATGGGGAGCATCAAGACTCCAGCGGCGCCCTGGGCTTGGCGCGGCGAGACGACGGGCCGCCCGAGAGCGTGGGCCAGGATCAGGTACTCAAGGCTCATACCCGTCCCGAACCTCAAGGTTCGTGAACAAAGTCCACCGATCGAACGAGCAGCCACCTCGATCACCCACGCGCGCCCGTCGCGGGCACGAAGCTCGGCATGCACGGGGCCCTCCCTGAGGTTGAGTGCTCTGGTGGCGGCCTGGGTGGTGGCAGTGACGGCCCTCAGGTCGGCCGCACCGAGCCTTGACGGTGTCACGTACAAGGTCTCCTCGAAGAAGGGGCCGTCGAGTGGGTCGGGCTTGTCGAACACGGCCAGGACGGTCAGCTCCCCGTCGGTGAGGACGCCCTCCAAGGCAACCTCGGGCCCGTTGACGAACTCCTCCAACAGGAGGGGCTGATCTGGTGGCTGTCCCGCTCTCAAGGCGATCGACCGGACGCGCTCGACCGCACCCAGAGCTTCGGTGACGGTGTTTGCCCTGATCACACCCTGGCTGCCTGACAATGACGTCGGCTTGACCACCCAAGGCCGCTCGACACGCCGCGCGAGATGGAGCAGTTGGCCGACTTCGGTGGTCGGCCGGAGGGCCGCGAAGGCGGGTTGAGACACCTCGGCTCCACTGAGCAACGTCCGCATACGCAGCTTGTCGCGGGTGGCCGCGACGGCGTCGGGACGGTTGGCGCGAAGCCCAAGTCGTTCGGCGGCGTGGGCGGCTACGAGCGCTCCCTGGTCGTCAACGGCCACTACCGCGTCGAGCGGCGTCACACCGTCGAGTGCCACGATCGCATCCGCGGCACCCTCGGGATCGTCGAGGCGAACCTGTAGGGACTCGCTGACCCCGGCCAGGAGGAGTGGTTCGTCGCACCCGATGATCACTTGAAGCTCGAGCGCCCTGGCCGCCTCGAGGAAGTCAGAAGCTCTGTAGGAGGCCGAAGGGACGAGGAGGAGGACACGATCCACAGCACTATGATGCCGAGGCCGCGGTCGGGCGTCGGCCGCACTACCGTTTCGGTCGTGGAGCTACTCGAGCCGAGCCGGTCCAACCCAGATTCTGCCGACGTGAAACAGCCGGTAACGATGCTGAACGACCGCGTGCTGGTGCGCGTGCCAGCTGCCGAGGGAGAGCGCCGGTCGCGTGCAGGCATTCTCATTCCGGCCACGGCGTCGGTTGCCCATCGCCTGTCGTGGGCCGAGGTTGCCGCTGTCGGCCCGAACGTGCGCTCGATCCGCGCGGGAGATCGGGTCCTGTTCAACCCGGAGGAGTGCTTCGAGGTGGAGGTTCAGGGCGAGGACTACGTGATCTTGCGCGAACGCGACATTCCGGCGGTTGCCTCCGAGCGTCTGGAGGACGGGACAGGGCTATACCTGTGACAGGTTCGCCGGTGGGGTTCACCGATGGAGAGATCGCGCGAATCCGTTTTGATGAGAAAGGGCTCGTGGCCGCGATCGTGCAGGACCGCGTGACCCGGGACGTGTTGATGCTCGGATGGATGGACGCCGAGGCGTTGCGCCGGACCCTTGCGACCGGTCGCACCTGGTTCTGGAGCAGGAGTCGTCAGGAGTACTGGTGCAAGGGCGAGACCTCCGGCGATCGCCAATGGGTTCGGGCCGCTGCCTACGACTGTGACGGGGATGCGGTGCTCGTCACCGTCGACCAGGAAGGTCGGGGAGCCTGCCATACCGGCGACTGGAGCTGCTTCCACCGCTGGTTCGGCAGCGCGTCGCAGTGACCGACCCCCGGCCGCAGCAGTGCTCACGCGCGGGCGCGACCTTCTCCCCCGAGACCGCAGGCGGGAAGGTCTGCCCCGATTTCGAGTCCTTCTGCGAGCTCGGGCACGACTTCTCGGTTGTCCCGGTCTGGCGGGAGCTCGTCGCGGACAGCCTGACTCCGATCGTGGCCTTTCGTGCGATGGTCGGCGACGGCTCCGGCTTTCTGCTCGAGTCCGTCGAGCATGGCGAGCGCTGGGGCCGCTTTTCTTTCGTCGGACGCTCACCCGCGGCGACCATGGTGACGCGGGGGCGCCAGGTCGAGGTGACCGAGGGTTTGCTTCCCGCTTCAACCCCGCTTGACAGCGGTGTGCTTGCCTGCATCGAGTCGCTCCTGGGCAAGTTCCGGTCACCGTCGATCGAGGGCCTTCCGCCACTTCACGGCGGACTTGTCGGCTATCTCGGTTACGACGTTGTTCGCGAGGTCGAGCGGCTTGGGGCGCCGCCGGCCGACGACACCGGTCATCCCGACGCCGTCATCTCTGTGATCGGTGAGCTTGCCGCCTTCGACCACTGGCGCCAGCGGGTCACGCTCGTCAACAACGTGCTTCTTGAACTGGACAAGGACGAGAGCCGCGATCCGGTCGTGCTCCGGTCGGTCTACCAGGAAGCGCTCCGGCGCCTGGACGCGGTTCGCAGTGACCTTGAGCGGCGTGGTCCTGAGCGGCTCGCGACGCCACCGTCGCCGGGGGCGACGCTGCCGGAGGGCGCAGTACGGCGAGGGACGAGTGCCGAGCTGTACGGCCAGGCCGTCGAGGCTGCCAAGGAGTACATCCGTGCAGGCGACGCTTTCCAGGTCGTGCTGTCGCAACGCTTCGATTTCGACCTGGGCTGTGACCCGTTCGACGTGTATCGGGTGCTCCGGCAGGTGAATCCCAGCCCGTACATGTTCTTCCTCCGCCAGGGTGGCCTCTCGGTCGTCGGCGCCTCCCCAGAGCCGATGGTCCAGGTCCTCAACGGGCGCGTCGTGTCGCGGCCGATTGCCGGAACGCGCCGGCGCGGCTCGAATGACGAGGAAGACCGCAGGCTCGAGGCGGAGCTTGTCGAGAACCCGAAAGAGCTTGCTGAGCACGTCATGCTCGTTGACCTCGCCCGCAACGACGTCGGCAGGATCACCCGCTTCGGTTCAGAGCGGGTCGACGAGCTGATGACCGTCGAGCGTTACAGCCACGTCATGCACCTCACCTCTGAGGTCTCGGGGGAGCTGCTCGAGGGGCGGGGACCAGTGGACGTGCTGAGGGCAACTCTTCCCGCGGGGACGGTCACTGGGGCGCCGAAGGTGCGTGCGATGGAGATAATCGACGAGCTCGAGCCAACCAAACGCGGCCCTTACGCAGGGGTCGTGGGTTACATCGACTTTTCGGGCAACCTGGACACCGCGATCGCCATCCGCACCCTGGTGGCGACACCGGACGGGAAAGCCTCCGTGCAAGCCGGGGCCGGCATTGTTGCCGACAGTGACCCGGCCGCCGAGGACGAGGAGTGCGCGGCGAAAGCCGCAGCTGTGCTGGCGGCAGTTGCCGGGGCCCGCCAGCTGTCTGCGGAAAGGCGATTGCCGTGAGCCGGGCGCCCGTGCTCGGTCTCGAACAGTCATATGCCCGCATCCACGAGAGCGCATGTGCGCGTGAGACCACACGCGACGTCGTGGTGGTGCGGGGTCCCGACGCGCGCGCTTGGCTCCAGGGCCAGGTGAGCCAGGACCTCGCCTCCCTCGGCGTCGGTGACTCGGCAGAGACGCTCGTGCTGGCGCCCCAGGGCAAGGTGGACGCGTACTGTCGAGCCACGATGCTCGCCGACGACGCCGTGATGCTCGACGCGGGGACCGGTTGCGGGGAGATGCTGTTGCAGCGGCTGCGCCGCTTTAGCGTGCGAGTGAAGGCCGAGCTCGAGAGTGGGACCGTTTCGTGCTACGAGGTTCGCGGGCCCGCTTCGTTGACGAGCCTTGCCAGCTTGGGACTGGAGATGCGGGCGATAACAGATGAGGTACAAGCGGCCGGCCTGAGCGGTGTTTGGATGATTGCGAACCCGGTGGAGTGGCCTGGCTATGGAGGCTCGGACGTGCTGGCAGGGGCTGCGGCACCACGCTGGGCGGTAGCGGATGCCCCGCTGGGCGACCCTGCGGCCTTCGAGGCGGCACGCATCGAGGCGGGAGTGCCGGCGATGGGCCGCGAGCTCACCGACAAGACGATCCCACAGGAGGCCGGCAGGCTCGTCGAGCACACCGTGAGCTTCACCAAGGGCTGTTACACGGGCCAGGAGCTCGTTGCCCGCCTCGATGCGAGGGGCGCCAACGTGGCATGGAGGCTCCGCGGTGTCGTGCTGGGCCCGGCCGCCGCGTGCCCGGAGGGTGCGACGCTTGTCTTGCGCGATCGCAAGGTCGGCCATCTCACGAGCGTCGCCTGGTCGCCGGGCTTTGGAGCACCCGTCGCTCTCGCTTATGTGCGCCGCGACGTCGTGCTCCCTGCCGCGGTCACCGTGATGCCGAGCGGCGCCAACGCGGAGATCCGGGAACTCCCTCTCTCGATCGGATAGACAGAGCTCGTGGCAGCGATCCCACTCGCGGTATGTGCGGCGCTGTGCAACGCGCTGACCACGATCTTTCAACGGCTCGGTGTCGAGTCGGCCCCCGACGCCCGCCTTCGCGGCCTCAAGCTGCTGCGTCACGTCCTGAGACGCCCCATCTGGTACGTCGGGCTCGCAGCGATGATCGGATCGTTCGTGTTCCAGGCCACCGCGCTCGGCTTCGGCTCGCTCAGCGTCGTTCAGCCGCTCATGGTCACCGAGCTCGTCTTCCTCGTGGTCATATTGCGCGTGTGGTTCGGCTCGCCTCTCGGTTGGCGTGAGGCGATCGGGACCGTGCTGACCGTGGCGGGGCTGGCCGGCTTCCTCGCGATGAGCAACACGGGCGGAGGGACTACGTTTCCCACGACCAGTGGCTGGGTGATCATGACCACCGTGTGCCTCGCATCGATCGCGATCTGCATTGGCTGCACGCGCCTGAGGTCACGCTCGTCGCGAACTTGGCGTTCCGCGTGGTTCGGGGCCGCGGCGGCGATCTCGTTCTCGCTGAGCGCCGCGTTCACCAAGGCCACTACGATCCTGTTCTCCCACGGATTCTGGCAGATCTTCGCGCACTGGCAGCCCTACGCCATCATCGTCGCGGGGCTGGCCGGTCTCGTGCTCACTCAGGACGCGTTCCATGCCGGGCCGATCACGGCTTCCCAGGCCACACTGACGATCGTCGACCCGATCGTGAGCGTCTTGATCGGTGTAGGCCTGTTCGGCGACGACTTGCGCGGCGGGATAGGTGCCCTCGCCTTCGATGCTGTGGCGCTGTTTGTCATGTGCGCCGGGCTGTTCGTGCTCAGCCAGTCGCCGCTGATCGCCGGATCGGTCGACGAGGAGCACCTCGGGAGGTCCAGGGTCGCCCACATCGAGCGGAAGGTCCGGGAGGTTTCCCGAAACGGCCGATAGGCTCGTGCTGGTGGCCACTTATCTCGACCGCATCGGGGCGTGGCACCGTGAGGTCGCGTCCGGCGACCGGCGCGTCACGGCGGACCTTGAAGCCGGGGCCCGCGCAGCGCCTGAGCCCCGCGACTTCATCGCGGCCCTGAAGGCCCGCGAGGCCAAGAGTCCCGGCGAAACAGCGATCGCACTTGTTGCGGAGATCAAGCGCCGGTCGCCGTCCAAGGGCGACATCGCCCCGGGTCTCGATCCGGCAGAAGTCGCCCGCGCGTACGCCTCAGGCGGTGCGTCCTGTTTGTCGGTGTTGACCGACGGTCCGCATTTCGGCGGCAGCCCTGAGGACTTGAGACTGGCGCGCGCCGCGGTAGGGCTTCCCGTCCTGCGCAAGGACTTCACGGTCTCGGCGGCCGATGTCTATGACGCCCGCATCATGGGCGCCGACGCGGTGCTGCTGATCGTTGCGCTCTTGGAGCGTGCTGAGCTGGCCGAGCTCTACGGCATCGCCGGAGATCTGGGGATGGCTGCTGTCGTCGAGGTCCATGACGAGCGCGAGCTCGGACGGGCACTCGAGATCGGGGCGACGCTGGTGGGCGTGAACCAACGCGACTTGCACACCTTCGAGGTGGACAGGGCTCGGGCTAAGCGTGTGGCCCGTCAGATCCCTGCTGGTGTGCTGAAGATCGCCGAGTCCGGTGTGGAGACGGCGGCCGATGTTGCCGCGCTGGAGCGAGCGGGTTTCGATGGCGTTCTCGTCGGCGAGGCGCTCCTGCGCTCGCGCGACCGACGGGCCGGCGTGGCCGCGCTTGTTGGGCGGATTGTGCCATGTGGGTGAAGATCTGCGGGATCACCAGTGAGGAGGACGCCCTTATCGCGGTGGCGATGGGTGCCGACGCCGTCGGCTTCGTCTTTGCTCCTTCGCCCCGCCAGATGAGCCCGAGCGCGGTGTCCGCCATCACCCGCCGGCTTCCTCCCGAGATCTGCACCGTTGGGGTCTTTCGCGACGAGGCGCCCCGCCGTGTCGTCGAGATAGTGAACCGTGCCGGGCTCGATGCGGCCCAGTTGCACGGTAACGAGTCGTTCGAGGACTGCGGGTACGTCTCGGTCCGAGTGCCTCTTGTCATCAAGGCTTTCCCGGCCGGGGACAGCCGACTTGAGCGGGCTGCCGAGTACGGCGCCGACATCGTTCTGGTCGACGCCCCGTCGCCGGGATCTGGCAAGGTCTTCGACTGGCGCCTTGCGGAGGGCGCCCCAAAGGGACGGCGGCTGGTTCTGGCCGGGGGTCTCGACCCGGAGAACGTGACCGACGCGATTCGCAGGGTCCACCCCTGGGGCGTCGATGTCTCATCCGGTGTGGAGGCGAGCATCGGGAAGAAGGACGCTCGGCGTGTGAGGGCGTTCGTCCAGGCGGCTCGCGCCGCGGAGCCCGAGCCTTACGACAGCGACGCTGCCGGTCCCTATGACTGGCAGGAGGACGTTTGACCTTCTTCGGCGAACTGATGCGCAGCCCGCAAGGGCAGGGACGTTTCGGCGAGTTCGGCGGACGGTTCGTGCCCGAGGCGCTCGTGCCGGCCTGTGAGGAGCTCGAGGCCGGCTTTGAGTCCGCTTGGGCGGACCCGGCCTTTCGCGGGCGTTTGGACGACCTCCTCGAGCACTACGGGGGCCGTCCGACCCCGGTCACCGAATGTCGCCGATTGGGGGAACGCCTCGGCATCCGATTGCTCCTCAAGCGCGAGGACCTGGCACACACCGGGTCGCACAAGCTCAACAACGTGATCGGCCAGGCGCTGCTGGCCGAGCGCATGGGAAAGCGCCGCCTCATCGCCGAGACGGGCGCCGGTCAACACGGCGTTGCGGCCGCCACGGCCGCCGCACTGCTCGGACTCGAATGTGTCGTCTACATGGGTGCCGTCGACGTCGAGCGACAGGGACTGAACGTGTTCCGCATGGAACTGCTCGGAGCTGAGGTGCGTGCAGTGGAGTCGGGAAGCCGGACGCTGAAGGATGCAATCAACGAAGCGCTGCGCGACTGGGTCGCGACGGTCGAGACCACGCACTACTGCATCGGGTCGGTCATGGGCCCTCACCCGTATCCCTACATAGTCCGGGAGTTCCAACGCGTCGTCGGGGACGAGGCGCGTGCCCAGTGCCACGAGCTTCTCGGCTTCGATCCAGACGTCGTGGTTGCATGTGTCGGAGGTGGCTCGAACGCGGCCGGCACTTTCGCGGGCTTCGTCGACACCCGTGCACGACTCGTCGGCGTCGAAGCGGCAGGAGGCGCCGCGATGACCAACGGCGTCCCCGGTGTCGTCCACGGAATGCGGTCCAGGTTCCTCCAGGACGAGGACGGTCAGATCCTCGAGGCAAGTTCGATATCCGCCGGTCTGGACTACCCGGGGATCGGGCCCGAGCATGCCCACCTCGGGGCCGTCGGAAGGGCCGAGTATCCCTCGGCAGACGATTCAGAGGTGCTCGCAGCCTTCCGCTTGTTGGCCGAGACCGAGGGGATCATCCCCGCCCTGGAACCTGCCCACGCGCTGGCATGGGTCGTGAGAGAGGCGGGAAAGTCGATCCCGGGGGGTTCAGCGGTGTTGATGACCCTGTCGGGCCGGGGCGACAAGGACGTGGCGCTGGTACGAAAGCTCACGCAGTGACGGGCCGGATGACGACGTCTCGCGGCACTCTCGAGAAGGCTCTCAGAAAGCGCCGACATGCCGGGCGTAAGCTGCTTGTCGCATATGTGACAGGCGGTCTCGGGCGCGACTGGTTGGACGTCGTGCGAGCGATCGGCGCCGCGGGAGCCGACGCGATCGAGATCGGGATTCCGTTCTCGGACCCGGTCATGGACGGGCCGATCATCCAGCAGGCTTCCGCCGCGGCGCTGAAGTCCGGCGCCACACCGTCGGGGATCATCGCGGCGTTGGCACGCGCGGACGCGGGTGTCCCCCTGGCCGTGATGACTTACTACAACATCGTGCTCAGGGCGGGCCACCGCCGGATGGCCGGGACGCTCGCGGACGCGGGAGTCTCCGGCGCCATTGTGCCGGACCTCCCCATCGACGAGCTCGACGGCTGGGGAGAGGAAGCCGACAAGGCCGGGGTCGAGACAGTGTTGCTGGTCGCGCCGACGACGCCGGGACGCCGGCTGGGTGCCATCTGCGCCCGGTCGCGGGGCTTTGTCTACGGCGTCGGTGTCATGGGGGTGACGGGCGAGCGCGAGTCGGTGTCGGCGAGCGCGCTGACAGTCGCCGGGCGCTGCAAGAACGAGACGGACACCCCGGTGCTCATTGGCGTCGGGATCTCCAATGCGGAGCAGGCTCGAGAGGTTGTCGCAATCGCAGATGGCGTGGTGGTCGGATCTGCGCTTGTCCATCGGCTCCTTGGCGGTGCGGGTCCGCAAGGTGCGGCGGCGTTCGTGGCGGAGCTGCGGGCGGCGATCGACCGCTGAGCGGTGCACCGAGACCAATCCCTTTTCGGGGGTCTCAAAGGGGCAAGGACGGGGGTTGTCTCGTCCTAATTGAGTGTCGGCGTGTTCGGCGAAGCAGGACGCGCTCCCCCCTGCGTCACCTGGGGTGAAAATTGTGGTTTCATCGTTACGTGAGCGTGGGGGCAGTAGCGACCGAGCCGGTCGTGCAACCGACCGAGTGGGGGACGGACCGCTATGCAGTGGTCACGCTCGGGCTTACGAAGCGTTTCGGTCGGCGTGTGGCCGTGGACGGGCTCGATCTGCGCATCCCCGCTGGCTCGATCACCGGTTTCGTGGGCCCGAACGGCGCTGGGAAGACCACCACGATCCGGATGCTGTTGGGCCTGATGCGCCCCACGGCCGGGAGCGGCACGGTGCTCGGCCATCCTCTCGGCCATTCGCGTGCGTACCTCCCGCGCGTCGGTGCCCTGATCGAGGGACCGACTTTCTACCCGGCCTTGTCGGGACGCGAGAACCTGGTGGTCCTCGGGCGCTTGGGCGGCATTCCGACCAAGAGGGTCGATGTGGTTCTCGAGCGCGTGGGCCTGAGTTCACGTGGTCTCGATCCGTTCCGGACGTACTCGCTCGGGATGCGTCAGCGGCTGGGCATCGGCGCTGCACTGCTCCCTGGTCCGGAGCTGCTCGTGCTCGACGAACCCACCAATGGGCTCGATCCCCACGGGATCGCCGAGATTCGCACCATGCTGCGGTCCTTCGCGGACGACGGCATGACGGTGTTCGTGTCCTCGCACCTGCTCGCGGAGATCCAACAGATCTGCGAGCAGCTCGTCGTCATCGAAGCGGGTCGGCTCATCTTCCAGGGAGGCGTGGAGGAGCTTCTGGCGGCCCGCGCTCCCGAGCTGATAGTCCGTACCGAGAGTCGGGGGGACGCCAAGCACCTGCTGAGGTTGTTGAAGAGCATTGGGCGGAGCGCTCACATGGTCGGCGACGACGAGAGCGTGACGCTGGAGATCGCCGCAGATTGCAATTGGGCCGGCGACCTGAACCGTCTCGCGATGGCAGACGGCATCACGCTCGTTCATCTTGCCGAGAGACGGTCGACGCTCGAGGAGGCGTTCTTCGAGATCACCCGGAACTGTCCCGGACAGACGGTCGGCGTCAGAACCGCTCGCACGCGAGCGGGAGACTCTGATCTCGCCACGAAGGCCCAGACACCAGAGGCAGGACGGCCATGATCTGGAGGGCGTTCGAGAGCGAATGGGTGAAGATGCGCCGTAGGCGTCTGTGGTACGGCAGTTACGGCGCCATCACCGGCGTCGTCGTGTTGACGACGATCGTCACGATCGCCGGCGCGCTGCACCACCCTGATGCTCGAGGCGATCTGACGCTCGCCCAGTTGGCCCACGCGTCTGGGCTCAGCGAGGGACTGACCCAGTCGGGGGTTCTGCTGGGTGCGGTCTCCTTCTCCATTGCGGCATTCCAGTTCGGGGGCGAGTTCGCCCACGGGACGCTGCGCAACCTCCTCGTTCGTCAGCCGCGCAGGAGCGTGCTGATGACCGGCAAGTGCCTGGCGGTGCTGACCTTCATTCTTGGCGCGGTCGTGGTGGCGACGACCGTCGCCATTTGTGCCGCGTTCGTGATGGCACACGCCCGTGGCATCCCGACGGGCTCTTGGACTTCTGGTACCGGTATGGGCGACCTCGGAATTCTGCTCGGAGACCTGGCCATCTCTGCTTGCGGATTTGCGGTGATCGGAATGATCGCGGGCGTGCTGCTTCGTTCGTCGGTGATCGCAATTGCGGCAGGCCTCGCTGTCCTGCTGCCTGTCGAGACGATCCTCACCGACGCCATCCCAGGGACTGCGCGCTGGTTGCCGGCGCAGCTCCTCGAGGCGATTGCTCAGGGTGGGTCGACTACAGCACCCTTCGGAGCTGCTCTTGTGACCGTGTCGGCGTACCTGCTTGGCGCCGTCGCGATCACGATGTTCGTCTTCGCGCGGCGGGACGTGACCGCCTGAGCACTCTGACGGCCTGAGCATTTTGACGGCCTGAGCCGGGGCCCCTCGCAGCCAAGGCGTATCGATGGGCGGGCCCCGTGTGGGGAAGATTGCATAGATACTCGTATCTCTGTATCATCATGCCATGCGGATAGGAGTCGCCGGCGCGTCTGGTTATCTCGGCGCGGAGCTGCTGCGTTTGCTGGCGGGCCATCCGAGCTTCGAGGTCGCGGTGGCACAAGGCGACAGTTCGGCAGGGACGGAAGTTGCAAGGCTGTATCCGAACCTTGCTCCCGCGTACGGCGACCTGCTGTTCTCGCCGCTGGACCCGGTCGGCTTGCACGGCCTTGACGCTGTTTTCATCGCCCTGCCGTCAGGTCGATCCCAGGACTTGGTTCCGGCGCTGGTACAAAGCGCTCCGCTCGTCGTCGACCTGGGCGGGGACTTCCGCCTTCGGGACCCGTCACTCTACCCGGTCTGGTACGGGTTCGAGCACCGCGCGCCGGAGCTGCTCGGACGGTTCGCCTACGGACTGCCGGAGCTGTTCCGCCAGGAAATTGCAGGCGCCAGGCTCGTCGCGGCGCCAGGTTGCTATGTCACCGCAGCCGCCATCGCGCTCGCGCCTTTGGTGCGCGAAAGCTTGATCGAGCCGACCGGGGTGATCGTGGACGCGGCGAGTGGGACCTCGGGCGCTGGGCGTTCACCGTCCGCGACGACGCACCATCCGGTCGTCAACGAGAGCTTCTCTGCTTACGGGCTCATCAACCATCGCCACACCCCCGAAATGGAGCAGGCGATCGGGGCACGGATCCTGTTCACAGCGCACCTGGCGCCGATGACACGTGGGATCCTCGCTACCTGCTACGGCCGAGCCGTCGACGCTCAGGCCGGGTCGCGTGCCCTGGAAGTGCTGCGGGAGGCTTACCGTGACGAGCCTTTCGTCCAGGTGAGCGACCTGCCGCGTTCGACACGTGACACCTACGGCTCCAACACGGTCCAAGTGACCGCCCGCTACGACGATCGGACGGGTTACGTCGTGTCGCTAGCCGCCCTGGACAATCTGGTCAAAGGAGGAGCGGGACAGGCGATCCAGGCCGCGAACCGCGCCCTCGGGCTGGAAGAGACTCTTGGGCTGCCGACCCTTGGGCTGGTGCCATGACGGTGCTGTCGGCACGCGGGTTCGTGGCATCCGCGACCGCGGCCGGCATCAAGCCCGACGGGCAGCTCGATCTCGCGCTCGTCGCGACCGAGGACGCTCGGCCGGTGCCGGTCGGCGCGGCGTTCACGGCGAATCTGCTGGCGGCTGCGCCTGTACAGGTCTGCCGCGCCCACCTGTTGAAGAGCGGTGGGCTGTCCGCCGGGGTCATCCTGAACAGCGGCTGCGCCAATGCGGCGACGGGCTCGGAGGGCCGCGTAACCTCTGAGCTCACTTGTGATCTTGGCGCCGGGGCGCTCGGCGTGCGTCCCGAGCATTTCCTGGTGTGCTCGACGGGGACGATCGGCACACGACTGGCCGGCGAACGAATCAAGGCGGCACTGCCGTTGTTGATCGGCGGACGAGGTTCATCGCGCGAACATGCGACGGCCGCGGCAACGGCGATCCTGACGACCGACACGCGGACCAAGGAGGTGGTGATCGAGGCGAGAGGCTTCACTGTCGGCGGCATGGCGAAGGGTGCCGCGATGCTTTCGCCGAACATGGCGACGATGCTCGCCGTTTTGACGACCGACGCGTCGTCGTCATCACAGACGCTGAACACCGCTTTAGTGCGCGCGGTCCGGCACTCGTTCAACGAGATGACCGTGGACGGCTGCACGTCGACGAACGACTCGGTGATCGTGATGGCAAGCGGTCTGGGGCCCGAGGTGGAGGTGGAAGCCCTGGCCGAGGCGCTCACAGCCGCCTGTGACGATCTGGCGCTGCAGATGGTCGGCGATGCCGAGGGCGGGACGAAGGTGGTCCGGGTCCGGGTAGTCGGAGCCCCCGACGGTGAAGCGGCACGGCGTGCCGCTCGTCGTGTCGCCGAGAGCCAGCTCGTCAAGTGCTCCTGGTACGGAGAAGACCCGAACTGGGGCAGGGTGCTGAGTGAGCTCGGGTCGGCGGGGACACCGTTTGATCCCGGTCGCGTTTCGATCGCCTACGGTCCCGTGACCGTCTGCCGAGACGGCGTGGCCGTTGATCACGACGAGGGGGCGCTTCGGGAGGTGCTGACCGCCAAGAACTTCGAGATCACCTGCGACCTTGGCCTCGGCGGAGGATCCGCCGCGGTGATCAGTTCTGATCTCACGCCTGCGTATGTCGAGCTGAACAAGGGAATGTCGTGAGCCAGGTCGAGCTTCCTGCGCACGTCAAGGCTGCCGTTCTGTGCGACGCGTTGCCCTACATAAGGCGCTTTGCGGGACGAACCATCGTTGTCAAGTACGGAGGCAACGCGTTGGCGACGGCTGGTGGCTCACCGGCACGGATTCTCCCCGTCGCCAATGTGCCCGACGGTCAAGAGGCGGGCGACCGAGAAACCGAGGCTCTCAGGCGATTTGCTGAGGATGTCGTCTTGCTGCGATCGATCGGGATCCTGCCAGTTGTCGTGCACGGCGGAGGTCCGCAGATCGGATCGCTCATGAAGCGGCTCGGCAAAGTGCCCGAGTTCCGCAATGGACTGCGGGTGACCGACGCGGAGACCCTCGAGATCGCACGAATGGTGCTCGTCGGCAAGGTGAACCGCGACATCGTCGGCACGATCAACGTCCATGGGCCGCTCGCGGTCGGCCTGTCGGGCGAGGATGCCGGGCTCATCACTGCGGTGGCTCGCGATCCCGAGCTCGGCTATGTCGGCGATGTCGTCGCCGTCGACGCGTCGATCATCCATCGTCTCGTGGCGGAGGGTCTTGTGCCGGTCATAGCCACGATCGGTTCGGACCGGGCAGGTCAGGCCTACAACATCAACGCCGACACCGTCGCGGGGGCGATCGCGGAGACGCTCGGGGCCGAGAAGCTTGTCTTTCTGACCGACGTGGAGGGCATCCGGGCGAGCTCGGCGGACCCGACGACGCTGCTCCACCGGCTCAGCGCCGGCGAGCTCGACGCGATGGTGGCGTCGGGCGTGGTGGCAAAGGGCATGGTGCCCAAGGCGACTGCATGCACTCACGCGGTCAGGCACGGCGTGGCCGCCGCCCATGTGCTCGACGGACGAGTTAAGCACTCGATCTTGCTCGAGCTTCTCACCAGCGAAGGCGTCGGAACGATGGTGGTGGAGAAGTGACTCCTGAGGTGACTTCGCCCACGCTCATGCCGACTTATGCGCCGGCACCGGTCCGGTTCGTCTCCGGGCGGGGAACCGAGCTGTTCGACGACGAGGGTCGGCGGTATCTCGACTTTCTCGCCGGGATCGCTGTCGTGTCTCTAGGGCACGCCAATGCTCGCGTCGTGGACGCGATCGCCCGACAGGCAGCGCGGCTCATGCATGTATCGAACCTGTTCCATAACGAGCTCAACGAGCGTCTGGCTTGTGACCTGGACCGTCTTGTCGGGGACGGAACAGCGGCTGGAGGCCAGGTGTTCTTCTCGAACTCCGGCGCAGAGGCGAACGAATGCGCGATCAAGCTTGCGCGTCGCGTGGGAGGTCCGGGCCGTTACGTTGTCATCTCCGCCCTGGGGTCGTTCCACGGGCGTACCCTGGCGACTCTCGCCGCGACCGGACAGCCGAAGAAGCACGAGGCGTTCCGTCCGCTCCCAGAGGGCTTCACGAGCGTCGCGTACGGCGACGTGGGTGCCCTCGAGCATGCTGTCGCCTCACCAGCGGTCACGGCCGTTCTCCTCGAGGCCATCCAAGGCGAGGCAGGAGTCGTGGTCCCGCCGGCCGGCTACCTGACGGCGGTACGGCGCCTGTGTGACCAACGGGGAATCCTCCTCATGCTTGACGAGATCCAGACCGGGCTTGGTCGCACGGGCCGTTGGTTTGGGTTCCAACACGAGGCAGTATGCCCTGACGTAGTCACGATCGCGAAGTCACTTGGCAACGGGATGCCGATCGGCGCTTGTTGGGCGCGCCGGGACGTGGCCGCTGCTTTTGTCGCGGGAGATCACGGAAGCACTTTCGGGGGTCAACCGCTCGCATGCGCAGCGGGGATCGCGACGCTCGCCGAGCTCGAGGCGGTCGACGGCCCGCGGCTCGCAAGGCAGACAGGGGCCTATCTGGTGCACCGACTCGAGGGGCTCGCGGGAGTCGCGTCAGTCAGGGGAAAGGGCTTGCTGCTTGGCGCCGTCCTCGAGCCGGGGCTGGATGCCGGTGAGGTCACGCGTTCGGCGTTGCACCTGGGTCTCGTGCTCAACTCGCCGGTGCCGGGTGTCCTCCGTCTGGCGCCACCTCTCACGGTGAGCACCGCCGAAGTGGACGAAGCCGTCGGGATGATCGGTGCTGCACTCGCGTGCGCGAGCGGCGCGCAAACAGGAGAAGGCGGCCAGGAGTGACAAGCGCGAGACCCACCAAACACCGGCGCCAGCATCTCGTTGTCCGCCTGCTGGCCGACAACGAGGTCTCGAGCCAGGAGCAGCTGGTGGAGCTCCTGGGCAATGAAGGGATCGCCGCCACCCAGGCGACCGTCTCGCGGGACCTGGAGGAGATCGGCGCCCTCAAGGTGAGGGTTCCCGGTCTCGACCGGTTGGTCTATGCCGTGCCGGAGCTCCCGAAAGACCAGGTCGCCCCGGTCGATCACTTGCGACGCGTGCTCGGCGAGTGGGTCGTGGAGATCGCGGCTTCGGGGAACCTTGTCGTGCTGCGGACGCCGCCCGGATCGGCCCATGTAGTGGCTTCCGCGCTTGACCGGGCCGGGCTCGAGGGCGTGGTCGGCACGGTTGCCGGGGACGACACCGTGCTGGTGGTGGCCACCGAGAACCTGGGCGGAGAGGCGCTTTGCCAACGTCTGGAGAAGATCACGGGAGCCCGGTCCTGACGGACCGCAGGTACCCTCGCCGGTGGCTCCTGGACTGAACCCGGCGAAACCGAGAGAGGTAGGTACGAAGTGAAGAAGCGAGTTGCGCTTGCGTATTCGGGCGGTCTTGACACCTCGGTTGCAGTGGGCTGGCTGGGCCTCGAGCTCGGATACGAGGTGATCGCGGTCGCAGTCGATGTCGGGCAGGACGTCGACTTCGACGCGCTGCGAAAGCGGGCAGTCGCGGCGGGCGCCGTCGAGGTCGAGGTGCTGGACGCACGCGAGGAGCTGCTGGCGGACATCGCCATGCCGACTCTGGCCGCCAATGCGTTGTACGAGGGTCGCTATCCACTCGTCTCAGCCCTGTCACGCCCGGTCATCGTGCGTCACCTGGTTGCCGCCGCCCGTCGTCACGGCGCGTCCGCTGTCGCGCACGGCGCCACCGGGAAAGGAAACGACCAGGTCCGCTTCGAGGTCGGCACGCGCGCCCTCGCGCCGGACCTCGAGACGTTGGCTCCAGTGCGCGTCTGGGGCATGAGTCGCGAAGAGACGATCGACTACGCCGAGCGCCACGACATCGCGGTGACGGTGAGCAAGGACCGGATCTACTCGATCGACGCGAATCTGTGGGGGCGCGCCATCGAATGCGGAGTCCTGGAGGACCCTTGGGTCGCTCCTCCAGAAGATGTCTTCTCTCTGACGGTGCCGGTGGCGACAGAGCCCGTCGAGGTGGTGATTGGCTTCGAGAAGGGCGTTCCGGTCTCTCTCGACGGGGCGGAGCTCGGCCTCGTCGAGCTGGTTGGTCAGCTCGGGCGTGTGGCCGGGTCGTCGGGTTTCGGGCGCGTCGACATGGTCGAAGGCCGACGCGTGGGAATCAAGAGCCGGGAAATCTACGAGTGCCCGGCTGCGCTCGCCCTTGTCATGGCGCACGCCGACCTGGAAGGGCTGACCCTGGAACACGACGTGGCCCACGAGAAGGCACGGCTCGAGCCACGTTTCGCCGAGCTCGTCTACGACGGTATGTGGTTCTCGCCCTTGCGGCAGGCCATGTCTGCATTCATGACCTCCACCCAGCGGTGCGTGACCGGCGAGGTGCGGATCCGCTTCAGTCCTGGCGGCGGAGCCGAAGTAGTCGGGCGCCGCAGCCCGCTCGGGCTCTACGTGTATGACCTGGCTACCTACGACACCGCGGATGCCTTCCGGCACGAGGACGCCAAAGGCTTCGTACGCTTGTTCGGCCTCGGGATCCAGACCTGGTCGGCCCGCCAGGGAGGCGCCGAGTGACGCTTTGGGCCAAGCGGATGGGCGTCGCCCCAGCCGACGCCCTGATGGCGTTCACGGCGAGCCTGGCTTTCGACAAACGCCTGGCCGGCAGCGATGTGAGAGGCTCGATAGCACACGTTCATGGGCTCTTGAGAGCCGGGATCCTCAGCGCCACAGAGGCGGAGTCCCTGGTCGATGCCCTTGAGCACGTGAGTGCGGAGCTGGCAAGCGACAGCTTTGAGTATCTCGAGACCGACGAGGACATCCACACCGCAATAGAGCGGCGCGTGACCGAGCTGGCGCCTGACAGCGGGACGAAGCTCCACACCGGCAGAAGCCGGAACGATCAGGTCGCCACGGCGCTACGGCTTTTCACGCGTGCGGAGCTCGCACGTGTGATCGGCCACGTGCTTGAGCTGCAACGGACCTTGGAACGACGAGCGACGGGGGTCGGTGACGCCTACCTGCCTGGCTACACCCACTTGCAGCGCGCACAACCGGTGCTCCTCGCACACCATCTCCTGGCTCACGGCTGGGCTCTGGCTCGCGACGTCGACCGGATGTTCGCGACCTGGCAGCGGCTCGACGTGTCGCCTCTCGGTGCCGGTGCGCTCGCGGGATCATCGCTCGGGATCGATCCTGACCTGGTCGCTGACGAGCTGGGGTTCACGGGCCGCTTCGAGAACTCCCTGGATGCCGTGAGCGATCGTGACTTCGTCGCGGAGACCCTGTTCGACCTGGCGCTGCTCGCCGTGCATCTTTCGCGCATCGGCGAGGAGATCGTGGTGTTCTCGAGCGACGAGTTCGGCTTCGTCCACTTGGACGACGCCTGGGCGACAGGCAGCTCGATGCTGCCCCAGAAGAAGAACCCCGATGTCGCCGAGCTTGCCCGTGGGAAAGCAGGCCGGCTTGTCGGGCACCTTGCCGGCTTCCTCACGACGCTCAAAGGCTTGCCGCTTTCGTACAACCGAGATCTCCAAGAGGACAAGGAGCCGCTCTTCGATGCGTTGGACCAGGTCGTGCTCGCCCTGGTGGGGCTCGATGGCCTTCTTGGCACGGCGACGTTCGACCTTGATCACATGCAGGACGCGGCCCGCGGGCCGGCGCTAGCGGCTGTCGACCTGGCTGAATGGCTTGTGGCGAAGGGGGTGCCGTTTCGAGACGCCCATGGTGTCGTGGGCGGTCTTGTGCGCGAGTCGATCGAGCGCGGTGTGCCACTTGGCGAGCTCGTGGAGGCCCATCCTGACCTCGGGCAAGCAGCCCTGGAGGTCCTGGATCCAGCTGTCGCCCTGCTACGTCGTACGACACCGGGTGGCACTGGGCCGGAGGCGGTCGCAGTGCAGCTGAACCGCTTTCGGCACCGCCTGGCCGGCGATGCAGCCCGGCTCGCCGAGCGGGAGGCGTGAACGTCACGACCCGGCGTGTGGTGGCTGCGAGCTTGCGGCGTGCACGGCGGCTTCCGCGTTCTTTCTTCGAGGGGGATCCTGTGCTTGTCGCGCCACAGTTGCTGGGCAAGCTCCTGCGGCGCGATGCGCTCGTGGCGCGGATCGTAGAGGTGGAGGCCTATAGAGGGGCCTCGGATGCTGCGTCGCACGCGTTCAGGGGCAAGACCGTGAGGAACGCGACGATGTTCGGACCGCCGGGACACCTTTACGTGTACTTCACCTACGGGATGCACCACTGCGCGAACGTCGTGTGCGGGCCCGAAGACGAGCCGGGGGCGGTCCTTCTGCGCGCTCTGGCGCCGCTCAGCGGGCTGGAGGAGATGGCCGTACGGCGTTACGGGACCCCGGAGCCCGCGCTGGGGCAGGAGTCAGACGTCGAGCCCGGTGCGGCACCTCGACGCGCCCGCCGGCCATGGCGTCCCGAGGAGCTCTGCTCAGGTCCCGCCAAGGTGTGCCAGGCGTTCGCCCTCGATCGCCGCGCGGATGGATATGACCTGGTCAGTGGCTATGACGGTGTTGTGCTGCTGGACGATGGGACGCAGCCTCCCGGCAAGCCGGCGACTGGGACCAGGGTCGGCCTCTCCAAGCGCTGCGCCGCCCGAGACGAGCCCTGGCGATGGTGGGTTCCAGGAGAGCCGAATGTATCGGGAAGGCGATCGAGCCACTAGGGTCCTTGTACGCACTGAGACCTGGTGAGAATCCAGGTTGAATCAAGCCGCGCACGGGGTACCTGCGGCTGCGGGCAGCGTCTCGGAGCTTGACAGAGGGTTCAATCGTGCTACGCTCAAGAGCCGCCCTAAATGGGGTTGACCCGATCTGAGCGGCCTCCAGGTGGGCTTTTGGGCCCGGAACCTGGAAAGTGATGTGCGCCACCGCCTCAAGAGGGCAAGCGTACACAGCGCGGTGGCACCTCCTTCCGTGAGGAAGTGTGCTCCGCCGTCGCTCCTTGACAACGGAATAGGAACAGCCAAAAGCCAGTGCGGGTGGCTGTCGGGGCCTCAACGGCGCCGACGGTCACGAAGTCAATGCACTAGAACGGACAACAAGACTGTTCTTGTGCCAGTTGGTGTCTCGTTCACCGTATCGAGGCACCAGCTCTCCAGATTGAAGCGCCGGTCTCACCGGCGTTGAGATCTCGATGGAGAGTTTGATCCTGGCTCAGGACGAACGCTGGCGGCGTGCTTAACACATGCAAGTCGAACGGAGTCGATCTGGTGGCAACACCGGTGAAAACTCAGTGGCGAACGGGTGCGGAACACGTGAGCAACCTGCCCCAAAGACCGGGATAACACCGGGAAACTGGTGCTAATACCGGATACCCCCACGAGCTCGCATGGGCTTGTGAGGAAAGGGTTTCCGCTTTGGGAGGGGCTCGCGGCCTATCAGCTTGTTGGTGAGGTAACGGCTCACCAAGGCGACGACGGGTAGCTGGTCTGAGAGGACGATCAGCCACACTGGGACTGAGACACGGCCCAGACTCCTACGGGAGGCAGCAGTGGGGAATCTTGCGCAATGGGCGAAAGCCTGACGCAGCAACGCCGCGTGGGGGATGAAGGCCTTCGGGTTGTAAACCCCTTTCAGTGGGAACGAAATTGACGGTACCCACAGAAGAAGCCCCGGCCAACTACGTGCCAGCAGCCGCGGTGATACGTAGGGGGCGAGCGTTGTCCGGATTTATTGGGCGTAAAGAGCTCGTAGGCGGCTTGGTAAGTCGGGTGTGAAACCTCCAGGCTCAACCTGGAGACGCCACTCGATACTGCCCTGGCTAGAGTCCGGTAGGGGATCACGGAATTCCTGGTGTAGCGGTGAAATGCGCAGATATCAGGAGGAACACCAGTGGCGAAGGCGGTGATCTGGGCCGGTACTGACGCTGAGGAGCGAAAGCGTGGGGAGCGAACAGGATTAGATACCCTGGTAGTCCACGCCGTAAACGTTGGGCACTAGGTGTGGGACCTTATCGACGGGTTCCGTGCCGCAGCTAACGCATTAAGTGCCCCGCCTGGGGAGTACGGCCGCAAGGCTAAAACTCAAAGGAATTGACGGGGGCCCGCACAAGCGGCGGAGCATGTGGCTTAATTCGAGGCAACGCGAAGAACCTTACCTGGGCTTGACATGTGGGGTAAGGCGCAGAGATGCGCTGATCTTCGGATCCCACACAGGTGGTGCATGGCTGTCGTCAGCTCGTGTCGTGAGATGTTGGGTTAAGTCCCGCAACGAGCGCAACCCTTGTCCTATGTTGCCAGCGGGTAATGCCGGGGACTCGTAGGAGACTGCCGGGGTCAACTCGGAGGAAGGTGGGGACGACGTCAAGTCATCATGCCCCTTACGTCCAGGGCTGCACACATGCTACAATGGCCGGTACAAAGGGCTGCTATCCCGCGAGGGTGAGCGAATCCCAAAAAGCCGGTCTCAGTTCGGATCGGAGTCTGCAACTCGACTCCGTGAAGTCGGAGTCGCTAGTAATCCCGGATCAGCAACGCCGGGGTGAATACGTTCCCGGGCCTTGTACACACCGCCCGTCAAACCACGAAAGTCGGCAACACCCGAAGCCGGTGACCCAACCCTTGTGGAGGGAGCCGTCGAAGGTGGGGTCGGTGATTGGGGTTAAGTCGTAACAAGGTAGCCGTACCGGAAGGTGCGGCTGGATCACCTCCTTTCTAAGGAGTCACGGTCGGCCCCGGTTCGCCGAGGCCGAGCACTCCCAGTCGATCACTGGCTAGTCGGCAGTGTTCCGTCCGGTCGTGGTAGAAGCCCGAGAGCTTGCTCGAGGGAGTCCCGCAATCGGTCGCGAACACAGCCCAGCTGTTCCTGTTCCGCTGTCAGGGAGCGCCGGCCGTGTGCCGCCGTGCCCCTTGAGAACTCCATAGCGAGCACGAGCATCTTTTTAAATATCTCCAAGCTACAAAGAGCCAACGGTGGATGCCTTGGCGCCTGAAGCCGATGAAGGACGTGGGTGGCTGCGATAAGCCACGGGGAGCTGCCTACCAAGCTTCGATCCGTGGATGTCCGAATGGGGAAACCCCGCACCCGTCATGGGGTGTGACTCCGGTCTGAATGCATAGGACCGGTAGAGGGAACCGGGGGAACTGAAACATCTCAGTACCCCGAGGAGAAGAAAGCAACAGCGACTCCCTGAGTAGCGGCGAGCGAAACGGGATCAGCCTAAACCGGACCAGTGTCAAAGCCTGATGGCGTTGCTGGGTCGGGGTCGTGGGACCTGGATGAAGGGGCATCAGACCCTTCACGGAGTTACAAAACTGCTGTTTAGTGGAAGCATGCTGGAACGATGCGCCATAGGGGGTAAGAGCCCCGTACACGAAAGACACGCAGTCTCCGCCAGTCATCCCGAGTAGCGCCGGATCCGGGAAAGCCGGTGTGAATCTACGAGGACCACCTCGAAAGGCTAAGTACTCTCAGGCGACCGATAGTGAACTAGTACCGTGAGGGAAAGGTGAAAAGCACCCCGGGAGGGGAGTGAAATAGTACCTGAAACCGTTGGCTTACAAACAGTCAGAGCGTCGTCGGCAACTTGTTGCCGGCCGTGATGGCGTGCCTTTTGAAGAATGAGCCAGCGAGTTACCGTGTGTGGCGAGGTTAACCCGATTGGGGGAGCCGGAGCGAAAGCGAGTCTGAACAGGGCGTTCAGTCGCATGCGGTAGACCCGAAGCCGAGTGATCTTGCCATGGGCAGGCTGAAGCGGGGGTAAGACCCCGTGGAGGGCCGAACCCACTCTGGTTGAAAACAGAGGGGATGACCTGTGGTAAGGGGTGAAAGGCCAAACAAACTCGGTGATAGCTGGTTCTCCCCGAAATGCATTTAGGTGCAGCGTCAGATGTTCAGCATCGGAGGTAGAGCACTGAATGGGCTAGGGGGCCTACAAGCTTACTGACCCCAATCAAACTCCGAATGCCGATGCTCCAGAGTCTGGCAGTGAGACCACGAGGGATGAGCTTCGTTGGTCAAAAGGGAAACAGCCCAGACCGCCAGCTAAGGCCCCAAATTCTAGGCTAAGTGGAAAACGATGTGGGAACGCAGAGACAGCCAGGAGGTTGGCTTAGAAGCAGCCACCCTTAAAAGAGTGCGTAATAGCTCACTGGTCGAGTGGTCCTGCGCGGACAATGTAACGGGGCTCAAGCCTAGAGCCGAAGCTGCGGATTTCCGCGTAAGCGGGAGTGGTAGGGGAGCGTCGATCTTGCAGAGAAGCGGCGGTGGGAACCGTCGTGGAGCGTGATCGAGTGAGAATGCTGGCATGAGTAGCGAGAGAGGGGTGAGAAACCCCTCCGCCGTAAGCCCAAGGGTTCCTGGGGAAGGCTAATCCGCCCAGGGTCAGTCGGGAGCTAAGGCGAGGCCGAGAGGCGTAGTCGATGCACAACTGGTTGATATTCCAGTACCACCGTGTCCGCGCCCATCCCAGATCGAGGGTACTAAGGGGCTGGCCTTCGGGCCGATCCGAACGACCTCGACGAGGGAAGCGAAGGGGGGACGCAGGAGGGTAGATGAGCCCAGGCGTTGGTTGTCCTGGGGGAAGCGAGTAGAGGGAGGTCTAGGCAAATCCGGACCTCACATACCTTGAGTCGTGATCCCGAGCCGTTCTAGGCGAAGTCATTGATCCCATGCTGCCAAGAAAAGCCCCTAGCGAGCTGGCACGGTGCCCGTACCCCAAACCGACACAGGTGGGCAGGTAGAGAATACCAAGGCGATCGGGAGAACTGTGGTTAAGGAACTCGGCAAAATTCCTCCGTAACTTCGGGAGAAGGAGGGCCTCGTTAGGGTGAAGGACTTCGCGTCCGGAGCTCGAGGAGGTCGCAGCGAATTGAGGGAAGCGACTGTTTACTAAAAACACAGCAGCGTGCTAAGTCGTAAGACGACGTATACGCTGTGACGCCTGCCCGGTGCCGGAAGGTTACGGGGAAGGGTCAGTCCTTCGGGACGAAGCTCTGAACCTAAGCCCCGGTAAACGGCGGCCGTAAAGACAAGTTGCGGCTCCAGGAGGGTAACCACCTGGAACAAACCCTGCTATATGCTGGAAACTCCGAGTATCCGGCGGTACTAATCCAGATGTCACACCCCATTTGTAGGGTGCAAGAGTATGGATAGTGACAATCCGTCCGGTGCGGACAATCAGCAGGAAAGGCCCGGTTTCTCAAGAACGAGAGTCGCAATCGCGACTTATTGAGAGATCGGGAATCCTCAGAGGCCATACGCAGGGCTCCACCCGCAAGATGGGTGGATGAAGATATGGTCCACGCCTTATAGCGATATAGGGATCACGGGAACTATAACGGTTAAGAACCTACTTGGCTGTTACAAAACTTGGCTATATGCTGGAACATCCGAGTATCCGGCGGTACTCGTCGGTGTTACACCCGGAACTTAGGGTGAAAACATGGACAGTGATAATCCGTCCGGTGCGGACAATCAGCAGGAAACCTTGAAGCCGAGAGATAAGCTCGAACCCGCGTGGATCGCTGGATTCGTGGATGGCGAGGGTTGTTTCAACGTATCGGTGCATCGCAACTCTTTCATGCATCGACACAGAGGATGGCAACTTCAGCCCGCCTTCCAGGTGTACCAGCATCAAGATCACCGTTGGGTGCTCGAGGCGTTGCGCGCACACTTCAAGTGTGGGTACGTCAGGGCAAAGGGTCCGAAGAGTTCGGTGTTGACCTACTCGGTCACAGCGCTTCGTGACTTAAATGCCGTAATCGTGCCTTTCTTCGAAGAGAACAGGCTCGTAGTGAAGTCGGAAGACTTCGGGACTTTCGCGTGCGTTGTAAGTGCTATGCAACGAAAAGAGCATCTGACAGAAGTGGGTTTCGAACGGATCGTGTGCTTGGCTTATGGCATGAATGCCAATGGCAAGCAGCGATCGCGGTCACTCGGTGAAGTCCTCGAGGGATCCTCAGAGACTACACGCCAAGCCCGCTTTATACAGAGCGTTAATCGCTCCGATATCGCGGTGAAGATATAGTCCGACCCTCATGGCGACATGAGGAGCTGGGCAGAAATGTCCCAGCCGTCCATCAACAGGCGACCGTTTGTTTCGTTGTCACTGATTGTTGGAAAGCAACAAGGTGCCTAAGGTAGCGAAATTCCTTGTCGGGTAAGTTCCGACCTGCACGAATGGCGTAACGACTTCCCTACTGTCTCAACCACAGACCCGGCGAAATTGAAGTACGAGTAAAGATGCTCGTTAGCTGCACCAGGACGGAAAGACCCCGTGGACCTTTACTGCAGCTTGATGCTGAGCTTTGGTACGGATTGTGTAGGATAGGTGGGAGTCTGGGAAGCTCCGGCGTTAGCCGGGGTGGAGACAACGTTGAAATACCACCCTGTTCGTACTGGGGCTCTAACCTCGGCCCGTAATCCGGGCCAGGGACCGCGTCAGGTGGGCAGTTTGACTGGGGCGGTCGCCTCCTAAAATGTAACGGAGGCGCCCAAAGGTTCCCTCAGGCTGGTTGGCAATCAGCCGTCGAGTGCAATGGCAAAAGGGAGCTTGACTGCGAGACTAACAGGTCGAGCAGGTGCGAAAGCAGGGCATAGTGATCCGGCGGTTGCTTGTGGAAGCGCCGTCGCTCAACGGATAAAAGGTACCCCGGGGATAACAGGCTCATCTTCCCCAAGAGTCCATATCGACGGGAAGGTTTGGCACCTCGATGTCGGCTCGTCGCATCCTGGGGCTGAAGCCGGTCCCAAGGGTTGGGCTGTTCGCCCATTAAAGCGGTACGCGAGCTGGGTTTAGAACGTCGTGAGACAGTGGACATACGCGCTGTCTATAAACTTGGCTATATGCTGGAAACACCGATTGAATCCTGCGCTACTCATCAGCAATCGTGCTGACAGTGACAAAGCGACATGTGCGGTCAATCAGCAGGAAAGACTGGATGCGTCACGCGTATCCAGAATCCTCAGAGACCATATGCCAGGCATCGCCCTTACAGGCGGTGAAGATATGGTCCGATCTGCATGGCGACATGCAGAGCCAGACAGAAATGTTCTGGCCCTAGGCGCTCAGCGCCTCGGTAACAATAATGTCGGTCCCTATCCGGTGCAGCCGTAGGAAATCTGAGGAAGGCTGTCCCTAGTACGAGAGGACCGGGACGGACGCAGCTCTCGTGTGCCAGTTGTCCTGCCAAGGGCACGGCTGGTTTGCGACCTGCGGAAGGGATAAGCGCTGAAAGCATCTAAGCGCGAAGCTCGTTTCGAGATGAGATTTCCCACAGGGTAACCTGGTAAGGCCCGTGGTCAGACCACCACGTTGATAGGCCGGAGGTGTACGCACAGCAATGTGTTCAGCCGACCGGTACTAATCGGCCGAGGGCTTGGGGCTCGTGCTCGCTATGGAAGGCTCGAGGGTAGTTGGTGACAACACCCTCAAGCGGGGACGCTGGCTGACGCCAGCGGTGGCAGCGTGCTGCCCGACCCGCTCGAGCGAAAGGTTTCCGGTGACCATAGCGGCAGGGTCACACCCGTTCCCATCCCGAACACGGAAGTTAAGCCTGCCTGCGCCGATGGTACTTGGGGGGAGACTCCCTGGGAGAGTAGGACGTTGCCGGAATTCATCTCGGACAATGCCCACCTGGCAATTCGGGTGGGCATTGTCGCGTCTGGGGGACGGTGAAGGGTAACGTTCCAGATTGTGACCAATCCGAGCGGCGCCCCGGGACAGCGTCGCGCCCGCGGTGCGGGCCCTGGGAGTGGCAGCCAAGGGAGCGTGCCGGCAGGGCCCCGGGCACGCTCTGGCCAAGGCCGGCAGCCCTTGCGCGAGCCCGTGCGCGACCGCGAGTCCGAGCGCGAGCGCCGGGCCCGAAGACACGCCGAGGACAGCGACCTGCCGCCGGAGGTCCGAGACGAGCTACGGGGAGCCGTCGGTCAGGACCGCTCCACGGGGCTGGAACGACGCCTTGGGATCGCGACCCGGGCTTACGAACGCGAGCGGTACGGGGAGGCACTCGCGGAGCTGCGTGTGATCACCCGTCTGGCACCTGAGGTCGGGGCGGTTCGAGAGCTCTACGGCCTCACGCTGTACCGCCTCGGCCGCTGGCGAGAGGCGGCTCGGGAGCTACGCGCGTTTCACGACCTCACCGGGTCGTTCGACCAGCACCCCGTGATCGCCGACTGCGAAAGGGCACTCGGTCGCGACAAGGCCGTGGTCGCGCTTTGGGATGCGTTGCGAAAAGAGGGCGTGGACAGGGAAGTTCTCGTCGAGGGCCGGCTTGTCGTGGCGGGCATGATGGCCGACCGCGGCGACCTCGAGGGAGCGATTGGCTTGCTAGGGCCTGGTGGCAAGTCCCTCCGCCATCCCGACATCTGCCATCTCCGGCAGTGGTACGCCCTCGCCGACCTGTACGAAAGGGCGGGTGACCTGCCTCGGGCACGAGAGCTGTTCTCCCGCGTAGCGTCCTTTTCGCCCGATCTGTTCGACACAGAGGACCGATTGGCCGCACTGCGCTGAGCAAAACGAGCTCAGCGGCGCCGCCGGCGTGTTCGCCCGGGTAGTGCCTTGAGGCAGTACCGTCAGTGTCGTGGACCGTATCGGCCTCGTGGGCCTGCCCAATTCGGGCAAGTCGTCGCTCTTCAACGCGCTCACGGGCGGCAATGCCGTTGTCGCGTCCCACCCCTTCTCGACGGTCGAGACCGAGGTCGGAGTCGCACATGTTCCCGATCCGCGGGTCGACGCGCTTGGGAAGATGAGCCCGAGCCGCAAGATCGTCTACGCCGGCTTCGAGGTCGTCGACATTGCCGCGATCGGCAAGGGCGGTGAGAAGGGCGACACCCTGGGGAGCCGCTTTCTTGCAGGCGTGCGCGAGGTCGACGCCCTGTGCCTCGTACTGCGCAGCTTCGAGGACGAGAACGTGCCCGGTGACACCGATCCCCTCGCCGCGCTCGCGGTGATCGAGCTCGAGCTCGCCCTGGCGGACCTGGCGACCCTGGAGCAGCAGCTCACGAAGAAGCGCAACCGTGTCGCCCCCGTCGATCCTGCCATAGCGGCCGGCCTGAAGGCCGCGCCGGCGGCGGTCGCGGTTCTCGAGCAGGGCACGCCTCTCTACCGCGCGGGCCTGCACGCACCCGACCGAGAGGCGCTGAAGCCCTTCTTCCTGTTGACCGACAAGCCGACGATGGCGGTGATCAATGTGGGCGAGAACCAGCTCGCCGACGGTGATGAGCTCGTGGCGGCCGTGCAGAAAGAGGTCGGCGGTGTCGTGGACGTGCTCGCGGTCTCTGTCCAGCTGGAGGCGGAGGCGGCCAGGCTCGATCCCGCCGAGCGTGCTGAACTGCTCGAAGGCCTCGGTCTCGGGCAGGGCGCGCTCGTCCGCGTCGCGCAGGCGGCGTTCGACATCCTCGGGAAGTGGGTCTTCCTCACGACCGGTGAAGACGAGTCGCGGGCGTGGATCTTCCGCCGCGGCGCCAAGGCGCCCGAGTGTGCCGGAGTGATCCACTCCGACCTCCAGCGTGGCTTCATCAAGGCCGACGTGATCCGCTGGGACGAGTTGCTGGAGTTCGGCTCGCTTGCTGCTGCCCGCACTAAGGGCAAGGTGCGCCTCGAGGGCAAGGAGTACGCCGTGCACGATGGCGACGTGCTCGAGATCCGTTTCAACGTCTGAAGCCCGGTCGTGAGCGCCACCGACCTACTGGAGCGCTGGAGGTGCGATCTGGAGTCGTGGGCGATCCCGGACGAGATCCTCGCCGCGACACCGGAATCTCCCTGGGTGTTGCCGCGCCAGCACTTCATCGCGAGGGCCCAAGCCCCGCGGGCGGACCCGGCGAGTCCTTCCTACCGACAGGCGTGGGAGGCTCTCACCAGCCCCGGCTCGGTGCTCGATGTCGGCGCCGGCGCCGGCGCCGCCTGCCTCCCGCTCGTGCCCCGAGCGACCGCGATAGCCGCCGTCGACAGCGACCAAGAGCTGCTGAACGTCTTCGTCGGCAACGCCAAGCGGCTCGGCACCGCAGCGTTTGCGATCCATGGTCGCTGGCCGGACGTCGCTGGCGAGGTCGAGCCGGCTGACGTGGTGACGTGCCACCACGTGCTGTACAACGTCGCGGACCTTGGACCGTTCGTCGTCGCGCTCACGAGCCATGCCCGCCGGCTCGTCGTGGTCGAGCTGACAGTTCGTCACCCGCTCACGGCCCTGAACCCGCTCTGGGAACGCTTCCACGGTCTTGTTCGGCTCAAGGTTCCGACGGCCTACGACGCGCTGGCGGTGTTGAAGGAGCTTGGGCTCGCGCCGTGTCACCAGGTCTGGTCCCGGTCGGCCGACTCCGACCACGGAACCTTCGAGGACACGGTCGAGGTGACAAGGCGCCGGCTTTGTCTCGGTCCCGACCGGGCCGACGAGGTCGCCTCGGCCTTGCGCGAGCTCGGGGTCGGGAACGACCGGGCTGCCGACCTCGTGACGATCTGGTGGGACGGGTGCGTTTGATGACCTGGTGAGCACTCGGGCTAGGATCGCTGCGGAGCGCCCAAACGGGCGCGGCATGGACCTGCACCGATTGGATCCCGCGGAGCACTCGTCCCCGCACCGGCGGAATGGGTTCTGCTGAAACGCGCTGACCAGGAGGAACGACATCATGGGAATCAACATCCGCGAGACGCTCGGGGACGAGGCTGACTCCCTGCTAGGCCACGAGTGCAAGACAATCGCGCGAGACCAGCTCACGCTTCCCGGACCTGACTTCGTCGACCGGGTCCTCGTCCAAAGTGACCGGCCTGTGCCGGTGCTGCGCAACCTGCAGCAGCTGTTCAACCACGGCCGCCTGGGAGGCACCGGCTACCTGTCGATCCTGCCCGTCGACCAGGGGATCGAACATTCGGCTGCGGCGAGCTTTTCGAAGAACCCGGCGTACTTCGACCCGCAGAACCTTGCCGAGCTGGCGCTTGCAGCCGACTGCAGCGCCTTTGCTTCGACGCTGGGAGTTCTCGGCATCATCGCTCGTCGTTATGCCCACCGGATCCCTTTGATCGTCAAGCTCAACCACAACGAGCTCATCACTTACCCGAACCGGGGCGATCAGGTGCCTTTCGCTTCAGTCCAGCAGGCCGTTGACCTCGGGGCTATGGGCGTGGGTGCCACGATCTACTACGGCTCGGAGGAGGGGACCCGACAGATCCGGGAGGTGAGCGCCCTCTTTGCCGAGGCGCACCGCCACGGGCTGTTCACGGTCCTGTGGTGCTATCTGCGCAACCCGGCGTTCAAGACCCCTGATGCCGACTATGCCCTGGCGGCAGACCTCACGGGGCAGGCGAACCACCTCGGGGTCACGATCGAAGCAGACATCATCAAGCAGAAGCAGCCGGAGAACAACGGTGGCTACACCGCGCTGAAGTACGGTCGCACCGATCCCCTGGTCTACAGCCAGCTGACAACGGACCACCCGGTCGACCTCACCCGCTGGCAGGTCGTCAACTGCTACGCGGGGCGGATCGGGCTCATCAACTCGGGCGGCGAGTCCTCGGGTGCCAGCGACTTCGCACAGGCCGTGCGGACCGCCGTGATCAACAAGCGCGCCGGCGGCATGGGGCTGATACTGGGACGTAAAGCCTTCCAGCGCCCGCTGCGCGAGGGAGTGGAGATCATCCACGCGGTTCAGGACGTGTACCTAGACGACTCTGTCACGGTGGCCTAGGGCCCCCGAGCAATCCGAGAAGCTCGTCAACAGGCGCTCTCGTCGGGTGCCGGGACCTCGAGCCTTTGCCGACGCCTGCTGCTCACATCGCCGGGACGTGAAGGACCTGGCGGTACAATGCCTGTAACCACAGGCAAAGCGTGTGAGAAAGCGGTCGCGGCAGTGGCAGCACATGGGCCGGCGAGCCAAGCGGAGGGGCAGTGACGAAAGAGTCCAACCCGGCGAGCGAACCGGGCAAGGTCGAGACGATCGACCAGGTTGTGATCCGTTTCGCTGGGGACTCCGGTGATGGGATGCAGGTCACCGGGGACCGGTTCACAGACGAGAGCGCCCTTTTCGGCAACGACTTGTCGACGTTCCCGAATTACCCCGCCGAGATCCGAGCCCCGGCGGGAAGTCTCGCGGGCGTGTCCGCCTTCCAGATCCACATCTCCGACCACGAGATACTGACTCCCGGTGATGCGCCGAACGTGCTCGTCGCGATGAACCCCGCGGCTTTGAAGGCAAATGTGAACGACCTGCCGACCGGCGGCACGCTTGTGATCAACGTGGACTCCTTCGACGAGCGGGACCTGGCCAAAGCCGGCTACGAGACCAACCCGCTCGAAGACGGCAGCCTGTCGGCATTCAGGACCTACGAAATCCCGATGACGTCCCTGACAGTCGAGGCGTGCAAGCCGACCGGGGCCAAGCCGCGCGATGCGGAGCGCAGCAAGAACTTCTTCGCGCTCGGGCTCTTGTCGTGGCTCTACCACCGGCCGATCGGCGACACCGAGCGCTGGATCGTCGGCCGCTACGGCAGATCGCCGGTCGTGGCCGAGGCCAACACCCTCGCCTTCCGGGCCGGGTACAACTTCGGCGAGACCGCGGAGATATTCGAGTCGTCATATGAGATAGCACCCGCTGAGCACCTCCCTGGCACATACACGAACGTGACCGGCAACGTGGCGCTCGCCTGGGGGCTCCTCGCCGCCGCCCAGCTAGCCAGGCTGCCCCTGTTCCTCGGGTCCTACCCGATCACCCCGGCGTCGGACATCTTGCACGAGCTCTCCAAGCACAAGAAGTTCGGCGTGCGGACCCTCCAGGCCGAAGACGAGATCGCCGGCATCGGTGCGGCGCTCGGTGCGGCGTTCGGCGGCGCCCTCGGGGTCACGACCACGAGCGGACCAGGCATGGACCTG
The DNA here is from genome assembly GCA_963807575.1 of uncultured Acidimicrobiaceae bacterium. Lineage (GTDB taxonomy): Bacteria > Actinomycetota > Acidimicrobiia > Acidimicrobiales > Bog-793 > Fen-455. Next base: position 177,058 of record CAWECD010000014.1, read on the forward strand.
AAGGCGGAGACCGTCGGTCTCGCAGTTAGCTTGGAGCTGCCGCTGCTCATCGTCGACATCCAGAGAGGCGGGCCCTCGACAGGGCTTCCCACCAAGACCGAGCAGTCGGACCTCATGCACGCAATGTTCGGTCGCCACGGCGAGGCTCCTGTTCCGATCGTTGCCGCGAAGACACCCTCGCACTGCTTCGACGCTGCGATCGAGGCGGCCCGCATTGCCCTCAAGTACAGGACGCCGGTCTACCTGCTCTCCGACGGCTACCTCGCCAACGGCTCGGAGCCCTGGCGCTTGCCCGACGTAGAGTCGCTGCCGGACATCTCGGTAGAGTTCACGACAGAGCCGAACGCGACGGGCAGCGATGGGGAGCCGACCTTCTGGCCGTTCAAGCGGGACCCCGACACGCTCGCGAGACCGTGGGCGGTTCCGGGGACGGCGGGCCTCGAGCACCGTATCGGCGGCCTCGAGAAGCAGGACGGTGTCGGGACTGTCTCTTACGAGCCCGCCAACCACGACGTGATGATCCATGCTCGCGCGGCGAAGATCGCCGGCATCGCGAAGAGCCTCCCACCGGCCGAGGCGGACGATCCGACTGGTGACGCGAGGGTGCTTCTTCTCGGCTGGGGCTCCACCTACGCGGCGATCACCGCCGGTGTGAAGCGCGTGCGCAAGGCCGGAAAGTCAGTTGCGCAGCTGCACCTGGTTCATTTGAACCCGTTCCCGCCGAACCTCGGCGAGGTGCTGCGGTCCTATGAAATGATCCTCGTCCCGGAGGGCAACCTCGGTCACCTGGCCCGCCTCGTGCGCGCCGACTTCCTCGTCGACGCGAAGGTGATGTCGAAGGTCGACGGAACCCCCTTCAGGGTCGGTGAGATCCAGCAGGCCATCCTGAGAGAGATCGAACGCCTCGAGTCCCTGTCGCCCACCGGCGGGCAGACCGCCAAGGAGGCTGCACGATGACAGACCTGGCCGTTCCCGCCACGACACGGAAGGACTGGGCAAGTGACCAGGAAGTCCGCTGGTGCCCAGGCTGCGGGGACTACAGCATCCTCTCGGCAGTGCAGCTGCTGCTCCCCGAGCTCGGCGTCCGGAGGGAGAACACGGTGTTCATCTCGGGGATCGGCTGCGCGGCCCGGTTCCCCTACTACATGAACACCTACGGCATTCACTCGATTCATGGTCGCGCGCCTGCGATCGCCACCGGCCTCGCGGTGACGCGGCCCGACCTCGACGTGTGGGTAGTGACCGGGGACGGCGACTCACTTTCGATCGGTGGTAATCACCTGGTCCACGCGCTGCGACGCAACGTGAAGCTCACGATCCTGATGTTCAACAACCAGATCTACGGCTTGACCAAGGGTCAGTACTCGCCGACTTCGGAGATCGGCAAGATCACCAAGTCGACTCCCTTCGGCTCGCTCGACACCCCGTTCAACCCTGTGAGCCTCGCACTCGGCGCCGAGGCGACATTCGTCGCTCGAACCCACGACCTCGATCGCAAGCACATGATCGAGACGTTCCGTCGTGCCCACGACCATCGGGGGGCGTCGTTTGTCGAGGTCTACCAGAACTGCAACGTCTTCAACGACGGCGCGTTCGAGGCGATCAATGGCAAAGAGCACCGCGCCGACATGCTGATCCCGCTGGAGCACGGCAAGCCGATCCGTTACGGCGCCAATGGTGAGCACGGTGTGGCCTCTGATGGTCACGGAGGTCTCCGCCTCGTCGAGGTGGCGGACGTCGGCGAGGAGGCCTTGGTCGTCCATGACGAGAGCCAGGCCAACCCGAGCCTGGCGTTCGCCTTGTCGCGTCTCGCGGACGGCCCGCACGAGCCGACGCCGATCGGCGTGTTCCGGGCGGTCGAACGACCGGATTACGGCAGCCTGGTCGACCAGCAGCTGCGCGAGGCGCGGACCCGCCAAGGAATCGGTGACCTCTCGTCGCTGCTACGGTCCGGAGCTACCTGGAGCTACGACTGAGGTCCAGCGCTCTCAGCTTTCCAGCGAGCGGTAGGCCATGCCAGTGAGGGGCTTGGGCTGGAAGAAGGTGCTCTTCGGGGGCATGCGGCGCCTGTCGTCCGCAACGCGCTCGATTCTCGCGGCCGGTACCGGCCTGAGGAGGAACGCGGCATCCGCCCGGCCGGCTCGAACTGCCGTGGTCGCCTCATCCCATCCGGGTTGGTAGGTGAGCTCATGTTCGGGGAGGCCTTCCAGCGCCAGCTTGAGCCGGCTCGTGTCGAGATCGTCCTCCGCGGCCCGTTCGAGAACCGCGAGGGGGTGCAGGAGCCTGAACCCGTTCCTCGTGAGCAGGCCAATCACGCCGGGGGCCGCAGTCTCTGGGAGCGCGACGAGGTCCTGAGCAGCGGGCTCGATCCGGAAGAACGGCGTGATCAGGTCCTCCAAGTAGTCCGCGGAGATCCCCTTTACAAGCCTGTGGATCGCCACGACGGAGATCTCTTCCTCGGACAGCTCGACGACAAAGGCGAGCGCGAGGTCGTAGGGCCCGGGCCTGTCGTCGTTTGCGGCGCGGCATTCGGTGGCGTAGGTGCAGGCGGTCTCGTAACGGTGGTGGCCGTCAGCGATGAGCACAGGAGCGTCCGCGCCGAGCGAGGTGATCTCGGCCACGCGGCGCTCGTCGGTGACGGGCCAGATCTCGTGGACCACACCGGCAGAGTCGGTCGTCCGCCACCGGGTCCCCCCGGCTTGCGACAGCGCCTCCCGGCACGCCGAGGTGAGCCCTTTTGCCAGCGAGAGCACCCAGATCGGCGAAGTGTTCAGCCCAGTGCTCTTCAACAGCAAAAGCCGGTCCATGCGGTCCTTGGGGATCGTCTGCTCGTGTGCGATGACCTGCCCTGTGCCGTCAATGTCGAGGCCTAGCGCGCCGAGGAGCCCCGTCGTCACCCGCAGGCGCCCGCGCTCGTCGTGGAAGGTCATGCGGTAGATGTAGAACCCCGCCCGCGCGTCACGCCGCACAATGCCGGCGTCGAGCCAGCCCCGGAAGATCCGGGCGGCGTTCCCGTACTGGTCGAGCCCGCCCGACTGATCGGGCACCGGCAGCTCGACGTGAATGGCGTTATAGGGGCTCCTCGCGGCGAGCCGCGCTCGTTCGGCCGGACCGACCACGTCGTAGGGAGGCGAGACGACAGCATCGGGATCGACACGGGCCGGGTCGTAACGGATCGCAGCAAACGGTTCCAGGCGGGCCATGGCCCCTGCGTAGCACACGGGGCCGCGCCGGCTCTGCGAGGATCTCCGATGATGACCTGGCTTCTTGATTGTGATGGCGTGGTGTGGCTTTCCGAGCAGGAGATCGCGGGTGGGTCGGAGGCGGTGGCGAAATTGCGAGCCTCTGGCTGCCGGGTGGTGCTTCTCACGAACAACTCCTTTCCGAGGCGTTCCGACCACCTTGCCAAGCTGGCGCGCCTGGGGATCCCAACGGACCCGCAGGACGTCCTGAGCTCGGCGATGGCTGCGGCGCTCCTGCTCGAAGCAGGGGAGCGTGCTCTTGTGCTCGGGGGCCCGGGGATAATCGAGGAGCTGACCGAGCGCGGCGTGGCCACAGTCACACCCGCAGCGGGCCGAGAGGTCGGTCCCGTGGACGCGGTCGTCGTCGGGTTGGACCCGTCGTTCGACTTCTCGTCTCTTGGCGCCGCGGCAACGGCGCTGCATGGAGGCGCTCGCCTCATCGGCACGAACGACGATCCCGCGTTCCCCACCCCGGCGGGCATGCTTCCTGGTGCCGGCTCCCTGCTGGCCGCGGTCGCCTGTGCCGGCGGGGTCGCACCGACAATCGCCGGCAAGCCGTACCCGGCGATGGTGGGCCTCGTGCGCCAGCGGATCGGGGAGGTCGACATGGTAGTGGGGGATCGTCCTTCGACCGACGGCCTCCTCGCGCGAAGGCTGGATGCCCGCTTCGGACTCGTGCTCACCGGTATCACGCCTGCAGGCCATGGTCGCCTTGACCCGGTACCGGATCTCGAGGCAGTCGATCTTCTCGCTCTTGTCCGGTCAGAGCTCGGCTGAGCGCCCTCTCAGAGGTGCTGTCTCGAGCAAGCGGTATCCCTGGAGTCGATGAATGAGTGCTTGCTATTGCAAGCAGACCGGTATAATGAGCGTATGGCAGAGAAGAAACCCCTTAAGAAGTACATGGACGCGGGTAAGGAGTTCAGCGAGACGAGTCGCAAGCGAGTCCAGAAGGTCGCGCACGATCTCGCGAGGGAGAGCGAAGTCGGGCGCGAGCACGCAGAGGATTGGGCGGACGAGTTCGTCCGGCGCGGCCGCCGGAGCGCCGAGCAGTTCGCCGATCTTGTCCGCAAGGAGATCCGCGAGCAGATCAAACAGTTCAACCTTGCGACCAACCAGGACGTGGTCAAGGTCGTCCAGCAGTTCATCGAGCGCACGACCAAGGCTGCTGCTCCGGTGATGGAAGCCGCGACCCGGACAGTTACGGCGACCAAGAAGGCGGCGAAGGGCAAGTCTCCGACGTCGAAGAAGACCGTGTCCGGCAAGGCGCCGGCGGCGGGCAAGAAAGCACCAGCGACCAAAGAGGCCGCGGCGACCAAAAAGCCGGCGGCGACCAAGAAGTCGGCGGCGACCAAGAAGTCGGCCACAGTCGCGACGCCGGCGACCGTGAACAAGCCGGCCGCGGCCCGCAAGCCGGCGGCGGCCAAGAAGCCGGCTACGGCGAGGAAGGTCTCAGCTGCGAAGAAGACCCAGCCCAGCAGCAGTTGAGCCGTGACGCCGCCCTTGCGGGTGGCGGCTGAGGACTGGGGCCGCGAGGATGGCGGCATGCCGCGCATCGTCCTTGTGGTCCATCCGGAGCGTCCAGCCGCGTGGGAGTTGGCGAGGACCGCCACGCGGTGGTGGCAGAGCCGGGGCCGTGAAGTGGTCGAGGTCCGTGGGCCCGCGCCTGAAACACCTTTCGCCGAGACTGACCACGTGGAGTTCGCGATCAGTCTCGGTGGTGACGGGACGATGCTGCGTACCGTCGAGTCCGTCCTCAGCGCGCGGGTGCCGGTGCTAGGTGTGAACCTGGGTCGAATGGGTTATCTCACCGCTGTCGAACCGGGCGGGATAGAGCAGGCTTTTGAGAGGATGCTGGCAGACGAGTATCTAGTCGAGGAGCGCATGGCCCTCGACGTGGAGATCACGGGCAGCGTCGAGGGTCGGTTCACGGCCCTCAACGACGCGATCGTCGAGAAGACCGGACCCGGGCACACGATCCGGGTGGGTGTGGAGATAGCCGGTCGCCAGTTCCTGACCTACGTCGCTGACGGGGTGCTCGTCTCGACGCCGACTGGCTCGACTGCGTACAACCTGTCCGCCCGAGGCCCGGCGGTGTCCCCGCGGCTGCGAGCCATGGTGCTGACCCCGGTGTCGCCGCACATGCCCTTCGACCGGTCCCTCGTGCTGGAGCCTACGGAGGATGTCCGGCTCACTGTCCTCGACGAGCGGGCGGCTGCCGCCGTCATCGACGGCGCCCGCATAATTCGAATGGCCATGGGAGACAGCGTGGTGTGCAGGGCTGCCGCAGAGCCGGCGCGGCTCATCAGCTTCGGTGAGCGCGATTTCCACTCGGCACTCCGGCACCGTTTCGGCTTGACCGATCGCTGAGCGCCGCGATGCTTGTCGAGCTCCGAGTGCGGGACCTCGGTGTCATCGCAGACCTCGAGCTGGTCATCGGCCCCGGAATGACAGCGCTCACCGGGGAGACCGGTGCTGGCAAGACGCTCGTTGTCGAGGCGCTGGAACTGCTGCTCGGAGGTCGCGCCGATGCTGCCATGGTGCGCGCGGGCGCCGTGGAGGCAGTCGTCGAAGGGCGCTTTGTCGTCGAGGAACGCGAAGTCGTGCTGTCGCGGGCTGTTCCTGTTGACGGGCGGTCGCGTGCTTACCTGAACGGTCGCATGGCGCCGGCATCATCGCTGTCGGAGATCGGTGACGGCCTTGTCGACCTCCACGGCCAACATGTGCATCAGTCCTTGTTGCATCAGGCCGCGCAACGCGATGCGCTCGACAGATTCGCCGGAGCCGACCTAGACCAGCTCACGCAGGCACGGCGGGAGCTCGCGGCCATCGAGGCGCGTCTGGCCGATCTCGGTGGCGACCCTCGGGTGCTCGCGCGCACCGTCGGTCTTCTCCGCTTCCAGCTCGACGAGCTCGCCGCGGCAGCGATCACCACTCTCGACGAGGAGGAGCAGCTCGCCGCCGAGGAGTCGCTGCTCGCTCAGGTCGGGGCGCTCAGAGCCGCGATCGGCGAAGCTCGCGACACTCTTGTCGGATCCGACGCCTCCCAGGCCCATTCCTGCCTGGGAGCCGCGGACCTGCTCGGGATGGCGGCGTCGCGGCTGGCGGCTCACGAGGCGCTCTGCGAGCTTGCTGTGCCACTCAGAGCTGCCCAGGCCGACGTTGAGGACGTGGCTCGGGAGCTCAGGCTGCGAGACGAGCGGCTCGAGGAGGATCCGGACCGCCTCGAGGCGGTCCGGCAGCGCCTGCAGCTGCTCGCGGACCTCCGGCGCAAGTACGGCCCGAGCCTCGCAGACGTGCTCGAGTTCGAACGGGCGAGCCAGGCGCAGCTGGCAGACTTGGAAGCAGCCGAAGAGACTCGCGGGGCTCTGGAAGTTCGTCGACGCGGCGCGGCCGCGCGCGTGCAAGAGGCGGAGGAGCGGCTCGGGGCCTGCCGCCGTCGGGCTGCGCCCAAGCTTGCTGCCGCGGTCGAGGCTCACCTGCACGAGCTTGCCCTTAGTGGCGCTCGACTCGAGGTTCGCATCGGTGACGACCCGGCAGGATCGGAAGTCGAGTTCCTGTTCGGGGCGAACCCGGGAGAACCGTCGCTTCCATTCGCGAAGGTGGCCTCCGGCGGGGAGCTGGCTAGGGCGATGCTCGCAACTCGGCTGGTCCTGTCTGCAGCGCCCCCGACGCTCGTCTTCGACGAGGTCGACGCAGGCGTTGGCGGCGAGGCCGCTCTGGCAGTGGGTCGCGCCTTGAGCGCCATCGGACGTGACCACCAGGTGCTGGTCGTGACGCATCTGGCGCAGGTGGCCGCGTTCGCCGACCAGCAGGTGCTCGTGTCCAAGAGCGAGTCAGCGGGCCGGACCGTGGCGCGGGTCCGGCCTGTCACCGACGAGGACCGCGTTGTCGAGCTCTCGAGGATGCTGTCGGGGCACCCAGACAGCGCGACCGCGCGCCGGCACGCAAAAGAGCTGCTGGCGATGGCCGCGAAGTCCGTCACCACCTCCGGGAGCTCCGATAGCCTTGAGTGATACCGGCCGGGAGGAGAGCGTGACGAAGTTCGTGTTTGTGACAGGTGGCGTGATGAGCTCTCTCGGGAAGGGACTCACGGCCTCCTCCCTGGGCCGACTCCTCAAGTCGCGTGGTCTTCGCGTGACAATGTGCAAGCTCGACCCGTACATCAACGTTGATCCCGGCACAATGAATCCTTTCGAGCACGGTGAGGTCTTCGTGACCGAAGATGGGGGAGAGACCGATCTCGACCTCGGGCATTACGAACGGTTCATCGACGAGTACCTCCACAAGGACTCGAACGCTACGACAGGCCAGATCTACTCCTCGGTGATCGCCAAGGAGCGGCGCGGGGACTATCTCGGCAAGACCGTGCAGGTCATTCCTCACATCACCGATGAGATCAAAGAGCGGATCCGCCGCCTTGGCCGCGAGAACATCGACGCTGTGATCGTCGAGGTGGGCGGCACCGTCGGCGACATCGAGATAGTGCCTTTTCTTGAGGCCATCCGACAGTTCCGCCGTGACGTCGGGCGGGACAACGTCTGCTACCTGCACCTGACGCTCGTGCCCCATTCGCTCCCCGCGGGTGAGCAGAAGACCAAGCCGACGCAGCACTCGGTCACCGAGTTGCGAGGACGTGGCATCCAGCCCGACGTGATCGTTTGTCGTAGCCACGAGCCGATCTCAGAGAATCTGAAGCGCAAGATCTCCCTGTTGTGTGATGTGTCGACAGACGCGATCGTCTCGGCAATAGATGCCGAGAACATCTATGAGATACCGCTCGCACTGCACGAGGAGGGACTTGACGACATAGTCTGTCGGATCTTGCGCCTGGACCAGGCCGATCACCAGATCGACCTCTCGAGCTGGGAAGCACTCGTCGAGCGGGTGCGGGCGGCTTCCGAGGTGGTCCGTATCGGCGTCATCGGCAAGTACGTCAACCTTCCCGATGCCTACTTGTCAGTCGTCGAAGCGCTCAAGCACGCCGGCTTCCACCACGGGGCCAAGGTCGAGATCGACTGGGTCCAGGCCGAGGAGATCACAGGCATGCTTGCCGCGGCCCGCCTGGACAGCCTCGACGGGATCGTGATCCCCGGTGGGTTCGGCGAGCGCGGCCTGGAGGGCAAGATCGCCGCGGCCGGGTACGCGCGCGAGCACGCCATACCGTGCCTTGGTCTGTGCCTCGGCCTGCACATGATGGTCGTGGAGTTCGCGCGCTCGGTCGTCGGCCTCGAAGGCGCCAACAGCCGCGAGCTTCAGCCGACGACGCCGCATCCGGTCATCGATCTCATGGACGACCAGGTGGGGGTGGAGGAGAAGGGTGCCACAATGCGGCTCGGGGCCTGTCTCGCCCAGCTGCAGCCGGGCTCGCAGGTGGCCGCGATCTACGGCTCCGAAGTCGTCTCCGAGCGGCACCGGCACCGCTATGAGCTCAACCCTCGTTACCGTGACCGGCTCGTCGAAGCCGGTCTCAGGTGCTCGGGCGCCTCACCGGACGATCGACTAGTGGAGTTCATCGAGCTGCCCGGGCACCCGTTCTGGGTTGCCACACAGGCTCATCCCGAGTTCAAGAGCCGCCCGGACCGGCCTCACCCGCTGTTCCGTGCGCTGGTCGGGGCGGCGCTCAACCGGTCGCACGAGCGCACACCGCGGCTGTACGACCTCGACAATGTCCCCTCCTGAGTCCGACGCGCAAGCACTGTCGGCCGACCTGACATCAGCCGCGGCGGCATTTGCCGGAGATCGCGCTGCGTTTCGCCAGATCGGTGAGCGATCGCGATACTCGGGGGAACGCTTCCGGGTGGTTGTCGGCACCTTCGTCGGCCCGGACGGGTTCACCTTCGAGCGCGAGATCGTGCGGACCTTCGCAGCTGTGTGTGTCGTGCCGCTCGAGAGCGACCGCGAGCACGTACTGGTCGTTCGCCAGTACCGGGGCCCGGTCGACCAAGCGCTGATCGAGCTTCCAGCGGGAAAGCTCGACATCCCCGAGGAGCCGCCGGAGCTGTGCGCGGCGCGTGAGCTCGCCGAGGAAGTCGGGGCTACGGCGGAGAGGCTCACCGAGCTGGGCCGCTTCTGGATTTCGCCCGGTTACTGCGACGAGCTGATGACTTTCTTCCTCGCGGAGGGTCTCACGGTGGGTGCCCGGACCGCGGACGGCATCGAAGAGGAACACCTGGTCGTCGAGCGGATCGCGCTCTCCTCGGTCGAGGAACTGATCGCGACCGGCGAGATCGCGGACGCCAAGACGATCGTCGGGCTGCTGCTGGCGCGCTCGTTCCTGGAGTTTCCGCGTCCTGGCTCGCGTCCGCCCGGCTGAGGAGCCATAGTTGGCCGCACAGGCCGTGCTGAGCCGGGATGCGGAAGAGTTCCTCTCCTATCTGACCGTGGAACGCGGGCGGGCGCCGGCATCGATCTCGGCCTACCGGCGCGATCTCCTCGCGTACGAGCGGTTCCTGTCCGATCGCGGCGTGACGGTGTTGGAAGCAGATGTCGGCCTGATCGAGGCCTATGTGGCGCTTCTCAGCGAGACACGGCGGGCCAGCTCGACCGCGAGGGCGCTCGCTGCTGTGCGGGGCCTGCATCGTTTCTGCGTTGACGAGCGCGGTGCGACGCTCGATCCGACCGAAGGCGTCTCGACGCCGCGGATTCCCCAGGCCATACCGAAAGCCCTCTCCGAGGCCGAAGTCGAGCTCCTGCTCTCAGCAGTCATAGGTGAGGACCCGCGCGCACTGCGGAACCGGGCGATCCTGGAGACTCTGTACGCGACCGGGATGCGCATCTCGGAGCTCGCGGGGCTGCGTCTCGGCGACCTCGACACCGGCCGGGGCCTGGCGGTCGTCTATGGGAAGGGATCCAAGGAGCGCCTGGTCCCGATCGGGAGGCAGGCGGTCCTGGCACTGGACGCCTGGTTGGGCTCGGCGGGGCGCAACGCCATGGCCCCGGCGCGCTGGGCGCGACGGGTCGACGCGGAAGCGGTGTTCATCTCGACGCGTGGCAGGCGCATGTCACGCCAGGCCGTGTGGCAGGTCGTCAGGGCTGCCGCCGTGAAGGTCAAGCTCGAGGACCGGGTGTCGCCGCACGTCCTGCGGCACTCATGTGCCACACACTTGTTGGAGCACGGCGCGGACATACGCGTGGTGCAGGAGCTGCTCGGGCACGCGACCATCACGACGACGCAGGTCTACACGAAGGTCTCACCCGAGCTGCTGCGGCGCGTCTACGAACATGCCCATCCCAGAGCACTGGTCACACGTGCAGACAGCGCCGGTCCGGGCGCTACAGGGCGGCGCTGAGGCACAGCGACGCGCTAAGAGCCGTGAGCGCGGCGAGTGCGGCGGCGGCTCTTTGATCCGTTGACGCCAAGGCTGGCAACTTGCAGGCCGCGCTGGGTCGCGCTGGGGCTAGTGTTGCGCCGTGGCGAACGAAGCAGCAGGTGTCGATTACCGCGCGCTCCTCGAAGAGGAGCGTGGATCCTTGCTACGCCAGCTCCAGGAGATTGGTTTCGGCGAGGGCGGCACGTTGACCTACGACGCGAATTTCGCCGACTCCTCGCAGGTCACTGCCGAGCGCGGCGAGGCCGAGGCGCTGGCCGCGCAGTTGCAGGAGTCGCTCGAGCACGTGGAGGCGGCCCTCCGCAAGATCGAGCAGGGCACCTACGGCATATGCGCCCGTTGCGGCAAGCCAATCTCGCCGGCGCGTCTCGAGGCCCAACCCGCAACCGCCTTCTGCATCGACTGCGCCTCGGTTCGACGTTGAGCACCGGAGCGCAGTGGCGCTCGCTGAAGTCCAACCGGCGGTTGCCTACCTATATCGCCATTGCCGCGGTCGTGGTTGGTGTCGTTGTGCTCGCCCTGCGCCATCACGTGTTGAACGAGCAGACACTGATCTTCCTGATCGTGTTCGTCCCCGCCGTGATGCTCCACGAAGTGAGCCACGGCGTGGTTGCTCTCTGGTGCGGCGACGACACCGCCAAGCGCGCGGGCCGGCTGACCCTCAACCCGCTCAAGCACATCGATCCGCTCGGCTCGATCGTGGTCCCGGTAGTCCTCGCGCTGACCGGGGCGCCCGTGTTCGGCTGGGCCAAGCCTGTCCCGGTGGCCATCAACCGGCTTCGCCATCCTCGCAACGACTCGGTGCTGGTGTCCTTTGCGGGCCCGGCCACCAACATCATCCTGGCGGCGATTGCGGGTCTCGCCCTGCACGAGGTGCTCCATGTGTGGACCCTTCCGATCCAGTCATGCGGCGCATTCCTCTGTTACGCCCCCGTCTCGCAGTGGGCCATCATCGAGCAGATCCTCTTTTACTTCGGGATCGTGAACGTCGTCCTCGCGGCGTTCAACTTGCTCCCGATCCCGCCCCTCGACGGTTCAGCGCTCGTCGAGCGGCTCCTGCCGGTCTCGGCGCTGCCCGGGTATTACCGGATGCGGATGGGGTTCATGGTGGTCGTGCTGCTGCTGGTCTTCTTGGACCAGAACCTGCTCTCGCGGATCCTCGGCGACGTCGAGAACTGGTATCTGAACCTGGTCTTCTGAGCTCCGGGCCCGTTGGGGCGCGAGCAGCCGGTGGGTGCCGGCGGTCCGGCTACGGCGCCAGCAGACCGATGGCCTGGCGGGCTCTCTCGAGGGTCTTCGACGCGAGCATGTTTGCCTTACGGGCTCCCATCTTGAGCAGGTGGGGGACAACAGCGGGGTCCGCGGTCATCTCCGCGTAGCGCTCGCGCACAGGCGTGAGAACCTCGACGAGAGTCTCGGCGAGGTCGGCCTTCAACGGGCCGTAACGGTCGTAGGAAGCGGTGACGTCCTCGACCGAGCGGTCTGTCGCCGCCGCGAAGAGCTCGATGAGATTGGAGAGCCCGGGCTTGTGCGCGGGGTCATAGCGCACCTCGCCGTCGGTGTCGGTGACGGCCTTGCGGATCTTCTGGCGGATCGTGTCCGGCGCGTCGATCAGATCGATCGTGCCGAGCGGGGAGGCCACCGACTTCGACATCTTGCGCCCGGGATGCTGGAGGTCCATCACCCTGGCGGCAACTTTGGGCACGGTCGCCACGGGAACGACGAAAGTATCCCCATAGCGCCCGTTGAAGCGGATCGCGACGTCGCGGGTGAGCTCGAGATGCTGGCGCTGATCGTCCCCGACAGGCACCTTGTCGGTGTCGTAAAGAAGGATGTCGGCGGCCATGAGCACCGGATAGGTGAGCAGCCCCGCGCTCACCGACTCGTTGCCCTTGCTCTTCTCCTTGAACTGGGTCATGCGCCGCAGCTCGCCGTAGGTGGCGGTGCATTCGAGGAGCCAGCTCAGACCGGTGTGCTCGGGCACGTGGCTCTGGGCGAAGACTGTGCAGACCTCGGGGTCGAGCCCGCTAGCGAACAGCCACGCCGCCGTCTCGAGTGTGCGGCCCCGAACCTGGGAGGGGTCCTGTTCGACTGTGAGAGCGTGCAGATCGACGACGCAGAAGATCGAGTCCGCGGTGTGCTGGTCTGCGACCCACTGTCGGAACGCGCCGAAGTAGTTGCCGACGTGCGGCGCGCCGGATGACTGCACCCCAGAGAACACCCGCTCCATCGCGTGGAGAATATCGGATGGCGCTCAAGGCCGGGAATTCCTTGGTCATCGGGTATCCGACCCTCGCGCGCGCGTGGCCGGTAACCTCGCTCGTGTGGGGTACAAGGTCCACACCGACATCTTCGAGGGGCCCTTCGAGCTGCTGCTCAGGCTGATCACCGAGCAGCGGGTCGATCTGTACGAGGTCGCCCTGGCCGATATTGTCGATGCCTTCCTGGCTGAGGTCGAGGCGTTGCAAAGGCTCGACCTCGAAGTCGCCACGGAGTTCCTGGTCATTGCCGCGACCCTCGTCGAGCTGAAGTGCCGGAGACTGCTGCCCGGACGCGACGAGCCCGACGACGAGAGCCTGGCCCTCCTGGAAGAGCGTGACTACCTGCTCGCGCGGCTGGTCGAGTGCACGACCTTCTCCGCCGCGGGAGCACAGCTCGCCCGCGCAGAACTTGCCGCTTCGAGGTCGTGGCCCCGGCTTGCCGGCCTTGACGAGCGTTTCGAGGGCCTCCAGCCGGACCTGCTTGCGTGTCTGAGCCCCGAGGATGTTCGTGCCTCGGCTCTGCGGGCGCTCACGCCCCGGCCGACGCCGCATGTCGAGGTCGACCATGTCCTTGTCGACGAGGTTACGGTGGCCGAAGTCGTCGCAGCGCTGTGCCTGTCGTTGCCCACAGCCTCACCGACGAGTTTCCGCGCGCTGACAGCTGGTGTGCGCAGCAGGATGGAGCTGGTCGTTCACTTCCTCGGTCTTCTCGAGCTGTACAAGCAGGGCCTCATAGAGCTCGAACAGGCCGCGACCTTCGGCGAGCTGTTGGTGCTGTGGACAGGCGGCCTTTTCGAGGCGACGCCGGAGACCGCCAGTGGCAAGGGCGTGGCTGACGCGCTCGCCTGGCGTCAGCCGGCCTCGGTGTCGCTCGCGGATCTCGACTACCGGGGATGAGCGCTCCGGCGCCCGGCTCGACGCCCGAGGGTCCCGCGGAGGATGGGGCCGAGAGTCGTGCCGAAGGTCGAAGTGAGTCCGCGGCCATCGAAGCCGTGCTCACCGTCGCGACCGAGCCCGTGCCGCCCGGCCTGTTGGCCGAGCTCCTGGAGGTCCCAGTCGAGCGGGTGGAGCAGCTGTGCCGTGGGCTGGCGGCCAGCTACGAGGCCGACGGCCGCGGCTTTGTCCTGACGAGGGTTGCAGGTGGGTACCGGTTCCAGAGCAGTGAGGCCTACGTCGCCTACGTGGAACGTTTCGTACTGGACGGCGGTCCTCAGAAGCTGTCGCCTGCCGCGCTCGAGACCCTTGCCGTCGTCGCCTACAAGCAGCCGATCTCCCGATCGCAGGTCTCGGCCATCCGTGGCGTCAACGTCGAGAGCGTGATGAGGATGTTGGTCGCGCGGGGCTACGTGCAAGCGGTCGGGCGCGACGACGGTCCTGGACAGGCGATCTTGTTCGGGACCACCCTGATGTTCTTGGAGCGTCTCGGCCTCGATTCGATCGAGGACCTGCCTCCGCTTGCGGCATTTGTCCCACCGGCTTCGACCGTGGAGATGCTCGAGAACGTGTTGCGCTCCGAGCCGGGGGAGTGAGCGACACCGAGGGCGAGCGGCTCCAGAAGGTGCTCGCGCGGGTCGGTTATGGCAGCCGGCGGACCTGCGAGGAGCTCATCGCCGAGGGACGTGTCACCGTCAACGGGGAGGTCGCCGTTCTCGGTCGGCGCGTCGACGTCGAAAGAGATCTCGTGGCGGTGGACAGGGCACCCGTGGGAGTCCTGCCGGGGCTGGTCTACTACCTGCTCAACAAGCCGGCGGGAGTCGTGACGACCGCGGACGACCCACAAGGGCGCCCCAGTGTGCTCGAGCTCGTGCCGCCGGCACCGCGCGTCTTCTCAGTCGGACGTCTCGATCGCCAGACCGAGGGACTGCTCGTGCTGACCAACGACGGCACTCTCGCACAGCTGCTCGCTCACCCGCGCTTCGGTGTGGAGAAGGAGTATCTCGCTCAGCTCAGAGGGGTCCCGGGTCCCGGAGCGCTCCGCAGCCTCAGACAGGGCGTCCTGCTGGACGACGGAGAGACGACCGCCCCCGCCCGGGTTGCGGCGGTCTCTCCAGGCGTGATCCGCATCGTGATCCACGAGGGGCGCAACCGACAGGTGCGCCGCATGTGCGAGGCGGTCGGCCATCCTGTCGTCAGGCTGGTCCGCACACGGATCGGGCCGATCACGGACCGCTCGCTGCGCCCGGGCGCTTGGAGACCACTCGGAGCCTCCGAGGTGCGCTCGCTCGCCGAGGCTGCCCTTCGCTCACCGTCCAAACGGTAGGTAGGCTCCCCGCCCATGGCAGCGGTCTTGCGGGCTCTCCGGGGTGCCACAACGCTCGACGAGGACACCCCCGGTCAGGTCAACGACCGGGTCCGGGATCTCGTGAGCGCCATGCTGGAGCGAAACGGGATCGTTCACGACGACCTCGTCAGCATCCTGTTCACGGCGACCGACGACGTCACCTCGATGTTCCCGGCCACCGCGGCGCGCTCGCTCGGGCTCGGCGACGTGCCGCTCATCTGCGCCAGCGAGCTCGACATAGCGGGCGCGATGCCACGCTGTATCCGAGTCCTGATGCACTTCTACACCGAGCGCACGAGACAAGCGCTGCACCACGTCTATCTCGAGGGCGCACGCGGGCTTCGTGATGACCTCCCCGACTGAGCTCGCGGGCGTGGCCGCGACCGCCACCCCGCGACGCGCACAGGTGACGGGCCTGGGGCTGGTGGGCACGTCGATCGCCCTCGGCCTGCGCGCCCAGGGCTGGTGCGTCACGGGCCGAGATCTCGATCATGCCAGGGCGCGGCGCGCCCGCGAACTGGGCGCCGTCGACGAGATCGGCGTCGACCATCTTGCGGCCGTCGCGTTCGTGGCGACACCGGTTGCGGCCATCGCTGCCGAGGTGAACGCCCTACTGCTCGGGGATCAATCGGGCGAGCTCGTGGTCACCGATGTCGGGGGCGTAAAAGGGTCGATCGTCTCTTCGATCTCGCACCCGCGCTTTGTCGGTGGACATCCGATGGCCGGATCGGAGCAGGAGGGCCCCGACGGCGCTGACCCGGAGCTGTTCGCGGGTTCGACCTGGGTGCTGACGCCTACATCGTCCACGGATCCAAGGGCTTTCTCCACGATCCAGTCCGTCATAGCCAGCCTGGGCGCCGACCTGGTCGCACTGGCACCAGACCGCCACGACGACCTCGTGGCCGTCGTCTCCCATGTGCCGCACTTGACGGCCGCGACCCTGATGGGGCTTGCCACAGAAGCGACCGACGCCCACACTGCACTGCTCAGGCTCGCAGCGGGAGGCTTCAGGGACATGACACGGATCGCAGCCGGGTCGCCTGCGATCTGGCCGGACATCTGCCGGGACAACGCGCCCGCTATCCTCCCGGTTCTCGACGATCTCATCGCCAGGCTCAACGAAGTCCGCCGCATCGTCGCCGAGGAGGATCGGCCGAATCTGGTCGCGCTCTTGGATCGCGCCCAGCTTGCGCGCCGGAATCTCCCACCACGGGCAAGCCGACCGAGCTCGGTCACCGAGTTGCACGTTGTCATCCCAGACCGTCCGGGTGTGCTCGCCCAGGTCACCACCATCGCGGGGGAGCTGGGGGTCAACATCGAGGACCTGGAAATCGTCCATTCCCAGTACAGGCCCCGCGGCGTGCTCATCCTCACGGTGGCCGCCGACGCGGCCGAGCGCGTGCGGCACTCGCTCGCCGCGCACGGCTTCGGGCTGAGCCGGGCCGGCGGGCGCCGACCGATCATCGCGATCGACGGCCCCGCAGGCGCGGGCAAGTCGTCGGTGGCCAAGGAGGTGGCCCGGCGCCTCGGCCTCGAGCGCCTCGACACGGGTGCCATGTACCGCGCCGTGACGCTGGAGGCGCTCGAGCGGGGTGTCGACGTGGCCGACGCCGAGGGCTGCGCGGCCATCGCACGATCGATGGAGCTGAGCGTGGATGAGCGCGTGCTGCTCAATGGCGAGGACGTGACCGAGCAGATCCGCGCGCCTTTGGTCACAGCGGCGGTGTCGATTGTTGCGGCCCATCCCCAGGTGCGCGCGGAGCTTATCGGTCGCCAGAGGGCATGGGTCACAGCCAACGGTGGGGGAGTCGTCGAAGGGCGGGACATCGGCAGCGTTGTGCTTCCCGACGCGGACGTGAAGATCTTCCTGACCGCCGACTCGGCCGAGCGTGCCTGGCGACGCGCGGCGGAGAACGAGACCGGCTCGGACGCCGCCGCGAGGCCGGACACCGTCGCGAGGACAGCCGAGTCGATCCGGCGACGCGACGAGCTCGACTCGACCCGGGCGGCGTCCCCCCTTGTAACTCCGGAGGGAGCCTTCGTGCTGGACTCGACGGGACGCAGCATCGAGTCTGTGGTGGAGGAGGTGATCTCCCAACTTTGAGCGCATCTAGCGCAATGGCGACGCCGCCGACGCGAGGAGACCTCATCGTCTACCGGGTCTGCCGGGCCATCGCCGTCGGCGCCTCGCGGCTGTACTTTCCCGGAACGGTGAAGGGCCGCGAGAACCTGCCGATTGGGGGTGCCTACATCGTGGCGCCGGTGCACCGTTCCTATGTCGACTGGCTCATCGTTGCCCGGATCACAAGGCGGCAACGACTTCGCTACATCGTGAAAGAGGAGGTGTGGAAGTCGAAGTTGATCGGTCGCCTCCTCCTGGCGTGTGGTGCGTTCCCCGTGAACCGGTCAGGGGCGGACCGCGAAGCGCTTCAGCGGTGCCATGCCGTGCTCGCGGGCGGGGAGCCTCTCGTCATGTTCCCCGAAGGCACCCGGCGCTCGGGGCCGGACGTACAAGTGCTCAAGGACGGAGTGGCGTACTTGTCCTTGCGCGCAAACGTCCCGGTCGTTCCCGTCGGCATCGGCGGCGCGGAACGCGCCATGCCCCGCGGGTCGTCGTTTCCTCGCCCGAGGCGGGTGAACATCGTGATCGGACTGCCGGTCCCCGCCACGAACCCGGTCGCAGCGGACCGCTCGGACAAGAGCGAGGACCCGGCGGCGTCGCCCAGACAGGCTCGCATCGGACGTGAGGCGATCACTGAACAGTCACTGCGCGTGCGAGCCGCGATTCAGCAAGCCTTTGACGCGGCCGAGGCCAGCCTCCGGCGCTAGCCGGCCTGTCGTCGGGCCCCGCGCGGGCCCCGGCAACCGTGCACGCTCGTAATGCTGGCGCCAGGGCCGGCGCCTGCTAACTTCCCGGCGTGGTCGAGCATGGGTGACACAGGAGGT
The DNA here is from genome assembly GCA_963807575.1 of uncultured Acidimicrobiaceae bacterium. GTDB lineage: Bacteria > Actinomycetota > Acidimicrobiia > Acidimicrobiales > Bog-793 > Fen-455. The sequence goes on from CAWECD010000014.1 coordinate 195,116, forward strand.
GTTCTCGTCACCGGCGGCGCCGGTTTCGTGGGCGCGACGCTGGTTAGACGACTTGTCGAGGGCGGGCACGCCGTGCGCGTGCTCGACAATCTCACCACCGGTGATGCCTCGCACCTGGATGGAGTCGGCGCCGAGCTGGTCGAGGGTGACATCCGCGATGCCAAGACGTTGGACGATGCGCTCGGCGGGATCGAGTCGGTCGTGCATCTTGCGGCGGCCGGCTCGGTTGTCATGTCGGTCGAGGACCCGGCGGCGAACTTCAGTGTGAACGTCTTCGGCACTTTCCAGGTGCTCGACGCCGCTCGTCGGGCCGGCGTCGCTCGCACAGTGCTGGCCTCAACGGGTGGGGCGCTCATCGGCAACGCCACACCGCCTGTCGACGAGCGCTCGCTTCCCAGGCCGATCTCGCCCTATGGCGCCAGCAAGCTTGCCGGTGAGGGCTACGCGCACGCCTTCGCAAAGGCTTACGGACTTCGCACTATCGCTCTTCGCTTCGCCAACGCCTACGGGCCCTGGAGCGCTCGCAAGAGGGGTGCCATGACCGCGTTCTTCAGGGCGATCAACGCCGGCGAGCCCATTGTCATCTACGGTGACGGCTCCGCATCGCGTGACTACATCCACGTCGACGACATCTGTCGGGCACTGGAGCTCGCGCTCGCCAGCGATGTCGCCGGCGGCACTGTGCTGCACATCGCGTCCGGCGTGGAGACAACTGTGCAGATGCTCGCCGACATGTGCCGCGCGGCTACCGGCGTGCCGGAGCACCCGATCGAGTACCGGCCGAAGCGGCCCGGCGAGGTCGAGCGCAATTTCGCCTCGTACGACCTCGCCGAACAGGTCCTCGGTTATGCGCCGAGCATCAGCCTGGAGGAAGGAATCCGCCGGACCTGGCAATGGTTCGAGGAGGCGGTCTTCGCCGGGGGCTGAGACCGACCGTGCCGGGCTTCCAAGTGGAAACTATACCGTCCAGACGGTATAGTCAGTCAATGACACGAGCACAGGACACCCGCGAACGGATCCTGTTCGGCGCGGAGGAGGTCGTTCTTCGCGACGGTGTGGCCCACCTCACCCTCGAGGCCGCGGCGAGCGAGGCCGGCATCTCCAAGGGCGGGATCCTCTACCATTTCCCCACACGTGCCGCGCTGGTCGCGGCGATGGTGGAGCGGCTCAGCGCGCAGTTCAGCGAGGATCTCGCGCGGCACAGCGCCGGGTCGGGTCTGCCCGGAGCCTTCACGACGGCTTACCTCGAGGCGACCTTCGGGCCTTCGGGGGACGTCGTGGGAAGCCGTGAACGCCGCCTTGGGGCCGCGGTGATAGCAGGCGTAGCGGCCGACACTGAGCTGCTGGAACCGCTGCGCGAGCACTTCGCGGCCTGGCAGCACGCCCTGGTGACCGACGGCCTGTCTCCGGCGAGTGCGAGCCTCATCCGGCTCGCGGCCGACGGCCTGTGGTTCACCGAGCTGCTCGGCCTGGCTCCCTTGGACGTGGATCTGCGTTCTTCGGTGCGTGAGGAACTTCTCGCCCATCTCGGTGCGTCGTTGCAGGTGCGCCAGGCCCTTACGCCGCGCAGGGCACGCACCGGGCGCTCTTTGCGGGAAAAGGACCCATCGTGAGCGTCACCCCAACCGGCTTTGGCGGGACCGGCGCTCCTCGCGGGCCTCGAACCGTGGTGCTCGCGTTGTCGATCTCGACCTTCGTCGAATGGGCAGGAGCCGGCTGCATGATGCCGCTCCTTCCGCTCTACCTTCGCAAGCTGGGCGCGCCGGTTGCCCTTGTCGGAGTTGTGCTGGCGGCCTTCTTCTTGGCGGCCATATTCGTGCAGTACCCGATCGGTCGCCTGTCGGACCGGGTCGGGCGCAGGCCGGTCCAGCTGAGCGGCCTGATCACCTTCGCGGTGGCGAGTGCCGTCTTTGCCGTCATCGGCACGCCCATTGCCGCGCTCTTCGTGCGGGCCCTGCAAGGTGCGGGCGCCGGAGTCGTCGATGTCGCGAACAACGCCACGGTGGGTGAGGTCGTGACGCCGTCTCAGCAGGGCCGAGCCTACGGCACGCTGTTCGGGTCCCGGACGATGGGGCTCGCGATCGGGCCCTTCATCGGTGGCCTGGTGGGCATCTCGGCAATGCGGTGGCTGTTCGTGGCCGCCGCACTGGCGTCGTTGCTGGCCTGTGTGCCCGTGCTGCTCGCAGTGCCGAAGACCGGGTCGCGCAGGCCGCACCTGCCTGCGCGGCGAGTGGTGTTGTGGCGTGACCGCAGCGTGCTGGGCGTCGTCATCGGCTATGTCGGCACGGGCCTCATCATCGGTGTGTACGAGGTCTGCTGGAGCCTGCTTCTGCACCTGCGAGGTGCCACCGGCTGGCAGATCGGCCTTTCGTGGACGTTGTTCGCAGTGCCCTTTGCCGCGATGTCGGTCCCCGGTGGCTGGCTGGTCGACCATTTCGACCGTCGTTATCTTGCGGCGGTGTCAACGCTCGCGTCGGCCGCCTTTGCGTCTACTTATCCTTTCCTGCACTCCGTCTGGCTGCTTGTTGGTCTCGGTGCAGCCGAGGCTGTCACAGTCGCGGTAGCAGGGCCGGCATTCGCGTCGCAGCTTGCGCACAGCGTTCCGAGTCGCCAGCTCGGCCGCGCACAAGGAGCCGGCTCGACGGCCCAGACGGCAGCGACCGGCGTGGCAGCCCTTGGGGCGGGTGCACTGTTCGCGCTGCATCCCTGGGTCCCTTTCGTGGCGGCGTCGAGCGCGATCGTCGTGTTGGTGGCAGTGCTCTCGTGGTGCTGGCGGGGCGTGCCCGGGCGAGCCGAGCGCTCGGACGACCCGCGTACCGGTGCGGTCGGCTCTGCTAGGACATCACTCGCACGGCCGAGGCCGGACTGGGCCGGTGAACCGGCGCCGACGAGGGAATCTCAGGGGGCGGGCGGCTGAGCAGGCGGGCGTTTGCGTTCTCTCAGCCAGGTGCGCAGGACCCCGCGGCCGTACCGCAGGCCGTAGAGGAGGTTGCCGCTCTTCTTGGACTCGCCAGCGAGTCGAGCTCGCATCGTCACCGGCCGCTCCTCGTAACGACACCGGTGCATGATCGCCGCTATCAGCAGTTCCTGCGCCTGATACTGCGGCTCCTCGAGGATCAGTTCGGCGGGCAGCTCCGCCCGGAAGGCCCGGACCGGGTTCGCGGTGTCGGTCACCGGTGTCTTGGTGAGAAATGAGATCAGCGTCGCAAAGAAGACGACTCCGAGGTTGCGCACAATGTCGGTGCCGTGAGTTCGGCCGAGGCGTCGGGAGCCATTGACGAAGTCGGCGCGGCCGGACATCACCGGTTCGAGAACGATCTCGAGGTCGTCGGGGTTCGTTTGCCCGTCCGCGTCCGATGTCACTATGAAGCGGGCACCGAACTCGCGAGCGATCCGGTAGCCGAGCCGCAAAGCCGCGCCCTGGCCCCGGTTCACCGGAGCGATGCAGGCGTAATGACCCGCGGCGCGGACCAGTGCCCCAGTGCCGTCGTCCTCGCCGTCGACGACGACCAGCAAGGAGACCGGCTGGCCGCAGATCTCCTGTGGCATGCCCCCGACGACCTCCAAGATGCTGTCGCGCTCTCTGTACGCGGCGATCACTATCGCGACTGGGGAGATCTCGATCGGGCCTTGGGACGCGACGAGCTCCTCGACAGCGACACGATCGATCAACTCGTCGGTCTGCCGTTTGCGGCGGAGAGCGCGAGCGTTCACACCGAGCGGCCGGCTGAGGTCGCGGCGAGCATGTCGGTGGCATTGACCTGGCGATCCGTCGCGGTGAAAGAGGAACCCTCCAGACGAGCACCGAGGCTGAGGCTCGCCGCGATCGCCAGGCAACCGAGGAGGTCACGCAACTGCGGCGGGGGAGGAAAGTACTCGTCCTCCTCGGTCGTGGGTACGATCTCGACGCCTCTGCGGGGGGCCAAGCGGTCGAGCAGATCATCGACCAGCCAGTCGGGAGCCGACGCTCCGGCAGTGACGCCGACAACTCCGGAGAGGTCTTCGGGCAGCTCGTCAGGGGCGTTGACCCGGAGCACTCGCGGGCAACCAGCGGCGGAGGCAACCTTCGCGAGCGCGACCGTGTTGGAGGAATTGGCGGAGCCGAGCACGACCATCGCGTCGCAACGGGGCGCCACGGCCTTGACAGCGTTCTGACGGTTGGTGGTCGCGTAGCAGAGATCGGAACGTCCCGGCATCCACAGGTCCCCGAAGCGCTCGCGCGCACGCTCGACGACTCCCTCCCACTCGTCATGGGCGAGGGTTGTCTGGGCGAGCAAGGCGACGTGAGCGTCCGCGCCAAGATCGAGCCGGTCGACGTCATCCTCATGCTCGACCAGGTGCACGGCGTCGGGAGCGACCGCCATCGTGCCGACGGCTTCTTCGTGGCCCGCGTGACCGACGTAGAGGATCGTGTAGCCCTTGTGGGCTCTTACTTTGAGCTCGTGGTGGACCTTTGTCACAAGAGGGCAGCAGGCGTCAATCACGATCCGTCCTCTTGACGCCGCCGCCCGTTCGACTTCCGGGGCAGATCCGTGGGCCGAGAGCATGACTGGCGCCGAGGGCGGGACCTCGTCGACATCATCGACGAACACGACGCCTTGACGCCGGAACTCCTCGACGATCATGCGGTTGTGGACAATCTCGTGGTAGCAGTAGACCGGAGGCTCGAAGACGCGAACCATCCATGCGAGCGCCTTGATTGCCATCTCAACGCCAGCACAGAAGCCTCGAGGTTCCGCGAGCAGGACGAGGTCTACGCGACCGGCCGCAGGCTGGCAACGCTGCTCTGGAGCCGACGTCACGGTAGACCAGGGTAGCCTTTGCAGATGCCGCTACCGCAGGTGGTGGCCGTGGCCGAGCATTCGCCGGCTGAGCGTTACGGGATCTGGCCGGGTGACGAGCTCCGCTCGATGAACGGACAGCTGCCCCGTGATGTCATCGAATACCAGCTGCTCGCGGACGAGTCGATCGTCGAGCTCGAGGTTGTCCGCGGTGGCGTCGAGCTCGAGGTCACGGTCGTCAAGCAGACAGGTGAGCCACTCGGGCTCGAGATCTCTGCCGCGATCTTCGACCGCGTGCGCACTTGCGACAACCACTGCGAGTTCTGCTTCATCTACCAACTGCCCAAGGGCTTGCGGCGCAACTTGTACGTGAAGGACGACGACTACAGGCTCTCGTTCCTTTACGGCAACTTCACGACGCTCACGCGTTTCACGGAAATTGACCTCGAGCGGGTCGTCGACCAAAGGTTGTCGCCCCTTTACGTCTCGATCCACGCCACCGACCCCGACGTCCGCTCTGCCATGCTGCGCAACCGACGCGGGGCCATCAGCCTCAGGTGGCTGCGCGGCCTCCTGGACCATGGCATCGAGGTCCACGGGCAGGTGGTGGTCTGCCCCGGCGTGAACGATGCCGCGGTGCTGCACGGCACTCTCGCCGGTGTCCTCGACCGTTTTCCTGAACTTGTGACGGTGGCCATCGTGCCTTTGGGCGTCAGTCGCCACTCCAAAGAACACGCGATGCGGCCGCACACGACCACAGAAGCGAGGCTGACCGTGGAGACCGTGCACGAGTGGCAGCAGCGCTTCAGCCGCGCGCTCGGCCGCAAAGTCGTATGGGCGTCGGACGAGTACTACCTGCTCGCAGGCTTGCCGTTTCCTGAGCCCGGCGAGTACGAAGGTTTCCCGCAACACGAGAACGGTGTCGGGATGGTGCGCTGTTTCGAGCAGGCTTTCGAGGTCGGGGTCACCCAGCAGGCCGACGCCCTGAGGGTACCCGCCAGGACCGGCTTCTTTTCCTGGGTCGAGGGTGCACCTGCGGAGGGTTACCGCGCGCCGCGGACAAGCAGCGTGAGCCTTGTCGGCCGCCCGCCGACTTCGGCGCGCGATGTGCCGATCACGATCCTCACCGGCGGTTACGGTTCGGCCGTGCTGAGACCACTCCTGGAGCGCCATGGGTTCGACAAGGTGCGGGTCCTGCCTGTCGCCAACGAGTTCTTCGGTGGCAACATCGCCGTCGCCGGTTTGATCACTGGTGCTGATCTCGCCCGGACGTTGGCCGAAGAGCCGCCGGGAGGCCGTTACCTGCTGCCGGACGTCTGCTTGTCGAAGGGCCGCTTCATCGATGGGCCCTCAGTCGACGACCTCCCGCTGGCCGTGGAGGTCGTCGGGACCGACGGTGCGTCCTTGCGCCGGCTCTTGGAGGCGGCCCGATGACCCGGGGACGCTCGGCGTTGCTGCCGACTGTCGCGGTCGTCGGTCGCCCGAACGTCGGGAAGTCGACGCTTGTGAACCGGATCGCGGGCAGGCAGCTCGCCATCGTCGAAGCCCGGCCCGGTGTGACACGGGACCGCCTGGAGGTCGAGTGCGAGTGGAATGGGCGGTCGTTTCTCGTCGTCGACACCGGCGGAGTGGTGGAAGGCGGGGACACGCTCGACACGAAGGTGACCGAGCAGGCCCTCCGAGCCCTCCGCGAGGCGGACCTCGTACTGCTGGTGCTCGACACGACCACGGGCGTCACCGGAGACGACACGGTCGTGGCGCAGTTGGTCCGCCGCAGTGGCGGGCCGGTCATCGTGGTCGCGAACAAGGTCGACTCCGAGCGGCGGGAGGTCGACGCCTGGGAGTTCGCAGGTCTCGGACTCGGCGAGCCGGCGATGGTGAGCGCCCTGCACGGCAGGGGCGTCGGAGATCTGCTCGACGAGGTCGTCAAGCAGATCTCCAGTGCTCCGGCTCCGGCTGGTACCGAGTCAGCACTGGCGGGCAACCGCAAGCCGGGGACTCGGGGCGAGGGCGATCACGGCGTCCCGGCCGTTGCCATCGTGGGGCGGCCGAACGTCGGCAAGTCGACCCTGTTCAACCGGCTCGCGGGTGAGGAGCGCTCCGTCGTCCACGACCTCCCGGGCACGACGCGCGACGCCATCGACACCGTGATCGAGACCGACGACGGAGCAGTCAAGCTCATCGACACCGCCGGGATGCGCCGCCGGGCACGAAGCGGTGAGGGGCCTGAGTACTACTCGCTGGTGCGGGCACTGCGAGCGCTCGACCGTGCCGACGTGGCTCTGCTCGTCCTCGATGCGACCGAAGGTGTCACTCACCAGGACCAGCGCCTCGCCGAGCGGATCGACGCCTCGGGCAGCCCGGTCGTGATCCTGCTCAACAAGTGGGACCTGCTCGACACCGAGGGCCGGCTCGAGGTCAGCGAGGCTGTCGCCGACCGGCTTGCCTTCCTCGGTTACGCGCCCGTTCTGCGGGTGTCGGCCAAGACGGGGCTCGGCGTGCAGCGTCTCCTCCCGGCAGTGCAAGAGGCCATGAACGCCTACCATCGCCGGATCCCGACCGGTCGCCTGAACGACGGACTGCGAAGCGCCCAAGCGGCTCACCCGGCGCCGGGTGGGGCCCGCATCCTCTACGGCGTGCAGGGTGCGGTTGACCCGCCGACTCTCACACTGTTCGCCACCCGGCGTCTGCCGCCTACTTACCTTCGCTATCTGGAACGCTCCCTGCGGGACCGCTTCGAGCTCGGCCCGACGCCGATCGAGATTCGTGTCCGAGTCCGCCAGCAGAGATGACCACCTCACTGCTGGTGCCGACACAGCTCGACGCGCTCGTGGCCCCGCCCGTGCTGACGAGCACGACCAGAGCGTCGTGCCCGCCTGGCAAGGCCTGACGGGGGAGCACCTACATGGCGTGGTGCCACCAGTGCGGCCGGCAGTTGGAGGACGACGAGGTCGCGCGAGGGCCGGCCGGCCCCGCTGCGCGACAACGGGAAGCGGCCCCGACGCAGGCCGAGGTGGGGGAGGCCACTGACCAAGACCGGTGCCCAGCCTGTGGAATGGCGTTGGAGGTAGAGGACGGCACAGACGGCGCCCAAGCTGCAGTCAAGGCACCATGGCACTTCAAGGTGCTTGTGGTGGGGACAGTGGTCTACCTCGGGTACCGGCTCTACCAGGGCATCGGCTGGCTGATCCACCACGCGTGAGCGTTGTGACGTCGCGACAGGCGCCGCCGGGGCGCGTTGCGGGACCCAAGCCAGGAGCACGGGTCGCCGGTCGCGTGGGAGGGTCCCCGTTGCCGATAGCCTTGGCTTCGCGCAGCCGCGGAAGGAGGCGCCATGTGGGTGATAGCGGGAGTTCTACTGGGGCTCGTCGTCCTGGTGTCGCTGATCGGATTCCATGTCGGTCCGCACGCGCACGTGGCGGCCGGCGTCTTGGGTGTGCTCGCGGCCGTCTGGCTCGTCGTGATGGCTGTCGACGGCCGGTCCGCCCCGGTGTTGTGGGCGCTGCTGAGCGCAGACCTCGTGGTATCCGCGGGTATCGGGACTCTGGCCTGGAAGGGGCTCACGACTCGGGGCGCTTACGTGCCCGGTCGTCACCTGGTCTCGCCCGACGGAGCCGAAGGCATCGCTGTCGGCGATCTCGACCCAGAGGGGATTGTCCGGGTGAACGGTGAGAACTGGTCGGCCCTGGCGGTGAACGGGCCGGTGCGGGCGGGGACGCCAGTCCAGGTGGTGCGCGTCGCGGGAGTTCGTCTCGAGGTCTGGGGTGACCAGATGATGGCCCCCGACGGGGAAGCCGAGCTCGAAGCTACGGTCCCACCCGACGGGGGCCAAGTCGAAGGGGAGCTACCCGGCGCCGCACCATCCTCGGCAGCAGAGGTGACCAACCAAGGAGGTAGCTCATGATCATCGGGATCGTGGTCGGCGTGGTGGTGCTCTTCCTCCTCATTTTCGCAGGGATCTCGGTGAGGATCGTGCGTGAGTACCAGCGCATCGTGCTGTTCAGGCTGGGGCGGGCGCTCGGGACGCGGGGACCTGGGCTCGTCTTCATCAACCCGGTCACGGACCGGACGTCCTGGGTGGACCTGCGCGAGCTGTTCCTCGAGATCCCGCATCAGACGGCGATCACCAAAGACAACGCGTCGATCTCAATCGACTTCATCATCTTCTACAAAGTGGTCGACCCCTCGATGTCGGTGCTGCGCGTCGGCAACTTTGCGGGGGCTGCGCAGAACGTCGCGGCTACGACGCTCCGCAGTGTGGTCGGTGACATGCCGCTCGACGACGTGCTCTCCAAGCGTGAGGAGATGAACGCGTCGCTTCGCGTCCGTCTTGACGAAGTGACCGAGCGCTGGGGTGTCAAGGTCACTACGGTCGAGGTGCGAGAGGTGAACCCGCCGCCGGGCGTGCTGGATGCGATGACGCGCCAGATGTCCGCCGAGCGCACCCGGCGCGCAGCCGTCACGGAGGCCGAAGGGCAGAAGCAGGCCGCCATCACTCTCGCGGAAGGCACCAAGCAGTCGGCAATCCTCGCAGCCGAAGGGGAACGACAGAGCGCCATCCTACGGGCCGAGGGCCTGTCAGCGGGGCTGGAGCGGATCCTCAAGGTCGCGCGCGGCCTCGACAGCAACACAATGCAGCTCCAGTATCTCGAGACCCTGAAGCAGGTTGGCTCGTCACCTTCGACCAAGCTCGTCGTGCCGATGGAGCTCGGGGGACTCCTGAACGGCCTGCGGAACATGCTGCCGGTGGACCCAGGGCGGTTCTCGGGCCCTGCGTCGCTGGGCGGGACATCCCCGAACAACGAGAAGCCGGTCACCGGGAGCGGCGCCGAGCCCGGCGAGACCGCTTCCTGATCAGTAGAAGCCTCAGCATCGGTCCGGCGTCTGGAGCGCGCGACCGTGGAACTGTCGGTGGTGCATCGGCTGCCGTAGGCTATTGGTCTTCACGGGCTGTGGCGCAGCTTGGTTAGCGCGCTTGACTGGGGGTCAAGAGGTCGCCGGTTCAAATCCGGCCAGCCCGACTGGAAAGTCCCTGGTAGATGGGGGTGAGGCTTCGGTCACAAGGGAGCGATACACCCCCGTGAGAACCTCGTGAGAACCAAAGCGTTCTCACGGAGGTGCAATGCCAGCACGACCAGAAGGTGTGTACGCCGACCGCCGGGGCCAGTGGTACTTCAAGGTCTCTCTCGGTAAGGACGGGCTGACCGGCAGGCGGGAGCAGATCACGCGTCGCGGATACGAGACGGCGAGTGAGGCTGCCAAGGCTCGACGGGAGCTCATCGGCAAGCTCGACGCGGGACTTGTGAAGCCGGGCGCGGTCGCGCTCACCGTGAACGAGTTGCTCGATCTGTACCTGGACGGGCTGGATGCCGACCAGCGCCTGTCGCCGAAGACCCGACACGACTACCGCGTCTACGCGCAGACCTACGTGCGAAAGCCCCTGGGCAACCGCAAGGTTCGTGATGTCACCCCGGAGCTGATCCTCACCTGGCAGCGGAGGCTGCTTGCCGAAGGGGGAGCCAAGGACGGCAGGCCTCTGGCGCCGAACACGATCCGCCTGGCGCGCGCGCCGCTTGCAGGCGCCTTCAGGCTCGCGGTTTCGAGCGGGATCGTGGCTGTCAATCCGCTCATGCACGCGCCAAGACCGAAGGCCAGGCGTTCGGTCCCGCGCCATTGGAGCCCCGAGCAGGCCCGCGAGTTCCTCGCCTTGATGGAAGGAGACCGCACGTATCCCGTCTGGGCGTTCTTGATGTGCGCAGGACTTCGGATCGGTGAGCTCGTCGCGCTCCGGTGGAACAACGTCGACCTGACCGAAGGCGTAGTGAGCGTCGTCGAGTTCTCCACCTACCTCGGGCACGACGTCGTCGCCTCATCCGGCAAGAGTCGCGACGCGATCCGGCGTGTCGACATCGACAGGGCCCTCGTCGGCGTGTTGCGAGCACAGCGCGCGCAGCAGGCCAAGGAGCGGTTGGCAGCAGACTCCTACGAGGAGACCGGTCACGTCTTCACCCGCCCGGCCGGTGGTCCCTACCATCCCCAGTACTTGTCACGCCTGCTCGGCCGCTACAGCGAGGAGCTCGGCCTACCCCGTCTGACGGCTCACGGGCTCAGGCACACTTGCGCAACGCTCATGCTCGCCAATGGCGTGGCACCGAAGGTCGCAGCTGAGCGGCTCGGGCATTCGGATCCGTCGCTGTTCATGAATCTCTACAGTCACGTGACCCCGTCGATGCAGCGAGAAGCGGCCGACAAGATCGGGGCCGCGCTGTTCGGCTGAGGACTTCGGACTTAGGTGTGACAGTGACCTCGATGCGCAACTCGACAGCTGGACGCCTGATCATGCAGACGTCACAGCCGGCAGGCGTAACTAGGTGTCGCCCCACTCGATCGAGCTCGCGAAGCCTCGCGGCGTGAAGCGCCTCGGGTATAGCCGGCGTGACTGGGCGAAATAACCGTCGATATGGCCGCTGAGCAGGTACTTCGTGAAGACTGACGGCTGCGCTCCGTATTGGTTCATCTGTAACGGTCGGCGGCCGGGCGGTAACGCCGAAGTAATCTCCGCCCCGCCCGGACGCTGGTGGCTATCTGCAATAGGCACATCACGTCTATGTCAGCTAGACTGAGCTTGTGACGGTACGCGAGGTTCGCCGGCTTTTTGGCCAGCGGGCCTGCACCGAAGTACGCCAGGCTGGGTCCCACCTCACCATCCGCTGCGGGCAGTGCGTGACGACTATCGCCGTGCACGGCGGCGACATCCCGACCGGGACCCTCGCAAAGATCGGGCGTGACCTCGATCCATGCCTCGGGAAAGGATGGTTGCACCAGTGAGCGAGTCCTACACCGCCACCCTCGAGCTCGACCCGCGTTCACGCCAGTGGATGGCCGACATCGAGGGGTTACCGGTCCACACCTGGGGCCGCTCTCTGGCCAAGGTGAAGCAGTACGCCGTGGAGGCACTCGCCCTACACCTCGACGTACCAGAAGACGAGGTGTCGGGCCGCATCACCTTCCGGCGCCCGCAGTTGCCCGCTCCGGTGCTCGAAGCTCTCGAGCACGCAGACACGGCAAAGACCGACGCCGAGGGCGCCGCCGCCAGGGCCGCCGAGGCAAAGGCTGCTGCCGCCCGGGCGCTCGTCCGCGACGCCCACCTGTCCATGCGGGACGCGGCGGAGGTCCTCGGTCTCTCGCACCAGCGCGTCCAGCAGTTGCTCGCCAGCTGACAACGGGCTTGGCCCCCCTCCCGTCGGTCACCCGTCGGGCCCCTTGGGCGGGTCGCACTTTCTGTACTCACCAGAGACATCGCACGGCGGGCGCCTCACCGTCGATCCGCGTCGGTCGTTTCATTGGACGAAAGGAGCGGACGGCCTCCACGTCGTGACTGCGGAGCGCAGTCAGGGTAAGGGCCCACAGGCTATTTGCTCGCCCGAGGACCTGCCCGACGCGCTCCGACAAGGCCAGTGATCTCTCCAAGTACTCCCGGGCCTCCGCCAGGTCGCCGTGCAATAGCAAGAACTCACCAACTCGACGCGCCAACGGTTCCGCATTGCCCGCTGATAGGCAAGCCCCCAATAGAAATAGTGCTTGTGGGTCGGGCTTCCCCGGGCTTCCAGAACCGGGCGGGCTGCAGCGAGCGCCGCCAGACCTAGCTCCGGCTCGTTGCGGTCGAGGTGAAACTCAGCCCGCCGTTCAACATGACCTCGAGCCACACCTCGGCCCATGCATCGCCTTTGTCCCAGGGGCGCTCTCCCAGCAGCTCCTCGGCTGCGTCGAAGGCGGCAAGGGCGGCGCTATGGCGGTAGTCGCATCCCTCCAGCTTTCCCAGGAGGGCATACAGGTGGGCGCCTTGGAGGGCGTCGTCGGGGCCCACCAGGCGGATGGCCGCTTGGAATGCTTCCCGGGCTTCCCCGAGGCGCCAGGTGGCCCAGAGCACCTCGGCGAGCTTGGCCCACACCCCCGCCGCTGCCCTGGCCATCACTTCATTGTTCGAGCCGTCCTCGTCCGCTATCTCCAAGGCGGAACGGAACGCCAAGATCGCCTCTTCGTTGGCGAAGGCCCGGGCGGCGTGCTCGCCGGCTCCCCGGGGGGCGCCCTTTCCCACCAGGGAGCTGGCAAGCTCCTGCTCGGCCTCTTCAGGGAGGGGGCCGATCTCGACTCGGTGCAGGGGGACGGGACCCGTGGCCAAGGAGCGCTCGAAGCTGGATGGTTCCGGGCCAGGGTCGGGCCGGCGGGTGGCCAGTACCAGGAGGGGCCCGTCTTGGGCCAGGGCGGCGAGCTCGGTGCTGAGGCACAACGAGGTGGGGTCGGCCCAGTGCAGGTCCTCGAGAACGAGCACGGTGGGTCCTATAGCGACGAGGCGCGAGACCACCGATCCCATCGCGGAGAAGGTCGCCCGCTGCAGCTCCTCGGGGCCGAGGCGCACCAGTCCTGCCCCACCCGCCATGCCCATCATGCGGGCCAAGAGCGGCCACAGGTCGCTATTGCCCATCACCACGCTTAGCGCCTGTTCCAAGGCAGGGCGCACCACCTCCTCGCCCTGGTCGGTGGCCACACCCGCCCAGGCGGCCAGGAGCTGCTGGTAAAGGCCGTAGGGGGTGAAGGAGGCGTAAGAGGCACAGCGCCCCTCCAGCCACAAGGGAAGCCGGCCGGTTCCAGCGCCCACCCAGGCCATGAAGCGCTTGCGGCACTCTTGGACCAGGCGTGTCTTGCCGAGCCCTGCCTCGCCCACCAAGACCACGATCGAGCCCTGGCCCCGCACCGCCTCGCGCAGGGCGCTGTCGAGCAACGCCAGCTCGGCTTCTCGCCCCACAAGGGGGGCGCGACCGCCGAGGCGGCTCAGACGCCTAGCCCCACGGGCCTTGGGCCTCTCGAGGTACGAGGCCACCACTGGCTTGGTGTCCGTGATCAGGGCCACCTTTTCGGTTGGTCCCCAATCGAAAAGGCCCTCTGCAGCGGCGCGCGTCGCCGGGCCGACCAGGAAAGAGCCCCACCTGGCCACCGACTGCAACGAGGCGGCTATGCCCACCACCTCTCCCACCGCGCCGTACTCGACCTTGGTCCCTCCCCCGATGGGGCCGACCACCGCAGGGCCGGTCTCGATGCCGATGCGCACCGCGGACCAGCCAGCGCCCGAAGACGAGGTCATCGCCGACAGTGCCCGGAAAGCCGACCGGACCGCTCGCTCGGGGTCGTCCTCGTGCGCCTCTGGGGCACAGAAGACATGTCGGCTTTCTCACCAGGGCGCTAGGGCTACTTCCCAGCATTTTCCTGCCATTCCCGTCTAGTGTCCCGTCAGGCTGAAGAGCCATGAATATGGGGACGTCAGGCATTGACGTCGCGATTGACGGCGGAGCAGTAGCCGGCGAGTCGTTCGAGGATCTCCTCCGCGGTCTTGTGCCAGACGAAGGGCTTCGGGTTCTCGTTCCAGGCAACGGCCCACGCCTCGATGTCCGCCGCGAGCGCCTTGACGCTGCGGTGGGCCGAACGTTGGAGCTTTTTCGTCGTGAGAGCAGAGAACCAGCGCTCCACGAGGTTCATCCACGACCCGTAGGTCGGCGTGAAGTGGAAGTGGAACCGGCGGTGTCTCAAGAGCCAGCGGTGCACCAACGGGGTCTTGTGGGCACTCAGGTTGTCCAAGATCACATGCACGTCGAGCCCGTCGGGGACGTTGCGGTTCACCTTGTTCAAAAACGCCACGAAGTCGGCACTCGTATGGGTGGAGCGGATGTCGGTGATCACCGTGCCGGTCGCCATGTTCAAGGCGGCGAAGAGATCGCAGGTGCCGTTGCGCTCGTAGTCGTGGGTGGCACGCTCGGGTGTGGTGGGAAGCATCGGCAGTGTCGGCGCGGTTCGGTCGAGGGCCTGGATCTGGGGCTTCTCGTCGACGGCGAAGACGACCGCCGCGACCGGGGGGTTCATGTACAAAGCGACGAGGTCACGGATCTTCTCCACGAGCTGTGGGTCGGGGGACACCTTGAAGCTGTCTTGGCGCCAGGGCTTGAGGCCGAAGGCCCGCCAGATCTCCGACACGGTCTGACGGCTGATCCCGTGCTTGGCCGCGAGGCTCCTCGTCGACCAGTGCGTGGCATCCGGTGGTGCTGTCTCGAGTGTCTCGACAACGACTGCCTCGACGACTTCGTCGGAGATGGTGCGCACTGCGCCCGGCCGGGGAGCATCCATGAGGCCGTCGAGGCGGTCGGCGCCAAAGCGGTGACGCCATTTCGACACCGTGACCTGGTTGACACCGAGATCAACGGCGATCTCTGTGTTCGTGCGACCTTCGGCGCAGGCGAGCACGATGCGGCATCGCAGAGCCAGCGCTTGGGACGAGGAGTGCCGGCGCGCCCATCGTTCGAGCGTCCTGCGCTCGTCGGCGCTGAGAGTGATCTCGGTAGTCGGTCGTCCTCGAGGTGGCATGGTGTTCCTCCGATCTTTGCTGACAAGATCGGAGAACGCACCCCGCGGACCGGAAATTCCCCTTCAGCCAATATTTCTTGGCTTATCAGCCTGACAGGACACTAGGAGTGTTCACGGGTTCTGCTTACACGACTGCTGACATCGCTGACACGAGCAGGTAGGGGGTGGGTTGCCCCGTAAACGCTTACTGCCTCGTGGGGGGTCGTCGGTTTCGAATCGACTTTTCCCATGCGACCCCCCTCAAAAATCGAAACCGGGGCAAACCGCCGAATATGGAGCGAGGGGTGTGCCAGACTTTCCCTACAGGTAGACGGTGACGCCGCCCGAAAACGCGGAGTCATGAAGCACGAGCCGCGTGAAGTGGTCGGTAGCCGGGAGCTGGAACGGGACCGTCCTTCCTCTTGAGCTAAGAGGCTCAGCGAATAGGTGAGAGGGCCGGTGACCAGCGGTTCCGCCAGTCGATGAGCTTCGCGGTGAGGAGCAGGGTGACCGCGAAGGCGAACGGAGCGAGGCGGTGTGCAGTCTTTCTGTCAGTGTTCCGCCTCAGCTGGCCATAGTTCGAGAGCCACGAGTTCGTCCGCTCGACCGGCCAGCGCAGACCCATCGGGAGTTTCTGTGTTTTCTTGGCGGGGTTCCCTCGCTTGCGCTTCTTCGCGATCACGGCGTCATCGATCCTCACCTGTGAGAGGCGGACTCGCGTCGCGTCGGAGTCGTAGCCACGGTCGAGCCAGATGGTCTCGATCTCCTCTGTGAGCCCACGTCGCTCGGCGTCCTCGAGCGTCGGCTCCAAGAGGACCGAGTCGTTGCGGTTGGCGCCGTCTGCGGTCCAACCGAAGGGGATCCCGACCTTGTCGGTGAGGACCGACCACTTCCATCCGAGCTTGGCCCGATCGGTCGGGTTCTTACCCGTTCCCCCACCGCCACAAGGGCTCTTGTGCAAGCTGGCGTCCAGAGCCACGTCGGAAAGGTCGAGGCCGATGATCCTGTCATAGCCGCAGATCGCCTCGTTCGCGATTGTCTCGAAGACCCCAGCAGCGATCCACTCGTCGCGTCGTTCGCGTACGGTCGTGTCTGAGACCTTGTTGCCACACAACCGCTCTGCGTCCTCCCACGAGCAGCCGGTCACGAGCCTGACGAGCATCACCTCGAAGCAGTCACGGTCAAACTTGCGGTGCCGATGACAACCGAGAGGATGCTTGTCCACCGGGACTGGCACGAGCGGCTCGATCGCCTGCCAGACGATGTCCTTCACTTCGGGGTCGAAAGCACGCATGATGGTGGGGACCTCCACTCGGTCGTTGGTCGGTGTGACGGCACCCCGATTTTCTCGGGGCCACCACAACGACCGGTGGATGGTCTTTTTACGCGCGAACTCCCTGTTCAGAGGCCTATTTCCCTATTCGCGCGGCCTCTAAGCACCTCTAGCCTCGGATGATGTAGTAATCCGGTCGGGGTCGTTGATCGCGGTCAGGGCGCCCTCGACGCAGTGACGCATCGCTGCGGTACTGTCGCGGACAATGCGGCCAGGAAAGGAGACTCCGGGATGACATCACATAACGTCTTGGCCGAAGATGTCACGGACGAGTTCTTCATGAATCTTGTGGCTCAGCTCGGGGAGGCGGTTGCCCAGTTCCTGGGGTGGGCAGCGGCCTGCCTTGCCGAAGACCGGCCGCTTCGACTTCGGGACCGGGAAGACTTGGCCGAAGCGCGAACGATGGCATCCGAGTTCGACGAGCCATGGTGGGGGATCGTCGTCTATACGTGCTTTGGGGCGGTGCAGGGGGCGCGCCGCGCTGGCTCGTTGTTCGGGGTTGTTCCGCCGCCGGGGGGGGTAGAGGACCGGCTCGCTCGACTCAAGTCGATCATGGTGTCTGGTGACGTCGGGCGTCACCGTATCCAACCGGGTCACAAGGGGGCGCGCACGGCCCTGCGCTCGGCCTGCGACAACGCCGAGAGTTTCCGGTCGATACTTTGTGGCGATGAGGGTGGGTTCGACCAGCGATACAGGGGACTCCTCGGGCTCGACATTCCGCAATGGAGGCGCACGACCTGCTTTGACCTGATGTTGAGGACAGGATGGCTAGGTGTCCCCGGACGCAGGATCGAGCCCGAGGTCGCCTACCTGAGGGGCTCCCAGGGGCCGCGCGCTGGCTTTGAGCAAGTGTTCGGCATCACGGTCTCTGCCAGCAACGCCGCGTATTGCGAGGGACTTCTGCAGGCGTGGACTAGGAACTGGGACGACGTGTCGAGGTTCGCCAATGTCAGATGGGACGGGGACGGGTTCACTCCTGGTGACTTCGAGAACGTCCTGTGCATTTACCAAGAGCCGCTCAAGCCCGAATGGCCGAATCCGGCCGCGTTCGCCTGAGAGTCGTGACACCGCCAGCACTTCCCACGTACCTCGTGGACTACCTCGCCGAGCCGGCGCCGACAGGATCACGGGTGTTGGACGGCGCCCGTAGGCACACCCTCGACAGCCCGTGGGCACGCCCATAGCCCGCGGGCGGGCGCGCTCCAGGGTCGACAGGTAATGTTTTGAGTCGGCGACGCGCTTTCGGCTACCCGACGTGTCACTGATCGCCGCTAGTGAGTGAGGCGGAATATGGTCCGAGCACACGCGGTTCCGATGGCAATCGCCGCCTTGGTCGCACTCGCGCTAGGCGCGTGCAGCTCGTCGGCGGCCCCGACCACGACTACGACTAGTCCGCCCACGACCGTCGCGACCACGACAACGACAACCGCCGCGCCCACCACGACGACTACAACGAAGCCGTCGGGGCCAACAAGAGCTCAACTGGCAGCAAAGTTCCTCGCGTTAGTCGCTCCCGTCAACGCTGCCATGGACAAGTTGCCGACCAATATCACGAACACGTCGCAACTTCAGCCGATGGTCGGCCCGCTGACGACCTTCAACAACGCGGTTCTACGTATCGGCCTCACCGGTCAAGCTGCCACGGATGTCCGGGCACTTGTGACGGCCGACACGACGGTGCTCACCGACATCGCGACTTCTGACGGTACGGACGTCACGCGCGACCTTGGAGCGATGCAGGCGGCCGACAACGCATTGCGCGCCGATCTCGGCTTGCCGGCAGCGAGCGGCTAAAGGCGCTCTGGCGCTGTAAAAGTACCGATCGGGAACTTTCACCTTCGGGTGACGCACGGGTACTTTTACCCTCGCTCGGCGTTTGCGAGGCTCCTGCGGCGCCCCATGCCGGCTCTAACGGCCGATTGGCGCGACGTCGATGGCAAGCGAGGGCGTGAGTGGTCAGCCAGTGCCGGTGCGTTGCTCGATGAGGTCGGCGGCGGCCTTGAGGGCCGTAGCGAGGCGCACGTCGAAAGGTGAGGGCGTGGGCAGGGCGGCGCCGAAAGCCCGCAAGCCATCGGCGAGCTCGATGGCCTCGGCCACAGTGAGGTCGGCGAGGGTGCGGCCACTCTCAGTCAGCGCGTCGGCCAGGACGGCGGCGAGGGCGCCGGTGGCGCTGGTGGTGGTCATGTTCGTGTGTCCATTCTGGTGAGGATCCGTGAGGATCGGTGAGCGGGCGGTCATCTCTCGTACCGGACGGGTGGCGGAGCGCATGCGAGCGAGCGCGGCGTGCGGCGTGCCATAGGGGGTCCGACGGAAACCCGGCAAACATCGCGCGCGCACGCGCGAGACTCTCGGCGCTCACGACTCGCCCACATTCTTGTCGAGGCCGTCGAGCCAGGGATCAATGGCATCCGGTTCGAGGTCCCCCTCGGTGGCGTCGGCAATCCACCCGGCCGAGTCCCCCCCAGCACCCTCATCCAAGGCCGACCCGTCATAAAAGTCCTGGTGGTGTCGGGTGTGACGGGTACTCCCGTTACCCCAGGAATTCGGCCTACGCGCGGAATCAACCGGAGGACCCGTCACACCCGTCACGCTCTGTCCAACTGAGTGCCCCGACGAGGCGTCTGAAAAGGCGATCCCGACCCATCGACGGCCACCGTGGGTGCGCTTGGTCCGGGCGCCACCTGCCGTCAGTCGGGTCATGACCAGCTTCCAGTGGCCCGGGTCTTTCACTCCAGCGTCGACACACCAAGCGTCGTGCGCCTCTATCAGCGCCGACGACGACACCTGGCTGTCCGGGGTGAAAGTGAGGACATCGGCCAGGAACTGACCGACCGTGTCCTCACTTGTCCGATAGCCGTCCGTGGCGGCGCGGACTGCTTCGGGGGCGCTCAGCCCGTCTGCCAAGTAGATGCGGGCGCCCTCCACGAGCCATAGGAGTATGCCGGGGGCCTCGGCGGCGAGCTTGTCTGCCAGATGCTCGTTGCGCTCTTGGCTCGGGATCGTCACGTCCCAGGGGACCAGTCGCAGGCGGCGCCACATGCCTTCGTCCTGGCCCTGGACGCGGGGGCGCTGGTTCGAGAACATCACCAATGTGTGGCTCGGGGAGAAAGCCCACTCGTCCTCGCGCATGCGGCGTGCTCGCAGCTGGTCGCCGCCTGTCAAGTTCTTTACCTGCTCGTCGTTCAACCGGTCGGTGACCGCCGTCTCAGACGCCACTGCCAGTCGAACACGGAACAGGCTCGCCAGAACCGTCGCGTGCTGCTCGTGGTGCGAGGTGACAAGGAGCGACTTGTGCGGGGTGACGGCGTAGGGACCGAGCACGTGCTGGAGCGCCCCGAAGAACTTGGACTTCCCGTTGGCGCCGCTGCCGTGGTGGACGGAGATCGTCTCTGTCGCGTACCCGGTGGCACCAGCGCCGGCTTCGATCTGGAGGTAGCGACGGATCTCCGGGTTGGGTTGCCAGCGCTTGAGGCAGGACTCCCACAACGGCGCCTTCGCGTAGGGGTCATAGACGACCGGGCACTGTTGGGTGCAGAGGTCCTCCGGGTCGTGCGGGCGAAGCTCGCTCGTGCGCAGGTCGATCGTGCCGTTGCGAACGTTGAGGATCGCAGGGTTGGCGTCCAGCTCCTCGTGATCGACGATGACGCCGGGAATGCCTCGGGCCAGGCGAACCATCGCCGACAAGGCACTCCCAGACTCGGCGCGGATGGCGGCGTTGAAGACTCTCGTCCGTTCGGGGTCGGTCAGCTTGGGCACCATCGCCATGAGCGCCCGCGAGACCGACTTGGCCGCCTCGGTCACCAAGGCATCGTTGCCGTCGACGGTCCACCGACCCGCTCGATAGACGATCCATCGTCCCCACTGGTGGACATAACGAACCTGGCCGTCTGCGTGGTCGACGAAGCGCTGCGCATTGCCGGTGTCGGTGAGCCGGTAGCCATCTGGCGCGCCCCCACGGTCACCGTGGCTCGGCTCGGTTCCGGGCGGTTCGCGTATTAACTCGGCGATGCCCGGCAGTTGCTCAAGCTCGGAATAGTAGGAGTCGACTGCGGTCATCGTGGCACCCGGCGTGGGCTGAGCATCCCAGCCCCCAAGCCGCTCTTGATCGTGGCGCGAACCTCCTGGTACTCAAGTCCGGCGCCAAGTCCCGCCCTCTCAAGGGCTGGGATCACTGTCGGCAGGTCGAGTGATCCGCCGCCGACAAGCTGCCCGAGTGAGTGCGCCGCCCGGTTCAGTGCGTCATTCCGGACGCCCACCGGGGCCATGAACACCCGCCCGACCTCGCGTTCAAGCGCAGCACAGCCGTAGGCATCGCTGGGTCGTTCCAACCTCTGAGCGATAGTCAGGACCGAACTTGCCGGTTTGGTCAGTAGCTCACTGAGCGATGCCGGCGCCGGCTTGAGCGGAGCCTCGTCGGGACCGATCACCCATTCGTAAAGGCCGCCGTTCGGATGGATGCTCGGTGCCGCCAGGATATAACCGTTCGAACCGCGCCAGTCGAGGTGTACGGCGAGCCCGGCTCGATTCCCACGGTCGCGGCGATCTCGCCCAGCTCTGGCCCGGTCTCGGGTGGCACGCCGGTCACGATCACCGGTACCGGGTTCTCGACCATCCCCGGAGTCACCGCGGTCGACTTTGGTATTACCGCGGCCTTGGAGGTGAGCTGTTCCTCGAAGACGAGCTGCACTGCCACCTCGCCGGGTGAAGTAGCCGGCACCGTCGATGTCACCGTTGGCACCGCAAATGGCACCTCGACCACCTCGGTTGCCGTCGGGTTCACCTACGTGCCCATCCCGACCGTCACCAAGATCACACCGGCAGCGGACCCACGAAGGCCAGCACGAAGGTAACGATCCGGGGAAGCAAGTTCCTGGGAACAGTCTCGGTTCACTTCGGCGGAAAGCTGGCAACTGGCGTGCGTGTCGTCTTGTCTTCTGAGATCACTGCCACTGCGCCTTCCAGACCCGGCGCCGTCTACGTCACTGTTTCCACCCTTGGTGGCTCCAGCCAGGCAACGACGGCGGCCAAGTACACCTTTGTGGCCCCTCCGACGATCACCGAGGTCACACCGACCCTCGGACCCACGAAAGGAGGCACCACTGTGACGATCTGGGGAAGCAACTTCGTCGGCACCGTGTTGGTGCGCTTCGGCGAGAAACGAGGAACGGCCGTCAGAGTGCTCTCGTCATCTGAGGTCACGGTCACCGCGCCGCCAGGGTCTGGCACTGTCTACGTCACGGCGTCCGCCCTTGGTGGGTCCAGCGAGACAAGTGCCACAAGCAGATATCGCTACTGATCCCGTGCCGAGTACGTCGGACAATTTCCGCGCTCCCTATTACCGATCCCAACGGCTCGTCCGGTGGAGACGGCCGCATCAAAGGCGATCCACACGAGGAAGCGTCGTCTGGCGAACGGCGTCCGCGACAAGTTTGATTTCGACCAGCTCGGCGAGAGCCCCCAACGTCGACACGTGCGACGTCCTATTCCCGGGCCGGATGTCGGAAGGAGACACCTTCGAACAGCCGGTCGCCTTGGCGATCTGAGAGAGCTTCACAGTTCGGAGCCTCGGCAGGATCGCCCGCCGGAACAGCCCCGGATCGTACAAGGCGCCTGGGTTGGCCTTGTCCCCACTCCAACAGCGCTCGATGTGGGCGATGATGGACCCGTCTCGCTTGGCCGTTGCACAAGCTCACAGATCTGCCGGTAGGTGAGGCGCGCCAGGGTACAGAACAACGCCTTGCACCCGTGCCAGTCGATGGGAACGCCGCGCGGATATTCGGCGTTACGCGCTCACTGCTGCTCGAAGACGGCGATGTTCCCGGCTATCTCGTAGTGGCCCCGTGCCATCACAGGTGGGGTCGGGCTCAGAGCTCGGGACCCGTGGGAACCGCTGGCGTGGGCGACAGTTCGTAGGAAGACCCGAGGCTCCGCCGCTGCATGATCGGCGCTGGGGTTGGAGTGCTCGTGGCGAAGGGGCGGGGGCGATGTGGGCTGGCTTGTTGGGTTTCGATGGCTCGGCGTAGTTGGCTGATGCGGTCGGCGAGCTCAGGATGGCTTTCGATGAAGTCGGCTCTCGCTTGTTGCGCATCTTGGAGCTCGCCGATCTGAGCCGCGAGCCGGGACTGCTCGCCTTCGAGGGGCTGAGCGTGAGGTTCGGTCGTGCGCTGCCAGGCACGCTCGGCCGCCTGCAGCGTGGCGGCGCTGGTCTTGAGGTCTTCGCGGCTTCGATGCCGAGCGAGGAGCCCACCGTGGGGGTTTTGGGCGCGACGGAGGTTCTCCTCGTGGACTCGGCGCGCGACTTGCAGGTTCTCGTAACTGGCTCGGACGGGAGTGTTCGCCCATCGTCCGGCGCCGGTCCGGAGGTCGGCGAGGTCCTTTTCGAGGTCGGCCTGCTGTTCTCGGACGTGAGCGAGCTCGTTGGTGACGGCAGGTGGGATGCTCCCGACGAGTTGTCGGTGCTCGGCGCGAAGGGCCTCGAGGCGCTGCGCGGCTCGGGCCTGGTCAGTGGCCCATCGCTGGCGGCGCTCGTCATCCCAGGACCAGGTCAGACGTTGGGCGGCTTCGGTGAGGTCGGGTGCGGTGGTGTAGACGTGGCTGGCGTTCCGGGCACGGCTCATGGCCACATAGGCGAGCTCGCGGCCACCGCCGTCGTCGAGGACGTGGGCGACTTCGACCGTGGCGCCTTGGGCGCGATGACCAGTGATGGCGTAGCCGTAACCGAGTCGGTCGGCGCCGATGTCTTCGGCGCCCATGTGCAGCTGGCGGCCGTCGGGCGTGATCGCGATGAGGGTCTGGGCCTCCGGGTCGACGGCGGTGACCCGGGCGGCCTGAGATGTGACCCAGGCGCCGTGAGGTCCGGGGGCAAGGGTGATGACCCGGTCCCCGGCCCGGTAGGTGCGCCCGCCGGGTGCCATGAGCTCGGGGCCGGTGAGCCTCCCGGAGCGCTCCCAGAGGTCTCGAGCAGCGCGGTTGAGCATCTCGACGTTGTCGCGTCGATAGGCGAGAAGAAGGGGGTCCCGTCCGGCGTCGATGTCGGCCGCCCAGGCACGGATCATCCCGGTCACCGCCCGGCGGCGGTCGGGCACGGGATGGACCCGGCCGTTGCGGGCATACCAGCCGACGGCGGCGGCGATGTCGCCGTCTCGGAGCTCACAGAGCGCGCCGCGTTCGGCGGGGTCGTTCTGGCGCAGGTTGTCGGTGAGCGCCCAGAGCTGCTCGGGATGGCGTTCGGCGAGGGCGGTGAGCGCTCCACCGGGGCCGATGGCACCGAGCTGGCGGTCGTCTCCTACGACGATCAGCTTTGCCCCGGATCGCTCCACGGCGGTGAGGAGCCGGGCGAGGTCGACATCTGAGGTCATGGCTCCCTCGTCGAGGATCAGTACGTGCCGGTCGGAGAGCTCCAGGGTGTTGTGCTCCAATCGCCAGGTGAGCGAGGCGACGGTGCGTGAGTCCATCCCGGCGCCCTCTCCGAGGTTCTTGGCTGCTTGTC
This sequence comes from uncultured Acidimicrobiaceae bacterium, assembly GCA_963807575.1. Lineage (GTDB taxonomy): Bacteria > Actinomycetota > Acidimicrobiia > Acidimicrobiales > Bog-793 > Fen-455. The sequence goes on from CAWECD010000014.1 coordinate 219,111, forward strand.
CCGAGGTCGCGGTGCCGAGCACGGTGTAGCCAGCGCTTTCGAAGCCGTCGCGGACCGCCGCCAGCGTCGTCGTTTTCCCGGACCCGGCCACACCCATCACGAGATCAAGACGGTGCCCACTCACGAGGAGGCCGACTGCCACCTCGTGCTGGGTGGCGCTCAACGACGCGCCGAGACGCTCCTCGAGCCGGGCGACAGCGTCGAGCGCGGCCTGCTCTTCGACCTTCGGCCCGTTGTCGCCGGTCAGTGACTCGGCCACGGTTGCGATGCGCTCCTCGTCGGCAAGGACGCAGCGTGCCGTCCACACCTGTTCTCTGCTTCCGGTCACGACCGGCAGCGCGACCGCATCGCCATGTGCGAGGACGTTCTCGACAGCTTGGTCGAGCACAGAGACGGGCAGGCCGTGAAGGTGCGGGGCCGCGGCGATGATCACGTCGCCACGGGTGAAGGTCTTCTCACTCGCCAGGCGCCCATCCGGGCCGAGCAGCTCGCTGGCGAACTCCTCGAGATCGACCTCCGGCAGCTGATAGCCGGAACCCGCCGCCTCGATCGCGGCCACGAGAGCGGCCGGGGGATGACCAGCAGCGGTCAGCTCGTCCTGCCATCTGGCCAACAGGTCCTCGACGCGGACTTCCGCCTTGTGGTCCCGGGTGGCCCGGGCTGCGACCGACCGCGCCGCGTAGGAAGCATCGGGTCCGACCGCGGCTGTGATCTGTGCCGAGCGGGTCGAGTGCAGTTCGCAGACCTCGGCCGGGATCCCTGCGATCGCCCAGCCTCCGAGGCGTCCGGAGGGGCCCGGATCGGCGACGATCCCGTACCCGAGCTCGACCGCCTTGGCGGCAGCAGCCATACGCCCCACCGCTGTTGCCGCGTGGAGGTGGTCTCTCAAGAATGCCGTGTCGGCGCCCTTCCATCCTCCGCGTGCGTCTCGCATCAACACCGCATTCGCGATCAGGACATGATCGTGCACCTGGGGATCGCCAGCCCGGGTTGTCGCGTGCCGCGAGGTCGCCCAGATGAGCCCACCGGTGGCCACGCGGGCCTGGTTGCGTCCCCGTCTCCCACCCCGTTCGGCGACGAGACGGTCCAGATAGTCAAGCGTCGCGTCGCGCTCGGCATCGACGATCTCGTGCATGTCCTCGGCGCGACCGATCACGCCAAGCTCTGCCACTGACTTGTGGGGGGAAACCACGAGCTCCAGGCCCGGACGCAGGCAACCCACGAGACGCCGACCGGTGCGAGGGTCGTGGGCGCCACCGATGCCGAAGAGGGCTCTGTAGTCTGCGATGTCGACTTCGCCCTCCAGGCCGAGCGGCCCACGTCCCGAGCCTCCCCAGGACATAGGAGTCTCTCCGCGCGAGGCGTAGTACTCGCCAGAGGCAGCGACCGGGTCGTCACCGCGGCCGGCGACGGTGTGCTCGTGGTAGTCGACCGAGTCGGCTCCCATCATCCGCATCCACGCCACGCGCACCACCCCTCTGCCAACTGAAAGTTGCAAACGTGTTCCTCTTGGTTTGTGGTTATAGCAGGAATGGATGTGAAGTAAAGAGGTTGTTTGGTATTAGGTAGATAGAGGTTAGTGAAGGTAAGTGATGGTGAATGGGAAGATTGGCTGAGGGGGAGGACGGAGTGGGTGATGGAGTGGGTGAAGAAGGTTGATGAAGGGAGTGAGGTGGGAAGATGGAAGGAGTGGAATGGGCTGATGGAATGAGTGGAGTGCGGTAGATGGAAGAGAAAAGGGGAAGGAATGGGTCAGGATGTGGGTGGGTTGGTGGATGGTAGATAGAGGTTAATGATGGTAAAGAATGGTTAATGTCATTGAGTCTGGTTGATCGAAGTGGTGCGGCCGCGTTCTGGTGGTGAACGAGGGTCCGGGTGGGATGCGCGCACTTAGCCTGGACGCCCCAGTGCCTCCTTAGTAGAGGCTCGTCACCGTCTGACACCTTGTCGGCGCCGGTCTCGTTCGCAACCAACCCCACGACGCTCAAGGAGACCGATGGCCAACACCGACGTCCTGCCGCAACTCCTCACCATCGAGCAGCTCGCCGGGCGGCTCGGGGTGAGCATCCGCCACATTCGCCGACTCATCGCCGAACGAAGGGTGCCCTACCTGAAGGTCGGTTGGTTCATCAGATTCGACCCGGCCGAAATCGCCGCCTGGCTCGATGGTGCTCGGCACCCGGAACGCTCAACCGCGGGCGACCGGACTCATCTGGCGGTCAGTTTCTCGCGATCGGCGTCCCGCATCAGGGAGATTGCGTGCCTCGATTCGGGTCGTCAGACCGATTGCGCTCGGTCAGGAGACCTTCCGTTGGTTGCTGAGGATCTGAGAGACACGCTGGAATGACACGTCGAGCAAGCTGCCGATGTCACGGATGCGTGATTTCCAAGAGGCCGCGTCGCACACTGACCCGCGAACGACCATGCGTTATGACCGCTCTCGGGTGTCATTCGATTGTGGTGCTGCTCACATAGTGTCTGCGTTCGTCGCGGGTGCAGCTTGGTAGGGGTGAGGGGATCCCTGCGGACGCACCTACACTTATGGCGTGTCGACCGTACAACAGCCGGACGAATCAAGAGTGCACGTTTACCCGCCCGCCGAGGCCCTCAAGAGCGCGCGCCCGCTCCCGAAGCGCGAAGACCTCGTGATCGAAGACGTCTCCGATGAGGAGTGGGCGGCGTTCTTGGAGGCACTCGCTGAAGCATGAGCGACGCTCCTCGGCCCGGCGTCGTCGTGGACACCATGGTCATCAGCTGGCTATTCGACGAGCGGCCGAATCCAGTCGCTGACCAGTACAGGGTGCTCATCGGCCGAGCGCCGGTTGTCCTCGCTTTCCACACAGTGATGGAGCTTCGTTTCGGTGCGATACGGGCTGGGTGGGGTGAGCTACGACGTCGCCGGCTCGAGTGGCGGATCGCGGAGCTATCTATCGTCCAGCCCGACGACGAGATGATTACCGTGTGCGCCGAGTTGCGAGCTGACTGTCAGCGGACCGGACACGCTCTTGGCAACAAGATCCACGACGGCGACCGATGGATCGCGGCGGCCGCGATCCGTCTTCGCCTTCCGCTCGTCTCCCATGACGCCGTCTTCAAGAATGTCCCACTGCTTGAATTGATTACTGCCGACCCAGCTTGAAGAAGAGCGACGCCGGACTGGTCGCCCGTTAAGGCAAGATTGCGGCAAGTTGACGCAGGGGTGAGCGATGGTCGTGGCTGGTAAGTGGCGGACAGCGGAAATGGATCTCTGGGATCGTGAGGCTCTCGACCTCGTTGGTCCCGCGTTCATCGAATTCCGCCGGGATCTGACAGGCAGCTTCCGTTTCATCGCCGTGGAGGGATGGATGGACTGCCGCGAGGCGCCTCACAACGAGTCCCCCGGTGTCGAGTTCACCTGGGAAGGGAGTGACGACGATGATCGCGCGTGTGGTCGCGGCTGGGCGGCGCTCGAAGAAGACGGCTCGCTGATCGGGCACATCTACTTCCACCTCGGGGATGACTCTGGGTTTCGAGCGGTCAAGGAGCCGAGACCAGAACGAGGGCGGTAAGGGGGGCGCGCTCGGTCGTGCTCGAGGAATCTTCAGGGATACACGTTGCCGACGCCGATCACCTGCCAGCTCTTTCCCGCTCGACCGAGCACGATGCTGACCGACCAGCCTGCTTCGGCGACGTCGGAGGCAGCCGTCGTCACCGTGACCGGGCCGACGCCGCCGTCGAAGAAGATCGCGCCAGGCTCGACCCTCTCGATCATGAGGTAGTCCTCGATGTAGTCGTCATCACTCAGCTCGTGCACATTGATCGATGTCCTGCAGGCCTGCTCGTGGAGCAAGCGCGACAACTTCTCGGCCTTCGGAAGGTCCCGAAGCGCTGCTGATCCCCGGTCGACTGCGATGTCGACGCCGTGCGGGTCGAGATAGTCCCGCTCGCCGAGCCACTTGGCGAGCTTCTTGGTGACGGTGCCAGCGGCCCGTAGCAGCTCCTCGCCGGCCATGACCTTGCGGATCATGAAGTAGCCGAGGAACTCGCCGAGGTTGTCGGTGATCTTCTCGGGACCGAAGAGGTGGACGAACGCCTCGTCGTCGCTGTCATAGGCATCGTCGAATCGCGATCGCTCGGCGTCGTCGAGGCTCTGGTGTCCATAGCTGTTGAGGCAGTGGCGGAGCAGAGACACGACATCGGCGTAGTTCCTGTACGTCCGTGGCGCGAGTCGCTGTTCCTGCTCGGCGAGGAACTCGAGGAGCACCGTGTCGATGTTGGGCAGTCCCTCAGGTTCCGCTTTCCCGGGGTCTTGCACGTCTTCCGGCCGCACGAGCTCGATCACCTCGGCATCGGGACGAACGTCTTCGCATCGATCCTCGAGCACCAGCCGAAACTGCCAACCCTCGTAAGGCTCGAGCGCCCTCCCAAGCTCTTCCCAGGTGAGAGTGCGCCCGTCCACCACCACGTCATAAGGACCGCCGAGCTCTCGCTCCTCGCCCCAGACGAGCCTCCCGGCGGCCTCGTCTCCATGGATGATCCACCCGGCCCGGTGCGGGTTCGGCTCGAGGTAGCGGCGGGCGATCTCCTGCTCGGCGCGGTGCCTGACGAGGGCGACCAACTCCCCGACGTCGGCGTCATGGGCGCCGAGCACGGCAAAGTGGTAACCCTCTGCGACCCCGGCCTCCTCGAGCTCGACCTCGATGCCCGTCGGTGCCCGCCAGATCCGGTACTGGAGTTGATGGAACCGGCCGTCAGCGTCCGCCACCTCGATGGGCTGAGGCGCTTCAGGCAGCTCGGGATAACCGGTGAGCGCCGCCACGCGCCGGTCCGAACAGCGGTCGCAGAGCGACATCCCGCCGAGGGAGACGCGGGGACCGGGGGCGCCGCAGTCCTCGCACAGATCAGAGTCCACGGCGCAAGACTAGGAGCCATGGACGCCAAGGAGCAGAGGTCGATGCTGCGGAGCGCTGTCTACCGTGGCGACGGCAGAGCAGTCGTCGCGCTGGCGCCGAGGGCACCTGGGTCCGACGACGCTCTGCAGCTGCTCGGAGACGGACTCGCCGCGGCTCTCGCCCAGGACCTCGAGGGTGCAGCTGAGCTCGCCCTGGCCTGCGCCGGGGCGCTGCGGGAGCGCGGCTTCTACGGCGACGACGACCTCGCCGACCATCTCGAGGCCCTCGCTGGCAAGCGTGCGCCACTGCCGCTCGTCGCCTTGCCCGTGGATCTCGACGACCTGGCCACCGTTCTAGAGGGGGATCCGATCGACGGTGGTGGGCGGATCGATCGCCGAACCGGCGAGGTGTGGCACCGGGCCGCGGTCGAGTACGCGCGCGAGATCGGAGAGGAGGACGAGGAGAGTGCCGAGGACCCGGAACGCTGGTTATGGGTCGGGTGTGAGGGTTCGCACGAGGCCTACCGCGACATGGAGCTGTTCATCGGGACCGTCGCCGATCCCGAGCGCGCTGATCGCCTGGCAATCGCGATCGACGGGCGCGGCGCGTTCCGCAGGTTCAAGGACGTGCTCGGGCGCTGGCCGGGCGAGATCGAGCGCTGGTACGCGTTCTCCGAGGAGCGCCAGCGGGGCCGGGCCCGCGCCTGGCTCGCTGGGGCTGGCTACTGCGTGGAGCCAGCTGGGCGACTACGCCCAGAGGGCTGAGACCTCTTCCGATAACGTCGTCCGAGCTGTTCGGGCTCTTTGTACGCCTCGGAAGAGGCTGGCAGTTGGTACGACATCCCGTGCGAAATCGACCGCTCAGCTCGAATCGCTGCCGTGATCGAGCGATGGGGATGCGACGGGAGGGGCCTGGTGCTCTCTCGCTCGTGGGTGGGGGGA
>CAWECD010000015.1:0-141086 GCA_963807575.1 uncultured Acidimicrobiaceae bacterium
CTGAGTTGTCGATTCGCTAAATAATCTACGGTTTCGGGAATTTCCGATCGGCAGACCGCGTTGGTGCCGTGCGAGCATGGAGGTGCGCATGGCAGAACGTGGACGACCGAAGGAACCGTTGGTGCTCTCCTTGGAGGAGCGGCTGACCTTGGAGCGGCTGACCAATCGGAGAAAGACGGCACAGGCGCTGGCCTTGCGGGCTCGGATCATCTTGGCCTGTGCGCGAGAAGGTGCGACCAACAAGGCGGTGGCGGCCCGGCTGAGGGTGCATCCGGTGACAGTGGGCAAGTGGCGGTCCCGGTTCGTGGCCCACCGCTTGGAAGGGCTCTTCGACGAGCCTCGGCCGGGAGCCAAGCGGACCGTCACCGACGACAAGGTGGAGGCGGTGATCGTAAAGACCTTGGAGGGCAGGCCGGCCGATGGTGCCACGCATTGGTCGACTCGTTCGATGGCCAAGGCCACAGGCATGTCCCAGACCTCGGTCAGCCTGATCTGGCGGGCGTTCGGTCTTCAGCCACATCGCGCCGAGAGCTTCAAGCTGTCGACCGACGCTCTGTTCATAGAGAAGGTTCGTGACATCGTGGGCCTCTACCTTGATCCGCCCGAGCGGGCCGTTGTCCTCTGTGTGGACGAGAAGAGCCAGATCCAGGCTCTCAATCGCTACGCCCCGATCCTGCCCATGATGCCCGGCACGCCCGAGCGGCGCAGCCACGACTACGTGCGTCATGGCACCACCAGCTTGTTCGCGGCGCTGAACATGGCGACGGGCACAGTCGTGGGATCGCTGCACCGCCGGCATCGAGCTGGCGAGTTCAAGAAGTTCCTCATCCGCATCGACCAAGAGGTCCCAGAGGGCCTCGACGTGCACCTGATCCTCGACAATTACGCCACCCACAAGACTCCCGAGATCAAGCGCTGGCTGTTGCGCCACGACCGCTTCCATCTGCACTTCACGCCTACCTCGGGCTCCTGGTTGAACATGGTGGAGCGGTGGTTCGCCGAATTGACCACCAAGAAGATCAAACGGGGAGCCCACACCAGCGTCAGGGCGCTCGAAGCTGACATCCGTGACTGGATCGAGCACTGGAACGACAACCCCCGGCCCTACGTCTGGGTCAAGACCGCCGACCAGATCCTCAACGCCTTGGCCCGCTACTGCCAGAAGGTCTCCGCCGCGGCGGCACCCAACACCGAGAGAGCTGTGTGACTAGATATATTCACCGATCTATCAACTCAGGACACTAGATCCGCGCATACAAAGTACCCACGGCCGAGCGTTCCCCGACAGAAGACCCCAGTCCTCCCCACGCCGGCAAAGTGCGTTCCTGGGTCGCGTCCCCGCCGGTGTCCGATCACGGCTCTCTTGGTCGCCTGGCACTTGCCACCACCATCGTGAACCGGTTACGTGACCGACGTCCGGCACCGCTCGAAGGCCCGCTACGACCACATAGAGCGCTCTTGTGAATACGCTGAGTGGCTCCTTTGAGACCGCAATACTAACCTTCCTTTTCCGGTATTTGATCTCTAAAGAGGAACATTACGGCGATCCAACGGCCATTAACTGTCGCCCCTGTGCCAGAATCCCTCTGCGACATCCCCGCGGTCAAAGGCAACGGCCATGCTTGACAAACAGCTGTGTCCCGCACCAGCAGTCGGAAAGTCTTGTCTTGCTTGACTTTTCTTCGTGCGGACCTCGCAACGCTTTCCTTCTCAAGATCCTGGCCCTCCGCTAGAGAATGGCCGGAGCCCTCACGCGCGAGTCGACCCAGTCGGCACAAGCGCGACAAACAAGTGAAACCACGTGACTCGATTTCCACTGAACGTGGCTTAGATTTGACATTCTGTCTGCCATACCCGCTTGACACAAGCAGTTGCGAGCGCGAAGCTTCTCGCTGCGAGGGAAGCATTGATTCCCAGTCTTTATCTGGTCGCTTGGGCTGGTTGGAGCAAGTAGCGAACCCGTCCTTCGCTCGGCAATGACGGTGACTAAACACCAATGAGCGGAGTGAATGAGTACCGAGAGTCTTCTGTACTTACGACAAAGGGCAGCTATTTCGGCGCTGTCGTTAGCCGTCAACCGCAGGATCTCGAAGGTCGGTGCTACTGGTGCGCTCACCGCTCGTACGTTTCTTTGGCTACCGAAGACGCTGAGCGAGTTGCCGCTATTGAGCGCGCCTGCTGCCATGAAGCGGCTCTTTATGGATTCTGACGGCTCGCCTGCCTCTTGCCCTCCCGGTACTACGACCATGTAGTTCAACGCTAAGTGGCGAAGTCGGGACTTTCGCCTCTAGTACCGGCGGTCAGCCTGTAGCACTCGTACGCGAAGCGAGCGAAAACAAACAACGGCCCGGCAGTCTCCTGATCCGACCGACATTCCATGATGACCAGAATATTAGTCCGTCCGTAACCCCTACCCGGCGAGTCGCCTGTCCCACCCCGGACCCGACTCCCGCGTACCCCACGGTCCCAACGGCAGATGCCAGGGAGGCAACCCTCGTGTCCGAGATCCAAGAAGACCAGACCACACCGCTCGCAGACGGCACAGTTCCGCAAGCAGGTGAGAAGGTAAGCATGACGGGCCCGCCCCGTTCCTTGGTTTCCTTGCCCTAATCCCGCGGTCCTCTGTTCTCTTTTTGTTCCCCCCTCCATTGAGTGGATTCACAAAGGTCGCCTGGTTACAGGGGTTCGGACCTCCCCACCTTCAGTACCCGTGGACAATATCGCGGTGTGTGAGGGTTTCACCACTAAACGCAACATTTTCGGGTTGCAGCGCGCCCGAATCTCGATCCACAAGGTCTTGCCGTCCTGACAGACGGACTGTCGTGTCCCGTCGCGTCGAGGCTGCGCAAACAAGGACTCCCTACGCGGGAGTAAGCAGGGGTGCCCATGGGTTCCTGGCACCGATTAGGGACCCATGGGTTTCCTTGGCAAGGGTGACGTGCCGATCCGGTCTTCGGCAAATCGGGCACCCGAGGCCGGAGCTGAGCATGTCCGATCCACAGGTGTTGCGGTTCTCGCGGGCAGGCCATTGCCCTCCCCGCCGGGCCCGCACCAACAGGGACCTCCCCCACGGGAACTCCCTGGCAACAAGGAAGGACGCGATGATCCGCAGGTTGTGCCTGGTTGCCGGGCCTGCGGGGAGTGAGTGGCTGACCAGGACATTTATTGATTGGTCCATAGACATCTATTGATCCATAGGAGTACCCAAGTGAAGCAGTTCATGGGCGAAACGACGGTAGTTGCCGCCCTTGTTGCGGGGCATTGCCCCAGCGACAAGATGGTACGGCTCACCGTCGCTTTCCCCTACGCCTGCGCCGACCAAGTTCCGGTCCCGGCCTGATGGCCCCCAAGTTCGCACACCGCTCCCGGCTGGGCCGGGTTCTCGCCGCCTTTGCGGCGCGGGTTGTCGCGGACCTGGTCGGCGACGGTCGGCCCCTTCGCGGCGGGACATCTCCCCCTCGACAACGTGGCAGGCCAACAAGGTCGGCAGGTTGGGTCACGGCGGCGCACAGCCATGACCAGGCCAGGCCGGGCAGGTATTTCCCACAGGTGTTGCGGTTCTGCCAGGCGGGGCATTTGCTACCCGCCCCGTCAGGCCCGCACAACAGGGACCTCCCCATGGGAGCGCCCTGGGCAGCAAACAGGAGCCTTCGGGCTCCTGGCAGCACGGAGGAACCCCCCTGGATTCCTCGGCAAGGGCGACGTGATGATCCACAGACCGTGTCTGGTCTGTGGCGAACTCGACGCCCGCGTCAGTAGTCCATCCATCCATTGACTGAATAGGAGCAACATGAAGCGCTTTATGAGCAAGAAGCTGCTCGTTGTCGGAGTGGCAGTAGCCGTCCTCCTCGGTGTTGGAGGGGCGGCGTTCGCGTACTTCTCCACGACTGGTGGCGGTACGGGATCAGCGACGACCGGCACGTCGTCACCGCTTTTGATTGACCAACTTGCCGGTACGCCGATGTACAACAGCACCATCGACAACTCGGCCTATCAGTGGTCCATGTCGTATGTACCTTCAACAGGTATCAACGAGTTCGGGAACGAGATCACCTTCGCAAACGGAAGCCAACCGCTAAGCGATGTGGTCGTAGCGATGGCCAACTTCGACAAGACTGGCGCGTCAGATTTGGGGCCGCTACCCGTCACGCTCACCGTCTACACTCCGGCAAACCCGGAAACCAGTGCCGATGTGCTGTGGACCGACACTGAGATGGTCACACCTCCAACAACGGCAACGGGGTACGTCCCAACCCCAACCGACCCTACGAACGGCATCGCCAACTTCGATGTCACCTTCAAGAACTTCACCTCCAACGTCTACTACCCAGGGACCCCACTTCCTAAGACCGTCGTCTACGGGATTCGTTACGACAACTCGACCGTGGATTCGGCCATGAATGTTCAAATGTCGTACGAGCCTCCGCTCGTGGGAACGGATACAGCCCCAGGCAACCTGTTCGTGTCCACTAAGAACGGCTCGGACGATGTCGCGGGCGGCCCAACTGGTGAAGTCACCTGCTCGGACGTGAATGCCACGTTTGCGGAGTACAGCACTGCGTCTGGAAACGGTGGCGAATGTGGTCTCGGAGCGAACCCCGCCGGTAACTTGATCCCTGCGGTGGAGTTCGACACAAGCGCAATGGGTGACCTGTACCCAGGTGGCCCCGGTCAGGACATCGACTTCAGTGTGACGAACCCCAGTAACATCCCCGTGACCCTCAACAAGGTGACAATCGCAGTGGCGACGGACAGCGGTCTCGTCGAGGCCACCGCCGGTTACCCAAGCACCGACATTGCTGGGTGCTACCCGAGCTGGTTCTCCGTGAGTCCCTCTCCCGTGACAGTCGGCGAGACCATTCCCGCTGGTGGCACGATTGACTGGCTAGGTGGAGCCACCATCTCGATGCCAGCCGACTCCGTTGACAACCAGGACGCCTGCCAGGGCAAGACCATCGGCCTGACCTTTACGGCCAGCTAACAGCACGAGCCGGTGGTGAGCCTCATCTGCCACCAGCTCAACAAGGTCGGAGGGCTGGGTCGCGGGACATTGATCCCGTGGCCCGGCCACCCGGCCATCACAGCGTGCTGTCCGGCCATTTGGCCCAGATGGCGGCAAGGGTCAAGTGCGACGTGTTCCTGACCCCTGTCATTGGTCTCTCCACCACCTTGGGATTGCAGGGTCGATGAGATGAAGCACCTCAGGCGAATGACAGCACTGGTACTGGTGAGCGCAGTGGCGCTCTGTACCGGAACCCTCGTCTTCGCTCTCACTTGCTTCGTCACCGGCCCCACGTCGTGGCCACCGTTCGGCCTCACCTCGGGCACGGGCTTCACCATCACGAGCACCATCTCCAGCTCTCCCACCAGCCAGGTCGCCGCCGTCCTCTACCCAGGAGCCAGTCGCTACCTGTGGTACACGGCACACAACCCGTTGACTGTCCCCATCACGGTGACCTCCATGAAGATCGCGACAGTGAGACCCCCGGCGGGGTGCCCGACCTCCAACCTCAACTACGGCTCAACGACCTTCTTAGGCTCGCTCGTGGTCGCGGCATCGGGCACGAACGCCGTGCCGGTGCCCATCTCGCTCCGTGACACCCAGACGAACCAGGACTCGTGCGAGAACACGACCTTCAAGTTCGTCTACACGGGTACGGCCAACTACACCGACACGACCACGACGGCGCTCACCTCGTCGCCGAACCCGTCGGCATCAGGAAGCCTCGTGACCTTCACCGCCACCGTCGTCCCGACCGTTAACCCACCGAGCAACCCGACCGGGACCGTGGACTTCTACCTCTGTGAGACAGCCACTTGCAGCTCGACAACGTTCCTCGGCTCAGGCTCTCTGGGCGCAAACGGCGAGGCCAAGTACTCGACATCGAGCCTCAAGGCCGGGACCGACATCATCGAGGCGATCTACCAAGGTGCCCCGACTGACTTCTCGGGCAGCACGTCGAACACCGTCTCGCAGGTGGTCACCGCCCCCATCGCCACCACCACGGTTCTCACCTCCTTGCCCAACCCGTCTGTGTTCGGTGGGACCGTGGTCTTCACCGCGACGGTGGCCAGGTCCTCAGGGACTGGAACCCCGACGGGGACCGTGAACTTCTTCAAGTGCGCGACAGCGACCTGTAGCACTACCCCCACCTTGATCGTCTCTGGGATGCTCAGTTCGGGGAAGGCCACGTACTCCACCTCCAGCCTGCCCGTCGGCACCACCTACGTCGAGGCCGTCTATCTGGGAGTCACAGGCTCGTACAGCACGAGCACCTCCAACGTCGTCTCCCAGGTGGTCACCGCCCCCATCGCCACGACTACGGTGCTCACCTCGGCTCCCAACCCGTCTGGTCTAGGCAAGCCCGTGACTTTGACCGCGACGGTGGCCAAGTCCTCGGGGTCTGGCACCCCGACCGGCACCGTGGGCTTCTACCTGGGCACCCCTTCTGGCACTCACAGCCTTGTGGGCACCGCAACGTTGACCTTGGGCAAGGCGACCTTTGTCACCTCGTCGCTCCCTGCGGGCACCGACAGCCTCTATGCGGTATACAGCGGAGATACGAACTTCGAGACCAGCACCTCGCCGGTCATCTCCCAGGTGGTCGTCTCCCTGCCGTCCAGGTGCACCGGCAACTACACGAACTGGTTCTTCGGGAACCCGGCCTCCCCGAACATCACAGGGACGAACGGGAACGACTTCATCTACGCCTTCGGCGGGAACTTCCGCGTAAGCGACTTCAACGGCGATGACTGCTGCTTCTATGGTGGGGACGGCAACAACTGGCTCAGCGACGGGAACGGCAACGACGTGGCTATAGCCGGGGACGGCAACAACGTCTTCACCCTCGGCAACGGCAACGACCAGATCACCGTGGGCAACGGGACCAACACCATCGGGGCCGGGAACGGCTCCGACTCGGTGACAGTGGGCAACGGCAACCACAACGGCATCACGCTCGGCTACGGCAACGACTCGGTGACGGTGGGCAGCGGGTCCGACAACGGTGTCACGCTCGGCTACGGCACCGACTCTGTCACCATCCAGGGCGGGAGCTACGACACCGTCAACGGTGGAGCTGGCAACGAGACGATCTATCTCGGAGCTGGCTCCTACAATGACTACAACGGTGCGGCGCATCACACCAACATCTGTCACCTTCCCGCACCGCCCTCCTCCTGGCATGGGACCGTTGCTGCCTACTACAACGACACGATCACCAACTGCACGGTGGTGACCCCATGAGACGCTGGGGCGTCTTCGCGTTCGGGGCCATCCTTGCCCTGGTGCTCGGCATCGGTGCGGGTTCGGCCTACGGGTTCTTCGCAACCCACGGCTCGGGCACGGGCCTCTCAGGTATCGGGACGATGCAGACCGTCACCATGGCGACTGCCGGGACGCCGTCCACGCCACTGCTTCCTGGGAAGACCGGTGACGTGGTCTTCAGCGTGACGAACCCGAACAACTTCCCCGTCTCGCTGGTGGGGGCTGCACTGGAGACCGGTGAGGCCATCACGCCCGACGAAGGCCATTTCGGCTGCACGACGACCGACGGCGACCCCGCCGTCACCTTGAACGTCCCCTCAGGCGACCTGCCGGTGTCTATCGGGCCGGATACGACAGTGCAGGTCGACCTCGCCAGCGCCGCCACGATGGACGGGAACGCCACGTCCAACTGCCAGGGCGCGACCTTCGACATCCCCCTTTCGATCACGGCGCACTCGTCATGAGCCGGACCCACGCCCTGCACCGAACCGCCTCCTGGCGCACCCGAACTCTCGTCGCGGTCGTGGGGGCCTGTCTCGGCCTCGGGATCACCGGGATGGGGGCAGCCTTCGGCTACTGGGTGACTACCGACCCGTTGAACCCCGCCCAGGCAGTCGCCACGTCGCTCCCCCAAGGGACGACTCCGTACGCATCGCTCAGCTCGACGAGCTACGACACCGTCACGATCACCTTCGCCGAGGTGGCTACGGCGGCAGGCGGTGTGGAGATACCGGCCTCCGACTACCTGTTGCAGGCCTACTCGTCAACAGGTGGCCCCCCGGTCAGCGTGAATGCCTCGTGTGTGGGCACCGGGCTGATCACCTGCACCGAGTCGTCGGTGCCTACCGGCACCTGGCAGTACACCGACACGCCCACCTACGCGACCAACTGGGTAGGCGTCGAGAGCGCGATGAGCGCACCTGTCACGGTGAGCACCACTGCGAGCGTGAGCGTCACCTACCCGGTTGACGGCGCAACCTATGGCTCCGACTGGAACTCGATGATCACCGGCACGGCCTCGGCGGGGACAGGAGCAACCATCACGAGCGCGGCGGTGGCTATCGAGGACACCAGCACGACCATGTGGTGGGACGGCACCGCCTTTGCTGCCTCCAGTGAGACCTTCGTTCCCGTCGATGGCACCACGACCTGGCTGCTTGGCTTTGCGGACAGCAACCTCACCTCGGGCGACAGTTACAGCGTCATCGCCGAGGCCACCGACAGCGCCGGGAACGTCGGGACCAGCTCGACGGTCGCCTTCACCTACGGCACCGCCACGACAGCCACGACTCCCCCGACGGTGAGCGTCATCTACCCGGTTGACGGCATCACCTACGGTGCCGACTGGACCGGGACGATCACCGGCACTGCATCGTCGAACTCCGGGGCTTCGACGACCATCGCGAGCACACAGGTGGCCATCGAGGACACCACTGCCGATCAGTGGTGGGACGGCTCGTCGTTCAGCGCCAGCACCCAGACATTCGTCACGGTCGATGGCACGACGACCTGGTATCTTCCCCTTGAACCGGACAGCCTTACGCCGGGGGACGGCTACAGCATCGTGGCCCAGGCAACAGACAGCGTCGGGAACGTCGGGACCAGCCCGACGGTCGCCTTCATCTACGGCACCACGACGCCAACCACCACCACGACAACCAGCACCACAACGACCACGACAACTCAGCCGCCAACCAGCACCACAACGACCACGACCACAACTCCACCGACAACGACCACGACAACCAGCACCACTACGACCACGACTCAGCCGCCAACCAGCACCACAACGACCACGACAACGACAACTCAGCCGCCAACCAGCACCACGACGACTCAGCCGCCGGTCACGGCGAGCTAGTCCGGCTTCGTGATGGAACTGCGGTGAAGGACCTGATGGACCAGTGGACGACTCTCTCGTCATCTACTTGGACTCCATCCAAGATCGTCTCCTGGACGAATAGACCAGGATGACGGGGTGCACGGCCCCCTGCTTCCCTCGCTAGGCGACCGGGGGTCGTGCGCCTTCTATATCAATATCGGCACGAGGCATTCGGCCCTGGAGCGTTATGGTGACCAGCGCGTGTGACGAAAACCACGGCTCCGACCCTCGCCTCGACGCCCAAGGCCGGTGGCTTCCCGAGCACCTGAGGCTTCGGCCTCACTCAAAGCCGACGTGTTCCCTAGGGACACGGAGGGACACGAACAGACGGCGCGGGGGCCTAGCGACCGTGCCGTCTGCATCGGTCGTGAGGGACCTCCGGTGATAAACCCCTACGGCACTGCGCAAGCAGCAGACCACGCCCCCGCCGAGGCCGAGGCTGCTCAGGTCGAGGCCGAGCCTGCTCACCTCGATGCCCCCGCGAATGGTGAGCAGCGCTTTCGCCTCGCGTTCGAGAACAACATGGTTGGCACGATCCTCGTCGATCCCCAAGACAAGGTCCTGGAAGTCAACGACGCCCTTTGCGAGATGGTCGGATACGCCAGGGACGAGATCGTCGGCAAGGACTCGGAACTGTTCACCCATCCCGAGGACCGCAGCATCTCTTATGAGGCCCACCTCCGCCTGACCTCCGGCGAGGTGGACCAGGTGAGCTATCTGAAGCGCTACCTGCACAAGAACGGTCGCGTGATAGATGCCGAGGTGTCGAAGTCGTCTGTGCGCGACGCAGTGGGGTCCACGCTCTACTTCGTCATCTCGGTCCGGGACGTCACCCAGGAGCGGGCGCTCAACGCCCAGCTCTCATACCAGGCACTGCACGACTCGCTCACCGGTCTCGCCAACCGGGTGCTGTTCGAGGACCGGCTCTCCCAGGCGCACACGAGGACAGCACGGCGGGGCGGGTGGAACGCTGTGATGCTGTTGGACCTCGATGACTTCAAGGAGGTGAACGACACCTTGGGCCACGTAGTCGGCGACGAGCTTCTCGTGGCGCTCGCACGCCGCTTTGAGCAGGTAACCCGCTCCACCGACACGCTGTGTCGCTTCGGGGGCGACGAGTTCACCTATTTGGCCGCGGAACTGGTGTCCCCGGACCAGGCCGAGGAGGTGGCCGAGCGTCTCTTGGGCGTGCTCGCGAAGCCTTTCTCCCTCGCTGGGACCCAGGTCCAACAGCACGCGAGCATCGGAGTCGTGGTCCTGGAGGGGACGGGCAAGGCCTGGACCGAACTCATCGGGGACGCCGACGCCGCCTTGTACGAGGCCAAGCGCCAGGGAAAGGGCCACCACGTCCTGTTCACCCCCACCATGCGCGAGAAGGCGGTGAGCCGCTTTGAGCTTCTTCGAGATCTTGGGCGCTCTGTTTCGTCCGGTGAACTCTCGATGCACTACCAGCCCATCGTCGATCTCACCACGAGCGAGCTGGTCGGCTTCGAGGCGCTGATGCGCTGGCAGCACCCCAAGTGGGGACAGGTGCACCCCGAGGTGTTCATCCCGCTTGCAGAACAGAGCGATCTCATCTTTAAGCTCGGCTCCTTCGCGCTGCACGAGGCCACCAGGCAGGCGATGTCCTGGGAGCGAGCAGGTGATCAGGCCATCCAGCCGTACGTCACGGTCAACCTCTCCGCACGCCAGTTCCACGACCCGGAGCTTCTGGCGGTGATCGACAAAGTGCTCACGACAAGCGGACTTGCACCAGAGCGCCTCGTGCTTGAGATCAAAGAGGCCGTGGCGCTCGTCGATGTCGTAGAGACCAAGCGCGTGATCGAGCGCCTTGAGCACTACGGGGTCACCGTCGCGCTCGACGACTTCGGGACCGGGTACTCCTCGCTCTATGACCTCGCGCTCTTGCGCCCGATGATCATCAAGATCGACCGGTCCTTTGTCAGCCCATCGGAAACGAGCATCCACAACGACACGTTGTTGGAGGCGATCATCTCGCTCGGCCACAAGCTCCACATGACCGTGCTCGCCGAGGGGATCGAGACCCAGGCCCAGCTAGAGCGCCTCCGGTACCTGCGCTGTGAGGTCGGCCAGGGCTACCTGTTCTCCCCTACCGTTCCGGCTGGCGAGGTGGCGGCCATGCTTGGCCGGGTGCCGGGTGACTGGGACCAGAGGTCGGCACCGTCGCCCCCTGATGCTCCCCCTGCTGAGGCGGTGCGGCAGCCCGAGCGTCGAGAAGGTTGGCGGCAGCCTTGAGACGGCCCGAGAGTCCGGGCAGATTCCCCTCGACGGTCCTGACAAGGCCCGGCCCGTCGTTATTGGCCATAATGGAAACCGGGGGAACGACTTTCTCGTCGTCTATGGACTGAACCGACGAGCGTCTCCTGGAGTACTTCGACCACGACGGCGGGGTGTACGGCCCCCGCTTCCCTCGCTAGGCAGCCGGGGGTCGTGCACCTTTGATCAGTTATCGGCGCGGGCCGGTCGGCCCTTGAACGCTTGTCGATGAGGACCGCATCCGTGGCATTGAGCGGCCTTGGTCGTGAGCGGGTTGCCGCGATCCTCAGGTCAGCCAGCTTGTAGGTTTGTCGCATCAGAGAGAGGCCGGGGGGCTTGCCGACCCTGGGCCTTTCTTGTTGGTTGTAACGCGGCCCCCCGGAGATGAGGCACGGGCGATCAGGTGTGGGTATCGCGCCAAGGGCAGGCTCGCAGGGTGAGAGGTCGCGACGACACTTGAGCTTTATGGGCCGCTACGGTTTGGACGGCTCGGACTAGCGCCAGCCAATGGCCACTCGCATTACCTCGGACTGGCCCCGGTGCTGCTGTGCCGGGGCAGTTCCGCGCCCGAGGTGCTGCTGCCCCACGCCCGGTCCAGAGGTATACCGTGACGGTGTACGGCCCCTTGTCCCCAATCGCACGGCAACAAGGGGTCATGCAGCTTGCCTCCCTCGGGAAATCCGGCCCCGCTGCACCACCCCGCGGCGGGGCCATGCTGCGTCGGAGATTCGGTGTCCGCGTGAACTGGTCGTGCTGCTGTGATACGCCCGGTCCCGCGGGACACCGGGTCAGGTGCACGACCTTGTGCCCCCTCGGGCAAGGCAACGGGGGTCGTGCACCGCTTATCTCTATCGGCGCAGGTCGCTCCTTCCTTGAAGGCCGTTAAGGTGAGCGAACCTCGGTGGCGAAGAGCACCGCCCCGAGCCGCAGCCCTGTTGCATTCGCAGTGCCTGAGACCAAGGACGCGTGTGAAGAATCGAGATGACTCGGGAGGGGGTGGCCGATGAGCGAACTTGATCAGTCGGACACCCCAGTCGTGGGGTCCCGGCGCGACGACCTCGTCGTCAAGGCTGTCGTGGTCCAGGGCGGCGAGGCGCATATCGGCGGAGAGAAGACAGCATTCGCCCGGATCGTCATGAGCGGTGTCGGTCTTCAGCACGTGAAGCTGGATGGTCAAGCACCCAGGCGACAAGAGATCGCGGTGCTCAAACTCGACGATGCAGCAGCTCTTGCGGCTGGTCTTCACGAGGTCGTGGACCGCATCGTACGATCCACACCGACTCCGGCAGTCCCGGCTTCGGGGAACTGGTCATGGACGTCCGCGCCTCCCCTCGACGAGGACCTGTTGGTCGCTCAGGCGAATGCCAAGGGCGCGGCCGTCCCGGCGGTCACTGGGATGACTTCCACCGTGCGGGTGGACTTCACCGGCACGCTGGTGCATCGACTCGCGTTGGCCAACCCCCCGGTCCACGTGCAGGGGGCCATCTTCTCCGGTCCTCAACAGGTGCAGGCGCTCGTCAACAGCTTGAAGAAGGTCGTGCGGTCGGCGCTCGAACAAAGACGCGTCGAGATGTACGTGTCCGCCCAGGAGTCGCTGCCCGCTTTTCGCATCTGATCACCCGCTCGAACCCGGCTGGTCGCTCGACTCCCGCGCTGATGGGCCAAGATGGACCGGTGAACGACCTCCTCGTCCACCTGGACTCCATCGACAAGCGTCTCCTGGGGCCATCTCCAGGATGACGAGATGCACGACCCCCCGTTTCCCTCGCAAGGGCAGCGGAGGGTCGTGCATCTTCTATCGGTATCGACTTGGGTCACTCGGCCCTTGAACGCGTGACGCTGAGGTCCGCATCAGGGGTGTCCGACGGCCTCAGCCGTGAGCGCGTTGCCGCGATCCTCGGTCAGTTCGTATGGGCGCTGCGAGAGCCACGGCGCTTGCCTCGCGGCCGCGCGTAGGGGTCGGTGAAACGGACAAAGTTGACCAGCACGAGAGCGGCCAGCCAGGCGAGACCGGCGAAGACGAAGGCCACGGGACGCTCATAAGACATCAGAAACAGCACCCCGAGCACTGTGAGCAGGACGATGTTGGCCACAAGGATCACCCGAAGCCCGAGCAGTGCGCCGATCGAGCGGTGCCACATAGCTTGAGTATGGCCTATCAGGTCCCCTTTCTCGTCGTCACAGCGACCACCTGTTAGGGACCGATCTATCTGCCTGAGTTCGTCCTGCGTGCCTCTGCCAAGCCCCACCGGTACAGCAGGAAGATGACCGTGGCCAAGATGGCCAGTGTGATCACGAGCGCAACCTTGTCTGTGAGCACGACGAACGCAGCCAGGGCCAGCAGCAATAGGCCACTGGCCATAACCAATAGACAGAGCTTCAGCCTGTCAACCACGGCCACTCGCCTTACGAGATCGCTACTCCGCAGTGTACGGAGCCAGGTCGGGCTCTCGTTTGTCACGCCCTGATCCAGCCCAGTACGCGCCGGGCTGAGACTGGCAATGCCGTCGGGTGGACTCTGCGCGACGCAGCAGGCGACCGGCTGTGTCTGCTCTTCGTGACCGATGGGCTCCAGTCCCCTCGCTGCTGTTAGGTTTGTTGGCGTGGGTTCTGTCCACAGGTCAAGCGCCCGGCGCTTTGGCCTCCCCCTTACGCTCGCGACGACCGCAGTCGTGATTTTGACCTGTTGTGGGTTTACGCCATCCGCCCGAGCGGAGACGACGAGCTCGGTACTGGCATCGGCGAAGGCGGCCATCACCAAGCAGACCGGTGCCCGCCTGTCGTTCACGGTGACGTCCACCTCGTCCTCGGGCATCGAGAAGGTCACGGAGAACTTGGGAGTGACAGAGGGTATGGAGACGATCGCCCTGGGTGCGGCAACGGCGACGATCAAAGTAACGCCAAGTTATGGCTACATCAGTGGGAGTTCCTCCGGGCTGACAACGATCTTTGGACTGAGCGCCGCACAGGCAAAAAAGGTCGGAAAGCACTGGGTGTCCTTCAAGGCAGGCACGAGCCAGTACTCCGATTTCAAGTCTGGCGTCACCATGTCTTCGGTTGACTCCGTGCTCCCGGAGGCAAAGGGGACTAAGACGTCCATGGCAGATGTCAAGGGGACCAAGGTCTACGTCCTCACTTGGACAGTCGCGGCCACAAGCTCCACGCCGAAAACCTCGGACACCCTCACGATCTCGGCGGTGGGTGCGGCTTTGCCGATCAAAGAAACCGCGTCGGACGCGGCCGGAGACCACGAAACGCTCCTGCTTTCCAACTGGGGTGAGCATGTCAGTGTGAGCGCGCCGCCCGCCGCTTCGACGATCTCATATTCGCAACTCACAGGCTGATGAGGACGTGATCCCCCGTGGCACCACCGTCCTGCCGACAGTTGAGCCCGCCCTTTTCGCGTCGGCACGCCGATCCAGCCCAGTACGCGCCGGGCTAAAACTGGCAATGCCGTCGGGTGGACTCGCTCCGATTGGCTCCGTCTGAGGACAGTCGTCAAGCGGGTGAGCCTGCCCACGTCGGTGTGGACCAGGCAAGGCCGTGTTCCGGCTGCACCATCCCTCTATTGCGCAGCTTCGTCACCCAGGCTTGTGCCGGGTGCACGACCCCGTGCTCGCCTCGGGCAAGGCAACGATAGTCGTGCACCCTCATACCGGTTGCCTTCGATCTCGCCTCGGGGCTGTGAGGGCTCAAGGCCAGAACTTCAAGAGCCGATAACAGATGACGCCTAAGACATAGGACCTGCAACGAAGAATCAAGATGACTCGGGCGAAGGTGGCCGATGAGCGCACTCGATCAGTTGGATGCCGTAGTCGTTCGGTCCCGGCGCGACGACCTCGTCGTGAAGGCCGTCATGGTCCAAGGCGGCGAGGCAGAGATCGCCGGAGAAAAGGCGGCCTTCGCACGGATCGTCATGAGCGGTGTCAGCCCCGAACACGCAAACCTGAACGGTCAAGCACCCAGGCGTCAGGAGATCGCGGTGCTAAAGATCGACGATGCTGCATCGCTTGCAGCCAGTCTTCACGATGTCGTGGACCGCATCGTTCGATCCACGGCGACCCCGGCAATCGCGGCTTCGGGGAGCTGGTCGTGGACATCCACGCCACCCTTGGGCGAGGACCTCTTGGTCGTTCAGGCGAGAGCCGACACCGCGGCCGTTCTTTCGGCTAACGGGACGGCACCGACTGCGCGGGTTGACTTTACCGGCCTGCCGGTACAAGGCCTCACGTCGGAAGACCCCCCATTGCAGGTGCTCGGGGCGGTCTTCTCTGCTCCTCGCCTGGCGCAGGTGCTCGTCAACAGCTTGAGAAAGGTCGTGCGGTGGGCGCTTGAGCAAGAGCGCATCGAGTTCTACGTGTCCGCAAGGGTGTAACCAACAACGACGAGTACAGTGACTTCCTCGTCGTCTACCTGGACTCGATTGACGAGCGGCTCCTGGAGTACCTCGACGAGGACGACGAGGTGCACGACCCCGTGCTCCCCTCGGGCAAGGCAACGGAGGTCGTGCACCTTCTATCAATATCGGCCGGGTCATTCGGCCCTTGAATGCTTGCTTGAAATGGTGAGCAGCGCCTGAGCGGCCGTAGGTGGAGATGCGAAGGCGGGCGTAGTCATCGTTCCGACGCTGCTCGTACGCCCACGGCGTACGCTGCCTGCATGAAGTGGACCTACAAGCTCCAACGGTTGGACCCTCTAGCCAGCAGCCTTCATAGTCTGGAAACTGCCTTCGAGACGATTGGCGCGGACGGATGGGAACTCGTCTCTATTCAATCGTTGATGGTCGGGGCCGACACGTTTGGGGGAGGCTTGACCTACCCGATTGCCGTCTTCAAGAAGGCGACTGCGACGTAGCCAGAACCGCAGATCAGAGCTTTTCCCCAAGGTCGAACTAGCCTTCGGGCCGTTCTTCCCCCGGCTCCACAAAGTCGCGAGCCTCAGGTGCTCGGGAGGCCGGGGCAGTTCCGCGCCTGAGGTGCTGCTGCTCCACGCCAGGTCCAGACTTATACGGTGGCGGTTGCAGGCCCCCTGCTCTCCCCGCAAGCCAACAAGGGGACATGCAGATTGCCTCCTTCGGGCAATGCGGCCCCGCTGCACCACCCCGCGGCGGGGCCGTGCTGCATCGGAGATTCGGTGTCCGCGGCAACTAGACGTGCTGCTGGCTTGCCTCCGGTCCCGCGGGACACCATGGCGGGTGCACGGCCCCTCGCTCTTCCTCGCAAGGCGACCGAGGTCGTGCACCCTCCATCAATATCGGCGAGGGTCGGTGGGCGCTTGAGCGCAGCGACATGCCCGGGGGACTCTTCACCCCGTCGTGATGGGCCATGATGGACTCGTGAGTGACTTCCTCGTCACACACCTTTCGTCGGGTCCCGACGATGGCTCCTACAACCGGACCAGCTCAAGGGACTGGGCGTATCTGACGATGAACACAAGGTGAGAGCGCGAGACCGAAGCCGTGTTGAACTGACGACAACGGCCGGCGCGTTGTCGATCACCTTGCTGTTTCTCTTGTGGCTGGTCCTCCGCATCGGCGGCGAGGACAGTGTTCGCTACTTCGATGACATCGTCACGGCTCTTGCGGCAGGAGGTGCCTGTACTTCATGTCTTCTCGCGGCAAGACGCCAGGGCGGCGCGAAGCGTCGGTTCTGGGTGCTTCTCGCTGCGGCGTTAGGGGCTTGGACCTTCGCCGAGGTGATCTGGGCGGTCTACGACCTCGTCCTTCACGTGGCGGTGCCTGTGCCGTCGTGGGCCGATGTCGGCTACCTCGGCGCGATCCCTTTGGCCGCAGCCGCGCTCTTGTGCCACCCCAGCATGCATGTCGAGCGGAACTACAAGACGCGAGCGACCCTGGACGGCCTCGCCATCGGTACTGCACTGCTACTGCTGGGCTGGACCTTCGTGCTCGGCTCGTTGTGGCACCATTTGGACCTAACTACCGCTGGTGGGATCGTTACCCTTGCCTACCCCTTCGGTGACATAGTCATCATCTTCTTCATCGTCATCACGCTCCGCTCAACGGCGGCCACGGGACGTAGGCCCCTTTTCTGGGTCCTCTTGGGACTTTTCGCAATGGCCATCTCAGACAGCACCTACGCCTATCTCACCGAGGCCGGCCGGTATTCGACGGGCAACCTCGTCGACATCGGGTGGGTGGTTGCCTACCTCGCGATCGCCGTCGGAGCGTCCCACGACAGCGGCCGAACGGTGCTTGCCCCTTCACACCAGGCGTCGTCCGAGGTGTCGCTCGTCTCGCTCGTCGCTCCCTATGTGCCAGTCCTGCTGGCATTGGTGGTCGTCACATTTCAGATGGAGCTTCACCACCACGTGGACAGGTTCGCGTGGCTCACAGGCTTGGGCCTCACCTTGCTCGTGATCGCGCGCCAGGCGCTCTTGTTGAACGACCGTCGCCGCGAGTTGTTCTCTCCAGCCGGGCATGAAGGGCAGGGCTCGGAGACGACGGGCGCACAGCCCGCAGCAGCGAATCTCACAGAGGCTGCGCCGTGGCCCCAAGTTCTCAGGCGGACCCCGTGAGCTACAGCCTCGCCGCTTCGGGAACCCTCAAGCGCCGCCAAGTGCCACTCAAACGGCCGTACCACACGATCCTGCTGGCCCTCATGGTCCTCACGAGCACCATCGCGACTTTCGACCTCTACCTGTTCGCGTCCTCGGCTTTGCACTGACGGAAGTTGAAGCTACGGGGCGAACGCCGTCCTCACCGAAAGTGTTGAGTACGGGGACTACGTCGTTGCGATCATCGCGTTGAACGCCAAGTAGAGACCTCAGCACGGGTGCGAGTAGGCATCGCTCGACTCCCACGCTGATCGGCCATGAAGGACCCGTGAGTGACTTCCTCGTCGTCTACCTGGACTCAATCGACGAGCATCTCCTGGAGTACCTCGATGAGGACGACGAGTTGAAGCTCGATGCCGCCCAGCGGCTCAGGTTCTATGTGAGCGCCTTGCTTGAAGGGTCAATCACCCCGGACCACGTCTTGGAGGACTGGCCGGACTGGTATGCGCTCGTCCCAGCCTTCGTGGCCACCTACGGCTCCGAGGAGCTACAGGAGCTGGAGATCGGAGCGGAGTTCCTCGGAGCCATCGAGGAGCAGGATGACGTGAGCCTCACCGAGGCCGACGAGGCCTACCTCAAGGCGTTGGAGACGTGGCTCGGCATGTATCCCGAGATGCAGACCACCGAGGAGTAACTAAGCAAGCTTGGAGACCGCGCGGAGAAGCCGGCTCGGTGATCTCAGGGCGAGTCGGCCGCTCTGGACCGATCGAGGGCGGCTTTTTCCGTGAACCTGGGACGGTGTTCGGCGTGGCGATCTGTCACCACTGTCAAGCGTGAGCTTCCTACTTGAAAGATTCACCTGATCGGGAAGCGCGAAACGCAGGCGACCCCGGCCTCCATCCAACACCTGGAGAGCGCCGAGGCGTCCCAGCGGACGGACTACTTCTCGATATACATCGCCAGCGGCGGGATGACTCCATGCCTTTGCATACCGTCAGCCAGCTCAGCGGATGGGGAGGCGATGGCCGCCAGTACTCTCTCCACATCATCGACGTCGGCGGCCACAGCGACTTTGTTGCTTCCATCCTGCGCAACGTGGTCCACGACATTGGTGCCACCCATCATGCCGATGAACTCGGCCCGCTCTGTTTTGAACTTCAGCCAGTTGTCCACATCGACGACGCTGTGAGTGATGACCATCTTCGCCATGACATCTCCCCCTCGGTCAGCGCCGTACCAAGAACGGCCCGGAGTTCCTTTATAGCCCGTTCGTTGCTCTTGCGTCGCCTGCGGGAGTGGCACCGCGCCCAAGTCGGCATGATTGTTCCGAGTGGAAGCCGGCAGGAACATGCCGTTCGCGAACCATCGTCTTGGGCGACCACCAACCGGTCCGGAGAGGAGGTCTCTCCGCCCAAGAACCAACCTTCTGCACTTTGCCAATCGCTGAAAAGGGGCGGGGCACGGGGCGCTAGTTCGAACGAGAAGTCCCTGTCGCTCCCATCCTTGATCACGGGGCGTAACGCTCTCAGGCGTCGACGCCCTTGCTTTGACCCACCTCGACAGGGGGACCTTTCCGGGCTCGGCGATGTACCCGGTCAATGGTGACATCGTTCGTCGGCGTGCCTCAGGACAAGTAGGCCATCGAACCGGTAATCGATGACCTGGGCACGCCACCGACAATTACGTGGGGTGGCACCTCTTTGGTTACGATCGATCCTGCGGCGATGATCGCACCGTCGCTGGCGGTCGCTCCGGACATCACTATCGAGCGGAGCACTGCATCGCCGGTGGGCCACGGCTCATCGCGGCAGGCATTGGTCTCCTCGATACCAAGGGAAGGCTTCGCGTCAGGGAATAGAGGGCTTGGTAAGGCCTTTGCAGTCCTCCGTACCGGCCAGAGCCGGGCACG
Source organism: uncultured Acidimicrobiaceae bacterium (assembly GCA_963807575.1). Classification (GTDB taxonomy): domain Bacteria; phylum Actinomycetota; class Acidimicrobiia; order Acidimicrobiales; family Bog-793; genus Fen-455. Next base: position 19,849 of record CAWECD010000015.1, read on the forward strand.
CGGCGAGCGCGACGAGCTTGGCCGTCACGAGCGCCCCGGTAGCGGTGGCATGGAAGGCGCCTGCCTTGCTGTTGTTGATCAGGACGGCCCGCGTAAGAGGGACGAACCACGAGTCGCTTGCGCAGTAGCCGTGGCCCAGGAAATAGCCGGGGTTGACCCGCACCACGTGCCAACCGAGACGGCTGGTTGCGTCCACTTGGGCGTTGAGAGCCATGCCCGAAGTCTTCAACCAGTTCCAGGTCGACCCGTGGAGCGTCAAGCTGTAGCCGCACACATCACCCTCGGTGTCGCTGTAGGCGAAGGTCGGGTACTCGGTGATGAACGTGTCTTTCGGCGCGACCATGCTCGCCAGTGCCGACTGGACCGCCTGGTACTCCCCGGGAAGGTGGGCCGTCAGGCTTGCGACCCATTGACCCAGCGTGAGCGCATTGAAGTTAAGCGGCGCATGCGTGAACCCGGCGACACTGCCATCGCTCCCATAGACAGGGGTGACCTTCTGGTCCTGGCACGGACCTGCGATGTTGGTGTTGAGGACGCAGTACCCCATTAGCGGCCCGAAGGCGATGTTGTTGATGCCGATCGAGACGAACGCCGCATCGACCTTGCGGCGCGGCTGCGTGCCACTGTCGGCGATCAGTGCCTTCAGGGCTAGGATCTGGGGCTTGAGCGGCGGCCCCTGCGTGGGGTCGATCCCAGCGAAGCTGACCGAGCTCAGGTCCTGAATCTTGGCCCCGGAGCAGGCGTCGGCAACGAACGTGATGCTGGCGTGCCCGTCGAACTGATCTTCGAGCCTCTGCGCTGCCTGGTACTGGTAGGAAGCAACACCGCGGTGGCACTGGTCGAAGTCGAACGGCGGGTCGCCCTCGCCGGACCCGTTCGAGTCGCCCAGGCCGACGATCAAATAGTCGTCGAGCTCCACTTCGGACGACTCGACTGTGAGCCTCGTCGCGACCAAGCCCTTCCGCGTCTGCTTGTACCGCGCCGCGGTGACCCGGTAAGTCCCGAGCTGTGATGTCTCGAACGACGGCGAGCACCCGTCCTTCGGTTGGGTGATGGTGGCTGTCCCGTTGCCGTCGGTATCGAGCGGGGTGACGCGCCACTTCCATACGTAACCCGACTGGCAGGTCGTCACGCGCGCGTCGTTCCTGGTCAGGTAGAGCTGCGCCGACCAGGTCTTCGGGTACACGTAGTCCGCCAGCGGCAGACCGTCCCCGACGAAGGACCGACCCTTGGCCACACGCGGGGGCATCTGCCAGTCGATGCCGTTGGGGCACGCACCGGTCGAGATAGCGGCAAGAACATCCCGGGACCGCGGCCCGGCCGGAGACCCCTCAGGGACCGCCTCGCACGTGGTGAAGTCGAGACCGGAGACCGGGCCCTTGCCCGAAGCCGGAAGGGACTCGGGGTCGAAGCCGGCACCCTGGGGCGTGACCGTGTAGGAGCCCGGCGGCACCTTGGCCTTCCAGCCCCCATCGGACGCAGTAGTTACTGAGGTGCTGACCGGATTGCCAGCCTCTTCGGTCCCTGTCACATCTACGGTGACACCGGGAATGCCCACCAGCCGGCAGGTCGTACTACTGCAGTCGGAAGCCTGCACCTTGCCCGACAGCGTCATCTTTTGGCCGGCCTGGAGCGTGAAGTCAGCACGCGCCGCACCCCCAACGGCTACGTAGAGGTTGAGGCTCTTTGGCTCGAATTTGGGAGGTTTTATGCCGCTCGGGCCACCGGAGGGGGCGACCCTGTAGTGCCCAGCCTTCACGTTGATCGCGTAGAAACCTGTCGGAGCGTCTACAGGGCTGCTACCGCCGCCGCTGGCGCCGGAGGCGCTAACAGTTGCACCCGGGACACCCTGCTGGTCCTCGTCAAGGACATAGCCGCTGATGGTCCCCCCGGGCTCGCCGTTCCACAGCGCGTACAGGATTTTCGGCTCGGTGTTCTGCCTGACGTACACCACATTCCAGCCCGCTCCTCCCCATCCCTTGGCGAACCGCACGTCGCAGGTGGCGGTGTTAACCGCGCAGCCCGACACCCGACCGGCGTAGATGGCCCAGCTCAGTTCGTTGTAGACGCAGCCCGCGTCCCCACAGGCGACCCAGTGCTTGGTCTGGAGCGGAGCCGGGCCGGTCAACTTGAAGATCCCGTCCTTGTCTGGGTGCGTGAACACTAAGACTGTGCCACCACCGGGAATCAGCATGCCCCCGCACGGCCCGGTAGGGTCGCTATAGCCATCGTGGCCGGTGTAGAAACACTCCGGCACAGGCGGGGGCCCATCGCTCGTCCGGCCCGCCGCCGCCGCCAGCCCGGTCAGTCCCATAGACGTGCACCCCACGAGAACCAGCAACACGACGCTGACCCGGCGGAAAGACAACTTCGGCCGGGTTGCCCGTAGCGCGAGGGCATGGAACGTGGCTGCAGCACGCCCCCTAGCCGAGTTAGAGGGCTCCATGTCGCGCTCCTTTATCGGGCGGCTCGCAGATGAGCATGAACCTGCCGGGCGAGCCAACAGCAGACTATACGTCGTCCGACAGCCGGATTGTGTATGAGAGAAATGGGGCCCGTGCATTGGTGGCCGCGGTCTAGTCAACCAAAAGATGCGGCTCGCCATGCCCTCTCTCGTCCATTAGGCTGACCTCCTACAAGGGTACGAACCAGGAGCCGCCCCCTCTGCGGATCGCCTGCAACAGGACGTTGCGGCCGCTATTCCGTCGCTTGCAGTGGTTGGCGCAAAGGGTCGACCTCTGGTTTCTGCATAGCCCTATTGAGCCTATGCCAGTGCTCGTCCGGCACCGAACGGCTCGATGGCGTTGCGATGGCCAGGTGTCGGAGAGTAGTCCGGGAGTCGAGGCCAAAGCTTGGTTGTTCGCACGAGGGAGCTGGCTATTGCTTAATGCCCTTTGAGGGAACTACCACGAGAAGGACCCTGCAAAGGGCAGGGAGCGGGACACGGGGCCGATTTCAGCGCCACAGATCTGGATATTCGGCATGCGCTAGACCCAGTTCGTCGTCGTTCGCCGCCGCGAGATAATCGGCAGGGATCTGCCACACCTGTCAGCTTTCTGGGAACGCCCGATCGACAGCGGCAAGGAGGTCGGCGTCCGAGAGATGTAGGTATCTCGTGGTCGTCGCGATGTTGGAGTGGCCCATCAGGCGTTGGACGACGTGGATGTCCTCTCCCCGCCGCACGAGGCTCGCTGCGTAGGTGTGCCGCCAACGGTGGGGCTGGTGCCTACCGGCCACGCCCGCACCAGTCCCCGCCTCCACGACCATGTTGTGCAGCGCCCGAGCCCCGTAGCGGCCGCGGAGGCTCCGGTTGCCCCTCAGATTGGCGAACAGGTACGTGGACGCCGGCAGCTTGGGTCTCAGCTCGGCGAGGTACTCGCGGAGCACCGTCTCCAGAATGTGGGGTATGGGGATCACCCGAGGCTTGCTCCCCTTTCCGACGAGCGAGATCCGCCGGGCATCAAGGTCGACCTCCTCGGTGCCCAGGGTGACCACCTCCTTGAGCCGGAGACCGGTGTATCTCAAGGTCACAAGGAGCACCCGGCCGACTTGCCAGCGGAGACCGGCTTGTGCAGCGGCCCATTCGATGATGGCGTCGGCCTCGGGGTCACTGTAGAGCTCGACCCTTGGCCGATTGGGACTTGGGAGGGTCACCAAGACGGCAGGATTCTCCTCGCTCAAGCCCTCAGCGATGAGGAACCGATAGAAGCTGCGGAGCGCGAACACGGCTGTGGAGCGAGTGATTGGCGCGATCCCCCGGTTGGCCTCGTGGAGGACCCAGGCTCGTACCTGGAGCTTGGTCACGTCGCACAACGCAACAGACGGGTAGTTGATCGCGAGGTAGCGCAGGAACGCCTTCACGTGGGTCCGATAGGTGCCCGCGGTCGTCTTCGGCCTGTTCTCCAGGAGTTGGAGGTGTGCGTCGTAGCCGTCCAAGAGCATTGCCTCGTCGACGATCTCGCCGCCAAGGCAGCTCATCGTTGCGGGGCCTTGTACGAGAGCGAGCTCCGGGAGGACTTCGTTCTCGCTGTTGAGCTTTCTAACGGCCATCGTTGTCTCCGGTTTCTCTGGTCATACCTCGGTCCTTTATTGAGGCGAACGTCAGTGGTTCTCCCACGTCATATCCCTTTAGTTTACTGGGGAAAGAGACTCGAAGCGACCGTAAAGTCCTCCTGAATACGACAGCATTGCGACGTGTGCCAAGACTCGCTATGTGACCGACGAGGTTGTGGTTGCCGTGTCCGCCAATGCCCTCCCCCATCCTCGGACGCTCGACCCTGCCTTCCCTGGTCCCGGAGTGCCGCAAGTACATGAGACTCATGGTGTTACCTGGTAGACGAGCCCGGAGGACTGAGGAAGTCGGCAGGACGATGGAGTCCCATACGCCAGCTCCTGGTGACCACACCGGGCAATCGAACGACGACTATCAATGGTGGGCGCTGCGGTGTTAGATACTGCGGTATCTAACGACTCGGGCGACACCAGGAGGGAAGCAGGTAGCACTATGTCGACGGCCGCAGGCAGGCGAACGATGCCGACACATTTCGCCACGTTCGGTGGGGTAGGTGGCAAGGCACACGGGCCACACAACAAGCATGCCCAGCAGGTGCTCGCTCGACGAGCGGCGATCGAACGCAGGCGGAGAACGAGCAAGGCACGCTTGGGTCGCAGCAGGCCGAGCAAGGCGGAGCCCGAGTAGCGCCAGCCAATATCTGGTGACCGCGCAGCTTGCTGCTCGACGCGGCTGTGCTTGTAGCGGAAGTCCGTCTTCATTTCGGTCCCAGGGCTGAAGATCTTGGCCGCTAAGGGTTGAGCGCTGGCGGCCACCGCGCTCGTGCCAAGGGTTGCCACGGGTAGCTGAGAGCCCCCTGTCGCCACCAATGCAGCGCCCGATTCGGAACCTGGGAGGTTCCCAGCCGGGCTTCCTGGAAGGGTGCGTCTGGGACCGGTCAGACGGGGCGACAGACCGCGCGCACGTCAGTCGAGAACCCGTTTGGTCCTGGGCACACAGTCGTTCTGCGCGCGGTCGGCGATCACCGCCGCCCGCAACTTCAACGGGACTTGGGTGCTGAAGAGGTGGTGGGCCCTCGGGAGCGTCCCAAGGAGGGAACGACACCTGCGGTCGAAAGACCTGCCAGCGTGGCCGGTTCTCACCCTCAACCCCGGCTCTTCGGTGCGGGTTTACCCTCGAGGACCCACCCACACCTTACGCTCCTGGTTGTTTAGCTGAAAGTGGGTTGTCCAACACCGTACTTGTCGGGCTCGTCAGCCACGGCAATCTCGTCGTCCGCGCGCACCGTCCCCACCGCAGGCGAGTGCGGACGGCCGGAGGAAGGGAGCGACGGACTTGGCGGCGAGCACGACCGTGCTACGTCAACGGATGGAAACGCTCGTTCCTCGCCCACTCCTCAGCTTGCCGTGCCACGCGGTTCTTCTGGCGAGCGGTCCGCAGGACCTGCACGTGAAGGTGGCGAATTCCCAACGGCCTGTCCGAGAGCTTTATCTCCGCTCCGTTGGGGATGGCGATCCAGCGGTGGGCGGACCGCCAGTCCATGATCGTGTTGCACTCGGGGCAACGCGGGTCGGGTCGGATCATCAAGTACGCGCACTCCTCGGCATCCTCGTCGCGGCTCTCGACTCGCGCCACCGGCTTACTTGCTCTTCGCCGTAGAAGCACTCGTTGTCTGCCGTCTGCGGGCGCCACCGCCCGACTGCTTGCCGACGACCGCGAGCGAACCCATCGAGGGCACGACAGTGGACTCTTCCCCCGTCGACCACCGCACCGTCAAGAGCGACCCGGTCACGCCGGTCACGACTCCCTCACGGGGAGCCTCGCCGACTTTCCTCGAAGAGATCTGCACGCGATCACCAACGACTGTCACATACCGAATGGTGCCACTTTGCGGCATGTCTGGATAGCGCGGTCGTACACCTTTCGCCTGGAAATGCCCGTCGCGACTGTTCAACGTGTCGAGCTTGAGGGGGTGCAACGCTAGGTCTGGATGGCTACGCACCGTGACCGCCAGAACCAGAATCTCTGTTGCCGACGTCGAGGCAACCGGGCGATCGAAGTCCAACCCAAGCTAGGTCCGAGCGGGGAGGTTCACGCCGCACGTAGTGGTGTGGCGCGCCTCGCGGAGTTGGTCGGAGCGACGCAGCCGGCAGGGTACGCTCGACGATAGAGAGGTCGCCCATATGGCTGAGTCCCCAAGGCCTGTCGTCGTTCCTACGAGCCCTCACCGGCGCCTTGCCGAGGCGGTGGCCCCGGTCGGCACCCCCTGGGCAAGGCGGTGGACAAGGCCCACGAGAAGGCGAAGAGAAGATGAGCACCGACCAGCCCACTGAGGCCAGGACTGCCTACCGCAAGACGGTGGACCAGGCCCGGACGGCCTATGACGAGGCGATGGCCCCGGCCCAAAAGACATACGACAAAGCGGGGTCCGCGGCCCAGAAGACATACGACGAGGCGATGGCCCCAGACCCACAAGGCCTGCCGTGATCCCGGTTCGGACCGTCTCGCCGGACCGAACCTGCTATCCCGACACGTCCTGACAGGCCGCACCGACGACAACCCCTCGGCGACCGATCCCCGGGCAGGTACCGTTGAACACGAGGAGGCCGCACAATGGCCACGACGGTACTTCTGTCCGACGGATACCAACCCCGCTCGCACCTTGACCAGGAGGATCCCGAGTGGTAGGCTGGCTACCAGGCGGAGCGTCACGACAAGTGGCTTATCGCCTGTGCCGGTGGAGGACTGATCGGCCTTTTTATCGGGCGTTCCCACCATCCGGCCGTATGGGCGAGTCTCCTGGCACTCGTTGCCATTAGCGTCGTCGGCGCCTTCTATCTCCTGCGGCGCGGGTGGTTTCCGTCGAATCCGAGATCCACTGCATCGTGGCCGGGGATAGGCCCGAGGTAGGGGCGAGTCCAGGATTTGGTCGATGAACCCAGCCCCTTTGAGGTCCGCCTCCGCCCAGGGGTGGCTCTCCGGCCTAAACCGCCCCGACATCTACCGGCGCGAAAGTTGCGGCCAGCCCGCCCTCGGCCAGTGACTCGCCTTAGCGTCGCTTGTACAGGGCTCGCCGTCGACGCGGACCGGTCAGTGCCACCACGAATGAGACGATGACCAGCACGGCGCCGAGCGCGATGCCCGCGTAGCCACGCTTCGTGTGCTTGCTGACCACATGAGCCGCGTACCCGGGGAAGAATGTCGGCAGCGAGTGAGCCGGCTGCGTGAGGTACAGCGCACCGACCACGATGGCGGCGACTCCGACGATGAGCAGGATCATTGCCAGGACACGTCGCACGGGTCCAGATTACTGATCGATGGCTCGAAGAACGCTCGCGAGTGGACGGTTATCGATGAAGCAAGGAAGACCCTGGCGCCCTGCGCAGCCTCGCCGCCGAGTGCAGGCCGGATCAGCCCTCGCTGAGCTTCATGGCCTGCGCCCGAGGCGGTCGCAGTACGGCTGGCACAGCCAGTAGCCGGCGAACAGCTCGACTGTGGCCGGCGCGCCTATCCGCCGCCTCCTCCCTCCCGGCAGCCCAACCGCGCTGGCGGCGTTCTCACAAAACAGGGAGCCCTCCCGTATGTAGCGGCGAAGCACGGCCGTGCCCTTGTGACCCGCAAGAACCGGTGGAACGGTGGGGACGGGCTGCGTAGCCTTCCCCACGTACACCCCGCAGCAAGGAGGACCGATGGATACCGAGACCCCCACACCATCCGAAATGGCCCGCACCATCTTTGAGGCCCTGAGCAAGAGGGACCTCGACACCGCCATGAAGTTCAACACCGACGACGCCGTGGACGACTTCGTGGCTATCGGAGAGTTCCGAGGGAGGCTAGCAATCCGACGCTTCTTCGACGAGCTACTGGCCGCGTTCCCCGACTTCGATATCGCGGTGGACCGTATCTTCGGCGACGACTCCGCCGCCGTGGCGCAGTGGCATGCAGCCGGGACCTTCTCCGGTGGAACGTTCCAGGGCATAGAACCCACCGGCAAGCACGTTCAAATCCGGGGGGTTGACGTGATGGAGTTCGCCGAGGGTCGCTATGTGCACAACACGATCTACTACGACGGAGCCTCCTTCGCCCGGCAGATTGGCATGCTGCCGCGCGCCGGGTCGGGAGCCGAGAAGGCGACGCTGTTTGGGTTCAACGCCTCGACCCGCTTGCGCCAGCGGCGTAACCGCCGGAGAGCTACTCGATAAGCTCGCCCCATCCGACAACGTCTCTCTAGCTGCTGCTTCCCTCAAGTCCCCCGCAGAGGCGGTCGGAAGCGGCGTGGTGGCTATCGCAAGGTCTGAACCCGGGTCTCGCCTCCTTCGACGGCGACCTCCATGCTCACCGGCGGGTCGTCGTCCGGTAACCGTCCGGCGGTGAAGCGGAGGCCGAAGTCCTCGATGACCGGCGACATTGACAGATCACGCCGGGAGCCACTCGCGAGTATGACTGTGACGCGCTTGACCTGCGGAGCGGCGCGAGCCATGACAAAAAGTGGGGTGCCGTCAGCCTTTCCGATCCAGCAGTTGATGACCTGTCCGGGAGGGAGCTTGTCGCCACCCATGCCCGACTCAGCAGTGATATTCCCCTGGCTGCGAGCAATCGAGGTGTAGAAGCCGCCATCGGTATCCGGCCCTGCCCGCACGACCCAGCGAACACCGTCTGGGGACTCCCCCACAAGGACCTCACGTGGGCCTTCCACGTTCACCTTCCTCCGTGATCCGTTTCGCGCTACTACGAGACGTTCACCGCCACTGATCTCAGCCGGGGATTTTGTGCGAGAACGGTCAGGAGCCGCTTTCGACGCTGACATCGGGACCGGGAACGAGCACGGTCTCATGAGCGTCTTCCCATCGAACCTTGTACCTCGGGTGTGCTTGGTCGCCGAGGATCTCGACGATCTTCCCACGGCGTTCCGGCTGGCCCACCTTCTCTGACGGTGCCCTGATCGTGTCACCAGGCTTGGCTGCCATCTTGCTCTACCTCCTGTGAAGAACTTGCGCCCTTCTTGGCAGATCGCCCGCAAGCTTTGCGCGGGTAGCAGAGCCAAGACTACCGGCAGGGTGTCAGGGCGCTCCGGGCGGTGACGAAGGGAGTCCGACGTGCCTCGCTCCGGGAGTTCACTCGCGGTCGGCGACACCGAATCCGTCTCGGCTGCCACCGAGGTCGCCCCTAGCGACGACGTCATCAGCGGTCAGCCGACGACTTCAAGCCGACGCCCTGCGATGCGCACCCGAGTTCCGCCCGGTAACGTCCTCGATATGGCCGCGAAGGACATTCCGCAGAAACCAGCCATCAGACGTTTCCAAGCCCTCCTTGACTCTCTCGATCAACCTCACGACCCGGAGTATCACTGGCTCTGGAATGAGCGGCGTCATCCCCATCATCCACCGCTGCACGCCGCATCAGAACCTGGTGTGTGGCAGCTTGCCTCCGACGATGCTCAAGCTCCCGGTCACGAACTCCGTAGGAGAATCACGGACCACTGGTGAGTTGATCTCTGTCGGCCTCGGTGAGGCTCACGTCGGAGTCTTGCCGATGTTGGAGTGGCCATCAGGCGCTGGACGACGTGGATGTCCTCTCCCTGCGCACCAGGCTCGTGGCATAGGTGTGACGCCACCTGTGAGGAAAGTGCCTTCCGGCCCCGCCTGCCGAGGTCCCAGCCGCCGGCATCGCGGTGTGTCCCGTAAACACCGCATCATGCCGATACCTCAGGCAGCCCAAGGCGAGAGTCGCCAGTCGGACATCGAGGCCGTTGATCCTCCGACGCGAACCCCACTCCACGTCGAAATGTCGTGATCGAGAAAGAGGCCGGTGCTCGCTGCTCTACGGCTTGGTCACGGTCCAGCCGCGACGCCGAAGCTCGACGACGAGCTGCTCGACAGGCATGTGGCGCAACATCTGCTCTTGCGCAGAAAGCCTCGCCACTGTGCCAGCAAGGGGGGCGCTCCCGCCGAACTCTGTGTCCCGTAACCGGTCAATGAACGCTGCCGCCTCATCGCGAGTGAACTTGCCGGCGGCCTGGCGCTGTGTAACCCCCATTGGGCCGCGCGCGTCGCGGAAGTCGCTGTGGCCGACGTTCTTGAGGAGGGTCAGCAGCTCCTTCAACTGCTTCGCCGACGCAGGTGGGCCTGAGTGTTGACCGAAGGCCATGCCCGGCAGTCTTACCGAAGGGGCGACGGAGCGCCTACTTCATCCGCGCCGACGACTCCTCGACGACCCAACCGCGTCCCAGATGCCGTTTTCGGGTCGCGACAGAACAACCCAGGAGCTGGTCGAGCGGCGGGTGGAGTTGACCGCGCCCCTTCGCCGTTACGTGCTTCGGGACCGCGCACCGAACGACGCGGCAGAGCCTCGCCAAAGCCGACCGGGCCCACCTCAAGGCGCTGGAGCCGTGGCTCGACATGTACCCGGAAATGCGGACGACCGAGGAGTAGTTGCGCTCAGCCTTCTGGAAAGGCTTGGCCTCGGCTACCTTTCGACTCACGTCTCTGCTGTCCGTTTCCACAGCATCCGGTAGCCGGCAGACCTAGTGTCGCTGACCGCCGTGCTCGCGGTTGTCGCCGCTGGCCTCGTCGCGGGCGCAATGAACGTCATAGTCGGCTCTGGTTCACTGGTCACGTTTCCCACGCTGTTGGCGGTGGGTTTCGCTCCGGTCGTCGCCAACGTCACCAACACCGTGGGGCTGGTTCCCGGCTCGCTGAGCGGTGTCACCGCTTACCGGCGCGAGCTACGGGGTCAGCGGGGTCGGGCTCTTCGCCTCGGCTGCGCTTCGGTGCTCGGCGGTCTCTCTGGAGCCGCCCTGTTGCTCGCGCTACCGGGAACCGTCTTCCGGCGCGCCGTGCCCGTGCTCGTCGTGATCGCGTGCGTCCTGATGGCCATCCGACCGAGGGTCGGGCGGTGGCTTGTAAAGCGTGGCGAGCGACCCGCGCATGGAGGCCTGCCGCTGCTCGCTTCGGTCTTCGCGACGGGGGTCTACGGCGGTTACTTCGGAGCAGCTCAGGGAGTGATCCTCATCTCCCTGCTCGCGATCTTCATCGACGACGACTTGCAGCGCCTGAACGGCGTGAAGAACGTGCTCACCCTTCTGGCGAACGGCACTGCGGCGGTGCTATTCGTGGCGGCGAGCCATGTCGCCTGGGAGGCTGCAGGGCTCATCGCCGCCGGTTCGGTCGTGGGAGGCCAGATCGGGGGAATCGTCGGGCGGCGCCTCTCTCCTGACACGCTGCGGGTCATCGTGGTGATCGGAGGCCTTGTCGTGGCCTCGCTGCTCTTCGTCAAGTACTGGTAGGGAGGATGGTGCAACGCCCCGAGCGTGCCGCTTTCATCGTCCATGGCTCACCGGGATGGGCCTCTCTCTTCAGGCTCGACACTCCAGCGCGGGGACTGCACCGTGATGCGGACAACCGAGGAGTAGCTGCACTCAGTTCATTGGGAAGTCCCGGTCGATAGGCTCGAGGAGGTTCCGCGTCCGACAAGTGCAGGTACTTCGTGGTTGTCGTGTGTCGAATGGCGCACGAGCCGAAAGGAGAGCAGTGGCGTCCGACGCGCGTTCAGGGCGCCTGGTTCCTCGGGTTCTATCCGGGGCGGGCTGAACCCTCGCCGTCACGAGCGGGGTGCTCCACAACTGCCACCACCTTCGCGGTCATGAACCGTGCCGTACGGACCGCCTTCCCTGAGCGAGTCACCTCCGTAACCTCAATCGTTCCCCGGGCATTGCCCACCTCGACTCGCCTGCCGGCCCGTGTCGCCTCGATCTCGAAGCGTTCGACGCCGGCTCCCACATCAATAAGGACCTCCACGCGGTCACCCTTCACGACATCAAGAGTAGCTACCGGAGGTGTCGCCAACCTGCTGGGCATGAATCAACATCGCGCTGTGACAGCGCAGGCCTTGGCATGGCCACGGAGTAATGACGGCTCGTCGAGGTCCAGGGACAGCTCTCCGTTGTGACAAGCGTCGCGGTCACGCGCCCGTGCTCACTCGGCTACCTCATCCCTACTCCAGACAGATCTCGCCGGCACCCGTTGGCGCAGCACCGAGCCGACGTCGTGCCAGTGCTCGCCGACTGGCGCGTAATCGGCAGGGACTGCACGACCAATCAGAGCGCCGCTCAACTTTCTGGGAACGCCCGGTCGATGGCTTCGAGGAGGTCCGCGTCCGAGAGATGCAAGTACCGGCTTGTGGTCGCGATGTTGGAATGGCCCATCAGGCGCTGAACGACGTGGATGTCCTCGCCCCGGCGCACGAGGCTCGTGGCGTAGGTGTGACGCCAACGGTGTGGGTGGTGCCGACCGGTCACGCCCGCTCCGGTCCCGGCCTCTACGACCAGGTTGTGCAGCGCCCGAGCCCCGTAGCGACCACGGAGGCTCCGGTTGCCCCTGAGATTGGCGAACAGGTACGTGGACGCTGGGAGCCTGGGTCGCACCTCATCTATGTACTCACGGAGCACGTCCGCCAACAGGCGGGGAATCGTCGTTGAGCAGCCTCGCCTCACCATCTTCGAGGCCGAGGAGCGCTGCGTCGTAGTCCGCCGCCCGGGCCGACAGCCCGTAAAGGGGCCGGCGGGAGACCGCGAGGTTGCGCACGAGTGAACCGAGTGCCCGCGCTGGGGGGATCACGCAGCGAGGATCGGGGGCGGGCAGGTAGGAGCAGAGCAGATCGTCGAAGCCCAGGCGAGCAAGGATCGCGTTCACGACCGGAAGCGCCCCGATCCCGATCTGATCGACCTCGAGGTTGTCCGGATCGATCTGTACCATGTGCCACAGTCTGCTACTGTAGACGCCGAAGGTGGTGGATGGTGGGGCAAGATTCCCCCGGAGGAACGATGGGCGAGCCGAGCAGAGAAGACCGCCGAAGGCAGGAGGCGATCGCCAGACGTCTGTCCGAGGCAGGCTTCGCGCTTCCCGGCTCGCTGGTCGAGCGCACGACGAGATGCGGCAAGCCCAACTGCAGGTGCAAGGCCGAGCCGCTACGGCTGCACGGTCCCTACCACCAGTGGACCCGGAAGATCGACGGCAAGACCGCCACCGTCAACCTCACCGACGAACAAGTCGAGCGTTACCGCCCCTGGCTGGCCGAGGCCCAGCGCCTTCGTGCGCTGCTCAACGAGATTGAGGTGCTCACGCTACGCGTCGCCGGGCGCGGCGAGAGCTGGTCGCGAAATTCAAGCTGAAGGGGTCAGCTGAACTGCGGAACGTAGGTAACAAGGCTTGGCCCGTCGTTATTAGCCCATGATGGACCAGCGAACGACCCTCTCGTTCGCCCATGTGGCGTCGTAGGCGCCGAGTGGTAGGACAGGTGACGGTCAGCGTGCTACGGGGCCAGGATGTCGCCGATCTGGCGAGGCGCACACCCGAAGTGCGGGCCGGCCGGGTCGATTAACACGTGTGCTATGAAGTGGACGCTTACGGGGTCCGCTGAAACCGGCGCCCGCTGACGAGCGTGGAAGTGATTCGGACGATCCGGTCGGCGGCTCCGCCGACTCCCCAGGGCTCCACGGTCACCTGTTGGGCCCGATGCAGCTCGGTCGGTTCGGTGACGACTCTCGACAGGCCTACGACAAGAACGCTCCACCCGCTTAGGCCGTCAGTCTCATAGCCGTCGGCTTCAAACGCGAGGACTCTGCCGGTCGCCGCTGCGTGGAACTTTGTGCCCTCCACGGTGCGAAACACGACTTCGCCGTCCAAAAGGGCGAAGTTGACTGGCAACACCGCTGGAAGTGCTTTGATGCTGAGGCCTACCCGTCCGACAGACACGCTGGCCAGCAGGTACAAACATTCGCTGCGCGACAATTCTTCGAGTTTCGGGCCGCCCATGCCTTCACGTTGGCCGACGGCCGTGACGGCAGCTAGGGCCGAAAGTCTCTTTGACTTTGGTAGTGAACAGGCTGGCAGAGCCCAACTTGACCGGCTCCTCGTCACCCGTGCGCTGGCCCTTCCAGGGCGTGCTACGCGGGCACCAGCCCAATGGCCACTCGCACTACCTCGGACTGGCCCCGGTACTGCGGTGCCGGGGCAGTTCCGCGCCTGAGGTGCTGCTGCCCCACGCTCGGTCCAGAGGTATACCGTGATGGGTGCAGGCCCTCTGTTCCCCTCGCAAGCCAACAAGGGTCATGCAGCTTGCCTCCTTCGGGCAATCCGGCCCCGCTGCACCACCCCGCGGCGGGGCCGTGCTGCATCAGAGATTCGGTGTCAGCGGAAACTGGACGTGCTGCTGGCGTACCTCGGGTCCCGCGGAACATCGGGCCGGGTGCACGACCCCGTGCTCGCCTCGGGCAAGGCAACGATAGTCGTGCACCCTCATACCGGTTGCCTTCGATCTCGCCTCGGGGCTGTGAGGGCTCAAGGCCAGAACTTCAAGAGCCGATAACAGATGACGCCTAAGACATAGGACCTGCAACGAAGAATCAAGATGACTCGGGCGAAGGTGGCCGATGAGCGCACTCGATCAGTTGGATGCCGTAGTCGTTCGGTCCCGGCGCGACGACCTCGTCGTGAAGGCCGTCATGGTCCAAGGCGGCGAGGCAGAGATCGCCGGAGAAAAGGCGGCCTTCGCACGGATCGTCATGAGCGGTGTCAGCCCCGAACACGCAAACCTGAACGGTCAAGCACCCAGGCGTCAGGAGATCGCGGTGCTAAAGATCGACGATGCTGCATCGCTTGCAGCCAGTCTTCACGATGTCGTGGACCGCATCGTTCGATCCACGGCGACCCCGGCAATCGCGGCTTCGGGGAGCTGGTCGTGGACATCCACGCCACCCTTGGGCGAGGACCTCTTGGTCGTTCAGGCGAGAGCCGACACCGCGGCCGTTCTTTCGGCTAACGGGACGGCACCGACTGCGCGGGTTGACTTTACCGGCCTGCCGGTACAAGGCCTCACGTCGGAAGACCCCCCATTGCAGGTGCTCGGGGCGGTCTTCTCTGCTCCTCGCCTGGCGCAGGTGCTCGTCAACAGCTTGAGAAAGGTCGTGCGGTGGGCGCTTGAGCAAGAGCGCATCGAGTTCTACGTGTCCGCAAGGGTGTAACCAACAACGACGAGTACAGTGACTTCCTCGTCGTCTACCTGGACTCGATTGACGAGCGGCTCCTGGAGTACCTCGACGAGGACGACGAGGTGCACGACCCCGTCAAACGAATCCGGTTTTATGTGAGCGCCCTCCTCGAAGGGCCGATCACCCCGGACCACGTCATGGAGGACTGGCCGGACTGGGTATCAGCTCGTTCCCGCCTTCGTGGCCACCTACGGCAGCCAGGAGCTCAGGAGCTGGAAATCGGAGCGCGGCTTCCTGAAGCGATCGAGGAGGAAGAGGAAGTAATCCTTACCGACGCCGACCGCGACTACCTGGGAGCATTGGAGGAGCGGCTCGGCATGTATCCCGAGATGAGGACCACCGAGTAGTAGCCAAAACCGGCGCCCCGCGATACGCACGCGAGTTCTGCCCAGTAACGCCCCTCGGTATGGTCGCGCACGACCTTCCACAGAAACCCGCCATCAGACGTTTCCAAGCCGTCCGCGACTCTCTCGATCAAACCTCACGACCCGGAGTATCGCTGGCTTCGGAATGAGCGCGTCAGTGGTACGTCATGGTCAAGCTGGAAGGACCTGCACCGGCTCACTGCCGCTACTTCGTAGTCCCCCGAGATCACGTGGCCGCCGCATCATGGATTTCATCATCAGAAGTAGTTGACGGACCCGAGCGCCACACCGGGGACTCGCAACGCTCCGCAGGCGCAGGCGCGAGTAGATGAGACGGTGACCGTGGGTTACGAGAATCGTTGGGAGCTACTCAACGAGTCGACTGATGACGTGCCAGTCTTGCTCCCGAGGCCGGATGAACTTTCCAGGCTAGGGAACGGGGCCGTCTTCCTCCAGGGCATCCATGGATGGAGAACTTGCCGAGCTGGTGGCTGCAGTGTCAGCAATCTCTCGTGTGAACACTCCATATTCGACTTGCTGGGAGCCAACGTCGAGTGTGATCTGACAACTCAGTCGCCAGCCCTGCAAACCATTGAGGTCCAGGTTCTTTGCAAGCGCATCGGCGGGATGCGATGCGCCATACTGAAGCAGCCACTTCCACTGAATGAGCTTGTACTCCCACTTCGGCATCGCATCCGTCCTTTCGTTTCGCGCCGTCTCGCGCCCCCGCTTCACGACGTCCGACCGTCTCCACAGTAGACACCGGCCCTTTTCGAGGCGAGCGGCCCCTTGCCTTCGGGTGGCGGGGCTGTTGCACGTCAGTGTTCGAGGCATGCCAAGGTCGATCGTCGCGCGCCCGGGTCGGAAGCTCTTGAAGTGGCAGCAGACAGCCAGTAATCTGAGCTCAGCACGGTAATGGCCCCGGCGCGTGGTGGGGGGCGTCGGGGCCTTTTCCCGTCCTCCTTCGAGTTTCCCGCACGAGCCGGATATGCCGATGACCTACTCCCGGTCTTGCGGGACACCGTGCCGGGTGTGCACTCCCCTCGGGCAAGGCCATGGAGGTCCTGCACGACTGTCAAAAGGACTTCGAGCCTGGAGATGCTTCGGTGTGGATCAGGCAACGGGCTTCGGGCGACGCCCTCCCTCCGTTTCGCAGATTCCCCACACATCAACGGGGTAACTCGCCACGATGGGCATCCACCATGGGCACATCCGACTCGCATCCTCGGCGTGGTATGTCAGCACTCGACGAGCCGGGCCACTTCGGCGACCTCCTCTGCGGAGAGGTCCGCCAGCGTCGAGGCGGCGTTTTCCCGGACCTGCGCCGGCGACGTAGCGCCTGCGATGACGGACGAGACGACCGGATGACTGGCTAGCCAGGACAGGGCGAGGCGCGTCAGGTTCCAGCTGCGCTCATTCGCAAAGTGCTGGAGGCGGTCCAACTTGTCGAAGGTGGTCGGCGTGAGCGCCGACCGGAATCGCTCCTCGCTCAGCCGGCTGCCGGCGGGTGGCCCCCCGTCCCGAGTGGCCTTGCCAGTGAGCAGGCCTGAGGCCAGGGGAAAGAAGGGCAGCACGCCGAGCCCAAACCGCTCGGCGGCAGTCGTGACCTCGACTTCGATCTCCCGTTGGAGCAGGCTCCACTGGTTCTGTACAGAGACAAAGGGCTGGACGTGTCGGGTAGCGCTCGTCCAGTGGGCGTCGGCGAGCATCCAAGCAGCGAAGTTCGAGCAGCCCACATATCGGACCTTCCCGGCGCGGACCACGGTGTCGAGAACGTCCAGCGTCTCGGCGATAGGGGTCTTGGGATCGGGGAAGTGGAGTTGGAGAAGATCGACGTAGTCGGTGCGGAGCGCTCGTAGGCTCGTCTCGAGCGAGCGCACCAGCTCGGCCCGCGATCCCCGGTTCTCGATGACCACGGAGCCAAACTTCGTGGCGAGCACCGCCCGGTCCCGCCGTCCGCTCAGGGCCGCCCCGAGGTACTCCTCGGAGCGTCCCTCGCCGTAAGAACGGGCCGTGTCGAAAAAGGTGACACCGACATCAAGTGCCGCGCTCACGACGTCGGTGGTCTGAGCTTGGTCGAGGCGCCCCCCGAAGTTGTTGCACCCGAGCCCTGCGAGAGAGACAGTGAGTCCTGATGCGCCCAGTCGTCGCTGTTCCATCTGCCCTCCGCGTGTTCGCTTACTGTCCGCTGCCCGGCGGAGCATAGCGATCGCACGCGGCAGCTCACCATGTGCCCCGAGATGCGGAACATCGAGTAGCCGAGCGCTCTTGGGGGCACTGCGCGGGTAGAACGGCTCGGCGACCGCAGGGCGAGTGCGCCGTTCCCGAACCGTTGGTCCGGGGCGTCGACCGCTCTATGCCTCCCGTCACGTCTCGGAGCGCGATGGAACACTCGGTGTCGACGCGATCAGCCCTGGCTCTTGCAGGGGTCTTCGTCTCCAAGCCAGGCCCATTGCGCGTCGATTCTTGACATCCAGTGCGCTCACCTAAGTGGAGGCGAGGTCGCTTCCCGTAGCGCGGGGGCCGACAATGTGGGCACCTAGGAAGGCCGTGAGTTCCTCCGCGCTGAGGGGTTTGGCGTAAAGGAAGCCCTGACCGGTGTCGCACAGCTCATCTCGGAGCTGCTCTAGCTGGTGCCGCTCCTCGATCCCTTCCGCGACGGTGACCAACCCGAGTGACTTCCCGAGCTGGACGAGTGAGTGGATCAAAGCTGATGAGTGCTCCGACGAAGTCATCGAGGCGATGAAGGAGCGATCGATCTTCAAGATGTCCACCGGGAACTTGCTCAGGTAGGCGAGCGACGAGTACCCGCTGCCGAAGCCGTCGATGGCCACACTGATGCCCAACGACTTGAGCTTGGAGATGCGCTCCTCGGTACTGGCGGGGTCGTGCATCAAGATGTTCTCCGTGATCTCGACCACAAGATGATCGGGGCTGAGCCCGGATGCCTCCAGGGCCTCGGCGATGTGGCTCACGATTCCGGGAGAATCGAGCTGCCGGGGCGAGAGGTTCACCGACATCGACAAGTCGTGGCCCGCCCTGCGCCACTCGGTGGCCTGTTGGCAAGCCCGATGTAGCACTTGACGACCGGCTGTGAGGATCAGGCCACTTTCCTCAAGTATCGGAAGGAACTCGTCAGGCATGACAACCCCACGAACGGGGTGCTGCCAGCGCAACAGGGCCTCGACTCCGACAACTGTGCCCGTGTCGATCTCGAATATCGGCTGGTACATGAGGAAGAGCTCATCGCGTTCGACGGCGAGACCGAGGTCCATCTGAAGCTCGAAGTGGCTCTCCACCGCTTGGCGCATTTCGGGATGGAACAGGGCGTAGCGCTGTTTACCGGCGCCCTTTGCCTCGTAGAGAGCGACATCCGCGTCTCGTAACAGGTCCTCAGCGGTCGTTCGCGGTCCTGTTGCAATGCCTATCGAGGCCGTCACGGTGTGCAGAGACTGATTGTCACCAAGGGCGAACGGCTCTCGAAGAAGCTCGAGTATGCGCTCGGCGGTCGCGGTCAAACAGTGTCGCCTGACGGCCCCTCTCCAGGTTGGCCTGCCTCCGCCGACCTGCCGACCGTGGGAAGGCTCTCTGTCAGAACGACGAACTCGTCGCCGCCAAGGCGACCCACGGTGTCTGTATCACGAAGCGCCGAGGTGAGACGTCTAGCCAGCTCGACTAGCAGCTCGTCTCCTACACGATGGCCGAGGGTGTCGTTGATGTCCTTGAAGTTGTCGACGTCTATGAAGAGGGCGCCTGTTGCCACGTTGTTACGCCGACCACGAGCGAGCATCTGTTCTGCGCGATCAATGATGAGGGTCCGATTGGGGAGCCCGGTGAGCGAATCGTGCAGCGCCTGGTACCGCAGATCGCTGGTTAGGTCACTCTGAGTTTGCTCGGCCTCCTTCTGCTCGGTGACGTCGACGAACACGGCCCCCACCCCGATGATCTCGCCCTGTACGCGGACTGGGTAAAGGCTCTCCAGCCAATAGTGGATCCGGCCCGGGTCCTCCGCTGTCTCGGAGGCAACTTCCACGTTGAGCATGGGCTCGCCGCTGGTCAGGACGCCTCGGTAGGAGGGCTCGAGCTGTGGCCAGAACTGCGGGATGACCTCGGCCATCGTCCGGCCGAGGTGGTCTTGCACCGCAACGCCGTTGATCGCGGCGGCCTTTTCGTTGACTCGTACGAAGCGGAAGTCCGGATCGACGAAGGAGAACCCGACGGGGGCGGTGGACTGCAGCGTGTCGAGGATGCTGAGGGTCTCGGCGGCCTCCTGTTCGGCTTGGCGCGTCGCCTCTGTCAGTCGAGACCTCTCGGTGCGGTCATGGACTATCAAGGAAACCCCGACGACCGAGCCGTCGGGACCGAGAACCGGTGACACCGTGATGGTCACCTGAACCCGGGTGCCGTCCTTTCGCAAACGCTCCGAATCGAAGTGCCGAACAGTCAGCCCCTCGCGGACCGCACCCAACAGCCCGGTCCACTCTTCAGCTCGGTCCTCCGGAAAGAGAGGCAGCAGGCTCTTGCCGATCATCTCGGCCGCTTTGTAACCGTAGAGGTGCTCGGCGGCGGCGTTCCAGGACAGCACCACTCCGTCGAGTGTCTCACCGATTATGGCGTCGTCCGCCGAGGCGACCAAAGCGGCCAGGAACTGCTCGGGCTGAAGATCACCACTGTGCTGAATGTCCAGAATCTAGTCCGCGCGACCAAGACTGCGGTCGATTGACACTGTCTTGGAGCGCTGCTGAAAGGGTCGGTCTCCGAGACATTCCTATCGAACGAGGCGACCAGGAGCATCGACTCGTTACCTCAAAGCCGCAATCGCCGCGGTCGGATTGGAAGTTGACAGGAATGAGCTGAACTGGTCGCTCGGTTGCGACCAAGAATCGGCCAATCTGGCTCGCCGTCCGCTCGATCCGGACTGTGTCTGAAAGAGCGCCCAGTGCTATTTCGAGTCGGGGCCGACACGTTTGGGGGCGGCGACACTGATGGGCCGTGATGGACTCCAGTCAGCGAAGACCAGAGGACGCGAGCAAGTAGAGATCGAGCGTCGCGATGCTGCTCGTGGCAAGCATGAGGATGAGTACGGCCGTGCTGTGCATCCACTTCAGTCGCGCGGGACCGCGGGCTTGAAAGGTGCGCACGTCAATACTCATTCGGCTCTCCCGTCCACTAGGGAGTATCGGCAACCTCGGCTCGACTCTTGACTCCGAGTTCGACCATCCTTCTGTTGCGTAACTTCCTCGCCCGAACTTGAGAGCGGCAGTCAAGTGGCACGTCCGGGGCACTCCGGGACGCTTATTCCTAAGCACGACCGCCGAGTCTGCCGATATAGAGGGGGTGCGCGAAGTGACCTCGAAGTCAAGAAGGCCCCACGAGCGAGTTCTGCCCCCCACTCGCTCAATCAAAGAAACTGCGAAGGGGGCGAAGCAAGCTAGATCGCGGGTCGGGTCTGTGGTCGGTGAAAGCAACCCTGGCACCAACGCCGTCGTGCCCCAAACGGCTGCCCACAGCGGCTCCAATGGGGCGCTGACCATGAGCGAGCAATGGCTAGGCGCACTGTTGGCTCATTCGAGCGATCTGATAGCTGTGGTCGATGACCAGGCCAGGGTGATCTACGCGAATGAGGCCGCCGAACGCATCCTTGGCTTCGTCCCCGATGAGCAGCGCGGGCGGAGCATGTTCGAGCTGATCCACCCTGACGATCTTGAAGCGACGGTGGAGAGGTTCCTGGCGGCAACTCGCCGAGATGGGAATGCCCCACCCGCCGTGTTTCGGTTCAGAACCGCCTCCGGTGATTGGCGGGTTCTTGAGGCAACCGCGACGAACAGCCTGTACGACCCGGCCATCAAAGGGATCGTGGTGAACGCCCGCGACGTCACCGAACAGACGAACGTCTCCCGCGCGCTCCGCACCTTAGGCCAAGGTAACCAAGTCCTTGTGCGTGCGACCGCGGAGGCATCCCTGCTGACGGACATGTGTCAGACCATCGTCGTCTCGGGTGGGTACCTGATGGCATGGGTCGGCTACGCCGAGGGCGATGAGGCACGTACGGTGCGGCCGGTAGCGTCGGCCGGACGCACCGAGTACCTGAACGGTGCTCACCTCAGTTGGGGCGATGACGATCTTGGACGCGGCCCGACCGGCACGGCCATCCGCACCCGCACCGTTCAAGTGCTCAAGGACATGCACCGGTCGCGGAGCTTCGCCCCTTGGCAGGTCGCAGCCGACGCGTGCGGGTTCCGCACCTCGTGCGCTTTGCCGCTGGTCGTCGACGACGTGGCGATCGGGGCGCTCATGATCTACGCCGGAGAGCCAGGCACTTTTGGCCCAGAGGAAGTCGCCGTGTTGCACGACCTGGCGAACGACCTGGCCTACGGCATCGGACGACTGCGAGATGCCGTACGCCTGGACCACAACGAGTCTCTCTTTCGAGAGACGGAACGCCTCGCTCATGTCGGCCACTGGGAATGGGATCTAGAAAGCGGGCGGTTCGAGTTCATGGCGGACGAGGTGTTCGCTATTCACGTCACTACGCCCGCGAAGTGGAAGGGCACCTTCGAGGCCTTTCTTGACCTGGTGCATCCGGAGGATCGGTCTCGCGTCAAGCAAGCCATCAACAAGGCTCTGGCCTCGGGCACCGCGCAACTGGAGCACCGTATCGTTCGACCCGACGGGGAGGTCCGCTTCGTCCGCGAACGCGCCGAGGCATTCCACAGCAACGACGGAAAAGCCCTGCGCATAGTCGGCACCTGCCAAGACATCACAGACCAGAGAGCTGCCGAGACGACCGCCGAGGAACGCTCCCACTTCCTTGAGCAGCTCCTTGAGGCGATCCCTGTACCTGTTCACTACAAGGATGCCTCTTTGAACTACGTCGGCTGTAACGAGGCCTTCGCGACATCTTTGGGCCGCTCCAGAGACCAGATCATCGGCAAGACAGTCTTCGACCTCCATCCGGCCGAGCTGGCGAAACGCTTCGACGCCGACAACCGCGAGCTGCTCGCTCACCCCGAGCGGCCCATCGAGGACCTGGTTGGGACGGTCGGCCCGACTGGCACTCGTCGCGAGGTGCATACCCACAAGGCCGTCTTTTCTGACGTTGCCGGGAAGCCCGCGGGGATTGTCGCCATCGACTTTGACGTGACCGAGATGCGACGCGCGGAGCGAGAGCTAGCCGCCAGTGCCGAGAAGCTCGCGCTCACTCTTGAGGGGGCCGTCGCCGCCCTCAGCGCGACCACCGAACTGCGTGACCCTTACACCGCCGGACACCAGCGGCGGGTAGCGGAGCTTGCCTGCGCGATCGGCCTCGAACTCGGCTGGAATGAGACGCGTCTCAAGTCGCTGCGCATTGCAGCAGTTCTCCACGACATCGGCAAGATCGTCCTGCCTGCGGAAATCCTCGCCAAGCCGGGACGCCTCAACGATACGGAGATGCAACTTATCCATCAGCATGCCGCCGCAGGGGCCGAAATCGTCGGTTCCATCGGGTTCGAGCGTGATGTGGCGGAGATCATTCGCCAGCACCACGAGCGCCTCGACGGTTCCGGCTACCCGGAGGGCCTCTATGACGGGGACATCCTGCCGGAGGCACGTATCCTGGCCGTAGCCGACGTGGTCGAGGCCATGATCAGCCACCGGCCCTATCGGCCCGCGCTGCCAATCGAGACGGCCATGACCGAACTTGAGGACGGGGCCGGCATCCGTTACGACGCGGAAGCTTGTGAAATGGCAATCCTTCTTATCCGCGAGAAAGGGTTCACGTTCACCGTGTGACGTACGGCGGCGACATGGCAGTGAACTTCTACCGTTATGAGCGTGGGTCATTCGGCCCTTGAGCACGGCGATGCACTCGGAGCGCCTGTCGCCCCGCAGTGATCGGCCTAGATGGACCGGTGAACGACCTCCTCCTCGTCCACCTGGACCCCATCGACAAGCGTCTCCTGGGGCTATCTCCAGGATGAAGAGATGCACGACCCCCCGTTTCCCTCGCAAGGCGACCGGGGTCGTGCATCTTCTGTCTCTATCGGCGTAGGTGCTTCGGCGCTTGAAGGCTTGCTCGGAATGGCGACCAGCACCTGAGTGGCCGTAGGTGGAGATGCACAGGCAGGCGTAGCCATCATTCCCACGCTGCTCATACGCCTGCGACGTACGCTGCCTGCATGAAGTGGACCTACAAGCTTCAACGGTTGGACCAAATAGCAGGCAGCCTTCATAGTCTGGAAACTGCCTTCGAGACGATTGGCGCGGACGGGTGGGAACTCGTCTCTATTCAATCGTTGATACTCGGGGCCGACACGTTTGGGGGAGGCATGACCTACCCGATTGCCGTCTTCAAGAAAGCGACTGCTACGTAGCCAGAACCCCAGATCAGAGCGGTTCTCAGGGTCGAATTAGCCTTCGCGCCGTTCTTCCCTCGGGCTCCACGAAGTCCTGAGCCTCAGGCGCTCAGGAAGCCGGGGCAGTTCCGCGCCTGAGGTGCTGCTGCCCCACGCTCGGTCCAGATGTCTACCGTGACGGTTGCAGGCCCTCTGTTCCCCCCGCAAGCCAACAAGGGATCATGCAGGTGCCTCCCTCGGGCAATCCGGCCCCGCTGCACCCACCCCGCGGCGGGGCCGTGCTGCCTCAGAGATTTGCTGTCCGCGGAAACTGGACGTGGTACTGGCCTACCTCGGGTCCCGCGGGACGCCATGGCGGGTGCACGGCCCCCCGCTCTTCCGCGCAAGGCGACCGAGGTCGTGCACCCTCCATCCCTAGAACCGTCTGTACCGGGCCAGTCACCAAGGCGGCGCGGTGTTCGGTATGAGCGTTATGCGTTCGCGACTGCCCCGTTACGGCACTTCTGGGAAAGCTGTGGACATCCGCGACAGGCGGGCAGCGTCTCAGGGATCTCAGGGGCATCATGCAGATCTGTCGTTCGATCCATTGCCGTCGCCTTATGGCACGCGTGCCTACTCGGTCCGCAGCACCGCCGCCGGCGTACGGGCCGCGATGCGTCCCGGGATGGCGGCGACCAGGTTGCCGAGTACCAGGGCACCGAGTGCGACGGCGACCATCGCCAAAGCAGGCACGGTCGGGCTGGGCACGACGTAGATGTTGGCAGCGAAGAGATCCCACAGGAACCTCCCGGCGATGATCCCGAGCGGCACCCCAACCACGAGCCCGATCACCACGGCGACGCTGGACTGCCAGGCCACGCTTGCTCGCAGTTGGCGGCCCGTGAAGCCGAGCGTCCGCAGCATGGCCATGGAGCGGCGCCGGCGCCGGACCGAGGCGACGAGGGTCAGGCCGAGGGCGGTCAGCGCGCCCGCCGTCAATCCGAGGCCGAGGATGAGCGGGGTGGCGCCCATCGATCGATAGTTGACGATCTCGGCCGGCCGTTGCACCCCGTATACCTGGCTTGGATAGTTCTCCGGAGTAGACACCTCCGCCGCGATCCGGTTTAGCGACCGGAGTGCGGTCTTGGCGTCCGCGCCGGACTTTAGACGCACGAACTCGGCGTTCGGGCCGGCTGGGGACAGGTTGAACTGATTGCGCACCGACGCGGGAAGAAGCTGGTAGGGCACGAATGCTCCCGTTCCCATGGACGCGTGGCCGGTGACGCCGGCGACTCCCACCGCGGGCATGGTGGTTGTGCCGACGATGCGCAGGAGGTGCGAGGTGGTCGTCCCGTAACGCACCGTGACGGTGTCGCCAACCGACTTGTGGAGCTGGGCCAGCGTGCCTGGACCGAGCACGATCTGGCCCGGCCCGTCGAAGCCGTGGCCGGTCAGGATCGGTGGCGCCACCGATGCCCCGGGTGAACCACCAAGGACGGGCACCGTCAGGTCGTCGATCCGCAGGTTGCCGAACCAGTACCCGGACCAAGCCGCCACGCTCGGATCGTGGTCGAGCAGCCTCGCCGACTTCGCGGCAGGGATGTCGCCGGGCCCGCCTCCGGCGATCAAGGCGTAGTTCCAGTTCCATCCGTAGAGGCGGGGGTGCGAGATGAGGGAGTTGAGGCTGGAGCCGAACACCATGGTGGCGCTGATGACCACTACGGCCAGGGTCGTAGCGAGGATGGCAGAGCGCACCGGCACAGCCTCGCCCTCCGCCCCCGGGTCGAGCGCGAAGCGGATGCCGGTGACCGCTGAGACGGGCAGGTTGCCTGTGGAGGCGGCGCTTTCTATGCGCGAAGGCGCGCGGGGGTGGCGGGTCCTGGCACGCTGTGGCACTCGCTGCACGGCCACCACGATCGCCACGGACCCCAGCACCACGACGAGCATGGCCACTCCGAGGCCGAGCACAGCCCAGTCGAGGGCCACTCCAGGGTGGGGATAGTACGGACGCACCGGGCCTAGCGGTGCCAGCGGGGAGAGCGCCACGGCGACGGCGGCGGCCAGCAGTGCGCCCACCACGACGGCGCCCATGATCCCGAGCAGCCCATCACCCGCGGTCATCACGGGGTCGGCGCCGATCGCGCGCAGGGTGCGCTCCTCCGGAGCCCAGAAGCCCAATTGCCGACCGATTACCTGACCCGCGATCACGATCGCGGCCAGCCCGGCGATGAGGCCGAACACTCCCAGTGCTATGGCCTCCGGCTTGATGGCGTTCTGGGCTTTGGTGACGTCGATGGAGGTGTCGTAGAAGTCGTAGGGGAGTACGGGCGGGATGACCCGCTCGATCTCCGCCTCGACGGCCGGCACGTCGCGGCTTCCCTGGTCGAGCTGCAGGTAGGTGAACGAGTAGTTCGCACAGCAGTTGCCCAGTCGCCGGGTGAGGGCCGGCGTGAGGATGACAGTCGTTGGGCCGTTGGCGTCGATTTCGTCCTGTACGACGGCGTTGTTGAGGATGACGGTCCCGACAAGGGTGAGTCTCTCGTGCAGCGCTGGCAGCGGAGGTGCGCCCGTTGTCGACTCGAACTGGGCGTCAGTGTAGGTGCCCCAGGTGACGGTCTGCCCGACGTGGAGGCCCAGGGATTTGGCGGCACCCACGGTCATCATGATCTCGTTGACCCGCTTCGGGTCGGCCATCCGTCCCTGTACGACGGTGACCCGGTCCTGGTTGAAGTAGAGCCCGTCGACGCTTCCCTCGACGTTCATGTTTGCCTTCTCGCCCGCCGCCGTCGGCTGCCCGTTCGCTCCAGTCGGCACGCTGTAGATATCCGAGTAGCTTTCGGCCCGCCGCACGTCGGGAAGGCGGGCGATGGTGGCCACGAGGGGGCCGTTGTAGCCGGTGGTGTACCCGAGCGCCGGATTCCACAGCGCCGTGCCGAGGCTCAGGTTGGACGGGTTGGTGCTGGCGAGGAAGGTAGGGAAGGAGGACTCGGTGCGCCGGGCGGCGGCGAGGGCTCCCATGGAGAGGCCGCCGACCAGCCCGATCAGCAGGACTAGCGACAGGTAGGCGCCCCAGCGGTGCCGGAAGGTGCCCTGGAAGCGGTAGCGCGAGACTTCGAGTAGCTGCCCGGTCACTTGCCTAGCCAGCCTCAAACTCAGCTCGTGCCAACCTGACCCCCGATTGCAGTCTGCCCGAGAGCCGCAAATCGACCAAGGTGGCTACCCCAACGCCGTGGCGTCGTACCACCACTACACCGGCCTCCCCGCCTCCGGGCAGATCCCGGACGTAGAGCTCGTCTTGGCGGCAAGCGCCTGCCCAGTCCGCCGGAACCGCGACGTACAGAATGTTCCGCCGAAATGCCTCTGGAGCGAGTCCCGACAAGCGCGGGATCGGCGTCACGCGCTGATCAGCCGACCGTCCTGGAACCGTCTGGCGCGGGCAGGTCGATTGTCGGAAAGTCGTTCGGGGCGTCATTATGCGTTGCTCTTGAGCGCGAAACTGGGCGCACTCCCAAATGCGGCCGTCCCGGTGCTCGCGATCGTTGCCCGATCGGCAGCCGCACGTACAGGGTATGGCCTACCCGAGGGCCTGGCGCAGCCTGGTCGTGACCAACTTCTCGACGAGCGCGCTTGGCAATGGCGCATCAACGGGGAACTGAAGTGCCCCGGACGAAGTCTTGTAGTTGGCGAGTTCGTCACCAAGTTCGGGGATGACCGAGCCGCTGTGAGGTAGATAGCTCAGGTGGTTCTTGAAGGCTCCAAAACCGGCGATTACCTTGCCCTGCACCCGAAAAGCTGGCAGTCCGTACGAGATGCACTGCTCTGCCTCGGGGATGATGCCGAGGATCGAAAGGCGGAGGGTGGTCAACGTGCTCCGTTTTGGTTCCTCCAGCGAGGCCAGATAGTCGTCAATCTCTTCTTTGGACACAGCCGCTGCTCTCATTTGGCGGTGTTGACGGAACACCGCGTCCACAATCATCGCTTCGGGACCGTCCAGTGAGGTGGGCCCGCTGGCTGGCCGTCTGTGGTCTGGCATCCGGGTGCTGGGCATTCCGCTTCCTCGCCACGTCGGTGGTCCGGTGCTGCCGGGTGCCGCTCGGCCTCAGACCCCCTGGCTGCTGGCGCCGCGATCCATAGCCTCTATACGGGCGGTCGGAATCAATCGCTGCTGCATCGGCAGCCGGCGCACGAACGATTGATCTGTCGCCACTCCCAGCCATCTCTCCCCCGTATACGGGTGTCGGGACCGCTGAAGCTGGGACGCATTCGCTTCCGTAAACCCTCTGGGTCCTAGAAGTCGCTTGCTTCGCCCTCCCTCGAGTATGGGGATGTGTCGCGGCACCGCCGTCGTGCTGCCGCTGGCCCCGGCTCGCCGGTTCGGGCATTGTGACCAGAGCTTAGGAGGCTGTATATTCAGCCAAGCGATCGATGCGGCGTAGGGGGGATGCAGCATGGCGCACGCAAGCAGCAACCGCACTGATTCGAGGAGCGAAGCGCGGACGTGGCCAGCCCGTGGCCGTGATTTGGGCGTCGCGGTGACGGGTTCACTCCGTGCCCTCCGGACCCAGCGGCCGAAGGTGGCCCTGTCCACGATCGGGCTCGGAGTCGTCGTCTCGGTCGGGCTGCTCCTCCCATCGGTGTCGGTGGGAGGGATTCCTGTTGCGTATCGCACGGCGACGTCGATCCCGCGTCAAACGATGCGCATCGAACCGCGCCTCGACGACAACGCGACAACAAGTGCTTGCGACGGCCAGCCGCCCAGCCCCGGGGAGCACTGCTTGCCGCTACCGGTGGAGCTGATCCTCCAGACGAAGTCCGATGCGCACGGATGCGCTCAGGCGCTGTTCATGCAGGTGCCCCTGCGCGACGACGTCACCGAGTACGGCGCGGCGTGGGGCTGGACACAATCCGATCACCCGTGGCTCTTCACCGCGACCGGTGGCCGCGACGGCAGTGGCAGCGGCCCCTATGGCGAGGAGGTCTGGTCGACGAAGGCGATCACACCACAGAACTCGGGCGTCAATGTGCACTACTTAGTGCCGAAGGGTGACGGCGCGTGGTTCGTCTCCGCGGGGGGTGGGCCCGGACCCTGCACAGGAAAGACCGGGCTGGCGCGCGGCTGGGCCTGGACTGCGCACCCGGTCGTGTCGGGTCAGATCACCCTCGACGACTCGAGCGTGCCAATTGAGGGCTTCCCCGTCCGAGCGAGCTGTCCAGGCGGTGGGACGACGATCACCGACTCCGACGGCGACTACGGGTTCACTCTCGACCCGGGGCACTGCACGATCGCGCCGCAGCCGAAGCCCGGCGACGTGTCGTTCCCGGCGCAGCGCGCCGTCGACGTCGTCGCCGCGGACATCAAGAATGTTGACTTCCAAGTCGTGCTGTCGTGCCGTGTCGTCGCCCAGTTCGATACGTCAAGGGGCGTCGCTGTTCCCGCGTATGTGCTGGCGTCGTCATCGGTCCCGAACGGCACGTACAAGGGAAACGAGCGCGAGGAATACAACTCCCCGAAGTGTCAACCCGACAGCCTTGTAGCGACGGTCTCTGGCGGCAAGATCACCGTCAAGTGGTATGCCTACTGGCTGTGCCAGCAGGGAACGCGCAGCACAGGCGAGACGCAGGTCATCGTTCAAGGCGGCCCCGTGACGGTCGGTGCCAACGGCCAGTTCACGGTCGAGGTGAGCACGCTCGTGAACGGCGCCGAAGTACATGCGACGATCACCGGGGTCGTCACGAGCAGCGGCGTCACGATAACGGACGCTTCTGGGAGCTTGTCCGCCCAGCTCGACCTGGGGGGCCGCGCCTGCAACGGCGGTGTCGAGAACGTCAGCCTGAAGTAGGAGCGCGGCGACGTGCCGGGTTGCTGCCTCGGGATCTGAAACTACCTCGGCGTCAAGGTCGAGCATGCTCACGAGAACGGAGCGTCATGGGCACACATCTGTCGCACTTGTCAAAGGGCGGCCCGAACAACGAGGAGTAGCCGACTCAGCTTTCCGGGAATGCCCGATCGACAGCGTCGAGCAGGTCGGCGTCTAACAGGTGCAGGTACCTCGTCGTCGTCGTCGTCGCGATGTTGGAGCGGCCCATCAGGCGCCATACGACGTGGATGTCCTCTCCCCGGCGCACCAGGCTCGTGGCATAGGTGTGCTGCCAACGATGGGGGCGTTGCCTACCGTGACGGACCCAACAGTCCGATCCTGTTGGTGTCGGGCTCAACCGGACCCGTCCGAGGTGAGGTCGGCACGTGCGGGGACGAACTGTTGTCGGTGGTGGCGTCACGTAGCGCGTCTTGCGCTCCGGGATCGCCGTGGAATCGGGGCGGTAGTGCGGAGGGCTCATCAGAGCGAATGGTTTAGGCAGCCAGTTCGTACTCGTGGATGAGCCCGTCGAGCACGGCGTGACGGCAGATCGTCTTGGCCGTGCCTGCAACGCTCGCCGGATGCGGCGGGTGAGATCAAGGCTGCGATGGGGTCGCGCCTGGTCTAGTAGCCCATATCGTCACGCGGAGCGCGTCGGTGAATACCTTGAGTGGCTCCTTCTGAGATTGCAATACTCACTATTCTTCCTGACATTTGGTCTCAATAAAGGGAGTTCACAGCGGTCCAGCAACCATCATGTGTTACCCCTGTGGCCAGTCCCTCACGACATTCCAGCTGTTAGGGCTAACGGCGGTCTTTGACCAACAGCAGTCTCTGGCACCAAGAAGGCGACGTGCCTGGTCCTGATTGACCTCTGTTGGTAACAGCCTGTCGAAACTTTCGTTCCCAAGATCCTGGTCAGCCACGCCAGCCTGGTTCGGCGCCCGGAGGCATGAATCGGCCATGTTTGCACAAGCAGGACCAACAAGAGCGAATAGCACCCATGTCATTCTCATGACATGTCACTTATATGACATCTAGCCTGACGCAGCCCCTTGACATCGGCGTTTGTTGGCGCGAGGGTTCACCGGAACAAGGCAAGCCATGATTCCCAGTCCTTATCTGGTTGCTTGGGCTGGCTGAAGCAAGTAGTAAACCCGTCCCGGCTCGGCAGTGAAGGTGACTAAACACCAACTAGCAGAGTGAGTGGGACGGCAAGTCTTCTGTACCCTCGACAAGAGGTACCCATTTCGGAGGTGTCATTGGCTGTCCGCGGCAAGATCCCTGAGGCTGGTGCTATCGGCGCCCTCGCCGGTCACGTCGATCTTCACCCACTGAACAAGTTAAGCGAGTCGCCGTTCCTGAGCGCCTGCTGCCGTGTAGCGACTCATCTCGGTCCTGGAAGCACGACCGGGCCGACGCCGCCGACATGCACGGCCGGACGGTCCGGCTTCATGATGGACCTGCGGTGATAGGTCCATACAGCACCCAGCGAGCGGCAGACCACGCCCCCGCCGAGGCCGAGGTCGAGCCTGCTCCCGCCAAGGCCGAGGCTGCTTACGTCGACGCCCACGCAAATGGTGAGCAGCGCTTTCGCCTCGCGTTCGAGAACAACATGGTTGGCACGATCCTCGTCGATCTCGGAGACAAGGTCCTGGAAGTCAACGACGCCGTCTGCGAGATGGTCGGATACGCCAGGGACGAGATCGTCGGCAAGGACTCCGAACCCTTCACCCATCCCGAGGACCGCAGCATCTCTTATGAGGCCCACCTCCGCCTGACCTCCGGCGAGGTGGACAAGGTGAGCTATCTGAAGCGCTACCTGCACAACAACGGGCGGGTGATAGATGCCGAGGTGTCGAAGTCGTCTGTGCGCGACGCAGTGGGGTCCACGCTCTACTTCGTCATCTCGGTCCGGGACGTCACCCAGGAGCGGGCGCTCAACGCCCAGCTCTCATACCAGGCACTGCACGACTCGCTCACCGGTCTCGCCAACCGGGTGCTGTTCGAGGACCGGCTCTCCCAGGCGCACACGAGGACAGCACGGCGGGGCGGGTGGAACGCTGTGATGCTGTTGGACCTCGATGACTTCAAGGAGGTGAACGACACTCTCGGCCACGTCGTCGGCGACGAGCTTCTCGTGGCGCTCGCACGCCGCTTTGAGCAGGTAACCCGCTCCACCGACACGCTGTGTCGCTTCGGGGGCGACGAGTTCACCTATTTGGCCGCGGAACTGGTGTCCCCGGACCAGGCCGAGGAGGTGGCCGAGCGTCTCTTGGGCGTGCTCGCGAAGCCTTTCTCCCTCGCTGGGACCCAGGTCCAACAGCACGCGAGCATCGGAGTCGTGGTCCTGGAGGGGACGGGCAAGGCCTGGACCGATCTCATCGGGGACGCCGACGCCGCCTTGTACGAGGCCAAGCGCCAGGGAAAGGGCCACCACGTCCTGTTCACCCCCACCATGCGCGAGAAGGCGGTGAGCCGCTTTGAGCTTCTTCGAGATCTTGGGCGCTCTGTTTCGTCCGGTGAACTCTCGATGCACTACCAGCCCATCGTCGATCTCACCACGAGCGAGCTGGTCGGCTTCGAGGCGCTGATGCGCTGGCAGCACCCCAAGTGGGGACAGGTGCACCCCGAGGTGTTCATCCCGCTTGCAGAACAGAGCGATCTCATCTTTAAGCTCGGCTCCTTCGCGCTGCACGAGGCCACCAGGCAGGCGATGTCCTGGGAGCGAGCAGGTGATCAGGCCATCCAGCCGTACGTCACGGTCAACCTCTCCGCACGGCAGTTCCACGACCCGGAGCTTCTGGCGGTGATCGACAAAGTGCTCACGACAAGCGGACTTGCACCAGAGCGCCTCGTGCTTGAGATCAAAGAGGCCGTGGCGCTCGTCGATGTCGTAGAGACCAAGCGCGTGATCGAGCGCCTTGAGCACTACGGGGTCACCGTCGCGCTCGACGACTTCGGGACCGGGTACTCCTCGCTCTCTGACCTCGCGCTCTTGCGCCCGATGATCATCAAGATCGACCGGTCCTTTGTCAGCCCGTCGGAAGCGAGCATCCACAACGACACGTTGTTGGAGGCAATCATCTCGCTCGGCCACAAGCTCAACATGACCGTGCTCGCCGAGGGGATCGAGACCCAGGCCCAGCTAGAGCGCCTCCGGTACCTGCGCTGTGAGGTCGGCCAGGGCTACCTGTTCTCCCCTACCGTTCCGGCTGGCGAGGTGGCGGCCATGCTTGGCCGGGTGCCGGGTGACTGGGACCAGAGGTCGGCACCGTAGCCCCCCTGACCCTCCTCCTGTTCGGAACGAGGCGAACACGCCTCGGTCAAGCAAAACCGCTTATTGGGATCAGCTGAACGGCAGATCGGGTTCGCCAGGCTCCCGTGTTGAGGTGGTACGGCAGCCCGAGCGTCGAGAAGGTTGGCGGCAGCCTTGAGACGGCGCGAGAGTCCCGGCAGATTCCCCTCGACGGTCCTGACAAGGCTCGGCCCGTCGTGATTGGCCATGATGGACCTGTGAGTGACTTCCTCGTCACACACTTGGACTCCATCGACGAGCGTCTCCTGGACTACCTCGACGAGGAGGACGAGGACGCCATCTGGCACCGGGCCGACAAGATGCCCGTGAGAGCACGACCGCGATGGACCGTAAGGCCGCCCAATTCGGTCCCCGTATCGCCACTGAGCCCCGTAAATGACGGCGAATACCTGAAGACCCGCATATGCCTCTCAGGAGCCTCCGACACCCGCGCCGTCGAGAGCTTCGTCGTGACCCGCCAACTGAGATTCGGTGATCAGCGCTAGCGACGCCCAAGCCCCTGAAGCACCGGCGGCCAGAGCGCCGGTGTGGTGGGTAGCGGACCCTGATCCTCTGGGCACAGCTACTGAGCGGGAGGACGGAGTGACCGCAGCAGTGGAGCTGCAGCGTTTTGCAACAAGGACCTGACGGCGACTACGACTACTCCCTCTGGGCCTGGCTACTTGCAAGTCGCTTGTGAGGGTGCATGATCAGCCTGAAGGCAACGATGACGAGAACTAACCCGACCACGAGGACGCCGATAGCAGCCACTGGGCGTTGAAAGTAGAAGCTCAGCGTCCGTGCCAAGAAGAAGAGAAAGCAGGCGACGGCGATAACTACGACGGACGGCTCTCTGCGCCAAAGGCCGACGCCCAGAGCCGCCGTAGCCGTGAGGAGCCCGAGAACCCAGCCGAACGCGTACGGCGTTATTACCAGCGCCCCCACAAAAGTCCCCAACTCGGCGACGATCAGCACCAAGAGCGGCGGGCGCAAGAGGCGACTGGTACCCAGGACGCCGAGCGCAAGTGCTGTACACCAGACGACGACACCGTTTTCCACCGGCGTCAGATGCAGGTGGAGCACGCCGTAAAGGCCGACAGCTGTCGCGACAACACCTGCGATGGAACTGAGAAATGGCAGCGGTCGGTCATCATTGCGCCACAACACCAGGCTGAGGGCGAGTACTGCCAGCCCGACGGCCAGGACGACTGTCGAAGAGTGGCTTCCGAGAGCCACTGCAGCCAGGCCGACCGTGAGCGCGACGCCTCCGGTCCCGCATAATGCTAGGAAGCTGCCGAGGCGGCAGGCACCACGACCCCCGATCCGTGTCACCACGGTGCTGCCAAGTAGGCCAACCACGGCAGCGACGAGGCCGACCGCAACGCGTCCACCGATGTGCAGATCGCTCCAAAAGCGCGTCACCAGGAAGGTTCCGCTCATGATCACGAGAGCGATGCCAAGATAAGACAGCAGCTCGGTGGCCAACGGTAGGCGACCCTCGCGACGCTCAGCAGGCTGAAGCGGCTCTACCGCTTGTGCGCGCTCGAACTCGAAAATCGCGTCGGCCTGTGCGGGAGTGACAATCCCGGCCTCAACCCAATGATGGACCGCGTCGGCCAGTTGCGACCCAGGGTCACGGCCCTCGACATGTGCCATCTCGTCCTCCAGTCCTTCATTTTGACAGGAGGCAGCCGACAGCGAGCACCGGCAGAGTCGAAAGCCCTTGTCGCCCTCGTGACGCGTCAGATGATGTTCGGTGACGAGCCCGAGCCCCGAAAAACCAGTGGAACAGAGGCCGGTGAAGTGCTCCCGTCTTCGACCAGCGTGCGCCCCTATTTTTGATCAGCATTCACGCAGTCCTCTTTAGCTCGCCTTTGCACGTGGCGATCGTCACGGAGCCGACGCCCTCGGTCCCGAAAGGCGGCTTGTAGGTGGAGTCGTAGACGGCAATCCCGTTCGTGCCCTTATCGTGCGTCGTGCAGTGACCAGTGACAAGTCCACCTGTCCCTCCCGTGCCCCAGCGAACATGGAAGTCGTTGGTGCCCTGGGGCTCGCCCGGACAGGGCCCGACGTCGACCTGGTGGTCCACCATCGGCCAACTGAGGGCAAGTTCGCCCAGCGAGCCGCTGGCCAAGAACGCCCCCGTTGTGTCGAGCTTGTGCGTCGTGGTGATTTCACAGCGGGAAGGATGGATCTGCTCTATCAGATGCATAGAGCCGTTGACGGTTACTGCGGTGGCCTTGAAGCTCACCACCCGGGAACCCAAGACGACGAGATCCAACTTGACGTGCCCTGTGATGTTGCGCTGGCCGTGCTCGGCCACCGAGCTTGACGAGAAGTCCCACACCAGGTGCTCAGTCACCGTCAGAGTGCCCACGAAATGCACGCCCTTCGCCACACTTGAAGCGCGGACCGGTGCCGCGGGTGTCGCAGCCCTAGCCATACCTGCGCTGACTGCCAAGGGCGTCATCAGGACCAGCGTGGGAAGTACTGCGAGCACGGGCACCATCCACCTCGGACGAGGACGCTCAGAGCGAAACAGGCGCTGCAGCCTGAATCGAGAATCAGCTGACGACATTCTCGACACCTCCTAGCCCGAAGACAGCATCGAGCTGACAATGTGTTCTACTACTCTCAGCGCCCTCGGGATAGCCGGAAAGCCCGCAAGTGGGCTCCAATGAACTTGTGCGAGCTGGCAATCGAGCGGTGCTCATCGAAGCGATCGAAGAGCACGATGGCGTGAGCCTTACCAAGATCGACCGGGCTTACCTCAAGGCGCTGGAGGCGTGGCTCGACATGTACCCCGAGATGCGAACGACAGGGAGTAGAGCGTTCTCAGCTAGTGCCCAACGACAACGTTCGTCCCGTTTGCAACTTCGATTGAGTGGCTCTTCTTGTAGCGAAGCTGGTCGACGCTGAGTGGCTGGCGGGTCCGTATGACGTTCTGGTCGGGGTTCGAGTCCTGCAGCCCCCCTCAAGCATTGCTCGGGAGAGAGACAAGAGATGCGAAGGACACCAGGACCGGGGATACGGCCCGGAGGCCGGGCAGCCACGGGCCGGCGACGAGGGACGCGAAGCGGAGCGGGCCTTCCACAGAGGGGCGGAACGGCAAGCGCACGGGCGGAGGAGAGGCGAGGAAGGGGGTTAGAGGCGCCCATGTGGCTGCGTAGGAAGCGGGTGGTTGGGCACCTTAGGCACTGAGCCAGATGGCGCTCCGTTGCTCATGGTGCAAGGTCAACCGCGGGGCTAACGTAGGGATTCCCTCAGAAGAGGGTGCGCCGCCCTTTTAACGGCTTTGGTTCGAAGGGGGTATGACATGTCCTGGCGTTTATCCCTTGCACCGAGGCTGGCCCTCGTTGCCGGCGTGGTCACGCTTGTTGCGCTTGCTCCCGGTTGGAGCAACTCCACTTGGGCTTGGGCCCCGAGCCGTGCAGCCCCCGCGGCCGCGCACCGCTCTTTATCAGGGAGGTGGTCGGGGACCTACAGTGGCACTTTGAGCGGCAAGTTCAGCCTTACGTGGCGGCAGTCTGGGAAGAACTTGAGCGGCACGGCCATGATCTCCGCGTTCAAGAATCCCAAGAGTGTCCACGGGATCGTCCAAGGCACCTCCATCCGCTTCGGCACCGTCGGCTCTGATGCAATCACCTACTCGGGCTCGGTGTCGGCCTCGGGCAACTCCATGTCCGGCAGCTGGGCGAGGGAGCACGACGACCGGACCGTGGACCGCGGCTCCTGGAAGGCTTCCAGGTCATCATGAAGGCCCGGCACGGACCACCCGCGGCAACCTCGGCGACACTGTCGCCGTTCTCACGGCGAGCGCCGAGGTAGAAGAGCTCCGAAATCTTCGGCCATCGTGTAACCTCCCGGCTACTTGCTCAGTCGTCCGGGGGGCAAGACTCAACGAACGGGGGGAATACGAGATGGCCTACGGCGTAGTGCATCAGTTCGCGGGTGGCACGAAGGAGCAATACGAGGCGTCAGTCGCCGCTGTGCATCCCAGCGACGGCAGCCTGCCAGATGGTCAGGTGTTTCATGCCGGCGGCCCGTCGCCTGACGGCTGGACGATCATCGCGGTCCACGACTCGCAGGAAAGCTGGGAGCGGTTCCGCGACGGCGTCTTGATGCCCAAGATGGCAGAGGGCATCGAAGGTGGCTTCACGGCGCCACCACAGGAGACCACGTTCGAGGTCTACAAGCAGGTGACCCGCTAACCCGACGTGTGACGCGGCGCAAGCGCCGTTCCTCCACGAGGTGCCAAGCGATCTCAGCTAAGAGCGGGCGCTCGCGATCCTGGGCGAGCTCGTGCGGGCACTGAGGGAACTGCGACGGCGGTGAGGCCGCCGTCCCGGGAAACTGATACCGCTTCCTGAGAAGAGAGCCCCCCGGCCGAAGCCAGGGAGGCTCTCTGAAGTGGGTCCTCGGTAGCGTCCCAAGGAGGGAACGACACCTGAGGTCAAAAGACCTACCAGCGCGGCCGGTTTTCACCCTCAACTCCGGCTCTTCGGTGCGGGCTTACCACCGAGGACCCGATAGACACGCTACGACTGTCCCGGCCCGAGCGAAAGAGCCAGAGGCGGGACGAGCAGGGACGTGAACGCGGTGGACACCCCAGAGGAGAAGCTCGCCGCTGTCCTCCACGATCTCGTGGAGGACACGCCCGTGACCGCGGCCGACCTTCTCACCCAGGGCTGCACGCCCGAGATCGTCAGGGTGGTGGAGGCGCTGACCCGCGGGGAAGACGAGAGCTACGAGGACTTCGTGCGCCGGGCCGCACAGAACCCCATCGCCCGCGCCGTCAAGAGAGCCGATCTGGCCGACAGTGCCGATGAAGCGCGTCTAGCCTTGCTCCAGACGGGTCAAGCCGCCCGACTGCGACCCAAGTACGCCAGGGCGGCCGAGATTCTCAGCCCTTACGACACGGCCCAGCCCGCTAGCTGATAGCCGAGGAGATGCTCGGAGGCGACAACGGAGGACGGCAACCAGGATCTCGGCGGGCACTACGCTCGGATCTGGACGGGCGTGGCCGCTGGCGTCGTACGGCCGCCGCTCTCGTGTATAGGAGGTTGCTCATGGCCACGTCACGACGGGCCACCACTCGGTGGGAGGGGTCGCTACTTAAGGGCGCCGGTCGGGTCTCGCTCGACTCGTCCGGGCTCGGCACCTACGAGGTGACGTGGGCATCGCGCGCTGAGGATCCCGGCGGCCGCACGAGTCCAGAGGAACTTATTGCGGCCGCGCACTCGGCCTGCTTCTCTATGGCGTTGTCCAACGCGCTGGCCAACGCGGGCAACACCGCCGAGCGGCTCGACACCAGTGCCGACGTTACGTTCCAGCCCGGAGAGGGCATCACCGGCATCCACCTCAACGTGACCGGTCAGGTACCGGGCCTGTCGGCTGAGGGGTTCCGCCTGGCCGCCGAAGACGCCAAGGCCAACTGCCCGGTGAGCAAAGCCCTCACGGGCACCACCATCACTCTCGAGGCAACCCTCTGCCAATCGTGACGTCGCCTTTGGTGGGAACTGGACAACGGCCGGGACGCGCCCTACACCGAGGCTGACCAGACCTTCTCGGGCATCGACGCGGGCGTGAACCAGAACGTATCGGAGCAGTGGCCGGACTCAGTCTTCTGAGAAGACGGGCGACGGCCTCGAGGAGGTCCGCGTCGGACAGGTGCAGGTACCTTGTGGTCGTCGCGATGCTCGAATGGCCCATCGGGCGTTGGACGACGTGAAGGTCCACACCACGGCGGGTGAGGCTCGTTGCATAGCTGTGACGCCAGCGATGAGCAGAGTTCCGACCGGCCGCAAGGTTCGCAAGCCGATCGGTACGGTCGTTCACCTCGACCGGTACAGCAATCGGCGATGCCGTGACCAAGCGCCCACCTGATCCTCCCCGTTGCTGACGGAACGCCATCTCCTGATCCCGGGCGAGCCGTGACATCGCGCCGAGCCATTCAGGCGCAAACGCCGAAACTAAGAGCCGATCGAGCCTGGCGCGTCAGCGTGCCAGGGCAATGCCGATCACGTGCGGCGTCACCGGCAACGAGATCCGCCGGGGTCGGAAGTCAAAGCGTCGGATCCGGAGGAGCGTGAACCCGGCGGTGGCGATTGCCGCCTCAGTGTCGCGGTTGCAATGGCACCCGCCTGTCACGTACGGCCAAAGCCGGTCGACGCGGTCCTGATAGCGGGCGACGCGGCGATCCGCCGATCGGACATGCTCGTAGAAACGGAGCTCCCCACCTGCGCCAAGGATCCGA
Organism: uncultured Acidimicrobiaceae bacterium; assembly: GCA_963807575.1. Taxonomy (GTDB): domain Bacteria; phylum Actinomycetota; class Acidimicrobiia; order Acidimicrobiales; family Bog-793; genus Fen-455. The sequence goes on from CAWECD010000015.1 coordinate 59,000, forward strand.
GCCGCTTCTGCCAAAGCGGTCGCGGGAGAGATCACCGAGCAGAGCACGAGCGAGAAGACGACCGCGTCGGCCGAGCCGTTGGCGAGCGGGAGCGCCGCCGCGCTGGCACCAACCACCTTGACGGGAACGGTCGACGCTGCGAGACGTGCCCTCGCGCGAAGGTAAGGCTCTGGCTCGATTGCGATGATCTCACGCACCGCTGGCGGGTAGTGGGAGAAGTTGGTGCCGGGTCCCGAGCCGACCTCGACGACTCGTCCGTGCAGACCCGAGAGGAGTTCGTCGCGGTGCTCAGCGGCACCCGCGGCCTCGGCCGATGCGGCCAAACGCGCATAGAGCCGCGCGAACACGGGGTGATGCACCCGTTCGGATCGCTCAGCTCGCGGACCGGGCGTCAAAGTCATAGTCCTCCGATCGTCGCGCGCGATCCTGAAGGGTCCAACAATCCGATCCTGCCGGTGCCGGGCTCAACCGAACCAACAACCAGTCCCACTTCGGAACCTGCGGTGAGACAGCTCTGTCGACCATCACGGCCATCGACACAGGCTTGACGTTCGTGAGCGGCATGCGGCCGACCAAGGAGAACGCTGTCTCGATCAATCCAGTGGCGCGACCAACCGGCTAGTCCCGGCGGTCGTCTCGCCGCTCACGGCGAACTGCTGGATCACCGTCTGCCAGAAAGCGGTGCAGCCGACCGGTGCCACGACACCGCAGACCGGTGGCTTCCCGAGCGCCTGAGACTTCGGCCCCACTCACAGCCAACGTGTTCCCCAGGAACGCGGAGGAAACTGCTTGAGGGCGACGGGCGATAGCGGGAGTGGCCCGGGATTACCTCGCGCCCCCGGGCCAGTTTCTTCTCTGCCGGGAACGACTCACCGTTCGCCCCGGGCTCTTTATCTTCCCCCGCTAGGAGCTCTCGCAAGCCTGTGCCCTTGGTCCCGGTCCCCCCGGTCCGGTATCGGTGCGCCGCGTAGCGCAAGCACAGCCCCTTCCTCCTATCGCCGAGCAACACGGCCGAGTGGCGCCTTATTCCTGTCCCGCCGTTGAAGGCGTGACCACGTCACCCGGTTCCCCGGTATACCGTGTCCGGTACACGGCTCACTGCTTCCCTCGCAAGGCAACGGGGGTCGTGCAGATTGCCTCCCCCCGGGCAATCCGGCGCCGCTTCCTCAAGGGGTGGCGGCGCTGTGCGCGTACAAGGGGACGGCGGTCGTGCGCCCTCTATCAATATCGGCGAGAGTCGGTCGGCCGTTGAACGCTTGCCCGGGATGGCTCGCAGCATCTGTGTGGTGCGAGATGCTTGGCCCAACCGGTTCCTCAGACGTGGACCGCCCCCACAGTTCTGCCCGACGAGCGAGCTTCCTGCGGGGGCGGAGCCTTGCCCTCCAGAGATGTACCAGGTCTCAGGTCACAGCTTCACGCCCTCCTTGACATGGAGGAACTTGTTGCCACCCTGGGTTAGGCCGCGTGCTCCTGTGATGTCATAGATGCCAATGACATCCCACGCGATCGTGTTGTTCGTCACGGTGATGTCGACAGTCGGAAACTTCGGGCTGTCGCGCTCGACAAATACGCCGGTCGTGACCTGATCCGGTGTGCCAGGATCGCCGGTGATGTCGTTCGTCCCGAACCAGTTGCCGCTGATGACGTCGCCGCTCAGGGCATTGACGCCGTGCTCATGGATCGTCACACCAGCCAGACCATTTCCGGTGATCTCGTTGTCGGTGATGGTGTTGTCGTAGGAGGCGGCACCCGCCAAGAGGATGCCACCACCTTCGCTTGTCGTGCCGTTGCTGATGACCATGTTGGCGGTGACGAGATTGTCGAAGACTCCCCCCACGCTCGGCTGCGGGACGCCCTTCGCGTTGACGCCGCCCGCGTTGTGACCGACGATGGTGATGCCGCAGTCCGACTCGTTGTCCTCGACAAGATTGCCTTCGATCGTGTTGTGACTCGTCGGGCCAAGATCATCAGACACGAGGATGCCACCCGAGTTGAACTCGATGGTGTTGTCCAGGATCTTCGAGTCGGAAGTGGTGAGAACGCCGAGGCCTTCACCACAGTCCCCCGGGACGTTCCCGCTCGCGGCGCAGAAGGGCCAGGGACTCTTCGGGGTGCCGTTGTCGTTGTGCACGACGGTGTTGTCTGAGATCGTGACCCCGTCGGTACCTGCCGCGAGGATCCCCTCACCGATCGCATTCTCGGCGGTGAAGCCGCGCACGCTTGCGCCCGCGGCACCCGGTCCGAAGAGTGTGACGGCATTGACGAGCCCTGTGGCGTCGATGACCGCCCCGGGCATGCCGTAAAGGTGTAGCCGGATTGCTATGAGGGCGCCGCTCGTGATCTTGATGGTCCCGGCTTTTGACTTCACCGATAGGGACGCCGAGCCTCTGTAGGTTCCCGGGCAGACGGCGACGGTATCACCCGGTGACGCGGCCTTGATGGCGGCGTTGATGCTGTAGAACTTCGCAGTCGCGCAAACGGCCGTCAGCTTCGCTCGGCCCTTCAAGGGCGCGACGTAAAGGGTGCTGGCGGCTCTCGGCTTCTCTCCGGCTCCGGCAGGATTGCCGATTGCAGCGACCAGCCCGAGCATGAGAACTGCAGGCAAGGCGACGTTCATTAAACCGCGTTGAAACTTCATTCGCGTTCCCCCCCGGATCAGTTGTTGTTTCGAAACCGGAAGTATCGCGCCAGAGCCCGCCGATGTCCATGCCCTCTAGACGGCAGGCCTCAAGTGACATCATCTTCCGTCTACCTGGACTTATCGCCAGGCGTCGCCTGCCTCGGCACGCGTGCCGAGGTAGGCCACGAACTCCGCGACCGCCTCGTCCCGCTGCCGTGTCAAGCCGGATCGGCGATCTCGGTGCTGTTCTTCTCACCGTGCCCTCAGGGGTGCTCAATCTGTCGTTCCGTTTGCCGATAGAAGTTGCTAGGCAAGTTGAGCCTGTTGTTCATGGGGATCATGTGGAAGGCGGGAACGACGATGATCAATGCCAACAGACTTGGCAAGTTCGACGAACTGCATCGGGCTGGGACCCGTCGTGATGCCGAGTTCGTCGTCGAAGAGGCGAGGCTGCTTGACGAGCTTCCTGACTCCGCTGACCTCAGCTCGCCTATTGCCTCTGGGGTCGTGTCGGGTGACCAGCAGAGTGACGCCGAGACACCTCACCTCCCAGAGAGGCCGCGACTTCGCCTCGGGGTTCCCACTTCAGTCGTCGGCATCCTTGCTTTGGTGTTGCTTATTGCGACGCTCTGCACGGGCTTCATTGCCTTGAAACAGAATACGGCAGCTGGTCAATGGCGCCGACACGATCACAGTGAGATGACAGTCAATAGCGCGCTCTCGGCAGACCTGGCATCGGCTCACGCGACCATCGTATTCGTCAACTCCGAGGCAACAAGATTGCAGGGGCAAGTCAGGAGCCTGCAAGCTCAGCTCTCCTCGGCGGAGAATGCGAAGAAGACGCTCAGCCGGGGTCCTCTGCTCACCCAGCTCACCAGTGAGTCACGTACGGTCTCCAACGAGCTCGCGACGTGCGTCGACGACACGAGCTCGTTACAGAATGAGGTCGACAATGACGTGTCGAACCCGAGCCACAAGGACGCTCTCCTCGAGCCGAACACCCACACCGCAAGTCAAGTGTGCTCCATAGTTGAACAAGACAACCAGCGGCTCCAGTTGACCCTGCGCAGGGCCGGTTGAACCGTCGCGGGTTTCAATCGATGACATTGTCAACGAGCTGTCACGCGACCTCGCCACCTGGCTGTGCGGCGACGATCGCCGAGCCGGCCTGAGGGGCAAGCAGCGCGGCCTCCGCGGCTGCAAGGAAGGCCACCACAGCGAGCAGCAGGAAAGCCGCGTCAAAGGGTCCTCCCCCGGTGCTGGCGGCACCGACCAGACGGTCAAACGGAGCGCCTGCCCGAAGGGCGAGGGCTCCCACCGCCACGCCGAGTCCCATGGTCAGCTGCTGGATGGTGCTCGAAAGCGTGTTGGCGTTGCCCATTCCCTCGGGCGCTACGTCGGCGAAGACGATCGTGTTGTAGGCCGTGAAGCCGATCGACCGGAACACCCCACTGACAACCAGAACGAGCTCGATGAGCACGAGCGGGGTACCGGGGGTGAAGCTCGCGCAGAGTGCGAGGGTGAAGCCGGCTGCGGCCCCCGAGGTCATGAGAACCGTCCGGAAGCCGAACCGATGCAGGATCGCTGTGGTGAACGGCTTGATCGTGATGTTGCCGACGAACACCCCGATGACGAGCATGCCCGAGCGCAGAGGGCTCCAGCCGAAGCCGTCCTGGAACATCAGTGCCAAAAGGAAGGGCGCGGCACCGATCGCCATCCGGAACAAGGAGCCGCCGAGGCTCGCGGCCCGGAACGTCGAGACCCGCAGGACGCGCAGATCGAGCAAAGGGTGGGTGGCCCTTCGGAGGTGGCCGACCGCCCACCAGATCAACACCGCCCCTGCGCCGATGCCTGCCCCGACTGCTGCCCAGGACACGTTGCCGTCGGTCACGAGCTCGAGCCCGTAGACCAAAGCACCAAGCCCGGCACCTGTGAGCACGAATCCAAGCCAGTCCAAGCCCGCTTCCCGGCCTGGGCGAAGATCGGGCACGATGCGCATAGCGACACAGAGGGCGATGAGACCCAGCGGGAGATTGAGGACGAAGATCCAGCGCCATGACGCGTAGGTCACGAGCGCGCCTCCGAGCGCGGGAGCGACGACCGGCGCGACCAGCGCCGGCCAGGTGAGGTACGCAATTACCCGAATGATGTCAGCCTTGCTTGCGGCGCGCAGCACCACGAGACGCCCGACAGGCACCATCATCGCACCGCCCATGCCTTGCAGCACTCGTGCCAGCGTGAGCTCACCCAGGTTCGCGCTCAGCGCACAGAGGCCTGAGGAGACCGTGAACAGGGCGATGGCCCCCGAGAACACCAAACGGGCGCCGAAGCGGTCCGCTATCCACCCGCTCACCGGGATGAAGACCCCGAGGGCAAGCAGATAGGCGGTGATCACGACGTTGAGCTCGACCGACGGGACTGCGAACGACCGTGCCATACGCGGCGCGGCCGTCGCGATGATCGTCCCGTCGAGGTTCTCCATGAAGAACGCTCCGGCGACAAGGAGCGCGAGACCGGTCCAGACCGGTCGCTGCCTGTGCCTGCGTGCTTCGCCGGGTCCCGCCTTGGCTTCTCGAGCGTTGCCGAGGCCCTGAATATGCGGACCACCGAGGTGGGCGGACTTCGACCTCTTCTTCAACGCAACATAGGGACGATCTCGGCTGGCAGGACGCTCTCCGACTCGCCGGGGACGATCATCGCCGGCACGTCGCCCGCTGTCGTCTCTCGCGTCCTGCGCATGCTCTCCACTCGGCCGCCGGCCACGACGACGAGACGACCGGTCAACTCCCGCACGTCGTGAATGTCCAGACTGGTGGGAGCTTAACGCTGCCCCCGGACGGAGAACGAGCCACCACGGCTCTTTGAAGTGCTGACCTCATTCGGGCCAAGCACAGCGGTCAGCTCGACCTATCCGCCGAACTTCGTCCTGCGGCCCTCTGTCATGCCCCAGCGGAACAGCAGGAAGATGATCAAAGCCACGATGGCCAGAGTGATCACGAGGGTGACCGCGTTTGTGAGCACAATGAGCACGGCCAGCACCAGCAGACCCAGACCACTGGCTCCAACCAACAGAGAGCGTTTCAAGTCCTTAACGGCAACCACTCGCCTCACGAGATCGTTACCCCAGAGTGTACGGAGTCGGGCTTGGCCTGCGTCCGCCGCACCCGGCCCCGGCCTGGGACGCTCCTCGATCGTCCGCTCCGGTCGCTCCGCGCTCGAACGCCGAAGATGCCCAAGGCACTGTTGATCGACCATGTCAACTCGGTAGTGTTGCTACTGCGAAGTACCCGCCGCGAGACATGTGCCCGTCGAGCGTTCGGGGTGCTGGCGAAGGAGGCAAAGTGTCAAAGTACTTCGTCCAGGTCGGTTACACCGCAGAGGCGTGGGCCGCGATGAGCCGTGGGCCGCAGCGGGTGGTTGAACGGGTGCAGGCCTCGGCAGAGGCCCTGGGAGGGTCGATCGAGAGCTTGTACTTCTGCTTTGGCGACTATGACCTGATGGGCGTCGTCGATTTTCCAGACAGCCGCGGAGTTGCGGCCTGGTCCATGGCCGTGAGCAGTGGGGGCGACGTGCGCGCCTTCAAGACCACCACCCTGCTGTCCATCGAGGAGGGCCTGCACGCGCTCGGTCGGGCTTCACAGGTTGCGCGCACTCCGTACGTGCCCGACGCGCCAGCCTGACGAAACCCTTCCTTCCCGCATCGCGCGGTCTCGTGCTCGTCGCCACGCGAAAAGCCGCAGGTGGTAGTCACCAGCGGGACGCACTCCACGTGACCGGTCGCCGACAAGCCGAGGGCGGGTCTGCTCACATGACGACAGCAACACGATAAAGGCCGACGCGCGGGCGTGCTTTGTGCACCTCCGAGATCGGTGGCACTTCGAAGAGCTGACTATCACTCGAACACCCAGGCACCAAGAACTGAACAGCCAGCTCCAGGTCCTCTATCAGGCTGGCGACACAGAACCCGATCTCGTCGATGAGGAGACTCGCTTCACGAACAAGTCAACAGACCGCGACGCTCCGGGAAGGCTCTCGAAACTGGCGATAATCGCACGGACGTCACGGAGGGTCAAGGGCTCCACCGGATAGAGGGAAACGGGGTCAACCGACCTGGACTTTCTACGGCCAGCAACGCCTGTCCGAGGGGTTCGCACAAGTCGATCTTATGCTCGGACCAGAGGGCATGCATGGATGAGCCACAGCCGACCACCGTGGCGAACGATAACTTCGCGCGAGCGTGGCCGGACGGCCCCGACTGCTCGCAGCGCTCAGGCACCCCAAGGCTCGCAAACCGGCTTCGATCGAGTCCGGGTCTGTGTTCCCGAGCTGCCCCGGCTGGGTCGTCTTCCGGCGGGCCGCGGTAAGGCGAAGCCCCCATACAAGAGTTCGTCTGCATGTCGGCTGGAAGCCGCCTCGTGTTCATGTCGCTTCCCTACCATCAGTCTCGAGCCGCGGTGGCCGCGTGAGACACGGTCGCCCGGATCGAAGGTTCGGCGGCCTTGCGCCACCGGGCAATGTCTCGCTCACAGTTGCGTCAACAAGCCGAGAGGAGCTCGAGATGGCTTACGGCGTTGTACATCACTTCGCGGACGGCACGAGAGAGCAGTACGAGGCGTCAGTCGCTGCCGTGCATCCCAGCGGCAGCCTGCCAGAAGGTCAGGTGTTCCACGCGGCGGGCCCTTCGGCTGACGGCTGGACAGTCGTGGCGATCCACGACTCGCAACAGAGCTGGGAGCAATTCCGTGACGATGTCCTGATGCCCAAGATGGCAAAGGGCATCGAAGGCGGCTTCACGGCGCCGCCGCAGGAGACCACTTTCGAGGTCTACAGCCAGGCGACGTCCTGACCCGGTGTGCGGCGCGGCGGGACGCCCCACACCGGCCCGGGCGCGCGTCGGTCGCTCTGCCTGAGCGGGTAGAACTGCCGTGAACAGCTGCACAGACACGAATGCACGTTCGGTGCCGAGCCGGACTTGACCGAAGGAGCACTCTTGGCGACCTCGCGCAACCACATTGCCCTCGTGGCACACGACAACAAGAAGAGCGACCTGCTGGCTTGGGCTCGCTTCAACAAAGGCGTCCTGGCCAAGCACGACCTGTTTGCAACGGGCACCACCGGTTCGTTGATCGAGGACGAGGTCGGGCTGAAAGTAACTCGCTTGCACAGTGGCCCGCTTGGCGGGGACCTTCAGCTCGGGGCGAAGATAGCCGAAGGCAGCATCGATATGTTGCTCTTCTTGTGGGACCCGCTCGAGGCGCAGCCTCACGATCCCGACGTCAAGGCACTGCTGCGAATCGCCGTGGTGTGGAACATCCCAGTGGCGTGCAACCTCGCCACGGCCGACTTCCTCATCTCCTCGCCGCTGTTCGACTCGGGCTACAAGCGGGTTGTCCCCGACTACCCTGCTGCTCGGCATCTTGGGCCGCGCCGTAACGCTGCCTGATGCCCCCAGGTGCGACGGCGCAATGACGCCAGCCATTCTTCGCACTGCGCCACCGAGCGCAGGAGCGCCCTGTGGAGGCTCAATGGTCTGCCCCCGGGGCGAGGAGGTCTGCCGCGAGAGCGGACAGCTCGCCACGGTGGTGCATCTCACGCGCCCGGCTCCGCTGTAGCTTGCCGTTGGGCGTGACCGGTATGGTGCCTGTAGGGACGAGCAGGACCTGCGACGGTGTCAGGCCGATCGCGTTGGTAACCGCGGCGCTTACACGGCCTGCGAGGTCACCTGAGCCAGGGCTCGCCTCCACCACGACAACCAAGTCTCCCTGCCGTCCCTCAAGAGGCGAAAAGGCCACACAGCTACCCGGTGGCATGCCAGTAGCGCGTTGCACCGCCTGTTCGATGTCCTCTGGGTGGTACTTCTGTCCGAGGCGGACGACGACCTCGTTTGCCCTGCCGGTCACGAACAGCTCACCCTCGGCCATGTACCCAAGGTCCCCGACACGGAGCCAGTCCCCCTCGAACAGCCCCTCGCCACTGGCGTTGACGTATCCATCCGTCACACCCTCACCACGCACCCACACCTCGCCCAGGTGGCGTTCGGGCAGCGGGTTGGCAGGTGATCCGATGCGGATCTCGACACCCGGATAGACAGCTCCGCAGGAGACGACCCTCTTGAAAGGTCGGCCCTCTTTCGGTGCCAAGGCCCGGGACCCGCTGGCGAGCTCGGCAAGGTCGACGACATCGACGCGGAGCTCTCTGCAAGGCTCGGTGTGGCTGACCATGCCGGCTTCCGAGGACGCATAATGCACATTGATCGCCCGTCGTGCCAAGCCCAGCGGCGCGCACACCTCGGCAATGCGCCCTACCACGTCAGGGTCGACGGTCTCCGCGTTGAAGACCGCACCTTGCAGGCACGACAGGTCGACACCCTCTGGCCTCTTGGCCAAGCTCCGCAAGGCCGCTGCCCAGGCCGACGACGGGCCGACGGTGAAACGCGCCCGCGTCTTGCCGGCGAGCCGGAGCCACTCTGCGGGATCTCTCGCAAAGCGTCCCATCGGCAGGATGTGCCAGTCGGCTGGCGCGATGACCTCAAACAGGGGGCCCAGCCCACCGATATGGTAGAAGGGCAGCCACGACACGATCGCAGGCACGGTTCCAACAAGAGCCTTCGCCGCGTTGGCACGAGCCCAGACCACCGCCCTCGCATGAGTCATCCGGACGCCCTTGGGCGCTGCGGTGCTCCCCGAGGTGCACAGCACCATAGCTAGGTCGGAGGGAAGAACGTCTGCGGCCCGCTGGCTTGGAGCTGGACCCGGCTCGCTGGCCCAGTCCAACTTTGGAAAGGAGTCGCCATCGATGAATTCGAGGTAAGTGCCCTCTCCGACGATGGTTGAGCAACCCGTCGCCCCAGCCAACGAGGTCACTTGGGAAGAGAACGCGGCAGGGTCGCGAACACGCAGAGGGGCGGGCAGAGGGACCAGGACGCACCCGGCAAGCCAAGTGCCCCAAGCCCATTCGGCCCATTCCGGGGAATTGGGCCCCAAAAGGCCCACCATGTCCCCTCTCCCAACGCCCTCACGGCCGAGTTGGGCCGCCCTCTCAAGGGCCCTCTCGTACAGCTCTGCCACCGGCAAGGCGACCACGTCGTCGCCCAGGTGGAAGAAGAGCCCACCGCTTCCCCTCGCGGCACACTCACTCAGCAGCTCGCAAAGCGTCGACCGGCTCTTCGTCACGTCCATCTTCATGTGCTCACCGACTGACCTGTGACTCCGGGTCGCCTCGTGTCCACAAACGCAGAGAGGGCGCCAATGCTGGCGAAGTTCTCCGCGACGACATCCCTGTAGCTGAAGGAGATCTCGAACTCCTCCTCGACCCAACCGATCAAGAACTCAATGGCAAGCGAGTCCAGCATCCCGCTCGCCAGCGGGTCAACATCAAGCGCTGCTCCCTCAAGCAGCTCGCTCTCGATGAACCGGGTGATCCGTTCCTCCGTCTTCATCGGGACTCCTTGTCATTGGCTTTCCCGTCTCTGCCCTCGCTGCTGCCGGGCGAGCTGGAAGCTCTCGCCATGGTGCACGTGTCCTTACTTTCAGTCTCGCAGGCCAACAAGTGGGCGGTCGGTCCACCGTAGGGCAACGAGACTACAAGGCGCGCTATGGATCCTGCCCCTGCCGGCAAGGGATGACCAAGGAGACAGCCACATTCCCACGTGCTCGGCGAGCCTCACGGTGCCGGCCTCAACCAAAGCTAGGGTTTCTTCGGTGAATACGGGAGTCGTTCGCGTTTCGGCGATGGCACCAAGGGACGCGGGGCCCGGGACAACTGAGTGCTCAGGTCTGGCGAGCCCAGAACGTCTCTCGGCTCCGAAGACATCAGGTCGCGCTTGCCAACCGCCTGAGCGCGAGACGCGAGTGGGGGCACGGGTCGCGCGGCACGGCTGGCACCGGCGATGCAGCACCCGCGCCGCGACGACAGCGTGACAAGCTCTCGTCCGGTCTGGTTCGGTGACGAGGAGCGACCCGCCTTTGGGTGGTTCCACAGCCCCGACGATGGCCTGGCTCGTGGCGGAGCAGTCATCTGCCCGCCTTTGGGGTTTGACTACATCCACGGCCACTATGCCCTGAGGCTGCTGGCTGAACGACTGGCAGCTGGGGGCTTTTGCGTCCTTCGTTTCGATTACGACGGCACGGGCGACTCGGCAGGCGGCACTGGCGATCCCGGTCGGCTCGATGCGTGGACAGCTACGGTCCAGCGTGCTGTCAGCCTCGTGCGAGAGACCGGTGTCAATGAAGTCTGTGCTGTCGGAATGCGCTTGGGCGCCGGACTGGCTGCTGAGGCCGTGGCGACCGACAGCCGGATCGATCAGCTCGTCCTGTGGGACCCCTGTTCTGGTCGGTCGTTCCTGAGAGAACAGCGGGCCATAAGCACTATCACCCTCGGGAGCTCCGCGGTCTCCTCCGACGGTTCGGTGGAGATTCCGGGCATGGTGTACGACGCGGACACGGCCAGGGAGATCGAGGGCATCAGCATAGAGAAGTGCCCTCTGCCACTCGCTCGCCGGGTGCTCGTACTTACCAGGAGCGACCGGCCCCCGAACCGTCCCCTTCTCGAGCGCGTTGCTGGCGCGCGAGGACCTCTCGCACGAAGAGGCCGTGGGCCAGGCCGAGTTCATGGACCGGTACCCGCCCGTCCAAGAGCTGCCTCACGCAGCGATAGGCCGGATCGTCGGATGGCTCAGCGAGGGCGCGGCAGCTCAGGCTGTTGCGATCCGCGTCCCTAAGGCCGCCGGCCCGCACCCGGTCGGACAGAGCCCGTCAGGCTGCCGCATCGTCGAAGCACCGGTCAGTGTGCCGCCGGTGGGCCTGTTCGGGGTCTTGACTCGTGAACAGGACGCGCCAGTCCTGCCGGACAAACCAACAGTGATATTCCTCAACGTCGCCAATCAGCATCACATCGGGCCAAATCGTCTCTGGGTCGAGCTGTCGCGAGAGTGGGCTGCTGCGGGCATCCGCTCGCTGAGGCTGGACTTGAGCGGCCTGGGCGACAGCCCGGACAGGCAAGGGGGGCAAGGCGAGTGGGAGTGCAACAAACCGGAAGGGTTCGACGACGTGGTGGACGCCGTTGACTGGGTTTCACCGGACGACCCGACCAACGTGGTCCTTGTCGGCCTGTGCTCGGCCGGCTACCAGGCGCTCGAGAGCGCCCTGGCGGTCCGGGCCCGCGGTGTCGTGGCCATCAACCCCATCATCTCCTTCGTGCCGACAGAGCTCCGCGCCGGCCGCCGACTCGACGCGCGCCGGCGGATCATCCTGCCGAGAGAAGATGTTGCGGAGACCTTCCGGGAAACCGGTCGCGCCACGAACCTGCGCGAGCACGTAGCTGATCTCATCTGGAGGGCGCGGATCGTCGCGTTCCCCGGGCGCCGGTCCGGCACATGGCTCAGCAAGCTCGTCCGCCAGGGCACCGACACGTTGCTGGTCTGCGGCGATGCAGAGCTCAGGCCGATACGTCAAGGGATGACGGCCTCACGGTTGCACCGTCTGCAGAAGACAGGACGGCTCCGCCTCGAGCACCGGCCTGGTCTGCAGCACGACCTGTTCGTGGCCGACCAGCGGAACCTCGTGACTCGCCTGGTCACCGAGCACGTGCTGTCCCGGTTCTCAGACCAGTCCCAACCGCCGCGGGCATCTGTCCACGGATGTGGCGGCATGTAGCCGGCTTGAAACCAACTCTCCGCGATTCGCGCCCGAGTTCTGGCCGGTAATGTCCCTCGATATGGCCTCACGCGAGCTCCCGCAGAAACCTGCCATCAGACATTTCAAGGCCCTTCTTGACTCCCTCGATCGACCTCACGACCCGGAGTATCACTGGCTTTGGAACGAGCGGCGTCGTACCGGTCAACCGCCTGTAGACGCCGCCTCGGGAGAGCCTGCCGAGCAGCTTCCGGGATCGGTCGCTCAAGGCCCCAGTCCCGAACGCAACAGGAGAATCACGGACGACCGGTACGACGAAACTGCCTGATGTCGGATATGCCCATCCCGTGCGCTAGACAACGCTTCTGCAGGAACGAGGAGCGATGCACCTGATCATCAACAACGGACATATCGCCGGGAGCGTGCTTACTTGGGTTGTGGTGGCGATCGCCCTGGTCATCATCCTGATGACTTTCTCGCTTGGCTGGGCAGTGGGTCGCAAGAAGCCTGACGTCACCCCGGAGCAAATGGCGCAGTACTGGGGTAGGTGCCGGGTGTGCGGCGGGATCGCTGCCAAGATGTGCACCTGCCGCGGCGGTCCCAACCCTGCGTAAGGCTGTGACAGGCGCTCGCGATCCTCGGTCAGCTCGTGCGGGAGCTGCGGCGCTGGACCGCTGGCCAAGAGCGATGGACAAGAGCTTGGTTTCGCGTCACCGCGAGCAAGAAGAAGTGGCCCGGGCTTACCTCGGGTCCCCGGGCCACTTTCTGCTCTGTCGGGATCAACTGGCCGTGCGCCTCGCCGCCGGCTCTCTGTCGTCCCCCCTAGGAGGTCTCGCAAGCCGATGCCCCCAGTCCCGGTCCCCCCGGTCCGGTACCGGTGCACGGCCCCTTCCTCCTGGCGGTGCAACATGGTCGCGTAGCGACTTATTCCTGTCTGGCCGTTGACGGTGCGACACGGGTCGCCCGGTTCCGCGTTATACCTGGGAGGCACACGGCGCTCTGCTTCCCTCGCAAGGCAACGGGGGTCGTGCAGATTGCCTCCCCCCCGGCAGTCCGGCGCCGCTACCTCAAGGGGTGGCGGCGCTGTCGCGAGTCTGAGGCGGGGCCGCGCCGCGTCAGTGGGCCGTCACACATCCCACCGGCTCACGGTGCCGGTGCCAGCTCGTCGATGAGCCGCCACAGCATGTCGACGTGGCGCTCCGCAGTCCAGGTCCCGCCGATGCAGCACCGGATCACGTAGCGGCCTGCAAGCCTTGTGTGGCTGAGGAAGACGCGGCCGGTGGCATTGAGGTCCGAGAGCAACTGCTCGGACACTTCGTCGCCTCCGACGTGCCGAAAACATGTCAGGTTCAACGCCGGCGGAGCGCAGAGCACAAAACGAGGATCCGCGGCCACAAGCTCCGTGAACCGGGCCGACAGCCGCACATGCTCGCGAACGTGGCGCCGCAATCCCTCGCCTCCATATGAGCGCAGCACGAACCACAGCTTCAGAGCTCTGAAGCGCCGTCCCAGGGGTACCTGCCAGTCTCGGTAGTCGACCACGGCGCCGGACTCGCTGGCAGCGTTGCGGAGATACTCCGGCGTGATCGAAAGGGCATCAATCAGGCTGACCCGATCGGCGATGTAGAAGCAGTCGCAGTCGAAGTTGGTGAGCAGCCACTTGTGCGGGTTGAACGCGTAGCTGTCGGCGAGCTCGAGCCCGTCGTGCTGGCTGCGCAGCTCCGGGCAGACAGCTGCGGACCCTGCCATCGCCGCGTCGACATGCAGCCAGGCCTGCTGAGCGCGGCACAGCTCCCCGATCGCCCCAATGGGGTCGAAACCCATCGAGGAGGTCGTCCCGGCGGTGGCGACCACGCAACAGGGCACGAGCCCGGCCTCGCGGTCGGCGTGGAAGGCCGACTCGAGCGCAGCCGGGTCCATTGCGTATTTCTCGTCGGCGGCAATCAGGTGTGTGTGCGCGGGAGAAAAGCCGGCAACCCGGGCGTCCTTCTGCACCGACGAATGGGCCTCCACCGAGGTGTAGACGCATAGGTCGGCAAGGTCCGCACCGCCGCGGATTGCCCGCTCCCGCGCAGCGAGCAACGCACAAAGCGTCGCCGATGAAGCACTGTCCTGGATCACGCCGCCGCCCTTCGACTCCGAGCGGAAACGAGCCGGCAGGCCGAGCAATTCGACCAGCCAGTCCAGCACGACGGTCTCGATCTCGGTGCAAGCAGGACTTGTCGCCCACACCATTCCGTTTACCGCGAGGCCGGCCGTGACCAGCTCGCCGAGGATCGATGCCGGCGATGCGCTTGCAGGGAAGAAGCCGAAGAACCCGGGCGACTGCCAGTGCGTGGTCCCCGGCAGCACGATCCGGTCGAGGTCGGCGAGGAGTGCTTCGAACGGCTCTGGCTCCTCCGGGGCAGACAGCGGCAGCATCGCCGCAACCTCGCCCGGAACCCTCTTGGCCAGCACCGGGTAGCTCTCCAGGCTCGACAGGTAGTCCGCGACCCAGTCGATCGTCCGGTGACCGTGGTGCCTCAAGTCCTCCGCAGTGACAAGGAACGACTCTGACCCGGGCATTGCGCGATCCTACGACGCCTGACAGTGCCGCTCACCCGAGCCTGCGCCCCGGCGAACTTCTCCCTCCGAACTCGGAAGGTTCCGTCTTACACTTGGAGCACGGTGATTGAACAACGGTCGACAGGATCGCTGAGGTCGAGGAGGTACCACGATGGATGTGAAAGCTGGAGATCACCTTGTCGTCCGGAGCCAGAAGGTCGCCCAACCTGACCGCACCGCCGAGGTCCTGAAGGTGCTCGGAGCCGATGGAGGCCCCCCCTACCAGGTGCGTTGGACCGAAGACGGGCACGAAGGGCTCTTCTTCCCGGGGTCCGACGCCTTGGTCGAGCACGTGACCAAAGGCGCCAGGAAGCGCGCGAAGTAGTCGATGCCGACGCGTCAGCCCGGTCCGAGCACCGGGTCCAGGACCGCCAGCTCGCGAACACCCACGAGCCCGAGGTCTGTGATCGCGTAGTCGGGTATGGACGTGATCTCGAGGAACATCAAGTAGCCGAACGCCGACGGTAGCTCGCAGCCCAGGGCGCGGGCGGCGGCGTCCAGCCGTGCTTCGGCAACTGCCATGGTCTCGACGTCAATGTCGGCGACGATGCCGCCGACCGGCAGCGCCAGCGTTTCGAGCACTGATCCCGCGTCCACGACCGCAAGACCACCCCCGATCCTGATCACCTCGTTGACCGCAAGGGCCATGTCGGACGGGTTCGTGCCGACGCAGACGATGTTGTTGTCGTCCGGGGCAGCGCTGGTCGCGAGCGCACCGGAGCGCAGGCCGAAGCCGCAGATCACGGCGGCCGGCGTTGTCCCGGTCTTCCCGTACCGCTCAACCACGGTCACATACAGCGCATCCTGGGCCACGTCCGGCTGGACCACGCCGTCGATCACCGGCAACACGACGTCGCGGCGACGGCGAACGAAGGGCACCTCCCGGTCCATTTCCATGGCAAGCACGCGCACCGGGGACCCCAGCGCCGTCGTCAGCTTGATCTCGTCGGCCCCGAGCGGCGCCCGCTTCATGGTGTTGAGCAGTGCCGGACCGCGCGACGGTGCACGAGGTGGGCGTGAAGTGCGTCGTGCTTCGGCTACTTCGATCCCCTTGGAGATCACCCGTTCGACGACGAAGCTCGCCGGGTCGTCGACGACGAGCACATCGGCGGCCCGTCCGGGGCCTATGGACCCGACCAGGTGATCGATCCGGTACATCTGCGCAGTGTTGATGGTCGCCATCTGGATCGCGGAGATCGGCGGGACCCCAGCTTTCATGGCCATACGTACGAGCCGGTCGAGGTGCCCGCCTCCGAGGAGGCTGGTCGCGGTCACGTCGTCGGTACAGAAGCCGACCCGGCCGGGATTCGCGCCCAGGCGTGTCACCACCTGGATGTTCTCCTCCATGAAATGGGCGACGGCCGATTCGCGGACCATCACGTACATACCTGCGCGCATCTTCGCTAGCACCTCTTCGGCGCTGTAGCTCTCGTGGTCCAGGCGCACCCCCGCCGCGGCCAGCACGCCGATCGTGGCCTCGCTGGCCATCGGAGCGCAGCCGAAGACCGGCAGACGGTTCCGGGCGGCCATCTCGATCACTTCGAGCACTTCGGGGTCACGGTTGGTGATGAACTCCGTGACGGTTTCCCAGACCCCGTAGCAGTCATCCCATCCCTGGGCAATCTCATGGGTGTCCGGGCCGAGCCGGAACCCGACGTTCGACTCCGGAATCGTGTACGGAACCTTGTAGGGGGCCGCCCAGAACACCTTCATCGGGCTCGCCGCGGCCTCCGAGAGCGCGTCCCTCACCCCGTCCAAGCCTGCCACCGCAAAGGTCTGGTCGAGCCCGGAGACGACGCTTGTCGTGCCGTAACGGACCACGGCATCGGCGAACATCGTGATCGACAGCTTGCTGCACTCGATGTGCAGGTGGCCGTCGATGAGGCCCGGGACCAGGTACCTCCCGCTCACGTCGATGACAGTCGTGTCCGGTCCCGTGTGCGGCCCGACGTCCCCCACTGCTGCGATGATGTCCCCGGCCACGGCCACGTCGGCGGGATAGATCTCACCTGTCGCCACATTGACCAGCAGGCCGTCGGTCAGCACGATGTCGGCCTTGCGAACACCTTCCGCGGCGTCGATCTTCTCTCTCAGCTGCACGTGGCCTCCTTGGTCGGTGTTCTCAACAATCCCAAGGGCGGAGCTGTCGTCATGTCGCTGCCGCCAGCACAGCGTGCAGCTCGTCAGAGCGCAATTCAATCGGGTTGCCCTTGGTACTGCTCGCCCGTAGCGCCCTCGCGACGACCTCGTCGGCGTGCTCTGGTCCAAGGCCGTAACGGGCCAGCTTCGGTATCCCCAAGAGCCTCACGGTCTCCTCGATCCAGTCGCTGCCCTGCTCAATGGTGGCGTCGGCACTGCCGGTGAGCAACCGGGCCACGTGCTGATACCTGGCCAGCGCTTCGCTGCCCGGCTGCCGGGCGCGCAAAGCCCTCACGTTGGCCTCGAAGGTCGCCACCAGCAGCGCGCCGCATGCAACCCCGTGCGGCACATCCACCGTGCCGCCGATCACACCGGCGAGGCCGTGCACCGCGCCCAACTTGGCATTTGCCAATGACAGCCCGCCGAGCAGGCTGCACACCGCCATGTCGGTCCGCGCCATCAGGTCGTTTCCATCGGAATAGCTTCGGCGCAGGCCAGCAGCGGCCCGGCACAGGCCTTCGCTTGCCAACGCGTCGGTCATCGGGGTGGCACGGATTGAGACCAGAGGCTCGAGGCACTGGGTCAGCGCATCCATCCCACTCGACGCAGTCACTCCGGGTGGGCAGCTCACCGTAAGAAGTGGGTCGACCAGTGCGACAGTAGGAAGCATCAGGGGGCTGCGCAGGCTCGCCTTGAGCCCATGCTCCGGCGAGGTGAGGACCGCGTTCGGCGTCACCTCGGCTCCCGTACCGGCGGTCGTGGGCAGGGCCACGCACGGTACCGACGGCTTGTCGATAGGACGGCCGTCCCCTACGACTTCGAGATAGTCGAGCGGGTCCCCCCCGTTCCCGAGCAGCATCGCCACGGCCTTGCCGAGGTCGATGACGCTGCCGCCACCCACGGCGACGACGAGATCCACGCCCTGGTCGCGCGCGACCGCGACTGCAGCTCGAGCAAGCTCCACGGTGGGCTCACCATGGACCGGGAATGTCGCGAAAGGCACTTTCAGGCCCTCCAAGAGCCCGGGGTGCCGGTAAGGATCCGTGCCCGTGCACACCAGGGCGCGCGATCCCAGGCGCTCGACGACAGGCGCGAGCCCCATCGCCCGGCCAGCCCCGAAGACGATCCGACCCGCGGTGGCAAATTCGAACTCAGCGGGTGGCAACAGGGGCCGGACCTTGCCTTTCGCCAGAACGGGTCGCCTGGACCGCAGCGTCAGCCGCTCGCCTGGCCATAGTAAGCGTGGCTTCCGTGCTTTCGCAGGAAGTGGCGATCGAGCAGTTGCGTACTGAGCTGGCCGAGATCAGGGCTCAGCTCGAGCGAAAGCCGTGCCATCTGGGCCACCTGCTCGACGACTGCGGCGTGAAGAACCGCGCGAGAAGCATCGCGTCCCCATGTGAAGACTCCGTGTGACGCGACGAGCACCGCGGGCACCTCGTCGGGGTCGAGTGCCTGGAACGTCTCGACTATGACCCGGCCGGTTTCCTTCTCGTACGCACCGGCTATCTCCTCGCCGGTCAGCTCACGGCTGCACGGGACGGCGCCCCTGAAGTAGTCAGCGTGTGTCGTCCCCAGGCACGGGATCGACCGATGGGCTTGTGCCCAACTCGAGGCGCATGTCGAATGGGTGTGGACGACGCCGCCCACCGTCACGAACGACCGGTAGATCTCGAGGTGTGTGGGCGTGTCGGAGGACGGCTTCAGACCCTCCAGGTGTTCGCCCGACTCGAGTGCAACCACGGCCATGTCGTCGGGTGACAGCTCGCCGTAGGGCACGCCGCTCGGCTTGATCACGACCAGACCCCGGTCTCGGTCGATCCCACTGGCGTTTCCAAAGGTGTCGAACACGAGGCCGCGTTCGACGAGCTCGAGGTTGGCCTCTCGCACCTCTTGCTTCAGCGAGGCGATCACTAACCACTCCTCCCATGCGTCGACAGCCAACAGTAAACGACAAGAAGATGAAGCCGTGAGCACTGCGATGGCAGGCACGGAGAACGCGTGCGGAAGCAAGACGCGCCACGACGACGCGTCCGACGGCAGCTCAATCGTGAGGAGCTGTCCCGGACAGACCGGTCCTCTTCAGCTCAACGGGCTGTAGCCCTTCATCGGTGGGGTGCCATGCTTCTTCAGCCAGACGCTGTGGCTGATGGCGACGTTCAGCACGACCACTATGGGCAACGGGATGAAGAACGCCATCGCCAAGGGGATGAACAAGACGATCGTCAGCACGACGAACGACCCCCAGTGCCACCACTTCGGCCCAACGAGGAAACCGAAAACGACGGCACCCGCCAGGAGCACCACACCTATCAGGGCTGCAGTTTCACTAGACATCGCGGCGATCATCGCCTCCTCCGATCCTTGCGGCGACTCCTGCTCGTCGTGGCGGGCACGATCACCGGCTCATTACGACCTGGTCCTCCCATAGAGGTCCAAGAGGCGCAACTGTGCGGCATCCAGACGAGCCAGCATCACCGAGGCGAACCTCTTGATCAGCTCGTAGCCGAAGGCCGGGTCGGCCTCGGCCTTTGAACGGAGACAGACGGCGTCGACCGCGATCGCCCCTACCGGTTCGGTGGCGCGCGCGTCGAACTGCCAGCGATAGGGAGGGAACAGCCACGACCACCCGATCCCCGCCCCCGGTTCCACAGTCTCGATCACCAGCGGCAGCCGCCCCGGAGCGCGTGCCTCCAGAGACACACGGCCTCGGCGCAGCAGATAGAGCGTGTCTGCCGCTCCTCCTTCGACCAATAGGTACTCCCCGGACTTCACGGCGACGTTCCGGGCGCAGCCGGTGACGAGCGAGGCCATGTCACCGGGCAGCCCCACAAGCAGCGGGTGGTTGGCCACCAAAGCCGCAATGTCCTCGGGCGTGTGTGGGCCTGCTTCGCCAACAGGCACGGCCGCTCGTGACGGCTCCTGGGACACAGTGCCCCCCTTTCTCCTCTTCAAACTCCCCTCTACACCAAGGCTGCGCCGCTCGTGCCCGTCGCGCTAGGGCCGTTTGGCACTACCGCCCCGAACCTGCACCCCGGGAAACGGTAGGTAGCGCGGGAACCCTCCGGGCAAGTGTCCCGGTGATCGCATCGCTCAGCCACGACGGAGGTCTTCAGGTGCTCGTGCAACTCGACCCAAACGCCACATCACGACCCGATGACCCCGGGCGTTCACCTGAACGCGAAAGGGTCCGCCTCCGTGTCGAGCCCTGGACCGACCCGGTGATCGACGAGGTCGGGCACGACCCGCGATCAGGTTACGTGGAGACTTTCTGGTTGCCCGTCTTAGGCCCGTCGGCCACCTGGCTCCTGCGCCACCTCACGATCCGGCTCGAGGAGTCGCCCGGCGGGATCGATCTCGACCTGGAGGACATGGCTCGTTCCCTCGGTCTCGGGGAGCGCCTGGGCCCGAACGCGCCGTTCGCCCGGACGCTGAAACGCTGCGTCGACTTCGACATGGCTGAGTGGCGCGGACCTCGACTGCTCGCAGTCCGGCTCCGGCTCCCTCCTCTCGCCCGACGGCATATTCGGCGACTACCGGAATCGCTGCAGCTCAAGCACGAAGCGGTGCAACAGGCAAGCCTGCCTGCACCGGCTGCGGAGAACCTCCGCCGGCACGGCTGCCAGCTGGCGCTCAGCCTTGTCGATCTCGGGGAGGACCAACAGACGACCGAACAACAGCTGCGACGATGGAGATTCCACCCGGCGCTCGCTACCGAGTGCGCCGCCTGGGCCGTCGCCGAGCAGGCGCGCCGGGCCGTGGCCGAGGTGCCGCCGGACTCCTAATCACCGAGAGGCTGGGCCAGCCGGCAAGAGCACCCAGGTAGTCTCTGTCCCCAGTGAGTGCCGTGAAGAGCTACCTCGAGACGGTCCGTGAGCGCGTCGTGATCTATGACGGCGCAACCGGGACCAACCTGCAGCTTCGTGAGCTCAGCGCGCATGACTTCGGTGGCGAGTCACTCGAGGGCTGCAACGAGATGCTCTGCATCACGCGTCCAGCCGTCGTCCAGGAGCTGCACCGATCGTTTCTCGAGGTCGGTGTCGACGTCGTGGAGACCAATTCGTTCGGTTCGTTGCCCATAGTGCTCGCCGAGTACCAGATAGCCGACCGAGCCGAAGAGCTCGCCCGCGCCTCGGCCCGGCTGGCGAAGGAGGTCGCCAGCGGCTATTCGACCGCAGACCGTAAGCGTTACGTGGCCGGGAGCCTGGGACCAGGCACGAAGCTTCCGACGCTCGGCCAGGTCGGCTTTCAAGAGCTTCGAGACGGCTATGAGGTACTCGCGCGCGGACTGCTCGACGGCGGCGCCGATCTGCTCCTGATCGAGACTTGCTACGACGTGCTCCAGGCCAAGGCGGCGATCCAGGCGTGCCGACGCGCAATGCACTACACCGGGCACGAGGTGCCCATTCAGGTTCAGGTGACCATCGAGCTCACCGGCCGGATGCTGCTCGGCACCGAGATTGGCGCGGCACTTTGCACGCTCGACGCGATGAAGCCGGACGTCATCGGCATGAACTGCGCCACGGGTCCCCTCGAGATGTACGAGGCGCTCCGCTTCCTTTCTGGTCAGGCACGCACTGCGATCTCGGCGCTGCCCAATGCCGGCCTGCCGTCGGTCGTCGACGGGAAGATGCACTACGACTTGACGCCCGACGCCCTCGCCGAGCACCTGTCGGTGTTCGTCCGCGAGCTGGGAGTCTCGATCGTCGGCGGTTGTTGTGGTACCACTCCCGAACACCTTGCCAAGGTCGTGGCGGCTTGCGCGAATCTCGATCCTGCGCCTCGCTCACCGGCGTACGAGCCGTCCGCAGCCTCGCTGTATGTGGCCACGCCGTTCGAGCAGGAGGCTTCGTTCCTGGTCATAGGCGAGCGCACGAACGCCAACGGCTCAAAACGCTTCCGCGACGCGATGCTCGCGGGCGACTTCGAGACCACGGTCGCGATGGCGCGCGACCAAACACGTGAGGGAGCCCATCTGCTCGACGTCTGCGTCGACTACACCGGGGCCGACGGGGTACGGGACATGACAGAGGTGGCAAGACGCTTTGCGACACAGTCGTCCATCCCACTCGTGATCGACACCACTGAGGCGCCGGTCGCCGAAGCTGCCCTGCAGTGGATCGGCGGGCGGCCCGTGCTCAACTCCGTGAACTTGGAGGACGGGGACGCCCCCGGTACCCGGCTCGATCGATTCCTCACCCTGGCGCGCGACTACGGCGCAGCGGTGATCTGCACGTGCATCGACACTGACGGTCAGGCGCGCACGGCTGACTGGAAGCTGCGTGCAGCCAAGGCGATCCACGACCTCGCCGTCGGGCGCTATGGCCTCGAACCGGCGGACCTCCTTTTCGATCCGCTCGCTCTCCCGCTGTCGACCGGCATGGAGGAGAGCCGGCGAGATGGGATCGAGACGATCGAGGCCATCCGGCGGATCAAGACCGAACTACCCGGTGTTCACACGGTGATCGGGCTCTCGAACGTGTCCTTTGGGCTCTCCCCCGCCGCACGCCAGCTGCTCAACTCCGTCTTCTTGCACGAATGCGTCCAAGCCGGGCTCGATGCCGCGATCGTGCACGCCGGGAAGATCCAGCCTCTGCACCGGATCGCGGATGGCGACCGCGAGATCTGTCTCGATCTCATCTACGACCGGCGCCGCGAGGGCTATGACCCGCTCTCGGCGCTCATCGAGGCGTTCGAGGGCGAGAGCGCAACGGCGCACTCCGCGCTCGAGGATCGTTCAGGCTGGACCGTCGACCGGCGCCTGGAGCGGCGCATCGTGGACGGTGACCGCAACGGGCTCGAGGCCGAGCTCGACGAAGCGCTCGATGCAGGGCACGCCGCCCTCGACATCGTCAACGACATGCTGCTGGCCGGAATGCGGACGGTCGGTGAGCTGTTCGGCTCGGGCCAGATGCAGCTGCCTTTCGTGCTCGGCTCGGCCGAGACAATGAAGGCCGCAGTCGCCTATCTGGAGCCGCACATGGAGCGCTCCGACTCCGGCGGGCGGGGCCGGGTCGTCCTCGGGACCGTAAAGGGCGACGTGCACGACATCGGCAAGAACCTGGTCGACATCATCCTCACCAACAACGGCTACGAGGTCCACAATCTCGGCATCAAAGTGCCGATGTCGGAGATGATCGCGAAGGCCGACGAGGTCGGGGCCGATGCCATCGGCATGAGCGGGCTGCTCGTGAAGTCGACACTCATCATGCGCGAAAACCTCGACGAGCTGAACCGCCTCGACAAGTCCGGATATACGGTCGTCCTGGGGGGAGCCGCGCTCACGCGCACCTATGTCGAAAAGGACCTACGCGCCATGTACAAGGGCCGTGTCTTCTATGGCAAGGACGCGTTCGAAGGCCTGCACGTGCTCGACCGGCTGATGCAGATCAAGCGGAGCGGTGCCGACGACCCGAGCTTCGGCACCGAGCTGTCGGGCCGCAAGCTCCCCCCGAGGCGGAGCGTGCAGGTGGCCGAGATCGACCCGGCAACTGTTCCGGCGCGCTCTGTGGAGGTGGGCACGGACAATGCGTTGTTCGAGCCCCCGTTTCTCGGAACCCGGGTCGCCAAAGGCATCCCACTGGACGACATCGTCTCTTACCTGAACGAGACAGCGCTCTTCCGCAACCAGTGGGGCTACCGCCCGGAGGCCGGTGAGAACGACTCGGACTTCAAAGAACGCGTCCGGGCCGAGCTCCGGGCACGTCTCGACGAGGTCAAGGCCGAAGGCTTGCTCGTCCCGCAGGTCGTCTGGGGCTACTTCCCGGTGAACGCCGAAGGCAACGACCTCGTCGTCTACACAGACGACCAGCGCACCGCCGAGCTCGAACGCTTCAGGTTCCCGCGCCAGGCCCAGGCGCCCCACCTGTGCATCGCCGACTTCTTCCGGCCGGCGGACTCGGAAGTCCGGGACTACGCCGCGTTTCAGATCGTGACGATGGGAGCCCTGGCTTCAAAGCGCACCGCCGAGCTGTTCGCTGCGGACCGCTACCGCGATTACGTGACGACGCACGGGTTGTCGGTCGAGATGACCGAGGCCCTCGCCGAGCTGTGGCACCGGCGCGTCCGCGAGGAGTGGGGCTTCGCGGGCGAGGACGCCCCGACACTGACGGGCCTGTTCCGCCAGCAGCACCGTGGTGGCCGGTATTCGTTCGGTTATCCGGCCTGCCCGGATCTCGAGGACAACGCAAAGGTCGTGGACCTCCTCGAGGCCGGGCGTATCGGGGTGACGGTGAGCGAGGGCTTCCAGCTCCATCCCGAACAGACGACACTGGCAATAATCTGCCATCACCCGATGGCCAAGTACTTCGTGGTCTAAGGCTGATTGGCTGATTTAGCGAAGAGCTCGGCCACCACACAGCGCCGCCGATGCGATAATCTCGCGCTACATTTGTGACGGTCTGCCTACAGCTGTCGTCGCGGCGTTGGGTTGCGCCGGTGGCCGTGGGTGACCCATAGGGGGCGGAGGATCCACATGATCAAGCTTGCGAGGAATTCCAAACTGAGTCGCATCGCCGCGGGCTTCGCGTTGACGACGGTCGCGGCGATCCTGGCGGCCGGCTGTAGTAGCTCGACCTCGGGCTCCACGACCACGACTTCCGCCAGCTCGACCACGAAGACGACCGTCGCGAAGAGCACGACGACCACGAAGACGACCGTCGCGAAGAGCACGACCACGACGACAACGTCGTCCGGCTCATCGGGATCGAGCCTGCTCTCGAAGTTCCAGTCGGGCGAGCACGCCACCTTCATCGCAACGTACAAGATCACCTCGGGCAGCTCGAAGTCGCTGACGAGCCTCACGATCGCGGAACAACCGCCGGACTCGCTCTTCGGGGGGACTACCACCTCGGGCACCTTCAAGCTCATAACGCTCGGGACCAAGAGCTACATCTGCGCTGGCGGCGCCGGCGCCGGGGCAACGTGCTTCAGCGAGGCAACGGAGGCCTCTCTGGCTGATCTGTTCGCGCTCTACCAGCCGAACTACTACCTCCCCTACTTCAAGGCCGCCGCCAAGGCCGGAGGCGCGCAGGTCAGCTACTCGTCGAAGTCGGTCAACGGCTTTTCGCTCTCCTGCGTCACTGTGGCCGGTGCGACCAACGAGAAGGGGACGGGGACCTTCTGCGTGACCGACCAAGGCGTCCTCGGTTACGTCTCGTGGACGGGTGCTACGGCCGCGAGTGCCGGCAGCTTCGAGATCACGAGCTACTCGACGACCGTGCCGTCCGGCGAGTTCACCCTGCCGGCCACGCCGACGACCATTCCGTAGGGGTGCCCGGGCGCGTCCGCAGCACCTCCTCGCACCTTTCGGGGAGCCCGCGGACTGAGCCCGCCTGACCTGTAGCTGAGCCGATCTGGCTCGAAGGACCAAGCGGCAATTGCCGCGCAGTCGTGTGTGCTCGCTCGCTCTCGTGCGTTGGGCAGGCCTACTACGATGCCCTTGCCGACCTCGCGGAATTAGGAAGTTGACCGCCAGGGAGAAAGGGGCTTCGTGCTCTCTCGCTACCCGATCGCGCTCGCCGTGACCGTGCTCGCTCTCGGGATCGCCGGTCACCGGCTGTGGTTCATCGCTCGGTTGGTACGTTCGGGCACGCCGGCCCCGGCCAACTGGCGTCACCTCGGGCGGCGCGGCTGGGTCGAGGTGCGGGAGGTCATCGGCCAGCAGCGGCTGTTGCGTTGGACCGTGCCCGGCCTCGCGCACGCCTTCACTTTCTGGGGCTTCCTGATCCTCGTCTTCACGATCGTCGAGACCTACGGCAATCTGTTCACGCAGCGCTTCGCGATCGCGGGCATCGGCCACGCGGCCGTTCTCGGCTTCCTCGAGGACATCTTCTCCCTTGGGGTCTTGATCGCGGTTGCCGTGTTCGTCATCCTCCGCCTGCGCGAGAGCCCACGCCGCCTCGAACGGAGCTCACGGTTCTTCGGCTCCCACATCGCGACAGCGTGGCTCGTGCTCGGCATGATCGTCGCGGTGGTCCTCACGCTCCTCGTCTACCGGGGCGCACAGACGAACACGGGCGACTTCCCTTACGGCTGGTGGGCTTTCGCCTCCCATGGGATCGGCCGCGCACTCGCGCCGCTGGGCCGGTCGGGGAATCGGACTGTCGCTACTGTCTTCATCGACCTGAACGTCGCGGTCATCTCGGCTTTCCTCGTGCTGGTCGTGTACACCAAGCACCTGCACATCTTCCTCGCACCGGTGAACGTCGCTCTCTCGCGCCAGCCGAACGCGCTCGGACCACTCGCGACGACACCCAACATGGACCTCGACGAGGTGAGCGCGGACAGCGTCTTCGGCGCGGGAGCGATCGAGAACTTCAGCTGGAAGCAGCTGCTCGACTTCGCGACCTGCACCGAGTGCGGGAGGTGCCAAAGCCAGTGCCCTGCGTGGGCGACGGGCAAGCCCCTGTCACCCAAGCTCGTCGTGATGGCTCTCCGCGACGAGCTCTTCGCGCAGGCGCCCCGATTGCTTCAAGGGGAGGCTGACGCCACCACGACCCGCTCTGCGCGGTCGCGGATCGTCCCTGACGTCATCGACCCGGATGTGTTGTGGTCATGCACGACCTGCGGCGCGTGCGTGTGGGAGTGCCCGGTCGACATCGCGCACGTCGATGCGATCATCGACATGCGGCGTTACCAGGTCCTCATCGACGTGTCGTTCCCACCACAGGGCGCGCCGATGCTCCGCAACATCGAAAGCCGCGGTGATCCCTTCGGGTTTGGCGCCGCGCGTCGCCTCGAATGGGCCGACGGGCTCGGCTTCGAGGTGCCGGTTGTCGTCGACACGCTCGGAGACGACATCGAGTACCTGCTGTGGACGGGCTGCGCGGGCGCTCTTGACGAGCGCGCTCGTCACAGCACTCGAGCGCTCGCCCGGCTGCTGCATGCCGCGGGTGTCTCGTTCGCCGTCCTCGGCCCCCGCGAGAGCTGCACCGGCGATCCCGCCCGGCGGCTCGGGGACGAGTTCCTCTATCAGGCTCAAGCCGCAAAGAACATAGCCACGCTGCATTCGGCCAAGGTGACGAAGATCGTGGCCTCCTGCCCGCACTGCCTGAACTCGATCGGCCACGAGTACCGCGATCTCGGGGGAGAGTTCCAGGTCGTCCATCATTCCCAGCTCCTCGCCGAGCTCCTGGCCTCAGGACGGCTCGAGACCGGTCGTCTCGAGGCCACCGTGACGCTGCACGATTCGTGCTATCTCGGACGCCACAACGGGATCCTCGACGAGCCCCGAGCCGTGCTCGGCGCGATCGAGGGCGTCGAGCTCGTGGAAATGGCGCGCAGCCGAGAACGGGGGTTCTGCTGCGGAGCGGGCGGAGCCCGGATGTGGCTCGAGGAGTCAATCGGCACGCCGATCAACGTTGAACGAGCGCGCGAGGCGATCGGGACCGGCGCGGGGGTCGTCTCGACCGCCTGTCCCTACTGCACTGTCATGCTCGACGACGCCGTGTTGGAGGAGGCCGGCGCCAGCGCGGTCGAGGTCGTCGAGCTCGCGGTCCTGCTCGACCGTTCGATGCGCCGAGACGGCGCACCGTCTCCGCCGTCATGAGGCACGGCGGCTCTTGATCTTGTCGGCCATCGACTCCCCTGGAACAGAGCCGAGGTCGTGCTCGCCGAGCTAAGGTCCGAGCGCGACCACCTGCGGCGAGTTCAGGACCCAGCAAGGGTGGAACCTCGCTCTCGGATCGCTTTGACGAGCGCAGGGATGACCACGCTCAGGTCGCCGATGACCGCGTGGTCGGCACGCGAGATGATGGGCGCGTCAGGGTCGGTGTTGATCGCCACCACGTGCTTGGCGCTCTGGCAGCCTGCCAGATGCTGGCTCGCGCCGCTGATGCCGCACGCGATATAGAGGTCGGGAGAGATGCGCGTCCCCGTCTGACCGATCTGCTGGTCGTGCGAACGCCAGCCAGCGCTCGTGACAGCCCGCGACACCCCGACGGCCGCACCGAGCAGTCCCGCCAGTTCGTCGATGGGACCGAAGCCCTCGGCACTTGCGACCCCGCGCCCACCGCCGACGACCACACGGGCTTCGCCCAGCGAGATGCCTGCACTGTGCTGGGTCCAGTCCGAGACTTTGACGCTCAGGTCCCGCTCGCTCAGCAAAGGGCGATGCACTTGCAGCT
Source organism: uncultured Acidimicrobiaceae bacterium (assembly GCA_963807575.1). GTDB lineage: Bacteria > Actinomycetota > Acidimicrobiia > Acidimicrobiales > Bog-793 > Fen-455. Next base: position 87,118 of record CAWECD010000015.1, read on the forward strand.
TGGTCGAAGCCGGCATCCGGGCTGGCGTTGGCGCGACCGCGTCCAAGGCGACGGTGAGCAAGGCGGGTGAAGCCTCGACGACGGCGTCCTCGATGAGACTGCCGCCCCAGCGCTGGCGGCTCAGCCGAACAGTCGCCTCGCCCGACCTCGACGCGTTGAGGCAGCCGGCGACCATCGCAAGGCCGGTGAGCGCACCGGCATGAGCCATCACCTCGTTGCCCCGGTCGGTGCCCGCGGCAACCACGGCGGTGGCCGGCAAGCTCGATGCAAGCCCGACAAGCGCTCGGGCCCACCCCAAGGGAGCATACGAGTCGAGCCCGTCCGACTCGATGCCGTAAGCCTCCGAGACACCGAAGGCCGCGAGCGCTTCGAGGGTCGGAGGCGAGATCTCCCCGACGAGCGCCGCCACGAGCGCTTCGCCCGACGACTCGCCGAGGGATCTCGCGAAGCTGAGGGCCCGCAATGAGGCGTCGATCGCCTCGGTCGCCTCATGTTCGACGAGACACAGCACGGTCACGAGAGCACCCCCAGTTGTTCGAGCAGGCCGACCAACGCCGGGACCGCCTCGACGCCCGTGCCGAGGATCTCGGCGCGCCGGCGCTCCACGACCGGGTCCCGAAGTGCTTGCTTGCGCACCGGGTCCTCATGCCATTGCAGCGTCGTCTGTTCGATGACGGCCCTCTTCGCCCGCATGCGTCCCGGCAAGGAGGGATAGCGGGGAAGGTTGATCCCTTCCTTGACCGAGACCACCGCCGGCATCGCAAGCTCGAACAGCTCGTCCCCGCCGCGGAACTCGCGTCTGGCCCTAAGCGTCGCCTCGGAGATCTCGAGGTGCTTGACGCCGGTGACACATGGCCTGCCGAGCTCGTGGGCGACGCGAATGGCGACCTGGTAATCACCGGTGTCAGCGGCCTCGTTGCCGAACAGGATGAGCTCGTAGGGCCCGCTTGCCGGTTCGTCTCGCCGGACGGCCTCCACGATCGCGCCGGCCGTTGCGATCGGCCCCCACTCACGGCCGTCGGTCTCGAGCAGAACCAGCCTGCCTGCTCCGATTGCCGCCGCGTCGCGCAGCTGTTCGGCCGCGTCCTGCGGACCGAGCGTGAGGGCCGACACGGTGCCACCTTGGACCTCCACGATCCGGACGGCCTCTTCGATCGCGCACTCCTCGTGGGGGCTCACCGTGAACCCGAGCAGGTGCGTGTCGAGGTCCTGACCGTCCGGAGTCAGGGTGATCTTGGCGCCCACGTCCGGGACGCGCTTGATGCAGACGAGGACGTTCATGGTGGTCAGCTCTTGACCCTTTGGTTGTCGGGATCGAACAGAGGAGTAGACCCGACGACGGCGACGGTCACCGGGTAGGACTCGCCCAGGTACTCCACTTTGAGGCGCGTCCCTTGTTTCGCGTACGTGCTGGGCAAGTAGGCGAGCAGGATGTGCTTTCCTACCGAAGGGCCGGAGCCGGCGCTGGTCACATAGGACGGTCGACCCTTCTCGTCGACGAGCCGCTCACCGTCGAAGGTGACGATCGGCTCACCGCCGAGCATGTAGCGCGGCGTTCCGTCGGCTGAGCGGTGGTCGTCCACCGTCAGCGTGCAGAGCCGCGCCACAGGTTCTTGGTCTCGCTGGGCCAAATAGGGCTCCTTGCCGATGAACCCGGCCGTCTTCACAGAAGGACGCGCCATACCGGCCTCCACGATGTTGTAGTCGGGCGTCAGCTCAGCACCAAAGGACCGGTATCCCTTCTCGAGACGTCCCGTCGTGGCGTAGACGCCGATACCGACCGGGACGACGCCATGGCCCTGGCCCACCTCCCAGAGCGTGTCCCAAGCGCGGGCACCTTCCTCGAACGGCACGTAGATCTCCCAGCCGAGCTCGCCGACATACGAGATGCGCGAAGCCAGTGCCCTGATGCCGCCCAGCTCGATGGAGCGACAGGTCGCGAACGAGAAACCAGAGCTGGAGACGTCATCATCGGTGCACTCCTGCATCACGGCTCGCGCGCTCGGGCCCCACAGGCCAAAGGTCGTCAAGGCAGAGGTGAGGTCGGCGAGCTGTGCGGAACCGTCTTCCGGCAGGTGGTCGCAGAACCACTTCTTGTCGGTCATGCCGGTGCCACCGCCGGTCACGACCCGGAACTGTTGCGGGCCCAGCCGCATGATCGTCAGGTCGGACTTGAACCCGCCGCGCTCGTCGAGCAAGGAGGTGTAGACAACGCGTCCGACAGGGACGTCCATCTGCGCGACGGTGAGCCACTGGAGCGCGGACAAAGCCCCCGGGCCGGTGATGTCGAAGATCGCGAACGCGGACAGGTCGACCAGACCGCACCTGTCCCGCATGGCGAGGTGCTCGGCATTAATGACCGGTGACCACCAGCGGGACTCCCATTCGCCATGGCGTGGCATTACGCGCGCTTCGTACTGCTCGAGGAGAGGCTCGTTGCTCGCGTACCAGAAAGGCCTTTCCCATCCCACGGTCTCGAAGAAGACGGCGCCAAGCTCGCACTCCTGTCGGTAGACAGGGCTCAAGCGGGTTGACCGCTGCAACTGCCACTGCTCAAAGGGGTGCACGATCCCGTACATCTTGTTGAAGGCCTCACGAGCCCTCGCCGCGACATGGGCCCGGGTCCTCTGGTGATCGTAGAAACGTGCGATGTCGGCCTCGTGGATGTCGATCTCGGGGACGTCCCCGTTCATCCACTCGGCCACCGCCCTCCCGATTCCCGGGCCCTCCTTGATCCAGCTTGCTGCGACGGACCACAACCCCTTCAGCTCCGGCGTCTCCCCGAGCAGCGGGAAGCCGTCGGGCGTCATCGCAATGAGACCGTTGATGGCGTAGCGGATGCCGACCTTCTCATCGCCCAGGATCTCGGGCATGAGCTCGAGGGCGTCGTCGAGCTGGGGATCGAAGTCGTCCTTCGTGAAGGGCATCTCGGTAGGCGAGAGCACTGCCTCCTCGTTGGACGGTATCTCCTCGGGTGCCACGAGGATCGGGCGGTGTGCGTACGACCCGACCTCCAGGTCTCCGCCGTGCTGGCGCTCGTACATGTTCGGGTCCATGTCGCGTACGACCGGGTACTTGATCTCCCCGACGGTGTCGGCGAACAGCGGGACCGGCCCGACACTGATCATCTGGTGCACGACCGGCGTGAGTGGGATCGAGGCGCCTGCCATTTCGGCCAGGCGTGAGCTCCACACTCCACCACAGATAGCGCAGATGTCGGTGCTGATGTCCCCGGCGTTCGTCCTCACTGCGCGGACGCGTCGGCCGTCGTCCGACAGTTCGATACCGAGGACCTCGGTGTTCGCTCGTACTTCCAAAGCGCCCATCTGCTGTGCCTGCTCACGCATGAGCGTTCCCGCCCGCAGAGAGTCGACCACGCCAACGGTCGGAAGGTAGAGGCCCTCCAATATGGCGTCGGTGTTGATATACGGGACGAGCTTCGCGACCTCGGACGGGCTCAACAATTCGCAGGGAATACCCCAGGCTTTGGCGGCTGAAGCACGGCGGCGCAGCTCCTGACAACGTGCCTTCGTTCGGGCAATTTCGAGCCCGCCGCTCTCGGTGAAGACCCCATGAGCCTTGAACTGCGCCGAGCTGTCATCGGTGAGCTCCGCCATCATCTTCGAGTAGTCGATCGGGAAGATGAAGTTCGAAGCGTGGCCCGTGGAACCCCCGGGGTTCGGCATGGGACCCTTGTCGACGAGTACCAGATCACGCCAACCGAGCCGTGCAAGATGGTAGGCGAGGCTGTTGCCGACGATGCCGGCGCCCACTATGACGGCGCTGGCCCTGCTGGTGGGTTCACTCATTCGATCCTTCTCTCTGGCATGACTGGCGATTGCGACACTCTGGCTGTCAGTTGGTCCCCTCCGAGCCCGGCGTTGGCGAGGTCGGGGTCCCGGGGGAACGGCGCGGTGCGGGAAAGCGAATCGTTTTCGCTTCTGTGAACGCCTCGAACAACGAGCGGCCTCCCACGCGGCCTCGCCCGCTGGCGCTGCCGGAACGGCCCCCGAAGGGAAGATGAGACTCCCAGACGTTGGTCGAGGCATTGATGTTGACCCAGCCCGCGCGTGCTGCCTCGGCAAAGGCGAGGCCGCGCTCCAAGTCCTCGGTGAACACTGCCGCCGTGAGCCCGAAAGGTGAGCTGTTGGTTATCTCGAGCGCCTCAGAATAAGAGGAGATCTCGATCACCGGCACTACCGGGCCGAACGTCTCGTCGCGCGCGACCAACATGTCGCCTGTCACGCCGTCGAGCACCGTCGGTTCGGCGAAGAGCTGAGTCGGGTGCCCGGCTGCTCGGTGGCCGCCGCAGCAGACGAGCGCCCCGTGCTCGCGAGCATCCGCCACGTGAGCATCGAACTTCAAGGCGTTCGATTCATTGTTGAGGGGTCCCATCGTCGTGAGGGGATCAAAGGGATCGCCTAGGCGGACCTGTTCAGCCGTCGCGGCCAGGACCCGCTCGACGAACTCGGCTCTCACCGAGGAGTGAACGAGGAAACGCTCGCCTGCGGTGCAGCTCTGACCCGCACACAGGTATGCGGCTTCCAGGGTCGCGGCGGTCGCGAGCTCGAGATCGGCGTCCTCCAGAACGACCATCGGGCCGTTGCCGCCGAGCTCGAGGATCTGGGTCTTACCGGCCGCGCTTTCTGCCACCCGCCGGCCTGTGACAACCGATCCGACGAAGCCGACGGCATCGACGCCCGGGTGCGCGACCACGGCGTTGCCCACGATCGCCCCGGAGCCGGGAAGGAAGTTGAAGACACCGGGCGGGAGCTCACATTGCGCTATCACCTCGGCGAGCAGCGCCGAGCAGGCCGACGTCGACGAGCTCGGGTTCCACAGCACCGTGTTCCCAGCGGCAAGCGCCGGGGCGAGGACCTCCGCTGCCATCGTGTAGGGCCAGTTCCACGGAGACACGACGCCGACGACGCCGAGCGGGACCCGCAAGACGAGCACCCTGGCGTCCGCCGAGGTGGAATGTGGCAGCGAGCCTTCGAGCCGCTTCGCGTCCTCACCGGCCATATGGAAGTGCTCGGCCAGTTCGTCGACTTCCGCGTAAGCCTCGGCGACGAGCGGCTTGCCCTGGTCTTCGGTGAGCACATGAGCGAGCTCGTCGCGCCTTGCACCAATGGCGGTCACCACCGACTCGCAGTAGGCGGCCCGCTCGAAGGCGGAGCTCGCCGCCCAGCCCGCCGCTGCTGTGCGTGCGGCCTTCACGGCACTATCGACGTCCGAAAGGTTGCTGACAGCGACGCTGGCGAAGGTCGCACCGGTCGACGGGCTCGTTGCCGGCATGGTCCCGGCCCCTCCCGGGCACCAAGTCCCCTCCACATAGAGCAGGTATTCACGCACGTTTACCATCTTCCACTATGGCGGCAAGTCGGTCATGACAAGGCGAGGCAGCTACAGTCATACACGGGCCAAAGCGTTCGGGCATCACGGCCAATCGTTATCGAACGGGCCTTCCCGGTGCGCGTCCAGTCCGGCGCGCTTTATGTAGCCGTCCGCCAGCGCGTTAGCGGCCTCGGCAATACGCAGACCCACCACGTCCAGGCGGCGGACGAGCTCGCGCTGCTTGAGCACTTCGGAATCGGCCGGATTGGCGAAGAGTCCTGCAAGGACGATCTCGTACTCCTTTCTTATCGTGTTACTGGCCTTCCGGGCAGCGAGCGTCTGGAGGCTGATCTCCGGTGAGAGCTTTACAAGGGCTGCCGAGGCGGTTTGCAAGGACGTGAGAGCCTCGAGGATCGGGGGCAAGACTCGCCGGAACGGCTGAAGGTCCACCGGTTCGAACAACTCCGCCTCGCGAAGGAAGTCCCGCAGGTTGTCAAGGACATCGTCCACGGACCGGGACAGGCGGAAAACGTCCTCGCGGTCGATGGGCGTGGTGAGACAGCGGGAGAGCTCGTATATGAGCTGCGCGCGCCTGCTGTCGCCTGCGTGCTCGACGCGAGTCATCGCCACCCGGGCCGCCAGCACCCCCAAGTGACCTCGCACGACCTCGTCGACAAGACGGCCGGCTTCGATGGTCGCGTCGAGCTGTTCAACGAGGAGCTCAGCGAAGAGGTGTTGCGTGCGGCCCGACAGATCCCTCACGAGCTCCAGCACGAACCTCCTCATCGAAGGGCTCCGACGCTCGCGGCGACCGCAACCCCGGCGGCCGCAGACAAAGGCAGCGTGGCGGCCCATGCCGTCATGAGGTGTGCCGCTTGCTCCCAGCGAACCCGCCGCAGCCCTGCCCTCGTTCTTGCCCCGGCAAGGCCAGCTGTCATCGTCTGAGTCATGCTGACCGGTGCGCCGAACGCCCTGGCCACAAATGCTGAGGCCGTGGACGCCAGTTCGGCGGCGATGCCGTCAGCGGGACCGGTCAGCGCAAGAGAGCATGTCAGGCTCTGTCCGACCCGGCCGAAACCGAGCACAGTCCCGAGGCAGAAGGCGACGGCCAGCCCGGTGAGCTCCGGAAGGCGGGCCTCGACAGCGCCCGTGCCACTGACGCCAACCGCGAAAACTGCGAGCATGCTCTGGCCGTCGTTAGCGGAGTAGGCGAGGGCCTGAAGGCCGAAACTGGAGTAATTGAGCCATCTCAGACGGGTCTGCATGCTTCGCGCCCTCGGCAAGCGCCCGAGAGCCGACATCACAACCCACGCGACCAGACCTGCGAGCACAGGCGCGACCAGGCCAACGACGACAACTGTCGCGACGGTCGACCACACGACCGGCAGACCGCTGCCGGCACCGGCGCCGGCCAGGCCGCCGACGATCGCCATCGTCAGGCTGGTCGGCAGCCCCCTTGTCGCCAGGAACGCTGACACCGCCATGGCCACGCTTATCCCAATCAGGAAGGAGAGCCGCCCGGAGCTGCCGTGCGCGGGCACGAGCCCGGCGGCAAAGGTCGTCGCGACGCGCGTGCCCACGAGCAGTGGACCGACGACAAGGGCACCGCCAAGAGTGAGCACTGCTGCCAGGGGCATCAGAGAGATCCCTGCCGAGCTCACAGCGACGATCGAGGCACCGTCGTTCAAACCCTTGACCAGGGCGAATACGACCGCGACCGCCAACAGGACCACGGTCAGCGGGTTCGTCAAGGTCTCGACCGTTCGGGGGCGGGCTGCGGGGGCACGCGGCTGGCATCAGGCTGAAAGTGCTTCACATCCAGCACACTCGGTATTCATCGATTGTTCAGATACCGTTCATCGATCGTTCATCGATCGTTCATCTTGTGTTCAACTTAGTCCAGGCCGGCGACCGGCGAGCGGACCCCCGCGTGCCCTGCCGGGCCAGGAGGGCCTACACAACGCGCAAGGAATGACCCACGAGAATCTTGCTGACATTCGGCAGAGTGCACGTGTAGAGTTCGTCGCGTATTCGTAATGGCGAGAGGGGAAGAGGGAATGGTTGAGCGAGACGAAGGTGTTGCCGGATCCGAACACGGTGCCTACGACCGACGGCGCTTCCTACGCCAGGTGGGACTGGGTGTCGCCGGAGTGGCAGGCGCTGTGTTGCTGGATGGGGGTGCCAGTTCGGCAAGCCCGTTCATCTCGAGGGCCATGCGGGGAGCGCCCGCGGCACCACCGATGCTGCCACCGGGCCTGCTGGCGGCCGCGAAGAAGGAAGGCACGCTCAACTTGATCGCCGATCCCTACAACTGGGCCAATTACGGTACCCAGTCGACTCCGAACACCGTCATCGGCGAGTTCTACAAGCTGTACGGGATCAATTGCCCGGTGGTGAACCCCGAAGGCTCCTCGGCACAGGAGCTGACCGCCATCCTGTCCTTCAAGGGTACGCCCAAGGACCCGGATGCCGTTGACGTCTCACCCGAGATCGCCGAGCAAGGCGTGGCGGACAAGGCTTTTGCTCCCTACAAGGTGCAGACCTGGAACGAGATCCCGAGCAGCATGAAGCAGGCGAATGGCACCTGGTACGGCGACTACTACGGTGTCCAGTCCTTTGGCACGAACACCAAGGTCGTGAAGAACCCGCCCAAGACCTGGAAGGACCTCCTCAAGCCGGAGTACAAGGGTCAGGTCGCGATCGTCAACAGCCCTGCCGTTGCGGGCGATCCCTTCGGCTCTGTCTGGAGCGCCGCCCTCGCAAACGGCGGGTCCCTCAACAACATCATGCCGGGCATCAGGTTCTTCCAGAAGCTGAAGGAAGTCGGGAACTTCAACCCGATCATCGCCAACCCTTCCCAGATCGCGAGTGGCGAGACGCCGATCGTCATCGAATGGGACTACCTGAATCTTGCCTACAAGAAGCAGTATCCCGACATCAACTTCGTGGTGAGCGTTCCGGCTGATGGCAAGTTTGCCAACTACTACTGCCAGGCGATCAGCGCGTACGCACCGCATCCGAACGCGGCCAAGCTCTGGATGGAGTACCTCTACTCGGACCTTGGACAGCTCGAGTACCTCGCCGGGTACGTCCACCCGGCGCGCTACGCGGCCATGGCGGCTAAAGGCAAGATCCCGGCCTCTCTGGCGAAGGATCTGCCGCCCGCGAGCGAGTACGCAGGTCTGCAGTTCCCCACCCTGGCGCAGATCAACAAGGCGAGCGCGGTCGTGACGGCGAACTGGGACAAGATGGTGGGCGGCGTATAGCTCGAGGCCCAGGCGCAATTAGGGGGCCCGTTGGCCCTCGCCGAGTCCGGAATTCAGCCAGCGGTCCTCGCCGGGAACGTGACGCGCAAGCGGTCACGATCCCGGCGGTGGGCCCTGGTTGGGATGCTCCCCTTCTTCGCCTACATCAGCATCTTCCTGCTGATACCGACTGGTGAGCTCATCGTTGGCGCCTTTAGGACCGCTAACGGCGCCTTCACGTTTTCCAACATCGCAGACATCTTCCGCGCGCCGTACCCGCAGGCCTTCCAATTCTCTCTTGAGCTATCGGCCCTGAGCGCGCTCATGGGAGGAGCGCTCGGCTTCCTCGTCGCCAACGCCGTCTTGCACGACGGCGTTCCCCGTTTCATCCGGCCGGCGTTCGTGTCGTTCTCGGGCATGGCAGCGAACTTCGCGGGTGTGCCGCTCGGGTTCGCCTACATCGCGACGTTGGGCACGCTCGGCGTCGTCACCACCCTCTTGCAGCACCTGGGTCTGAACATCTACCCGTCGTTCAGCCTCCAGGGACTGTTGGGCTGCGCGCTCGTCTACATGTACTTCCAGCTGCCCCTCATGATCCTGCTCATGATCCCTGTCATCGAGGGGCTGCGGAAGGAATGGAGGGAGTCGGCGTCGAACCTCGGTGCCAGTTCCTTCGAATTCTGGCGGTATGTGGGCCTTCCCGTCATAACCCCGTCGCTTTTGGGCCTGATGGTGCTGCTGTTCGGGAACGCCTTCTCTGCCTACGCGACAGCTCAGACTCTCGGCGTGTCGAATCTGGTCACTATCGATATCGCGAATCTCATCAACGGGGACATCACTTTCGATCCGCAGGACGCGTACGCGCTCGCCCTCGCGATGATCGTCATCATCGTGATCACGATCGTCATCTACGCCCTTCTTCAACGTCGAGCGAGCCGATGGCTCAAGTAACCGCCGTCGCGGAAGCTCGCCCGAATTCCCACCGCATCCGGCGGGCACGGAGCCGCCTGCCCGTCTGGCACCTGATATGGCTGGTAATAGCGGCGCTCGTTTTCCTCGTGCCGATCTACTCGGTCGTGCAGTTCAGCCTGGCGGGAATCGGGCCGGGCCAGAGCCCCTTCCACTGGTACCTGACGGTTTTCGACGACCCCACGTTCAGGGCCTCGTTCTGGCTCTCGATTCAGATCTCTCTTGAAACCGTCGCCGTCAGCCTTGTGCTCATGGTGCCGACGGTGTTCTGGGTCCACCTCCGCCTTCCCGGGCTGAGACCCGTGATGGACCTGATCTCGATCCTGCCTTTCGTGGTGCCGCCGATCGTGCTCGTTGTCGGGCTCCTGCCCTTCTTGAAGAACATCACCTTCCTGTTCGTGCGCCCCGAGGTGCTGTCGCTCATCTACGTCGTGTTCGCACTGCCATTTCTCTATCGAGCGCTCGACGCGGGACTGCGCGCGATCGACCTTCATACTCTCGTCGAGGCTGCCGAGAGCCTCGGTTCAAGGATGCCCAGGACCCTCTTGCGGGTGATCCTTCCAAATCTTCGAGCAGCCATCATTGGTGGATCGCTGCTTACCATCGCCATCGCGATGGGCGAGTACACCGTCGCGAGCCTGCTCGAGTTCAACACGTTCTCCGTCTACACCTACACCGTCGGGACGAGCACTGCTTACGAGGGCGTGGCACTGTCGTTCATCAGCTTCATCTTCGTCTGGGGGGCAATGCTGGCTCTGTACCTGCTCGGCCGGGGCGGCAGCAGCGCGGCGGGTGTCGCGGTCACGGACTATAAATAGGCCGGCATGGCAACCGTCGAACTTCGTGGGCTGCGTCGTGCCTTTGGCAATGTCGTCGCGCTCGACGATCTGTCGCTCGAGGTGCATTCCGGTGAATTCGTCTCCTTGCTCGGACCGAGCGGCTGCGGGAAGACGACGGCGCTGCGGATAATCGCCGGATTCGAATGGCCTGACTCGGGCGAGGTGCTCGTGGAAGGTCAAGACGTGCTCGGAAAGCCTGCCAACAAACGCAACATGGGCATGGTCTTCCAGGCATACAGCCTGTTTCCGAACATGACAGCGCAGCAGAACGTGGAATTCGGCCTTCGGGTTCGCAACGAGAGCCGGGAGAAGCGTGCACATCGGGCCCGGGAGCTCCTCGAGCTCGTCGGCCTCGGCTCGGCGATCGGCCGCTATCCCCGTCAGCTGTCGGGAGGCCAACAACAGCGGGTTGCGCTCGCGCGATCGCTCGCGATCCAGCCGAGCGTCCTGCTGCTCGACGAGCCTTTGTCCGCCTTGGACGCGAAAGTGCGGGTGCAGCTTCGCGCGGAGGTTCGGCGCATCCAACTCGAGCTCGGAATCACGACCCTGTACGTCACCCACGATCAGGAAGAAGCTCTGTCGATCTCGGATCGGGTGGCCGTAATGTCCGCGGGTCGTGTCGAGCAGCTCGGGACGCCGGCCCAGATCTACAGCGGCCCGAGAACCGCCTTCGTGGCCAATTTCGTCGGAACGATGAACAAGCTGGAAGGCAAGGTCGTGTCCCGCGAGGATCGGGTCGTCCGCTGTGGGCCGCTCCTGCTGAGCGTTCCGGACCCGACATTCAACCACCCTGTCGGCGAGACCGTGGAGCTTTTCGTTCGCCCCGAGGACATCAGCCTCGAGATGCTCTCGAACGGACACGAGCTCGCTCCGGGTCTTGTCGAAGGGCGTGTGACGAGCCTGACTTTTCTAGGGCCGGTCACCCGGGTCGGCTTGGCAACAGACCTCGGGCTCCTTCTGGCAGACGTCTCGAGCGCAGTGGCTCTCAACCTCGCGGCCGACACCGTCGTGGCGGTCAAGCTGGACTCGACCTCGGTGCGCTCGATCACCGCCTAGTTCGTCGTCTCGCGGCGGTGATGGGCGGCGCGGCCTGTCCTGCCTGAAAGTGACCGGGGCACAAAATTGCTTCTTCTGCCTGGGCAAGCGTATTGCCGCGCCGCCGACTAAGTTCAAGGAAGTGGTCATTCGCCTGTGCTAGCGAAGGGATTGGCGAGCGTGGCAGCATCAGTCACGACACACGGGACCGTCGTGCGACCGCCGGGGCACCAGCTCATCGTCAATGGCCAGGTCTATCGACTCGACGACGGGTCCGGCGTCGCTCCCACGACGACATTGGCATCGCTTCTCCGTGAGCACCTCGGGCTCACGGGACTAAAGATCCCCTGTGACCAAGGCGCTTGCGGAGCTTGCACGGTCATCATGGATGGCAAAGCTGTCCTTTCCTGCATGGTTCTCGCTGTCGAGGCACAGGGCCATGAGATCCTCACGATCGAGGGGCTACCGAGTGACGACTGCGTTGTCAACGCCTTTGCCGAGCAAAGCGAGCCGGGCTACGGCACCGCTCTCCAGTGCGGATTCTGCACGCCGGGGTTCGTGATGACTGCTCGAGCACTGCTGGACCGTGTGCCCTCCCCTACTCTGTCCGAGATCAAAGAGGCTCTGTCCGGCAATATCTGCCGTTGCGGCTGCTACGCCGGGATAGCCCAGGCCGTTGTGCACGCGTCGGAGATCATGGCCAAGGCGAGCGCTTCATGAAATCTGCATATACACCGCGCGTGGAGCGCAGCCATGTAGGCGCGTACCGCGCCCGAATCGATGGGCTCGAGAAGGCCAGCGGAAGAGCTAAATACGCCGGCGACCTGATGGTGAAGTGTCGAGTGCCCGGGATCTTGTACGCGAAGGTGCTACGCAGTCCCTTCCCCCACGCGATGATCAGAAGCATCGACGTGAGCCAGGCTGCCCAATTGCAGGGCGTCGCCGATGTCCTCACCTTCGAAGATCCCGATGTCGCCTGCTTGAAACCGACGAACGCCGGATGGACCGATGGTGTAGACACCCTTTCCTACGAGCGCATGATGTGGCGACGCTTCCGGGACCGAAGTGTCCTCGGGTCCCATGCCCGATGGGTCGGCGACGAGGTTGGCGCCGTCGTCGCAGCCGAGAGCGAGGAGATCGCGGAGGAGGCCTTGAGGCTGATCAAGGTCGACTGGGAAGTCCTGCCCTTCGTTCTCGACCACGTTGACGCAATGGCGCCGGGGGCGCCCCTTGTGCATCCCGAGGACGGGGAGAGCAACGTTCTCCCCGAAGACACGGTTGGTGGAGCCGATGTCTTCGTGGACAAGGGAGACATCGACAAAGGCCTCGCCGACGCCGACGTCGTTGTGCACGCGACAACGACTTACCACAATGCGACACAGAACAGCCTTGATAATTGGAACTGCCTCATAGAGTGGAACCGGGAGGGCATCACTGTCTGGTCCAACTCGTACGAGGCGCATCAGACGCGCATGCATATCAGCGAGATGCTTGACGTTCCATTGAACAGCGTGCGAGTCGTGAGTCCGTATGTGGGTGGTCAGTTCGGCCGCGGTGACACCGGTGACCAGCCGTTCTTTCTCTTCACAGCTCTTCTGGCCAAGAGGACGGGAAGGCCGGTATGGTTCCGGCACTCGCGCCGGGAGTCGTTCCACGACGGGCGACAGCACGTGTGCTACGAGGGAACGATAGGTGCAAAGAACGACGGGACGATTACATCGCTGTCTTTCAAGTCTGCCGGCAATGTCGGCGCCTACGCAGATCACAGCATGTTCGCGCTGAAGTTCGCTCCGGTCGAGGCTACAGAGGTGGCCTTTGCACACATTCCCAACGTGCGTTTCGAAGGGCGCGGCGTCTACACCAACAAGATGCCCGCCTGCATGATGCGCGGTGTCGGCAACAGCCAGCTGAACCTGATCCTCGGTCGCCTCGTCGACGGGCTCGCGGAGGAGCTGGAAATCGATCCGCTCGATCTAGCTTGCAAGAACTTTGGGCACGAGTGGGAAGAGCTGCCCGACAAGAGCCTCACCGAAGTGCTTCGGACCGGTGCCGCGAGGATTTCCTGGAAAGAAAAGCACCATCTTCCAGGCCAAGGGCCCATCGTCGACGGCGTGAAGAGACGCGGTGTGGGGTTCTCGTTTCATCCCGGCTGGCACGCTGAATGGCAAGAGGTCCGTCGTGGCGAGGTGCATGTGACCATGACGGTGAACGCGGACTGCAGCGTCACACTGGACGCACCGACGGTGGAGACCGGAACGGGCTCAAACACCTGCAATGTGCTGGGTTGTGCCGAGGCTTTGAGCTTCCTGGGGATCAGTAGCAGCGACATCCACTGGGTCTCCACTGTGGATACCGACGCCTCTCCACAAGATTGTGTCCAGACTGACAGTTCGGTCGCTTTCCTGCAGTCGGAAGTCATGGCGGCCGCGAGCAAGGAGGTCAAGGCGAAGCTCCTCGAGCGTGTCGCTCCACTGCTCGAGGCGACTCCACCGGAGCTCGACATTGATGCGGGCTTTGTCCACCGCAAAGACGCCACCGGTTCCCGGCGGAGTCTGAGGGAGCTACTTTTCGAGGCGAGTCTCGACCCGATCACTGTTGCCGTGAGCCGACGGCCACTTGGCGTCCGCACCGGCATTCCGTTCATTGCGACGTTCGCCGACGTGGAGGTCAACACCGACACTGGCCAAGTACTGGTTCTGCAGCTCGTTGTCGTCAACGACTGCGGGACTGTCATGTACGCGTCCGGCGCCGAGGCTCAGCAGATCGGTGGTCAGTGCATGGCGTTGGGTGAGTCGCTCACCGAGGAGATCATCTACGACGAGCGCACCGGGTATCCGTTGAACTTCAATTGGATCGACTACAAGATTCCAACGATGGCCGACATGCCGGAGATCGATCCGGTCTTGTTGGAAGTCTGGCGCGGCGGAGGCGAATACGGAGCGTGTGGTATCGGTGAGGGGACTGTCACCTGCACACCCCGCGCCGTTCTCAACGCTGTCTACAACGCCATCGGCGTCAGGATCGACAGTATTCCGGTCAAGCCGGAGACTGTCCTCAAGGCTTTAGGGAAGACCGTCTGATGACGTTGCCGCCGTTCACTCACGTGACTGTGGACTCGCTCGAGGAGGCCGCCGTCGCCTTGGGCGGACAGAATGCTCGTGTCATCGCCGGCGGGACCGACCTGCTCGGCACCCTCAAGGACCGAGTGCATCCAGAGCACCCAGCACTCCTGATCGACATCAAGCAGAGCGTCGGCGGGAGCCACGTAAGCCTGGACGAGACAAGTATTCGAATCGGAGCTTTGACGACGCTTTCTGAGGTCGCGGACCACGAGCTCGTGAACGCGAAGATCCCCCTTCTGGCACAAGCGGCCCTTGCGGTCGCCTCACCGCAGATCCGTAACATGGCGACGGTCGGCGGGAACATCTGCCAGGAGCCGAGATGCTGGTACTACCGCGCCCCCGACAATGCCTTTCATTGTCTCCGCAAGGGTGGCACGAAGTGTGGGGCGCTCCTCGGTGACAATCGCTATCACTCGATCTTCGGCGGAGTGCAGGTTTCTGCGCCCCCCTGTGGCGGCAGCTGTCCCGCCCGCATTGACATTCCGGCTTATCTGGAACTGATCCGCGCGGGAGACTTGCGGGCGGCAGTTCGACTCGTGCTGGAGCGTAACCCGATGCCCGCCGTCACCGGTCGGGTCTGCCCTCATTTCTGTGAAACAAACTGCAATCGTTGTGAGCTCGACGGGGCCGTCTCGACGAGGGAAATCGAGCGCCACCTCGGTGACGAGGTTCTGAAAGACATATCCACGTTCTTCCGGGCGCCGGACGTATTGACGGACAAGCGCGTGGCCGTGGTGGGCGCCGGCCCCGCCGGCCTTGCCGCCGCCTACTACCTTCGCAAGGCTGGGCACGGCGTGACCGTCTTCGATGCCATGCGCGAGGCCGGTGGCATGTTGACCTACTCCATACCTAGCTATCGGCTGCCCAGGGCGGTGGTACAAAGACAGGTCGAGGCGCTCGAACAGATGGGGGTCGAGTTCGTCCTGGGAACGACCATTGAGAAGGACTCCCTCACACGGCTGAACAGTGACTTCGACAGTACGTTCCTTGCCACGGGAGCCTGGCGCGATAGGTCCCTTGACATCGAGGGCTCCGAATACCTCCGATCAGGGCTCGAGTTCCTGATAGGACTCCAGACCGATCGGCAACCACCGGGAGACCACGTACTGGTGATCGGTGGGGGTGGCGTTGCCATCGACGTTGCGATATCGGCCCTCCGTCTTGGCGCGAAGCGGGTCACGATGGCCTGCCTCGAGTCTCGTGAAGCTATGCCGGCAGTCCCCGAGGAGATCACCCAGGCGCTGGAGGAGGGTGTGGGGCTCCTCACGTCATGGGGACCGCAACGGGTTCTGACGACCGGGGGCAAGCTATCGGGCATGGAGCTCGTGAGGTGCACGACGGTGTTCGACGTCGGAGGGCGTTTCAATCCTTCCTTTGACACCGACACCACGATGACCGTCGACGCTGATTGTGTTCTTCTGGCCATTGGGCAACTGCCTGACCTCCGGTTCGCGGACGGCTTGCTCCAGAGCGATGGCACGCGCATTGTCGTGACGGAGCCAGGCGCAACGAGCTTGCCTGGCGTGTTCGCCGGCGGAGACGTCGTCACTGGTCCGGCTTCTGTAATCGGGGCAGTTGAGGCTGGACGGCGGGCCGCCACAGCCATCGACCGCTACCTTGGCGGGCCCGCAGCCGTGGCCGGCGACGCCCACAGTCCACAGCCTCCATCGCTCATCAAGATTCGTGCGCAGGCGCTTTCCCCCATTGCACGAGTACAGACAGTCAGCGCCTCGCCGTCGGCGCGCGATATAGACACCGAAGACGTGGTCGGACTCGATCTTGCCCAGGTCGCAGAGGAGGCAGACCGTTGCCTCAACTGTGCCTGCATTGCCGTGAACGTCTCTGACTTGGCACCGGCCCTGATTGCTCTTGGCGCGAAGGTCCGGACCACCAAGCGAGTGATCGACGCGGAGAGTTTCTTCGCCGTAGGCAAGGCCAGTACGACCGTTCTCGACTCCGACGAGCTGGTGAAAGAGCTCGAGATCCCGCTTCCGCCAGAAGCAAGCATCCAGCGTTACGGCAAGTTCCGGATTCGTCATTCCATCGACTTCGCCATCGTCAGTGTGGCGAGCGTCTTGTCCATGCGCGACAACAAGATCGGCAAGGCCGCGGTGGTGTTGGGAGCGGTGGCTCCCATCCCCCTTCGAGCTGCAGAGGTGGAGCGTTTTCTCGTCGGGCGAGAACCGGACGCCGAGACCGCGGAGGCAGCAGGCGCAATCGCCGTCCGCACCGCCTGCCCGATGCCGAAGAACGCGTTCAAGGCCCAGATCCTCAAGGCGATGTTGCGCGAAGCCATACTTGATCTTCCTTCGTCCTGATCTGACGCTTGTCCAGGACGGCCGTTAGCATCCTTCCATGTTCCGATGCCACCGGAACGGGAGGCGGACGCCGTGCGGGAACGGTACGACTTCATCATCGTCGGAGGCGGCTCAGCGGGAAGTGTGCTCGCGAATCGGCTGACGGCCGATGGAGCCAATCAGGTACTGGTCCTCGAGGCCGGTCGCCTCGACCACCGCTGGGACGTCCTGATCAACATGCCTGCGGCCTTGACCATGCCCATAGGGAACCGCTTCTACGACTGGAAGTACGAGTCCGAGCCGGAACCTCACATGGGCGGGCGGAGGATATATCACTCTCGCGGGAAGATCCTCGGCGGGTCGAGCAGCATCAACGGGATGATCTTCCAGCGCGGCAACCCACTTGATTATGAGCGGTGGGCGGCCGATGCGGATATGGCGAATTGGGACTATGCGCATTGTCTCCCCTACTTCAAACGCATGGAGACCTGCCTCGCCGGTGGTGACGAGTACAGGGGGACCGACGGCCCGCTCCTGCTCGAACGCGGGCCTGCCGCGAGTCCTCTGTTCGCGGCCTTCTTCGAAGCGGTACAGCAAGCCGGCTACGAGCTCACCAATGACGTGAACGGGTACAAGCAAGAGGGTTTCAACGCTTTCGACCGCACGATTCGAAGAGGGCGGCGACTGAGCGCGTCCCGTGCATACCTGCACCCGGTGATGTCCCGACCCAACCTCGATGTCGAGTGCCGCACGCTCGTGACCAAGATCCTGTTCGAGGGGCGAAGGGCAGTCGGTGTCGAGGTGAAGGCGCCGGGCGGCCGCCAGATCCGTGCCGGTGAGGTCATTGTCTGCGGAGGTGCCTTCAATTCGCCGCATCTTCTCCAACTATCGGGGGTGGGATGCGCCGACGAGCTCAGGGCGCTCGGTGCCGACGTCGTGCAGGACCTGCCCGGGGTCGGCGAGAACCTCCAGGACCACCTCGAGGTGTACATCCAGCACTCGTGCACCAAGCCGGTCTCGGTCGCACCGGCACTCAAGTGGCGCAACCGGCCCTGGGTCGCCTTGCAGTGGCTCCTGTTCCGCAAGGGTCCCGGGGCCACCAACCACTTCGAGGGAGGGGGCTTCGCGCGGAGCAATGACGACGTCGGCTACCCCAACTTGATGTTCCACTTCCTTCCGATCGCGATCCGCTACGACGGCTCGGCGCCTGCAGGAGGCCACGGCTATCAGGTTCACATCGGCCCGATGTACTCCGACGCCAGGGGCTCGGTGAAGCTCAAGTCATTGGACCCGACCGTGCATCCCGCGTTGCGCTTCAACTACCTGTCCACCGACCAGGACCGCAGGGAGTGGGTGGAGGCCGTGCATGTCGCTCGGCACATCCTGGGGCAGCCCGCCTTCGACGATTTCAACGGCGGTGAGATCTCACCGGGGCCGGGCGTGTCAACCGACGCGGAGATCCTGGCCTGGGTCGGCCACGACGGCGAGACGGCGCTCCACCCTTCGTGCACCTGCAAGATGGGGACCGACGACCGATCCGTTGTCGACCCCTCGAGCCTGAAGGTGCACGGGCTTGAAGGGCTACGGGTCGTTGACGCATCCGTGATGCCTTATGTCACGAACGCCAACATCTACGCCCCGGTCATGATGGTGGCCGAGAAGGCGGCAGATCTCATTGTGGGCAACACGCCTCTGCCGCCGGCCACAGTGGGCTTCTACCGTCGCGAGACCGGCGAGCACGACCCCGGTTCCGAGCGCGACTAGCCGGGCCCGGTTCAACGATAGGGTCTCGCCAGATGACACTCGACGCCACCGACGCTTCCTTCGAGAACGACGTGCTCGTCCGCTCGGACGCTGTCCCGGTCCTTGTTGACCTCTGGGCACCCTGGTGCGGTCCGTGCAAGACGCTCAGCCCGATCATCGAGCGTGTGGTCGAGGCCACTGCCGGTGCCGTCGAGCTCGTCAAGGTCAATGTCGACGAGAACCCGATGATCTCGCAGAGCTTCGGGGTCCAGTCGATCCCTGCGGTGTTCGCGATCAGCCAACGCCGGGTCGTCGACCAGTTCATCGGCGCCCTCGGTGAGGCCGCAGTCCGCGCGTTCGTGGACCGGCTCCTCCCTGTTGCGAGCGAGGCCGACGAGCTGATCGCCCTCGGTGATGAGGCCTCGCTGCGCCGGGCGCTCGAGCTCGAGCCCGACCGTCCCGAAGCCATCGTCGCGTTGGCGGAGATCCTCGTCGGTCGCGGTGCGCCTGAGGACGCGCTCAGCCTGCTCGCGAAGATCCCCGACACCGGTGAAGCACGCCGCGTCGCCGCGCTTGCCCGGTTGGCCGTCGCGGGCACGTACGCGCCGCCCGAGGGGCCGAGCGAAGGTGGGGACGCGCAGCTGGAAGAGCACATCGATGCCCTGCTCGACCGGGTCAAGACTGACGACGGCGCCCGCCAGGAACTTGTCGACCTCCTCGAGACGATGGACCCTTCGGACCCGAGGCGGGAACAGTACCGGCGGGCCCTCGCCTCTCGGCTGTTCTGATCCCGCCGAGCCCTGGAGCCGAGGCGTGCCGCCGGCGCACAGCACAGTGTGGTGGCCCCGCGAGCCCGTCCTGCTCGAACTGGGTCAACGTCGCTACGACCTTACGACCAGGGCATTGATCATCGGCATCCTGAGGCGCACCCCGGACTCGTTCTACGACCACGGCGCGTACTTCAGCCTGGACCGTTTCTTCGAGCACGCGGAGCACTTGGTACGAGAAGGCGCCGACCTGCTCGACGTCGGCGGGATCGAGGCAGGCCCAGGTCCGGAGGTGACCGAGGAGGAGGAGCTCGACCGGGTCGTGCCGGTGATCACGTCATTACGCGAACGCTTCGACGTGCCGCTATCGGTCGACACCTGGCGGGCGTCGGTCGCCGCCGCCGCGTTCGAGGCCGGTGCCGTGGTCGGCAACGACATCAGCGGGTTCGCCGATCCCGATTACCTCCCGGCGGCCGCCGCGGCCGGAGCCAGCGTGGTGGCCACCCATATAGGGCTCTCGCCAAGGGTGCCGGACCCCTCCCCGCACTACGACGACGTCGTGATGCAAGCCGAGCGCTTCCTGCTCGAGCGCGTCGAGCGCGCCCTTCTAAGCGGGGTCCCGGCCGATCACATAGTCATCGACGCCGGCCTCGACCTCGGTAAGACGGCGGACCAGTCCCTGTTGCTCTTGCAGAACTCTGCACGGCTCGCCTCGCTCGGCTACCCGTTGCTCCTGTCCTCGTCGAACAAGACCTTCCTGGGGGTTCTGCTGGGCCTCGAGATCGGTGAGCGGGCCAACATCTCGTTGGCCCCGGTGGCGCTGGGGATCGCCGGAGGATGCCGGCTCCTGAGAGTCCATGACGTGGCCGGCACCCGCAAGGTGCGCGACCTCTTGGCCGCGATTCTCGAGTCGGCACCCCAACACCACACCGCGCGGGGCCGAGGCGGGCCGGCTGTGGCGAACAAGACGACGTTCGGCTCGGGATCGCTGCGATGACCGGTGCGAGTGCCCAACCCGAGGACTACACGGCTGTCTTTGTCGTCAAGGGCAGTGATCCCACCCTGGTGGACCGCGGCCTCGGTCGCCTGCTCGCCGAGCTCACTTCACCGGAAAGTGCAGCCGGCGACCCAGAAGACCAGACTGTCGCCGACTCGAACGTCGCTGTCGCCATCGAGGAGCACCGAGCACCCAACGCCGAGGACGCGCTCGTGCTCGGGCCGGTGCTCGACGCGCTGTTCACGCCCGCGTTCCTGGCCGACCGGCGGATCGTCGTTCTGCGCGACGCAGAGCGTCTCGACTCGTCACAGGCTTCCGAGCTCTCCTCCCGACTTGGCGAGAGCTTTGCCCCGAACGTGCTCGTGCTGGCTGTGGTCGCCAAGGCGTTGCCCGCCGTCCTCGCCAAAGCCGTCAAGGCAGGAGGCCGGGAGATCGACACGTCCCCCGGCCCGTCTGGAAAAGCGCGCACACAGTGGCTGAGCGAGCAGTTGCAGACCGCGCCGGTTCATCTGGACCCAGCCGCCCGACACCTGTTGGAAAACCATCTCGGCGAGGACGTCTCACGTCTGTACCCGCTCCTGGACGTTCTCGCCGCCGCATACGGCGAGGGCGGGAGGGTGACCCCGGCGGAATTGGAGCCGTTTCTCGGAGAGGAGGGCGGAGCACCACCGTGGGAGCTCACCGACGCTCTCGACGATGGCGACGCGGCCAAGGCAGTGCAAGTCGCCCGTCGGCTGCTCGGGCCCGGAGGTCGCCACCCGTTCCAGCTGCTCGCGACGTTGCACAAGCACTACGGGGCGATGTTGCGTCTCGACGGGAGCGGGATAACCGATGCCGGCGAGGCGGCGTCGCTGCTCGGAATGTCACCGTACCCGGCACGTAAGGTGCTCGCCCAGGGCCGAAGGCTCGGAGCGGACCGTGTCGCCCGCGCGATTAGCCTTGTCGCCGATGCCGACCTTGATCTTCGCGGAGTGGTCGCCTGGCCGGACGAGCTCGTGATCGAGGTACTCCTGGCGCGCCTCGCCCAGCTCGCCCGCGCACGCCCGGCTGCGCCAGCCGGCGCGCACCGCACGGTTCGCAGGCAATGACCGCGCCCAACCTCGGCCGGTATGACCAAGCGGATCTCCTCGAGCTGGCACAAGAGATTGCCGAGGCGGCGGGCAAGCTGCTGCGCGCACGACTGGAGAGCGTCGTGGGGGGGGTCCTGCTCGCCACCGGTGCCTCCTCCAAGTCGAGCCCGACCGATCTCGTCACCGATGTGGACCGAGCAAGTGAGGCATTGATCGTCGGCTCTTTGCTGCGCGCTCGGCCCGATGACGGCATCCTGGGTGAGGAAGGCAGCTCCCGGAAGGGCTCTACCGGCGTCACGTGGGTGATCGACCCGCTCGACGGCACGATCAACTACCTCTACGGCATTGAGGAGTTCGCGGTTTCCATCGGCGCTTGGGTGCAGGGGCGAAGCATCCTGGGAGCAGTCCACAATCCGGTGAACGGCGAGATGTTCGCTGCCTGTGAGGGACAGGGGGCGACGCTCAACGGCCGTGAGCTCCGGCTCAAGCCGTCGGGCCGGCCTCTCGCAGAGGCGCTTGTCGGCACCGGTTTCGCCTACCGATCAAAGGACCGTGCCGATCAGGCGCGGATACTCGCGACGATCCTGCCTCGCGTCCGCGACATCCGACGTCGCGGCTCGGCAGCAATCGACATATGCGGAGTGGCTTGTGGGCGTTTCGACGCCTTCTACGAGGCGTGGCTCAAGCCCTGGGATTTCGCCGCGGGCGACATCATCGTGCGCGAAGCCGGGGCCACCATCACCGAGATCGAAGGGCTGGCCGACGGGTCCTCGACAGTCGTGGTCGCGGCTCCGGGCTTGGAAGGCCCGCTCATCGAGCTCCTCAAGAGCGCCGTCTCGACCTGAGGAGCCCGTTTCACGGTGAGCTAAGGCTCGTGGGCCCGCCCGCGTAAGCGTGCGTGCCTGTGCAGTCGACTATCCCACGCGGAGGTTCACGTGCCAGCTCCGCTCCATCGGTCGGACGAGGTCTCCCGCCAGCAGGTCGTAGCCCGCATTCAGCAGGTGCACCCCGTCGGCGGATCGGACCGCAAGCTCAGAGCCGCCGATGTTCATGTACTCCGTGAAGCCGCCCTTGTTGTTGGAGAGAACCTTGGCTGCCGAGAAGTAGGCCACGCCGGGATGCGAGAGCGCCTGAGCGTAGAAGACCCTGTTCAGTTGCTGGGGGAACCAGGACGGGACAGTGGAGCCGGGACCCATGGGCGGCAGGCCGACCCACATCACATGGGCTCCGGCATCGGTCGCTTCCTGCATGACGAGCGCGACACGTGCGGTGTAGACGCGCCACCAGGCGGGCTCAGCCGATGGCATCCCGAACGGCAGGTACGTTGTCCCGGACACATATAGCGCTTGGGCGTCGTTGGCCCCGAGCATGACTACCACGATCTTCGGGCGATACCGATGCAGGTCGACCGCGAGGGTTGCCGGCCAGTTGTAGTAGTCGGTCCGTGCGAGCCCGGTGTCCTCCAACCCCTCTTGGACGACGCGAACGGCGGGATCGGTCGAGAACACGTCTCCGAGGCCAAAGCCGAGGTCTTCCCCTATGGAATCCCCGATAGAGAGCAGTGTCAGCGGACGAGAAGCCGTCGGGGACACCAGTGCCGGAGGCCCGGGGGGCACGACCGGCGGGGGCGGCGGCGGGATGTAGCGGATTCCGGGACCGAGATGCGGCGCGGCACCGAGCCCGAGGTAGCCCTGGGGTCGCTGCAGCGGCACGGTGACGGGCACAGTGGTGGGGATGGGACCGTTGCCGCACACTGGTGCCCCGCCGATCCCGCATCTGCCCAAGGCCGAATCGGCGGCATTCACCGGTCCGGAGATCCGCAGCGCATCGGTTATCGCGGCGATCGGGCGGAGGACGATCACCGCGACGGTGCGCCGAACCCCGATCTGGCCCGCCTGTGCGGAGTGGTACAGCTGGTTTGCGTCGAACAACAGCCAGACCAAGAAACAGATCAGGCCAACGGCAATTATGCGGCCAGCCGACGCTCGCCTTCTTTGCTCGGTCGGCGCGCCTTCGGCTCGTGGGCGGGCCCGCCTCTCCGGCCTGACGGTACGGACGGCCGTCTTGCCGGAGGGCGATCGGACCGGGCGGGCCCGTGCCCGTCGGGCCCGTGCCGAAGTGCCCGATCGCCCCGTGGAAGCGCCTTCAGGCCTGGCCGTGCCCGCGCGCGCCCGGCGGTCGTCCCGGCGCGCGTCGCCTCTGTGGTCGGTCCCGCGACCATCTGATCCGGGTGCCTTTCGGAAGATCCTCACGTAGGTCCTGCCACCTTCGACAAGATGACCCCAGCCTCAAAAGCGGAAGTAGATGAACGGCGCGACACCTGGTGGGCCGAGTGTCGTGATGACCAGGAGAACGGCTGCGAGCACCACTCCCTGGGCGAACACGCTAAGGCGTGAGAACACCTCCTGCGCGCGCAAGGGCAAGGCCTGGGGAACGAATTGGGTCCCGATGCCGACGGCTATCACCAGCAAGACCGCGAAGTTCACCAGCGGGGACGGCTGGGTCCAGCCCGTGAACAGCCGGCCGAACATCGCGAACACGTTCGCGAACGAGGTAGCGCGGAAGAAGACCCATCCCACGCAGACGAGCTGGAAGGTCGCGAACTGTTGCCACGCGGTCCATCCGCGGCCCTCGCGTTGAGGCGAGAGCCCCCTTTCGACCCGTCTGGCACGACGGTAGTGGCCCGTGCACTGTCCGACACCGTGCAGGGCGCCCCAAGCGACGAAGGTCCAAGCTGCACCATGCCACAGTCCACCGAGGACCATCGTGATCATGATGTTGCGATACATCGCGCGCCTCGACCCATGGTTGCCGCCGAGGGGGATGTACAGGTAGTCGCGCAACCAACGTGACAGGGTCATGTGCCACCGTCGCCAGAAGTCCTGCAAGGACCGAGCGGTGTAGGGGGCGTTGAAGTTATCTGGGAAACGGAAGCCGAGCAGGAGCGCGCAGCCGATGGCGATGTCGGTATAGCCACTGAAGTCGCAGTAGATCTGCACCGCATAGCCGTATATGGCCAAGAGGACCTCGAGCGAAGAGTGCGTATGAGGGTTCGCGAACACCGGGTCCACGATCTGGGACGAGACGTAGCTCGAGAGCACGACCTTCTTGAACAGGCCTCCAAATATCAGGTACGCGGCCCTAGGAAGGGCGATGTGGCGTGGGTCGCGTCGGTGAGCCCTGCGGATCTGAGGAAGCAAGTCCGAGCCGCGCACGATCGGTCCCGCGACCAGGTGCGGGAAGAAGGCAACGAACACGGCCACGTCCAGCCACGGTGAGGGCTCGAGACTGCCCCTGTAGATGTCGATCACGTACGACAGGCCCATGAACGTGAAGAACGAGATCCCGACCGGGAGCGTGACTTGCAACAACGGGATGGGATCGCCCATCCCGAGATGGTGGACGACGTTGTCGACGTTGACGCTCAACCACCCTGCGTACTTGAACCAGCCCAGCAATCCCAGCTCGGCAACGGCGGTCGCGATCATCCAGGCCCGCCGGGCCGACGCTGCCCGGGCCCGGTGGACCAGGCGACCCCCGGCCACCGTGCACATCGTTGAAACCGCCAGCAGGAAGACGAAGCGCCAGTCCCACCATCCGTAGAACACGTAGCTGGCGATGAGGATGAACACACGCCAGCGCTTGGGGAACGGCGCGAGCAACCAGTTGCCGATGAAGACGATCCCGAAGAAGATTGCGAAATCAGTTGTCGGGAAGAGCAACCGGAGAATCCTTCATGCGCGCCTTGGCAAACGCGGGTCGCGTCTGCCCTCGGCCGCCCGACGATACCTATCCTTCGACCTCAATGTGTGGAGCCTCGCGAACACCCTTTGAAATCCTGATGATCATCGGGTTCGTGCGTCCCGGCTGTGCAGCCCTGGCACCGGCCCGGCTGCGCGCTGGGCCGAGCGGAGGGCCGGGCGGAGGGCCGGGCGGCGGCGCACCGGCAGGGTCTCAGGCCCCGGACCAGTGCAGAGCGGCCTCAGCGACGAGCCTTGATCGCTTCTATGAGCTTGGGGATCACCTTGATGACGTCTCCGACGACGCCGAGGTCTGCGACCTTGAAGATGGGCGCTTCCCGATCCTTGTTGATCGCGATGATGTTCTGCGCGTCCTTCATGCCCACCACGTGCAGGGTCGCTCCAGAGATGCCGCATGCGATGTAGACCATCGGCTTCACCGTCCTGCCCGTCTGACCAACCTGGAACGAGTAAGGCACCCAGCCCGCGTCGACGATGACGCGTGAGGCACCCGGAGCCCCGTTCAACAGGCGTGCAAGCTCGGTGATGAGAGCGTAGTTGCCGGGCGAGCCGAGACCACGGCCCCCGGAAACGACCACGGCGGCCTCTTCGAGCTTGGGGCCGCTGTGTTCCTCCTCGTGGCGGGCCACGATTCGTGCCGCGTCAGTCGCCCCCGTCTCGGGCACGTCGATCGCGACGATCTCAGGGGGCCGTTGCTCAGCTGGGTCGGCCGGCTCGGCAACAAAGGACCTCGCCTGGACTATGAAAAGGCCCGGGATGCCGTCGGTGAACTCGGCTCTCACAACCGTCGAACCGCCGAAGATCGTGTGTTGCGAGGTCAGCCTCGTTCCCGAGGCATGGATGCCCACGACGTTGGTCAGCACCGGCAGATCGAGGCGCACAGACAACCGCGCCGCGATGTCGCGGCCGTCGTGGGTCGCGCCGATGAGGATCACGTCGGGGCGATTCCCACTCGAGACTTGTGCCGCGATGGCGGCTGCGACCTTGGGCCCGGGCAGTGACTCGCCGATGTCGCCCAGGTCGTAGACCTTGGTCGCTCCGTAACGGCCTAGGACCGTGGTCATGCTCTCGCAGCTCGGGCCCCAGGTGACGACCTCGACGACACCGCCGAAGCCCCGAGCGGCCGTCAGCAGCTCGAGCACGATGCCGATCGGCACGCCGTCGCGCCGCTCGGCGAGAACCCAGGTCCTGCCCACCTGAGCCATCGCCTACAGAACCTTGAGCTGCTCGAGGAAGCTAAGCACGCGTTCATGAGCTTCACCTTGGTCGACGACGATCTCGCCGGCCTCGCGTGCCTCGACGGCCTCGACCGAGATCACCTGCTGGCGGGCGCCCGCACGGCCGACCTGTGACGGGTCCAGTCCGAGACCTGCCACGGTCACTTCCTCGACGGGCTTCGATTTCGCGGTCGCAAGCCCCTTGAACGAGGGATACCGAGGCTCGACACCGCCGGCGGTCACCGTCACGACAGCCGGGAGGGGGCACGTGACCTCTTCATATCCCATTTCAGTCTGCCGTTGGACCCGGAGCAGGCCCTCGGAGATCTCTACGTGCTTCGCGAAGCTGACCGACGGCCAGCCCAGCAGCTCCGCGACTTGGACAGGCGTCGTGCCCGTGTAGCCGTCGGTGGACTCGGTGCCTGCAAGCACCAGGTCCGGGCTCAGACGGCGGATGGCTGCAGCCAGGACCCTTGCCGTCCCGAGCGCGTCAGATCCGGCGAGCACCGGGTCCGACACCAAGATGGCCCTCGCGGCTCCGATCGCCAGCGCGATGCGCAGCCCGTTCGTCTCGCCATTCGGGGCCATCGACACGAGTGAGACCTCGCCACCCCCGCAAGCTTCCACAAGCTGAAGGCCCGTCTCCACCCCGTAGCTGTCCGATTCGTCCATGACCAGCTTCCCTTCACGAACGAGCGTGTGATCCTGCGGGTCGAGCGCGGGAGGGCTCGCCGCGTCCGGGATCTGCTTCACGCAGACAGCAACGTTCATACAGCGATTCTCCACGACCGTTCGTCCGGCAGCCAACCGGGGAGTCAGCGCTGGTCAGCCGCCGTCGGGCGGGTGCACTCGCCCGAGCGCCCGGCGTGCCGCCGTCACGTCGTTGGTGATGACCGCGTCGACGCCCAGCTTGGCGAGCGCGGCGATCCGGGCCGGGTCATCCACCGTCCAGACCCTGACGGCCATGCCGAAATCTTCGGCGGCCTTCATCACGATCGCGTCCACGGAGGCGAAGAACGGGTGCAGGCCCCCATGCCCATGCTCACGTGCTGTGAAGAGCGCCCCCATGGGATCCCGGTCGAGATCGACCAGCAGTGCCGTTGCAAGACCCGGTTCGCAAGCACGCACAGCATCGATCGCTTCGAGCGAGAACGACGAGACCACAATCCTGGCCGCCTCCCTGCGGGCCACCAGCAATGCCGCCACTTCGAACGCGAGCACCCTGTCCCTGTCGGGCCCGGCCCCAGTCTCGTCCTGCTTGATCTCGACGTTGACCTGGAGCGGCCAGCAGGCATCCAACGCTTCTCCGAGCGACGGAAGCCACGCGGGCAGCTGCGCCGACTCGAGGCGAGCGAGCTGACCGAGCCCGGGCACTTCACCGTCATGGTGGACGACCACCTTGCCATCAGCGGTCAGATGAACGTCCAGCTCAATCCCATCCGCGCCCAGGTCCCGCGCG
The DNA here is from genome assembly GCA_963807575.1 of uncultured Acidimicrobiaceae bacterium. Lineage (GTDB taxonomy): Bacteria > Actinomycetota > Acidimicrobiia > Acidimicrobiales > Bog-793 > Fen-455. The sequence continues at coordinate 114,973 of CAWECD010000015.1, forward strand.
GCAGCGAACGCTGCGACGGTGTTCTCCCTGGCCAGATGGTGTGATCCTCGATGGGCAAAGATCCCGGTCACAGACTGTTCCTTCCTGCTCCTGGCTCAACGACCCCATCAAGCCGGCGGTAATCGATTTTTCTCTTTGTGATCGTGATCACGTGCTTGCGTGAGCCCGTCGGCTCCCGTAAGATTAGGTTCCACAGTTCGGCAATCGACCGTCCCTTCGTCGGCGTCCAGCCTGCAGTATCGGTTTGATTCCTGGCCGTAATGTTTGTGATTTTGTTCACGGTCGCGCTTGGACGGCCATGAACATCGGATGCGCTTCCAAGCCCCAGAGGAGGCACAGTGGCTCTGACCTGGACCCGCTCGAGCGAGTGGGACAGTGACGATTGGCGCAAGGTCGCAGAGTGCCGAGACACTGACCCCGATCTGTTCTTCCCCATCGGAACTACGGGTCAAGCCATTGAGCAGATCGATGCGGCCAAAGCCGTCTGCTTCTCGTGCGATGCCCGGGAAGCCTGTCTCGAGTTCGCTCTCGCCACGAATCAGGAATCTGGCGTCTGGGGCGCCACTTCGGAGGACGAGCGCCGCAAGCTCCGCAAGGCATGGCTGGCCGCTCAGCGCCGCCGGGCCTGGTGAGCTGATCTTCCTCTGGTCAGTTCATCGGTGCACCGGAATTTTGAGACGGACGACAGTACCGCCGTCCGTTTCCATCTTGATCGTGCCGCCGAGCTGACTTCGCACCAGGTCACGGACGATCGACAGGCCGAGACTGCGCGTCTGGTCGATGTCGAATCCCTCGGGCAACCCACATCCGTTGTCGCGCACAACTACCCCCAAGCCGTCGGGCTCTTCGCGAAGCACGAGATCAACGCGCGCGTCGGTTCGAGAGATCGCCTGGCGACCACCCGGCTCCGGGAGAGCCGCCGGCCCCGGCACCGGAGCTCCCGACTGCGAGCTCGCGCCGTAGCAGGGCTCGGGAAAAGCATGCTCCATGGCGTTCTGGAGCAGCTCCGCGATCGCGACCGCGAGCGGTGTCGCCACCTCGGCCGCGATGTCCCCGAGTCCTCCGTCAACCTCGATGGTCATCGGGAACGAGATCGTGCTCGTTTCGCGGGTCATGTTGACGAGCGCCGGGACGATCTCTTCGAAGGGCACCTGCTCAGTCACGTCGCGCGCCAGGATGTCGTGGACCAGGGCAATCGCGCGGATACGCCGCTCGGCTTCGAGCAGGGCGATCCGGCCTGCCGCCTCTGCCTCGCCCAGACGTCGCGCCTGGAGGCGCAGGAGCGACGAGATCGTCTGGAGGTTGTTCTTCACTCGGTGATGGACCTCACGGATGGTCGCGTCCTTGGTCAACAGGAGCCGGTCCCTGCGGCGCAGGTCCGTCACGTCACGAAGCAGGAGCGCCGCGCCCGTCAGCTCGCCCCTGGCGATGAGAGGGATACACCGGATCATCAAGATGACGTCAGGGGGCCGCTCGACCTCTTCGATCGTGGGAAGCCTGCCTGCGAACGCATCGTCGATGACCGAGGTCTGAAGCCCGAGCAAGGCCAGGCTCGAGCCCACTATCGAAGAGGTGATCGAGGCTCGGTGAAGGGCATTGACCGCATTCGGTGATGCGTACGTGATGCGCTCTTGAGCATCGACGACGATCACGCCGTCACCCACCCGCGGCGCCTCCTCGGCTGCGGCGGGGCCGGCCTCGAAAGGAAACAGGCCATCTGTGACCATGACCGACAGCCGCTCGAACAGGTCGAGGTAGACCCTTTCCAGCGTGCCCGGCCGCCGGGTGGTGCCCGGCGACCAGACGCGGCAGAGCACGCCGAGAAACTTTCCTCGGTGACCCACGGGGATGTTCGTGACACGCACGAGCGCGTCGGCGGACTCGCTTGGCTGCTCGGAGCGGACGATTGCCCCGGTTTGGTAAGCCTCGACCACGTTCGTGAGGGTCTCGGCGGACTGAACCTGGCCGACCAGGTCAACCTCGTACAGGGTCTGGTTCGTCGTGGGCCGTATCTGCCCGAGGATGACGAACGCCCCAGGGTGGGCAGTAGCCGAGGACCCCGACGGCCCGAGCTCGAGCGCACCCTCGTTGGCTTCGCCGCGGTCGCGAGTGACCGGCGCGAACAGCAACAGGTCAGAGAACGAAAGATCGGCGAGAAGGCTCCAGAACGCCATCAGGCTCTCCAGATGGTGGCGCTCAGGCCCATCAAGAGAGGTGTACCGGCGGATCAGGTCGGGAGCCGGGACAATCTTGACGGGAAGCGGGACAAGGTAGGGGTTCATCGGTCTCGCTCAGACCGGGCCACGTGAGTGGAGGCGCGTGGGCGGGGCGACACGTTGCCCAGCCTTTGCGGTCACGATCTCGGACATCGCTGTGCTCCATCCTCTAGTTGCTGCTCTGAAGCGCCCGGCAGTGCTCGCCCGGCTCGGTTCGACAACGAGATCATGCCGCGCGTGGTGAGTTTCGTGAACGCCGTCAAGAGCCGGCGCCGGATTCCGGCTTGTCCGAAGGACGTCGTGGGTCCTGCGTCAAGGCGTCGGCGTCGCTCCCTCTCGAAGTGCCCGGTGGCAGGCCACGACCCGATCCGCGACCGCCGCGGGTCCTACGACCGGTGCGAAAAGCAGCCCTCTTGCTCGTCACGGCAGCTTCGTCGCCCCAGATCTTGGCGCCGACATCGAGGAGGCCGCGCAGGTCGGTGACGTGTCCCGGGTGGTACGGCACTGTCACTGTCACCTCGTGGGCTTGGGACAGCTCCCCCAAGAGCTCGGCCTCCCGTGTCGCCACGAGCCGGAAATTGGCGAAGCTCCGGGCCACCTCGGTGAGTACCCGTCCGACCATCTCGCTTGAAGGACGACTCCCGGTCGCGGGGTCCTCCGGCAGACGGCCGGCCAGGGACTCACCCAGCTCGCCGGTGCGCTGACCGAGCAGCTCGGCGGTCCGGCCAACGGGTGGGTCCGAGAAGGGCCCTGGCAACACCTTGTTGCAAACCAGCAGGCCGAGGTGCAGGTGACGGTCGCGTAGGCTCTCGATGAGCTGCTCGGCGTCCACCGCCGGCACCGCCTCGAGGGTGGTCACGACCACGAAGGTCGTACGAACGTCTCGGATCAGGCGGTTCACGGCCTCAGCGCGGGCGACAAAGCCGTCACGCATGGTCTGGAACAGAATGAAGAACCCGGCAAGGTCCTCCAGGAATTGGCTGCCAAGGATGCGGTCCGCTACCTGGTAGAAGGGCCGGGAAGCAAAGTTCACCAGCCGGGAGCGGTAAGGCACGACGAGCCAGCGGAGCAATCTCGAGGAGAAGAACTCGGCCATGCGCCCCGGCGCATCAAGGAGATCGAGCGCGTTGAGCGACGGAGGCGTGTCGACGACCAGGAGGTCGAAGTCGCCTTCTTCGTGAAGCTCGTAGAGACGCTCCATCGCTATGTAGTTGTGGCCTTGCGCAAACCGCCTGGTGATGTTGCGGTAGAGCGGGTTGGCAAGGATCTGGTCCGCAGTCTCACGGTCCGGGGCATGCCTGCGGACGAGCGCGTCCCAGGACTCGCCCATGTCGAGCATGGCCGCGTAGAGCTCACCTTTGGGGCGCACCGAGGCATCGGCGAACGCCTCGTCGGGCACCCGCCGGGCCACGTTACCTAGTCCCCCGATCCCGAGCGCCTCTGCCAGGCGGCGCGCCGGGTCGACGGTGAGCACCAGTACCCGGCCTCCAAGACGCACGGCCGCCGTGGCGGCAAGCGAGGCCGAGATCGTCGTCTTGCCCACCCCGCCCGGTCCGCAAACGACCACGACCTCCTTCGCCGACAAGAGTTGCTCGAGGTGGCGCGTCTGTTCCTCTTCGGCAGATCGCCCGGCTTCGGCGAATCTCCCGGCACGTCCGGGGACCGGAAGGCTCTCAGTGCGTCGTTCCAGATGGCGCTCCGGTCGGCTCAAGTCGACAGCTCCTCCGACAGGGCACGGGCAACCTGGCGAATGGCGCGAAGCCCGTGCGCGCGTGCAAAGAGGTACGGCAGGTACAACAACGGCACGTCCGACGCGATCTCGGCCCGCAGTCGCTCAAGATGAGCGACGCCGTCGCGCCGGACAGTGACAGCAAGCCTCGCCGCTGCGAACAAGTCCTCGACCAGTTCCGGGGATGTCTCGAGCTCACGAGCCACCAGCTCGATGGTCGCGGGGCGGGTGAGCCCGTTGAAGGCCAGCTCTTCGGAGTGGCCGAAAAGCTCGGGCAGAACCCTGTTTGCCACCACGCAGGCGAGATGAACCGGGGTCTCTTTGGCGAGCCGGGCAGCCAGGTCTACCGCCTCGGTCACAGGCATCTCTTCCGGGGTCGTGACGAGCACCGCCCCGGTCCGGACCGGGTCGCCGAGGATCTCCAGCATCCAGTCGGTCTGGGACCGGACCACGCCGACCCGGATCAGCTCGTTGATGCCCGTCGGCGCCGCGAGCTGGCCGACGACGTTGCCCGTCGAGGAGGCGTCGACCACAACGAGGTCGTAGCGGTCCGCCCGGATCTCGAAGCACAGCTTGCCGACCGTCAGGATCTCCCTGATCCCCGGCGCCGCTGTCGCCACGAAATCGAAGGCCCGGGCAACCGGACCGATGTGCCCTATGGTCGGCACCTTTGCGACGACCCGCAGGTACTCGCGCAGTGACGCCTCGGTGTCCATCGACATCGCCACGAGGTTGTCGCTTATGCGCCGGCCCCTGAAGGGGGTCGGGCCGCACTCGTAGGCGCGAGCAAGATCTCCCTTCGGTTCGGCCTCGCAGACGAGGGTGCGACGACCCTGCTCACTCGCGAGCAGAGCAATGGCGGCGGCGACGGTGGTCTTGCCTACGCCGCCCTTACCGGTGACGAAGAGCAGCTGGTGACTGAGGAGCTCGGGCACCGGGCACGGATGTCAGTTGGTCCCGAAGCCGACGCGTCTGTCCTCGCCCCCGCCGCCGATCTCGATGTAGGCGACCTTGGCCGATGGCACTGCCACGCGACGGCCCCGCTTGTCGGTGAACCAGAGCACGCCATCGGGTCGGGCAAGGGCCTTGTCGACATCCGCAACGATGTCGGCGGGCGGCGTCCCCTCGGGGAGGTCGATGTCGAGCTCTTTTATTGTATGGATTATCCCGATGCGCACGTCCACGAGTGCTCCTTCCGCTTCCGGGAGTCATCGTAGGGGACCGGCCGGCCGGCTCGGACACGATCGGCATGGGCGATGCGGCCGCCAGCATGATAGGGCCCCGGCACTAGAGCAACCTCCTGCTGCCGTTACCCGATCCGTTCGCAAATGTGAGCACGGTCACGCAGCCTCGCCTTGCGACGGGGCGGTGAAGGTCTTATCCGGTTCCACGGTGCCGTCTTCGCGCTTCACCGGGTCGTCCGACCCAAGCCGGCAGTGTGCCCCTCCACGCGCGTTTCGCGTCTCCGGGCCACTCCCGGCGACGAACAGCGCTCGACGCCCGTAGGCGGCAAGGTTCAACGCTGCGTTCAGGTCGCGGTCGATGACTCATTGCGATTGTGCGCACAACCCCTGAATTCGCCATGTCTTACAACGGGTCTGAGAGATATCCAGACGTGGGTGAACTACCACGAACGAAGGCGTCCGCGCGATGGAAACGCAATCTGCGGCACGAGAGGAGCCGACGCAAGCCGCAACGAGCGCTGCGGCGCATTCAGTCCCCAGCGCTTCTCGGCTCGATCAACCGCAAGCACCGGAGCGCTCGAGCAGAGACCAGATCGACCAGTCGGCTGGGCAGCGGTCGATCCAACTCTCGGACTTCCGGAGCCTCGGCAGCGTCGGCAAACGCCGCCGGCGCGAGGAAGGCGAGCTCACGCACGCGAGCGACGAGCACTTCGACGTCGAGGCCAAGGTCCCGGGCGGCCGCTGGCCATGTGTTTCGATAGGGAAAGACTCTGTAGTCGCCACCGATCTTCATCGCGAACCGAAGCTTCCTCTCGTGCGTGCCATATGGCAGCGCCGAGGCGATGTCGTAGAGGGGAGCCAGGCGCACCTGGTTGTCGGCGAGCAGGAGAGAGTGGTTCTTGGCGTGGGCATCGGTGCCCGCTATGAGCCAGTTCCAGATGAGCGCATCGGTGAACCGTCCCACGGCGTCGTCGGCGACCTGCGGCGACATCACCCGACGCAGGAGCTTGGCGATGTCGGCTGGTCCTGGGCCGCCCTCATTCTGGTACTTGCGAGACGGTGGTATCCCGAGTGCTTGGCAGAGGTCTTCTTGATGAACCCGAACGATCTGGCCTCCTGGTGCGATGCGGTCGTAGCGGTGGACGACCACGGCTGACTCGTCGCCGAAGTGGGCGACGCTCGTACGAACGGCAACCAGCCCCGCGCGGCGGGCGGCGTCCAGGCAGAGATGTTCGTTCAGATCGTGATCGTCGAATCCGGCAACCGCAGGCTTGAGGATGTCAGTCGTGGGGGTGGAGCCGGACGGGACTCCCCAGCGCCCATCCCGGAACAGCAGTGCGGTCTTCGCCTGGGTTCCGGCGAGACTGAACTGGCCAGCGAAGGACTCGCCGAGCCAGGCAGTAGAATCCTTCCGTAGTTCCCTGAGCCGCTGCGCGACGTTGCCTTCGTCGAGCCATATGACACCACCGGGGCGGGCGAGCACGCCGTCGATCTCCTCCGGTGGCGCAAACCGCACCGCACCCGCGCAGTCCGCGCCGATCGGAGTGCCGAGAAGGGAGAAGGGCGACGAGGACACGTGAAATTGCCGAGCCCACCTGGCCACAACGGCGTCGTTGTCGGGAAGGAGCCCCCACAGCCACGGACCGATGACGTGGTCCGGATGCGATCGAACTTGGACTGGCATTGCCACAGATAGCGGGGTTGGGTTGAGCCGGTGTCGGTACTCGTCGCTGTAATCGAATCGGAGCTTGCCTCCCTGGAGGCGGACGATGGTTCCGGCGATCGCCTCGTCCAGTAGAACCAGCAGAGACTCAGTCATCAGTCCCGGTACTCGTCCAACAAGGTGTCCAGATTCACCGACCCACTAGGACGGGCGTCAGCACCGCTCCCCCGCTCGACAATGTCGAGACAAAGACCAAGCGCGTCGAGGACGCGGATGACAAGGCCGAACTCGACAGTCGTCTTACCGCCCTCGAAAGCATTGATCCACTCGCGAGAGACGCCGGCCTTGGCCGCTAGCTCAACCTGGCTCAACCCCAGGTCTTGCCGGCGACCTCGGACGGTTGCTGCCAGGTCCCGCATGGAGTTGATCTGCATAGAGTCACCTTTACCCACGTACGTCCCCAGGAGAGCTAAGTGGACGTACGTCCACTATCATAACATATGTACGATCGTCCATTATCGCTACCTATGCTCGTACGTCCACATGCTCCGATCCCCCGAGGCGGGTGTCACTGGGCAGTTGTAGCTTCCTCTGCCGTCGGATCACATCGTGATCCGTTGGGTCAATTTCGAGTTAGCCGCCGACTTGCTCCGCCACAGCTCGCAGCGCTATGGCGAGCATCACGCAACCGGCGTCGGGGTGCCCTCTGGCGCGATCGGGCACCCAGCTCGCCCTTCCGATCTTGGGCTCCATCGCGGCGGTGGCATCGGCTGCCCCACAAGCCGCTTCAGCCGCGGCCCCCAGGGCTTCCACCAGGTTCAGTCCCTCCGAACTGGACGCTTGCAGGCTCGTGCAGACGGCCTGCAGCCCGTCCACCATGGTGCGGTCCCCGACGGCCGCCTTGCCCCGCGCCTGAATGCCCTCCTGGGCCGCACCGAAGGCGTCGGCCAGGAGCTTGACCGCATCTCCCCCAGGCTCGAGCACCACCTTGGCGGCGCGCAGGAAGCCCGTGGCCACCAAAGTCCCGCTGGTCGAGGGAGCGTGGCGCGCTATCGCCGCGCCACACGCGGCAAGCAGCTCGCCTGGCTCCGCCTGCTGGTTGGCAGCGAGCACGTCCTTGAGCACCCGAGCGGCCGCCGACATTGTGATCCCAAGGTCACCGTCGCCGGCGAAGCCGTCCAGACCGTTGAGCTCGGCCGTGGAAGAGGCCACGGCGTCAGCCGCCACAGCCAGCAGCCCGGCGAGCCCAGGGCTCGCAAGGCTCATCTGCTGCCTCCGGCGCGTGAACCCTGTTTGCCCCTTCTGATGATGAAGGGAGACTCGCAGGGGGCGTCGAGCAGCCTGGACAGCTCGTCGTCCAGGCGCAACAGAGACACCGAGGCACCCGCCATCTCGAGTGAGGTGGCGTACTCGCCCACCCAGGTTCGCCGTACGGCGATCCCCGAGGAACCAAGGATCTCCCGCACCGATCGGAAGAGTATGTAGAGCTCCTCCTTGGGGGTCGCCCCGAGCCCGTTGATAAGAACGGCCACCTCGTCGCCGCGACGATAAGGAAGGTCCTCGGTGATGCGGGCGACAAGCTGCTCGGCGATCTGCTGAGCGGGCTCGAGCGCTCCTCTTCTCACGCCCGGCTCACCGTGGATCCCCATGCCGATCTCCATCTCGCCCTCCGGAAGGTCGAAGGTGGGTCGTCCAGCTGCCGGCAGGACGCAGGGCGAGAGGGCCACGCCCATGGAGCGCAGCCCGGCAGCGGCTGCGTTCGTTGTCGCCACCACTTCGGCGAGCGACGCCCCTTCCTCGACCCGCGCCCCAGCGACCTTGTACAGCAAGGCGATGCCGGCGATCCCCCGCCTGCGGGGCTCGGACCCCTTTGGGGCAGAGGCCACATCATCCGCGGCGAGCACGGTCGCGACCCCGATGCCCTCGGCTTCGGCCAGCTCGGCAGCGAGGTCGAAGTTCATCACGTCGCCTGAGTAATTGCCGTAGAGGTAGAGCACACCTGCACCGCCGTGGACCTCCCGGGTCACGTCCAGGATCTGCTCGGAGCTCGGCGAGGCGAAGACGTTGCCGACGGCCACGCCGTCTGCCAACCCGTAGCCCACGTAGCCCAGGAATACGGGGAGATGTCCGGAGCCTCCGCCCGTCACGATCCCCACCTTGCCCGGCCTGGGCACGTCGGCGCGAACGACGACACGGGGATCCCTGCCTCGGCGCAGGTCCTCTGGGTGAGCCAGGAGGATGCCCTCGAGCATCTCGTCCACGAAGGCACTCGGATCGTTGATGATCTTCTGCATGGGCACCGGTCTAGTCCTCCTTCTGCTCCTCCGGCTGAGGGAAGTTCTCAGGGCCGTCAAAGACCCCCGCCGCGATCCCGCCAAAAAGGGCCGCACCCCGCGCTCCGGCCTCGCCCAGCGCCGGCCAACTCGCCTGCCGGAACATCTGCCTCTTGCGTCTCCTCAGGCCCGCGCAACGGACCCAGCCGTCGGTGAGGACGACTTCCTCGGTGGGCCCTGCGATCGATTCCGTGGCCCGCACCAGACGTTGGGCGCCCTCGGTCACCGCGTCCAGGGCGGCGCTCCACAAGGCGGCCGGGGACGCCTCCGGACCGATGCCCACGATGAACGGATCCGAGTAGGGGTGCTCTTGAACCAGGCGCAGCGACCCGGCCGCAACTCCCGAGGCCTGGCGGTCCAAGATGGCGAGAGGCTCTCCGCCGTCCACGCCGAGCAGGGCCAGCACCCGGTCCAGCGTGAGCCCGAGTGTCTGGCCGCCCAGGAGGGCGTACCTTCCTGGCAGGGTGTGCCAGCCGGCGCTGAGGCCCGCCTCGATGACCCGGCGGAGCACCGGCCCGGGGAGCGGTTCCACTGCTCTGACCACTGCCTCGGCGGTGCCACAGGAGTCGAGCAACTGCCCGGGCCCGGTTGCCCCCGAGCCAGCGGCAACACAGAGGTGATCGTGGCCGGCAGAGGTTAGAGCTGCCCCTCGCAGCCGCACGGGTATGGCCCCTTCGGCTCGCCCCACCAGCTGCCCGGCGCTGACGACTGGCGGGAACAGCCCCGGGGGGGCTCCTGCCAGCTGCAAGGCCTCCACCCACCAGCTTCGCTCCGCAAGGGAGAGTGCGCCGGTTCGAGAAGCGAGGGAGGCTTCGGAGACCTGCTCCGCACCGAGCCGGCAGAGCACCCAGTCGGCGACGTTGAGCGCCCGGTGCCACGGAGGGTCACCGTGGCGGTGAAGCCAGGCCAGCTTGCTCAGCGTGCACATCGAAGACATCGGCAAGCCCGTACGCTCCACAAAGTCATCACGGCCGAGCCCCTCGGCGAGCTCCGCTGCCTCTTCGGCGCCGCGGGTGTCGTGCCAGGCAATCGAGGCGGTGACCGGGCTCCCGTCCGGGCCGAGAAGGATCACCGTCTCAGCCATGCTGGTGACGCCCACTCCCACGACTCGTCCCGCCGGCGCTGCGTCCAGCGCCGCGCTCGATGCTCGCACGGCGGCGTCGAAGAGCTCTACAGGATCCATCTCGGCACCCGTGGCTACCGGCCGCCACGGGGTCGGAACCTTGCCCCAGGAGAGCTCCCTGCCATCGAGGCCGACGACCGCGGCTTTGGTCATGGTCGTGCCCACGTCGATCCCCAGGAGCACCTCTGCCGGCGTGCTTGACACTCCCGTCGAAACCTGCAGGACTGCGAAAGGTCTACGCGCGCGAGACGTGCGCATGAGCTTGACCACAGACGCTGCAGTGCCGAACAACGGAGAGGCCGGCACCGGGACGCGGGTCATCGCGGCCAGGGGCATCACCGAGCACTTCGGGAGCATACAAGCGCTGCGAAGCGTAGACCTGGACGTTCACCGCGGAGAAGTCGTGGGACTGATGGGCGACAACGGCGCCGGCAAGTCGACCCTTGTCAACATCCTCTCGGAGGCTTTGCAGCCGAACGCGGTGGCCACAACCGCCAACGTGGGCAGCCCGGCTGTCAGCCGGTACTGCTCCGAGACCTCCGCTTGACAAGTAAGCGTCGGCCCGACACACCCGGCTGGCATGTGGTTCCGAGGCTCACCCAGTGTGCTATCAAGGCAGCCATGAGCCGTCTACTGAAGTTGCATCGCCTGCTCCCACCCGGGCGAAAGGCGTTGATCGTCGCGATGGACCAGCCCCGTGCCTTGCATGTCGCCGCGCTGGCTGACCCCGGCCAAGTCCTGTCCAAACTGCAGTCCGCCGACGTCGACGCGTACTTGCTGACACTGTCCACCGCCCGGCACTTCGAGAACCATCTCGCCGGTCGAGCCGTGGTGATAAGCGTCAGCCAGGACTACCAAGAACCGCAGCAGGTTGTCGAGCAGGCCGTCGCCTTCGGCGCATCTGCCTTGAAGTACGAGGTCTACCCCTACTCCGATCGCGAAGTCACCACCATGCGCTGCTTGGAGGCATTGGCGATTCATGCTGACCGCTGGGACCTGCCGATCATGGCAGAGGTGGTTCCGGGAGGATTTGAGCAGGTCGCCGTTCACACGGCTTCCAACCTCCGCCTGTCAGTCAGGAGGGCGGCAGAAGCCGGCGCCGACCTTGCGAAGATCCCGCCTCCGAGTGAAGGAGAACTTTCAGAAGTCGCCGAGTTCGCGTCGATACCGCTGCTGCTGCTGGGGGGTGCGCGTCGCGGCGGTCTTGACGACGTGCTGGACCGGGTCCGACAGCTCGGCCCCTCCGCCGATGGCCTGGTGTTCGGTCGCTACATCGTCGAGGATCCCGAACCCGCGAAGGTCGTTGCCGCGCTCAGAGAGGTTCTTGACTCGATTCATTAGTTGCTCAGGACACCGTGGGCCAGGGCCCGTTGCCCACGGGCAGCCTTGGCTCTGGACACCGCTGGCCACGCGTAGGGCGGGTCCCTAGGTCCCCGGGGCCGTCGCCTTCCAGCGCTCGAATGCCGGGCCGAGCCTCTCCTGCGCGCGTGGCTCAGGTTCCACCTCGCCTGTGAACCGAAGTTCTGCTTCGGTCTTCTCAGTGATTCCTGCTGCGCGTCCGCCGAGCATTGCAGCTCCCCGTGCGGAGGCGTTGGGGTTCTCGACGATCAACAGCCTCTTTCTCAAGAGGTCACAAAGGAGTTGGCGCCATGCGGGATGAAGGCTGCCACCTCCTGCAAGACAGAGCGCCGAGGCGTCCGCGAACTCCGGGAGGGCGCCGGCCGCCTCGGCAATCGAGAAGGCGACCCCCTCGAAGACCGCGCGCAGCATGTCGGCTCGATCATGACGCAGTTCAAGACCGAAGAACGCCGCCTGCGCCGAGCTGTCCATCGAAGGCGAGCGAGCTCCGGCCAGGTGCGGGATGAAGACTGGCGCGTGATCACCAGGGCCAGGCGCGGCGTCAAGCACCTCGTAGGCCTCCTCCCAGGTTGCATTGAAGGCCCTCAGTGCCCAGGACAACGCCACCCCTGCGGCCTGCACCGCAGCCATTGCGTACCAAAGGCCCGCAAGTGCGGACGCGAAGACGTGGTAGCGGAGTCCGGGGTCGGGATCTGGCCGCTTGCGGAGCGTGACCACTTGTGCAGCCGATCCCACGGTGAGCTGGATGGGCCCGATCTCGGACAGACCGCTTCCGACCAACGCGGCGGCAGTGTCCCCAGCACCGAAGGCCACGGGAATGCCACCGGGCAGCCCCAGCTCCTGGGCAATGGAGCCATCCAGTGGTCCGGCTATGGCGTCGGACGCCCCGAGCGGCCCAAGCAGCCGGGCCGGAAGCCCGAGAGCCTCGACAACCGGGAGAGCCCAGGTGTTCTCGAAGATGTCGAAGAGCAGAGTGCCCGATGCATCACTCGGTTCGCTGCCACCGCGTCCCACCAGCCGCAGCCGCAGCCAGTCCTTTGGCTGCAGAGCCCAGGCAGCATCCCTCAGCGCGGCCGGCTCGTTGGAGGCCAGCCAGTAGAGCAACGGTCCCGCCATCCCCGGGACGAAAGGGTTGCCCAGCACCGCGCGGGTACGCGCAGGAAGGGCTCTGTAAGCCTCGAGACTGCTCTCGGCGCGGCGATCCAGCCAGAGCATGGCCGGCCGCAACGGCCTCCCGTCTGAGCGCGCCAGCACTACCCCGTGCATCTGGCCTGACAGCCCAACGGCGCCAACCTCAAGGTGGGTGGCGGCGAGCACGCTTCGCACCGCGATCTTCACCGACAGCCACCAATCCTCCGGGTCCGACTCCACCCAACCCGGCCGTGGTCGCGACAGCTGGACCGGAGCCGAGGCAACGCTCAGCTCGGCACCAGTGGCGTCCAGGAGGATCGCCTTGGTCGAACCCGTCCCAAGGTCGATGCCCAGCACACAGGGGTCCCTCCTCATCGTTGACTCCTCGCCTTAGGGCAGACATTCACGGCCGGCGGTGCCCTGCCAGAAATCCGATGACCGTAAAGCCCACTATTCCTAAGGGATTCGTGGTACCCACCAGGGTGGCAGCGACCAGCCCAGGAGCTCCTCGGCCTTCGTGCAGGCGAACCGGTCCGTCATCCCGCTCACGTATCCGACCGCGGCTCGAACCGTGTCCGGATCTTCGGGCACGAGTTCGCCTCCCACCCGAAGCGCTGTGGGGTGGCTGACATAGTGCTCGACAAGAGCACGCAACAAGCCGATGACCGTCGACGACTCTTCGACTGAGGCCTGGCGGAGGTAGATGCGCTCGTAGTTGAACCGTCGCAACGCCTCGAGCGCCTCGCCCATCGTCTCGCTGATCGCGACCGTGCCCGAGGAGAGCGTCGTCTGGACGGCATCGGTCACAAAGGCATTGAGCTGGCGGGCCCTTGAGGTTCCGCAGTGCTCGGCGACGAGAGGCGGAAGCTCGTCGCTCGACACGATCTGAGCGTGCACCGCGTCCTCGAGGTCGTGGGCGCAGTAGGCGATCCGGTCCGCGAGCGCGACGACCTCACCTTCGGCAGTGGCGGGCGACGGGCGCGACCAGGAGTGATTACGGATCCCGTCCAAGGTCTCAGCACACAAGTTGAGCGACGCCGCAGTGACGTCGGCACCCCAAACCGCGTGGTCGAAGCCCTCCGGCAGGAATGGTGACAGCGCCTCCTCACTGGCGTGGCCTCCGGGGCCGTGGCCGCAGTCGTGGCCGAGGGCGACGGCCTCGGTCAGGGCGACGTTCAATCGCAATGCGCGCGAGATCGCGTTCGCGACCTGAACGACTTCGAGGGCGTGAGTGAGCCGCGTCCGCTGGTGGTCGGCGGGAAAGATGAAGACCTGGGTCTTGCCGGCCAAGCGCCGAAACGCCGCCGAGTGCAGGATCCGGTCCCTGTCGCGCTCGAAACAGGTCCGCCACGGATCGGTGGGCTCCTCGACCGCACGGCTGCCAGCCCCGATCGACCGGGTGGCGCCCGGCGCCAACAGCCTCTCCTCTTCGGCCTCTCGGGCCTCGCGGTCGAGAACGCTCGACGAGCCGCCGAGAGGCACGGCAGGATGATGCGCGGTCCGTATGCCGGGGCCGTCTCCGAGGTGGCCGCTCATGGTCGACGCCCATCGGCGTGATTGCTCGCTCACCGCTGACAAGGATGCCGCTTTCACAGCCCCGAAGTTACCCAAGAGGTGTCACACTCCCCTATTGACCGGGCACGAGCCGGCCTCAGCCGATCGAGAGCTCCGAGCGGTACACGCGCCCAGGTCCCAATGCCACCACACGCTCGGCAAGCGAGGCGAAGGCCTGCCCTGCCTCCCCTTCCGGGTCGAAGGCCGCGACCGGCACGCCGAGGTCACCTGCCTGGCGCAAGGCAGGAAGGAAGGGGACCTGCCCCAGCAGCGCCACACCGAGAGACTTGGCCAGCGTCTCGCCGCCGCCGTGACCGAACAGCTCGTAGCGCTTGCCGTCGTCAGCGGTGAACCACGACTGGTTCTCGACCACACCCCTCACCGGCAGGCGCAGCTGTCGGGCGAGTACGGCGGCGCGCTGGGCCACTCGCTCGGCAGCGACCTGTGGCGTGGTCACGACCAGCACCTCGGCGCGGGGCACGAACTGGGCGATGGACATCGCGACGTCGCCGGTGCCGGGAGGAAGATCGAGCAAAAGGAAGTCCGGCCGGCCCCAGTGCACGTCCACGAGGAACTGCTCCAGGGCCTTGTGCAACATGGGCCCTCTCCACATGACCGCCTGGTCCTCGTTCACGAAGAACCCCATCGACATGCACCGGACGCCGTGCGCCACCGGCGGGATCAGCAAGTCGCCGATCACGCTGGGAGGACGATCGATCCCCAACATGGAGGGGACCGAGAAGCCGTAGACGTCTGCGTCGAGGATCGCCACCGAAGCGCCTTGGCGCGCCAGCGCCACCGCGAGATTGACGGTCACGGTCGACTTGCCCACGCCGCCCTTGCCCGATGAGATCGCCAGGACGCGAGTGCGTGAAGCCTTGTCGGCGAAAGGGTTCGTCCCGGGCGAGGCTCCTGCGGCGCCGCGGCCATCCTCATCGACGCCGCGGCCCGAGACGTCGTGACGGTGGGTCCCGGTGGCCTCCCTGCCCGGCTGATGCGCCGGCGACCCTGAGTCGAGCTCGCGAAGCTTCGCGTGCAGCTCTATTTCCTCAGCCTCGGTCAGGTTGACGAGCTCGAGCGTCGCGGGCTCGCCCTCGGCGGCGGCAACCACCTGTGTAACCTCGTCGGCGAGCTCGTGCGGTGCCGGGTGCCCGGCGGCGGGCACCGCAACGACCACCTCGGTTCGGCCCTTGCGGGTCTTGACCGAGCGAAGCAGCCCGAGGTCGCCGAGGCTGTAGAACAGGCCCGGGTCGACGACGCCACGGACTGCTTCTTCAAGAGGCTTGTCGGGCTTGGTCATCATCCTGGCTGCAGTCCGGTCATTCAAGTCCTTGATCGATCTCGGCGTCCCGCCCACCTGCACAGCGGCCACCGGTACGCTAACGGTGTGAGTGAAGGCACGCGCCAGTCACAGGGACCGGTGAGCACCGACGAGGGCTTCTCGGCGACGGTGGCCGCGATCACCTCGGCGTTCGGGGACAATACCCGGCGGCAGATCTACCTGTTCGCGCGCGAGCGCCAGGGCGTGACCGCCACCGAGGTGGCCGAGCAGTTCGCCCTTCACCCGAACGTCGCCCGCCATCACCTCGACAAGCTGGCCGCGGGCGGGTACCTCGACGTCTATGTCGACCGTGGGAACGCCGGGGTCGGGCGACCGTCAAAGCGCTACCTCTCGGGCGTCGCCAACACGACTACCGCGCTGCCGGCGCTCCGGGATGGTCTTCTCCTCGCATTGCTCGGCCGCCTTCTCGCCATCGTCGACCCCGTACAGGCCGAGCAGATCGCCCACGAAGTGGGCGCCGAGTACGGTCGCTCACTCGCCTTGCAGATGGCGCCGGGTGACGCCCCGAGATCGCTGCGCTCGGCCCTGAAGTCAGTTGCGGACGCGCTGACCGCACAAGGGTTCGCGGCCCATTGGGGGGTCGCCGGATCGCCCAACTCCCTCATCCGGGACCACTGCCCCTTTGGTGACGCCGCCCTCGACCATCCTGTTCTCTGCGCGGCCGACCGGGGTCTCGTCGAAGGCCTGCTGAGCGGCCTGTGCCGAGACGGTGTGCCGGTTCAGCTCTCGTCGCGGGCACGCGGCGACGAGGTCTGTTCCACTGTCGCAGGCTGACTCGCGTCCCTAGGACCTTGCGCGTGCCGGCTCCCCCGAGCGACCGCCACTATCTCGACCACGCCTCGACCTCGGTGCTACGGCCCGAGGCGGCTCGGGCTATGCAGGCATGGCTAGTTGGAGGCCGGACCGGTGACCCTGGTCGCGTACATGCCGAGGGCCACCTCGTGCGCGACGCGATCGAGAGTGCACGAGAGGCCGTGGCGCTGCTGGTGGGAACCACTGCGAGCCGTGTCGTGTTCACCAGTGGCGCCACAGAAGCAGCCAACGCGGCGATCTTCGCGGCGGGCCGGGCCCACAGCGGTGCGCCGATGATCTGCGCGAATGTCGAGCATTCCTGCGTGCGCGAGCCTGTCCGGCGCAACGGTCCTGTTCTCGTGCTCGAAGTGGGCTCGACGGGCCGCATAGATCTCGACCATCTCGCAGCGCTGCTCGCTTGTGATCCCGGCAGTCGGCCGGCGCTGGTGAACTGCCAATGGCTCAACCACGAGGTCGGGACGCTGCAGCCGGTGGCCGAGGTCGTGGCGTGCTGCCGGTCTGCGGGTGTGCTCGTGCACGTCGATGCTGCCGCAGCGGTTGGTCACGTCCCCGTCGACCTCGATTCGCTCGGCGCCGACTTCGTCTCGGTGAGCGCTCACAAGTTGGGGGGGCCGGCCGGCGTAGGAGCGCTCGTCGTCCGCCGGGGCATACGCCTCGAGCCTCTCATCGTCGGTGGTGCACAGGAGCGGGCCCGACGCGGCGGTCTCGAGAACTTGATCGGGATCGTTGGCTTCGGCGCTGCGGCAGCTGCGCTCACAGAGCCAGGAACGCTGGAACAGGAGGAAGCCGCCGCCCGGCACCTGACCGGTGCGCTCCTCGAGACGGCCACCTCCGTCGACGACGTCACAGCACTTGGTGATCTCAACTGGCGCGCGCCCCACATCGTGAACGTGGCGGTCGGAGGTGTCCTGGCCGAGGCAGTGCTGCTCGGCCTCGACCGGTCGGGCGTCGCGGCTCATTCGGGCTCGGCCTGCTCGTCGGAGTCCATCGAGCCTTCGCCGGTCCTCGCCGCGATGGGCGTCGAAGCGGACCGTTCCCTCCGGCTCTCGGTGGGCTGGTCGACGAGCGAGGCGGACCTCAAGGCGTTTGCCGCGGCCTTCAGGCCCGTAGTGGAACGTCTACGTGCGCTCGGGGCCACGGGCGCATAACGGGCTGCCCCACGTCAGCCTGCGACTGCGGTGCTCCTCAACGCCGCGCCGTAGCGAGGCGGCAAGGGCTTGCCGGCAGCTGCGAAGGCTTTCGCCGCGATCGCGGCGACCGACAGGAGAAGGGTCTTGGAGGCACCTTTGCTGAGCGCGTCGCGAAACTGGACCGAGGCGGCAAGCGGTCTGCCGAAGTCCTCGTAGAGGATCACGCCGAGGAGTGCGTGACCGTCGGGATAGCCGGGCGCGACCTTGACCGCCCGGGCGACCGAGGCGTCCCCGCGCGAGCACGAGCCGGTTCTTCGACGAGAGCCCTGCGAGGCGGACCAACCAGCCGCCGTAGGTGAGGGCGTCGGGCTGATTCGGGTCCGCCTGCAGAACCTGGTTGTAAAGCTGGACGGCCTCCGCCGCCTGCCCTTCGCTGCCGAGGATCGCGGCCCGGTCCAGTGTCTCCTGCTCCTGCTGGGCAGACGACAGGGACACCGAGCCGCTCGCCGATTCACCAGGGAGCCGGACGCCCGCGAGCGACGCCGCGAGCAGCGTTGCCGCCACTACGAAGCAGGCCGCCGCGGCGATACCGATCACGAGCCGCGCCCGCCGGCTTGCGAGTCTCCGGCGCAGGACTCTAGGACCGTTGTCGGTGGCGGCTTGCCGGGCTGCGCCCATGTCGGGGATCGCCATACCGGGGGTCGCCATGTCTGAAGCCGTCAGGTCGGCTATCGCCGCCTCGACCTCGGTGAGCCGCCGCCTATAGCGGGAGTCGAGGACTGCGAAGTCCTCCTCGTCGACCTCGCCGGACACGCGCTGTTCCTCGAGATCGCCAATCGACTGCCGGAGGAACTCCCGTTCGTTCGCCAGCGCATCGGGGCTCGACCGACGGGGTCGTTTCCCGCCGCTCAACGCGCGCACAGCACGCCCGAGGCTCACCCGGACACCTCGAGGTGCCTTCTCCTCCACAGATAGACGGCGAGGAGTACGCCGGCACCACCGACGACCGCGCCCGGCACCACCCACAACAGGGCGTCGACTCCCGACCCGGACGGGACGAGCAGTGCTTGCTGGCCGAAACGGGCCACGACGAGCTGCTCTATCCGCGCGTCGCTCAGGCCCGCGTGGACCCAAGTGGCGACCTCGGCCCGCAACCCGACCGCGATGGGCGCGTCCGACTGCGCGATGGAAAGGTCGACACAGCTCGGGCACTTGATGACGCTGTCGAGGTGGGCGATCCTCGCCGATGAGCTCGGCTGTGGCGGGTGCACGCTCCCGATGCCCAGGGCAACCAGAGCGACGACGGCCACGAACACCCATGCCGGCCGGGACGCGAGCACCGAGAATGCCGAGAGCCCGGCGCGCTCGCGCTCGTGCCTGGTGCCTGAGCCGATGCGCGCGGTCATATGTGCGCGACCAGACCATGCTCGACAAGGCGATCCAGGGCACCGGCAGTCACGCCCCCGAGGATCCGGTCCACGACTCGGCCGTCGGGTGCGATGAGGAACGACTGCGGCGGGTCGTCGACTCCGTAGCTGATCGCGATCCGCTCACCCGGGTCGAGCACCGACGGCCACGTGGCACCTGCCTGTCGTTCGAATGCCGCCGCGTTCGGCGCCGTGTCGCCGAAGACGACACCCAGAACTGCGACTCGCTGGCCGGCGGGATGGCCGTACGCGAACTTGACGAGCTCCGGTGACTCGGTGCGGCACGGGGGGCACCAGCTCGCGAAGAAGTTGAGGAGCACCCAACGGCCTCGCAAGCCGGCCAGCGACGAGACGCCGCCGGCAAGATTGCGGCCCACCACCGACGGGGCGGGCTTGCCGATCAGAAAGCTCGAGGCCGTCTGCGTCGCCGTCGGGCGGCTCGCCAGCACGGCGACGAGCACGAGCACGGCAAGCCCGGCCCCACACGCGGCCCATCGCGCGAGCTTCACCTGACGGCGGCTGGTGGTCACGTGCCGGCTCCCGCGCCGACCGAAGCTGGGGCCGGGACCACGGACCTGTGCTCGGAGCCTCGGCGTCGGCGAGGAGGGACGGCGGCGAGCACTGCTCCAAAGGTCATGACGGCCCCGCCGACCCAGAGCCATAGCACCATGGGCTGGATGACGACGTCGATGGTCGCCGAGCCTTGGGGCGACACGTCGATGTCGGCGACAGTGAGATAGGTGTCCTCGCGGACCGATGAGTCCACGGCCGGGGTCCCGATGCCCTCGCTCCCGGGAAACACGCTTATGGCGGGGTGGAAAGGGGCCCCGTCCACGAGGACCGTCGCGATCTCGCCGCTCTTGTTCGGAAGGCTGAACTGTCTCGAGCCCACGTAGGTGAAGACATGGCCGTCGAAGCGAACCGACTGGCCCGGCTTCAGCACCAGCTGCGTCCGCTGCCCGTAGGAGCTGGCCGCCGCGAGGGCCACGGCCACGACGACGACGCCGAGGTGGACGATCATCCCGCCGTTGGCCCGGCCGAACAGCGCCCGCCATGCTCCCCCGCCCGCATGGTGCGACCCGAGTGCCGCAAGCACCAACTGGCGCACCGCGCTCGCCGCCGCGAACCCGCCGAGACCGAAGGCCACAAGGGGCGTGAGCCCACGCACGCCCACCAGGACGCAGACCACGATGACCCCGGCGCCGACCCAAGCGGGGATCGCGAGCCGCCGGCGAAGCAGTCCGGGCGCCGCCTTGCGCCACGGGAGCGCCGGTGCCACCGCCATGAAGAACAGGAGTGCGAAGCCGATCGGAAGTGTCATCGTGTCGAAGTAGGGCCTCCCGACTGTGACCTGCTGTCGGTTGACCGCCTCAACCAACAACGGGAACACAGTCCCGAGGAGCACGACGAGCGCGAATCCGGCGAAGAGGAGGTTGTTGACGAGAAATGCGCCCTCTCGGGAGACCGCAGCGTCGATGGTCCCCGGCGAGCGCAGGCGGTCGCCCCGCCAGGCGATCAGCCCGACACTGACGGCGACGACGAGGCCGAAGAAGCCCAGCAACAACGGACCGACCGTCGAGTTCGAGAAGGAGTGCACCGACACCAGCACCCCGGATCGAGTCAGGAATGTCCCGAGGATCGTGAGCGAGAACGCCGCGATCAGAAGTGACAGGTTCCAGACCCGCAGAAGGCCGCGCCTTTCTTGGACCATCACCGAGTGCAGGTAAGCCGTGGCGCAGAGCCAAGGAAGCAGGGCCGCATTCTCCACCGGGTCCCAGCCCCAGAAGCCTCCCCACCCGAGGACCTGGTAGGACCACCACGCCCCGAGCACGATGCCGATCGTGAGGAAGACCCATGCGAACAGAGCCCAGCGGCGGGTCTCGCCGAGCCAACCCTCGTTGAGGCGCCCTGTCACGAGCGTGGCGATGGCAAAACAGAACGGGACTGTGAACCCGACAAAGCCCAGGTACAGAAAGACCGGATGGAAGGCGATCAGCGGGTTGTCCTGAAGCAGCGGGTTCGGGCCGGACCCGTCGAGCGGGACAGGGCCGATCACGTGTGCGAACGGGTTCGCGGGACCGGCCATGAGGGCGAAGAAGAAGACGGCGACGCAAAGCCCGATGAGGCTCGACCATGCCACGAGCGGATCGGGCTCCCGCTTGCGGAACACGTGGGTCATCGCGACCAGGTACCCGGCGAGGATGAGCGCCCAGAGCAGGATCGAGCCTTGCAGTGCCGACCACATGCCGGTGATGGAGTAGAGGACCGGCGTCTCACGGCTGTTGTTCACTGCCACGAAGGCGATCGAGAAGTCGTGGACCAACAGCGCCCGTTCCATGGCGATGGTCGACAGAACGGCACCGGCGAGCACCCAGAGGGCGAACGCGCGGGCAAGGCGGAACAAGGACTGCCGCCCGGTCGCCAGGCCGACGCCAATCGTGACGACTCCCGAGACAGCCGCGAGCAGCCCGAGCGCAACTCCGACCAGCCCCAGGGCCGCATTCATCTCGTCGTCCCGTTAAGTGCTCTCACCCGATTCGGGTGGGCCGCGATGTAGACGTTGGAGTGCTTGACGAGGATCTGGTCCGAGGCGAAATGGTCGGTCGTGCCGACAAAATGACCGACCACGACGACGGGGATCCCCGGCTGGAAGAGCTGTGGGGGCGAGCCGGTGTTGGTCACGGCGACCTTGACGCCGCTCGACTCGACAACGAAAGCCACCGTTGTCCCTGAATGGTCCCGGATCGTGTGGACCGTCCCCGCCATGACCATTCCCTCGAGTTGGAAGGTGCTGTCGCCGAGGCTCGCCCTCTGGGCAATTGCCTCGTTCGCGGTCTTGAAGAACACGATCGCCGAGGTGACTGCCTTGAAGACCAGGAAACCGATCGCCGCGACGATCACGACCCCGACCACTGCGAGCCGCCGTCTCTGACGTCTTTGTTCGGGGCTGAGGCTCGTGTGCTGGCGCCGCGGTCCGACCGGAGCGGTCCCCGCGTCGCCCGAGCTGGGCCCGTCCTCGAAATGGCCCCTGGGCGCGACACCGCCGGTTCTCAGGCCGACATCGGTCATGGAGCGGTTCCCGGATCTGAGTCCGCGTCGCCGTGGTGCCCCGCCACCGAGATGTCACCGACCAGAGCCTGGTTCTGGGTCTCGGCAGAGATGTCGGGTGAAGAGACCCTCGGGAGCGCACCGACCCGTCGCCGAGCGGCGCGCTCTCGGGCGACGAGGGTGGCCCCGTAGGTCCCGAGCGTGCCGAGGACCACCACGTAACCGGCTTCCACGTAGCCGTTCATCCCGCCACCGCCTCCGCTCGCCTTTCAGCGAGAGCGACCTCGAGCCCCTCGGTGTCCTCCAAGTCCTGCAGCCTCGCCAGACGGTAGCGGTGCGCCATCAGCCAGATGTACACGAGGGTGAAAGACACAAAGCCGAGCAGCAACGTCCAGGCCATCGAGCCGTGCACATAGGTCTTGTGCGTCGTCGGGTTGAGCACGGTGGGCGCCTGGTGCAGGCTTCGCCACCACTCGACTGAGAAATAGACGATCGGCACGTCGATGAATGCGATCAGGGCCGCTATCGCCGACCGCCGAGCGCGGACGTGGAGATCGCCGGGCACACGCCGCAGAGCGAGATACCCGAGGTAGAGCACGAACAGCAGCGCTGTCGTCGTGAGCAGCGGGTCCCAGACCCACCACGCACCCCAGGTAGGACGCCCCCAGATCGATCCGGAGACGAGCGTGAGCCCTGTGAACACGACACCGACCTCGGCCGACGCGCCGGCAAGGCGGTCGAAGTGCTCCGCCCTCGTCCGCGGCCACAAGTACAGGACGCTCGCGAGGCCGGCGACCCCATAGGCAAGGAACGCGACCCACGCCATCGGCGGATGGACGTACAGCAGGCGTACGAGATTGCCCATGAACTTGTCCGGCGGCGTGACGAAAAGGCCCAACCACACGGTCGCCCCCACCCCGACGAGTGCTGTCACGCCCAGCACTCGAAGAGCCAGCGTCGCACGGTCTGACGGCATGGCGCGCTCGGGCGTGCTCATCCGTCCTCCAGGAGCGGCCCGAAGGCGACGATGCCGATGGCGACATAGAGCACGGCAAAGACAACGAGCAGGTCCAGCCAACCGCCTGCGCGACCTGGTGTTCCGGCGAGGGCCTCGTCCCAGGCCTTGGTTGCGGCGAGCAGGACCGGAGCGACCACGGGGAGAAAGAGAAGGGGAAGCAGCGTCTCTCGGGTCCGTAGCCCGGAAGCCACGACCCCATAGAGCGTGCCGACCGCCGCGAGCCCGACGGTGCCGACGACACATGCCGCTACCAGTACCACAGCGCCCGACAAGTGAGCCCCGTAGAGCAACGTGACCCCGAACGTGAGTGCTGCCTCGAGCACGAGGAGCTGGGCGACGATGGCACCGGCCTTGCCGAGGAAGATCCCGGCCGGGTCGAGACCGGACAGACGCAGGCCATCTCTGGCGGCATCGACCGACTCGATGGCGTAGCTGCGCTGGACGGCCAGGACCGTCGAAAGCAGGACCGCTACCCAGAACAGGCCGGCCGAGGCCGGAGCGAGGACATGCCGGTCGGGGCCCAACGCCAAGCCGAACAGGAGCAGGACTGCGATCGCGAACGGGCCGATCTGGTTCAGGCCGACCCGAGAGCGGATCTCGATTCGGAGATCCTTCCCGGCGACCAGCACGGCGTCACGCAACATGAGCGTGTGCTTGCTTGACCGGTCCCGAAGTCTCGGCAGGCTCGGGCGTGTCGGCAGGCTCGGTCGGCTCGACCACGCGGCCACCGGCGAGGTGAACGCTCCGGTCCGCGATGGCCGAGGCGCGTTCAAGCTCGTGCGAGGCGAACACGACGGTGCGCCCGGCCGCCCTGGAGCCGGCAAGGAGCCCGTCGAGAAGATCACGGCCATCCTGGTCGAGACCTGCATGCGGCTCGTCGAGCAGCCACAGCCGAGCACCTCGCGCTACCAGCACCGCAAGCGAGGCGCGACGCTGCTGCCCGGCGGAGCACCGTCCTACGGGAGTGGAGGCGAGACGACCCGCGAAGCCGAACTGCTCGAGCGCGGGGCGGATCCCGGTGACTGCAGCTCTCGTTGCCCGGACGGCAAACCTCAAGTTCTCCTCGACCGTCAGCTCGTCGTACAGGAACGAGTCGTGGCCGAGCATGCCAACCTCGCGCCGCGCCGCACGCCGATCGGCCACAAGATCCCAACCGAGCACGGTCGCCTCACCCGAGTGCACCGCCAACAGCCCGGCGAGAACCTTGAGGAGGCTTGTCTTTCCCGCGCCGTTCGGGCCGCGGAGATGCACGACCTCGCCTTCGGCAACTTGCAAGCAAGCTCCTGCGAGGAGGGGGAACCGGCCGGCAAGCGCCACGGCCTCGTGGAGACGAACAGCAGGCGGCATGGAGACCGCCATGTTAAGGGCCAGCCGGCACTCGGTCACGCGCGCGGCGGACGGCAAGCCCGCCGGCGCTCTCGGCCGCTCGCCGCAATCGGGCACAGCCCTGTCCGGCCCCGGGCCCGCGGGCTTTCCGGGCGATCAGGAAACCTGACGACCCAGCAGGTCGATGTCCGCGTCGACCATCATCTCGATGAGCCCGGCGAAGTCGACGTGCTGCCTCCAACCGAGCTTCTCATGCGCCTTGGCTGCATTGCCGACGAGGAAGTCCACTTCTGCCGGCCGTTTGAAACGCTCGTCGATCTGAACATGGTCCTCGTAGTTGAGGCCTGCCCTGGAGAAGGCAACCTCGCACACGTCCCGTACCGAGTGTGTCTCGCCAGTAGCGATGACGTAATCGTCGGGTTCGTCCTGTTGGACCATCGACCACATCGCTTGGACGTAGTCGCCGGCGAAGCCCCAGTCGCGTTTGGCTTCCAGGTTGCCTAGCCTGATGTGACTCTCGAGGCCGAGCTTGATCCGCGCGACGCCGTTGGTGATCTTGCGAGTGACGAACTCGAGACCCCGACGCGGGCTCTCGTGATTGAACAGGATCCCGGAAGAGGCGTGCAACCCGTAGCTTTCGCGGTAGTTCACGGTGATCCAGTGCCCGTAGACCTTCGCCACCCCATAGGGACTGCGCGGATAAAAGGGTGTGCTCTCGGTCTGGGGAACCTCCCGGACCCTGCCGAACATCTCCGACGAGCTCGCCTGGTAGAAGCGGATCGCGGGATTCGTCAGGCGGATCGCGTCGAGCATGCGAGTCACACCGAGCGCCGTGACCTCGCCGGTGAGCACGGGCTGGCCCCAAGACGTCTGGACGAACGATTGAGCAGCAAGGTTGTAGACCTCGTCGGGGTGATGCTCGCGCAGGACCTCGATCAGCGAGACCTCGTCGAGGACATCAGCGGACGCCAGGGTCAACCGGTCTTGAATGTGTGCGATGCGCTCGAAGTTGAGGGTACTCGAGCGCCGGACCATCCCAACCACGTCGTAGCCCTCCGACAACAGCCATTCCGCCAGGTAGGAACCATCTTGACCGGTGATGCCGGTAATCAACGCCCTCTTTTGCACCACCCCGTTCTAGAGCCTGGCGCCCGCGGTCGCAAGGAAGGTAGCGCCACAGCAGGAGGCTCGCGTGCTCCGGGGACCGGCATGGCCGCCCGAAGCGGTTACGCGCCGTCTCGCCCGGCCGCCTTTCCCGCCCAGCTGACGCGGTCCATCCTCCAGACACAGCTCAGACCGGTCTCACCAGGCGCGGCGATCTTGGTCGGCTGTTCGCCCACCATCTCGAAACCCAGCTTGAAGGGAACACGACCGCTGGCCACGTTCGCCTTGTCGTGATGGATCTCGACATGGGTCACGCCGCGAAGGCTCAGCCCCAGCGTCGTCAACGCCTGGGCCGCGCTGGTAGCAAACCCACGACCGACAAAGGCCGGATGAACCCAGTAGCCGATCTCGAGCCCGTCCTTGGCGATCCGTCGCATCAGGCCCGCTCCTCCGACGACGCGGGCCCCTTGGAACATCCCATAGCTGTACTCCGTGCCCTTGGCCCAATCGTGGTCCCATCGCTTGATGAGCTCTTCGCGTTCCTCCAGCCTCAGCGGCTCTGGCGCAATCCACGGCATCCAGGGGCGGAGATGTTCCAGGCTCTCGCCTATCGC
>CAWECD010000016.1:0-50282 GCA_963807575.1 uncultured Acidimicrobiaceae bacterium
TTATGTAGAGCCGGAAATTATGTGGAGCTGAGCGGTGACTGGCATCGGCGTGTGCGGTTGACATGGTGCAACGCCATGTGAGTCAGGAAATCAGCTCCACATAACTTTTGCGCTCAGAGGTCGTCGAGCCACTGGATGATGTCCTTGTTGGTGTGCCAGCGGCCGTCATCGGTGGGGACCGCAACGGGTCCAGGGCAGCGTTCGATTGCCTTTCGCTTCATGGCCATGTCGATCTCGATGTACTGGCTCGTGGTGGTGATGCTGACGTGCCCGAGCCACGACCTGATGACGTTGAGCTCGACGCCAGCTTGAAGCAAGTGCATAGCGGCCGTGTGGCGGAGAGTGTGGGGGCTGACGCACTTGGACGCGAGAGAAGGCTCGTGCTCCGCCGCGATAGCGACGTTGCGTTGCAGGATCACCCCCACGCCGTAGCGGGTGATGCGTCCGCCATGAGCGTTGAGGAACACTGGCGCGTCGGGATCGGCCCGGTCCGGGCGCTGGTCGAGGTAGGCGCGCAGCACGTCCGCGGTCTCTGTCCACAGTGGGCAGAGACGCTCCTTGCGTCCTTTCCCCGCTATCCGCACCTGGGTGGGTGGGTCGAGTCGCAGGTCCTTGACGTCGATCCCGACGACCTCCGAGGCACGGGCCCCCGTGTTGTACATGAGCGTCAGCAGGGCCCGGTCGCGTCCGCCGAGACGCTGCGTTGGCGGTGGAGCCGCAAGAAGCGCCTTTGTTTCAGCCTGGTCGAGATAGGTCATAGAGGTTGACGACGTCTTCTTGATGGGGATGTCCAGCACCCGGCGGCAGAGTTCGGCGTGGGAGGGGTCTCGATCGGCTACGTAGGCGAAGAAGCGGTGGATAGCGACCAGCCGGCAGTTCCGGGTCGCCGCGCAGTTCTTGCGTTCCGTCTCAAGGTGGTCCAAGAAGGCCAGGACGGTGTCCGGCCCGAGATCGCTCAGCTGTAGCCGGATCACCTGGCGGCCGTAGCGGCGAGCCGCGAAGCGCAGGAAGAGCTTCATCGCGTCGCGATAGGCGAAGACCGTGTTCTGGCTGACGTCGCGTTGTGCGGCGAGGTAGCTCTCGAAGAACCCCCGGAGCAAGGTTGCAAGCGTGGTCGGCGCGCTCATGGCCGGCCTCCGACACGGGGAAGGATCTCCTCGGCGAACGTATGAAAGCGCGCGCTCGCCTCGTCGAGAAGCGCGGTCGTGACAGACAGGTAGACCTCGGTGTCGGCGACACAGGCGTGGCCGAGGTACGTGCTCAACAACGGGAGGCGTGCCATCACGTCCTCGCCGTCGCGATACCACTGCAAGAGCCGGGTGACAGCGAAGGTGTGCCTCAGGTCGTGCGCGTGGGGGCCACGTCCGTGGGGTTCGCGCAGTCCCGCCTGGACGGCCAGCTGGCGGAACATCGTCTGCACCGTGCCTGGGTCGTAGCCCGTGCCGCGGCCGGAGATGAAGAACGCCCCTTCGGGGTCGGCCGGAGCCACCGAGACGCGTAGGTCGTGGTAGCGCTGGAGCAGCTCTGTGGTTCCCCTCGAGAGCGGGACGAGTCGAGACTTGCGAAACTTCGATTGGCGGATGGACAGCACACCTGCTGTCAGATCGACGTCGGCGAGAGTCAAATGCAGCGCTTCGGAGATCCGCAGGCCCGATGTGGCCAACAACAGGATGATCGCGTGCATCGTCCGGGAGCGGATCGGGCACGGATGCCCGATGGTCCAGTCGCGCAGCGAGAGAGCGGCGTCGAGCAATGCACGCAGCTCCTCGGGGGAGTAGATGTGGGGTGGCTTGGGCGGTCGACGGCGGGGACGCAGCGACTCGCCCGGAACGAACGTGCCTTTCCGGCGCGAGGCGAGGAAGCGGCAGAAGCGGCGCAGCAGGTAATAGCGACTTTGCCGGGTGTTGGGTCCCCGCGACGGAGACTCCGCCAGCCAAGCCATGGCGAGCGTTTCGTCGATGGTGCCCGACGGAATGCCCCTCTCGATAGTCAGTCGGTCCAGCGAGCGCAACTGCGTAAGGGTGGTCTTGTTGGCGCTCGCGCTCGCCTCGAGCGTCGCGGCGAAGGCCGCGAGCTCAGCCGCCAGCGGCCCGGAGAATGGGTTCGCTCTCACGACACGACCTCCGGGTCCAATGCCACCGTCCGGAGATCCTCGACATGAAGCTTGGTGTACACAAAGGTCGTCTCGGGACTCCGATGCCCAAGAACGTCTCCGATGCTCTTGAGGGTCTCGCCGCCGCGTAGGAGATGCACCGCCAAGGAGTGGCGCAAAACGTGAGCACCGCCACGAGCAGCAACGATGCCCGCCTCGTCAAGCTGGCGTTGAAGCCAGGCGTTCATCCTGCTCCGTAACGGGCCATGGGGCGGCCGGGCAGAGAGGAAGACTTCCTCGTGGGGCGACGGAGGGCGCTCCTCCAAGAGGTAGTCCAAGACGGCGTCACCCACCGGGCGCGTGAGTGGCAGGGCGCGCCGACGGCCGGTCTTGGGCGAGACGATCGTGAGCTCATCGTTCTTCCAGTCGACGTCGCGAAGGCGAAGCGCCCTGGCCTCACAGCCGCGAAGGCCGTAGGTGGCGATGAGAAGGAGCATGGCGTAGTTGCGCCGACCTCCGGGCCGGTCCCGGTCGACCACGCCCAGCAAAGCCTGCACCTGGTCCCAGGACAGAGCGCACGGAACATCGGCGAGGCGATATCGCCGCCGGAGCGGCACTGCGCCGACCAGGTGCGCCCCTCCGTAGCCCCGCAGGTCCAGCCATCGGTAGAAGCCCGAGAGGGACGTCGCCATGTGGTTCCACGCGGTGTGGCCCAGGTTCGCTCCGCGCTGGCGGCTGAAGCCAAGCAGGTCGTCGGGACTGAGGGACACCAGCTGGTTCGGTCTCACAGCGTCGCCTCGGCTGACGAGGAAGTCGCGCAGGTAGCGCCGGTAGTTCACGACCGTGGTCTCGGCGAGTCCACGGTCGTGTCGGAGGAACCGGCAATAGCCTTCGATCAGCTCGTGATACGGCGGCTCGTCGGCCACGACAGCGGGGAGGGCTCCTTCCTCCCGAAGCATCACAAGCAGGTGTGCGAGGCCGATCCGCACAGACACTCCTTGGCACCCCGGCGGATGGCGGTAACAGCGACAGACTGGCAGGTGATCGCGAATGAACTCCTCGACCACCGCCTCGTCCGGTGTCCAGGTAACACCTCGTTCGTGAAGGACCCTTCCCAAGTGGATAATCGTGTGCCCGTAGTCGCGGCAGGTCCGTTCCGCATACCCACGTTTGCGTAGCCGCAGAACGAGACGGAGGGCTTCTTCGCCGAGTTGGGCGCCCTCCCACCGCACGTCGAATAGGCCGTTCCAAAATGTGTCTTGCATGTCCACCTCCGTGGGGTTGTGATGAAGGAGGAGCATGGGACGCACGAGAAGTTATGTGAAGCGCGAGCGACGTGTCGCCGCGGGACTACTGGCTCATCCGGCTTTGCTCCACATAATTTCCGGCTCTACATAACGAGGGAAATGTTGAGTTCAACATTTCCCCCGCTGGGGCTACCGGCGCATCCACGGCGAGCTCGCCACCATGGGCGTGAGGCTCGCGCCTTCGAGCGTGTGGGCCATCCTGTGCCGCCATGGTATCGAGCCCACGCCTCGACGATCAGGGCCGACCTGGCTGGAGTTCCTACAGGCCCAGGCAGCGACCATGATGGCGTGTGACTTCTTCACCGTGGACACCGTGCTGCTCCGGCGCCTCTATGTGCTGTTCTTCATCGAGCTCGACACGCGGCGTGTCCATCTCTCGGGCGTCACGGCCAACCCGACCGGGCGGTGGGTGACCCAGCAGGCGCGCAACCTGAGCTTCGTGCTGGCCGAGCGCTCCCGCCCGGTCAAGTTCCTCATCCGCGACCGGGACACGAAGTTCACCGTCGGCTTCGACGACGTGTTCCGCGCCGACGGCATCCGGATAGTGAAGACTCCGGTACGAGCCCCGAGAGCGAATTCTGTCGCGGAGCGCTTTGTTGGCTCCGCACGCCGCGAGTGCCTGGACCGGCTTCTCATCCTCGGTCGCCGCCATCTCGAGAAGGTCTTGGCCGAGTACGTCCTCCACTACAACGGGCATCGGCCTCACCGTGGCCTGCAGCAGCAGTCCCCTTTGAGCTTGGGAGCTCGGCCGGATCCGACAATCGAACCAGACCCGACGCGTCTGCGGCAGAGCGAGATCCTCGGCGGCGTGATCCACGAGTACCGACTGGTCGCGTAACCAGGACGGATGGAGTATTCGGCACCGACAGGGCAAACTGTCAGCTTCAATTGTCACGGACGCAGGATTTCGCCAATTTTCTCGCGCCATTTATCGTTCCTCGCTGGGGCCTCAACCTCACCCGGACATAGAAGCGAATGATCTGACCCCTTGCTATGACCGGGGCAGTCCTCGAACAAAGAACGCTCATACCGAGACTGAGCCGGGCATTCACGCAGAACGGTTCCGCGAAGTGGCGACGCTTCCACGAAGCGGCGGCCACAGACCAGTTTGCCCGGGACTCAGTGTGCTAAGCGTCCCTCGTCATCATTCGCCACGCCCCGATGGCTGTCCAGAACACGAGCCAGCCCACGATCACCAATGACGCCGCCAAAGTGGACTCGGGTATCAGCCCGCCGACACCACCACCACCCGGGCCTCCGCCGCCGAACGGCGTCGGCAGCCCACCCGGCTCAATATGGACCATGGCGACGCCCACGACGCCCCGCTCGAGGTTGACGAGGTGCGTGATGATGTGGCGGCTGAAGATCGGCGTCAGGATCAGTTCCAGCACGATGAGGAGGATGACCGGGACCGTCCGCTGTCCCATCAACGAGGCCAGTCCGAGGCCGACGATGAACCCGATCGTCGCCTCGAGTGCGATCCACAGCCCGACTTCGACCATCAGCGGAATCGGTGGGACCAAGAAGTTGGAGCGATAGTCCGAGTAGTCCTGGTTGGCAACCGCGACCGCGAACGCCCGAATCTGGGCTGGCGATTCACTGGCGGGGACGGTGATCGTGCCCTTTGGCGTCTTGATGATGGCACCCGGCGGGGGACCACTGGTCTGACCGTTGCCGCAGGGCACGCTCGGCGGCGGGCCGATCAGCCCTTGGCCCCCGTTGTAGTTGAAATTGCAGATGACCTCGTCGGCATGCGACGCCGCCCAGCTGTCCAGCGCCGGGCGCGACAGCCCCTGCGGCACGTTGACCCCGTCGTAGTTGAGCTGGGTCGGGGCGGCGAAGACGCAAACCGCGCAGACGATCGTGTAGCCGACGGCCACCATGGCGATGACGATGGCCAGCCCGGCGGGGATGCGGGCCAGATACAGCGCCAGCCGCGAGCGGCCCGTGACAACAAGGTGCCGGAACATCCCTTCGGTGAGGTCCACGGATCCCGCCGCGCAGCCGAGCGTGGCTGCCACGATGAAGCCGAAGACGTACATCACGCCGGCCACGAGGTTGGTGAAGATGCTGTAGCCGCCGGCCGGCCCGTAGGACTTCGGAGCGATGGCGTGTGCGAGCAGCCGCACGACGAGGAAGACGGTGGGGATTCCGATATTCACCACGATGAGGGCGATCATGAGGCCGCGTCGCCTGCGCAGTTCCATGAATCTCGTGGCGATCATGGCGCCGGTGGGTATCGGCGAACCCCGATGGTCACGCACGACGTCGGCCGGCAGAGTTGCCACGGTCGCGGTTGTGTGAGCTGGTGTCCTCATTCCGGGGCCCCCAGTCGACTTGTGACCTGCAGGAACCACGATTCGAGCGACGCCTGGATCTCCTGGAGCCGATACACCGAGATTCCACCGGCCACCAGGACACGGTTGATCTCGGCGATGACATCGCGCGTCGTCCCGGCCGGCAAGCTGACGCCGAGGCCCAGAGACCCGACCTCGATGTGGGCCCCGATGCGAGTGGCGTCGATGAGACTACGGGCTCGATCCGGCTCGGAGCATTCGACCTGGAGGGCAAGGCTTGCTCCCGCCAGCAGCTCTGAGATCGGCCCCTGGCGGACCACCTTGCCCTTGTCCACGATCGCAACGGCATCACATGTCCGTTCGACCTCGTCGAGGAGATGGGAGGACAGCACAACCGTGCGGCCCTCGGCCACCAGCGAGATGATCATCTCGCGCATGTCGGCCATGCCCGCCGGGTCGAGACCGTTCATGGGCTCATCCAGGATCAGCAACTCGGGGTCCCCGATCAGACAGGCGGCGACGCCGAGACGTTGGCGCATGCCCATCGAGTACTTCGACACCTTGTCATCGGCGCGGTGAAGTATGCCGACGCGCTCGAGAGCCGGTCCGATGCGGTCGCGGGCGGCTGGTTCGCGAGCCGCGGCCAGGATCTGGAGGTTCTGGCGTCCGGTCAGATGGCCGTGGAACCGAGGTTCGTCGACGATGGCGCCGACTCGAGCTAGTGCGAGATCGCGATGCTTGGGGACCGGGTATCCGAGCAACGACATCGTGCCGGCGTCGGCGTGCGTCAGCCCCAACAGCACTCGGATGAGGGTGGTCTTGCCGGCGCCGTTAGCCTCGATTATTCACGCGATAACGGCATGAGGCTGCCAGTATCCGCGTAAAAGGCCTCCTCAGCTGGGAGAATGGCTGTGTTCGAAGACAGTCAACCAACCCAGGAGGAGGCCTCCTTGAAGGTGCATCGTAGCCGATCGGTCCGCCGGGTCGAGGTAACCACCGACGGCCGCAATCTCGTCTCGCACGCGGGCACCGCGTTGCTGTGCGAACTGGCCGATCGCACCGGGTTGACGAGAGCCATGTCGCTGGCGATGGCCGACTGTGGCATCTCGTGGAACACCCACGACCCGGGCGTCGTGCTCACTCACCTCGCCGTCGCCATCGCGGACGGGGGCGACTGCCTGAGCGACTTCGAAACGCTCCGGTCGGGCTCAGAGCTGTTCGGAGACGTCGCTTCGATCTCGACCGCCTGGAGAGCGGTGAAGGCCACGGCATCGCTCGAGCTGCGCGAGATCCCAAGGGCAGTGGCGGGCGCACGAGAGGTCGTGTGGGCGGCGGCGCCACCAGGCGACATCACGATCGACTTCGACGCCACGCTCTTAGACGTTCACTCCGAGAAACAAGACGCCGCACCGACCTACAAGCACGGCTATGGTTTTTGTCCCCTCGGCGCCTGGTGCGACACGACCGGAGAGCCGCTCGCGTTGAAGCTCCGTCCGGGCAACGCCGGCTCGAACGACGCCGACGATCACCTTGAGCTGTTGGACCAGGTGATCGGTTCCCTCCCTGTCGAGTACCAGGTAGGCCACGAGCCCGGTGACGACCCGGGTCTCGTCCGACATCACATCCTCGTGCGGGCCGACTCGGCCGGGGCGACCCACGACTTCGTCTCTGGCCTTACGGAGGCGAACATCGAGTACTCGATCGGCCACCCGGTCGACGCCGGCGTGAGAGAAGGGTTGTTGTCGTTCCAAGAAGAGGACTGGCGCGACGCCATCGAGTCGGACGGGACCGACCGCGACGGGGCATGGGTGGCAGAGCTCACCGATCTCATGGACTTGTCCGCCTGGGGCGAAGACGCACGGCTCATCTGCCGGCGCGAACGTCCTCACCCCGGGGCTCAGCTCAGTCTCTTCGACACCTCGGAGGGCTTTAGGCACACGTGTTTCATCACGAACGCGAGTGCCCTCAACTTCGACCCCGCAGTGCTCGAGTGCCGACACCGCGGCCATGCCCGCGTCGAGGACCGGGTCCGGTGCTGGAAGGACTGCGGGTTGCAGAACCTGCCCTTCGCGAGCTTCACCCAGAACCTCGCCTGGGTGGCCACCAGCCTCGTCGCCGGGGCGCTCATCGCCTGGGCGCAGATGACCTGCCTGGATGGCGAGCTCAAGAAGGCCGAGCCGAAGACGATCCGCAACCGATTGCTCCATGTCGCCGCCACCCTCGTGCGGCACGGGCGGCGCCTCATCTTGCGGCTGGACGAGACCTGGCCGTGGGCGGAAACGCTCCGGCGGGCCTTTTTGAGGCTGCGGACCGCTTTCCCTTAACCACCTGGGTCCCGGCGCCCGACCCGACAACGGTGAGTCTCCCGAGGGCGTGACATCTGATGAGAGCACGAACCTCTGGGTCGACGCGCCCTACAACGACCGGATACCTTCGTTGTCTCCCGTTGTCTCCCTATCGCCAATACTCGAGCGCTCGCCTCAGCTTCCCGAGGCCGGATGAATTTTCGAGGTTAGGACCGAGGTAGCCGAACGCGCATCCCCTCGGGACGAGGAGCTCGACGTTGTTCACGGCCACGTTCTCGCCGAACCGCTTCGTGAGCCGATGGGTCTCCACGGCCCAGCGACTCTCTCTTTGATGGTCGAAGGTGTCAGGGAGAGTAGCGGTGCTCACCTATTGTCCTTTCCGCTATTGCCGCGCTGACGTGTCGCACCCTAGCGGGGTCGCCCGCGTTTGTCCCGACACCGTACCGACGAAAGGGCCAGGCGGAGCTCTTTGCATCCTTCATTGTCACGACGTTCGTGATGTGTGGCAATCAGGGATAACCCTGACCCTTCCCCTAGTCGAGAACCTCGTTTCGCGACGAAACAGCTGGGCCGCTCCGGATCCTGAAGAGAACCACGTAGCCGCTCTGATGGCTTCGCGCTCTGGGTTCGACCCTTGCAAACCGCCGAGCTACTTCGTATAGTAAACGAATGCCGGACAAACGGGGTACGCCGGAGCTGATGCGGGGCTTGAATCGCAGCATTGTCATTAGGGCAATTCGCGAGCGTGGATCGCTTTCTCGTGCTGACCTGGTCCGCTTCACCTCAATCAGCCCGGCCTCCGTGTCGGCGATCGTCTCGGATCTCATGGAGGAGGGGCTGGTCCGCGAGGAAGGCCAGGTGTCCTCCGACGGCGGTCGGCCTGGGCGTTTGGTGCGATTCGCCGATGACGTCCTCTTTCTCGGCTGTGATCTCGCTTCGGCGGAGGGATTCCGAGTCGGTCTCATGCGCCTCTCCGGTGAGCTAGTCGAGTCGCGGGTGCTTGCGGTCCCTGCTCCGGTTCCAAGTACCGAGCGTGTCGCCCGACTTCTTGCTGACTACGTCGTCGAGGTGACCTCGCGTTCCGCCCCGGACCGCATAGTCGGGGCCGGGGTCGGCGTGCCGGGCGTTGTCAATCCGACGACGGGGCACGTGCAGCTTGCTCGACTTCTCGGATGGGAAGACGCCGAGTTCGGCGAACTACTCAGCAACTGCCTTCGCATCCCGGTCTCTGTCGACAATGACGCGGCGTTCTCCCTCGCCGCGGAGGTCGATCGTGGCGCCGCGACGAAAGCCCGCGATGCTGTCCTCCTGACCTTCGCGGAGGGTGTCGGCGGAGCGGTGCTCTTGGACGGGAAGATTTACCGCGGACGTGGAGTAGCTGGCAGGGCGGGCTACATGGTGACCGACGCCTCCGGAGCAGACGGGGTCTACCACGGTTTTGGCATGCTCGAAGGGAAGCTCTTCGAGTTGGTAACCGAGGATGCCAGTCGGGACGGGATTGACGCGGCACTCTACGAGCGGCAGACGGCTCGGCTGATACACCAGCTCGGCCGTTCGCGTGGAACCGTCGAGTTTTCCGAGGACATCTCCGGCCAACTCGTGCGCACGATTGCCGCCGCCGTGGCCTCTTCGATTGCGCTCCTCGACCCCGGGGTCGTGCTGCTCTCGGGTTGGATCGAGCTCGGAGGTCAGGCGATGCTCGATCGAGTCGTCGAACAGGTCAGCCGCTTGGTGCCGAGTATGCCGGAGATGCAGTTCTCGTCTTTGGGTGACGACCGTGTCGTGATCGGCGCAGCGCTCGCCGCCCGCAGGAAAACACTCGCCGACGTCCGGGTTGTGGAAGCGGCAATCTAGGCCCCGGCGAGAACCTCGCCAGGGTTTCATGGAGGAACTGACCGTAGGGTTCCCTTTTACCCTATTGGTCGGATTATGGCTAGGAGGTTATTACGACATGTTGTGGCGGACAGGCCGACTGTCTATGAGGGTCGGCACGGTAGAAGAAAGGAGTGATGGGGTCGGGACATTCACCTGGACGTCGGAGACGTCCGGGCAATGACGAGGCCGGTAACTGTAACTGTCCTTTGTCAACGAACTGGAGGCATCGCAGTATGAATCTCATTTCACGGAATCGACGCGGTTGGCGGCAGTGCATCAAGCCGTTCATCGCAGTAGCCGTCGTCGCCAGCGGCGTCGCGACGACCGCGGTCATCGCCGCCCCGCAAGTCGGAGCGTCTTCCCCGGTGACGATCACCTACCTGACCCACTGGGGGCCGACTCAGGTCAACATGTTGAAGGCTGACGCCGCGGCCTTCCACAAGATCAATCCGAACATCACTGTGAACTTCCAAGCGGTGCCGTTCGGGAACCTCCTTTCTACGATCGACACCCAGGGTCCATCCGGAAACGGGTGGACGATCGCGGGCATCTATGACCTGTGGCTGCCGGCACTTGTTGACGGTGGTCTCGCAGTCAACGCACCGTCGGCCGTCGCGTCCGATGTGAAGGCCCACTGGCCGACCAACCTTGTCACCGACGTGACGAAGAACGGCGCGGTCCGCGGTTACCCGAACGAGGTCGACCTCTACGCGCTCAACTACAACAAGGCACTCTTCAAGGCGGCAGGCATCTCCAAGCCGCCGGCGACCTGGAGTGAGCTTGTCACCGACGCGAAGATGCTCACCGTTCCGAGCAAGGGGCAACAAGGTTTCGGCGTGATCACGGACTGGGCTGCCGGTGTCGTTCACCCGTGGCTGTCGCTCGTGGACTCAGACGGCGGGTCATTGCTCACTGGACTAAAGCCCAACCTCACGAGCAGAGCGGCCATGGCCGCGGCGAACCTCTACGCTGAGCTCGTTAAGGCCGGTTCAACGGTCGCCACGATGAGTACTGCCAACGCGGAAACAACCGGCCCATACCTCGACAACTTCACGTCGGGTAAGACCGCGATGATCATCATGGCGAACTGGTGGGAGGCCGATCTCCAGACGGCAATGGGATCCAAGTTCTCCGACGTCGGCGCTGCTCCGATTCCGATCGGACCGAATGGCACCAAGTCATCGAGCGTCTCGTACTCGTGGTTGACGATTGTCAACGGGAAGGCGAACAGCGCGAAGCAGGCGGCTGCGTGGAAGTTCCTCCAGTACCTCAATGGGCCGACGAGCGGTAAGAGCGGATCCTCGGGGATGGGCGATGCCCTGATCTCGATGGGGATCTTGCCCAGTCGCCTGAGCGATGTCACTGCGCACAAGGCTCAGCTGAACAGCCCGTTCCTCAAGGTCTACGTTTCAGAGTTGAAGAACGCGTCGCCGTTCCCGACGGTGCTCGGTGGTGAGCAGATGACCGACACACTCCAGACGGCGATCGAGTCCATCGACTTCGGAACAGCATCAGCTGCCGCGGCGATGAAGTCGGCTCAAAGTCAGATAACTTCGATCCTAAAGAGCGCGAACAGTTAGTCAGGAACGCGGACGATGACTGCCGGAATCAAGTCGGCAGTGTCGTTCCCCTCCCGCCGACGCCACGTTGGCGGGAGGGGAACGCGCCGTTCTCGACGATTGCATGAGGGAAGGTGGGCGGCCCTCCTGCTCTCACCGGCGCTGGCCATAGTGATCTGCTTCGTGTTTGCACCGATCGCTTTGACCATTTGGATCAGCTTTCACAACTGGTCGATGCTGACGCCGATCACCCAGATGCCATGGGTCGGCCTCTCGAACTACCGGACCATATTTGATGATCCGGTGTTCCGATCCTCGTTGTTGGACACCCTCATCTACGTCGGCCTCGTCGTCGCTGTGACCGTTCCGCTGGCGACTCTCATCGGGATGCTGCTCTACTTCCCCCGGAACCGTCTAAAGGGGTTTGCGCGCACCGCCTTGTTCGCAACCTACGTCATCCCCACCGTCGCAGTGGCGATCGTGTGGGGAGCCCTCTACGAACCTTCGTATGGTCCGCTCGCAGAGATGTTCAAGGCAGTCGGCTTGTCCGCGCCCGCCTTTTTGTCATCGCCGTCGACGGCGCTCGTCTCGTTAGTCGCTTTCAACATCTGGCAGATGCTCGGCTACTACACCGTATTGATGGTCGCCGGACTCACTCTGATCCCCGGCGAGCTCTACGAGGTGGCCAGCATCGACGGGGCGGGAATCGTCCGCCAGACTTTCGCCATCACGTTGCCGCTCTTACGTCGCACAACCACGTTCGTCATCCTCATCGCGTTGATCAACGCCGTGCAGGTGTTCGACCCTGTGTACCTTTTGACTCAAGGCGGCCCGATCAATTCGACGGACGTCATCTCCTACGAGATTCAAAGAACGGCCTTTGAGTATGGACTCGCTGGCCAAGCGAGCGCGATGTCCGTCTCACTGCTCGTCGTGCTTGCCGCCGTGGCGGCCATTCTGATCGGCCTCATGCGGGCAAGATCACGATGAGCGCGCTTGGCACCACTTCGATGACCGACCCGGTTGATGAGGATCGGAGCCGCACGAAGGTTCCACGACGCCGGCGGCGTCCGATCCGCCTCTCGAAGGTGCTGATCAGCGTCGCGATCGGCTTGGTCATCTTGTTCCCGCTCTTCCCGCTTTACTGGCTCGTGATCTCCAGCCTGAAGAGCACGCATGAGCTCTTGCAGGCTCCTCCGAGCTGGTTTCCCGCTCACCCAACGATCAGCGCCTTCAAGGAAGCGTTCGACGCGGTTCCCTTCGCCCATTCCTTCTTTAACAGCTTCCTCTACGCCGGCACCGCGACGATCTCGGTGCTCGTTACCTCGATGATGGCCGGCTACGTCTTCTCCAAGTACCACTTTCGCGGGCGCAACGTCCTGTTCTGGGTGATCGTTGCTACGATGTTCATGCCGCCGATCGTGACGCTCGTGCCGCTTTACTGGATGATCTCGCGCCTCGGTCTCTCCGACTCCTACCTCGGCGTAGTGCTCCCGTGGCTCGCGAATGCCTTCGGCGTGTTCTTGATGCGCCAATTCATAGGAGACCTGCCCGACGAGCTCATCGACGCAGCGCGGATCGATGGCGCGAGCGAGTTGCGCATTCTCTGGCGAGTTGTAGTGCCGTTAATGCGACCCGCGATCGTCACGCTCGGGGTTTTCTCCTTCGTCTACTACTGGAACAATTTTCTCTGGCCGCTCACGGTGCTCGAGACGGCAAGCAAGTACCCCGTTGTGCTCGCGCTCTATCAACTGCTCTCGTTCAACATGAGCGCCCAGTATGAAAACGTGGTGCTCGCCGGTGCGTTGGTCGCGAGCGTCCCGACGATCATCGTCTTTCTCTTATCGCAAAGAGTCTTTGTGCAGGGCATCGCGAGGGTAGGCGTGAAGGGATGAACACCGCGGCCACCTGGCGGGTGGGCATCGATCTCGGCGGGACCTCCCTGCGACTGCTCGGCGAGAGCGAAAACGGCGAGCGATCAGAGGTCACAACAGTGCCGACTGCTCGCGACTATGAGGATCTCCTCAACCAAATCGAGTCATTGCTCAACTCTGTTGTCGCCGGGCCGATTCTCTCGATCGGGTGCGGGATCTGCGGGACCTTAGATGGCACCCGCCCGGTCTTTGTCCCGGCCCTTCCGTGGATCGAAGGCCGTCCCCTCAGAGATGACCTCGCCGAGCTCTCGGACGCGTCGGTGGTGCTCGGCCTGGACGGCCACTACGCGCTCCTCGCCGAGGCAGCCGAGGGATCCGCAATTGGCCACGACTCTGCTGTGCTCGTCGCCGTCGGAACGGGCATTGGCGGGGCGATCATGCTCGCCGGCAAGATCTGGCGGGGCGAGCGAGGTACCGCGGGGTCTTTGGGGTGGCTGAGTGCCCTCGGCGGGAAGGACGATGCCAAGCACGGCCTGTTCGAACAAGTCGCCTCCGGTACTGCGCTGTCTCAGGCTGCCCACGCGTATCGCCCGGGCTGGACGGGAGAGAACCTCGTTACTGCGGCGCGTGCTGGTGACACAGGCGCTGCGGCGGTGGCCGATCGATTCGGACGGCACCTCGGACGCGGCCTAGCGGCACTGGCGAGCGTGCTCGATCCCGAGATGATCATCATCGCTGGTGGCCTGTGCGACGCGATGGACGTGCTCAGCCCGTCGATCGATCGTGCCATGCGTGAATGCGCCTCACCGAACGGACGCCACGTCCCCGTACGTGCCGCTGCATTCGGGCCGCACGCCGGAGTTGTCGGCGCACTGCTCGCAACAAAACTCGACAAGGAGATCTGGCTGTGACGACCCTGACCGCTTGTGAGTCGATCAAGGCGTCTTGGCCCTTGGCGCTCAACAAACTAATGGCAGATGAAAAGGAGAGATCATGACAACCGAGAAGTACACCGATCGGGTCATCGAGCTGCTCGAACAGCTCGTCACTACCCAAGACAAAGTCCTCGACGAGGTGGCGCGCCGTTGTGGCGAAACGTTGTCCTCTGGCGGACTCGTCCACCTGTTCGGAAGCGGGCACTCAGTCATCCCCGTCCTCGATACGTTCCCCCGCTATGGGTCCTTCGTCGGCTTTCATCCACTCACCGATCCGAACCTCATGTGGCACAACGTGCTCGGCCCTGGTGGGGTCCGCGAGCTGCAGTGGCTCGAACGTGCCGAGCACTACATCCCGAAGTTCCTCGATCATGAGGCGATGAATGCTGGAGACGTGCTCATCGTCTACTCCCACGGCGGTCGGAATTCCGCTGGCATCGAGGCGGCGCTCTACGCGCACGAACGCGGGATTTTCACTGTCGCGGTCACCTCGCTCGCCAACAGGGAACTTCCCCAAGAGCATTCCAGCGGGAAGCACCTCTCTGAGGTCTGCGACTTGAGCATTGACACTGGCGTGCCGGTGGAGGATGCCGTCGTCACCGTCACGGGTTGGGATCGACCGGTCGGCGGGTCGTCGACGGTGGTGGTTTGCGTCGTAAGCCATGAGATCGTCACCCGCACTGCGCGAGTGCTCGCAGGCCGGGGCGAGACCCTGCCAACCTTCGTCTCGCCGACGGTGACCGGTGCCTCCCTCGCGTCAAACGACGAGGTCTTTCTCGCTCATCGTCGCCTCATGCACGCCGCGGAGGGAAAAGCGTTGCAATGAGCGCTGCTCGTTCGTCCGAGACGTCCGTGGTCGACGTGAAGTCTGCCTTTGATGGGCAGCGCATCGTTCCGGGCCGCGTCGCGCTAAAGGACGGACGCGTCCTCTCGATTGGAGTCCAGCCGCCTGGGGAGCGTTTCCTCGCGGCACCGGGCCTTGTTGACCTGCAGGTGAACGGCTTCGCCGGAGTCGATTTCCTTGCTGCATCGGTCGCCGATTTCACTACCTCGAGCCTGGCCCTGCTGGCCTTTGGTGTCACTGCGTTCCAACCAACTTTGATCAGTGCCCCAGAATCAGGGCTGTGCCACGCGCTCGAAACGATCGCCCGGGCGGGTCAGCTCGCCGGCGGCGCTCGGATCCTTCCTGCCCACCTCGAAGGACCGTTCCTGTCGCCGAGCTGGCCGGGCGCGCACGACTCCCGCTACCTGTGCGCTCCGGACCACCACCTCCTCGACCGCTTCCTCGATGCCGGTCCGGTCGGGTACATGACAATCGCGCCGGAGCTGCCCGGTGGTATCGATCTGCTCGCGCACATACGAGAACGGGGAATCATCGTCGCGCTCGGTCACAGCGA
Organism: uncultured Acidimicrobiaceae bacterium; assembly: GCA_963807575.1. GTDB lineage: Bacteria > Actinomycetota > Acidimicrobiia > Acidimicrobiales > Bog-793 > Fen-455. The sequence goes on from CAWECD010000016.1 coordinate 15,643, forward strand.
CGCGACAGTTGATCAAGCCAACGCCGCCTTCGACGCCGGAGCACGCGCGCTCACCCACGCGTTCAATGCCCATCGTCCGCTGACGGCACGAGAGCCGGGTCCCGCAGGAGCCGCGCTCGTGCGCGACGACGTCTTCGTCGAACTGATCGCCGACGGAATCCATCTCGTCGACGCGCTGATTACGATCGTCGACCGTTGCGCGCGCGAGCGCGTGATTCTCGTCACCGATGCGATTGTTGCCGCTGGGGTCGGTGATGGGGCCTTTCAATTTGGACCGCTTGAAGTCACCGTTGCCAACGGACGCGCCACGTTGTCCGACGGCCGACTCGCCGGAAGCGTAGCAACGCTCGACGCGTGCCTTCGGCGGCTCGTCGCCGCGTCCGTTCCGCTCGAGCAGGCGCTGCGAGCCGTGACGTCTCGACCGGCGGAGCTGATTGACCGGAACGATCTGGGTCACCTACAGCCAGGAGATCGCGCTGACCTTGTAGTGTTCGATGAAGAACTCTTTCCCGCGCAGACCTTTCTCGATGGTCGACTCGTCTGGCAAGCGAAGGTTCCACCATCCGCGTGAGGCGGGGAATTACAACGCGACCTAGCCGACGGGACAATCGAACGGAGCTCGCAATGTCTGAGCTTCGCTTCGAGAAGGCGACGCTGACCTATTCAGGCAACGATCGCCCCGCGGTGAACGCATTCGACCTAACGGTCAAAGACGGCGAATTCCTCGTACTCGTCGGACCTGTGGGTGCCGAATACTCCGTCCAAGCGATTGACCTGGGGATACTGTGCGGGCGGACTGGAGGACATGATCGGCACGCGCGGGCGGTCAGGACGCTTGAGTCGCGTCCGACATATACCTCCATCTGGGTGCGATGGGTAAACGACCTGCGCTGGACAGGAGGCGTCCGATATGCGTCACCCCAGTTCAGGGCACCTGGACGACATTGTCGGCACTCACAGGCGAGACCCTTTGAAGGTGACGTGGCGATGGCGTACGCGCCCCTCGGCATCCCGACCTAGGCCTAAAACAAGCGTTCCCCGATGTGCAGGCCGGCTTCACCGAACAGAACCTGCGTGGCAAGGCGCTAAAGCCGGTGCGGCGGGCTGACTGGCGCATGGAATTGCAATTCGACCGAGCGTCGGCGGCAATTGACGGGCCTGGGACGCATCGGGAACGTTCTTTGGGATGGCTGACGCCACCGGCCGTCGGGCCGGTGATCGACACGCAAGTTGGTGTTCGTCAGAGGGTGTCGACCAAGCGGAAGAACGCCTCCAGCCACTGGTTATAGGCGAGGATGCGCCACCGCACGCGCCGGCCGGTGATGACGATCTGGCAGGGGATCTCGATGAAGGCGCCGAGGAAGGTGCGGAAGTCCATGGTGAGCAGACGCCGCCGTTGCTCTTGGTGGCGCTCGGCCCAGCGTGGGCTCACCGGCAGCAACAGGGCGCACCAGGCCTTGAGGTTCCAGGCGAGTGCGGCCATGGTCATGTAGGCCCAGTTGGCCAACAAGGTGTTGACCGGGGCGTGCAGGGCCCGCACGCCAGACTTGAGCTGGCTGATGAGGTTCTCCTGGTTGCAGCGCTGGCGGGCCTGGTCCACCACTTTGTGGGCCGTCATCGACCGCTCGTTGGTGATGTAGAAGAAGTAGCGGTACTCGCAGAACAGGACGTTGTCGCCCCGCTCGACCGAGATGTTCTTGCGTAGAGCGACCACCCGGTAGTCCCGCTGGCACTTGCCGGGCCGGTAGGAGAACTCGACGACATCCTCGGCCTTCTGGCGCAGCACCCTGAACTTGCGCTGGCGCACGATGTCGTCTTTCACCTTGTGCGCTCGGGTGCGCTCCGTCGTGGCGATCTGTCGTGCGGCACGGGCGACGAGCTCGTGATATATCTCGTCGTCGGCACTCTCGGCCCGCTCGATCAGGTTGGTCTTGGCGTCGTAGCCGAAGACGAAGCGCACGCCGTCTTGGTCCCAGCGGTCGAAGTTGGAGGTGAGCGAGAAGTCGGTGTCGCCGCGCAGGCGGATCTTCATGAATCCCGCCTCACGGCACAGCGCGATTCCCCGGTCGAAGTAGTCGACCACCCCCTCGTGGCTGGGCCGGTTGGCACCCAACAGACCCAGATACAGCGGCTCTTTCGTGTTGGCGAGAGAGACCACGAGCGCCGAGTACCCCCAGATGCCGTTGTAGGAGATGTCCATGCCCCCTTTGGTCTCGGCGTCGGTTGGCACGATGCTCGCGTCGGCATCGATGACCGCCGGCTGTTCGAAGAATGAGTCCGGCTGTTCGGCCCAGACCCGAAGACGCGCCCGGTTGACCGCCTCTTGGAGGGCGAGCACCGAGTCGTTGCCGAAGCGCCGGCAGAAGTCCCCGGCGGTGGTCGGGTCCGGGAGGCTCTTGGTCCCGAGCCCGTCGAGGAACACCGGGTCACCTCGGCGTAGCTCGATGTCTTGGAGCCGCTGTCCTCCGCATAGGGCGTTGTAGGCGATGTTCAGCACGTGGTCGGACTCGTGATAGGGCTTGTGCAGCTTGAGCAGGTGCAGCGACGCGTCGATCTCCTCAGCCAGGCCGACCGCTGAGACCAGCTTGGCGATCATCCCTATGCCGCCATGCGCGGTGGCCTTGGTCCGCTCGGACAGCTCGTAGGCGATGTTGGCCCGTCCGAGCACCGGCCCGCCGAAGTTCGGCACCACGGCGCGCTCGAGGCGCCGCTCGATCGCCGCTGCCTCGGCCCGAAGTCTGGCGGTTCGCCTGCGGCGGTTCTTGCTCATAAGGTTCTCCTCTTCGTCTGCACCACCACGTTCCTAACAGTAGCTCTACTGTCTGATACAGTGGTGGATACTGGTCACGGGAGACAGAGACGAGATGCCACCTACCAACACCGCCGAGCAGCTGGCCGACCACGAGAAGCGCTATCACGAGCTGGCCGCCCAGCTCGCCACCATCGGGCTGATCCACTCGGGCAGCGTCACCCTCCGCTACACACGCTGCGGGACCCAAAGCTGTAGATGCCACGCCGAGCCGAGCCAACCCCACGGCCCCTACTACCAGTGGACGGCCAAGATCAACGGCAAGACCGTCACACGCCGGCTGAGCAAGGGCGAGGCGGAGCTTTACAAAGAATGGATCGCCAACGACCGCCGACTGCGACGTGTCATCCAACAGATGCGTCAGGTCGCGGCCAAAGCTGCTGAGCTGAGGCTCAGACAAGCAGCCAGCCCGTAGCGAGCAGGCTTCACCTCAACACGCACACGGGCAATCAGGCCTCGGCCAGCCGTCGGCCTACAAAGCCCTGAACAACGGGCCTTCCGGGGCTCGCCCCGAGTCCTCAGACCCAACCCACGCTTGTTTCAGGCCTAGGTACACCCGCAGCTGCCAAGTACCTGGTCTACCTTCGACTGCTCTCAGGCTTCCTGCCAACCTCGTCGCCTCCTCAGCCAACTGCTTTGTTGGCTTTCTTGTTGGCTTTCTTGTTGGCTATCGACGAAGTCGAGCTTAGAGCAAAGCTACACAGAGATCTAGAAATGGGGTCCTTTACCTGAACTTATTCAGCGCGCTCGGAGGAACTCGAATCCCCAACCTTCTGATCCGTAGTCAGATGCTCTGTCCAATTGAGCTACGAGCGCAGGACGACCGGCACTTTAGCTGACACGCGCCAACGATCGACATTCTCGGACGACCAGGCCGTCAGTCGCTAGGACTGTCGCGAGTCTAGATCCCGGCACGTGGCTAAACCGCGACGTCCGGAGCAGCTTTCTGAGCTGGGCGGCCACCGCGTTACGCTTGACCTGGGCGGTCGCTCCGACTGGGACGGCGATCCTACCGAGAGGGCGCGGACGATGACCTGTTGGCAGTGCGGGGCACCGCTTCCACCGGATGCGGGATTCTGTAGGGGATGCGGGGCGTTCGCGCGACCACGGAATGTAGTGGGAAACTCGCCAGGCACGAATCAACCGGGCTTGTCACAGTCTCCAGTCGCACTGCCGCCGGCTGCGGTGCCTGCGCGCACGCCGCCACCTTGGCTGGCTACCTCGGCCTCCGCGTCGCCGGCGTTGAGGCCAGGGGCCGCGCCGAGCGAGCTCGCCCCAGCGTCGATGCTTGGAGACGTACTTGCCGCGGCGGGAGCGGGCTTCGTGGTGATCTCGTTATTCCTCACGTGGTACAGCGTGACTCTCACCACTCTCGGAGTGCAGTTCTACGAATCGCTCGAACGGGCCCTGTTTTCTCGGCTCTTTCCGCAGATTGCCAACAGTTTCGGAGGGCTTACGGGACCCATGACGTTCTCGGTGTCGGCACTCGGATCGGGAGCAGGAGGTTGGCGGTGGGCGATCCTTGTCGTGTCGATCGTCCTCTTGCTGGAAGTGTTGCTGGTGATCAGTTCGAGCACGAGAAGTCAGTACCCTTCGGCCTGGCCTCACACGCCGATCCTCCTCGTCCTGGCAGTTACGAATCTCATCCTTGTCGGCGCGGCCTTTCTGAGCCGGCCCTATGGCGACACGTCGTCCAGCTATGTGACTGTGGCGCCCGGCATAGGCGCCTACCTAGGCTTTCTCGCTGCACTTGTCGCCTGCGGAGGTGCCATAGCCGGATTGGTGAAGAGTAGGCCACGTGCCACCTCGGGATAACCCTCCTGGCCTACGCGGTGTGATGCGTGCTAGCGGTGGTGACTCGGATGTCTCGCCACATGAAGAGCGGAGAGGGAGGGATTTGAACCCTCGGACCCGGTCTCCCAGGTCAACTCATTAGCAGTGAGTCCGATTCGGCCGCTCTCGCACCTCTCCAAGCCCGCCACTCTAGTCGATATGCTGCCGGTCCGTTGTCCCGCTGCCCTGACAAGAAATACCAGGTCAAATGGGGTGTTAGCGAGCCGCGAAAGAGCCGGAGGCTGGGGAAAGGCGCCTGCAGCCAGGGTGACTTGAGGGCAGGGGTCAACCCCTCTGCTGGCGGGCTGATTCAACCCAGCTTCAACCTCATAGCTACACGACCGCCATCAGGTCGCAGCCGCCGGCGAACGGCTGTCCGTAACTGATTCGCAAGACGAGGAAGCCTTGTGTGGCCTGTGACTACCCCAACCCGTGGGTCCCAAGAACGTTCTGGACGTGGATCCTCAAAGCGCCGACCTTTCAGCGCACTAGTCCTAAAACAAGCGTTCCCCGATGTGCAGGCCGGCTTCACCGAACAGAACCTGCGTGGCAAGGCGCTAAAGCCGGTGCGGCGGGCTGACTGGCGCATGGAATTGCAATTCGACCGAGCGTCGGCGGCAATTGACGGGCCTGGGACGCATCGGGAACGTTCTTTGGGATGGCTGACGCCACCGGCCGTCGGGCCGGTGATCGACACGCAAGTTGGTGTTCGTCAGAGGGTGTCGACCAAGCGGAAGAACGCCTCCAGCCACTGGTTATAGGCGAGGATGCGCCACCGCACGCGCCGGCCAGTGATGACGATCTGGCAGGGGATCTCGATGAAGGCGCCGAGGAAGGTGCGGAAGTCCATGGTGAGCAGACGCCGCCGTTGCTCTTGGTGGCGCTCGGCCCAGCGTGGGCTCACCGGCAGCAACAGGGCGCACCAGGCCTTGAGGTTCCAGGCGAGTGCGGCCATGGTCATGTAGGCCCAGTTGGCCAACAAGGTGTTGACCGGGGCGTGCAGGGCCCGCACGCCAGACTTGAGCTGGCTGATGAGGTTCTCCTGGTTGCAGCGCTGGCGGGCCTGGTCCACCACTTTGTGGGCCGTCATCGACCGCTCGTTGGTGATGTAGAAGAAGTAGCGGTACTCGCAGAACAGGACGTTGTCGCCCCGCTCGACCGAGATGTTCTTGCGTAGAGCGACCACCCGGTAGTCCCGCTGGCACTTGCCGGGCCGGTAGGAGAACTCGACGACATCCTCGGCCTTCTGGCGCAGCACCCTGAACTTGCGCTGGCGCACGATGTCGTCTTTCACCTTGTGCGCTCGGGTGCGCTCCGTCGTGGCGATCTGTCGTGCGGCACGGGCGACGAGCTCGTGATATATCTCGTCGTCGGCACTCTCGGCCCGCTCGATCAGGTTGGTCTTGGCGTCGTAGCCGAAGACGAAGCGCACGCCGTCTTGGTCCCAGCGGTCGAAGTTGGAGGTGAGCGAGAAGTCGGTGTCGCCGCGCAGGCGGATCTTCATGAATCCCGCCTCACGGCACAGCGCGATTCCCCGGTCGAAGTAGTCGACCACCCCCTCGTGGCTGGGCCGGTTGGCACCCAACAGACCCAGATACAGCGGCTCTTTCGTGTTGGCGAGAGAGACCACGAGCGCCGAGTACCCCCAGATGCCGTTGTAGGAGATGTCCATGCCCCCTTTGGTCTCGGCGTCGGTTGGCACGATGCTCGCGTCGGCATCGATGACCGCCGGCTGTTCGAAGAATGAGTCCGGCTGTTCGGCCCAGACCCGAAGACGCGCCCGGTTGACCGCCTCTTGGAGGGCGAGCACCGAGTCGTTGCCGAAGCGCCGGCAGAAGTCCCCGGCGGTGGTCGGGTCCGGGAGGCTCTTGGTCCCGAGCCCGTCGAGGAACACCGGGTCACCTCGGCGTAGCTCGATGTCTTGGAGCCGCTGTCCTCCGCATAGGGCGTTGTAGGCGATGTTCAGCACGTGGTCGGACTCGTGATAGGGCTTGTGCAGCTTGAGCAGGTGCAGCGACGCGTCGATCTCCTCAGCCAGGCCGACCGCTGAGACCAGCTTGGCGATCATCCCTATGCCGCCATGCGCGGTGGCCTTGGTCCGCTCGGACAGCTCGTAGGCGATGTTGGCCCGTCCGAGCACCGGCCCGCCGAAGTTCGGCACCACGGCGCGCTCGAGGCGCCGCTCGATCGCCGCTGCCTCGGCCCGAAGTCTGGCGGTTCGCCTGCGGCGGTTCTTGCTCATAAGGTTCTCCTCTTCGTCTGTACCACCACGTTCCTAACAGTAGCTCTACTGTCTGATACAGTGGTGGATACTGGTCACGGGAGACAGAGACGAGATGCCACCTACCAACACCGCCGAGCAGCTGGCCGACCACGAGAAGCGCTATCACGAGCTGGCCGCCCAGCTCGCCACCATCGGGCTGATCCACTCGGGCAGCGTCACCCTCCGCTACACACGCTGCGGGACCCAAAGCTGTAGATGCCACGCCGAGCCGAGCCAACCCCACGGCCCCTACTACCAGTGGACGGCCAAGATCAACGGCAAGACCGTCACACGCCGGCTGAGCAAGGGCGAGGCGGAGCTTTACAAAGAATGGATCGCCAACGACCGCCGACTGCGACGTGTCATCCAACAGATGCGTCAGGTCGCGGCCAAAGCTGCTGAGCTGAGGCTCAGACAAGCGGCCAGCCCGTAGCGAGCAGGCTTCACCTCAACACGCACACGGGCAATCAGGCCTCGGCCAGCCGTCGGCCTACAAAGCCCTGAACAACGGGCCTTCCGGGGCTCGCCCCGAGTCCTCAGACCCAACCCACGCTTGTTTCAGGACTAGTACCGTCAGCGTGCACCCGAACTCCAAGATTTCTCGCGGGGCGAAGGCGCTGTGTCCACGGGTCTCGGCGACGTTGTCAACGGCCGATGCCGGAAGCTCCCCGAGGTCATCCGCCGAACTCGTCGTAGGCTCCGTGAGGGGCCCAGTTCGGATTCCGACCGTGCCAGTGTTCTGGCCGCGGTTCCGAGAAGGGAGGAATGATGCAGTTCGGTCCGATCGGGTTACTTCATCCCGGCGAGATGGGCGCCGCAGTAGGTGGTGTTCTCGCCGAAGAGCATCCGGTGTGGTGGGCCTCCTCAGGCCGAAGCCCGGCGTCGGCCCGTCGGGCGTCGGCTGTCGGGCTCACCGACGTGGGCTCGGTCCAAGCCATTCGAGACGGCTGTGAGCTCATCATCTCCATCTGCCCGCCCCAGGCAGCGCGTGATGTCGCGCAGCAGGTGTCGGGCTTTCAGGGCGTGTATCTCGACGCGAACGCCATTGCTCCGGCGACGGCGCGCGAGGTTGCGACGCTGGTCGAGGCAGGCGGCGGTCGCTATTTGGACGGCGGAATCATCGGAGGCCCGCCCAGCGCTCACTCGCGCGGCCCCCGCCTCTACCTGTCGGGACCAGATGGCCCGAAGATCTCCCGGCTCTTCTCCGGGACCGCAGTGGACGTCCGTGTGCTTTCCGATGACCCAACTGCGGCGTCGGCACTCAAGATGTGCTTCGCAGCGTGGACCAAGGGGACGATCGCCCTCCTGCTCGACATTCGGGCCCTGGCTGAGGCGCTCGGGGAAACGGGCGCGCTCCTCGCGGAGTGGGAAGGCTCCATGCCCGAACTGAAGGACCGCTCCCTGTCAGCCGCACAGCAGGCGGTCACCAAAGGGTGGCGCTGGCGAGCGGAGATGGAAGAGATCGCTAGGACGTTTCGTGACGCCGACCTTCCGGACGGCTTCCATCAAGCCGCCTCCGAGATCTACGGCACCCTCACCCGTGACCAGGAGGCGCCAAGCGCGCCGAGCACGCTGTATGAGGTCATAAAGTCGCTGCGCCAGGGACGGACCGGCGTGAGTGCGAATTAAGGAAACGGGAACGGGTACAACCCCGGCGATGTAGCAACAAGGGATATCGCGGATGTCAGCAAACGGCGGGGTGAGCGATCAGCTTGCGGTGCAGACGGTTGACCGCTCGAGCACTACTCCGGTCTCTGCGTAGACAAGTAGACAAGCAGGATCTCTCAGCTGTCGCGTCGCGCGGTCGCCGAACCAAGTTGGACGAGTACGCCAGATCGTTCCGCGAAGCGACGGTAACGGGCCAGTCCGCCCGGGACTCAGCGTTTCCTAAGCGTCTCTGGTCATCATCCGCCATGCTCCGAGGACCGTCCAACCTACGAGCCAGGCAATGATGACCAAGGCGGCCCAGGTGACCGACTCCGGCACCAGCAACGGGTTTCCCTGCCCGCCGCTGGGACCACCTCCGCCTCCTCCGAACACGGGAAGGCCGCCCGGCGCCAGGTGGGCCATGGCAACGCCGACAATCGAGCGCTGCAGGTTCAACAGATGGGCGATTCGTACCCGGGAGAGCAGGGGCGTGAGGATGATCTCGAGCACGATCATCAATATCACCGGGACGGTTCTCTGCCCGAGCAGGGATGCGAGTCCGAGTCCGACGATGAACCCGATGAATGCCTCGAGCTCTATCCACAGCCCCGTTCTGATCATCAAGGAATCCGACGGGTAGAGAAAGTCGCTGGAGTAGTTCGTATAGTCCTGCCGTGCGATCAGGATGGCGGCGGCTTTGAGCTGGGCGGGCGTAACGGTGGCCTGCCCGGGACCCTGAGATCCGGAAGGTGCGTTCAAGATCGGGCCGTTGGGGCCGCACGGGACGCTGGCGAGTACCGCAGGGACCGCAGAAGACGGTCCGGCAAAGAAGCCGAAGTTGCAGATGACCTGTTTCGGATGGTTGCCGGCCCAGCTCTCGAATGCGGAGCGCGAAAGTCCCGCGGGCACGTTCGTACCGTCGTAGCTCAGTCTCGTTGGAGCCGCGAAGACGCACACCGAGCACACGATGATGAACCCGGCTGCCACCAAGGGCACGACGATGGCCAGCCCGGCGGGGATGCGGGCCAGATACAGGGCCAAGCGGGAACGGCCGGTGATGACCAGGTGACGGAACATCCCCTCCGTGAGATCGACCGACCCCGCCGCGCAGCCCAAAGTGGCGGCGACGATGAAGCCGAACACGTATAGCACGCCTGAGCAAAGGCCCGTGTAAATGTCGTAGCCGCCGGCCGGCCCGTAAGACTTCGGAGCGATGGCGTGTGCGAGTAGCCGCACGACGAGGAAGACGGTGGGGATTCCGATGTTCACCACGATGAGGGCGATCATGAGCCCGCGCCGCTTGCGCAGCTCCATGAATCTGGTAGCGATCATGGCCCATGTGGGTATCGGCGAACCCCGATGGTCACGCGGCGAGGCAATCGGCACAGTTGCCACGGTCGCGGTTGTGTGAGCTGGTGTCCTCATTCCGGCGCTCCCAGTCGACTCGTAACCTGCAGGAACCACGATTCGAGCGATGCCTGGATCTCCTGAAGCCGGTACACCGAGATACCACCCTCAACCAGAACGCGGTTGATCTCGGCGATGACATCGCGCGTCGTCCCGGCCGGCAAGCTGATGCCGAGGCCCAGAGACCCGACTTCGATGTGGGCCCCGATGCGGGTGGCGTCGATGAGACTGCGGGCTCGATCAGGCTCGGCGCATTCGACCTCGAGCACAAGGGTTGCTCCGGCCAGCAACTCCGTGATCGGACCCTGGCGGACCACCTTGCCCCGGTCCACGATCGCCACGGCATCACATGTCCGTTCGACCTCGTCGAGGAGGTGAGAGGACAGCACAACCGTGCGGCCCTCGGCCACGAGCGAGATGATCATGTCTCGCATGTCGGCCATGCCCGCCGGGTCGAGACCGTTCATGGGCTCATCCAAGATGAGCAGCTCTGGGTCCCCGATCAGACAGGCGGCGACGCCGAGACGTTGGCGCATGCCCATCGAGTACTTCGACACCTTGTCCTCGGCGCGGTGAAGTATGCCGACACGTTCGAGTGCCGGTCCGATGCGGTCGCGGGCGGCCGGTTCCCGAGCCGCGGCGAGGATCTGTAGGTTCTGCCTTCCTGTCAGATGGCCGTGGAACCGAGGTTCGTCGACGATGGCGCCGACTCGTGCCAGGGCCAGATCGCGATGTTTGGGGACCGGGTATCCCAGCAGAGACATGGTGCCGGCATCGGCGTGCGTCAGTCCCAGCAGCACTCGGATGAGGGTCGTCTTGCCGGCGCCGTTGGGACCGAGGTAGCCGAACGCGCATCCTTTGGGGACGAGAAGCTCGACGTTGTTCACGGCGACGTTCTCGCCGAAGCGCTTGGTCAGCCCATGGGTCTCTACGGCCCAGCGACTCTCGGTTTGATGCTCGAAGGTATCAGGGAGAGTAGCGGTGCTCATCTGTTGTCCTTTCCGCTCTCGCCGCGCTGACGGGTCGCACCCTAGCGGGCTCGCCCGCGTTTGTCCCGACACCGTACCGATGAAAGGTCGCTGGGCGGAGGTCTTTGCATCCCATTGTCACGACATTCGTGACTTGTGGCAATCAGGGATGACCCTGACCCTTCCCCTGATCGAGGAACCTCGCTTGCGACGAGGTTGCTAAGCCTCCGGGATCAACGACGAGGCACCACACAGGCGCTCCGATACGCCGATTATGCGCAGCTGGCGATTGAGCTGACGCCGCTATTCTGTGTGCCCGCGAACCGGCGGTGCGGGACGATCGACGGGTCGGCAACCGGTGAGATGACACACCGAGCAGAGTCGGTTCGCCGGCGCACGCGGGGCGCGCTGGCGAGCATGCTGGTGGTAGTCGGTAACCAGGGACGCATGATGGTAGGAGCAGGAGATGAGATTTCGAGCCGAAGTGGAGCCTCCGGAGCCCATGAGGGGGCTTGAGGTTCCCAAGGAGCTGGTGGAAGCATTGGGGGGTGGCAAACGCCCGAGGGTGGCCATCACGATCAACGGGCACTCTTGGACAAGCAGGGTGGCGATGATGCGCGGCCGGAATTTGATCGGGTTGAGCAACGCCAATCGCAAGGCCGCCGGTGTTGTGACGGGCGACAGGGTTGAGGTCGAGCTCGAGTTGGACCTTGAACCGCGTGTCGTGGTCGAGCCCGCTGACTTCGCCACAGCCCTTGATGCCGAGCCGCTCGCTCGAAGCGCGTTCGATCGCTTGACCGATAGCCAGAAGAGTCAGACCCTGCGCCTGATCGAGAATGCGAAGAGGCCCGATACTCGCGCCCGGCGGATCGACAAGACGCTGGCCACGTTGCGAGACTCCTCAGCCAGCTCGGCTGGCTCATCGCGGACATGAAACGATGCGGTAGTCACCCTCCCAGAGGTGCCGTTACTCGGGTGATCTTGCAGGCTTCGGCTCTTATCGTGGAACCACGGATGGAGCCTTTCGCCCAGAGCCGGGAAGCCGCGTGGCCTGTATCCCCGTCCATCTCGCTGTCTGCGACGCCGAGGGAGGTCCTGGCCGAACCGCGGCAGGTCCAAGGCTGTCCAATCGATGCCGGCGAAGCTTACTCACCGACCTCGTCGGCGAGCGTGGCGACCATCAAGGCCTTGATCGTGTGCAGTCGGTTCTCCGCTTGGTCGAAGACGATGGAGGCGCCCGACTCGAATACGTCCTCGGTGACCTCCAGGGCCGAGAGCCCGCGCGTTTCGAAGATCTGGAGGCCTACCGCGGTCTCGGTGTTGTGCAGTGCGGGAAGGCAGTGCATGAATTTCACGCCAGGGTTGCCGGTCGCTGCCATGAGGGGCCCGTTGACCTGGTAGGGGAGCAGCTGGTCGATGCGCGCGTCCCACTGGTCCGCCGGTTCCCCCATCGAGAGCCAAACGTCGGTGTAAAGGAAGTCCGACCCTCGGACAGCTCGAGCGGCGTCGTCGGTGACCATGATCCGAGCCCCCGACTGCGACGCCAGCCCGTGGGCTATCGACTGGACATCCGAAGATGGCCAGAGCGTCTCGGGCGCGGCGACTCGGACGTCCATTCCCAGGAGAGCACCGGTGACGAGCAAAGAGTTCGCCGTGTTGTTGCGGGCATCGCCGAGATAGCAGTAAGCGACCTGGTCCAACGGGCGGCCGGCATGGTCACGCATCGTGAGGATGTCGGCCAACATCTGAGTTGGGTGCCACTCATCGGTTAGCCCGTTCCAGACGGGCACGCCTGCGTGTTCGCCGAGGATTTCGACGTTGGCGTGCGCAGAGCCGCGGTACTCGATCCCGTCGAACATGCGTCCAAGCACACGAGCCGTGTCCTTGATGGATTCCTTATGGCCGATCTGCGACCCGGTGGGCCCCAGGTAGGTGACGTGTGCCCCTTGGTCGTAGGCCCCCACCTCGAAGGCGCACATCGTACGCGTCGAGGCCTTCTCGAAGATGAGCGCGATGCTGCGGTCCTTCAGGTACTGATGTTCGCGCCGGGCACGCTTGTCCTCGCGGAGGCGAGCCCCGAAGTCGACAAGGTAGAGGAACTCCTCGGGCGTGAGGTCGGTTTCTTTCAACAGGTTGCGTCCGCGTAGGTTCGTCATGGCTACATCTTGGTACGGCGGACACCATGAGCTGAAATACGCGGGTTGGCGCCAGCCGGAGGTAGCGCACCGTAGGGAAGGCCATCCCCCTTCTCAGGTCATATGGTGGTCCCCATGCCTGCCATCGATCCGGAGACCGCCCCATCGGATGTGGGTCTCGACCAAGCCCGCCTGGATTCCATCGGTCGGCACTTCGATCGGTACGTGGAGGACCGGAAGATACCGGGGTTCCTCGCGGTCGTTACCCGGGGTGGCAAGGTCGCCTACATGGTCTGCGGCGGCTTTCGCGATCTGGAGAACGAGGCACCGGTCGAGGCCGACACGCGCTTTCGCATCTACTCGATGACCAAGTCCGTCACGTCGGTCGCGGCGATGATCTGTTACGAGGAGGGCCTGATCGCGCTCGACGACCCACTGAGCAAATTCATCCCGGAGTTCGGTGAGACACGGGTCTTCGTCGGAGGCTCGTCGGCCCAGCCGGTCACGGTCCCGATGTTGGGGCCGATCAAGATCTGGCACCTGCTAACCCACACGGCGGGTCTCACATACGGCTGGATGTTCAACCATCCGGTCGACGCCATGTACCGTTCGGCTGGATTCGAGGTCGAACCGCCTGCCGATCTGGACCTGGCCGGCTGCTGCAGCCGGCTGGCGCGCATTCCCCTGCGTTGTCAGCCGGGCACCGAATGGAACTACTCGGTGGCGACGGACGTTCTCGGCCGCGTCGTGGAGGTCGCGACGGGGCTTGCGCTTGACGAGTTCTTTGCCGAGCGCGTGTTCAAGCCACTCGGGATGAAGGAGACGAGCTTCTATGTCGAGGGAGAGGCCGCCGAGAAACTGGCCGTCTTGTACATGCCAGATCTGTTCTCCGGTCGAGCGACGCGCGCGGCATACATGAGCGAAGCGGCCCTGACACGTCCAAGTGCGTGTTTGGGCGGCAGTGGACTCGTGTCGACGGCGGCGGACTACCACCGGTTCACCCAGATGCTTCTTCGTCGCGGCGAGCTCGATGGCGCGAGGATCCTGGGCGCGAGAACCGTCGCGTACATGACCCGTAACCACTTGCCGGGCGGCGCGGACATGGCTCACTTCAGCAACCCGATTGGTGGCGAACAGGAACCCGGGCTCGGCTTCGGGCTCGGCTTCTCGGTCGTCATCGACCCTGCGGCGCTGAAGGTGACTTGCAGCGCCGGGGAGTACGGCTGGGGTGGCGCCGCGAGCACCGAGTTCTGGGTCGATCCCGCCGAGGAGTTGACGGTGCTCTTCTTCACCCAACTGCTCCCGTCCAGCACCTATGCCTTCCGCCGTGAGCTGCACCAGCTCGTCTACTCAGCGATCGTCGACTAGGCCCGTTTTCCGCATTACGGGGACAACACCTACTACTGACGACCTCGCAGGCGTTTCCAAGTGATTTCACAGAGTCGGGCAGCATGCTGAGTGCCAGCAAGGGATGGGCCGATCAGGCTCAGGGTCGGCCCATCCCTCTCCCGAAGCGGCAGAAACGAGACTGCGAGATGAGTGACGAGAACCCAAGACCTCGCGAGGAGCTCGGCGACCGAGCTGAGACAGCACAGGCCCTGTCCGAAAAGCGCCGGCGGGGCTCGCCGGTCGTGCGAGTCGCGGCGACCGCAGTGATCGCCGGTGGCCTGGCCGCAGCAGGCTATGGCGTTGCCTCCGCTGCTTCCAGTCACGGCGCGACCGCCCAGTCTGCCGGGCGGGCTCTCGTCACAGCGTCGAGCCCTTCGAAGTCCGCACGCGGGAATTCACGCTCGAGTGGACCCACTGCTCCCGGGCTCGGTGGCAACATCGGGCCCGGCGGGACCTTCGGATTTGGCGGGACCTTCGGTCAGGGCGGCACGGTCACGCAAATGACCTCGACAACCATCACCATCGACCCGTTGTTCGGCAGCGCTCTCACAGTGACGACCGACTCTTCGACTGTCTACAGCGAGAGCGGCAAGAAGGTCGCGCGCTCCGAAGTGACGGTCGGTGGGCAGGTCGTATTCCCCCATGCAGCGTGGCCGGCATCCTCGAGCTCGAGCGGCTCGCAGCTCGTCACGCTCGTCGACATCGTTCAGCCGAGAGTCTCGGGCAAGGTCGTCAGCGTGAGCGGGTCCCAGCTCGTGGTCTCTCAGCAGGACGGGTTGAACGTAACGGTCGACACTTCGACGTCGACGGCCTACAACGAGATCGGACAGGCGGCATCGGCTTCCGACGTTCGAGTCGGCACCGTCGTCTCCGTCACTGGGACGCTGTCGTCCGATCACGACCAGATCGATGCCACGACGATCGAAATCGTCCTGCCCTCTGTCACAGGCCGTGTGACGGGCGTCTCGGGGACGACGATCACGCTCACGGTCTTGGGCGGAGCCGTCGAGACCGTGACGACAGGCTCGAACACGGTCTTCCGCGACAAGAGCGGCACGACGACCATTGCTTCGGTGGCGAAGGGTGATCTGGTGGAGGCGACCGGCACACTCGGTACGGGCGATACATTCGCCGCTCTGACGGTCTATGTCGGCGTCGGTGCAGGTGCCACGTCCGGCCCTGGCAGCTTCGGCGGCTCGGGCGGCTTTGGCACTCCGGGCAGCTTTGGTGGTCCGGGTGGCTTTCGCGGTCACGGTGCCCTCGGCGGCCACGGAGGCTTCGGCGGCGTGCCAGGCGGAGGTTCCTGGCGCGGTACCGCACCCGGTTCTGGCACGGGTGCCGGTATCGGATCGACGGCGACGTAACGGTTGTCGTGGCGGTCCCGACTGCCCAGGGCCGCCGGGATGAGCAACGAGGGCGAGCGCGCGGTCTCGGTCCTCCGGTAGGGGGAGCTGCGTCACGAAGGCGACGCCATCTTGACCGCCGAGTCGATCGGGTTTACCGGCTCCTGTGAAAAGCTCTTGTCTCAGTGAACCTGGTTCCAGCTCGGGCAGCGGAGACGGCCGAACGGGGCGATGAAGCTTCCCTCGGAGTGAGGCGTCTTCATCGATCGGAGCTGCTGCTTGCAATGGCGCTCACGGCGGCCTCGGCGGTGGCGAACTTCTTCGATCTCGGGTCTAAGAGCCTTTGGAACGACGAGATCCACAGCGCGTTGATCGCCCTCCATCATGGCACCAGCCTGTGGTCCGCGGTCACACTCGACGGCGGCAACATGATGCTGTACTACGTGCTGCTGCACATCTTCGTGGTTCTGTTTGGAAGCGGACAGTTTGCCGTTCGAGTCCCGTCGGCTTTGGCCGGTGCCGGGCTCACGCCGGTGATCTTCTTTCTTGGCCGGCGGATGTTCGGATTACGGACCGCCGTAATCGCAGCCGCCATCGTGGCGGTAAGCCCGGCGCTGGTCGTGTGGAATCAACAGGCCCGCGGCTACAGCCTCGGCACGCTTCTTATCGCGTTGAGCCTGCTCGCACTTTTGCGGGCCATCGAACGTCCAAGCAGGCGACGGTGGTGCGTTTACGGACTCCTTGTCGTCCTCTCGATCTACACGCTCGCTTATGCCGCGATGTTCCTTGTCGCGCAGTGGTTGGCGCTCGCCTTCTGGCCCCAAGCGCGCCGTCGAGCGAAGCCCATATTGACCGTAGTCGGCGTCGCAGCCCTGGCTTATGTGCCGCTCATAGTCCTCATGCTTCGAACGGGTGCGGCTGGGGTACTTAGCACCAATCCAGCTCCCTCCACGGGCGAGGGTATCCACCTCCTCGAGGAGCTCACTTCGGGAGTCGCACCGGACTTTGTCGCCGCCACTGCGATCTCGGGCATTATCACGGTTGTAGGGCTGTTGAGCTGGATCGCGGCCAGCGCCGAGGTGGTGTCCCGGAGACGAAGCGCGCCTGGCGAGTACGAAACGGCTTGCCTCGGGGTCATCGTGTCATGGTTACTCGTCCCTCTGCTGTTCGATCCGGTCTTCTCGCTCGCCTATCGGTCCATCTTCAACTCCAGCTTCTTGCTTCAAAGTGTCCCTGCGGGCGCCATGACCGTGGCGTTCGTGTTCGCGAAACTACTGCCAAGGGGTTTGTCGTACGTGTTCGCCACAGGGGTTGTGGGTCTACTGCTTGCAAGTCTCGTTCCGACTTACGGAGTCTCTTACGAGCAATGGGCCCAGGTGTCCCATTACATTCGCACCGCGTCCCGACCGGGCGACTGCCTCACGGTCAACAAAGCAGAACTTGCCTCGAACCTTGCCTATTACTTCTCGTTCGAAGGTGGCGCTAGCGCTGCGCCAGAGCTGGTACTGCCCGCGCTCACTTGGTCAGACGCGCTCGCTGGAACATCTCGTGGGGCAGCGTCCAGCGAGTCGTTTCCGGTCGTGGCGACGAGCTGCAGGCGATTGTGGATTGTCGTGAGCCGCGCCAGCCCAGGCCAGTTCGTGCTCATCAACGGAGAACTGACCTGGTTCGATCAGCACGGATTCAGGCACGTCACCGTGTCGCATTTCATCCCGCGGCTGGGGTTCGGCATCAACGTGGCCCTCCTCGCCCGGTAGGCGCCGAATCGGCCAGAGGCCGAGGAGCTTGCCGGACGTTCGCCTCAGGGTCCTCCCTGGGATCTCGAAGCGGCCGTTCTCACGACAAAGGTGGTGGCTTCGGGAGTTGGCTCGGGACGGGTGTCGCGCGCTCCAGGGCGCCCCACCCGGTGTCGCGCTCATGCTGGACCCGGTCCACGAGCCCACCGCCACGGACGCCGAACAGTCGATGAGCCCAGAGGAGGTAAGCCATCACGGCGACGTTGATCACGAGTGCGGAGATCTTCAGGTAGCTGATCGTGAGCGTGAGCTCATAGATCTCCAGAGGCAGCAGGACGGTGACCTCGATGAGTGTCAGGTACTCGGCCCACCGCTTCTCGCTCCACAGCCCGACCGCCTCGATCGCGTTGAGAACCGCGTAGGTAGAGAACGCGCACCCGTAGAGGTACAGCTTGGTGGTCGAAAGCGAAACGAGATGGTTGATCTCGCGCAGGAAGCCATTGTGGCTCGAGACGAAGCCGGCGCTGGCTTGCAGCGAGTTCAAGATGCGGACGTAGTCACCGCGGAGGTCCTTCTGGTTGCCGGCGAACAAGATGATGGCTGTTCCAAGGACCGCGAGGACGAGGAAGTGAACCACCCGGTCGAGCGCGATCAGACGGAGCACGTACCGGTTCCTGAGTGGGCGGCCCCGCAGCGGCAGTTGGATCTCGTCGCGTCCCGGTGGGAACCGGTTCGGTGGCGATTTGGGCGGCGCCAGTGGCAGCCACGAATCGCACCTGAGGCACCGGTACCACCGCAGGCCGTCCGCCTCACGAACCAACAGGTGATCCTCCCAGCGCACTTCTGCTGCATCTGTGCCGACGAGTTCGTGGCCGTGGAGACCGCAGCCGATGAGCTCCCAGCGCAGTTTGGGTCTAAAGCGCCTGGTCCGCTCGGTGCCCGGCAACCGGGCCAGTTGCGGAGCCTGGCTCGGGCCCGGCTCGACAGGCCCTTGCGGGGGCTCTGTCACCGAGTCGTCACCAGTCACCACACCGGTCAGTCTCGCAGCTAAAGCGACTACTGGGACGCATCGCGGCCCGCCATGGTCGCGCGCGTGGAGAAGCGGGCTTCGAGGCCGTAACCTCGAAGCGGTGAGCCGATCAACAACTGCGCCGGGCGCGAGACCCGCCGAGTTCGCTCCATCGCCCGCAGACTCCGCGATGCGGCGTCTCCTTCGCGTCCCTGAAGGTCCGCCTTCGGCCGACGAGGCTTCAGCACACCGGATCTTCAGCGTTTCGATCCTGATTTCCGGGCTCCGATGCCTGCTCGGCTATGTCGTGCTCCCGATCCTTTCGCCGATGCTCGGAGCAGCAGCCGGCGCAGGGCCGGCGATCGGGCTTCCGATCGGAATCGTCGCCCTTGTCTTCGACGTGCGGGGGATCCGGCGTTTCTGGCTGGCCAATCACCGCTGGCGCTGGCCCATCACTGCGCTCTACAGCGTCGTGATCGTGCTCGTGATGACGCTGGTGATCTCCGACATCATCCACCTCGCTCGTTAGCTCGCCGGCGCCCCATAAGGGACCTGCAAACGGTGACAGCAGACCTGAGTCTGCGAGTGCCCCGTTAAGTTGTCGGCAATGGCGAGCCCAGACAGCCGAGCCGCCAGCCAGACCGTCGACGTGTCGGGCCGCAGCGTCGAGATATCCAATCCCGGCAAGGTCTTCTTCCCCGGTCTCGGCGCTACCAAGCTGGATCTCGTCGACTACTACCGGGCCGTCGCCGGGCCGATCCTGCGAGTTACAGCCGGCCGGCCCGCGATGTTGCAGAGGTTCCCCGACGGCGCGCTCGGCAAGTCGTTCTTTCAAAAGCGCGTGCCCAAAGGCGCACCGGACTGGCTCCAGACGATCGAGGTCTCGACCCCGAACGGCACGACATCGAGGGCACTTGTCATCGCCGACCTGGCTCACATCGTGTGGGCCGTGAACCTGGGCTGCCTGGGGTTCCATCTCTGGCCGTTTCGCGTGGAAGACCCGGGGCGCTCAGACGAGCTGCGGATCGATCTCGACCCCCAGGCCGGCGTCGTGTTCGACCAGGTCCGCGAAGCCGCCTGGTGTGTCAGGGCGTTCCTCGACGAGCTCGGGATCCTCTGCCACCCGAAGACCAGCGGCAACCGTGGGTTGCACGTCTACGCCCGCCTGGAGCCTCGCTGGGAAGCGACCGAAGTCCGTACGGCGGCTGTGGCGCTCGCTCGCGAGCTCGAACGTCGGCGCCCCGATCTTGTGACGGCGAACTGGTGGAAGGAGGAGCGAGGCCGACGAGTGTTCGTCGACTTCAACCAGAACGCGCCCCACAAGACGGTGTTCGGGGCCTGGTCGGCGCGCTCGCGCTCCCACGGGCAGGTGTCGACGCCCCTCTCCTGGGACGAGGTCGGCGTCGTCGACCCCGACGAGTTGACCATCGCGACCGTGCCGGACCGGCTCGGCGCCCTGGGTGACCCGTGGGCCGCGATGCCTGGTCAGCCACAGTCGCTCGAGCCGCTCCTACAGCTAGCAGCACGTGACCGCGAGGCGGGACTTCACGATGCTCCGTGGCCGCCGCAGTACCCGAAACAACCCGACGAGCCCAGCCGGGTCGCACCGAGCCGGGCGCGCAAAGACTGAGGGAGCAAACCGGTGGGACCCGCCGAAGCGCTCCGGCGCATTGCCTATCTGCTCGAGCGCGACGGCGCCGCGACCTTCAAGGTCCGCGCATTTCGGCGCGCGGCGATCGCCGTCGACGAGCTGGATCGGGGTCGCCTCGAGCAACTCGCGTTCTCCGGGCGCCTGAGGGAACTTCCGAACCTTGGCGAGACGACGGCGCGTATAGTCGCCGAGGCCATTGCGGGCGGGACGCCGGCCTACCTGGCTCAGCTGGAGGCAGTAGAGCCAGATCCGCTCAGCCCAGGTGCGCTCGGGCTCAGGAGAGTGCTGAGGGGTGACTGCCACAGCCACTCGGACTGGTCCGATGGCGGCAGCCCCATCTCCGAGATGGCCGAGGCGGCCATCGGCATCGGGCACGACTATCTCGCTATTACCGACCACAGCCCTCGCCTCACGGTCGCGCATGGGCTGACCGCCGAACGGCTCCACAGCCAGCTGGAAGTGATCGCGGAGCTGAATGGGGAATTGGCACCGTTTCGCATATTGACTGGCATCGAGGTCGACATCTTGGAGGACGGGTCACTCGACCAGGACGAGGCGATCCTTGCCGCGCTGGACGTCGTCGTCGCGAGCGTCCACTCCAAGCTGGCGATGGAGGCGTCTCAGATGACCAGGCGCATGGTGGCGGCTGTGGAGAGCCCGCACAGTGACATCCTCGGCCACTGCACGGGCCGGCTTGTGGCGGGCAAGGGCCGCGAACCGTCGAGCTTCGACGCAGAGGCGGTGTTCAGCGCCTGTGCTCGGACCGGGACTGCAGTCGAGATCAATTCACGCCCGGAGAGACGCGACCCTCCGGAGGAGCTGCTCAAGCTCGCCGCCGGCGTCGGCTGCTGGGTCAGCATCGACACGGACGCCCATGCGCCCGGCCAGCTCGAATGGCTCGGGCTCGGCTGCGAGCAGGCTGTGGGAGCCGGCGTACCTGCGGTCTCGGTCGTGAACTCGTGGACGGCCGACCGGCTCTTGGAGTGGACGGCGAGCCACGACACCGGCTTCGCGCCCCGTCGTGGCAGAACGCCCTGACCGTTACCATCATTCGGTGGAACTGCCAGTCATGCCGCCCGTGTCCCCCATGCTGGCAAAGCTCTGCCGGCAGATGCCGGAAGGCGGTGGGCTGGCCTACGAGCCGAAGTGGGACGGCTTTCGCTGCATAGTTTTCCGTGACGGTCCGGAGCTCGAGCTCGGCAGCCGCAACGAGAAGCCGCTCACGCGCTATTTCCCGGAGCTCGTGGCATCGCTGCTGGCCAATCTGCCCGAGCGTTGCGTGCTGGACGGCGAGATCGTGATCGCCGGCCGGTCGGGCCTCGACTTCGATGCGCTGCTACAGCGAATCCATCCGGCCGCATCGCGGATCAGGCTCCTGGCCTCCGCGACACCGTCGTCGTTCGTCGCCTTCGACCTGCTGGCGCTTGGTGAGGCCGACCTGCGCGGCGAGCCCTTCTGGTCCAGACGGTCGGCGCTCGAGAATGCGCTCGGGGCTGCCGGACCGCCCGTGCACGTGACTCCGGCCACGCCCGACCCCGTCGTGGCCAGGGACTGGTTCGAGCGCTTCGAAGGCGCAGGGCTCGACGGCGTCATCGCCAAACACCTCGAGCTCACCTATCGGGAGGGCGAACGCGTCATGTTGAAGATGAAGCACGAGCGGACGGCCGACTGTGTCGTTGGTGGCTTCCGGTGGCACAAGGACGGTGCAGGTGTCGGCTCACTGCTTCTCGGGCTGTATGACGGACATGGAGCGCTTCATCACGTCGGGGTGGCGTCCGGCTTTGCGATGCAAGTGCGCAAGAGCCTGGTCGACGACCTTGCTCCCTACCGGCTGGAGGACCCGAAGGGTCATCCCTGGGAGGCGATGACCGCCGGCGATAGCACGCGCAGACCGGGTACGACGAGCCGGTGGAACGCGAACAAAGACCTCTCGTGGGAGGCCGTGAGGCCTGAGCTGGTTTGCGAAGTCGGCTACGACCATCTCCAGGGTGACCGGTTCCGGCATGCCACGTCCTTGCGTTGCTGGCGGCGCGACCGCGAGCCGGCTTCGTGCACATATGCACAGCTCGAGGTTGCCGTGCCCGAGGAGCTCGCCCGGGTCTTTGGCGCCGGGAGCTAGTCAGCCCCAGGACGGTCTGAGCGCCGCGACGCGCTCGGCCAAGGACTCGTCGCGAAGATACCGGCACGTTTCCGCGAATCCCGGCCCTGGTCCCCGCCAGCGCAGCTCGTCCACGTCGCCCAGCAGCGTCTGCTCGACCCGAAGGGTCGCAAGGTCCAGGAACAGCATCGCCAGGTCGCGCTCGGCAGCGAGCCGGGCAGCCAGCTTCGGGGCGCTTCGCACCACCCGGGTGACCTCGGGGTCCCAGTCCGCGAAGTCGTCCGGAATGGCATCGATGTGGCCGTAGCGGGCCAGGACCGCGGATGTCGACTGGCGGCCCCAGCCCGACAGGCCGGGGAAACTGTCGGCGCTGTCGCCGACGAGTGCGAGCCAGTCGGGTATCGACGCCGGACCGATCCCGTAACGGGCCCGGGTGCCGTCCTCGTCGGTGACCATTCCGGTGCGGCGGTCGAGCTGCACGACTCGCCTGGCGACGACGCACTGGGCCAGGTCCTTGTCGGGAGTGCAGATGAGCACCTGGTCGACGCGAGGGTCGTCTCGTGCGACGGCGGCAGCAGAAGCGAGGGCGTCGTCGGCTTCGAGCTCTGTCATCGGCCAGACCCTCACTCCGAGGGACTCGAGTGCTTCCTCCAGCAGCGGGAACTGGGACCGGAGCTCGAGCGGGACCGCGGCCCCTGTCTTATAGCCGGCCCACAGTTGGTTGCGAAACGACTCGACGACGTGGTCGGTCGCCACTGCGAGGTGGGTGGCGCCCTGGGAGAGGAGCGAAGCCACCGACGAGACCACTCCGCGGGTGGCCGCCATCTCCATGCCGTCGGCGGCCGCGCTGGACGGGCGGCCGAAGAATTGGCGGAAAAGCTCGTAAGTGCCGTCGATCAGATAGACCCGCACGGTGTCAGCCTGCCAGCTCTGAGATCCCCGCGAGCAGCTTGGCCCCGACGTGTTCGCGACAAGGGGCCGGTTCACGGCGGAGCAGGGGAGCTCGCGAGTGCCGGCGCGGGTCTGCGATCCGCGCCAGAGTGGCTCAGAGCGGGTACGCCGGCCGGCGTACCCCAGGCACAGGAGGAGGAGGAGACATGATCGCGGCGTTCTCAGTGAGCCCTGCCGGCACAGAGGAAGTTGGTGCTGCGGTGGCCGAAGCGGTGAGGCTTGTCCGCGAGAGCGGGTTGCCGAACGAGACCAACGCCATGTTCACGAACGTCGAAGGCGAGTGGGACGAGGTGATGGCGCTCATAGAGTCGTGCGTGCTTCGCCTGGCGGAGGACTCCGGGCGGGTGTCGGCAGTCATCAAGCTCGACTATCGACCGGGCGTCACAGGCGCGCTGCGCGGCAAGGTGGAAACCGTCGAACGTCACCTGGCTGAGCCACGGGCCTAGCAGGCCGGTGGCCAACTTGGCGGGCCGCTTCTCGAGTCCTCCCACTCGAGCGCCTGCAGGCTGAGAGCTAGGTGCCCGAGTCGAGCTCGGCTCCCTCGGCGTATTCCAGTGCCCAGCTTGCCGCCGCCTCGGCCACGCGTTCCTCGGCCTCGCGGAGCTCGTGGAGAAAAGTTCCTCGCGGGTTCTCGATCAGCCGATCGACCACTGCCCGATAGGCCGTCGACGCTTCGCGGAGAGCTTGTTGGGCAGCTCGAGCCTTGTCGGAAAGGTTCACCATGGTCCGGCCATGATACGTCGGGGCCCCGGCGGCCAAGTCCCGCCGCCTTTGGCCAGAGGCCGTGACCGGGGGACGGTGATCGGGTTACTGGACACCCCGGCGCCGCCCGCCGAAGAGGCTGCGCTTCTCACTGGGGGCGTCGCCCCCAAAGGGCCAGGTTGCGTTGGCGAGCCTCTCTGCGATGTAGCTGGCAAGCTCACCGATGCTCGTGTCGGTCGGCATTGTGCCCGCGTGACGCCAGACAATGGACTGACTGCCGGCCGAGTCCGAGTCCGGCCACCCGTGGTACCAGCACTCCGGGTCGAGCCAGAACCCGACGACCGTCTTGGGCGAGTACACCCGCAGCAGCTCCTCGTTGTCGGGGTCCCAGTCGACGGCCGTTGACTCGACGCGAAGACCGACCAAATCACTCAAGAGCTGGACGAGGGACTTCTGGAAGGCCTTCGCACGCTTCTCGCCGTCGTCGCCCTTGTCGAAGGGAACCAGTCTCGAGCGGTCCTCGTCGATGAGCAGTTCGGCGCTGAGGTACCAAGCGGTCTGCCGTGCCCGACCTGTCAGCGGACCTGTCATCGCAGCCAGCTCCGAGTCGAGCTCGGCAGCCAAGCCGTCGTGCTCGGCAGTTTGGAGGTGACTGCACCAGTCCCTCCACAGGAGGGGTCGCAGGTTTCCTATCCAGACGCGTTCCGTGAAACCGCCGGAGTCGGTTTCGACGGGAGCGGGTTCCTGGTCCGGACCCGGGATCAGTGCCTCGATTCGGGCCTGGAGGTAATCGCTGATCGGCGCGTCGCCGAGGATCACGCTCGTCGGCAACCTCGGTAACCACGGTGGCTGACCGGAAGTCCGCGCGGAGCCTGGGGGGAGCTGTGCGGTTGCCGGGCGCTCGATCGGGTCCGGCCCCACGCGCTCGTCTGTGAAGACGCCCTGGTCCTGGAGTTGGACCCAGCGGCGCCACCGATAGCGCGAAGCGGCGTTGAGCACGCTCTTCGCGACCGCGGCGAGCTTGAATTCCTTGAACACGGCCACGGGATGATTCGCTCGTTCCGGCAGGTCAGGCCAGGAAGCAGTCAGCTCGTGCTCGTTCCGGTTGCTTGTCACCTGGTATGTCGTCATCGTCTGTCCACCTGGCAGTAATGCGGCAGCACTGTCAGTCGGCGACGCCGACCTGGTCCCGTCCGCTGGCTTTCGCGAAGTACATCGCCTTGTCGGCGCGTTCCACCAATCGCTCGAAACCTTCCCCGTGGTCCCGTAGTGCCACTCCCACACTCGCGGTGACGCTCGGGCGGTCGTCATCTGGTTCGGCTACCGATTCCCGGATCCGCTCTGCCACCGCCTGGGCGGTAGCGAGGTCGACTCCGGAGAGGATCACGACGAACTCCTCTCCGCCATAACGGACGACGATGTCACCCAGCCGCGCCCCGTCGAGTATTGATTTCGCGACGTGTTGCAGGACCTGGTCACCGACGGAATGGCCGAAGGTGTCGTTTACTGCTTTGAAGTGGTCGAGGTCGATCATGAGCGCGGCGACTGCCGGACTCGGGTTCCGGTCGTCACGCGCGCACAGCCGCCGCGCCACATCGTCAAGGTACTGCCGGTTGTACAACCCCGTCAGCTGATCGTGCACGGCCTGCTCGTACAACGTGGCGCGGTCGAAGTTGGCGATGTGCCGGAACAGCTCCCGCTCGAGACCCACTTCCACGAGGCCGAAGACTTTCTCCACGAGGACCCGTGTCGGCTCGCTCAGCGTAGGAGTGTCACCGAACTCCAACACGACCGCGCTGGTCACCAGACCTGAGGACGGTGACCTCAGGGGCAACAGAAGGCGCCGTCCCCCCGCAGGGGTGGCACCAGAGAGCGCGGCGAGAACGTCTGACGGCGGCTCGGCGACCCGTCCGGCGAACCCGTCGTCCTCGTCGAAGCTCAGCATCGTGCCGCCTGCATGGGTCCACAGCTCCAGGCGCTCGGCACCGACGAGCTCCCTGGCTATCTCGGCGAGATGCGCGACGACGACGGAAAAGTCCCCTTCGCTCACGAGCGTGTCGAGGAACTCGCGCATGATGCGTTTGGTAGTGAGCAGGAGCTCCAAGCCGGGATCTTCACGGGCGAGCAGATAGATGCCGCACTCGAGCTCGGCGAGGCGATCCGCCAAAGGCATGACGAGATCCTCTGGGATCACCAGGCCGTGTTGCGGCGCGATTCGACGTATGGGAAGGCGACGGATCTCCTCGAGCGCGTGAGCGAGGATCTCCCCGCTAGGCATGTAGTGCTCGTGGAAAGCACGCATCCGTTCGAAGTAGTCCATCGATGTGGCGAACAACGTGTGGTCGTCGGCGAAGCCGCCGAACAGATCGGATGAGAACAGCGTGCCCGAGGTCTCGTCGAAGGTGCAGAACGCGCCGGCGAAGTGGGCGTAGGGCGTGAACAGGAACCGGAGAGCCCGGTCCTCGAGCTGAATCCGCCAGTCGTGTTCCTCGACCAGCCAGTACGGCAGGTCGACTCCGAAGTGGCGGATGAGCGCCTTGTCGCGCCAATGCGTCACGATCGCCGCCTCTGGGTGCAACCCATGGGCGACGAGCATCGGCATCGCCGCGATGATGTCCGGGTCCGTGTGTGAGCAGACGAGCCATCGCAGGTTCGTGACGCCGACCACGTCATCGACCTTGCGGACGACATCGGCGGCGGTCAGAGCGGAGCCAGGGTCGATCAGGACCGACTGGTCGCCCTGCTCCACCAGGTACACGTGACACTGGAACTGGTCTCCGGGGAGCAGCGCACCCACCCACCAGATCCGCGGGGCCAGCTCAATAGCACGCGAGGTGTCGAGGCCCACGACACCCATCATCCCACCTTTCTGTTTCTCCATTTCGTTCCTGCTACGACTGGTCTGGCACCCGAGCGACAGCACCTCCGGGCGACGGGAGGTCCCACTTCTAGACCTGGACCGGAGGACTCGTTGCCGGAGCACGAAAGCGGTTGTCGTACCGAGGTTGTCGAGCGACTACGAGCCAGGGCAGGTGGGCGAGCGCGTCGATGAAGAAGACGGAACCGCTCCCCACCCAGATGCCGCCGAGAACGTCGGTCGGGTAGTGCCATCGGAGCACGAGCACAGCCCAGCCGACGGCCGCGACCGCCAGTGCTCCAGCCAGGGTGTTCAGTGGGCGCACAAGGCGCGGGGAGACAACGAACACCGCCGCCGCGAGAGCTGCAACCGCGGCAACCGTCCCCGAAGGGTACGTGAAGCTGCCCGCGCCAATCTCCCTTCCGACCATGGGCTTGGCGATGTGCTCGACGACCTCTACGGCAACGATCGGAGCCGCGGCACATGCCAACGCGCGCACCCAATCGCGAAAGAATGTCAAGGCGAAGATCACCACGATGCCTGCCAGCAGCACCGGCAGCGAGCCGATCTTCACAAGTTCGTTCGCAAGATGGGAGCTGGTATCGGACGGTAGGTAGAAGTACCCGGCCGCGTCCACGCGATTTTGACCCGGTCTCTTGGCGAGAAGTAACCCGGCGAATGCCGCAGCGGCAAGCAGGGCGACTCCCGACAGGAACTCGATCGCGATCCAGAAGCGGGAGACTGCGGCCGGCCCTCTACGCGGCTGGCGAGAACGGGCCATCTCGTCCAACCTAATTCTTGCCGTGCAGTTGCGTGCGTCGCGGTTGCCACGAATCGGTCCCGCGTCACGGCACCGAGACCGGGGTGCGATTGGACGGCAAGTGGCCGAAGGTCGTTGGCGTCCAAGGGCCGGAGGTCTTCTCAGCCGGTGTTAAGCGAGGTGGCCCGCACGAGGGTGGCCACCAGTGCGTCGAGCTGTTCCCGATCCAGCGGCCGGCCGAGAAGGAAGCCCTGGGCGAGGTTGCAACCGGCCTCTCGAACTGCGGCGAGCTGGCTGACCAGCTCCACGCCTTCGGCAACGACTTCGAGACCGAGGGTTCGTCCCAGCGAGACGAGGGTTTGCACCACCGAGGCGTCCTCGGGTGATCTTGAGATGGCCTCAACGAAGGAGCGGTCGATCTTCAGCACGTCGACGGGGAAGCGCCGGAGGGAGGAAAGCGAGGAGTAGCCGGTGCCGAAATCGTCGACCGACAGGCGCACGCCGAGACCCTTCAGCTTGGTCATCCGGGCCACAATCGCTTCTGGGTCGTGCATCATCGCAGTCTCGGTGACCTCGAGTACCAGCCGAATGGGGTCCAGCCCGCTCTCGGTGAGTGCACCCGCCACGTCGGTCACGATCCCGTTGGACTGGAGCTGGCGGGCTGAGATGTTGACTGCAACGTCGAGGCCGGCGTCCAGTTGCTGCCAGCCGGCAGCGGCCCGGCAGGCTTCAGCGAGAACGTATCGACCCAGGTCCACCATGAGGCGTCCGGATGTCTCGGCCAGGGGGATGAACTCGCTCGGTGGGAGCAGACCCCGTTCAGGGTGCTGCCAACGGACGAGTGCCTCCATCCCGCAGATGTCGTTGCGCTCCAGGTTGAAGATCGGCTGGTAGTGGACACGCAGCTGGCCTCCGTGAATTGCCGATGCGAGGTCCATCTCGAGCCGGAGGCGCGCGTGAGCGGCATGCCGCATGAGAGGCCGGAAACTGACGCAGCAGTTCTTGCCCGAGCTCTTCGCCTTGTACATGGCGACGTCGGCCTCCTGCAGAAGGTTCTCGGCAGTGCCGTCAGAGGTGGTCGCGATGCCGATGCTCGCGCTGACCAGGTACTCGCGGCCGCCGAGGGTGAACGGTGGGCGCAACACGTCCTGCACGCGCTCGGCCAACAGCTCAGAGGTGTCTGCTAGTGTTCCGTTCTCCACGAGGACGACGAACTCGTCGCCCCCGAGCCGAGCCACTGTGTCGCTCTCACGAGTCACCCGGCGCAGCCGTGTCGCTACCGCCGCCAGCAGCTCGTCGCCAACCGCATGCCCAAAGCCGTCGTTGACCTCCTTGAAGTTGTCCAGGTCGATGAAGAGCAGCGAAGCCGAGCCGTGGTTCCTGCGCGCAGCGGCCAGCATCCTCTCTGCCCGGTCGAGCAGCAGGGCGCGGTTGGGAAGCCCAGTGAGAGAGTCGTGGAGCGCCTGGTGGCGCAGCTGTTCCTCTAAGTCGCGGCGGTCGGTGATGTCCGTGATAGAGCCGACGAGGCGTGTTGCAGGACTCGGTGCGCCGGGGATCGCCAGCGCACGGCAGTGGACCCAGCGGTAGGTGCCGTCCCTGCTCCGCAGGCGGTGCTCAGACTCGAGGGCGGTGGACTGGCCGTTCCTGCACGCGTAGAGCCCCTTGTCGAGTGCCGCGCGGTCTTCGGGATGTACCCGCTTGAGCCACTCATCGGGGCTCGTCCCGATCTCGCCGGGCTTGCAGCCGACCACGGCCTTCCATCGCTCAGAGAGAATGACGTGCCCGTTGAGGAGGTCCCAATCCCAGAGCCCGTCGTTGGCGGCACGCGCGGCCAGGGCATAGCGCTCTTCGCTGGAGCGCAGCGAACGGACCGTGCTCTCCTGCTCGAGTGCCATGCTCAGCAGGGCCGCGCACTGGAAATAGAAGTCATGCCCAGTGTTGGCCGTCGTCTCGAGCGGGCCCACCAGGGCCAACAGGCCCCAATCTTTGGTGGCCGTCCTGACCGGGAGCACTGTGGTGATCTCGGCAGCGGCTGGCTTGGCCAGCGAGACGAGTGCGGAAGGGGGAAAGGATTCGATCCCAACGTGGCCTCCGATAGGGAGGATATCGCTGGAGTTGGACACGAAGGAGCTGGCAAGGTCGATGATCACGTTCTCGCCAGGGCAGTTTGCGCTCTCCGAAGGCACGTGTCGCCAAAGCCCAAGGTAGGCCGCTCGCACCCGCGTCTGGCTCAGGAAGGGCAGCTGACCTTGGGCGTTCACAGGGTTTTGCAAGAGGTCCAGGCTGATGTGATATTCGTCGCGAAGCGAAAGATAGAGCCGGCGTTGCTCGCGTTCCTGCTCGCATGCGTACGCCCGCGACAGTGCGAGCGAGATCTCGCCGATTCGGCGCTCGAGGTCGCCGCTCCTTCCCTCTTGCGACGCAGATTGGATGCCGAAAGCGCGAGCACACGCCACACAAGCGGGGACGATCTCAAAACGTCCCGTCGAGGAGCAGAGCTCTTCGGCCACGATTGCGAGACGCGCAGTCAGCTCCTCGCTCAGGTTTCCCCCCGGCGCCTCGAGGACATCAGCCACCACCTCGGCTGCATGTGCCGCTACCTCTCCGGCCACATCTTGGCTGACCCTCGCTTCGGCCAAGAGATCCAGGAACTCATGACGCAGGCCCCCGCGGATGGGCCCGCTCGAGATCGGCCCGGTCAGGTTGTCCTGGACGCACCCGCAGGAAGACCGAACGACGTATCGCGTGGGGATCCGGAAGTGGAGCGCTGGCACTTCCTGGCCGCTGGCGAACTCGAGGACCAGCCGTGCCGCCTTGGCGCCGATTGCGTTGAAGTCCTGGCGGACGCTTGACAGTGCCGGGGTGGTCAGCGCGCCTGCCTCGGTGTCATCGAAGCCGACGATCGCCTGATCGCGGGGAAGTACCAGACCCGCCGCTTTCAGGACCCCCATGACGCCGATGGCGTTGTAGTCGGTCCCGGCGACAACAGCGGTCGAAGGGAGTCCCGCTGCCAACATGGCCTCCCCAGCCTCGGCACCGCCGCGCTCGACGTTGTCGGTTGCCTCGAACAACAGGCGCATGTCGGGCTCCACTCCGTGGCGCACCAGGGTCTGACGGTAGGCCTCGTAGCGTTCGCGGATGTCGCTCTGTCTCAGGTTCCCCACAAAGGCGATGCGACGATGTCCGTGATCGACGAGATGATCGACGGCTGTGACGACACCTGAACGGTTGTCCGAGGACACGACCGGACAGGTGAGCCCCTGGACCTGGTTGCTCACCAGGATGACGGGGATCCCAGTGGCTTGGAGTTCGAACAGGTATGTGGAGTCGACTGCGTTCACCAGGGAAATGACGCCGGCGAAGTGGTTCCAGCCCGCTCTGCGCCGAAAACGCGAAACGGCACGGTCGACGTCGGCATCACCTGGGTCGAAGGTCTGGATTCCAATCACCGCAGCGCCCTTTTGTGCGGCGACCTTGCTGATGCCCACGAGTACTCCGCCGAAGAACGACGTGGCGAGCTGGGGCGAAAGGACGCCGATGATCAGCCTGTCGTCGTCCGTACACGGGAGCTCTCGAAACGGGCGCGGCTGCACTGTATTTCTATCGACCTCGCAGGTGACCCTCTTGATACGCACGGTCACAGCACGCGGCCGCAATAGGTGACAGACGTATCGGGTCTTCGTTTCGGGGAGTACGCCAGAGCACGAGGTCACCGAAACGCCAAAGACGTGTACTTGCTGAGGGCCGAGGTTGCTCAGGTTGGGATGTAGACAGAGATCTCGGCGACACTTAACATCCGCATAGAGGGCCGTACATCCGCCTAGCGAAGGGTCGAGCCTTCGATTGGGCACGAGGAGGGCCGTTTCTCCTGGCCTCAGCACGGGGGTGGAGGTGCAACCCGCCTGAGGACGGCCGAGATCAAGCTTGGGGCTCGGATTCGATCCGCGGAGCGTGTGATTCTGCCCGGCACGGCAAAGTGGCGGCGCCTTGTCGTCGCCTGACAGACAAGGCCTGGGCCTCAGGACCGATGGAGGCGCCCGGCAGATGAGGCTGCGGGCGAGGGTTGCAAGCACGACCCAGGCGGCATTGGCGGAAGAGCTCCCCGAGGGAAGGTGAGCCAGTACGTTCTCCTTCAGCTCCCTAGTCGCGAACTCGACCCAATGCGACTGGGCGTTGCAGCTTCGGAAATGGCCTGCGGTGTACGTCCATCAATGTCAGCAGGGACGCCATGTTCGGATGACGGGCAAGGGAGTCTTATCGCCCCCCGTGTGTCAGGCTGAGCTGAGGAGCCTCTGCGGACCTAGCTGAGCGAGGAGAGTCATGAACGAATTCGGGCATGCTTCGTCGCGGCTACATTGCCGCTGGCTCTTGATTGCCCCAGCCGCCACGCTCGTTGCGTCTGTCGGCCTTATGGCCACGGTCAGGACCGATGCATCCGCTACGACACCGAAGCTGCCGGCGTTGCTCCTCAGCGCCAGGCAGATGCCGGCTGGTTGGAAAGGCAGCCCAACGGGAAACGGCCAGATCGGTTGCTTCGGGAACGCGATGGACGTGAAAGGTACCGCGCAGACCGCAAGCGCGAGCGTTACCTTCCAGTCGAGCGGGGGACCGCAAGGGCTCTTCGAGAAGCTGGCGACCTACACGAACGCGAAGACCGGCTACAAAGGGTTCGGTATCCGGTGCGTCTGCCTGTTCGCGCCTGAAAGGTCGAAGTGCCCGCTAGCCGGGACGGCGTGGCCGCCTAGCCCGCGTAGAACGTGGGCTGCCAGATGTTCTCACCGTCGCCGTACTCGCTGTTCATGTAGTCGGAGAACTGGACACTCTGCTGGGTCATCTCCTGGGCGGACTGTTGGGCAATCATGTCCGCGTCGAAGTTGTTCATACTGGCGTCTGCGCCTTTCGGGGTACCGGTACTCACAGAACCCGACCCTGAGCGCTCTGCACTCGATTTACCCTGGAGCATCGCAGCCGGTACTTGCGTGCTCATGTCCTGCACCGCGGCTGCCACGGTGAAGGTGAGCGGCGGCGCCACCCCGACGCTGCGAGCTGCGCTGTCGAGGCTGCGCGCCAGCGCTGGAACGTTGGAGGGTGCCAGCTCGGCGGTCGTGTCAGCCCAGAGGAGCTGCAACTGGCCACGTGAAACGACAACCTGGCCCAGCTCGACGTAGAGGGTCTGGCCACCGCTGTCGGTGTACGTGCCCAACCACCGATAGATGCCGGGTCCGCTCTTCGCGTCCTGCACTCGCAGGTTCGTGTGCATCATCGCCGCCGCTTGCTTGCCTGCGGCCGCGAGGTCGGCGCTGCTTGCCGATCCGCTATAGGCCAAGTCCTCGCCCACAACGTAAGCCTGGTCGAAGGGACCGACGAGCACTGCCAGATCTGTGGAGGTCAAGTCCGCCATCCACCCGGCCGGGTAGTCGAGGTTGAAGCCCCCGTGCTGGTAGTGCAGCCAGACACGGGCTCGTCTCACACCGGCGTCGCCGTTTGCCTTGAACGAGGCCATGATCGCGGCAACCTGCTCTGCTAACGCCGGCTGGCCTCCCGTGCTCAGGCCCACTGCCAGCAGCAGGCTGTGCTGCGCGAGCGATGGCGACACCAGGAAGAGAAGCTTGGCGCGCGACCGTTCTTGCCGGTCAGGGTCGTGCTGAAAGAAGCCCCGGCGCCAATGGTGCTGAACTGCGGAGTGCCGGGGAAGTGGCTCGCGATGGCGTGAGCCACCTGCGAGGCATTGATCGCGTCGCCGAGCATGCGCTCACTTGCCTGCACGAAGGCCTCCCCGCGGGGCTCCGCCAACAGGACCGTGCCATCGCGTGCCGCCATCTTCCAACTGCTTGGCATCCGCAACGTGTAGCGACCGTCGGGAGTGCTGGTGCCCACCCACGCTTGCCCGGCCACCGTGCCGGCAGGCGTACGGGGAGGCTGCAGCGAGAGCGGAGGCATGACACGGAAGGTCGCATGGCGGCGGCAAGAGTGCCGTCGGCTCCCACCACTTCGACGATATGTATGCCTGCCGCGAGGGGCTGTCGCGCGTCAAAGCTCACCAGGCCGGTAGCAGCGTCGTAGCGGCTGCTGACCGGCAGGCGGTCCAGCACGATCCGCCCCGGTGCACTGGCCTGCACCGTTACGCTGCGAGGCGCTTGCTTCAGGACCGCGCCGTCGGGAGGGCTGAACTTGCGCACCTCTGGTGCGATGCCCACTTCGATGGTCCAATGGAGGCTCTCTCCGCTTTGGGGCTCCGGTTGAACACGATCTCTGCCAACCCGGTCTGAAGGCGGGTCGTGATCCCGCCATCGCCACCTACCTTGCCAGTGCTTGTTACCGTGCTACCGGACACGGCTGAGATCGACACGCTGCCTGAGTCGAGGTGATAGTGCACCGGTAATCGGCCGGCTTGCTCACCCGGAGCAGCAAGGCGTTCGTGGCAGTGCCGGCAGAGATGCCATCCACCGAAATCGGCACTGGCACAGGCAGCAGCACGGCCAAGGCGTACGTGAGGCTGCGACCGGCGTAGTTGTGACTCGGGACGGGAATGGCGCGGAGCACTGGCATTACGCCCGGCTGGACATGACAAGCGACGAAGAAATGCTCCTCGCCGCTCTGGATCTCGCTGGCATCTTGTGCACTCGTGCCTAGCTGCACGTACATGACGTCGCTTGCGCCGCTGCTCACCAACGTCACGTACACCTGGTAACAGGAGGTGGTGGGCACGAAGGTATGGCTGATGGTGTCGGTGCCTTTGGCCGGGTCGAATGTGCGCTGCTTGAGCTGCCAGACGACCAAAGGCGGCGCGCCAGCCGCCAGCCGCTCGACCGCCCTCCCGACGCTCGCACGCGTCGCCGGCGAAGCGGGGATCCGCGCGACGACGAGCCGCGCTGGCGGACAGCGCACTCGGCACCAGCCAACTCAGGCCTTGACGGATCATGTCCGCTACCTCGCAGTCTCCCTCGTAACCCGGATACCCTCGCTCCCGACCCGGCCTACCGGGGACACGGCCCAGGGATGGAACCGCCCATTTCTGAATCGCAAGGCCCCCGAATTCAACACCCAAACGACACAACACGGATCCATAGGATCGGAAGCCG
>CAWECD010000017.1:0-360409 GCA_963807575.1 uncultured Acidimicrobiaceae bacterium
CTGCGGCTGTCCACCTGTCCTGGCTGGGCCCGACGGGTCTCCGGGAGGTGGCGCTGCGATGTGCGAGAGCGACGCGCTACACCCGCGAGGCTCTTTGCTCGATCGACGGGGTGCAGCTCATGACAGCGGCCCCGGTGCTGCGCGAGTTCGCCGTCCGGACCCCGGTCGCGCCTGAGAAGCTTATTGAGCGCCTGGTGGAAGACGGTTATCTCGCCGGTGTCCCCATACGGGCAGGCTTCGAGGGCAGCGCCTACGACGGCGGACTGCTGGTGGCCGCCACCGAAAGGCGTACGCGCACAGAGATAGATGGCTTCGCGGCCGCATTCGCCAAGGCCGTCCGATGAGCGCATCACTGCCGGCGGGCCGGGCTCTCGGGGCGCCGCTCTTAGGTCACGACCCCGAGCCCACCATCTTCGAGTTCTCCGCGCCGGGGCGCCACGCCGCCTCCTTCCGGACGACAGACCTGCCGGCTTGGAGGGCGGAAGAGCTCGTACCGGAGGGCTTTCGCCAGACCGAGCCCGTGGGACTGCCGGAAGTCTCCGAGCGTGACCTCGTCGCGCACTTCACCCGTCTCGCTCACCGCCAGTACTCCGTCGACCTCGGGGCGTACCCGCTCGGTTCGTGCACGATGAAGTACAACCCGAAGGCAGCCGACGCCGGAGCGTCGCTTCCCGGCTTCACCAAGGTCCACCCGGCTGCCCCGGCCACATGCACCCAAGGCTGGCTCGAGCTCCTCGTCGAGCTCGAAGAGGCTCTGTGCGAGATCACCGGGATGGAGGCTGCCACCTTGCAGCCGGCAGCGGGAGCGGCCGGCGAGCTGACGGGCCTGTTGCTGATGCGCGCTTATCACGACGCCAGTGGCGAGCCCGGGCGCCGGCGCCGTGTCATCATCCCGGACTCGGCACACGGCACGAATCCGGCCTCGGTGACCCTCAGCGGTTATGAGGTCGCCACCGTCGGGACGAACGCTCGGGGCGGGGTCGACCTCGACGCGCTGCGGGCGTTGCTCGATGACGACGTGGCCGGGATCATGCTGACGAACCCCAATACTCTCGGCCTGTTCGAGGAGGACATCGTCGAGATCGCCGAGGCGGTGCACGAAGTCGGTGGTCTTCTCTACTACGACGGTGCCAACTTGAACGCGATCTTGGGGATCGTGCGGCCGGGAGACATGGGCTTCGACATCGTGCACCTCAACGTGCACAAGACCTTTGCCACCCCGCACGGTGGGGGAGGACCCGGGGCGGGCCCAGTGGCCGTCAGTGCCAAGCTGGCTCCATTCCTCCCCGGCCCAAGGCCCACCCGCGGCCAGGCGGGCTACGAGCTCACCATGCCCGAGCACTCGATCGGGCGAGTGCACTCCTGGCACGGCAACGCAGTGGTGCTGCTACGCGCTTGGATCTACTTGCGCCTGAACGGCGCCGACGGCTTGAAAGCCGTGTCGGAGATCGCCGTGCTCAACGCGAACTGGTTCAAGGAACGCCTCAGCGGTGCGTACGACATCGCCTATGACAGGCCCGTGATGCACGAGTGTGTCGTCTCGGTGAAGTCACTCCATCACGATGTGGGCCTCGGCGCGCTTGACGTGGCAAAGCGCCTGATGGAGCTGGGCTTCCATCCCCCGACGGTCTACTTCCCGCTCATCGTCGAGGAGGCTCTCATGGTCGAGCCGACCGAGACCGAGAGCCCCCAGACGCTGGCCGCGCTCGCCGACGCCTTCCTCCAGGTCGCGCGTGGAATCGCGCCAGGCCGGCAACGCAGATGACGCGAAGGCCGCCCCGCGTACGACCCCGATCGGACGCGTCGACGACGCGAGGGCGGCCCGCAAGCTGGTGGTGACCTTCGACCAGCGCCATGCGGACTAGCGCCAGTGCGAGTCGTGCCCGAGGGGCCCGGGCCGTAGGGAGGGGCAAACCGGGAGAGGGCTAACCTCGGGGCGTGGGTGCCGCGTGGTTCTCGCGTCGGGCGGTCCTCGTCCATTTGACCGCGCTTGTGGTGGTCCCGGGCTGTCTGGCACTTGGATGGTGGCAGCTGCACCGCGCGCTGTCAGGCAACACGCTCAGCTGGGCATACACAGTCGAGTGGCCGTTCTTTGCCGCCTATGGCGTCTACATGTGGTGGAGGATCGTCCACGAGCAACCGACGAGGCTTGTGAAGGCACCGCCGCTCTCCGATGAGGAGAGACCCGCGACCAACGCCCCGGTTCCCGGCGAAGAGGACGAGGACGAGGAGCTTGCCGCTTACAACCGCTACCTCGCTCAGCTCAACGCCGCGGACGAACACAAGCTACGTTGAGAATCTCGTGGACCCGGCCAAGAAATCCACCCTCCTCCGCTACCGTGTCATGGCCTACGTCGTCGGCGTTGGCCTGCTCGTCCTGGTGCTCATCGGCGTGCCGCTCCAGTACGCAGCCGACAAACCTGCCGTCGTCGAGGTCGTCGGGCCGATCCACGGCTTGTTGTATATGGTCTACCTCCTGACGGTGGCCGATCTCGCCCGTAGGTTCCGCCTGGGACTCGCCCAGGTGATCGCATTGGTCGCGGCGGGATTCGTGCCGTTTGTTGCCTTCATCGCCGAGCGGTGGATGACGCGGCGCATCGCGCGGCAAGCCGTCGATGTCGGCGGCGCCACAAGTGGCTGAGGCGGGGCAAAGAAGTGGCGGAATGAGCGGAGACGTCTTCATGGAGTCCGGGGCACTGGCGGTGCCGGCCGTCGTCATCCACGGGGGCGCGGGCGAGTTCGGGATGGAGGGACCGCCAGATCGGCTCGCCCGGCTCGAGGATGGCCTCTACCGCGCACTCGAGGCTGCCTGGGAAGTGCTCGGCAAAGGTGGTTGCGCCCTCGACTCGGTGATCGAGGCGGTCGCGTGCATGGAAGCCTCCGGCAGCTTCAACTGCGGCAGAGGCGCCGTCGCCACCTCGCAGGGCACTGTCGAGACCGATGCAGCGGTCATGGACGGCATGAGCGGGAGGTTCGGGGCGATCTGTGCCGCTAGTTGGCCTGAGAGCCCCGTGCGGGCCGCCCGGGCGGTCCTAGCCCTCGGCGGACCTGCCGAGGGACCTGTCCTGCTTGCCGGCACCGGAGCCGACCGGTTCTGCGAGAGCGCGGGTCTGGCGCCGAGAGTCCTGTCCTCGCTCTGCGGCGAGGGCGTCATCCCGATCTCCCGTAGCGGGACGGTGGGAGCCGTAGCCGTCGACCGGGATGGCCATCTCGCCACTGCCACCTCGACGGGGGGACGCCTTGGCAAGCTGCCCGGGCGAGTGGGTGACTCACCGATCCCCGGAGCGGGAACCTGGGCCGATGACCGGAGCCTCGCGTTATCGGCGACTGGTGAAGGCGAGTCGTTCCTGGTCGCTGGCTTCGCTCACCGGGTCGACTGGTGCGTCACGCAAGGAGCACCGCTGGGGCAGGCTCTTGCGGACGCGCTCGCGTCGGTTCGAGAGCGAGGCGGTCGCGGGGGAGCGATCGCGCTCAGCGCGAGACGGCGGTTTCGCTGTTGCGTTCGACACCTCTGCCATGGCACGTGCCTGGCGTGGCCAGAGTGGTCCTACGGTTCGGCCTCTTCGCCCGGATGACGATGGGCTGACAGGGGATCAGGCTTGAGCTGAAAAGCCGCCGATCTCCGCCGCCGCGTCGCGGCGTGCCGCCTTGGCGCAATCGGCCGGAGGAGGTCCGCCCGGAGGGTCCGGCGCGAGCACGATGCGGTCTCGCCCCTCGGCTTTGGCGCGGTACATGGCCGCGTCGGCGACATTGACGACATCCTCGAGCTCGGCGCCGTGCCGCGGAAAGAAGGCCACCCCTATCGAAGCGGTCACGCGCGGTACGCCGTTGCCTGGCGGGGGCAGCCTGGTCAGGACCTCTCGTACGGCTTGGGCGACGCGCAGGGCCCCGGACTCGTCGGTGTTGTGGAGCATCAGGAGGAACTCCTCGCCACCGTAGCGGACGGCCGCGTCACCGGTCCGGAGCGTGCCCTGTATAGCGCGGCCCACATTGCGGAGCAGGGCATCACCGGCTATGTGCCCGCACTGGTCGTTGACCCGTTTGAAGTGGTCGAGGTCTATCAGCAGTATCCCCATCTGGGTCCCGGCCCTGCTGATGAGCGCGGCCTCGCGCGTCGCCAGCTCGTCCCACCAGCGATGGTTGAGCAGTCCGGTCAAGGTGTCGGTCATAGCACGCAGCTCGAGCTCGGCGTACAGCTGCGCGTTGCGCCAGGCCGCGGCGGTTATGTAGCCGAACAGCGCACAACGTTCGAGATCCTCCTCGGTGAACTGGGACAGGCCGTTGCGCCACATGTCGATGGCGCCGAGGCGGTGGTCACCTGCGATGAGCGGCACGACGAGCAGGGACTCCTCCAAGGTTGACTCGTCTTGTCCCGGGATCGACACGGCTTCGGAGTGGCTGCGAGTATCCGGGCAGTTGTACGGGTAACCACGGAGGAACGCCCAGCCCGTGATACCCCGGTCCATCGAGATATCCATTTGGTTGAGCCCGTGCAGCCCTTCGCCGCCGAGGACGCGAGCCCGAAAGCGGTACCGGTCCCAGTCGGCTTCGAGAATCGCGAACCGGTCGGCACGCACGGTGAGCGGCAGGCGCTCGGCTGTGACCTGGAGGATCCTGTCGGTATCGTGCTCGGCCTGCATCAGCCGGGCGGCCTCGCCGAGGGACCATGCGAAGCCCTGGGCATCCATCGGCACCTCACCCGAGGTTGGAAGTTTGGCGACCAGGGCGGGGGTGTCCAGCGCTTTGCCCGACGCGGTGAGTACCCGCACTCCTTGGCGGCGGAACCACGCCGCCGAGACGACCTCGTCGCCCGGCTCCGCCGCGGCGGCATCGAGCACGGCAGGCGATCCCAGGTGCGGGCCGATTCCCAATCGCACTCCGAGCCCTATCAAGCGCTGTGCGGTGGCGTCATCGACAATGCCGCGGACAATGACGTGCGCATTGAGCCGGGCGCAATATGTGAGAAGGCCGGCCAGCTCTGCGCGCGCGGATACCCGTCGAGACGTAGTCGGTGTACGCCGGATCCAAGATCACAAAGCTCGGCATGAGGTCGCCGATGGCCCCGCGACCGAGCACGCCGGGCGCGACTTCAGCCAGTGCAACGGGGAATCCCTGATCGCGCGGCTGCGCCACCCGACGCGCGACCAGCTCCGGTAGCTCGAGTGCAACAGCCTCAGCGATGACCCACGCGACCTCGGCAGGTGCGGCCCCGACGTCGTCGGCCAAGGTGGCAGCGTCGAATCTCTCGTCTCGAAGAAGGTCTGCCGGCAGCGGCACGAAGAGCAGCGCGGGGCTCGTGTACTGGACGGCCGGAAGCGCACCGCGGATAAACGTCCTCGCGTCTTCGCGCATCGACGCGCGCGCGATGGCCTCGTAGCCGAACACCGTGCGGTCCTGGAGGTCCATCACCGGTTGCAGCGCGAC
This sequence comes from uncultured Acidimicrobiaceae bacterium, assembly GCA_963807575.1. Classification (GTDB taxonomy): domain Bacteria; phylum Actinomycetota; class Acidimicrobiia; order Acidimicrobiales; family Bog-793; genus Fen-455. Next base: position 5,425 of record CAWECD010000017.1, read on the forward strand.
AAAAGAGGAGAAGCGGGCCGAATCCTCCTGTGGCTCGTTGCTACCCGACTCAGGGACTGGCACAGCTCAAGCGTAGAACGATCGTGGGCCCACGGGGTCGGGAAGTGACACAAGAAGGACGATTGCGCCGAAGCGGGCCGGCCTGTTGGGGCTAGAGTCCCGCGACGTGAGCAGCGGGAAGCTTCGCTCGAGGTGTCGCGCCTTGCGGCGAGGTCGGCCCCTGTGAACGCAGGCGACACGCCCAGCCCGGTACCCAGTTTCCGGGGCGCATGGTTCAGGCGCAAACCCGCACGATTCGCCGTCGGCTCTCTGGCCACGGTTGCCGCCTTCAGCGGCCTGATCTTGCTTCTTTACGCGAGGTCGGCCCATGACCAAGCCGGTACCTCCGACAGAGCGACCATCATCCTCGAGGGACAGGCCATGGCCGGCGGGCACCTTCTGCTTCAAGGCTGGAACCTGACTTTTGCCTCCTACTGGACCAGTGACGCTCCCTTCTACGCCGTTGCTGTCCGACTCGGTGGCCTGCGTCCCGAACTTCTCTACGCGGGACCTGCGGTCATGGCGGCTCTTGTGATCGCAGTTGGCGTCCTCATCGCCCGGGAGGGCTGCCGTGGCGCGTCGGCGATAGCAAGTGGCACCGCCGTCATCGTCCTGCTCGCCTTCGCCACCCCCGCCATGACCCTCTTCTTGGTCGGTAGGGGTTTCCACATCAGCACAGTGCTGTACGCGCTCTTGGCGTTTGCCGCGCTCCGGCGGGGACGCTTCGGCTGGGGATGGGTCCTGGCGGTGGTCCTTCTCGCACTGGGGATGCTCGGCGACCTCCTGCTTGTCGCCTATGCGGTAGTGCCCTTGCTCCTTTCGGGTCTCATGGCAGCCTTGCGCCAGCGAAGGTGGCAGAGCGCAGTCGCGGACATCACGGCCGCGGTCGCCAGTGTGGCCGCCGCCGCCGCCGCCCGTTGGCTGGCGGACGCCAAGGGAGCGTTCAGGTCCCAGCCGGCGCTGTCGATAGTGCATGTGGACCAGATGCTCACGAACCTGGGACACCTGCCGGGCTACGTCTCCGACCTGCTGGGCCTGACGAACGGCCTGAACCACAACGGGGGAGTCCCGCTCGGCTTGCGCGAGGTGCATGTCGCGGGTGCGCTGTGTGTGCTGGCTTGTCTCCTGATCGCGGGGTCGAGCCTTGTCGCGGGTGTTCGTCGTGGGCGGGCAGGACTGCTCACGGCGGGCGTGCCCGAGACCTGGCGGCTTGACGACATCCTCCTCATCACCGTGCTCTGCTCGGTAGTGCCCTTCGTCGCGCTTGCACGCGCCGACCAGAGCGGGGTGCGCTACCTCACCGTGACCGTCGTGTTCGCAGGCGTTCTCGTCGGTCGCCTGGTTGGTCGCGGCTGGTCCAAGCTCCCGCAGGGCAGGACGGTCCGCGCGTTGGCGATCTTCGGTGTGGCCCTGTCGTTGAGCTTCGCGGCCGGAGTCGGCTATTCACTGTCTCGCCCTGAGCCGCCGAACGAGGTCCCGGCGTTGGTCGCGTGGCTGGAGGCTCACAATCTTCGATGGGGGATCGGGGACTACTGGTCCGCCAGCATCACGACGGTCCAGAGCAGCGGGAAGGTCCTCGTACGGCCGGTGGCGGCCGCGAACGGCGGTGCCCTCCAGGAAATGAAGACCCTGTCGTCACGGAGTTGGTACATCGGCCAGGAATGGCAGTTCCTCGTGTTCACCAGGCCCTACATCGACAACGTCGACCTCGACGCGGCACTGAGGACATGGGGACCGCCCGCTGTGATCCACGTCGTCGGCCCCTACCACGTCCTTGTCTGGGGTCACCCGGTGGTCCTTCCCAACCCTGCGGCCGCGTAGGTTGTGCAGCGTCGCGTCCCCATGAGAGCCAGCCGGCACCGGCATGCCTGGACGCGGCCCACAGCCGTTCAGATGACGTTGCTAGGCTCGGGCAGGACAAGGTTTCGCCGGCCCGGATGGCGGCGAAGCGGAAGCATTGCGGCTCGAGAGTCGATCTCGGACCGGACGGGCACCTGGGCCCACACGCGGACGGGAAGGTGCTTGGTCGTAACTGCCTTGTCGCGGAGGCGACCAAGAGGCCGTCAGCGGTGGAGGGCGAAGAAAGGCCGATCTTGAACACCGGCTCGTGGGTCGTCGTCGGCCTTGACAACGGCGGCAACTGCAACAGTGCGACGGTGCTCGACGCTTCGCGGCGCTTTCTGGTGGACAGGTTGGTCGAAAGCCCCAGCCGGGTCCGGGAGGGGCCGGGTGTCGCCATTGAGGCCCTCGCCGGGGCCATCGATGACGTGCTCGCCCTCACGCGAGTGACGCGGGAGTCGGTGCGCGCCGTCGGCCTCGGCACGCCAGGCCCCGCCAGTCCCGATGGCGTGATCTCATCGAAGGGCGCGACGAACTTCTCGCAGGCGCCCTGGCGTGGGTTCGACATTCGGACCGCGCTCGAGCATCGACTGGGCATTCCGGTCGTCTACAACAACGACGGCAACGCCGCGGCGCTCTACGCCCATCATGCCCATTTCGGGCATGAGGCGGCGTCGCACTCCTCAGTCTCGGCGATCGTGGGAACGGGCCTCGGTGGGGGAGTGATAGAGGCCGGGCGTGTCATACGCGGGGCCACCGGGATGGCAGGCGAGCTTGGCCATGTCCACATACCCATGCAAGGACTCCTCGCCGATGGGCAGCCAGTTCCAGAATGCAACTGCGGGTTCCTGGGCGATGTGGAGAGCGTCGCCTCACTGACCGGGATCGAGAGGAACCTCCTGCCGTACTGGCTCACGCGCTTTCCGGACCATGAGCTCGCCAAGAAGGGGTCGATGACGAAGGCCGCGAAGTTGGTCCGAGGTTACGCGGACTGCGAAGACGAACTTGCGCTCAAGATCTTCAGCCAGCAGGCGATGGCGATCGGACGGCTCTTCACAATTGCGAGCAACTTCATCGACCCAGGCGCATACTTCGTCGGCGGAGGCGTTGTCGAGGCTTCACCAAGATTCCGTGAGTGGTTCCTGACACGGGTCCGCGAGCACACTCTCCTGCGCGAAGAACAACTCGAGGTCGCGACTTTCGCCGTCATCGCCGACCTGGACATGGCGGGCGCAAGAGGGGCCGCACTCGCAGCTTTTGACTCGCTCCAGACACCTTGATCCGCCATGAATACCGGCGTCCTCGTGAGCGGCAGCATCGCACAGGAATACCTGATGGCACATGGGGCTTCTCGTCGCTGAAACGGTATGACCGTCAGGGTGAAGTACCACTAAACCGCGGAGATGCTGAAAGTCAAGTTCACCAGCGACGTCTGTTCATCGATCAGGTTCCACGCGGGGTAGTATTTTGCCTCGACAGAAGCGAGCACCGGGCATCGTGCGAGGGAGGAAGTCATGTGTTCTCACGGTAGGGCTGCACGGAAGATCGCGACACTTGCGGTGACGTCAGTGGCGATGCTGGCCACCAGCATCGGCCTTGCCCCAGGTGCGGGTGCGGCCTTCCCCCGGGCCGTGCTTCCACTGGTCACTTCCTTCAAGGCGGTGCCCAACACCTTCTCCGACAGGGGCGGGACTGTGACCCTCAAGGCGCAGCTCCAGTTCGCCGTGGTCTGCACGCTTTCGGTGTCGCCGGCCCTGCCGAGACTGCCCGAGAGGAACTTCTCATGTCGTGCCGGCTCGTTCTCGAGGGCGTTCGCAATTGCCAAGGACACGGGTGGAACGCCTTTCACGTATACCTTCAGCCTTTCTGTGAGCAATAAGGAGGGCAGCGCTACTGCGCCCAATGTCGTCGTCACAGAAGCAGCCGCGCCTCCCCCCATCTCCTTCGGGGTCAGCCGCGAGAACCTGGGAACTGTGGGCGTCTCGATTCACAGCACGAACTACGAGGTGCGGGTCACCAACGACAGTCAGGAGCCACAGACATTGGGTGGCTTCAACATCGTCGGCGTGAACGCCTCCGATTTCGGTGTCCCAAGCAACGACTGCGCCGGCATCGTGTTGTCGCCGAGCGGAGGCGAGTGCTCGTTCGCGGTCGATTTCGTTCCGACGAGCACGGGAAAGCGCATCGCTACCCTGGAGCTCGGTGATACGAGCTGGGGCCCCACCGGCTCCAATGCGTTGCTGCCACTGTCGGGGACCGGTGTCTTCTCGGAGATCTCGATCAGTGCTTCGTCGGCGTTCTACACGCACGGCAATGTTGGTTTCGGCGTTCAAGGCGTTGACACGACGACGGCTCCGTTCTACATCACGGTCAAGGACGCCTCGTCAACGGTTCCGTTGTACATCAGCTCGATTGGTGTCAGCGGACAGAACTACACCGACTTCGGCGTCGGGGCCGGCAACTGCGGAGGCACGGTGATCGACCCCGGAGCCCAGTGCCAGTTCACCGTGACCTTCACGCCGACGGCATCGGGGCTGCGCGAGGACCAGGTCGACGTGTACGGGAACATGTCGGGCGGTGTGTGGACGATTCCTGAGACCGGGACCGGACAGTACGCGACCCTCAGCTTGGACAACTCGTCCGGCACGCCGATCACTGCGATCCCCTTCGGGACTACGACGGCTGCCTCTCCCGGCACCCCTTTGCCATTCTCCATTACGGTGACCAACACAAGCGCGAAGGTCTTCCTGGTCTTCGGCGGATCGTCGGGCGTCTCAGGACAGAACGCCCTCGACTTCAGCTGGACGCCCGGTGCGTGTGCCGCCGGTGGCTTGGAGCTCGGCCCATCGCAGAGTTGCACTTTCACTGTGAACTTCCAACCCGAGCTTGCAAAGATATTCGACTATGGGATCTTCTCCCTTTACGACAACGCGCAGTCCGGGTCCCAGACCTTCGACCTGACGGGCGAGTCACCTTCGACCTGACGGGTCACGAGTCGTAAGGGCAGCGTGCGCCTCAGTCACGCCGAAACGGCGACGGTCGGAACGTCGCGTGTCGAAGCACGCCCTGGCACGGGCACTTTGACCAGCTCAGAGTGGGGAGTGCCACCTCTAAGCGGCGACCAACACAGTGACCGTCGCCCGTTCAGGGCTTGCGACACAACAGGCAACGTTCAGCGCACGAGCGGGGTCTCGGGACAGCGTCGTACAGTCGCGATTTGAGATCAGACGAGCTAAAGGAGGGAGCCGAAGTGCGGCCCTATGGAACCTCCTCGGCAGACGGTGAAGTAGACGCTGTGCTGCGGTCCGAGCCTCCAGTCGACGGAGCAACTCTCAACGGCTGGGTCACGCTGGCCGAGTGGGCCGTGCCCGGCGGCGAGCCGATGCTCGTGTTAAAGATCTTTCGGAAATACACTGACAGAACTACAGAAGTGTGAGATAATGTCTGTGTGGCTACGCCCCGCAGTTCGGGCAAGAAGCAGAACCGCTCGATCAAGCCGGTTCGTCCCCGCCGTGACTTCGAGGCGCTGAAGCGGCGTCGCCTGCGGGCGGCCGACATGTTCCGTCGCGGCAAGCACCAGGCTGATGTTGCCCGGGCTCTCGGGGTGTCCGGCGAGACCGCCTCGGAGTGGTATCGGCTCTGGAGTGCTGGAGGGCGGGCGGCCTTGACCGGGGCTGGACGTGCGGGACGGCTTCCCCACCTCGGCGACGATCAGCTCGACGACGTGGTGGCGGCTCTCAGGAAAGGGCCGAGGGCCAATGGCTTTTCGACCGAGTTGTGGACCTTGGCCCGAGTGGCCCAGGTAATCGAATCCACGACCGGGGTTCGCTATGGCCAGACCCAGACCTGGGAGACCCTGCGCAAGCGTCTCGGGTGGACTCGCCAGCGGCCGGCCCGTCGGGCACTCGAACGCGACGACGAGGCGATTGCGAACTGGGTCGAGGTGGAGTGGCCCCGCATAAAAAAAGTGCCCGGCGCCGCCGGGCGTGGATCGTCTTCCAAGACGAGTCAGGATTCTCGCTTCTCCCGTCCGTGAGGGCGACCTGGGCTCCCCGGGGCGAGACTCCTGTCCTGCGCCATCACTTCTCCTGGACCCGCCTGTCGATGTCCGCCGCTTTGGCCTACCGGGCCGATGCCAGCGAGGCCGCGCTCGTGTTCCAGATCAAAGACGACGCCTACAACACCGACTCGCTGATCGAGTTCCTCGAACAGTTCCACGAGCACTTTTCTGGTGAGAAGGTCACCTTGATCTGGGACGGGCTGTCAGCACACCGCTCCAGGGCCATGAAGGCCTGGATCGCCACGCAGCGGTCCTGGCTGGTCGTCGAACAGCTTCCCGGTTACGCCCATGATCTGAACCCTGTCGAGCTCGTGTGGGGCAACGTCAAGGCGGTCGAGCTCGCGAACCTGTGTCCCGACACCATCGAGGAGGCGCAAGCTGCAGCCGAGAATGCCCTCGAGCGTGTCGGCACCAGCTACCAGCTCTGTTTCAACTTCCTCGACCACACCGGCCTTTCTTTGTGACCACGTGCTCAGGGTATTTCCGAAAGATCTTTAATGGGCAAACCCGAGGCGAGCCTGCTTCAGATGAAGGCCTACTTGCACAGCGGGATCCTGAATATGGTCTGGCGGGTTTACGGCGACGCCGCGCGCTCTGCACCGGACTGAGGACTGCTCGAAGCGGCACGCGTTCCAATCCAAGTGTCGTTGAGCCCAGGAGGAGGCATTCTCGCGGTAGACGGAACATCTTTCACGCCTGCGTAACGCGACATAACGGACATTATCGGCGGTTCAGGAAGGACCGCATGCGGGCGTGTGACGACCCTGTTGTCGGGTTGGGAGGTGTCTGTCGCCCGGTAGGAGTTGTTGGCGGCGTCGTGGCCCGACGTGCTGGTGTGCGCAGCGACCGGTGTGCAGGAGGTGAGATCTCTGATTGGGTCGGGTGCGCTCAGGTTGTCGTAGGGGTGTTGGGATCCTGCAGGCCGGCTTAGGACCAGCGTTGCCGAAGGGGCCTCGGTGGGCCGCAGGCCAGAAGGCCCCAGAGCGAGCCAAGGGCCTTGCTGGGTGGCTCTCCCCCGCCGACGCCACGAGACGGCCGAGGACCGGGCATCGACAAGGACTTGAAGCGTGGCTGTAGGCGCACTGAACTGGCCTGAGGATGAAGAGAGGTTGTGGGTGTACCGGTAGTGACGAGCTGGTTGGCTCGTGAGCGATCTTCCGTTGCTTGAGCTTGAGGTGGGCTCGGTCGCGACCGGGGGCGGCTGTGTCGCGAGAGCCGGCGACGGTCGTGTCGTGTTCGTTCGCCATTGTCTGCCGGGCGAGCGCGTGATCGCGGGCGTCACCGAGGAAACCAAGTCCTACCTGCGGGCGGACGCGCTCGAGATCATCGGTTCCTCCCCGGAGCGAGTCACTCCTCCATGTCCCTTCGCAGGCCCCGGCCGATGCGGAGGCTGTGACTGGCAGCACGTCGCACTTGCGGCTCAGCGGAGACTAAAGGCCGATCTTGTGGTCGAGCAGCTGTGGCGGCTTGCCGGTATCGAGCGTGCTGTCGAGATCGAGGAGGTTGCCGGCGCTCCCGACGGGCTCGGATGGCGGACGCGCGTCCGTTTCGGGGTCAATGACGCTGGTCGTATCGGGCTGCGCAAGCACCGCTCCCATGACCTGCAGGTGGTGGCTGGCTGTCTCATCGCTTCGGCCGCAGTGGAAGCGCTCCGCGTCGAGGAACACCGGTGGCCTGGCGTCGACGACGTGGAAGTGTTCGCGTCGCAAGAAAGCGGCGAAGCCACGGTGTCACTTACGACACGAAGACGACGGCTTGGGCAACTGCCGTCGCTCGATGCCGGACTGATTGTCAACGGGCGCGTCGCTCATGGACCCGAAAGGCTGGCTTTCGCGGTCCTCGGGCGCCACTTCGAGGTCAGTGCGGGCGTCTTCTGGCAGGTGCATCCCGGCGCCGCGCACGTCCTGGGCCGAGCCGTGTTGGATGGGCTGAAAGCGTCGTCTGGCGACCGCGTGGCCGATCTGTATGCAGGAGCCGGGCTGTTTGCCGGCCTCGTGGGTGATCTCGTAGGCCCAAGCGGGTCTGTGCTTGCAGTGGAGCGAGACCGCTGGGCCTGCGCCGACGCCGCGAGGAACACGACCGGTCAGTTCCACGTCGAAGTACTCAAAGCCGCAGTAACCCCGGCTCTCGTGACCGATCGACTCAGCGGTGTGGACCTCGTGGTCATGGACCCGTCGCGCGAGGGCGCCGGAAGGGCTGTCATGACTTCCTTCGCCGCGCTTCAACCCCGGCCCCGTCGGCTCGTCTACGTCGCGTGTGACCCGGCTTGCTTCGCGCGTGACCTTCGCGTTCTTCTCGACGCAGGTTGGGTGCTCTGCTCTCTGAAGGGCTTCGACTTGTTCCCGATGACCGAGCATGTGGAACTTGTGGCAGTCATCGAGCGTCCCGGGAAAAGCTGAAAACGACTGTCACCACAGTCTTCGCGCTCGGTCATGGGTCTCGATCTGGAGGGCCGGCCGACACGGCCGATGACTGATCATCGCCTCTACGAGCTTGGCGATAAGCGGCTATCCGGTGCCAATATATGCCCACCACAATGACTGTAATAACCTCAGCACCGGTCACCAGTTAGTATTGATATGCTGCACTGAAGTAGCTTGGTATCGATTGCCTATGGACACATTGACTTGCGTGGCGATACCCCGCCTATGTGGCAAGTCGAAAGCCTCGCGCCCCGCTCCCCCACTCTCCCGGCCGGCCTCAGCGTGTGTCGACCACTTGAAAGCCCTCGGCAAGCCGCCCGTCCGGCAGAGCTAGAGCCGTGGCCGTGGCGGTTCCCCACGCGCGGATCATCTCCTCGAGGTCTTCGGCGCCGGCCAACTGGCTGCGATGGCATCGCAAAGCTGCGAGCTTGCGTTCGATGGTTGTCGTGATGTCGACCGCGTGCGTCGACCGCGGCGAGGCCATGAGCCAGACCTCCTCTACGACGTGAGGCTCGAGCCCGGCCGCGAGAAGCTCGGGGTAGGAGTAAGGGTTCCTCGCATCCGGGTACACAGCTTGAAGCGTGGCTTCGCCCGCGGCGAGGTGGTCCGGGTGACTCGCACGGATGCGTTCCCAGTTGCGCTCCGGCGACTGGCAGACCACGCGCTCGGGCCGGACGAGCCGGATCATCCGGGCGATGTCCCGCCGGAGCTCGAGCGACACCTGGAGGGACCCGTCGGGGTAGCCGAGGAAGTGCACGTCGGTGACACCCACCTCTGCCGCAGCCTTACGCTGCTCTTCCTGGCGGATTTGTGTGAGGACGGCGGCCTCGACGCCGGAGGTCGCACTGCCGGCCGCCCCGTCGGTCACGATGCAGTACGTGACTGTGATGTTCCGGTCGGTCCAAGCCGCGATCGACCCTGACACGCCGAAGTCGACGTCGTCAGGATGCGCCGTGACGACCAGCACCCTCACGGGGTCGGGCGGGTTGCTCACGACACCACGCGTCTCAGGATGACAACGGGGATCACCCGGGTGGTCTTCTCCTGATACTCCGCGAAGCCGGGGTAGCGCTCGGCCTGGATCGCGTAGAGCCGATCTCTCTCTCCGCGAGCCACCACCTCGGCCTCGACCTCGAAGGTTTCCGTCCCGACCTCGACGCTGGCCCGTGGATGAGCGAGGAGGTTGTGGTACCAGTCGGGGTTGGTCGGGGCACCGGCCTTGGACGCGAACACGACAAGGTCGTCGCCGTCGGCGAGGTACATCACCGGTGTCGTGCGCTTCTGCCCGGTCTTGGCACCTGTGCTGGTGAGGAGCAGGACCGGCGCGCCGGCGAACTGCCCGCCCACCTGACCGCCGGTGGAGCGGAACTCCTCGATGATCTTCTGGTTCCAGTCGTTGAAGTCCGCCATCATCCCTCCGGGGTCACAAGCGGTCGTAGAGTCCCCGCGACCGTAACGTCCGACAGCACGTCGTCCGGCTCTCGGAGCTCCTGATCCCCTGCGGCTCGGCCAAGGCCCGCGGCCCGAGACCAACCCCGCTCCCCCATCGCCAGACGGCTCACGTGGACCGTGGGGTCCGGTTTGATGAACAGCCAGTGGCTGTAGCTGAGCGGCGAGCTCGCGCGATTGACCACCGCGCGCTCGCGATCGCGAGCAGGCAATCGCGCCCGACTGCTACACTGCTTGGGCCCGGTCAGTTGACCGGTTTCCGGCTGCGGCCGGTGAGGCCTCGAGACGATGTTCTGGTTGGCCTTCTTTTTCGAGCTGACTGGAGTTTCGGTGTCACCCACCTTCGCCGATCTTGGCGTGCCCGCTGACGTTGTCGCGCTGCTTGAGCGTGACGGCATCACAACCCCGTTCCCGATCCAGGAAGCAACGCTTCCGGACGCGCTCGCCGGTCGGGACGTGTGCGGCCGGGCGCCGACCGGCTCCGGCAAGACGCTCGCGTTCGCGATCGCGATCGTCGAGGCCCTCGCCGGCAGTTCACGTTCCAAGGCTCGCCGTCCTCGAGGTCTCGTGCTCGTGCCGACGCGCGAGCTGGCCGCTCAGGTCTGTGGTGTGCTCAGTCCCCTCGCGAAGACGCGAAGCCTCACCGTCGCCGCCGTCTATGGCGGCACGGGCTACGGACCGCAGTTGCGGGCCCTGCGTGAGGCCGTCGACGTCCTGGTGGCTTGCCCAGGCCGTCTCGAGGACCTCATCGACAGGCGCGACGTAAGTCTTCAGGACGTGACCATCGCCGTCGTCGATGAGGCAGATCGCATGGCGGACATGGGATTCCTCCCGGCAGTGCGGCGCATTCTCGACCAGGCTGCCAGCGACCGCCAAGTCCTCTTGTTCTCTGCGACACTCGACGGCGAGGTGGACGTACTGGTCCGCCGCTACCAGACGGACCCTGTGCGTCATGAGGTCGAGCTGACAGAGGCCTCCTCCGGCGAGGTTCGCCATCTGTTCTGGAAAGTCGATCGCAACGACCGGGTCACGCTCGCGGCGAACGTTGTCGCCGGCCACCAGAGCTCGATCGTGTTCTGCCGAACCAGGCACGGGGCCGATCGGCTCTCGCGCCAACTCGCCAGCGCGGGTGTCCATGCCGTCGCGTTGCACGGGAGCCGTACCCAGGCCCAACGCGATCGTGCTCTGCAGGCCTTCCACTCCGGAGCGGCCCGTGTGCTCGTCGCGACCGATGTTGCCGCACGAGGCATCGACGTCGAGAACGTCGCCTGCGTGCTTCACTTCGACCCGCCTGGCGATCACAAGGACTACGTTCACCGTTCCGGTCGTACGGGCCGCGCCGGCGCGGACGGCACGGTCATCTCACTGGTCACCCTGGACCAGTCCGGCTCTGCCCGCAGCATGCAGCGCGCACTCGGCCTGCCGCAGAGGCTCGACCAACCGGTCAGCCTGCCGCCGGTGCCACAGCGCACGCGGGACATCTCGTCGCGCGCGGTCTCTTCGCGCCCCGGACCCACGCGACACGCTCCGGCCGCCCAGGTGGCGCCGGTCAGCGGCAAGGGGTCCGGGCGTGCTGCCCGTCCGGTTCGTGCCGGGCACCTTGACGCCACGAGGGGAGACATCCGGGGCGGTCGATCGCTCCGGCCGGCAACTGGGACCTTGAAGTGGTTCGACCCCGTCAGAGGATTCGGGTTCATTGCCCCGGACTCTGGCGGACGCGACGTGTTCGTGCACCGGTCTGCGCTGAACGAGGCCGATCAAGTGCCCGCCGAAGGGGCGCGCGTCGAGTTCCTCTCCCGCCCGGGACCCAAGGGCGTCGAAGCTGTGGAGTTGCGCGCCAGCTGAGCGGCCTGTCAGGCGAAGGCTTTGGCCCGGGCTGCCAAGGGTCGGAAAGGTCCTTACATGAACACGGAGGTGCTCAACTTGAGCCTGCCTCCGGCGCCGGCTTGATGGCCAGCACGAGCGAGATCGTCAGGAGCGTCGGGCCCCGGTACAGCTCGACTGTCACTCTTTGGCCGGGCCGGGCCGCTCGCACGGCCACGGTGAGAGAGACGTCACTCGTGATCGTGCGACCGGCGAAGCTGACTATGACGTCACCGGCACCGATCCCTGCTAGCGCGGCCGGGGCGCCTGGGAACACGCTCACGACCAGTGCGCCGCTTGTGGCCGTAAGCCCCCAGCTGGAGCGCTCAGCCGGCGTTATCGAAACCACTTCGACACCCAAGAAGGCTCCGGGCTTCCCGACGGTCCCCCCCGTGCGCAGCCCGGGGACCAGCTCGCGCAGGCGGGTGATCGGGATCGCGAACCCGATGTTCTGTGTCGGCGCGTTCCCCGATGTGCTCGTCGCGGCGGCCGTGTTCATGCCGATGACCTGACCGGCGCTGTTCACGAGGGGACCGCCTGAGTTCCCCGCGTTGATCGGCGCCTGAGTTTGCAAGAGCCCGCTCAGCGACTCGGATCCTGCACAGTCGTTCGCACCGGCGGTGATCGACCTTCCTTCGGCGGAGATGATGCCCTCGGTGACCGAGGGCGTGCCCTGCGAAAGAGCCAGCGCGTTCCCAATCGCGAGAACGTCCTCCCCAACTTGGATTGTCGAAGAAGCCGCGAAGGACACCGCCCTCAGCGCGGTCGGCCCGTGCACCTGGATAAGTGCGACGTCGAAGCGGGGGTCAGTGCCGAGCAGGGTCGCCGGGTAAGCCGTCTTCTGGCCGTCGAGCGTGACTCTCATCTCAGTTGCGTTCGCTATGACGTGATCGTTGGTCAGTATCTCGCCACTGCGCGTGAGGATCATCCCGCTGCCCTGTTCGGACTGTGTCCCCCCGCTCAGAGGGCCCGATGCACAGCCGGGCCCGAACGCCTGGATCGCGACCACCGAGGGAAGGACGCGCGCGAGGACGGCGCTGACGTCGTTCATGTGCGGGAACACGCTCGTGCTCGGGGAAAACTTGATCGTCGTCGTGTTGTGGCCTCGGATCGACGCCGCGACTCCCACACCGACCCCCAGAGCCGTTGCGGCAGCAACCAACACGGCCACGAAAACGACCCCGATCCAGCCGCGGCCGATATTGCCGCCATCGGGTCCATCAGCCGCAACGGTGGCTACAGGCCAATCAAAAGAAGGAAGAACCGTATCTGTGCCATGACTCTCCACGGGCAGTGGAAGAGGCGTCTCGGAAGGGCGGAACACCTCAGAGGGCTGCCCTGCGCCGACGTCATGTTCCACGGTTGAGGTTGTAGCGCGTCTGCGAACGAGCCGTGGCGCGCGACCGTTCGTGGGCGCCTTGGGGAGTCCCACTTCGCAAACTCGGCGCCAGCCTGTAGTTTGACCGGAGCATGCCTAACCGTCTCGACATTGAACTGACCAGCATCCGGGGGGACGGAAGCTACACGTGGCGCGCTGCCGGCGCGCGCCAGCCCAAGGGCGTCATCGACGCCAAGGTCCTGGCCGACAACGCAAAGGTCGGCGATGTCCTGCGCGTGGAGGCCGAAGTCGAGATCGATGGGATCACGATCCTGGGTGTTCTACCGCCGAAGGAGAAGGCGACGCCTCCGGGCCGGATCGAGCTGCTGGGCTCCTCCAAGCCGATCCCGGCAGTGACGACCGTCCTTCTCTCAGAAGCGGGCCGCGGCGACCGCCGCGATCTGCTCGACAGCTCGCGCCGCGGGGATCGAAGTGCCTCGCGCGATCGTCGTCCCGCGCGTGGAGCAGACCGTCCCGATACTCGGCGTCCGCGCCCGGCCACCAGCGCACCCGAAGGTGTCAGTGAGGTCCGGGTCGAGCGGCGACCGCGACCCGAAGGTGCGCCCACCGGCGGGCCTCCTCGCAGCGTAGAAGGCCGCCCTGGCACCCCCCAAGGCGAGCGCAGGCCCGAGCGGCGACCGCGACCCGAAGGAGCGCCCACCGGCGGGGCCCCTCGTGGCGCGGAAGGCCGCGCCAGGACCCCTGATGGCGAGCGACGCCCTCGGACTCCGGGCGCCACCCGCCGCCCCGGAGCGCCCGCTGGCGCGCGAACCCTCACCGACACTGGACAAGCCGCGACCGGGCGCTCTGCCGAGGCGCAAGCTGCGCCGCGTCGGACGGTATCGCGCTTCGAACCGGGAACAGCCCATCGCGATCTCCTGCTCGAAAGCCTGGCAGCTGAGCAACGCCCCATAGCGGAACGTCTGGCGGCAGGAGGCATACCTGCGGTCCGTCGTGCAATCGCTGCAGAGCGGGAACGGGCTCGTTCAGAAGGCAGGCCGGAGGTCACTGGCGAGGCGATCCTCGCGCTCGCCGAGCAACTCGCGCTGTCCGTCAAACAGGCGATCTGGCTCGACCGAGCCGAAGCGGCAGTCGCACAGTTGGACCAGATCTCCCTTCGGGACCTTCGGGCGACAGTCGTCGCGGCCGCGCCGCGTGACGAGGCATCCAGGGAGCTGGACCGCAAGCTTCGTGAGGAACTCGACCGACGAGTCAAGAAGCTCCGTTCCAACTGGGAAGAGCAGATCACCCACGCCCTCGAAGAGGGGCGCGTTCTGCAGGCGCTGCGGTTCTCGGCTCAGCCTCCAGAACCCACTGCACGGTTCCCGGCAGCTCTCGTCGGCCGGCTCGCGAGTAGCGCAGGAGCAGCCATGACCTCGAGCACGCCGCTTGAGCGCTGGCTGGCCCTCCTCGATGCTGCGGTCGGCTCTCCGATCCGGCGCCAGATCCACCCGGAAGGCCTCCCCGCGGACCCCTCAGGGGAGGTGGTCCGCAAGGCGCGCGTCGCTGCAGGCAGCCTCCCGGCGCTTGCACCCATGTTGGGTCTGCCCATGCCGCCGCCACCGAAGCCCCTCCCATCGGCTCGGCCCTCTCGCCCACCTCGGCCTGCCCGCCCAGCCCGGCCTCCCCGCTCGACGCTAGGTACGCCGCGACAGGCCGTCTCGGCAGGAACCACGGCGGGCATCGAGACGAGTACAGAAGACCCCGCGGCCGAGGCTCCTGCGCTTGTAGGCGACACGGTGGGGACCGCTCATGGCGACTTGCCCAATGCTCCCCCAAGAGCTTGTTTGGAGCCCGAGGCTTCAACAGGGGAGGTTTCGACAGGCGAGCCTTCAGCTGGCGAAGCCGGAGCAGGCGAGCCTTCAACAGGCGAGGCCGTAGCAGGCGAGGCTGCAGCAGGTGACGCCCTGGCCGAGGCCGTAACAGGTGACGCCGTAACAGGTGACGCCCTGGGCGAGGCCGGGCCTGAAGATCATCCCCCGACCGGCGCAGACCCGCCAGAATGACCGGCGGCCGCCACTCCGGTCCATCAGCACCGGACGATGGCTGTCGCCAGGCGTCACTTCAACTGCCGGTGCATGACTAGTAGGCGCGCAACAAAGCCGGAGCCTTCCAGGAAGTTTTTCGATGTCCGCATCCCGGGCAGCACGTGCACATCGACGCCGGTGGCACCGCGCCGAGCGGACCAGTCGATCACGGTGTCGAGGAGCTTCTCGCCGACCCCCACGTCGCGCGCGCGGGTCCACGTAGAGCACCTCCACGGTTGCCAGACACGACGAGTCCGGCATCTCATCGAGCCGGGCCACCGCGACTCCGACGGTCACGTCGTCGAACGTCCCGAGCAGGACGAGCCACCGGTCGTCATGGACGAGGGCCCCCAAGCGCGCCTCGAGTGGCTCGGCGAAGGCCTCCTTCAGCACATAGACGCCCCCGCCTCGTTCGGCGACGAGCGCTGCCCGGGAGGCCCGGCAGAGCTCCACGAGCGTTCCGACGTCGCACTCGGTGCCAACGCGGGCCGCGACGTTCATCTTCGGGTTGCGCTCCTCATGCTTGCTCGCTCAAGCCGTGGCGCCGTCACGTTCGGCATTCAGCTGTGCGATCCGGTGCAGGACAGTGCGACGCCGGCGAGTTGCCGATTCGTGCTCTCGCACGGCCTCGAGCTCGCCCGGGGTGAGTGAGGCCAGCCTCTCCACGACCTGTGATGCGGCAAGAGTGTCGTAGGCAGGGATCGCGAGCGCACGCCCCGTGACGTCCGTTGCGCGGCTCGATGCCAGGCAGGACCGTGTCTCGGCGGCGTCACAGCTCGATGGTTCCGCCCGCACGTCATGGTTCCCGGTTCGGGGAGAACCCGATGCCTTCGCTGAGGTGGTTGCCGACACGGTCGAGTTCTGCGTGTGCGAGGCGGGTCCTGCGCTCTCCTGGGACCGCCAGGACTGCTCGCGGGAAGGACCGGGGGAAAGTGCTCGCAACCGCCGGTTTGCTTCCTCCACGGCGATCCTGCCGACCACCCGAGCGACGGTGACGCGCTCGACGACACGCTCACGCCCCCGTTCTGCGAGGCGAGGAGCTTCGTCGACGAAAACGAGGGCCGCGCCCAGCGGCGCGTAGAGGAAACAATCGAGCAACGTCTCGTAGGTCGGGCGTTCTTCGGCCACGCCCCGACGCTACCGCAGGCTCAGCGAAGCCGGTCGCGCCCTGTCACACACAGTCGCGGCAAAGAAGGCGCTTCTTGTCCGCAAGCTGAGTCTGGCTCTTCACAAGGAAACAGGACCGGCAGACGAACTCCCCCGGCTGCTTGGGGAGTACGCGAAGAGAGCCCTCGCCGCGCTCTTCGGAATCGGGCGCCTCTTCCTCTTCGTCCTCGTCATCGTCGACGACAACAAGCCGCTCTTTCAAGATCACGTCGAGGCTGGCTTCGATGTCGTCGTCATCGAGATCGTCATCGTCCTCGTCTTCGGTCTCGATCGGCACGATCTCAACCTCGAGGCCGACTCCTGCGCTGCCAACGACCTCGTCGTCGTCATCGAGATCGTCATCGTCCTCGTCTTCGGTCTCGATCGGCACGATCTCAACCTCGAGGCCGACTCCTGCGCTGCCAACGACCTCGTCGTCGTCATCGAGATCGTCGACAAGCGCGACCTCACCGAGGTCCTCGTCGTCCTCGAGCAGATCGGCCTCCGCCAGGTCATCGAGGTCCGCCTCGTCCGCGTCGGGCACGTCGAGATCGTCCACCTCGATGGGTTCTTCCATGTCCGCCGTGTCCTTGGTGTCCTTGCGCATCAATGTCCTTCAAGTCTTAGGAGCCCGAGCCCGCGCCTTCCCGGAACGGGTTCCGAGGTCGCGGCCGGAAGGACTATACGGCACCAATGCTTGCCTGCGGCGACTTCCGGCAAGATTTCCCCCGACCGGCCAGAACTCCGCGCTCTCTCGCAGGGCGGTAGGACCCAGGACGCCTTTGGGGCCACCCTTCTCGCCTGCCCGGGCGATACGTCGACAAGAGATGTCGACGGGGGCGTTCTCTACTCGACTCCTGGGTCCCCACCACTCGCAACACCCCCAGATGCTTTTCGAGCAACGCCCGTAGGTACCGGGCGCGGCCCTCGGCTTGAGGGGACTCTCTAGTTATTACCACCGTGAGACTGCGAGTCAAGAGGAGAAGAGAAGTCCCCCGTCACAGGCTCGGCGCGGAGCATTCGCGCCTTGCCTGTGAGCGCTGCTCCGCCTCGAGGCGGCCGAGACCGGTCCCGGTGTGGTCGACAAAGCTCATGGCCTCCGCGATCGCACGATGACCTGCTTGCTCGGCTATGAGCCGGTGCATCTCTTGGGCAATTCTGCGGTAGGCCGGGTGTCCTTGGGGACCGGACCGCAGTTCGAGGACGTGCATCGCCTCGCGTGCGTTCATCTGCAGCACGAAGCGGATGTTGAAAGCGAAGGCGACCGCGTACGCACTCTGCTCGGGGAAGTAAGGGGCGAGGACGTCGTGCAGGCTCTTGGAACGTTCGAGCGACTCGAGGAACCGATCGGACAGGCCTGCCGCCTCGACGAGCGGGGGCACTTCGAAGCCGAGCTCGGTAGTCAGGGGCTGCCACTCCACTGTGAGCATGCGGTGGCGTTGAAGGTCCCTGAAGGCGCCGTAGTCCGCCACGATGTCGAACCGGTACGAGGTGCACTCCAGGGCCCTTCCGGGCCGGTGGCGGCGATTGGAGCGGCCTCCGACGTAGGCCTGGAAGATCGCCCTCCGTTGTTCGGGGCCCAAGGCACAGGCGCGTCGGGCGACCTCCTCCTCGGAGAGGTTGAGGTGCGGATAGCACATCGCTACGAGCACCTTGTCCTCACCGGCAGGGTCGAACTCGGTGAGGGTCACCGACCTGCCCGGCACGGGGACCTCGGCGGGCCACAGCTCGTGGAGCGCGGCCTCCATCGCTTCGCGGCGACCGCGGAGGTACTCGGTCCAGATGCCGCCCCGATCCGGCCGGTCGACCCTGGAAAGGAACGACGGGATGACCTTGCGCAACTCGATGAGGATGAGGTCTGCGTAGCGGCGGGCCTCGGGCAGTGGGTGCGCCCTCATACGGAGAAGCAGCTGTTCATAGCTTTGCCCGGACCCGAAGATCCCGACGTTGGAGAGCGATCCGGCCGGCAGCAGACCTCGCAGGGCGTCAAGACAGCGCGCCCGGACCGCCTGTCGGTGAGCGAGCTCGGACACACCTCCGTGCCTCGGGTTCTCGCGACTTACGAACAGCTGCAGTACCGGCAGCAGCTCGGCGTAGGTGTCGAACATGCGGTCCATGTCGCCCACGTAACGGGCTCCCAGAGGCGACTCCAGCACCGCCTGATCACGGTGGTAGCGGTAGTGGCCGGACGGCAGGCGGCTGTCATAGGGGATGTAGCGCGTGGACTGCTCGAGGTAGGACATGAGCCGCCCCCGCTCGAGGATCTTCGTCAGCAGGTTCGACGACTGCTCGCAGGCGAGATGGACCCCACCCAGCTGGGCGACCGAGTCGTCTCCGTACTCGCTGAACACCCTGGCGTAGAGCTCCTCGGCGCGCCGAAGCCCCACAGAGGCGTCGAGGCTGGTGTCACCGGCGACGTCGAGCTCTTCGACGAACTCGTCGAGAAAGAGCCGACGCAGGCTCTTGGAGGACCGCGAATACCGCGCGAACAGGGCGCCCTTTACCACCTCGGGCAGGTTGACGAGCGCGAACACAGGGCCGTCGAGATTGGTGAAGTACCTCCCGAGCAGCTCCCGCTCCTCGGCGGTGAACTGCTCAACGCCCGCGTTGAACATTCCCGGACGACATTACGGTGCGGGTTGGCCGCCGGCGCGGATGGTGCCGTGCTCAACGGGAATCGTGATCACCGACGACGCGGCGACCACATCGCGCAGCAGGCGCTCGGCCCCGGCTCGAGCGCTCTGGGCCGTCTCGGCCCGGGCGGCGACCGTCGCGACCTGCCGGAGAAGGTCGATCACCTGTTTGACGTTGCGCACGAAATCACCGCCCGACATCAGCGGGGCGGCCTTTCGGCCCCGTCGCCCCGGGCCCGCGCTCGGCTGTAGGACCCGGCGGAGGTCTCGGCCCCTCGCCCATGCGTAGATGAGCGGGGCGAAGCCCGAGTCGACGCCTCGTGTCACTGGCAGGTGCGCGCTCTTCTCCTCGTCCGACAGCGCCTCCGACAGCGCCTCGATCGCCTCCAGGCGCGCGCCGACCTTGGTGTTGGGCGCCGGCAGTGGGGCATCGCGCTCGCGTCGTGCCTCGTAACACAGCCCGGAGGCAACCGCGGCCAAGCTTGCAGGGTCAAGGTCATCGAGGTAGCCCGCTTCCAATGCTTCGGCAAGGAGCAGGTCGGCCTCGTGATACAGGCCTGCGAGCCGGGACCCCGCCTCGGTGACATTCCAGCCTTCGAGATAGCCGCGGCGCTCGAGTACGCCCAGGACCGAGTCGAGCTCACCGACGAGATCCTCCTCGCTCAGGTATTGCGCGAACGACGAGCTCACAAGGGTGTAGGCGGCCTCACGACTGTGACGCCGCACGAGGTTCACGGCGAGGTTGTAGGTGGGCCGGAAAGATGATGACAACGCCCGCTGGCGGCCCCCTGCTATCCGGGCTACGTCGGCGAAGCTGTGGAACGGGGAGCACAGGACTGCCGCGTAGCCGATGTCGTCGATGCCCCGCCTGCCCGCCCGACCTGTCAGCTGGGTGTACTCGCCCGGTGTCAGCTCCTGGTGCCCGCTGCCGCCGAACTTCGACACCTCTTCGATTACCACAGACCTCGCGGGCATGTTGATGCCCAGGGCGAGTGTCTCGGTGGCGAAGACGACCTTCACGAGCGCCTCGGCGAAGCAAGCTTCGACCGCTTCCCGGAACGGTGGCACCATGCCCGCGTGATGGGCCGCGACCCCCGCCTCGAGGGCGGCCGCGTAGAGCGGGTAGCCGAGCACCGCCAAGTCGTCGTCGGTCAGCGGATCAACGAATGACTCGACGATCGCGCGTATCCTGTGCCGCTCTTGTGGTGTTGTCAGGCGCAAACCGTCGTCCAGGCAATGCCGGACCGACTCGTCGCAGCCGGCCCGTGAGAACACGAAGTAGATCGCCGGAAGAAGGCGCTCGGCAGCGAGCTGATCGACGACCTCGACCCGCCGCGGCCGGTAGAGCTGAGGGCGCCCCGAGCGTGACCGATCTTCGCCCGCGGTCGTAGTCATGCCTCTGCCCGGCGGTCCGGCCCGGTAGGCACCCCTCCGGCCGGTTCCCGGACGAGCGAGCATGTCGTCGAGCCGGATGGCCTCCGGGTTCGGCCGGCCGTCGACGAAGGTCGGTAGCAGGTGGAGGTGCTCTGCGAAGCGGTCGCCCACCACGAAAAGGTTCTTCAGCTCGACAGGTCGGTGCGACTCGATCACGACTCCGGTGGTGCCGCGGACCTCGGAGATCCATGCCGCCAACTGATCGGCATTCGCCACCGTCGCGGACAGGCACACGAGCGTCACGTTCGGTGGCGCGCCGAGGATGACCTCCTCCCAGACGCCTCCGCGGTATGGGTCCTGGAGATAGTGGACCTCGTCCAGCACCACGTAACGCAGGTCGGCGAGTCGGCCCGGCTCCGCGTGGATCATGTTGCGCAGCACCTCTGTTGTCATGACGACGATCGGTGCCTGACCGTTGATGGAGTTGTCACCCGTCAACAGCCCGACCCTGTCCGCGCCGTACTTGCGCCGGAAGTCTCCGTACTTCTGGTTCGACAGGGCCTTGATCGGCGTGGTGTAGAACACCTTCGCGCCCTCTCCCAGGGCGAGATGGACCGCGTACTCGGCGACGACCGTCTTGCCCGACCCCGTGGGAGCGCTGACGAGGACCGACTGGCCTTCGTCGAGGATGTCGAGGGCGTCAAGCTGGAACCGGTCGAGCGGATAAGGATGTTCCGCGACGAACTGTTCGCGGGACGCGACGGGGGCGCCAGGCGCCTTCATGCGCTCCTTCGCGAGGGACCGCTCACTTGCCGAGCATCTTGCCGACGATGATGGACGCCTCGTAGAACACCAGCAACGGGA
Organism: uncultured Acidimicrobiaceae bacterium; assembly: GCA_963807575.1. Classification (GTDB taxonomy): domain Bacteria; phylum Actinomycetota; class Acidimicrobiia; order Acidimicrobiales; family Bog-793; genus Fen-455. The sequence continues at coordinate 26,520 of CAWECD010000017.1, forward strand.
TTGCGAGGGCAAGCATCGAGAACGGGTCCGAGCTGGGTGTCACTATGCCTGCGAACAGCACCATCCCGATGATCGCCCACCGCCGCCAGTGCGACAGCTTCGCCGGGGTGAGCACTCCCGCCAACTCGAGCGCGACGAGGATGACCGGGAACTCGAAGGTCACGCCGAACGCCACCATCAACAGCAAGATCAGCGTCACGTATGAGTTCGGCGACAAGATGGCGACGATGGTCTTGCTGGGACCGCTCACGTCGAGCAAGAAGCGCATTGCGTGCGGGAAGGTGAGGTATGCCACGAACGCACCGAGCGCGAACAGCCCGGCGGTGGCGAAGGTGAACGGGAGGGCGTACTTCTTCTCGTTGGCCTTCAGGCCCGGGGTGATAAAGCGCCAGAGCTGGTACAAGGTGACAGGCAGGGCGATCACGAGCCCGCCGTAGGCCGACACGTTGAGGCGCAGGGCGAATCCCTGCAGGGGCTGAGTGACATAGAAAGCACACCTACCGGCCGCACTCGTATGGGTCACGGCCTGGCAGTAAGGCGACTGCAGCACCGCCAGGATCTGGTCGTAGAGCACGTAGGTGATGATGGCCCCGACGGCCACGGCGCTGATGCAGATGACCAGGCGCCGGCGGAGCTCGCCGAGGTGCTCGCCGAGTGTCATGGCGTCCGGCGTCGGGCGCGGGTTCTCTCTTCGGGCGCGAAGCCTGGCAAGCCTCGCCGGTGCGGCCATCGGTCAGTTCATGCTCGGCTCGTCGAACACGAAGACCGTGTCGGCGGAGAGCGAGCCTCCCGATGACGACGACGGCATCGACGGCGGCCTACGCGCCGATGCCGAGCCCTGCCTGCCGAGCAAGGGCTGCCAGCTCGACGGAGCTTCCTGCTGGCTGCCCTGAGAGAGCCGGGCTCCCCTGCCGCTGCGAGCCGAGGTCGCAGCAGCGCCGCCGTACGCGGGCTCGGCAACGGCTTGTTCCGTGCTCGCGGCGGTGCTGGCGACCGACGTGTCGGCTTGCCCGGATACCAGGCCGGTCAGGTAGCCGGTTATCGCCCTTGACGGACTGGTCGGAATGTTCGGCAGGTCGAGGTCAGGGACGGCGGCGCGAACTTCCTGCTCGAACTTGTCGCGCAAGCGGTTCAGCTCGCGCCACATTCCGCCGAGCTGACGCGCCACACCGGGCAACCTCTCGGGCCCGACAACGATGAGCGCGATCACTAGGATAAGAAAGATCTTGGCCGGGTCGAGACCGCCCACGGTTCGGATCCTACTGTGCTGGCGGCGTGACGACCGACCGCGATCGAGAAGCGGACATCGACCCGGGACTACCTGCGCCCGTTGTGCTGTAAGTGGTGATCGCACGTCTCATGGCCACCGGAGGCTACTCCTTTGCTCGGAGCAGTCGGGCGCCGCACGGGGCCAGGGTTAGAACCAGTGGAAGTACGGGTGCCCGAATCGCCACACGATCACGACCACCCTCCCCACGACCAGTGAGCCCGGCAGAGTCCCCCACACGCGGCTGTCGGCCGAGTCACCCCGACAATCACCCATCACGAAGTAGTGCCCAGGGGGGATCTTGGTGACTGGGACGCTCTCCGCGCTTTCGGCGCAGATCCCCGTCAGGCGGGGCAGCCAGGGTTCCCTGAGTGGGCGCCCGTCTATGAGAACCGTGTTACCGCGAGAGGAGATCGTCTCCCCCGGCAGGCCGATGACGCGCTTGACAAGGTCTTTGTCCTGGGTGCCGAGATCTTTGGGGGGCGCGCGAAGACCACGATGTCGCCTCGGTGGATCGTGTAGCCGAACTTGATCACGACTATGCGATCGCCGATCTGCAAGGTCGGCAACATCGAGCCCGACGGCACGAAGAACGCCTGGACGACAAAGGTGCGCAAGCCACCGGCCACAAGAACGGCGAAGACAACCACGACGACCCATTCGATAAAGCGCCGTTTAGAGGTCGGGTTCCTCCTTGCCCTCGGGGTGCTGGCGCCGGGCAGGTCAGCGCCGCGCTCCGACGGCTCGGCGGGACGCAGTTGTGGCGCGTCGACCAGACCGGTCGGGCCTTCGGGCACCAATGGCGCGGAGGTGTCACTCGATTTCTCCCCGTCCATCGAGACCTCCTGCGTGTCTTTCACCTGCCTGCAGCCTAAATCGACTCTATGAGGCGCTCGACGCGCTCGTCGTTTGAGCGGAACGGGTCCTTCAACAGGACCGTGCGTTGAGTCTGGTCGTTCAACTTCAGGTGCACCCAGTCAACTGTGAAATCGCGGCGTTTCTCCTTGGCCCGTTTGATGAACTCGCCCCGGAGCCGTGCCCGTGTGGTCTGGGGCGGTGAGTCCATGGCCTCGATGATGGCCTCGTCTGTCGTTGTCCGGTCCACGCGACCTTTGGCCTGGAGCAGATAGAAGACTCCGCGATTGTGATCGACGTCGTGGTACTGGAGGTCGAGCAGGGCCACCCGCGCATGGCCGAGGGGCAGCTCGTGGCGCGCTCGGTAGGCCTCGATCAGGCGATACTTGACCACCCAGTCACATTCGCGTTCCAAGCTGAGCGGGTCCTTCTCTATGGCTTGAATGCAGTGCTGCCACATCGAAAGGGCGCGCGCCTCCAGGGTCGGCAGACCACGCAGCTCGTTGTAGCGAAGCGCTCGGTCCAGATACTCGCGCTGGATGTCCAGGGCGCTGAGCTCTCGACCGTTCGCAAGTCTCACCTCGCGTCGGCACGTGATGTCATGGCTGATCTCGCGAATGGCTCGGATCGGGTCTTCCAACGTGAGATCGCGGATGACGACGCTCTGGTCCTCCAGCATGCGCAGCAGGATGCTCGTGGCTCCAACTTTGAGGAATGTGGCGTACTCGCTCATGTTCGAGTCACCGACGATCACGTGCAGCCTCCTGAAGCGTTCCGCGTCCGCGTGGGGCTCGTCCCGGGTGTTGATGATCGGCCGGCTACGCGTCGTCGCCGAGGAGACCCCCTCCCAGATGTGCTCGGCACGCTGAGATAGGCAGAACGTTGCGCCACGAGCCGTCTGGAGCACCTTGCCCGCTCCGGAATAGATCTGTCGGCTCACAAAGAACGGGATCAGCACCTCGACGAAATGCGAGAAGTCGTCACGGCGGCTGGTGAGGTAATTCTCATGGCAGCCATAGGAGTTGCCGGCGGAGTCGGTGTTGTTCTTGAACAGGTGGATCACCCCGCGGATGCCTTCCTCGCTGAGTCGGCTCTCCGCAGAGGCAATCAGGCCTTCGAGAATCCGCTCGCCCGCCTTGTCGTGCGCGACGAGCTCCTCGACCGAGTCACACTCCGGTGTCGCGTACTCGGGATGGCTGCCCACATCGAGGTACAGCCTCGCCCCGTTCTCGAGAAAGACGTTGCTCGAACGTCCCCAGCTCACGACCCGCCTGAAGAGGTAGCGCGCCACCTCGTCCGGGCTCAGCCGCCGCTGCCCGCGCAGGGTGCAAGTGACGCCGTACTCGTTCTCGAGCCCGAAGATCCTGCGGTCCACCGAGGTCCACGGTAGCCTCGTAGCGGATGCCGACATCCGACCGCATGGTCCACTTGGCCACCGTCGTGGGCTCGTTTCACGGCCGCGTGCTTGCGGCACGGCTTGGATCGGAAGGGATCCCGGTTGAACTGCGGGGCCTGAGCGACGGCCCCTATCCCCTTCCCGCGAACGTCGAGGTGTTCGTCCACGCCGACCAGCTCGAGCTCGCACGGGCGCTCCTGCTCGCCGATGCCGTCGACGCGGCTTTCGACGAGCGCTACGCGGACCTCGGTCCCGAGGACGCCGGCATGCTCGACCTTCCTCCAATGGATCTCCCCGGCACGGGCCGTTCTCGTCGGGCCCGCACGATCCTGGTCCTCGCCATGGTCGGGCTCGTCCTGCTGGTCGGGGTAGTCGCGTCTTTTCACTGAACGGGCGGAGCGGCACCGGCCTTCCCAGGCGCGCTACGGTGTCCGTCGGCACCTTTGCAGGTGACGCCTGTGCCCAGCCTTGGCCCAGCTAGGCGTCGCCGGGAGGCACGTCTCCGGTCTCATCGGGCGATGCATCCGCGGGGCCCACCGCGTTCTGGTCCTGTGGGGATGGTGGCTTGGAGGCCGCGAGCTCGAACGGCTCGCCATTTGTGAGCAGTTCGGCTACCTCGTTCTCCTCGATGCGCCGAAAGGCCCTGCGGGAAGGCCCGTGCGAAAGCACCGCGACCTCGAGGTCACCGGCGCGCAATGTTCGCGTCGGGCCCGACAGGCTCGCCACGCAGGCGACGACGGCTTCACCGAAGGTCCAGCCCTGACGGAACCTCGCCGCCATGCGGTGAGCGATCGCGTCCGCCTCCCCGCCGAGCACCGTGAAACGCTGCTCGTCTGCCACAGTGCCGTCGTAGGCGATGTGGAACAGCTGGTGCGCCGCGCCGACAGGGTCGAGCTCCGCGACAAGTATCTCCACCTCGAGAGGCTTCATCTCATGGGTGAAGACTTGTCCGAGGTATTGCGCGTACACGTTCGCGAGCGAACGCGCGTCCACGTCTTCGCGAGAGTACGCGTAGCCCTTGGTGTCGGCGTGCCGCACGCCTGCCACTCGCAACTGGTCGAACTCGTTGTAACGGCCCACGCCCACGAACGCGACGCGGTCATAGATCTCGCTGATCTTGTGAAGGGTATTCGAAGGGTTCTCGGCCACGATGAGCACTCCGAGGTCATAGGTCGTCCCCACAAGGGCGCGCCCTCTGGCTATCCCCTTCTGGGCGTATTCGGCGCGGTCCTTCATGACCTGCTCGGGCGCCACGTAGTAGGGCATCGTCATCGGGACGCGCCTGCCTCGCCCCGCTCGCGGCGGCGCGTCAAGACTCTGGCGAAGTGCTCGGCGACCTCGGTGTCCTCGAAGCGACGGTAACCCTCGGCGTCGACGGTCGCGACCACGGGATAAATCCCCCGGACGGGGTCCGGACCACCCGTGGCTGTGTCCTCGTCGGCAGCTTCGTACAAAGCGGTGACCGCTATCTCCACGGCCTCATCGCGTCCGAGGCGCTCGCGATAGCTGAGCTTCACGGTGTTCTTCGCGTCACGCCCTCCTGAGCCGGTCGCGTGGAAGTCGGTCTCCTCGAAGCGTCCTCCTGTCACGTCGTAGCTGAAGATCCGCCCCTTCTTCAAACGCAGGTCATAGCCGGCGAACAGCGGTATGACTACCAGGCCCTGCATGGCCATCTGCAGGTTCGCGCTGACCATCTGGCCGAGCTGGTTCGCCTTGCCCTCGAGGCTCAGGCAGGTTCCTTCTACTTTCTCGTAATGCTCGAGCTGGGTCTGGAAGAGCCGCACCATCTCGATGGCACTGCCCGCGGCCCCGGAGATGGCCACTGCAGAATGCCGGTCCGCCGGGAAGACCTTCTCGATGCTGCGGTGCGCGATCACGTTGCCCTCGGTCGCGCGCCGGTCGCCCGCCACCACGACGCCGTCGTCGTAGCGCAGCGCGACCACAGTCGTGCCGTGTGTGACTCCCGGGACCAGGCTCGCCCCAAGACCGCCAGTCGGCCCGAGCGCGGCGCTGACGGCCTGCGACACTGGGCCCGAGGGGACGTGCGCGCCTGTGGGGCGTGTCCGGCGCAGCAGCTCGATAAAGCTTGGTCCGGGGTCGCTGCCCGAGGGGAACAGGGGCAGGCTCATATGCGCCACCTTTGTCGAGATTCCGTTCTGCTCACTCGCCGCCTTTTTGGACGTAGTTCCGTACGAACTCCTCCGCATTGTTCTCGAGGACCTCGTCTATCTCGTCGAGCAGTTCGTCGATCTCGGCCTTCAACCGGTCGCGTCGCTCTGTCGTGGCCGGCGCCTCGGTCTCGGGCGCGGTCGCCTCCCGGCTCGTCGTCGGTCGCTTCTTCAGCTCGCGCTCTGCCATCACCGTTCCTTATGAGCCCAATCGTCTGAGCAGCTCTGCGGGAGTGTCACATCCTTCGAAGAGCGTATCGACATGGAGTGCCGTGCCCTTCAGGGGCTCCATCATCGGCACGCGACGCAGCGAGTCCTCCCCCACGTCGAACACGACCGAGTCCCAGTTGGCCGCGACGATCGCAGGCGAGAAGCGCTGCAAGCAGCGGCCGCGGAAATAGGCCCGCGTGGTCGCCGGTGGCTCGGTGGTTGCGCGCGCCACCTCTTGGTCGTTGGTGAGCCTTTCCATCGCCAAGCGTGCGAAGAGCGACTTGGCAGGACGCAGGTCGTGGTACTGCAGGTCGATCCCGGCAAGTCTCGAGTCGCCCCAGTCGAGGCTGTGACGCTCGCGATATGCCTCGATCAGACGGAGCTTGGCAACCCAGTCGAGCTGGTTCACCAGGGACTGCGGATCGCTCTCGAGGCCCTGCAGGACGCTCTCCCAACGGTCGAGCACACGGCGGGCGACGTCCTCGTCGCCGAGCGCCTCGACGCCGCGTTCAGCGGCGTACTTTCGGGCAAGGTCGTACAGCTCCCACTGGAGCTCGACCGCCGTCAGTCGCGCACCGGATGCCAGCTCCACTGTCGTACGCATAGTGGTGTCGCGCGACACCGAATGGATAGCCGCCACTGGTGAGGCCAGCCTGAGATCGCGGCTGGCGAGGAAGTCGTCCTCGATCATCGCGAGCACAAGAGCGGTCACCCCCACTTTGAGAAACGTGGCGATCTCCGCCAAGTTCGCGTCGCCGACGATCACGTGCAGCCGCCTGTACTTCTGCGGATCGGCGTGCGGCTCGTCGCGAGTGTTGACTATGGGTCGTTTGAGAGTCGTCTCGAGGCCAACCTCCTCCTCGAAGAAGTCAGCTCGCTGACTCAGCTGGAACTCAGGGGTGTCGCCTCGGTGACTGACCTCCTCGCCGATCTTTCCGGCCCCGGTGTAGACCTGGCGCGACACCAGGTGCGCAGTCAGCTCGTGGACGATCCTCGAGAACGGAACGGCCCTGTCCACCAGGTAGTTCTCGTGACAGCCGTATGAGTTGCCCTTCCCGTCCGAGTTGTTCTTGTAGATCACGATCTCCTGGCCGGCAGGCAGGAGACAGTTGGCCGCTTCCATCGAGCGCGTCAGGACGACTTCCCCGGCCCGGTCATGGACGACGGCCTCGAGAGGGTTCGAGCACTCAGGAGTCGAGTACTCGGGATGAGCGTGGTCGACGTAGTAGCGGGCGCCGTTGGTGAGCACCGCGTTCACGAGGTGGGTCTCGATCTCGGGCGGCATCGAGCCCTCGCGGGCATAGCCGCGGGCGTCGCGACCGGGCGACTCGTCCTCGAAGTCCCACCCGACCTTGCGGTCGAGTCGAGCGACGTATGCGTTGATCAAGAGCGTGGACGCCGTAGTCGGGCTCATGTCCCCTGTGGAGTCCACGTGTACGCCGTACTCGGTCTCGATACCGCAGACCTTCGCTATTGCCACTCTCGGACGCTACCGCACCACCCGGCGCCGCCTGCAGCACCGGCGCCGAACCGCAGGTCCCGGCTGCCGAGGTGGCACCCGTCCGGCACGAACATGACGCTGAAGGCCCGCGGCCGGTGCCGGCGAGCGCCGACGACTGCACGGGCCGGGCGGCTCAGAGATACTGTCCGGTCCCGACCCGCTCGATGGCACGTCCGCCGCGCTCTTCCCCATCTTGACCAACGAGCGTGCGGATGTAGACGATCCGCTCGCCCTTCTTGCCTGAGATCTTCGCCCAGTCATCCGGGTTCGTCGTGTTCGGCAGGTCCTCACTCTCCTTGTACTCCTGCCTGATCGACTCGATCATGTCCCCGAGCCGGATGCCGTGGCCCTCCCCGGATATCTCACGCTTGATCGCGAGCTTCTTGGCGCGGCGCACGATGTTCTCGATCATCGCCCCCGACGAGAAGTCCTTGAAGTACAGCGTCTCTTTGTCACCGTTCTGGTAGGTGACCTCCAAGAAGCGGTTCTCGTCGTCGGCTCGGTACATCTCGAGCACTGTCTGCTCGATCATGACGTTCACCGCTTTGTCACGGTCGCCACCGCCGAGGACGTCGACGTCGTGGGCGTCCAGCGGCAGGCTGTTGACCAAGTACCGGGCGAAGACCTGCTGGGCTGCGCTCTCGTCAGGCCTCTCGATCTTGATCTTCACGTCGAGGCGCCCCGGGCGCAGTATCGCCGGATCGATGAGGTCCTCACGGTTCGAGGCCCCGATCACGATGACGTTGCGCAATGCCTCGACACCGTCGATCTCGGCCAGCAGCTGGGGGACGACGGTCGACTCCATGTCTGAGGAGATCCCACTGCCCCGGGTGCGGAACAGGGAGTCCATCTCGTCGAAGAACACGATGACCGGCACACCTTCTTCGGCCTTCTCCCTCGCGCGTTGGAAGACGAGCCGGATCTGGCGCTCGGTCTCCCCCACGTACTTGTTCAACAGCTCTGGACCTTTGATGTTGAGGAAGTAGCTCGTGACCCGGGCGTTGCCCGTGCGCTCGCCGACCTTCTTGGCCAGCGAGTTCGCCACTGCCTTCGCGATAAGGGTCTTTCCGCAGCCCGGGGGCCCGTAGAGCAGGATTCCCTTTGGTGCTTGCAGGCGATAGTCCGCAAACAGCTCCCGATGCAGGTAGGGCAGCTCCACGGCATCGGTGATGGCCTCGATCTGTCTGTCGAGCCCCCCGATGTCGGCGTATGTGACATCGGGCACCTCTTCGAGCACGACCTCTTCGAGCTCGGGCCGCGGCAGCTTCTCGTAGAGCAGCATCGTACGCGGGTCCAAGAGCAGCGAGTCGCCCGCACGCAGCTTGACGCCGGCGAGGTACTCGGAGATCTCGGCCACCTGCTCCTCATCGGCCCGCCCGACTATCAGCACGCGGCGGCCGTCCTCGAGCACCTCGAGCACCGAGACGACCTCCCCACCCAGCTCGGGGTCGCGGGCGAGCACGACGTTTAGCGACTCGTTCAAGACGACCTCCTGCCCCTTGCGAAGGTCCTCGGCTTCCAGGCCCGGGTGGAGCGCGACCCGCATCTTGCGCCCGCTCGAGAACACGTCGACGGTCCCGTCGTCATTTCCGTGCAGGTACGTGCCGTACGCAGAAGGCGGCTGGGTGAGCTTGTCCACTTCCTCCCGCAAGGCAGCGATGTGCTCCTTGGCCTGCTGGAGCGTGAAGGTCAACTTCTCGTTCTGAGACACCGCATGTGCAAGCTGGCCCTTGGTCTCGAGCAACCGTTCCTCGAGCGTGCGCACCCGTCCGGGCGCTTCTTGAAGCCGGCGCCTGAGCTCGGTGATCTCGTCTTCTGCCTGCTCTGCGCGCCGGTGCAGCTCCTCTTGACCGTCATCGCCTGCCGGGAACCCCGTGTGCTCATCGCTGGCCATCGGCGTCACCACCTCCTCACACGGCGCGATCTTCGCCCCCGCGGGGACCCTACACCGGCATCGCGCGCGTTTGACACCGCACCGGTACCTCGTTACGTTGCGCCACGTGACTGGGCGGGAACCGTAAGCTCCACCCGAGGACAGGGAGCGGTCGTGGCCTGTTGGGGTCAACAAGCGGCAAACGTTCCGAGGAGATGAGCGGCTGATGAGGGTGTGGATTGACCAGGATCTCTGCACGGGTGATGGCCTCTGCGAGGAGATCTGCCCGGCTGTGTTCACTCTTCTCGACGACGGCTTGGCCTATGTCAAACAGGGCGACACCGTCCTCAACGAGCCCGGCGGTTCTTCTCAGATGGCGGCAGTCGCCTCCGAGCTCGAGGACGCCGTCACCGAAGCCGCCGAGGAGTGCCCCGGGGAGTGCATCTTCATCGTCACGGAGTGACGGGCCGACCGCACCGCGGACTGGCGACCAGTTGCGAACCGGCCGCCCGTGGCCGGTTGGCCGTCCCGCGAAGTGCTGGCGGTCGGCTCAGATCGCCAACAGGCGTGCGAAGGTGATGAAGCCCGTGTGCGCGACCATCCGGTGGTCGGGCCGAACCGACCGGCCTTCGATGTGCCAGGTGCGCCGCAGGATCTCGAAAGTCTCCGCCATGGCGAATCCGCTGCGGTCCAGTACGCCCCGCAACTCCGCTGTCTGGTTGATTGTCGGCAGGTAGGCGAGCAAGATCCCGCCGGGCGCGAGTGCCCGCTCGGCATGGGCCACGACCTGCCACGGCTCTGCCAGGTCCAGCACGACCCGATCGAGGCCTTCGGCCTCGATCCCGAGGTAGACGTCTCGCTCCAGCACCGAATAGGGCTGTTCTTGGCCCAAGAACGCCTCCACATTGGCCCGCGCGCGCTCGGCGAAGTCGGCTCTGATCTCGTAACCGGTGACGATCGCGCCCGCGCGCAGCATCGCCATCGAGAGCGCGCCCGACCCAACCCCGGCTTCGAGGACTCGCGCCCCGGGAATATGTCAGCAGCAATAAGGATGGCGCCCAGATCTTTCGGGTAGATCACCTGCGCGCCGCGCGGCATGCCTACCACCACGTCCGCGAGGGTCGGGCGCAGCACCAGGTACCGCGCGGAGCTCGTCACGCGGCCGTCGCGCTGGTGCGCCTCGACCTCCTCGCCTTCGCACCGGCCGATCACACTGTCGTGCTCGATCACCCCTGCGTGGGACTGGAACGACCGGCCCGGATGGAGCGTCACCAGGTAGCGGCGGTCCTTTCGGTCGACGAGCAGGACCCGCTCACCCGCGGCGAGTGTCCGGCCCCGCGCCGCAGGCGCCTCGGCGTTCACGACGGGTCCTCTGGGTCCCCTTCCGAGTGACCGCGCCAAGCAGGCTCCGTGCCCCGGCGCGGCGGCCGGTGTCCACGGGACCGGGCCTGCCTGCGCGCCTGGGCAGCCTGTCTGGCCGCTTCAGCCGCCGCCGCCTTGGCGACGGCACGGCGATAGCGACGGCTCGCCTCGCGTCTGGCCTGCTGGAGCGCGCGCCGTCGCTCGAGCTTTACGGCAACACGCGCGGCCTTTCTCTTCGCGCGCCGGGTGCGAGGAGGAGCCGGGACATGGCTGACGATCAGAGACTCGCCCAGCCGGAGCCGCTCGACGCTCACCTGAGGCGACGGACGCCGGGCTAAGAACCGCAGGAGCCATGCGACCGCGCCAACCGAGAGCCAGAGGTTGCTTCCCTCGATGAGACCCGATCGAATCCCGCGCTTTACCAGCTGGCGGGCCCAACGATCGAGACACCTATGCACCGCAGCCCCGCTCTCGGCCCTGCACCGTCACACGCGACGGATCTCGAGCACCGAAGCCCGCCGACTCCCGCGTCGCCGGCCCAGCAGGTAGACGGCCGCCAGAGCGATCACGCCGGCGGCCACGAGCGCACCGATCGCGGGAGGAGCTGCGTCCGTCGCCAGGGACTGGGCGTTGGCGCCGAGATCGCGCAGCTTCTGCTCGACATCCGACAGCGACACGCGTCCCGAATCATCGGTCTCCAACGGCAACTGTTGGACCAGGCCGGTCATCATCACGCTGCCTCCGATCGCTTCATCGTCCTACCCTCGTTTCCCCGCGGCTTTGCCCCGAGAGCGCAGGAGCGCGAACCCTGAGCCACCCAAGACGACCAAGCCGAGGATCGCAGTGATCGGATACGGCACCCAGGACCACGTACCTGCAAAGGCCGCTCCCGTCTCGGTCTGCAGAACGCGGAGAACCCCGAGCAGCAGCAGCACTGTTCCGATGCCGAGCAGGGTCGCCGCGGCGCACCCGAAGAGCAAGGTCCGGCCGACAGTCCGGATGGGGGTGACCGTCTCCTGGATCACGTACCGACGGAGGAGGCCGAGCAGCTCGGCTCCCTCCTTGCGCGGATCGGCGTGCTTGGCGTCACGTTTTCCCGACATGAAACCGCAGGCTATCGGGCCGGCCGACCGGCCGCTAGCCCATCTGCACGGCCGCAGACCGCTCAGGGCTCCAACGCTGCCCGGAAGAACTCCCGCAGGTGCCGCAGGCGTCTGTCCAGTTCGATTCCTCCGAGCGGATCGGTCCCGAGCAAGGCCTCCAGGAACGGGACGTCGCTGAAATAGGTCAGCAGTGCCCCGTAGCCTGTGAGCACGAGCTGCTCGGCGTCGTGGGACCGGAACCGGCCCGCGGACATCTCTCGCTCCAAGAAGGCGACCGCTCGCTCGAGCATCGGACGCAACGTGACACCGAGCTCGCCGGCCAGCCGGCCACCGCCTTCGAGCGCTTCGCGCCGAACCAGGCGGACGAATTCCGGGCTCTCCGCGAAGAAGCGAAAACCCGTCGTCAGAACGCGGTCCACCTGCTCCCAACCGTCGCGTGGCCGGTCGATCGCCTCGGCTACCCGGGCCAGCCAGTCAGAGAACGAAGCTTCGAGCACCTCGCGGTACAGCGCCTCTTTGGAGGGGAAATGGTGCAGCAAGCTCGGACGCCTGATTCCGACGAGCTCTGCGATGTCATTGAGGGAGGTTCCTCCGAAGCCGTGCTCCGCGAAGCAGAACAGCGCCGCGTCTAGGATGGCCTGGCGTGTCGGGACTCCTGGCTGACGAGCCAGATGCGCGGGGAGCACAGCCTGGGAATCCCCCTGGCCCGCCCCGCGAGCGATCGGCTCACGTGGACGCGTCATTATTCAAGCCTACCTACCAGACGGTAGGTCCTCACTGATACCCTTTTCCGGTGGCAGGACTTCTCCTCGCTGTACTCGTGGGATTGGCGCTCAGCCAGGTTGCGCTCTTCTGCACGACGATCTACCTGCACCGGGCCTTGGCCCACCGGGCGATCACCCTCAGGCCCTCGGTCCAAGGGGCCTTTCGGGTGCTGATCTGGCTCCTGACAGGCATCCGGCCCCGCCAGTGGGTCGCGGTCCACCGTAAGCACCACACGTTCACCGACGTCGAGGGCGACCCCCACTCTCCTGTGCTGCTCGGGTTCTGGCGAGTGCAACTGACCAACGCCGCCCTCTACCGCAAGGTGGCGCGTGACGGGCGCACGACCGACCGCTATGCCAAGGACCTGCCCCCGGACCGCTGGGACAGGCTGCTGTTCGACCACGCCTTCGTGGGGCTCGGCATCGGCATTGCCGCGCTCTGTCTCCTGTTCGGCTGGCGCGTTGGCCTGCTCGCCGCCGCCGTCCACGCGGTGAGCTATCTGGCGCTCAACGCCGCGATCAACGCCATCGGGCACAGCTTCGGGACCAAGACCTATCCCAACACGGCGTTCAACAATCAGTGGCTCGCGTTCGTGACCGGCGGTGAGGGCCTGCACAACAACCACCACGCGGCGCCGACCTCGGCGAAGCTGGCACTCGGTCGGCACGAGCTCGACCCGGCCTGGTGGGTGATCCGGTTCATGGTGCTCGCGAGGATGGCCACGGTGAGGCTCACCGAGACCCGTTTCGTTTCGAGGTCGTCGCCATCGACGATCGGCTGACCCCGCGGCCTGTTCTCCATGCATAGTCTTAAGGTCAATGCCTGACTCCGACCTGGAACAACTGTGCGTCAACGTCGTTCGCGGCCTTGCGATGGACGCCCCTCAACACGCCAACAGCGGTCATCCCGGCGCGGCCATGGCCCTGGCGCCGCTCGCCCACGTCTTGTACTCGCGGGTGCTGCGTCACGACCCGGGCAGCCCCGACTGGCCCGACCGCGACCGGTTCGTCCTGTCGAACGGGCACGCGTCGATCTTGCTGTACTCGATGCTGTTCCTCAACGGCTACGGGCTCGACGTCGAGGACATCAAGCAGTTCCGCCAATGGGGATCTCGCACGCCCGGTCACCCGGAGGTCCACGCGGTTGCGGGGGTCGAGGTCACCACCGGGCCGCTGGGCCAGGGATTCGCCAACGGCGTCGGCATGGCCGTCGCCGAGCGCTTCCTGCGTGCGCACTTCGGCCCGGAGGCGATCGATCACCACATCTTCGCCATCTGCGGGGACGGGGACCTGATGGAGGGCGTGACCCACGAGTCCGCCTCACTTGCCGGTCACCTGGGGCTCGGCCGCCTCGTGTACGTCTTCGACGACAACCACATCACAATCGACGGGTCCACCGACCTCTCATGCTCAGACGACGTCGTCAAGCGCTTCCAGAGCTATGGATGGCACGTGGAAGTCCTGGGCGAGGTTGCGAACGACCTGGACGCCCTCGAGGCGGGCCTGCGGCGGGGCATGGCCGAAGCCGACCGCCCTTCGCTGCTGGTGCTTCGCAGCCACATCGGATGGCCCTCGCCGCACCGCACCGACACCAAGGAGGCTCACGGGGAGCCCCTTGGTCCCGACGAGGTGCGCCTCACCAAGGCTCTCCTCGGCCTTCCCGTCGACGAGGACTTCTATGTTCCCCACGAGGTCCCCGCGTTCTACGCAGAGCGTGCCCGTCGCGGCCAGGCCGCGCGCGAGGCCTGGGAGAAGCGCCAAGTCGTGTCGGGCGGCGACCGGGAGCGCTTCGAAGCCTGCCTTCGTGGTCGGGGTCTTCCGGGCTGGGCCGACAGCCTTCCCTCCTTCGAAGCCGGCTCCAAGCTGGCCACGCGCAAGGCCATCAACAAGTGCTTGACCGCGACCTGCGGGCAGATCCCGGGCCTCGTCGTCGGCGCGGGCGACCTCACGGGCAACACCGGCGTCGACCTCGGAGCCGGGGCCGAGGTCCAGTCCCACGCTCATCCGGGGGGGGCGCAGGTCCATTTCGGCATCCGCGAGCATGCCATGGCAGCCACGATGAACGGGATGGCACTGCACGCAGGCGTGCTGCCCGTGGGTGGCACGTTCTTCGTCTTCAGTGACTACGCCCGCCCGGCCGTGCGCCTCGCGGCGTTGTCGCAGGCCCATGTCGTGTACTTCTTCACCCACGACTCGGTCGGCCTGGGCGAGGATGGCCCGACTCACCAGCCCATCGAGCAGATTGCCTCCTTGCGCGCAATGCCTGGGCTGCGTGTCATACGTCCCGCGGATGCCAACGAGACTGCTGCGGCCTGGCGCATCGCCGTTGACCGTGACGGGCCGACAGCGCTGGTTCTCAGCCGCCAGGACATCCCGGTGCTCGCCGAGACGAGCGCCCTTGCCGCCGACGGCGTGGGTCACGGCGCCTACGTGCTGTTACCGGGAGGTGACGCCGGAGGCGCGCCTGACATCGTGCTCATCGGGACCGGCAGTGAGGTCCAGCTGTGCCTCGGGGCGGCACGGCTCCTCGAGTCCGACGGCATCGCCGCCCGTGTCGTCTCTTTTCCCTGTTGGGACCTGTTCGCTGCCCAACAAGCGGGTTATCGCGACAACGTCCTGCCGCCTGGCATCCCGCGCCTCGCGGTCGAGGCGGCGGCGTCCTTCGGTTGGGAGCGTTACGCGGACGCGACGGTGTCGATCGACCGTTTCGGTGCTTCGGCACCGGGTCCGCTGAACATGGAGAAGTTCGGCTTCACATCCGATCACGTTGCCCATACGGCCCGCGAGATGCTCGGGACCCGGGCGCCATCCTAGGGAGAACCATGACAAGACTGCAGGACCTCTACGACCGCGCGGGCCAGAGCCCCTGGCTCGACAATCTGAAGCGTTCCTACCTGACCTCGGGTCGTCTTGCCGAGCTCGTGTCCTCAGGCGTGCGAGGGCTCACCTCGAACCCGACGATCATGGCCAAGGCGATCGCCGGGAGCGAGGACTATGACGAGCTGTTCTCGGCCGCACTGGCGGGCGGCCACAGCGTCGAAGAGGCCTATTGGGACCTCGTGGTCGCCGACGTCTCAGGGGCTCTCGCTGTGCTGCGCCACGTGCACGACGAAAGCGGTGGCGGTGACGGTTTCGTATCGATCGAAGTTTCCCCCCGTCTCGCCCACGACACCGATGGCACGATCAAGTCCGCACGCCTGCTGCACGAGCGCATCGACCAGCCGAACCTGTTGGTGAAGGTCCCTGCCACCCGCGAGGGCCTCGGGGCGATCCGGGCCCTGATCGCCGAGGGCCGCAGCATCAATGTGACCTTGATCTTCTCCCTGGATCGCTACCGGGAGGTCATCGAGGCCTATCTGTCAGGCCTGGAAGAGCTCCTGGGCCACGGAGGCGACGTATCCAGGGTCGCGTCGGTGGCGTCGTTCTTCGTCAGCCGCACCGACACCGAGGTCGACCGGCGCCTGGGACGCATTGCCGAGCAGGACCCGGGCTCCCCCGCCGCGACGGCTGCCAGCGCCATGTGCGGCACAGCCGCGGTTGCCCAGGCCCGGCTCGCGTACCGGGTCTACCTCGAGATGTTCGCCGGGCCCCGGTGGGACGCCCTCGAAAAGGCGGGCGCTCACCCACAACGGCCCCTGTGGGCTTCCACCTCCACGAAGAACCCCGCCTATCCCGACCTCGTCTACGTCGACACCCTGGTCGCGCACAACACTGTCAACACCATGCCCGAGGAGACACTCGAGCACTACCTCGATCACGGGCACGTCGAGGCGATCACCCAGGCCGACCTCGTTGCAGCCGAGACAGCCTTCGAGAGCCTGGCCGAGTGTGGGATCGACATGGCCGACGTCGCCGAGGTGCTCGAGACCGAGGGCGTCGCCGCCTTTGCCGCCTCCTTCGACGACCTCCTCGGCAAGTTGCAGGAGAAGGCGGACGCGATGGGCGCGCTCGGGTGACGTCCGAGCTCTTACGACGGCTGGAAGCGCGTGACCACACCCTGTGGCCCGATGGGAACCTCGCCCCCAACCGTCTCGGCTGGCTCGACATGCCACGGCGCATGCTCGACCAGGCGCGGACCCTGGACAGCTTTGCCGCCAGCATCGATCAGGACACGATCGTGTTGCTCGGCATGGGCGGCTCCTCACTTGGCCCGGCGGTCCTCGCCGCGACCCGGGACCGGTTGGGTGGCTTCTCGGGTCGCCGCGCCGTGGTCTGCGACACGACCGACCCCGCGACTGTTGCAGGCCTGCCCCTCGAGGACGCCTTCATAATCGTCTCCTCGAAGTCCGGCACCACCCTCGAGCCAAACGTCCTGTTCTCATATGCCCGTGGCCGCGTCGCGGATCCTGCTCGCTACGCGGTCGTCACCGATCCCGGTACCCCCCTGGCTCTGGAGGCCGGCGAGCTCGGTATCCGGCACGTATTCGAGAACGCGCCCGACATCGGAGGCCGGTACTCGGTGCTCTCGTTCTTCGGCCTGGTCCCTGCCGCGCTTATGGGCTACGACGTGGCCGAGCTGTGCGAGCGTGCTCTCGACGCCGACCGGGAGGAGGCCGTGGCGCTGGGGCAGGAGATGGGCCAAGCGGCCTTGTCCGGGCGCGACAAGACGACGATCATCGTGGACGACAAGATCCGTTCCTTCGGCCTGTGGGTCGAGCAGCTCATCGCCGAATCGACGGGAAAGCACGGTCGCGGTTGCGTGCCCGTACCGACGACAGAGCACGAGAGCGGTGACGACCGGCACATCATCACGGTCGCGATCGATGAGCCGGGAGGTCTCGGGGCGGAGTTCTTCCGTTTCGAGCTGGCCGTCGCGATCGCCGGGCACGCCCTTTGGATCGACCCCTTTGACGAGCCGAATGTCGCCGAGTCGAAGGCCAACACGCTCAAGGTCCTCGGCGCGCTGCCGCTGCCGTCAGTTGAGTGCTGCGCGCCCGAGGACATGATGGCCGGCATTGCAGCACTGGTACGTCCCCACGACTACGTGTCCCTGCAGGCCTACCTGCCCTTCGGTCAGGATGACGAGCTCGAGGCGCTCCGGCGGCGGGTGCGCGACTCGAACGGTCAGCTTGCCGTGACCGCCGGCTATGGGCCGCGATTTCTGCACTCGACCGGCCAGCTGCACAAGGGCGGCCCGAACAGCGTCATCGCGGTCCAGCTGGTCCGCTCGACGCCTTCCGCGCAGCTTGCCATCCCCGGTCAGCCCTACGACTTCCCCACTTTGATAAACGCGCAGTCCATCGGCGACCATGAGAGCCTCGTTGCCCACGGCCGACGGGTGATGCGGGTCGAGCTCGACGAGCTGACGGAAATCCCATGAGCGAGAGCTGCGACCCGCCGCAGGGCAAGGAGGGACCCGGACGATGAAGATCGGCATGGTCGGGCTGGGAAAGATGGGCGCCAACATGACGCGGCGCTTGATCGAGAAGGGTCACCAAGTGGTCGGCTTCGACCTGGGGGCCGAGGCGCGCGCGGCAGTCGCTTGCTACGGAGCCGAGACCGCCTCGAGCCTCGGGGAGCTGGCCGACAAGCTATCTGCGCCTCGCGTGGCCTGGGTGATGGTGCCGGCGGGGAAGCCCACCGGGGACACCGTCGCGGCCTTGGGTCAGCTCTTCGAGGCTGGTGACCTCGTGATCGACGGTGGCAACTCGAACTACAAAGAGGCTGCTCCGTACGCCACGCGGCTGGCCGCCCACGGTGTCCACTTCGTGGACGCCGGCACCTCTGGTGGCGTCTGGGGCTTCGAGAACGGCTACTGCATCATGGCCGGCGGCAGCCCGGAGGCCATCGCGATCGCGGAGCCGATCTTCTTGGCGCTGGCACCTGAGGGTGGCTACGCGCATGTCGGCCCCGTCGGTGCCGGCCACTTCGTGAAGATGGTGCACAACGGCATCGAGTACGGGCTCATGGAGGCCTATGCCGAAGGCTTCGAGATCATGTCCAGGGCCGAGGAGTTCGACCTCGACCTGCACGTGGTCGCCTCGATCTGGCGGTACGGCTCAGTCGTCAGGTCGTGGCTGCTCGACCTCGTGGAGCTGGCGCTCCGGTCCGGGGCAGGTTTCGAGGACATCGAGCCTTTCGTCGTCGACTCCGGAGAGGGCCGTTGGACCCTGGAGGCGGCCCTGGAGCGAGACGTGCCGGTTCCGGTGATAGCCGCCTCGCTCTTCCGGCGCTTTGAGAGCCGTCAGGACAACTCCTACGGCCTGCGGCTGCTCGCCGCCTTGCGCAACCAGTTCGGGGGACACGCCGTCGTGCGCGCGAGCGACAAGGCCTCTTGATGACCTCCCAGCGGGGACAGACCAAGGCGCCGCCGCTGGCGCTCGTGATGTTCGGCGCGTCCGGCGACCTGACCGCGCGCAAGCTCCTGCCCGCGCTGGCGTCGCTGGCGGGCAACGGGTCGCTGGCGGATGGCTTTGTTCTCATCGGTGTCGCCAGGAGCAAGTGGTCCGAGGACGAGTTTCGCGAGCACTGCCTCGCGGCGGTGCCCGACGCGAAGCCTGCTTGGGCCGAGCTCGTCAAGCGCTTCCGCTACGTGAGCGGCAACTACGACGATGACGCGACGTTCAAGAAGATCTCCGAGGTCCTTGCCGAACTCGATGAGCCAGTAGCAGGCGGAGGCACAGCCGGCAACAGGATCTTCTACCTCGCGACCATCCCGGCGCTCTTCGGCGAGGTCGCCCGCGGCCTTGCCCGCCACGGGCTGAACCGGCCGGGGACCGGAGGCCGGTTCGCACGACTTGTGATCGAGAAGCCCTTCGGCAGGAACCTCGAGACCGCGAAGGCTCTCGACGAGACCATTCACGGGTGCTTCGAAGAGACCCAGATCTACCGGATCGACCATTACATGGGCAAGGAGACAGTTCAGAACGTGCTCGCCCTGCGCTTCGCGAACTCGATCTTCGAGCCCGTCTGGAACCGGCGTTACGTCGGCCACGTGCATGTGACGGTCGCCGAGTCTCTCGGGGTTGAGCACCGGGGCTCGTTCTACGAGAGTGCAGGGGCGTTGCGCGACATCGTGCAGAACCATGTGATGCAGGTCCTGGCGCTCACCTTGATGGAGCCCTCGGCCACCATGGACCCCACCTCGATCAGAGACGAGAAGGTGAAGCTGCTGCGCTCGATCATGGCCCCGCGGCCCGACGAGGTGGAGACCGCCGTCGTGCGCGGGCAGTACACCGCGGGCACGGTCGACGGCCGACAGGTCCTGGCCTACCGGGAAGAGGACGGTGTCGACCCTGAGTCGACGACCGAGACGTTCGTAGCCATGCGGCTCTCGGTCGACAACTGGCGCTGGGCCGGCGTGCCCGTGTTCATCCGCACGGGCAAACGCCTGGCCAAGCGGTCGACCGAGGTCGTGATGGTCTTCCAGCGGCCGCCCCACCTTCCCTTTGCCGGCAAGCTCACCCGAGGGCTCCAGCCGAACGCGCTCATCTTGCGCATCCAGCCCGACGAAGGCATCACGCTTCGTTTCGGGGCCAAGGTGCCTGGTCAGGACTACCGCGTGCGCACCGTGAACATGGATTTCTCCTATAAGGACGCATTCGGGACCGACCCGCCCGAAGCCTACGAGCGGCTTCTGCTCGATGCGATGATCGGCGACCCGACCCTGTTCATCCGCACCGACGAGGTGGAACAGGCCTGGCGGCTTCTCGGACCGCTCCAGGAGGCCTTCGCGGAGGGGTACCCCCACCTCTCGTTGTACAACGCGGGCTCATGGGGGCCGCTTGAGGCCGCGCGGCTGTTGGAGCCGGACGGCTACGAATGGGTGAACCCCTGAGTGTTGTCGCGCGATGAGCTCAGTGTCCCCAACGGCGAGCTCTATGTCGTCGAGGACGTGCCCGCCGCCTTCGCCGACCTCGTGG
The DNA here is from genome assembly GCA_963807575.1 of uncultured Acidimicrobiaceae bacterium. Taxonomy (GTDB): domain Bacteria; phylum Actinomycetota; class Acidimicrobiia; order Acidimicrobiales; family Bog-793; genus Fen-455. The sequence goes on from CAWECD010000017.1 coordinate 46,881, forward strand.
TCGTACAGGCCGGCTCTTGGGTCGCAGGTTCCGACCGGACGCGCGACCTACGGTTCAGCCTCGTGCTGTCTGGTGGCGCCACGGCTCGCGAGTGTTACCGACGGCTGGCCCTACGGCCCGGGCTCGACTGGGGACGCATCGAGTGCCTCGTCGGGGACGAGCGCTGCGTGCCGGCGGACGACCCGGACGCGAACCAGCGGATGATCCGCGAAGTGCTCGTCGAGCGCGTCGAGCCACGCCCGCGATTTCTCCCAATGAACTGTGATGCTCCCCTGGAGGCCTATCAAGCCGTGATCGCGGCGCGCCCCCACCTCGACCTCGTGCACCTCGGGTTGGGCCCCGATGGTCACACCGCCTCACTGTTCCCGGGCTCGACCGCGCTCGACGCGCGGCCCGATCGGCTGGTCGAGCACAACGTGGATCCCTCGGGCCGCAATCGGCACGAACGCCTCACCTTGACATTTGGCGCGATCGGGCGCGCCCGGCTCGTCGTGTTCACGGTCTCGGGACCCGACAAGAACGAGGCCCTGTCGCGGGCGCTTCACCGAGAGGACCTGCCCGCAACACGGGTGCACGCCGATCGCGTTGTCTGGCTCTGCGACCGCGGGGCGGTCGGTTCGCAGACCCTTGCCGTAGGGTAAGCCCATGAGCGAGCTCACCGTGACCACGGGCGGCGCTGACTTGGGCGCTCAGGGCGGCGCTCAGTCGAAGGGTCCTCGCGACCTCACCGACGACGAGCTGCTCGCCACACCGCTGGAAGATCTGCTCTTCCAGGCGCGCGAGATCCGTGATCGCCGCTATGGCACCCGGATCACCTTTTCTCCCAAGGTGTTCATCCCACTGACGATGCTGTGCCAGGACCGCTGCGGCTACTGCACCTTCGCCAAGCCCCCGGCCCGCCTCACCGCCGCTTACCTGAGCCCCGAGCAGGTTCTCGCCGTCGCCCGAGCCGGTGCCGAGGCAGGCTGCCACGAGGCCCTGTTCACTCTGGGAGAGCGCCCCGAGCTCCGTTACCCACTTGCAGCCGCATGGCTCGCGGATCACGGCTTCGCCTCGACGCTCGACTACCTCGCAGAGTGCTGCCGCCTCGTCGGGGCCGAGACGGGCCTGCTCGCGCACACGAACGCGGGGGCACTGTCCGCCTCCGAGCTCGCCCAGCTCCGCGAGGTGGCCGTGAGCCAGGGGATGATGCTCGAGTCCCTCGCTCCGTCCTTGGCGTGCCACCGGGCGTCACCGGACAAGACACCCGAGCGCCGGTTGGCCACCCTGGAGGCCGCCGGCCGGCTCCAGATCGCGTTCACAACCGGGATCCTCGTGGGCATTGGTGAGACCCGTTCCGACCGTCTCGTGGCCCTGCGTGCGATCGCGTCCAGCCATGCCCGGCACGGTCACGTCCAGGAGGTGATCGTCCAGAACTTCCTCCCCAAGCCCGCGACCGCTATGCACGCCGCGGCGGCGTGCCCCACCTCCGAGCACCTCTGGTCGATCGCGGTCGCCCGCGTGCTGCTGCCCCCCGACATCCACCTCCAGGCGCCCCCGAACCTGACGGAGGACTTCTCCACGCTGCTCGACGCGGGCATCGACGACTGGGGCGGCGTGTCGCCGGTGACAGCCGACCACGTGAACCCCGAGCGGGACTGGCCGGCTCTGGACCGCCTGCGCCGGGTGACCGAGCAGCACGACCACGTGCTCGCCCCCCGTCTCGCGGTCCACCCCGAGTGGGCTCAAGCGAGATTCCTGGCGGCAGGCCTTGCCCATTCGGTGATGGACCGTTGCGACGCCGAGGGCCTCGCGCGCGACTCGAAGTGGTGCTCCGGTGGCGAGGCGCCCCCGCCACGCCTGCTGATCGAGACGAGACACATGCCGGCCCACCGCTCTTGGCGCCCGGCCGTGCCGCCCGGCTCGGAGCCGGTGACCAAGACGAGACGGTCGACTGCCGGTGGAGCCGTGGGCGAGGTGCTGACGGGCGTGCTCGCGGGCCAAGAGGTCGACGAGGAGGAGATCGTCAAGCTGTTTGCCGCCCGGGGTCCCGAAGTGGTCGCGATCGCCGAGGTCGCCGACGAGCTGAGGCGGAGAGCGGTTGGAGACGTGGTGACCTTTGTGGTCAACCGGAACATCAACTACACCAACATCTGCACGTTCAAGTGCAAGTTCTGTGCGTTCTCCAAAGGCCCCTTGTCCCTGAACCTCCGTGGCAGCCCCTACCTGCTGGAGCTCGACGAGATAACGCGACGCGTCGTGGAGGCCGAGCAGGCCGGCGCGACGGAGGTCTGCCTTCAAGGTGGGATCCACCCTGACTTCGACGGCAACTACTACCTCGAAGTGCTGAAGGCGGTGCGCGAAGGCTCCGAGCGCATTCACATCCACGCTTTCACCGCACTCGAGGTTCACGAGGGTGCGCGAAGGCTCGGCGAGCCGCTGGATGTGTACCTCGTTCGGCTGCGGGAGGCCGGCCTGCGTACCTTGCCGGGCACGGCGGCGGAGATCCTCGACGACGAGGTCAGAGCGATCCTGTGCCCGGACAAGATCGACACCGAGCGCTGGCTCGAGGTGCACCGGGTGGCCCACAGCGTCGGTCTGCGCTCAAATGTCACGATCATGTTCGGAGCCGTCGAGCAGCCCCGCCATTGGGCTCGGCATCTGGTTCGCACACGGACCCTGCAGAGACAGACAAGGGGGTTCACCGAGTTCGTCCCGCTCCCGTTCGTCCACATGGCCTCGCCGATCTATCTCCAGAACAAGTCCCGCCGGGGCCCGACTTTCCGCGAGACGCTCTTGATGCATGCCGTGGGGCGCATCGCCTATAACGGCTGGATCGACAACATCCAGGCGAGCTGGGTCAAGATCGGCCTCGACGGCGCCCGCCAGCTGCTCGCAGCCGGCTGCAACGATCTCGGTGGAACCCTCATGGACGAGAACATCTCCCGGGCCGCGGGTGCCAGTCACGGCCAGCAGATGCACGAGGCGGACTTCCGAGACCTTGCGGCGTCGGTCGGGCGGCACCTCGAGCAGCGCACGACCCTTTACGGGCGAGTCCTGCCCACGGCCGGCTGAGCGATGACTCCCACACAGCCGACCGGGCTCGGCGAGGAGATCGAAAGCCGGGTCGCCGAGCTGTTGGACCTGACCGGTGCCCGGGCCAACCGCGACCTGCTGCGGGACATCCTCGTGACAGGGCTCTCTCTTGCGCGCATCGACGCCAGTCGACTCGACCTGAAGATCGCGGCCTCGGCGCTCGCCGAGATGGAGCGGGCCTTCGAGCTGTTCGCGCCGTATCGGGGCATCCCGAAGCTGACCATGTTCGGCTCCGCGCGCACCGCGGTCTCCGACCCTCTGTACGCCCAAGCCACCGACCTCGCCGCACGCATGGCCCATGAGAAGTGGCTCGTGGTCACCGGTGCCGGCCCGGGCATCATGGCTGCGGGCGCCGACGGGGCCGGCACCGACATGTCGCTCGGCGTCGAGATCCGTCTCCCCTTCGAGACGACCTCTCACCCCCAGCTGGCCGCCGAAGGCCGCCTTGTCGAAATGAAGTACTTCTTCACCCGCAAGCTGATGTTGATGAAGGAGTCGGCTGCCTTTGCTGTCTTGCCGGGTGGCTTCGGGACGCTGGACGAATGTTTCGAGCTTCTCACTTTGCTGCAGACGGGCAAGGCGGAGCCCGCGCCCATCGTCCTGCTCGACCTTCCTGGCGATCCTTACTGGGAGGCGCTCGAGAGGTTCCTTAAAGGCGAGGTTTCCCGCCGGGGCCTGGTCGACCGCGAGGACGCGGCCCTGTACCGGATCACAGACGATGTCGGCGTGGCCGTCAATGAGATCCTGGGCTTTTACCGCAACTACCACTCGCGACGATTTGTCGGCTCGACGATGGTCATACGCTGCCGGTTCGCACCAACCGACGAGGAGCTGGCCCAGCTCAACTCGCAGTTTGCCGACATCTGCACCGCGAGGGGCATCTGGAGGACCGGCCCGCTGCCCCCCGAGCGCGCGGGCCGTGACCACCTCGAGCTGAAGCGCATCGCGCTTGAATTCAACCGCCGTTCGCACGGCCGGCTCCGCACGCTCATCGACACCATCAACCAGTGGCCGATCTCGAGCTGAAGGCTCAGTCGCCTGCCTGGGCAGGCTCGAAGGCCTCTCCTTCTTTGCCGGCGCGATCTGCTTGACCCACGAGCAGGCAGGCGCGTTCGACCGCGTTGCGGGCGCGCGACAGCAACTTCTCGCGTATGAGGTCGGGGTCACTCTTGGAGGACTTGCCGCCCCGGTGCAGCTGAGCCCGCAGGCAGTCGTAGGCCGCATCACCGAGCCGCTCGGCGAGAGTCTCGAGCTCCGCCCGGATCGCCTCTAAGGTCTCGTCGCCCACGGTGCCTCCGCTCGCCTCGCCAGCGTGTGGCCGGCCCGGCGCGTTCGATCCCGACGGTCTTCGGCTCGCCCAGCAACTGCCCGGCACCGAGCCCGGCCAACGATCCACCCGCACCGGTGGGCCCTGGCTAATCTTGCCATACACCAGGGGGGACCCTCGAGGAGGTTGTCGGTGAGTCACCGAGAAGGCTCAGGGTCGCCTGGCTTGGAAGCTGGGCGAGGCGACAGGCCAACGACCAGCGTCTCGGACTCGATTGCCGCCGCGCGCTCGGGACCGGTGCTGCTGTTCGCCTGCGACCGCGACGGCATCGTCACCTTCCTCGACGGAGGCCTGCTGGCCGAGCTGCGTGAGCAGCCCGCATCCTTTGTCGGGCGCAGCTTGCTCAGCCTCCTCGAGGAGTGCCCCGAGCTCGTCGATCTCGCTCGGCGACTGCTCGGTGGTGAACGGCTCGAGTCCGCGTCCATCACTGTCGCGGGACTCCACCTCGAGGTCTGGGACGTCGGTTTGCGCACGGCATCGGGCGAGAGAGACGGCGCTGCAGGGGTCCTCGTGGACATCTCGGCCCGCGTGGCCGCCGAACAGTCGGTGCTTGGCTCCACGCGCCGCGAGACGGCCCTCGTGCAGCACGCGTCCGATGTCATCTTGGTCGTGTCACCAGACGGTCTGCTGCTGTCGGCCAACCCGGCAGCGCAACGTCTGCTCGGCCAGACCTGGAGCGGTGGCAAGGCGCTCCGGTTCGAGTCCCTGGTGCATCCCGAAGATCGCGACCACGCGCGACACCACTTCGCCGGGGCCGCCGAGACCCCGGGGGGCACGCCGCCAGTCGAGTACCGGATCGCACACGCCGATGGCACCTGGCGCACCGTGGAGTCGATCGCCGACAACATGGTCGACGACCCAGCGGTGAAAGGCTTCATCGTCACGTTGCGGGACGTCACCAGCCGCCGTGAGAGTGAGCAGCGCCTGGCCTCGAACGCCGCGCGCCAGGCGGCGCTCGCAGACCTCGGCCGGTGGGCTCTGGTCGGGCTCGCATACCCCGACCTGGTCGACGACGCGGTCAGCCTGCTGGCAGAGCAACTCCAAGTGGACTTCGTGCACGTGTTCGAAGCCACGCCGGACGCAGGCTTCGTGACGCTGGCCGCCAGCCGTGGCCACAATCCCTCCGGGCCGGAGCTGCTCTCGACCGATCCGACGTCCTCACCCGTCAGCTTCGCGCTCGCCGCCCAGGAAACTGTGATCTGTGATGATCTGGCTCGCGAAACCCGTTTCGAGGTGCCCGACCTCTGGACCCGCTCGGAGGCCATGAGCGTCGTCGAGGCGCCGATCCCGGGCCAAGACTCCCCCGCCGGTGTGCTGGGCGTGGGGTGCCGGTACCCACGCAGGTTTGCCGACGAGGACGTGAACTTCCTCGTCGCCGTGGCAAACGTGCTCGCTGCCGCGGCTGCCCGCAACCGAGCCGAGACCGCGATCCGGGACCAGGCGCTGCACGACCCGCTGACAGGCCTCCCCAACCGCCTCGTGCTGGCCGAGCACGGCCATACCATCGCGGCGCCCAACCAGTCGGCGATGAGCGGCGCCAAGCGCACCGTGCTCGTCCTCGACATCGACCGCTTCAAGGAGATAAACGACACCCTGGGACACGCTGTCGGTGACCTGGTCCTCCTCGAGGTCGCGCACCGGCTCCGCGGGCTCGGCGACCCGGTCGAGGTCGTCGCCCGCCTCGGCGCGGACGAGTTCGCCATCGTCGCCTCGAGCGTCTCCGAGCAGGCCGACGCCGACGCGATGGCCGCTCGTGCTCTCGCCGCCCTTGCAGAGCCGATCCACGTTGGCGGGGTACGGCTCCGCCTGCGGGGAAGCGTTGGGGTCGCCGAGGCTGATGAGGACGACAGGGGCGTGAGCCTTGGCGTGCCAGCCCTGCTGCGACGCGCGGAAGTCGCGATGTACCTGGCAAAGGCGGAGCACCGCGGAGTGCGTCACTACAGCGACGACCTTGAGCATTCCAGCCTGTCGCGCCTCGCGCTCGCCAGCGAGTTGGCCGACGCCCTCGACCGGCAGGAGTCCGACCTCGAATACCAGCCCAAGATCGACGCCCGGACCAAGGCCGTGACGGGCGTCGAAGCGCTCGTGCGTTGGCGGAATCCGACTCGCGGCCTACTGCTCCCCGATGTCTTCATTCCTCTCGCCGAGCAGACGGGCATGATCCGCGAGCTCACGAGCTGGGTGCTCAACAAGGCGTTGTCCGACTGCGCTGCCTGGCACCGTGCCGGACGCTCGATATCGGTGGCAGTGAACCTGTCCGCCGCCACGGTGCACGACCCCGCGCTCATGGACGCGGTCACCTCCGCCGTGCGCCGTTCAGGCCTGCCGCCGGAGTTCATCGAGCTCGAGATCACTGAGAGTGCGGTCATGTTCGACCCCGAGGGGACCCTGCGGAGCCTCGAGTCCCTCGTCAGCTTGGGCGTGCGGCTGTCCCTCGACGACTTCGGCACCGGCTACTCCTCGCTCTCTTACCTGCAACGGCTCCCCGTCACTACGGTCAAGATCGACAAGTCCTTCGTCGAGCCGCTCTTGGTCGACGACACGGCGAGGGCGATCGTCCATGCTGTGATCGACCTTGGCCATAGCCTGAGCCTGTCGGTCATTGCCGAGGGGGTTGACTCCGAGGCGGTCATGGAGCAGTTGACCGCTCTCGGCTGCGATGGGTTGCAGGGCTTCCACGTCGCGATCCCGATGAGCCTGGACCGTCTAGAGCCTTGGATCGCGGCCAACTCTCCCACCACCACCCGCCGCCCTCTGTAGCGAAGCGCCACTGCTCCCGTAGAGAGCTCCCTTGCCGCTCCCGCCATTGGCGGCCTTACCTGAGAGCGAGCTGACCCGGCACGACGGGTGCGGAAAGGTCGGTGCTGCCTGTCAGGTAGCGGTCGACGCTTGCCGCAGCGGAGCGGCCTTCGGCTATCGCCCAAACGATCAGGCTCTGGCCGCGTACCATGTCGCCGCAGGCGAAGACGCCCGGGGCCGACGTTGCGAAAGACCGGTCGACCGCGACATTGCCCCGGGGGTCGAGCCCGAGCCCGAGCTCGGCCACGCAGCCGTTGACTTCCGGTCCGAGAAAGCCCATCGCGATCAGGACGAGATCGGTCTCGAGCTCAAACGCGGTTGCGGGTACCGCCTGAAAGGCCGGGCGTCCGCCGACCGTGCCAACCTCAACGGTCTCGGCGCGAAGCGCGCACACCGCACCTGACCCGTCGTCGACGAGCTCGGTCGTCCCGACGGAGAAGAGGCGCTCGCCCCCTTCCTCGTGTGCCGACGTCGAACGAAAGATCAGCGGCCAGGTGGGCCATGGGTTGCCCAGCGCGCGCGCCGGCCCGGGCATCGGGAGGATCTCCAACTGGGTGACCGAGACGGCGCCCTGGCGGTGGACTGTCCCAAGGCAGTCGGCACCGGTGTCGCCGCCCCCGATGATCGCGACGCGCTTGGCACTGGCGGTGATCCTTGGGAATTCAAGGACACCTTCGCAAACGAGGTTCGCCGACTTGAGGTAGTCCATGGCGAAGTGCACGCCCCGCAGATGGCGCCCGGGCACGTTGAGGTCACGCGGGCGGGTGGCACCACCTGCCAGTACCACGGCATCGAATTCTCCGCACAGGGCGGTGGCCGAGAGCACTGATGCGTCCGTGGCAGCGGAGCCAGGAACCTCTGCAGCGCCCGTGTGCTCGGGCCTTCCGACCGTGACGCGCGTGCGGAATTCGGTGCCCTCCTCTTCCATCTGGGTGAGGCGCCGGTCCAGCACCGACTTTTCAAGCTTGAATTCGGGGATCCCGTAACGCAACAGGCCACCGATGCGTTCGGCCCGCTCGAAGACCACCACAGCGTGTCCGGCCCGGGTGAGCTGCTGAGCGGCCGCGAGCCCAGCAGGACCCGATCCGACGACCGCCACCTTCTTGCCGGTCCCGGGGCCCACCCGATGGGGCGCCAACACACCAGAGCCAGCCGCCCACTCGGCGATCTCGTGCTCGACCTGCTTGATCAGCACCGGCTCGGAGGTGATACCCAGCACGCAGGAGCCCTCGCACGGTGCCGGACAGAGCCGGCCGGTGAGCTCGGGGAAGTTGTTCGTCGCGTGGAGACGATCGCTGGCCTCAGCAAACCGGCCCCGCTCGACGAGGTCGCTCCATTCCGGGATCAGGTTGCCCAAGGGGCAACCCTCATGACAGAAGGCGATGCCGCAGCTCATGCACCGGGCCGCCTGCTCGGTGAGCTCCTCCCGACCGAAGGGTAGATAGACCTCGCGCCAGTCGTGGATGCGCGTCTCGACCGGCCGGCGTCGCGGACCAATGCGCTCGTAGCGAAGGAATCCCCGAGGATCAGCCATGCGCAGCCGCCATGATCTCGTCGTCGACGGACCCGCCGGCCTCGACGGCGCGCCTGGTGGCCTCCAGCACGCGCCGGTAGTCACGTGGCATGACCTTGACAATCTCGCTCATCGTCTCTTCCCAGCGGTCCAACAGCCGCGCCGCGACCGCGGAGCCCGTCGCAGCCAAGTGCGCGCTGCAGAGCTCGCGCACCGCACGCCAGTCCTCCTCGTCGAGCTGTTCGAGCTCCACCATCTCTGGGTTTAGGCGCCTCGGCAGGATCATGCCCGGGTCGTGAACGAAGGCCAAGCCCCCCGACATCCCGGCTGCGAAGTTGCGTCCCGTCCGGCCCAGCACGAGGACGGTGCCACCGGTCATGTACTCGCAAGCGTGGTCACCCACCCCCTCGACGACCGCGATGGCGCCGGAATTGCGGACGCAGAATCGTTCGCCCACCTGTCCGCGGATGAACGCCGTGCCCGAGGTCGCCCCGTAGAGCACGACGTTGCCGGCGATGATCTGGTCCTCGGCCCTAAACGGCGAGGCCTCCGGTGGCTGGACCGCGAGGATCCCTCCCGAAAGGCCCTTGCCCAGGTAGTCGTTCGCGTCGCCGAAGAGCTTCATCGTGACGCCGCGGGGCACAAAAGCGCCGAAGCTCTGGCCCGCAGAGCCCCGGAACGTGAGCGAGATGGTGCCGTCCGGCAGGCCGGCGCCGCCGTGGCGCCGGGTGATCTCCGAGCCGAGCATGGTGCCGACGGCACGATGGACATTGCGGATGGGGCGGTCGAGCGCGATCGGCCGCCCCTCGGAGATCGCCGCACCACATGCCGCGATGAGCTCACCGTCGAGCGCCTTCTCGAGACCGTGGTCCTGGTCACGCGTCCGGTGCAGCGCAGCCGACGGAGAGGTGCTGACTGGCTCGAGGATCGGACGGAGATCGAGCTTGCCGGCCTTCCAGTAGTGATCTACCGCGGCCACGATGTCCAGGCTCTCGACATGGCCGACGGCTTCGGCCATCGTGCGAAAGCCGAGGACGGCGAGCAGCTCACGGCACTCCTCGGCGATGTAGTGAAAGAAGGTCTCGATGAACTCCGGTTGTCCCGTGAAATGCTTGCGGAGCTCGGGATTCTGGGTCGCTATGCCGACAGGACAGGTGTCCAGGTGGCAGACGCGCATCATCACGCACCCGGAGACGACCAGTGGCGCGGTCGCAAAGCCGAACTCCTCGGCCCCGAGCAGCGTTGCCACGATCACGTCCCGTCCGGTCTTCATCTGTCCGTCGACCTGGACGGTGATGCGGTCCCTGAGGCCGTTGCGCAGGAGCGTCTGCTGTGTCTCGGCCAGGCCGAGCTCCCACGGCGCCCCCGCATGCTTCAGCGAGGTGAGCGGCGCGGCGCCAGTCCCGCCGTCGTGGCCGGAAATGAGGACGACGTCCGCGTGGGCCTTGGCCACACCGGCCGCGACGGTGCCGACACCGACCTCGGCCACCAGCTTGACGTGGATGCGAGCGGCAGGGTTCGCGTTCTTCAGGTCGTAGATGAGCTGGGCCAAATCCTCGATCGAATAGATGTCGTGGTGCGGTGGTGGGGAGATGAGTCCGACGCCGGCGGTCGAGTACCGGGTCTTTGCTATCCACGGGTAGACCTTGTGGCCCGGGAGCTGGCCTCCCTCGCCGGGCTTGGCTCCCTGAGCGATCTTGATCTGGATGTCGTCCGCGTTCACCAGGTACTCGCTTGTGACCCCGAAGCGGCCCGAGGCCACCTGCTTGACAGCACTGCGCCGCAGGTCTCCGTTCGCATCGGGCAGGTACCGTCTCGGGTCCTCGCCTCCCTCGCCCGTGTTCGACCGCGCGCCGAGACGGTTCATCGCGATGGCTATCGTCTCGTGAGCCTCCGCGGAGATCGACCCGTAAGACATGGCCCCTGTCGCGAAGCGCTTCACGATGGCCTCGGCCGGCTCGACCTCGTCGAGGGGGACCGGTGGTCTCACCGCAGCGGCGCCGACGCGTAGTCTCAGCAGGCCGCGCAAGGTCGCCAACCGCTCGGACTGCTCGTCGACCAGGGTGCTGTACTCCCTGAAGATGTCGAAGCGCTTGGCACGCGTGGCGTGCTGCAGCTTGAAGACGGTCTTGGGGTTGAACAGGTGGTACTCACCCTCCCGGCGCCACTTGTACTCACCGCCGACATCGGTCTCGAGCGCCCCGGGGCCGGCCTGCGGCCCCTGGTACGCGTAGCGATGGCGCCGGGCCACCTCCTCGGCCAACTCGGCCAGGCCAATGCCGCCCAGCCGGCTCGGCGTCGACCCGAAGTACCGGTCCACAAGTCCCCGGTCGAGCCCGATCGCCTCGAAGACCTGGGCCCCGGTGTAAGACGCGACCGTCGAGATGCCCATCTTCGACATCACCTTCAGCACGCCCTTGCTCGCGGCCTTCAAGTACTTGCGGAAGGCCTCCCGTTGCGAAACCTCGCCCAACAGGCCGTCGCGCACCATCTCGGCGACCGACTCGAGCGCGAGGTACGGGTTCACCGCGGCCGCGCCGTAACCGATCAGAAGGGCGAAGTGGTGCACCTCCCGGGCATCGCCGCTCTCGACTACGAGCCCCACCCGGGTGCGCTCCTTCTCCCGCACGAGATGGTTGTGAACCGCAGCGGTGAGAAGAAGCGACGGGATCGGCGCGCTGGTGGGGCCCGCGTTGCGGTCGGACAGCACGATGATGTTGGCGCCGAGCGCGATGGCCTCCGACACCTGCTGGCAGACCTTGTCGATGGCCGCTTCGAGCCCCGGTCCGCCTTGGCCCACCGGGAACAGGCCGTCGACGGCAAAGCCGTGGAACCCGGGCGTCTCACCGTGCTCGTTGACATAGAGCAGCTTCGCCAAGTCGTCGTTGTCAATCACCGGGTACGGCAGGCAGATCTGTCGACACGAGGCCGGCTCAGGCTCCAGCAGGTTCCGCTCCGGTCCGACCGTGGCCTCGAGCGAGGTCACGAGCTCTTCGCGGATGGCGTCGAGGGGCGGGTTCGTCACTTGGGCGAAGAGCTGGGTGAAGTAGTCGTACAACAGCCGCGGGCGCTCGGAGAGCACGGCGAGGGGCGTGTCGGAGCCCATCGATCCGATGGGCTCGTTCCCAGTCGCGGCCATCGGCTCGACGATGAGGCGTAGCTCCTCGTTCGTCACTCCGAAAAGCCGCTGGTGTCGCACGACCGAGGCGTGCTGGGGAGTCAGCATGATCCTCGTGGGCAGGTCCCAGAGATGGACGAGGCTCTTGGCCAGCCACTCCCCGTAGGGGTGCTCCGCGGCCAGGGAGGCCTTTATCTCGTCATCGGAGACGATGCGCCCGGCTGCAGTGTCGACGAGGAACATCCGCCCCGGTTGCAGCCTTCCCTTGAGGATCACCGAGGCTGGGTCGAGGTCGAGCACGCCCACTTCCGAGGCGAGCACGACGAGCCCATCATCGGTCACCCAGTACCGCGCGGGCCGCAGGCCGTTACGGTCGAGCACCGCCCCCACCACGGTGCCATCGGTGAAAGCGATCGCCGCCGGCCCGTCCCAAGGCTCCATCAGCGACGCGTGGAAGCTGTAGAACGCTCGCCGGGCCGGGTCCATCTCCGTGTGGTTCTGCCAAGCCTCGGGGATCATCATCAGCACCGCGTGAGGCAGCGTTCGGCCGGCGAGGTGGAGCAGTTCCAAGACCTCGTCGAAGGTGGCCGAATCGCTTGCCCCGGGCGTCACGATCGGGAAGAGCCGTCCCATGCCGCCGTCGAAGCGATCACTTGCCAAGAAGGCCTCCCTGGCGCGCATCCAGTTCCGGTTGCCTGCGAGGGTATTGATCTCGCCATTGTGCGCAATGAGGCGATATGGGTGGGCAAGAGGCCAGGAGGGGAACGTGTTGGTCGAGAACCTGGAATGGACCAGCGCTATCCGGCTCTCGAGCCGCTCGTCGATGAGATCGGGGAAGAACCCTCGCAGCTGGGTGGGCGCGAGCATCCCCTTGTAAACGACCGTGCGAGTCGACAACGAGGGGAAGTAGGCCCCCACGCCCGCATGTTCCACGCGCTTGCGCACGACAAAGCAGCGGCGCTCGAGGGCATCACCGGACAAGGGGGCGCTGGGGCCGGCAGCGGACCCCGGCGCAGACCCGCCCGCCCAGGCCAGGAACACCTGGGAGAACCTCGGCGCGACCGCTCTGGCCCCGTCGCCCGCGGCGGAGAGATCCACGGGCACCTCGCGCCATCCGAGGACCTCGAGGCCTTCCTCGCAGGCCACCTGCGAAACGGCGTCGATGGCTCGCTGAGCCTCTTGCGGCTCGCGCGGGAGAAACACCATCCCTGTGCCGTAGCTCCCCGGCTCGGGGAGATCGAAGCCCGCAACCTGCGAGTAGAGCCGGTGCGGCAGCTGTATCAGCGCACCCGCTCCGTCACCGGTACCGGGGTCAGCCCCGAACGCACCCCGATGTGCGAGGTTCTCGAGCGCCGTAAGCCCTAGGGTGACGACGCGATGGCTTGCGGGGCGCTCCAGGTCCACGACGAACGCGACCCCGCACGAGTCGTGCTCGAACGCGGGGTCGTAGCACCCCACCACGTCATCGTTCCTGGTCATCGGCGTCCTCTTGGCGGTCCAAGCCGACTCGGCGACCATCTCGGTCCCCAGGTCGGACTGATCTCCGGCTCAGCCGGTCGGCTGCTTTACCGTCGGCTGACAGCCGGGACGCCCTTGGCCCAGCAGATGACGCCAGAGGATACACGGAATCCGAACCGCCCTCGATACCCGCCGGCGTCCCAGAGGCCACCGATCGCGCTCGCAGCGCCGGGCCTCACAGCGGGTCGGTGCTGATCTTCCCGCCGTCGGCCACATGCTCTGTGAACTTGGTCCCGTCCCAGTATCGCAACTCGTGGCGCCCACTCGGATCTCCGAGCCATGACCGCGGAGGAGCCGGCGCTGGCGGTATGGGCTGCTCCGCCCCCCCTGCCCCGCCAGGGGTACCCGGCGGTTGCAGCCCAGGGAACGCGGTTCCCGGCGGAGGAGCACCCTCCCAGCCGCCGGGCGGTGGCGCACCCGTGTACCCCGACGGTGGTTCCTGCCATCCCCCGGCAACGGGCGCATCCCAGCCCTGAGGCGTGCCCGGGCCCCACTGGCCCTGAGGAGGTGCGTTCCAGGGTCCCGGAGGACGCCCTGCCAGGCCGCGCCGCCCCGGGCCCCAGTGCTGGTCACCGCCCACCCAGTTCGTCGGTCCCGTCTTCGGCCGTGTGGTGAAGCACACGATCAGGTACAAGATGACACCGATGAGCGAGAGCAGGAACAAGAGGACCGCCCAGATGCCCGACGGCACTCTCCATGGGGTGAAGCCGCGAGACCGCTTGTAACGTTCCGAAAGGAAGTAGCCCACCAGTCCCAGGACGGCGCCCAGCACGAAACCTTCCTCCAACGTGGTACTGGTGTAGACGACAGTCAAGCCGATGAGCTGCTCAAGGTGCACACATCGAGCGTAACCCGCTCTCATGCCGCTGCGGCGAACTGTGCTGGGAGGCCGGGCCTCTGACATAGGTCTGCCCCGCTCCGCTCCGAGATCCGAAGGACTCAGAGGGGAGGCCCGCCAGCCTGGGCAAGCCTTAGGATCGCCGGCGTGACCCGTGACGCCCCGGCTGTCGCCGCAGAGATGAGCTCGACCCCGAAGATTGCTCTCACGATCGCCGGGAGCGACTCCGGCGGCGGGGCAGGCCTTGCTGCCGACCTGCGCACCTTTTGTGCTCTCGGCGTGTTCGGGACGCTGGTGGTGACCGCGGTCACCGCCCAGAACACCCTCGGCGTACGTGACTTTCTCGCGATGACCCCCGCGATGGTGGCGGCACAACTCGACGCCGTCCTCTCCGACATGACCGTATACGCCGCCAAGACGGGGATGTTGCCCACCTCCGGCATCGTCGAGCTGCTCACGAGCCGGGGGGCTGCCGGGGAGCTGCCACCTCTCGTGGTCGACCCCGTGCTCGTCTCCTCGAGCGGCAAGCCGATGTTCTCCGATGACGACGTGGCCGGCGCTTATCGCGGCCTGCTCGCCTATGGCACCGTCGTGACGCCCAATCTGCCTGAGGCCGCCATCTTGACCGGCCGTGAGGTTGCAGACCTCGGGTCCATGGAGGTTGCCGCCCGCGACCTGCATGCTCTCGGACCACAGCTCGTGATCGTCAAAGGTGGGCGTCGACGCGACTTGGAGGCCGTCGATGTCGCGTTCGACGGCCGTTGCGTGACGCTGCTTCGGGCCCAGTGGATCGACACCTTGAACGTCCATGGCACCGGATGCACGTTCTCTGCGGCGATCGCAGCCAACCTCGCCCTCGGGCTCGAGCCGCTCGAGGCCGCGTTCAAGGCCAAGCAGTTTGTCACTCGGGCCATCCGCGGCGGCTCCCGTTGGCGCCTCGGTGCCGGCCACGGTCCTGTGGACCAGTTCGGAGCCGCTGTGGCACAGGCACCAGACGGCTGAAGGCCACCGGCTCCTCAGTGGTCCCCTGAGCCGCTCGGGCCGCCTCCGATCAGCTCAGAGCCGCTCGGGCGCGCCGTAGGGGTGGAGCACTTCCGGCACGGTCACGTGGCCGTCCTTGTCCTGGTTGGCCTCGAGAAGGGCGATCAGGAACCTCGCGGTCATGGCGGTCCCGTTCAAGGTGTGCACGAAACGGAGCGACCCGTCCCCGTCACGGAAGCGGACGTTCAGTCGTCGAGCCTGATAGTCGGTCGTGTTCGAGCAGGACGTGATCTCCCGGTACCGCTGCTGGCTCGGGATCCAAGCCTCGACGTCGTACTTCTTGGCCGCGGACGGCCCAAGGTCGCCGGCCGCCGTCACTACGACCCGGTAGGCGATCCCGAGACCTCCCACCAGGTCCTCCTCGATCGCGAGGATCTCCTCGTGGTGCTCGCGGGAACGCTCGGGACGAGCGAAGAAGAACATCTCCACCTTGTCGAACTGGTGCACGCGGAAGATGCCCCGGGTGTCGCGCCCGGCTGCGCCCGCTTCGCGTCGGAAGCACGTTGAGTAGCCCGCATACCGCAGAGGGAGCTCGTCTACGGGCAGGATCTCGCCTTGGTGCAGGGCGGCGAGGGCAACCTCAGAGGTTCCGGTCAGGTAAAGCCCGTCGCTGGCGACCTGGTAGAGATTGACCTCGTCGGTCGGCAGGAAGCCTGTGCCATACATGGCCGACTCCCGCACCAGCACCGGGGGGAGCACAGGCTCGAACCCGCGTCCCACCAGCCGGTCCAGGGCATATCTGTACAGCGCCAGCTCCACCAGCGCGACTGCACCCCGCCGGTACGCAAACCGGGCACCTGCCACCCTCGCCCCGCGTTCCAGGTCGAGGCCGGGCCGCCCGACGCCATCGCCACCCGAGGCGCCCGGCGCGGAGCTCAGCTCGACGTGGTCCCGTGGCGGGAAAGAGAACTCGGGCACCGCCCCGACCTTGCGCAGCTCCACCGCGTCCTCGTCGCTGTCGCCGTCGGGAACCGACTCGTCGGGCGGGTTCGGAAGGCCCGCGAGCAGGTCCGAACGGCGACGATCGAGCTCCTCGAGCTTGGCCTCCGCCTGGCGCAGCTCCTCGCTGACCAGCGCGAGGGCTGCTCGCTCGGCCTCGGTCGGCTTGCCCTTCGGTCGCGTCCTCCTCCGGAGCTTGTCGACCTCGGTGGTCACCTCCCGCCAAAGACCGTCCACCGTCAGCAAGTTCTCGAAGTCCGCGGCTGCCCCTTTGCGGGCGAGGGCGCGCCGGAACTCGTCTGGGTGCTCGCGTGCCAGCCGGATGTCGATCATGCCTCAGCAGCCTCAGGGTGGTGCCGCACTCGGCTCGGGATCTTCCCCGTGATGGTGATCTGGGCTAGCACGGCAGCTACCGGCGCTTTCCCTTCTTTCGCGGCCGGGGCGGTGGGCGGCGTGCTGGCGTGCCGGCGCGAGGGGCTCCCGCCGGAGGCCTGGCTACTGCGCTGCCCGCAGCCGTGCCGGTGCTTCGCGCCGGTGGGGTCCCGCTGCCCGCGTCTTTCGGGCCGCCGGCCTCCAAGCCCGTCGGTGCGCCATCGTCGTCGAAGGCTTCGTCCCTCTCCCCCGCGGCCGAGCCGGCCCGGGCGGCGCCGGGACGCAAGGTCGCCGGTCTGGCCAAAGCGGCGCCCGACTGGCGGCGGCGCTTGACGGTGCTCCCCGTCTCCGGGGTGCTGAGCGCTCCTGCAGCGACGGCCGCGGGCGAGATCAGCAGCATCGCGGTCCCGCGCGACTCGAGGCGCTCGCGGATCCGGCGGTAGCGCTCCTCGTGCTCCTTCTCCATTGCGAGCAGTGGCGACGCGATGAAGATCGACGAGTATGCCCCGCTTGTGAGGCCGATCAACAGGGCGAGGCCGAAGTACTCGAGCGTGACGGCACCGAGTATCTCGGCGCCGAGGACCAGAACCGCGAGAATGGGAAGGATCGCGACCAGCGAGGTATTGATGGACCGAGCAAGGGTCTGGTTCATCGACAGGTTCACCACGTCGGTGTACGACAGCTTCCCGGTCGCGCCGAGACCGCGCGCGTTATCCCTTACGCGGTCGAACACCACGATCGTGTCATAAAGGGAATAGCCGAGGACCGTCAGGAACGCCACGACCGTGTCCGGCGTGACAAGGAACGACAGCAGGGAGTAGATCCCGACCGTGACGAGGATGTCGTGAGCGACCGCTACGATCGCGGCCACGGCCATCTTCCACTCGAAGAAGATCGAGATGTAAGCCGAGATCACGATGAGGAACACGATCAAGGCTTCGACCGCCTTGTGGGTGATGTCACTGCCCCAGGTCGGCCCGACGTTCTCCACCGACACCGACGACGCCGACTTGTGGGTCAGCGCAGCGAGGACTCCGGCCACCTTGGTTGCTTCCTGCGTGCTGACACCGATCGCGTTCTTGGCAAGCTTCGCCTCAACGTTCAGGCTCTGCTTGCTCCCGCTCCCTAGCACGGTGATGGTCGCGCCTCCGAAACCGAGCGGGCTCAGAGCTCTCTGTGCCTGCGCCACTGTGACGCCTGGCGCCGCGACCTGCCATGACGTGCCTCCTACGAACTCGATGCTGTAGTTGAGGCCCCTCGTTCCGAGCGAGACGAGGCCCGCGAGGATCACGATCGCGGAGGCGGCGAACCACCATCTCCGCCTGCGGACGAAGTCGAAGCGTGTCTGTCCGTGGTACAGCCGAAGCAGCACCATGGGTCTGCGCGCCTCGACACCGCCCAGCTCGATCGAAGCGGTGCTCATGATCCGGCCTCCGAGGTTGCGGCCAAGCCGCTCGCGACACCAAAGCCCCGGGCATCGGTGAATATCCGGTTCCGGCCGAGGAGGATCACGAGGGGACGTGTGAAGGTGTACGCGGTGATGACATCGACGATGGTGGACAACCCGAGCATGAAGGCGAAGCCCCGAACCGCGCCGATCGACAGCAGCCAGAGCACGAGCGCTCCGAGGAAGGACACCGCGTCAGCAGAAAGGATCGTGCGATAGGCGCTCTTGAAGCCCCGGTCCACCGAGGACCGGATCGACCGGCCCGCTCGTACTTCGTCCTTTAATCGCTCGAAATAGACGACATAGGAGTCGACAGTGATCCCGACCGAGACGATCAGGCCCGTCATGCCGGATAGATCCAGCGTGAGGCCTGCCGACGTCGCTCCGAGCATGGAGATGATCGCGTAGATGAGAGCACCGGTGCTCACCAGGCCCAACACCACGACGACGCCCAGGGCCCTGTAGTAAAAGATCGTGTAGAACATCACGAGCAGCAGGCCGAGCAGGCCGGCCAGCACTCCCGCCTGCAGCGACTTCTTCCCGAGGGTCGGCGACACCGTGGTGTAGGTGGCCTGGGTGAGCGCGATCGGGATCTGGCCGTACTTCAGCACGATGGCGAGAGCCTGCGCCTGCGGTTGGGTGAAGTTGCCGCTTATCTCCCCGGAACCTCCGAAGCTCTGGGCGTTGATCGTCGGTGCAGACTCCACTTGGCCACCGAGGTCGATCGCGAGCGGGAGGTGGTAGTTCGCCTTTGCAATGGTGTCGAAGAAGGGCGAGTACTGCGACTTGATGGTGAAGTTCACGACCCATCCCGCGGTCGTCTGCAGCTCGGCGTTGGCCGAGGCGAGGATCTCGCCGGTCGCGGGCACCGTCCCGTCAAAGGGAGTCGGTCCGAGCTCGTAACGTGCCGGGCACGGGTTCAACGTGGACGCACAGATCAGGACGACCCGCGAGGCCTTGTCCTGGCTCGGCGGCGTCGAGGGCACCGAGTTCAGTGCCGGGTCGGGCTGCGAGCCCGGGTTCGACGACTGGGCTGTGCTGTAGGTGGCTGTGGTGTAGCGGTACGCCGCACCGCACGGGGGCGGCTTCACGTACGTGGCGGCGGCCTTCTTCTTGGGCACCGTCGTCGAGGTGGTCTTGGTCGGGCTGGGCGCCGTGTAGGCGTTCGCCGCGCAAAGAACCGGGCGGAAGAACAGCTGGGCCGTGTTGCCGATCTCCCGGATGACGGTGGAGAAGTTCTTCACACCTGGGAGCTGCACGACGATGTTGCTGCCCTGGGTGCCGATGTTCGGGCTCGAGAGACCGAGCCCGTTTGCACGTGCCTGCATGATGCCCACGACCGTCTGCAACTGTGCCGGGGTGGCCTTCTGAGCCGGCTGGAAGACCACCGAGAGGCCGCCTTCGAGGTCAAGGCCGAGCTTGGGGGACCATCCCGCCGCGATGACGCCCCCGAGCGCGCCAAAGCAGACGAGGCACACCAGAACAACACTCAAGAGCAAGTTGCGTCTCACCGGTTGCCGCCTCCACTCCCGTTTCCGCCCGGATGGCTCCCATCGGCCTCGTCACCTGGATCGGGCGTCTTGTCGGCTTCGAGAGGCGGCACCGAGTACGGGTCGTAGCCGGTGTCGTCGACGAGCTCGTCGTGATCGCGCCCGTCAGAGGCCGCGTTGCCTGCAAGATCGTTCACGCCGTCGACCGTCTCGTCAATTCGCTGGGACACCGCCACGCGCAGGACCTCGATCACGGTCCCCGGGGCGACTTCGATCCTCGCGTGGTCGCCCACGAACCCCTCGACCCGGCCGAGGATGCCCGAGGAGAGCATCACCTTGTCCCCGACAGAGATCTGCTTGCTGACCTGGAGCTGGCGCTGGCGGCGCTGGCGCTGGGGCCGGATGAGGAACATGTAGCCGACCCCGAACAGCAAGACGAAGAAGATCAGGGTGAAAGAGCCGCTGGACTTCTTCGTCGTAGTGGCACCGAAAAGTGGGCTGCTGAGGGCCGCGAGGTTGTGGACGCCGGAAAACGCGAGCACGTGAACGAGGAACATGGGAGGCCTATCGATCAAGGGATGATGCGACGCATCACCTTAGTCGCCCGATCCGGACTCCTCCGTGCAAGTATCCTCGTCGGACGCCGCGGCAAACAGAACGTCTTGGACTGCGCCGTTCCCGGGGGCTGTGCGCGACGACGTCACCGCCGATTGATCCAGGTCGCCGACCGACAGCAAGCTCAGCAATTGGGCCGGGACCGGGAGGTGAAGATGCTCGTAGGCACTCGATGTGGCAACCCTTCCCCGGGGCGTGCGCATGATGAGACCCGCCTGCAAGAGGAACGGTTCGTAGACGTCCTCGACCGTCTCTGGTTCCTCCCCGACGCTGACTGCCAGCGTCGACAGCCCTACGGGCCGGCCGGCGAAGCGGACACAGAGAACATCGAGGATGCACCGGTCGACGCTGTCCAGCCCGAGCTCGTCCACTCCGAACACCGTCAGGCCCTCGCGTGCCGCCTCCTCGGTAATCACACCCTCACCCCGGACTTCGACGAAGTCCCGGACGCGCCGGAGCAAGCGGATCGCGAGGCGAGGCGTACCGCGCGATCGACGGGCAATCTCGCTGGCCCCCCCACCGGTGAGCGCGACTCCGAACAGCGCACCGCTGCGGTGCACGATCTGCTCCAGCTCGGCCTCGCTGTAGAGCTCGAGGCGCGCCACGATGCCGAACCGGTCGCGCAAAGGCCCTGTGATCAGCCCTGTGCGGGTTGTCGCGCCCACCAAAGTGAACTTCGGCAGGTCCAAGCGGATCGAACGGGCGGTCGGTCCCCGACCGAGGACGATGTCGAGCTGGAAGTCCTCCATGGCCGGGTAGAGCAGCTCCTCGACCGCCCTTCCCAGGCGGTGGATCTCATCGATGAACAGCACGTCGCCCCGTTGAAGATCGGTCAGGATGGCTGCGACGTCTCCGCTTCGCACCAGGGCCGGCCCCGAGGTGATGCGCAGGCCTGCTCCCATCTCGCAGGCCATTATGCCCGCCAACGTCGTCTTGCCGAGACCCGGCGGCCCGGCGAACAGGACGTGGTCGACCGGTTGGTCCCGCCGGCGCGCGGCCTCGAGGATGATCTCCAGCTTCTCTCGCAACAGGTGCTGGCCCACGAAGTCCCTCAGCCGCTTCGGACGGACCCCGACCTCGAAGGCCTTGTCGGCGTCCGACGATCCCGCGTCAAGCCGCGACGCAGCAACGTCCTTGACGACGGGAGGATCGGCGTCGGCGAGAATCTCGCGGCGAGGGCTCATCGACAGGTCATCTCCGTGGCGCAAGGCTCCGCAGGGCCAGGCGCAGGAGCTCCTCGACGGTCCCCTCTTCGGGCAGTGAGCGGATCGCCGTTCTCACCTCGTCGGGCGCGTAGCCGAGCTGTGCGAGCGCCTCGCCGACCTCATAGTTGACCGAGGGGTGCTGGTTGGACTGGTACGCGGCGCTCCCGGCCAGCCCGTCGGCGCTGAGGTAGTCAAAGCGTGCCTGCAGCTCGAGGAGCAACCGTGCCGCCGTCTTCTGTCCGACGCCAGGAACCAGCTTCAAGGCGTCGACGTTCCCGTTGGCGATGACTTGAGCGAGCTGGGACGGGTCGTGGATGCTGAGGATCGCCAGTGCCAGTCCGGGGCCGACGCCATGGGCCCCCAGGAGCAACTCGAAGGCGGTTCGCTCTTCGGCCGAGGCGAACCCGTACAGCGTGATGGCGCTCTCACGGACGTGGGTGTGCACAGCGAGACTGACCTCCTGCCCGAGCAGCAAGCCGGCCGCAGTCCTCGGGGCCACCGCGAGGCGGTAACCCACACCACTGACGTCCACGACGAGCTCGACGGCCGTGTCGCCTACCGCCTTGCGCTCTGTCACCAGTCCGCGCAGCGACGCGATCACGGCCCCGCCACCTGCGAGCTTCGCCGCTGGGGCGTCCCGCTGCTGGCCGGCACGGCCCCAGGCACTCGCGCCCAGGGTGCCGTGCTGAGGTGGCAAAGGGCGAGGGCAAGCGCATCGGCCGCGTCGGCGGGCTTCGGCACGGCGCCGAGATCGAGCAGGCGCGCCACCATCTGTTGCACCTGATCTTTCGACGCCCCACCGAAGCCGGTCACCGCGAGCTTCACCTCGTTCGAGGTGTACTCGACGACATCGCAGCCCAGCTCCACCGCGGTCAACAGCGCGACTCCACTGGCCTGCCCGACCGACATCGCGGTCCGGGCATTCTTCTTGAACAAGACCCGCTCGACGACGACGACGTCCGGGTGAAGCTCTTTGAAGAGCTTGCGCAGCTCCACTCGCAACGTGGCCAGCCGGCGCGGCACCGATTCCTCCGTCAGGGTCGTGATCACACCGGCGGCAACAGCGTGCCTTCGCGGCCCATCTGAGCGCACACAGCCATAACCGCACCGGGACAGGCCTGGATCGATGCCGAGAACAAACACTCGTTCGATCGTAACCTGCGCGACCCGCGACTAGGCGGATCGTCCCGGACAGCTCAGAGCTCGACGCGCTCGAGGATCTCGTCGGGGATGTCGAAGTTCGCCCAGACGCTCTGCACATCGTCGTGCTCCTCGAGCAGCTCGATGAGCTTGAGCACCCGCCTGGCAGTCGACTCGTCGACGACCTCCACACGCGTGGTCGGCACCATCTCGAGATCCGCCGAGTCCACGGCGATCGAGGCCCCGCTCAGGGCGTCTTGTATCGCGGCAAGGTCCGCAGGCGCGCTCGTGAGCATCCACTCGTCGCCCTCGTCACGCAAGTCCTCCCCGCCGGCTTCGACAGCGGCAGCCATGAGCTCGTCCTCGCCGACGGACCTCGGCACCATCACCACGCCCTTGCGCTCGAACTGCCAGGAGACCGCGCCCGGCTCGGCCATGGAGCCGCCGTTTCGCGAGAACAGCGACCGGACCTCCGACCCGGTTCGATTCCGGTTGTCCGTGAGGCACTCGACGATCATCGCGACGCCCGAGGGGGCGTAGCCCTCGTAGGAGATCGCCTCGTAACGGACGCCTTCGAGCTCGCCTGTGCCGCGCTTGATGGCACGTTCGATCGTGTCGAGCGGGACGGAAGCATCCCGGGCCTTCGTGAACATCGTGCGGAGCGTCGCGTTCGCGGACAAGTCACCTCCGCCCTCCCGAGCAGCAACCTCGACCTGGCGGATCAGCTTCGCGAACAGCTTCCCCCGTGCCGCGTCGACGGCACCCTTGCGATGCTTGGTCGTTGCCCACTTGGAATGACCCGACATCGCCTCAGCCTCCCTCGATGTCCGATAACGGGCGCCGCAACAGCCGTAGGTCTGCCGCCGGCGCAGGACGAAAGGCTACCGGTGCGACGCGCCCGTGTCCCGAGGCCGCCGGCGCCTGCTGAACGGGCCTCATGACCGGACGCGTCCGTGCTGCACTCCACAATCCGACCACGCTTGAGCCCACCTCGCCAGTTGGAGCTTCCCGATCGAAGCACATCTCGAGGGCCACTCAGAGCTCCCTCAGCACGCCGATACGTTCGGCGAGATCGAGGGCCCCGGGCCGTTCCAGCTCATCCGGCAGCTGGTCGAACGGCGCCAACCAGAGCCGTGCGGTGGACTCGGTCACACTGCGGGAAACGCAGGTGGGCCTGGTGCTGGGGGCGGCACATATCTTCTCCAGGGCGCGGATCAGCCCTGGTGGGTAACGCGTGACCCCCACGGCCGCGATGTCGGCCAACGGCTCACGCCCGTGACCGGCAACCCTGTCGGCGATTCTCCCAAAGGTCGGGACATAGCTCTTCAGCGGGTCGAAGGCGAGCACGGCGATGGCTCCCGAGACGGTGTCGCCACGCTTTATGTGCGCAAGCTCGTGTGCCAGCACGGCCTCCAGCTCGATCCGGTCCAAGAGAAAGATGAGGCCACTGGTGACGAACACGACGCCGTGGTCGGACGAGCGGCCCACCGACATCGCGTTCGGCGCTGGGTCGTCGAGAACCCGGATCTCCGCGCGCGGCAGGCCGAACACGGCGAACAGTCCCTCCGCGACGTCGACGAGACGGGCTGCCTCGGCCGCGCCGAGGATGCTGGGTCGCCGCTTGGCGGTGACGACAGTGCCTCCGAGCCGCTTGGTCAGCACGCTGGTCGAGCGCGCCCACGTCAACCAAGACACCAGCGTGACAGCACAGGCGATCACAACTCCGGCGATCAGGAAGTCCGTCGAGACCACTCCGAGGACGCAAAGCACGATCGCGACGGCCAGCGGTGCCACCAGGGCGATGATTGCCCGTCGCCGGCTCGCATGAGCAGCGTGGCGCCAGGCCGCGTCTCGCCGCCGGGCGGCGGCCGCCAGCACTGCCCGCGAGGCCTCGTAGGCGGCCTGTTGTGCCTCGACGGCTCGCCGCGCTCTCCCGTCGCTGTCGAAGGCACGGTGCTGCCAGCGTGTTCGGTCCCTCGCCGCTGGAGTCATCGGCCCGAGGCTAGCCCGGGTGGGCGGCATGCCCTAACTTGACGTAGGCGTCGCGGTACAGCTCGGCGATCACCCCCATGTCTCGCTCGGCTGCGCGCCGGCGTCCCCGGGCCCGGAGAGCCTCACGTTCAGCATCGTCCGCCAGGACGGTGCGGATCGCTTGGGCGAGCGCGACCCGGTCGCCTGCAGGCGCGTAAAGGGCTGCGTCCCCGGCCGCAAGTCGATAACCGGGGAGGTCCGAGGCGATAACCGCTGTCCCGACAGCCATCGCCTCGAGGAGCACGACGCCAAAAGACTCCCCTGCGAGCGACGGCGCAACGAGGACGTCCGCGCCCGCCAGGCGCGCCGCCCGCTCTTGGTCCCCGACTGACCCGAGCCACTCGATGCGTGCGTCCGAACCGAAGCGGCTCCGTAGTCGCTCAGTCTCAGGCCCGTCCCCCAACACCCACAGGTGCGTCGACTCCGGCAGCAGCCCGAATACGTCGAGCAGCACCCCTAGCCCCTTGCGAGGTTCGTGACGGCCGACGAACACAATGGTCGGCGCGCTCGAAGGCCACGGACCGACTGAGGTGAACCGGTCCACTTCCACCCCATTGGGGATGATCCGGACCCTGTTCGAGAGGCGGCGGACGCACTCCCGGGCGGTGGCACTGGCCTCTTCGGACACGGCGAAGACCGCGCCGAGCCTACGAGACCACCCTCCCACCATGTGACCGTACGCTCGGTAGGCGAAGTCGGCCCCAGAACGGTGAAAAGTGGCGACGATGGGGCGCGGCCCAGCAACGACCGCCGCGAGCGATGGCCCGGGCACGAACGGCTCGTGAACGTGGACAACCTCAGGAGCGAAGTCGCGCAGAGCCGAGACCGTTCGTGACATCGTCGCCGGCCAGGGCGACACCGGGGCGCGCGAGCCGTTCACCGCGATAGCGGTCCCGGACCCCACTTTGATGAAGACAGCGCCTTGGAGCGCGGCAGGACCGAGCCTCGAGATCGGGACCGTGCCCTCGGCGGGAGCGACCACGGCCACATCGTCGCCCCTCGAGCTCAGGGCCCGCGCAAGGCCGAGCACCTGGGTCTGCACGCCACCGAACATCGTGCAGCTGTAAGGACACACGATCGCGACGCGCACCGGCCACGACGCTATCGGCACTGAGGAGCTCGCAGCGGGTTGCCGTCGACCATGTGGCTGCCTTCGAGCCGGCCAACGGCCTCATGCCGGCGTTCGTCGATCGGTCGGGCCGTTGCGCGTCGCCCGGTCAGAATGACAGTGGCCCGGGTTTACCTCGCGTTCCCGGGCCACTCTCTTCTTTCTCTGTCGGGGTCGACCGGCTGGTCGACCCCGACTCCTACTGTTTCGCCCTCTAGGAGGTCTCGCAGGCCTATGCCCCTGGTCCCGGTCCCCCCGGTCCGGTACCTGTGCGCCACGTGGCGGGAGCACGGCTCCTTCCTCCTGGCACTGCCAACACGGCCGCACAAAGAGTTATTCCTGTCGCAGCGGCGCTGTCGGCATCTGACGGCCCAGGTCAGCGGTACAGCTCCCGGTCGGACGGCCAGTTCGGCTGGAAGAGGTGCCACTGCTCGGGTGCGGGGCGGATAAGACCCTCGAGGGACAGTGCGATCTCTTGGGTGAGGCGTTGAACGTCCTGGCGCAGCCGCCCAGTGCGTGCTGAGTCGAGCGGGGGTCGCAACACCGCGTGGTACCGGCCGCGCGGCCTTTGATAGATGGCGCAAGTCATCAGCGGTGCACCTGAGCGCAAGGCAAGCAGTGCCGGGCCTGCGGGCAGTGTCGTCTTCTCACCAAACAGCTCAACTTCAATGCCGTTGCCAACAAGGTCCCGGTCCGCCAGCAATCCCACGACACGGCCCTGCCGTAGGGTGTCCAAGAGCCGGACGGTCGTGTCCGGCCCCGGCGGCAGCACAGTGAGCCCGAGGGCTGCGCGCTGCGAGGTGAACCAGGCGAACAGCTCGGGAGGTTCCAACAGCTCGCCCACCGTTGTCATGGGATATCCCTGCTGGGCGAGCCAACGGCCCCCGTACTCCCACGAGCCGACATGCGGAAGAACGATCACCACGCCCCGGCCTCTCGCCATTTCCAGACGGAACCTCTCGAATCCCTCAATGGTGAAGACCGACTCGATCTCGTCCGACCGGAGAGCCGCCACCTGTGCTGCCTCGACCCAGTAGCGGGCGTAGGAGCAGAAGGCCTTCGTCACAAGCTGCCCGATTGCGGCCTCCCCGGTTTCGGGTCCGAGCACGCGCCGCAGGTTGGAATGCACGAGTGGTCGCTTGGCGCGCCACACCCGCGAGACCGCGTAGCCGGCGGCACTTGCCAGGACCGCTGCGATCGGACGCGGAGTGCCCTGCAGTGCCACCGCGAGACCCCGGTAGGTGAGGTAACGGGCCCGCTGTTCGCGCGTAGCCATGACAGCCGCCCGGCTCTTGCCAACAGGAAGCGAAGCTCTGCTCAGCTATCGGCCCCGGGGCGCCGGCGCCGCGCCGACCCCACGACGGGGCCGCGCTCGGCCCGAGGACCGGCACGGCGGCTACCAGAACGTTCGCTGGCAAGAACGCGGCGGAGCCTCACGGTCAGCGGTTCAGCCCGGCGTCGGGCACGCACGCGGCTCGGCGTGGTCGCGCGGCGTCGGGCGCCGTTCACGCGCGGCTGGCGCCACGACCGCCAGCGTGACTCGACACGCCCCCGCCGCCAAGCTCCACGCCCCGCTCCAGAGCTTCCCGACTCCGGGCTCGCCTGGCGCCATACCTTCACGAAGCGCTGCCCTGCGGTAAAGACCGTCAGTGCCAGCAGCAGGCAGAGCAGTGGCACGAAGATCACATGCAACAGCAATGCGACACCGAGCAGGATGAGGCGCTCGGCGCGCTCCATGAGGCCACCCTTGGCGTCGTAGCCGAGGGACTCCGCCTTGGCCCGCTCGTAGGAGATGACCGCGCTGACCCCGAGGATCGCAAACGGCAACACCGCCAGGCGTGGTTGGCTGCCCGAGGCGAAGTACCATGCCACGCCGCCAAAGATGAAGGCATCGGACACCCGGTCGGCTACAGAGTCGAAGAATGCGCCCTTCTTGGAGGCCGTGCCCGCAGCCTTCGCGACGACGCCGTCGAGCGTGTCCATGAGGCCTCCGACTGTGAGCAGCACGACGGCGATCCAGAAGTGACCCAGGCCGATGACGACGCCGGTGATGCCGGCAAGCACGATGCCTGCGACCGTGACTTCGTTGGCGGTGACGCCGTGTCGCGCCAGGCGGGCACCGATTGCGAAGCCCTTGCGGATGTCACGCTCTGGCGGCTTGGCCGCTTCCTCGGCCGTCGCGGCCGGCTCTGGGGACGTCGCGGCCTGGTCATCGACTGCGGCATCCTCGGTGCCACTCGCCGCTGACTGGCCCCGGTGGCCGTCGATCATCTTGCTCCTGTCTGGCACGACTGGTGTCGAAAGCACCTGTCACGCGAGCCTGCGTGACACCAAATCTCTCTTCACGAGGATACCAGAGCCCCTCGCGGATCCTCCGGCCTCCTCGTGATGCGCACGCGACCGATAGGCTCGCAACCTGTCCAGCGAGTTCGTCGACCAGTCACACATGGTGATGCCGGTCGCGGGAAGTGAGGTACTCACGTGAACGCCGTGCCGTCCGGGAAAATCCGCAACGTCGCGCTCATCGGCCATGGCGGTGCCGGCAAGACCACCCTT
Organism: uncultured Acidimicrobiaceae bacterium; assembly: GCA_963807575.1. Classification (GTDB taxonomy): domain Bacteria; phylum Actinomycetota; class Acidimicrobiia; order Acidimicrobiales; family Bog-793; genus Fen-455. The sequence goes on from CAWECD010000017.1 coordinate 75,013, forward strand.
GCCGAGGCATTGCTCATGGCCGGCGGCGTGCTGACCCGACCGGGACGCACAGAGGACGGGACGACTGTCTGCGATTTCGAGCCCGAAGAGGTCAAGCGGCAGATATCGGTCTCGTTGGCACTGGCTCCGTTTCTCTTCGAGGACTGCAAGATCAACGTCATCGACACTCCTGGCTACGCCGACTTCATAGCCGAGGTGGAGGCGGGCCTGTCGGTTGCAGACCTCGCCGTGCTGGTGGTCAGTGCTGTCGAAGGCGTGGAAGTTCAGTCCGAGGAGACCTGGCGGCTGGCGACCGAGCTCGGCATTCCGAGGCTTGTGTTTGTCAACAAGCTCGACCGTGAGCGCGCCGACTTCGAGAGGACGCTCGACCAGCTCAGCGCGCGCTTCGGCTCCGGCATCGCGCCCTTGGAGCTGCCCATCGGCAGCGAGGCGGCCTTCAACGCCATCGCGGACCTACTCACCGACTCAGCCATCTTCTACGGCGCGGGCAAACCCACGACCGGACCGATCCCCGAGGCGATCTCGGAGCTTCAGCACCGTGTCCGCGAGACGCTGATAGAAGGAATCGTCGTCGGCGACGACGAGATGATGGAGCGCTACCTCGAAGGTGAGGTGCCCTCCGCCAAGGACCTCGAGGCCACACTCGCCCACGGCGTCGCTTCCGCGAGCGTGTTCCCCGTCGTTTGCGGCTCCGCGCTCACCGGTGTCGGCGTCGACCGCCTGGCTTCGCTCATCTGCGCCATCGGGCCGAGCCCGCTGACGCGCAAGACTTTCACGGTGCGTGCGGGCAACGACACGATGCAGCTTCCCCGTGATCCCGACGGGCCCCCACTGGCCCGCGTCTTCAAGACGATCGCCGACCCCTTCGTGGGGCGCATCTCGCTCATGAGCGTCCTCTCGGGAACGCTCCGACCCGACATGACGCTCTTCGACAGCCGCAGCCACTCCGAGGAGAAGTTGCACGCCCTCCAGGTCATGCGCGGCAAGGAGACCCAGCCCACCACGGCCGCTCCTGCCGGCGACATCGTCGCCGTGGCGAAATTGAGCGGCGTACTGACCGGCGACACCTTGGCGCCGAAGAACCAGCCCGTCGTGGCGGAGGGACCCAGGCTGCGCACCGCGGTGCTGTCCATAGCGGTGCACCCGAAAGCCAAGGGTGACGACGACAAGCTCATGACCGCGATCCACAGGCTCCAGGAGGAGGACACCGCCCTTGTGGTCCGCCGCGATGACGAGACGCACCAGACCGTGTTGTCGGGCATGGGTGACACGCACCTGCAGATCGTCTGTGAGAAGCTCAACCGCAAGTTCGGCGTGGCGGTCGAGACCGAGCCCGTGCTGGTCCCCTACCGCGAGACCATCACCAAGTCCGCCGAGGCCGAGGGCAAGTACAAGAAGCAGACCGGTGGCCACGGCCAGTTCGGCGTTGCCAACCTGCGTGTCGAGCCGCTCGAGCGCGGCGAGGGCTTCGAGTTCGTGGACGCGATCGTCGGCGGGGCGATACCCCGACAGTTCATTCCCGCCGTGGAAAAGGGTGTGCAGGAAGCGATGGTCACGGGAGGACACTTCGGCTACCCCGTCGTCGATGTCCGGGTGACCTGTTACGACGGCAAGTACCACACGGTGGACTCCTCCGAGATGAGCTTCAAGATGGCCGCTTCGCACGGCTTCAAGGAGGCCCTGGCCGCTGCCGGCCCGGTGATACTCGAGCCGGTCTGTCGGCTCGAGGTCACGGTGCCCGCCGCCTATCAGGGCGACATCCTCGGTGATCTGAACTCGCGGCGCGGCCGGGTGCTCGGCACCGAGGCCGGAGAACGCGGTGAACAGGTCGTCATCGCGTTGGTGCCGGCGTCGGAGATCTCGCGTTACGCGACTGACCTCCGCTCGCTCACAGGCGGCCGGGGTCGCTTCTCCGTACGCCACGACCATCATGAGGTCGTGCCGGCGCCGCTTGCCGAGAAGCTCGCCAGACAGGCAGCCGAGGCATAGGCCAGCACCGAGCTCAGACCGTGAGCGAGCTCCAAGCGGCAGCAACCTCCCGGTTGCCCGTGAGCTCGAGCACTTCCAGAGGCCGGCGGTTCCAGCCGAACAGGTAGAGGTCCGATGCAGAACCGACCAGGACCGCGTCGGCGGGTCCCCTGCCCTCGCGCCAGCGCAACCGGCCCGCGACGACCTCGACTGTCCAAGCTGCAGTGTCGTCGGAACACGCCAGGCACAACACCCCACCGAGCGAGAGGTCAGGTGTCTCGGGCACGTCGGTCGCAAGGTGAACCCCGATCCACTCGTCGATCCCGTCTACGGCCAGGTCGCGATCGATCGGCGTCGGCGAGCCGACCGAGAGCTCGACGTCGTAACGGTGCACGGCCGACTCCAAGGCCATGCGCCGGCAGACCCAGTCCGCGGTGAGATCCTCGCCCGCCCAGTTCCAGCAGGGATCTTCCGGATCGTGACCGTCGAGCGCCAACTGCAGGCTCGTGCCGGCGCTTTCGAGCCGATCCACGATGTCGGCTCCCGCCGGCGCGCGCTGTGAGGCCACCGCCACCGGGGCACCGGGCGATGCGGCCTCGAGCTGGCTGTTCCAGAATGTGAAGACGTCGACGAGATGCTCGACCAGATCGGACAGCTTCCATTGCGGGCAGGTCGGGACCGGGAGCCCGAGAGCGTCGCCGATCGCGTCCACGATGAGGCTGCACTCGCGTTCGAGCGCCCCGCGGTGCGACTCGTAGTCAAGGCGATGGCCGTTCACGACCTCAGTCTTCGCCTCTAGTAGCTTCACCGTGATCGCGGCGACCGCGCTGCCTCGGGCCACGAACCGGCGTCTCAAGGCTGGTCTCCAGCGCCTCGGGAACGCGTCGGGTCACCTTGGCCACGGCCGAGCGGATCTCACTGACCGTGTGCTGCGCATCGGCCACCTCGATCACGACATAGCGGAAGCGCTCTCCGGAGCACTCGATGAGCACGGCGTTGCGCCCGAGCCCGATAGACCAGAACGACCAGCCGTCGAGCCCGTGATAAGTGCCGATCCGCCATACTCCCTGGCCGTGATTGCGCCACTGGCGAAGACCGGTCTTCACATGCGCGCGCGCCGACGGGTCGTGATCGACCCGGACGACCGACGCGACGGGGAGCCGGACCGTGCCCCGCATGGCAAGGACTCTGCGCCACCCATGCAAGACGACCACGACGTGGTCGCCTTGTACCGTGCACTCCCCCCAGATTCTCGGCGCCCGGCGAGGGCCGGACGGGGACACGCTCACGTCCAGGCGGCCCGTAGCTTCGCCCAACTGTCGCTCAGGGCCTCGGGAAGGACCCGGACCCCGGCAAGTGAGGTCATGAAGTTCGTGTCGCCAATCCATCGCGGAACGATGTGCACGTGCAGGTGAGCCGGAATCCCGGCCCCCGCGGCGCGCCCGAGGTTCACGCCGAGGTTCATGCCCTCGGGACAGTAAGCGGCCTTCACGGCCGCCACGGCGTCGTAGACACCGCCGGACAGCTCGGCCGCTTCCTCCGGCTCGAGCTCGCACAGCTCACTTAGGTGCCGCATCGGCAGCACCATCACATGACCCGAGGAGTACGGGAAAGCATTGAGCAGCGCAACAGTGGACTTGCCCGTCCAGAGCACATGCCGTACCTCGTCGGACTCGCCTGACCGGACGATCTCGCAGAAGACGCACGCGGCCTGCGTCTCACTGGCGGCCGTCGGGCCGCTGCTCGAGCCCGCCAGGTCACCTGCAGCCCCGAACGAGCTCACGTAGCTGGACCGCCAGCCCGCCCAGAGCTGGTCCAGGTTCACGGGGCTCCCGTGAAGGTGCCGACGCCACGACTGAGCGGGGGCGCGGCCTCCACACGCAGCTGTTCCACGAACGAGTCGACTCCGACACCGCGCTCAGGCTCGTCTGCGCCCCGGGCGTTGACGCCGACGGTCCCGGCGGCAACGTCGGAGTCGCCCACTACCAGTACGTATGGCACTTTCTCGAGTTTCGCGCGGCGAATCCGCGCCCCGAGAGGCTCACCGGCGTCATCCGCCTCGGCCCGCACGCCGGCCGCGGTCAGCAGCCCGCGAACCTGTTGCGCGTAGGGCACGTGGTCATCGCGCACGGGGAGGACCCGGACCTGGACCGGCGACAGCCAAGTCGGGAACGCTCCGGCGTAGTGCTCGACCAGCAGCGCGAAGAAACGCTCGACTGACCCGAACAATGCTCGGTGGATCATGACCGGCCGGTGCCTGGTGTTGTCCTGACCGACGTAGTCCATGTCGAAACGCTGTGGGAGTTGAGTGTCCACCTGGATCGTCGACATCTGCCAGGTCCTTCCTATCGCATCGCGCGCCTGGACCGAGACCTTCGGACCGTAGAAAGCGCCGCCGCCCGGGTCGAGAACGAGCTCGAGGTCCATTGTCAGCGCAGCCTGCCGGAGAGCCTCGGTGGCTTCCTCCCATTCCTCGACGGTGCCGACCGCTTTGTCTTCCGGCATGGTCGACAGCTCGAGGTAGAAGTCCTCGAGGCCGAAGTCCCGGAGCAGGTCGAGCACGAAACCGAGCAGTGACCGCAGCTCGCCGGCCATCTGTTCGCGCGAGCAGAAGATGTGAGCATCGTCCTGGGTCATGCCGCGCACACGTGTCAGTCCGTGCACCACGCCGGACTTCTCGTACCGGTAGACGGCGCCGAACTCGAACATCCGGATCGGGAGCTCACGGTACGAGCGCTGCCTGGACTTGAAGATCAGGATGTGGAAGGGACAGTTCATCGGTTTGAGGTAGTACCGATGACCTTCGTCGAGCTCCATGGGCGGGAACATGCTCTCCGCGAACCATTGCAGGTGGCCCGAGGTCTCGAACAGGTCCGAGCGGGTGATATGCGGCGTGTTCACGAAGGAGTAGCCCGCCTCGGTGTGGCGCGCCCGCGAGTAGTCCTCCATCACCTTGCGGACCAGTCCTCCCTTCGGGTGGAAGACGACCAGTCCCGAACCGAGCTCGGCGGGGAATGAGAACAGGTCGAGCTCAGCGCCGAGCCGACGGTGATCACGGCGCTCGGCCTCCTCCAGACGATGGAGATACGCCTTGACGGCCTTGTCCGACTCCCATGCCGTGCCGTAAACCCTTTGGAGCTGGGGCCTGTGCTCGTCCCCACGCCAGTAGGCGCCTGCTACCCGAGTCAGCTTGAAATGCCCGAGGCGATCTGTCGAGGGCACGTGCGGACCGCGGCACAGGTCCACGAATCCCGGACCGTTGCGATAGGCGCTGACCGCACCGGGACTCCCGCCTGCTTCGGCAACCAGCTCGGCATCCAGGCCGACAGCGGCCTCGGCGACCCTCTCGATGATCTCGCGCTTGTAAGGCTGGTCGGCGAAGATCTCGAGGGCTTCGGCAATCGTGTGCTCCTCGCGAACGAACGGCTGGGATTCAGCAACTATCGCCCGCATCTCCGACTCGATCCGGGCCAGGTCCTCTTCGGAGAAGCGGGCGCCCCGGGGGAGCTCGAAGTCGTAGTAGAACCCGTCTGCGACGGCGGGGCCGATCGCGTAGCGCGCACCCGGCCACAGCCTGAGCACCGCTTGCGCCATGACGTGCGCCGTGGAGTGGCGAAGCACCTCGCGGCCCTCATCGGTGTCGGAGGTGACTATGCGCGCCTTGGCGCCGTCGACAAGTGGCTGGGAGAGATCCACCAACACGCCATCGAGCTCCGCGGCCACCGAAGCGGCAGCGAGCTGGCGCCCGATGCCCGCGGCAAGTTCCGCGATCGTCGTGCCGGCGGGGACACTGCGTGCGGACCCGTCGGGCAACAAGACCGTGATCTCGCTGGGCATCTGAACCACTCCTCGTGCTGGCGACGCTCGGTCGCACCCGGAAAAGCTCAGCCTACCGGGCCGATGGGACTGCCTCGTGGGCTTGTCTCACAGTTGCACCCCAAGCAGCAAGGCGGCCTCAGTCACTCCGCGCCCCGCCCCCGCCTCCGCGTCGATGGCCGCGATAGCACCGGGAGTGTCCAAGTCGTCGTCGAGCCTGGCCCGCACGGCCTCCAGGCCGGCGCCGCCGCGGCCTGCCACGCGCCAACGCTCGAGGCGGTCCTCCGCGTCCTCCAGCATCGAGCCGGTCCAGTCCCATGCAAGCCGGTAGCTCTGGGAGAGCAGCGCCAAGCGGATCGCGAACGGGTCGTGGCCCTGTTCGAGCAGGTCATGGACGAAGACGAGATTGCCGAGCGACTTCGACATCTTCTCGCCGCCCAAGCCCACCATCCCCACGTGCATCCAGTGCCGGACGAAGACCGACCCCGTCGCCGCCTCGGACTGGGCCGACTCGCACTCATGGTGCGGGAAGATCAGGTCGGTCCCTCCGCCGTGCAGGTCGACAGTGGTGCCTAGCTCGCGCATGGCGAGGGCCGAGCACTCGATGTGCCACCCCGGGCGGCCGGGGCCCCAGAGCGACTCCCAGGCGGGCTCCCCTGGAGTCGAAGGCTGCCACAGCACGAAGTCCAGCGGGTCGTCCTTGAAAGGGTCCTCCGGCCGGCCGCCGCGCAGGGCGGCCAGAGCGACCATCTCGTCGCGCTCGAGATGGCTCACCTGGCCGAACCGGGGGAACGACGATACGTCGAAGTACACCGCTCCACCCGCTCGATATGCGTGGCCCGTGTCGAGGACCATGCCGATGAAGCCGAGAATGTCCGGGATGGCCGATGTCGCCCGCGGCTCCGAATAGGCCCGCAGCAGCCCGAGCGCGGCCATGTCGGCATCGAAGCGCGCGATCTCACCCGCCGCGAGGTCGAGATAGTGCACACCGATCTCCCGGGCCTTGCGCAGGATGTCGTCGTCGACGTCGGTGATGTTGCGCACGCACAGGGTCCGGTGACCGAGGTCGCGGAGACGTCGCTGCAGCACGTCGTAGAAGAGGTATACCGCCGCGTGGCCCAGATGCGCCGAGTCATACGGCGTGATCCCGCAGGTGTACATCGTGACGACCTCGCCCGGTGTGAACGGGACAACCTGGCGACGAGCAGTGTCGTAAAGACGCATCACCGACAACGAGCGACGAGTTGACTAGCCCTAGAGGCTTCCGGCGCGCAGGCCCGTCAGCCGGATGCTGGCATGCGAGCGCGAGCGGATGTTGACCCCGATGAGCACGGCCGTGAACGCCTCGATCGCCGCCGCTGCCGACAGCGTGCCCGCATCGATCCCACGACACCCAGGTATGCGGTCCACCAGCTCGATCGTGGCCTTGGTGGCGGCCGCGTGATCCGAGCACACGAGCACGTCCGCGTCGAGTGACTGTTCCAGGTTCGCAAGTCCGCGCGCCGGGAGATGATGGAACGCGCCCGAGACCAGGGCCCGCGGGGCGGCGCCTTGGACCGCGACGCACAACGAGCCGCGCGCCGGCACGACTGCCTCCATGTCGTCACCCACCTTGAACAGCGCATTCGCCATCGAGATGACGACCTTTCCCTCGAGGTGGTGCGCCAGCGCGGCAACTGTCTGCGCCGCGCCATCCCAGGGCGTCGCGACCACTACCAGGTCCGCCTCGCAGGCGACCTCGTTCGAGGCGCCGTGCAGGTCGGGGACGCGCGCCCCCCACTTCTCACGAAGCTGGCCCGCGATCTCCTCTCCGCGCTCGGCCGAGCGCGAGCCGATCGACACCGACATACCGATCGACGCCAGCCTGACAGCGAGAGCCTTGCCCGCCGGACCCGTCCCTCCGAGAATTCCTACGTCCATGCCCCTAGCCTCTCACACCCGCAGCTGCCGGCCCCTGGCCTTCGGCCTCGGTGGCGTCATAGCGGGCGAACCTCGGCATGAGCCAAGCCACGATGCCAACGCCCACCACACAGCCGAGTCCTCCGGAGACGACAGAGATCTGCGGCGTCGACACCGCTGCCACCGCTCCGGCCTCGAAATCCCCGAGGCGCGGCCCACCGGTCACGACTGCGGTGTGGACCGACGAGAGCCTGCCTCGCAGCGACTCGGGTGCCTCGAGCTGGAGGATCGTGCCCCGGAAGACCGCCGAGACGACGTCGGCCGCGCCGGCGAGCGCGAGGAGCATCAGGGCCGCCGCCAGCCAGTGCACAAGGCCGAATGCGGCAATTGCGGCTCCCCAGATCCCAACCGCGACGAGAACAGCCCGGCCCTGCTTGCGGACCGTGACGACCCAACCCGTTAGCAGCGCACCGATCAGAGCGCCGGCTCCAGGCGCCGCGTAGAGCAGGCCGACCGTGTTGGCACCGCCGTGAAATCGAACCAGCGCAAGAGCCGGGAACAGCGCCCGAGGCATTCCCAGCACCATCGCGTTCAGGTCCACGACGAAGGTCCCTTGCAGCACGGGACGACCTTTCAGGTACCTCAGCCCCTCACCGACTGAACGGAGTCCAAAGCGCGTGCCGCCCCCGAGGGGACGCAGCGCGGGGAGGCTAGCCACCGCCAGCAGTGAGACAGCGAAGGTGGCCGCGTCGATCCAGTAGACCGAGGCGATCCCAACCTGCCCGAGAAGCAGGCCCGCGACTGCGGGTCCTGCCACAAGGCTCACCTGGGAAAGAAGCTGCCAAAGTGCGTTGGCACTCGCGAACATCGGACGGCCCACCAAGGTGGCGATCACCGCGGTTCGCGTCGGGCTGTCGACGCTGACTATCCCGGACCCGAGCGCGCTCAGCGCGTACAACGGCCAGAGCGCAGCGTGCCCACCAGTCGAGTTCAGCGCGAGACCGACGCTGCAGGCCGCGAGCGACAGCTGCGTGACCACGAGCAGTCGCCGCCGGTCGACCGCATCCGCGATCGAGCCTCCGAACAGCGAGCCGGCGAGCACTGGAACGATTTGCACCAGGCCCACAAGGCCCACGTCCAGCGACGAGTGGGTCAGCAGGAACACCTGGTATGGGACCGCTACCACCGTGAGCTGAGAACCGAGCGTCGTGACCAGGTATCCCAGCCAGATGCGCCGGAAGGCCTGCGACTGGCGCAGTGGCCCGAGGTCGACAAGGAGCCTTCCCCGCGCCATGCCCCAGAAGCTACCGAGGCTCACGCCATCCGCGGACCGACCGCGTCACTGGCGCGACCTTGTCCGTCCTAACCTGGCGATGAGCAAGCAGAGAGCACAGGGCTGATGGGCCGGTCACTTCGAATTGGGAGCGTCAGGGGCGTCCCGATACGCATCCACTGGAGTTTCCCACTGCTCGTCGTCCTGGTGATCGTGCCGACGAATGGCAAGACGACAGCGCGTTCGGTCACCGAAGGCCTCATCTGGATCGCGGCCCTCTTCGTCTGCATAGTGGTCCACGAGCTCTCCCATAGCTTCGTTGCCCGCCGGCGGGGCTTTACGGTGCGCGACATCGTGCTCTTGCCCATCGGCGGAGTCTCGGAGATCTCCGGCCTGCCTGGCGCTCCGGCCGACGAGCTCGCCATCGCGATCGCCGGCCCCCTGGCCAGTGCGGTGCTCGCTCTGATCCTCGCCTTGGCCGGCTACGCGTCCGGAGCGGTGATCTGGCCGCCAACCCTCTTTGCCGGTGCGATCGTCAGCCGCCTCATGTGGGCCAACCTCCTGCTCGCCGGCTTCAACCTCCTTCCCGCGATCCCGATGGACGGCGGCCGCGTGCTGAGGGCGCTGCTCGCCCGCAGGCGGGGCGATTTCCGCGCAACCGTCCTCGCAGTGCAGGTCGGGCGCTTCATCGGGCTCGCGATGCTGCTGTTGGGTGTCCGCTACGACCTTTGGCTGTCGGTCATAGGGCTTTTCGTCTTCCTGGGAGCTGGCAGCGAACGCCGGGCCGCCGCGGTCCGCACGGCAGTCGGGGGGCTGAAAGTGTCCGACGTGATGGTGCACGATCCCACGACTCTCGAGGTGAGCTTCCCGCTCTCGGTCGTCGCTGCGTTCCTGCAAGCCTCACCGGGTCGCGTGCTGCCTGTAGTCGACGGTGCACGTTACGTCGGCCTGATAGCAGCCGACCGGCTCACAGACGCTCCTGACGCCGTCGTGGTGGCCGACGCCACCAATCGTGACGCGCCTGCGCTCGCGCCCGGGGACCCTTTGTACCCGGTTGCTTTGGAGTGTCTTTCCGCCCGACGGCGTCGCGCGGCGGCCGTGCTCGAGGACGGCCGCGTCGTGGGTGTTCTCTATGCGCCGCACCTCGAGGCGGCGCTGCGTCGAGCGACTGCCAGTCTCGGCGCCTCTGTCGCCCAACGCTGAACCGTTACCCGAGGGCGCCACGCTCAAGGTGACGCGGCAGTGCGCCGATGAGTCGGTCAGTGTTCGAGCATCAGCGGGGCTATCTGGGGCGCGAGCGGGGCCATGCCGCGCCCGAGGGCTTCACCGCCGCGCGGCCGCTTGTGGGTCACTACGAGTTTGCGGCGATGTTCGCGGCGTTCGCAGACCTCGTCACCCTTCACGACCTGGACGGGAGGATCCGGCTCGCGTCCGATTCCTCGCGTGCGATCCTGGGCCTGGCTCCAAACGAGGTCATCGGCCGGATGCCGGCAGACGCGTTTGTCTGCTCCGAGGATGCACCGCTCTTCGCGGCGGCGATCGACCGTCTTCGCAACGGTGAGGACGTCGCCGAGGTTCTCTTTCGCATCCGAGCGCAGACTTCTCAGACCCGGTGGCTCGAGACGAGGATCGGCGCCGTTCGAGGCCTCAATGGCTCCTCGACAGCTTTCGTCGCCGTCTCCCGCCTCGTGACCGACCGCCTCGAGGCCGCGCGGCGTCAGCAACAAGACCTGGAGCGTTATCGCCAGGTCACCTACGCGGTACCGGGAATGACCGCATGGGTCATCGACCGCGAACTGCGATGCCGCTTCGCTGCTGGAGCCGGGTTTCCCTCGGTCGGCGGCGGACCGGACGCCTGTGTCGGCCATCGCCTCGCGCAGCTCCTGAGTCCTGACCGCTTCGAAGCTGCACGACGCCACCTCGAAGAGTGCTTTGCCGGCGTGACCGCGACCGAAGAGAGCGCGAGACCCGGTTGCCGTCAGTTCTGGACCCGATACTTGCCTGTCACTTCGATCTCGGGTGCGATAGAAGAAGTCCTCGTTGTCAACCTGGAGGTCACGCCTCGCGAGCAGACCCACGAGGCGCTGCGCCGGAGTGAGGCCAGCTTCTCGAGTGCTTTCGACAACTCCCCCATCGGAATGGTCATCACCGCGCCCAACGGCTCGGTGCTGCGTGCGAACGACGCCTTCTGCGCGTTGACGAAACGATCGCGTGACGAGTTGCACCGGGGGTCGTGGTCCGAGCTCATCCACCCCGACGATCGCGAGTCCGACCGCGAGCTGACCGGCCGCATGCTTGCGGGCGAAAGACGAACGGCGATGGTCGAGAGACGCTACCTGCGACCCGACCACTCCGTGGTCCACACCGTGATGAGCATCACCCTCGTCCGAGATGACGTCGGCAGGCCGCTTCACCTTGTCACTCAGGTCCTCGACGTGACCGACCGGCACCGCCTCGAGGCCTATCTCGAAGAGCTCGTGCTGCGCGATCCGCTAACGGGCGCTCACAACCGCAGAGCTCTCGATGTCGAGCTGGCGCAACGACTCCCCGTCGAATCGGCCCAAGGGCCGACGGGTGCTCTCGCGCTGTTCGACATCGACCGCTTTAAAGACCTGAACGACACCTTCGGACACGACGTCGGCGACGACGTCCTCAGGCACATCGTCGCGCAATGGCGTGAGCGCCTGCGCCGTAGTGATGTCCTGGTGCGAATCGGCGGTGACAAGTTCGTCGTGCTGTTCGGCGATGCTGACCCCGACGGCGTCGAATCGGTCGCTCGTGACCTGCTGGTGCTCGCTGACGCCGCGATACTGACCGTCACGGGAATGGAGTCATCGGTCAGCGCGGGACTGGCGCTGTTCCGGCCTGGGGAAAACCCCGCGCAGCTGTTGCGGCGCGCGGATGACGCTCTTTATCTGGCCAAACGCGCAGGCCGTGGGCGCCTCGTCGTCGACAGGACAGAAGCGGAGCTCTGAGCGGCCGAGGCATCTTCACCCCGCAGGTCGATCGAAACGGCGACGACCCTCAAGTCCCTTTGCAACTCGCCGTGAACCCCGCGGCGAGCAAAGTAGTCACCCGGCCCGGCGGCCGCCCTGGAGCTCGCGTGGTTCAGCCCGGAACCGGTCGCGCTTGGACTGGGCGGTGCGCTTGCCGCGCTCGGCCTGGTCCAGCAGAACCTTGCGCAGCCGAACGCTGGCCGGGGTGGCCTCGACGCACTCGTCCTCGCTGATGAACTCGAGCGCCTGCTCGAGCGACAGCAGCCTGGGAGGGATAAGACGGACCAGCTCCTCGGAGGTGGAGGAACGCACATTTGTGACCTTGCGTTCTTTGGTCGCGTTCACGTCCATGTCCTCCGAGCGGGCGTTCTCGCCGATGATCATCCCTTCGTAGACCTCGACGCCAGGCCCGACGAACAGCGCACCGCGATCTTGAAGGTTCATCAGCGCGTATGTGGTCGTCAGACCACCCCTGTCGGCTATCAGCGAGCCGGACGCGCGCGTCCGCAGCTCGCCGTGCCATGGCTCGAAGCGGTCGAAGATGTGGTGCAACACTCCAGTCCCCCGGGTCTCGGTCAAGAACTCCGTGCGGAAGCCGATCAAACCGCGGGCAGGCACCGAGTAGTCCACCCTCGCCCAGCCGGTGCCGTGATTGACCATCTGCACGAGACGTCCCTTGCGCAGCGAGAGCAGCTGGGTGACAACACCGAGGAACTCCTCGGGCACGTCGATCGACACTGCTTCCACCGGCTCGTGCACCTTGCCGCCGATGATCCGGGTGACGACCTGCGGCTTGCCGACGGTGAGCTCGAAGCCCTCGCGACGCAGCATTTCCACCAGGACGGCGAGCTGCAGCTCACCGCGGCCTTGCACCTCCCAGGTATCGGGGCGCTCCGTGGTAAGAAGTCGGATCGAGACGTTGCCGACGAGCTCGGCATCAAGGCGGTTCTTGAGCAGCCGGGCGGTGACCTTGGTCCCTTCGGTTCCCGACAGCGGCGAGGTGTTGATGCCGATCGTCATCCCAAGACTCGGCTCGTCGACGATCAGAACCGGGAGGGGCCGCGGGTCCTCGGCGTCGGAGAGTGTCTCGCCGATCGTCACTTCGGACAACCCTGCCACGGCGATGATCTCGCCGGGACCCGCTTCCTCGGCGGCCACTCGGTCCAGACCCTCGGACACGTACAGCTCGGCAACCTTGAACCTCTCCACATTCCCGTCGGCCCGGCACCACGCGGCCTGCTGGCCGCGCCGGATCGTGCCGTGCAGCACGCGGCAGATCGCGAGACGGCCGACATAGGCCGACGCGTCGAGGTTCGTGACCAGCGCCTGCAGCGGATGGTCGGCCTCAAAGGTCGGGGCAGGGATGTAGTCGTAGATGACCTTGAACAAGGGCTCGAGGTCCGTTCCCACGACCGCCGGATCGAGCGAGGCACGTCCCGCCCTTGCATTGCAGTACACGATGGGGAACTCGATCTGCTCCTCGTCCGCGTCGAGGTCCAAGAACAGCTCGTAGACCTCGTCCACGACCTCCTTGGGACGCGCGTCGGGGCGGTCGATCTTGTTGACCACGAGCACGACAGGCAGGCGCCGTTCGAGCGCCTTGCGCAACACGAAGCGAGTCTGAGGCAACGGGCCTTCGCTCGCGTCCACGAGCAGGAGGACGCCGTCGACCATCGCGAGCGCCCTCTCGACCTCTCCGCCGAAGTCAGCGTGCCCCGGTGTGTCCACGATGTTGAACTTCACGCCTCCGTGACGTACAGAGGTGTTCTTCGCCAAGATCGTAATGCCCTTCTCGCGCTCGAGATCCATCGAGTCCATGACGCGCTCATTGACCTCTTGATTCGCGCGGAACACTCCCGACTGCCACAGCATCCCGTCGACAAGTGTCGTCTTGCCGTGGTCGACGTGAGCGACGATCGCGAGGTTGCGGAAGTTGGCGCGCGAGAGCATATGGACAGGACCCCGAAGGCAGCCGCGGCAAACGCCGCGAGACATCAGTCTACCGGTTCACACACGCGACAACTCCCAAGCCGCTGGCCGCCCGCGCCGCTCTGAGCTGGAACGCCGTGAGCAAAGCTCGCCGCGCTGTTGTCAGTACAACAGCTCCGCCAGTCGGTACAGGTCCTCCGGCACCAATCGCGGTTCCGCGACGACTTCGGACAGCCGGACGCTCTCGACGTTGTCGCCGCGCTTGATCGGGATCTCACCAAAGCGCCCCTCGGTGATCAACTTGTAGGCCGCAACCCCGACCCGAGTTGCCCAGATCCTGTCATAGGCGGTGGGCGTGCCTCCTCTCTGGGTGTGGCCTAGGACCGTGACCCTGGTCTCGAAGCCGGTCACGTCCTCCACCTGGCGACCCAGGCGCTCCCCGATCCCGCGCTTGCTGAGCTGGACGTGCCCGAAAGCGTCGACGGGCGCGTCGCTGTCGGACGCAGTGGGCAGGCCGCCGACCTCGGCCCCCTCTGAGACGGCGATGATGCTGAAAGTCTTGCCCTGCTCGCGGCGGGCGTTGAGATGTTCGACAACCTTGTCCAGTCCGACGGCGAACTCCGGGATGATGATCATGTCGGCGCCTCCGGCCAGGCCCCCCATGAGGGTCACCCACCCTGCCTCGCGTCCCATCGCCTCGACCACCATCACTCGGTGGTGCGAGGCTGCGGTGGTGTGCAGCCGGTCCACTGCCTCGGTGACGATGGCGACCGCAGTGTCGAAGCCGATGCAGTACTCAGTGACAAGCAGGTCGTTGTCCACGGTCTTGGGGACGCCGACCACGGGTACCCCCCGCTCCGCCAGTGCGGCGCCCACCGACAGCGTGTCGTCCCCGCCGATGGTCACCAGGGCGTCTATGCCCAGGCGAGCGATGTTTGCGATCACGGCATCCATCGCGCCCGTGTCCGCGAGGGGGTTGACTCGCGAGGTACCCAGGATCGTGCCGCCCCGCGCGAGGATCCCGGACACGTCTGCAAGGCGCAGCGGGCTCACGTCGCCGTCGTCAACCAGGCCGGCCCACCCGTTCTGCACGCCGAGAACATCGACCCCGTCGGCGAACGCACTGCGCGCGACACCTCGGATCGCCGCGTTCAGCCCGGGCGCGTCTCCCCCACCAGTCAGGATCCCAATCTGCACGAGTTCCTCCGCTCTTTTGGTCCGAATTCCGGGGCCACTATAACCCCGCGAAGGGTCCCTCAATTAGCCGCTCCTCACCACCCAGCAGCTCTGTGTGCTTCCCGACTGGTCGGAAATCATCCCCCAAAACCGTCAAGGAAATTCCAGTCACAACGCCCCGCCCGGCCGCAGCGGACGGCGTGAGAAGCTCAACGCTCCCGGCGCCACGTCCCGAGCAGCACTGCCGCGTAACGCAGGCCGTAAAGGACGTTCCTACCCTTTTTCGACTCGCCCGACGCCCGCTCGTGCCACACGGCCGGGCGCTCAGTCACCCTCCACCCCCGCTTGAGCGAGGTGACGAGCAACTCTGCGGTCTGGTACTGGTCCTGTTCCAGCCGGCCTTTCACGTCCGCCAGCATTGTCACCCGCAGGGCCCGGAAGCCGTTGGACGTATCGGTCAGGTGAGAGCCGGTCAGCAGGTTCATCAGCGTGGCGAAGAACACCACGCCCAACTGACGGTACCGGTCTGTCGTCTTGTCCACGCCCAAGCGCCGGGAGGCCACCACAAAGTCTGCCTCGTCATCCACAAGCGGCTGCAGCAGCTGCGGGATCTCAACGGGGTCGTTCTGGCCGTCGGCGTCAAAGGTGACCACGTATTGGGCCCCCAAGGCCACGCAAAGGTCATAGCCGACACGCAACGCCACCCCGTGACCCAGGTTGACCGGGAACACAAAGGTGACGGCCCCCTCCTCCATGGCGACACGCGCAGTCTCGTCCTGGCCGCCGTCGACGATCACGAGCGGTGTGACCTCCAGCCCGCACGCCACCTTCGGGACGCGCCGCAGCACGTCTGCGATGTTGGCTTCCTCCTCGTAGGCGCAGATCAGGCCTACTACCGCGGTCAGCTTGAGATCGCCGTACTGCGCGTCAAATCTCTGGCGCCCGATGTCGATGACGAGCCGCTGCAGCGCCCGCAAGCGAGTCTGTTGATGGTCCGAGATGTTTGCCATGCCTGCAGCTCCTGAAGTTCAGCTCTCGAAGACGACCTTATCTCCCGCCATCGCGCCGTGGAGGCCGTGTGAGATGAGCTGCCGATGTGCCAGCTCGCAACCCAGGGCCTCGTGTGCCAGACTCGCGATCCTGATGGAGGCCGGTTCAGACGCTGCCGGGCGCACCCCGGTGACCCCGATAGGCATTGGTCGTACAACGGCCTGCGCTTCGTGCCCGACGCCGCGTTCCCGCCGAGCTCGTCGTTCCCCCGCGCCCGCGAAGAGCATTGCCTGTCACCATCGACGCTGTGCTCGCCTGCTTCCGGGCGAGCCACCGTGATCCACCCCCTTTCGCCGAGTCGACACCCGGCAAGGGACCGGTGGGAAAGGTGGCTAACGATCGCGGCACTGATCGCCTTCCCCTTCATCTACGGCCTGGTCGCGCTCCACCGAGGTGAGGACGCGGACTGGGACCTGCTGAACTACCACTTCTTCGATCCGTACTGGGTCCTCGTCAACCACCAACGCGACATCATGCCGGCCCAGCTGCAGACCTATTACAACCCCCTGATCGACATCCCCTTCTACTACGCGGCACGCCACCTCTCCGGCCGCACGGTTGCCTACGGCATTGCCTTCGTCCAGGGCCTCTCCTTCCCGATCCTGTACCTGATCGCCCGGGTGTTCACGCGGCGCCGGCTACTGGCGCTGGCCGGGGCAGGCCTGGGTATCTTCGCTGCTGGGGCGTTCTCGGAGATCGGCAGCGTCATGGGCGACACCCTCATCGCGCCCTTCATCCTCGGTGGGATCCTGCTAGGCCTCTACGCCTGCCGGACACCCGATCACGGCGCGCGCAGGCGCGTGCTCATGTTGGCCGCGGCAGCCGGTGTCATCTCCGGGTTCGGCTCGGGTCTCAAGCTCTCCGCGTTCCCCTTCAGCGTGGCCACCGTCATCGCGTTCTTCGTGATCAGCCTCCCTTGGGCCCGGCGCCTCGCGTTGGCGTTCACATGTGGCTGTGGCGCGGTCGTGGGCCTCCTGCTCTCCTACGGATGGTGGGGATACGAGCTCGCGTCGCGATGGGGAAGCCCACTGCTCCCCTACCTGAACCAGGTCTTCGCCTCGCCTTACGCACCGCTCGCGTCGAACACAGACGCCAGAAGGTTGCCGCACGGTGTTCTACAGGCTCTCTTCTACCCGTTCCTCTGGACGCTGCAACCTCTGCGCACCAGTCCTCAGACGTTTCGCGAGCTCACCATGCCCGCCCTGGAACTGGTCCTGCTCTTGCTGGCCGTCAAGGGCGTCGCCCTGGCAGCGCGCCGACGCGCGTGGCGCCCGATCTTCGGCTCGGATGCAGAGCGTTTTGTCGTGCTGCTCACGATCGTCACCTACTTGATCTGGGTGGACGTCTTCGCCATCTACCGCTATCTGGTCCCCCTCGAGATGCTCTCCTTCGTGCTCCTGGGCGTCTTCGTCCGGCGCCTGCTCGCCCCGGCGAGGCCGTGGCCGATTGCGGCTGGGCTGCTGGTGGCGATAGTCGTGGCATCGCTGGTCACCGAGCAGACCGACAACATCGGTCGCACGGCGTGGGCGGAGCGAGACATCACTGTCCTGATACCGACCTCCATCCCATCACCAGCGGCCTTCCTGATGATCGGCACGCAGCCGGACGCCTATGCGGTCCCGTACTTCCCCACCGACGACTTTTTCGCGCGGATCCAAGGCAACATCTCGCCGACCCCGACGGTGGAAGCCCGGATCAAGAAGGACCTGCGCGGCTACGGCACCGTTTACGCGTACTTCGCGAGACCACTGGGGAACGGCGCCGAGCTTCTAGCCGGCGATGGGCGTCTCCTGGAGACCTACGGCTTCCGAGCGAGCGCCGGCCCCTGCATCCCCATCCCGTCCCGGATCGGCCCGGTCGGTCAGTCGCTGCGCGTGTGCCCGCTCGAGAGGGCCTGAAAGGAAGCGGGAGCCTGCGTCGCTTCGGGCCCATGAGACCTCAACGAGACCGTTTGCCCCCACCTAGGGTGCGCGGGCGGGCGAGCCTGGCTTCAAGCTCGGCGATGCGGCGTTCCCTGGCGTGGATCAGCTCCTCCTGCTGGCCCACAAAAGTCTCGAGCTGTGCCACGTGGGCGCTTCGCGCCTTCAGCTCCGCCTCGAGATGCCGGACGTAGCCCTCGACACGATTGAGATTCTCCGAGACGAAGTTGTCGAGCACGCTCGCCGGCGCGAGCAACGGCACGAGACCTGGCTCCTCAGCGCGCGCGTAGAAGCGGTTGATCCCGTCGAACGAAGCGAAGAGATATCCAGCTGCCAACAGCTGAGGCTCCCAGCCCGAGTGCGTCTGCCGGTACGACCACGGATCGGTCGCCTCCACGACGATCACCCGTGGACGCCAGCGGGACCAGTCGTTGCCCGCCAACACGTCGCTCTCGCCGCCCTCCACGTCGACCTTGAGGAACGAGATCTCTCCTGAGCAGTGCTCGTCGAGCACATCCGCGAGCGTCCGGAGCGCGACCACCTGCTCCCGCACCGGGCGGCCGGCTCGGACGTAGCCCTGGCCCACCTCCGCGTCTGTGCTCGACAGGCCGCGTTCATCACCGACGACATAGAGGGTCGACTTGCCGCGGGTGCTCCCTAGAGCTGCCTCGATCACGATGTCGCGAGGCCGAGCCCTGCGCAGCTCCGCTGCCTCTTCCGCAAGCGGCTCGACATCGATCCCGCTCCAGCCTGCTTCGTAGAAGTGTCTCGTCACCGAGCCCAGATACGGAGAGGAGGCTCCGACATCGACGTAAATGCCACTCTCGCCACCGGTGCAAAGGGCGCGGTGCAGCACGACGTCCTCCGCGTTGGCTGCGTGCGACACCATCCGCTCGGGAGCGGAGCCTCCCACACGGACCTTGGTTCGCGAGTCCTCAAAGCGGTCAGCGGCCACGCCAGCCGATCACCTTTCCAGCCCAGCGGCGTCCGAGGCGCTCCAACGCCGGCTGCCTGCCCACCTGACGCACGATGGCATCTGCGACGCGGTAAGAGGTTCGAGCGCGCATCGCGCTCATCTCCTTCTCCGCCCACCGCACCGCCTTGGTGTGCTCGTCCACCTGACGCTCCATCTCGCGGGCATAGGCGATGCGGACTTCCAGATCGCGCTTCAGGTAACCCATCTCGGTCTCGAGAGTCTCCACCCGATCGACCCACTCCCGAAGACGTAGCTCCAGCTCGTGCACCAGGTCGTCCTCGACAGTCTCCTCCCGCGAGACTCGCGACCGGTCCCGAGCCGAGTCTTCCGTCTCTCCGGCACGCTGGAAGTTGAGCCAGGCGCCGTCTTCGGAACCTTCGTCAAGAGCAAGGTCAGGGCCCGTGCTCGGCCGTCTGGGATCCGGGAGCTTCCTCATATGCTTGCCCTTTGTTCAGGTCGCGATTGTTGGGCCGTAGGACCGCCCACGACTTCCGCCAGGATAGAGCCCCAGGTGACCCTCGACACCTCGGATCGGCGCAGTGCGTCGAGCGATTCGATCTCGGCTCGTTGCCGCTCCCAGGCTACGCGATCGGTGAGGAGCGAAACGAGCCCCAGCGCGAACTGCCGGGCGTCATCGGCGACCAAGAGCGCCGCCGTGCCGCGCAGGTCAATGCCCTCGGCGCCGACGCTCGTCGACACCGTCGGCACACCGTACTGCAGCGCCTCCACGGTCTTGATCTTCACACCGGCCCCGTACCTGAGCGGCACGATGCAGCCACGCGTGCGACCGTAGAAGTCGGCCATGTTGCTCACCTGGCCTTCGAAGAAGATCCCACGACCACCGACATCTAGAGCCACCTTGGGCGGCGCCGGGCCCGACACGTGCACGCGAACCCACGGCACCCGCGCGCGGACGATCGGCAGTACTTCACGTGCGAACCATACAAGTCCATCGACGTTCGGCGATTCCGGCCCGGCCAACCAGCCTGCCACCAGGAAAACGTCAGAGCGCTCGCCGAACCCTGCCGGCGTGAGGGCCAGGTCGCTGAGCCATGGTTCCACGACGAGCGGATCGCGTGCACCGAGGGCGCGAAGTGCCGCTGCTTCGTCGGTGGACACGCAAACGATCGTGTCCACCGAGCGCGCCATCTCGGCCTCAACCGTGCGCGCTTCGTCGGCGGCGTTGCACAGAGCCTCGCGGGCAGCACTTTCGGTGGCCAGCTCAGCCTGCGCCTCGAGGCGACGGTGGAACAGGGCCTCCGCGTCGTAGCACAGGTGCGCCTGGGGTTGTAGGTCGCGGACGATCGACCCGTAGCGCTCAAAGTTGTGGGGACGCGAGATGATCACGACCTCGTAGCGCGCTGACCGTCGGCTGAGGTGCTCGGCCAGCGGCTCGGTCACGACCCCGACACCCAAAGCTCCGAGCACATCGGGGTCGTCGACGATCCCGATCGTGGGGAAGACTGAGACCCGATAGCCGGCTCCCGCTATCTCCCGCACGACGTCGAACATCCTCGAATAGCCAGAACCGAGCCGAGAGTCCGGCATCCGGTCGTCGATCAACAGCACCCGTGGCGGGGACCCCATGGCCAGGTGGATCGCCTCTTCGACGGAGTCCCCGTCGATCGGCTCGGCATGGGTCGACCCCTCGAACACATTCGACCATCGCTCGAGAAGCTTCCGGCGATGCGTGAGGCAGAGATACTCCTTGTACCGTTGGGTTGAGCTTCTCGACTCGAAATGGCGTACGACCGAGCGCGGCTCGTAGAGAACAATGCTGCCGCGCTCCGCGATCTTGAGGCAGAAGTCGACATCTTCGTAATAAGCGGGGAAATAGCCCTCGTCGAGGCCTCCCAGCTCGTTCCACATGTCCCGACGGACGAGGAAGTTCAGCGCGCTGCAATACTCGACTCGGCGGCGAAAACGCAACGACACCGCGTCACCGGGCAGGTCACGGCCTACGCCGTAGCTCGAGCCGTCTTTCCAGATGATCGAGCCGGCCTCCTGCAACGTCCCGTCGGAGAGCAGGACTCGCCCACCCACCGCACCAACGCCCGGGGTTTCGGCAGCCTCCACGAGAGGTGCCAACCAACCGGGCTCAGGCTCGGCATCGTCGTTCAGCAACACGAGATAGACACCGCGCGCCTGGCGCGCGCCCAGGTTGCAACCGCCGGCGAAGCCGCGGTTCACACCGGACCGGATGATCTTGACACCGCTCACCCCGAAAGCGAGGTTGTCCGACACACTCGGGTCTACCCCGTTCTCGACCACGATCACCTCGAAGGGCACGTCCTTGGTGTTCACCGCCAGCGCACGCAGGCACCCCAGCAGGTCGGGCGCAGCACCCGTCGCGACGATTATCACCGAGACGACCGGGTCTCGCGACGGATTGAATTGCACTACTCCAGACGATGTCAACTGCACTAGCTACTCCTTCACGGCGGGCACGCGACTCGCGTCCACTCCGCAGTTGTTGTAGCACAACTACCATTGTCAACTGAACTTCGCCGCGCTTGTCCTCACGGCCGCGCCCGCCGGCCAAGCGGCCCGACCTGGCCGATATCACCGACGAACTCCCAGCTCATGTGATGGCCAACCCCGGGAGATGGCCGTGGGACCTGCTCAGACAGCGGGGCTGGCGAATGGCCCGAGCCGGATCAGCCAGACATGCAGCACGGCCACTCCCCGATGTATCACGGCAGTGCGCACAAGAACCGGTCGGTACGGCGCGAGACATTGAAAAGCCGTCTCGAACTGGGCGCCGGTGGTGCTGAGCAGCAGCACCTCCGCCGGGCGCCTGCTCGCGAGGATCGCTGCGTCCTGGGCAGTGATCAGCCCTGGATTGCTTGGAAGGGAATTGAAGCGTCCGTGGAACATGCCGACAGGCTCGGTGAGCACCCCGCTCGGGTCGAACGGGAACCACATCAGCAGCTGCTCGCCCCGATACGCGGCATTGCCCACGAACGACGGGAGATCAGCGCTGATCTGGTACCAGTCGATCAGGACGCTCGCGTTGCCACCGAGGGCCGTCGCGTACGGGGCCGGCGGGTCGGCCGCGCGCGCCAGACCGGCAAGGGGCGTGTGCGAACGGATCGGCGCGACGGTGAGCACCAGTAGGGACCCCGCCACGGCGACGACAGTCGCTACCACCGCAAAGCCCCGCCCGATTCCCTGCAAGGAGCGCTCGGCACTAACGCGGCCGCCAATACGCAGTGCTGTCACGGCCACAACCGGCACGATGGCCAGAAGCGCCCCGGTCGGAACCCACTCGAAGGCCGGCACGTGCGGGCACGCCTCGTACGCGAGAGGAACGGCAAGCATGGCCACGGCAGGCAGCCAGCGTGCAAGGCGGCGTGCCGACAATGGCCGACAGGCCTCGGCAAGAGCAACAGCCAAAGCCAGGCAGATCACGCCCCACAGCGTCGATGAGAAGAAGTACATCTCGAGTGACTCGACGTGATAGCCGAACTGCAGGTAGGCGAAGACGGCAACCTGGGCAGCGCACACTGCGCCGACGAACAGCTGGGGCGTAGGGACGGCACGCGGCTTGCGAGCAAAGGTGACCGCGAGCATGACGATGACCGAAGGAGGAACCAACAGGTAGGCCAGGTAGGGAGCCCACCGCCAGTTCGTGGAGTGGAACAGCAGTACCTGGGACGGCTGGTCCAAGTAGGAAGCCGCGGCAAAGGTCGGCCGGATGAAATCGAGCCGGCCGAATACCAGGGCCGAAGCGGCCATGAGCACCAGCGTTGCCAAGACGCCAACCCCCGTCAGAACTGCGCCATCTTGAACGAGGTGCTGCCGGCCTCGCAGGAGTCGCACGGTCGCGTACATGCTGACCGTGACGCCGGCCAGCACCATGCCCATGCCGTGGGACCAGACCGCCATCGTCAGCAGCAGACCCGCGAGCGCGATGCAGACCGAGCGCCAGCGGCCCCGACAAGGCATCGCGAGGCAGCCAACCGCCCCGGCAACGTAGGAGACGACCGCTGAGTCCGGGTAGTCGGTTCCCCACGCGGTGATGAGGACGGGCGAGCTGAGCAGGGCAATGACGGCGAGGGCCCCGGCAGGAATGCCATACAGCCGCCGAAGCAGACAGTAGGCAGGCACAATTGCGATAAGAGCGAACAGGTAGCGAGTGGCGAAGAAGCCGGGCACTGCGCCGAACACGACATAGAAGAGATGCGCCACTACCAGGAACCCCACTTGCGCTCCTTCGCGCAGTCGTGCCGTCGGTTCCAAAGCGGCCGAATACCGCATGAACATCTCGCGTGGATCAACGATGTAGATCGTGTGCATGCTCGGGTCGGGCAAGGGGACGGGGGCCATGCCCCGGATCCGCAATACGAAGTACGCAACCACCGGTGACAACGCGACCGCCCCGGCTTCGAGGGCAAGACCCAAGCCATGGCGACGGTGACGATGCCTTGGCGCGTGACCGCCAGAGATCGGCTCGACTTGCGGGCTGTCTGTCACGAGCACTCGACGACCCTACCAAGCGGCACTCGCTGAGCCACATCGGCCGCGGGCTGCGCCTGAGCACACCCGCAGCATGCTCCACGGGAAACAGATCATGGCGGTGCTTCCTGCCTGCAACGCCGGTGTGACCTAGCGCCGTTCGGTGAACCGCGCGCCAAGAGCGTCGGTTCGCTCGTGGAGCTGCGTCACGACCATCACCGTGAAGCCGACGAAGAAGACCCCCTCCATGACACTGCCCAGTCTGTTCAACAAGTAGGCCAATCCGAGCATGGGGTAGGCGACCAACGCCGCCCTCGCGAGGTCGCGATAGACCCTGGCGTTGCGGGTCTTGTCGCCCCGTGTCCGGCGCCTCGCGTACAGCAGGGCGACCGTGATGCCGCCGAACTCGAGGATGCCGGCAATGATGTGCAGGTACTGCTCGGCAGGAAGCTGGAAACGCAGCTCCCGGCTCCGGCAGACGGCGTTGAGTCCGTCTGCGCACATCTCCGGGAACACTCCGCCGAACGCTCCAGCGGCGGCAAAGACCATCATGGCCACCCACTCGCGTCGCCCAGCGCGCACGCCGGTGCTGCCGGCCACCAAGAACGCCGCCGCCATGAGCAACCCGGAAACAAGATCGGCGTGCTGCATGGCCGTCGCGAACGGCCGGCCGGTCACCTCGAGGTCGCTGAAGAGCTCGTTGGGCGAGCCCAGGAGGCCCGGCCTGAGGGGGACGAGAACCCACCAGTTGTAAGCGAGTAGCCCGACGAGAGCCAACGCCCACGCCACCGCCGGGCGAGCACGTGCGAGACCCGGCACGCCGCCAGAGCGAGGCCTGCCCCGAGCGAGCCCGGTCAGACGGTCTCCACGAACGCCTCGGTGAACTGGCTCTCGTACAGCGCGGCGTAGAAGCCCTGCCTTGCGATGAGCTCGGCATGGCTGCCCTGCTCCACGATCCGGCCGGCGTCCATGACGACGATCGTGTCGGCGTTACGAATGGTCGAGAGCCGGTGGGCGATGACGAAGCTCGTCCGGCCGTGCCGCAAGCGGGCCATCGCTTGCTGGATAAGGACCTCCGTGCGCGTGTCGACGCTGCTCGTCGCCTCGTCGAGGATGAGGACCGTCGGGTTCGCCACAAACGCCCGGGCGATCGTGATGAGCTGCTTCTGGCCGGCTGAGATGTTGGAGGCGTCCTCGTCGACAACAGTGTCGTACCCGTCCGGTTGAGTCCGCACGAAGTGCTCGACGTGCGCGGCTTCTGCCGCGGCCATGATCTCCTCTTTCGTCGCACCCTCGCGCCCGTAGGCGATGTTGTCCCGGATCGTCCCGGTGAAAAGCCAAGTGTCCTGGAGAACCATTCCGAACGTCCGCCTCACGTCGTCACGGACGAGGTCGCGCACGTCCACCCCATCGAGCAGCACGCGTCCCGAGTCGATCTCGTAGAAGCGCATGAGGAGGTTGACGATCGTCGTCTTGCCCGCACCGGTGGGGCCGACGATCGCGATGGTCTGACCCGGCGAGACCGAAAGGCTGAAGTCAGTTATGAGCGGCTGGGTGGGCTCGTACCGGAAGCTCACGTGCTCGAGGTCGACCCGTCCGTCCGGGTCGAGCAGCTCTGCTGGCTGTAGGCAGTCCGGCTCCTCCTCGTCGGCATCCAGCAGGGCGAAGACCCGTTCGGCCGAGGCAACCCCCGACTGCAGGAGGTTCATCTGGCTTGCCACCTGGGTGATCGGCATCGTGAACTGGCGGGAGTACTGGATGAAAGCCTGCACGTCCCCAAGTGAGAGCGCGCCCGACGCCACGCGGTAGCCGCCGATGACCGCTATCACCACGTAGTTCAAGTTGGCCAGGAACTGCATTGCAGGCTGGATCACGCCTGAGAGGAATTGCGCCCGGAAGCTCGCCTCGTACAAAGGCTCGTTCTGGCGGTCGAACTCCTCTATAGAAGTGTCGCTGCGTCCGAATATCTGCACAAGCGCGTGACCGGTGTACATCTCCTCGACGTGGCCGTTCAGCGCGCCTGTGCGCGCCCACTGGGCGGCGAACTGTACCTGCGAGCGGCGTGCGACAAAGAAGGTCACGACAAGCGACAGCGGAATTGTTATGAGCGAGACGCCGGCTAGCAACGGGCTGATCCAGAACATCATCGCGATCACGCCGAGAATCGTGAGCATCGAGCTGAGCAGCTGGCTCAAGCCCTGCTGAAGCGTCGTGGTGACGTTGTCGATGTCGTTGGTGACACGGCTCAAGATGTCCCCATGGGAGTGCCGGTCGAAGTACCGCAACGGGAGCCGCGCGAGCTTGGACTCCACGTCCTCGCGCATGCGGTACACGGTTCGCTGCGCCACACCGGCCATCACGTAGCCCTGAGCCCAGCTGAACATGGCCCCGAGGAGGTACACGAGCGCCGCGAGGCCCAGCAGCACACCGAGATGCCCGAAATCGACTCCCCTGCCGGGAGTGAGCGACATCCCCCGGATCATGTCGGCGAACTGCCCCTCGCCCCTCGAGCGCAAGAGGGCAATGGCCTGTTGTTTGGACATCCCTTTTGGCAGGCGCTTTCCTATGACCCCGTTGAACAGGACGTCTGTCGCGTTGCCGAGAATCTTCGGGCCGAAGATGGTGAACGCCACGCTCACGGAGGTCATCACGATCACGAACCCGATGCGGATCCTCTCGGGTCGCAGCCGTCGTCCCAGGCGTCGGACGGTGTTCCGGAAGTCCTTCGGTCGCTCGACGGGCATGGAAATCCCGGGCCGGCCCGGTCCGCCAAAGCCCCGGCCCATCCCGGGTCGCTGTCGCGCGGCAGGCGTGCTCATGCGGCTTCCTCACCGAGCTGGGATGTGACGATCTCCTTGTACTCGGGGCAGGTCAGCACGAGCTCCTCGTGGCGGCCGATCCCCACGACCCGCCCGTCGTCGAGCACGATGATCCGGTCGGCGTGCAGGATCGTGCTCACTCGCTGGGCCACGATCAGCACGGTCGAGTCCGCGGTCTCCGTTCGCAGGGCGCCGCGGAGCTTGGCGTCGGTGGCTGCATCCAGAGCGGAGAAGCAATCGTCGAACAAGTAGATGGCCGGCCGCTTCACGAGCGCCCGTGCGATGGACAACCGCTGGCGCTGGCCACCGGACACGTTCGTACCGCCCTGGGTGATCTCTGCCTCGAGGCCTCCTTCCATTGCGGAGATGAAGTCGGTCGCTTGCGCGACCGAGAGTGCCTGCCACAGCTCTTCGTCGGTGGCCTCGGCCCGGCCGAAACGCAGGTTCTCCGCGACCGTGCCGCTGAAGAGGTAGGCCTGCTGCGGCACCATGCCGATCTTCGCCCAGAGGGCGCCGCGCTCCTGGTCTCGTACGTTGACACCATCGACCAGCACCGCCCCGCTCGTGACGTCGAACAGGCGCGGGATGAGGTTGAGCAGCGTGGTCTTGCCCGAGCCCGTGCCACCGATGATCGCCGTGGTCTCACCCGGCAGGAGTGAGAAGGACAGGCCGTGCAACACGGGCTCTTCGCCTCCGGGGTACCCGAAGACGACGTCTTGCAGCTCCACCAATCCCGCCGAAGATGGGGGGACAACGGATTTCGCGGGGTCCTGGACCGAAGGCTCGGCGCGCAGCACCTCCTCGATCCGATCGGCGCTGGCAACGGCCCGTGGCAGGAGGATAACCATCATCACGGCGATCATCACCGACATGAGGATCTGCAAGATGTAGCTGAGGAAGGCCGTGAGGTTCCCGATCGGCATGCTCCCGCTGGCGATCAGATGCCCCCCGAACCAGAGCACGGCGACGCTCGACAGGTTCATCACGCCCATGACCGTCGGCAATGCCACCGCGAACATACGGTTCACCCGGAGACCTGTGTTGGTCAGTGCCCCGTTCGCGTCCGCGAACCGCTGCTGTTCGTGGCCCGTGCGGATGAACGCCCGGATCACCCGCACGCCGGTGATCTGCTCGCGAAGCACGAGGTTCACCCGGTCGATCCTGGACTGCATCGACCTGAACAGCGGGACCGCCTTCGTCATCAGGATCGAGATGACGATGAGCATCACAGGAACGACCACTACCAGGAGCGCCGAGAGCCTCACGTCCTCCTTCAGCGCCATGATCACACCGCCGACGCACATGATCGGCGCCAGCACCATGATCGTCAGAGCCATCTGCAAGAACAGCTGGATCTGCTGGACGTCGTTGGTATTACGGGTGATGAGCGAGGGCGTCCCGAAGTGGTTGATCTCCTGTGCCGAGAAACGCTGCACCGACCTGAAGACGGCACCCCGGATGTCGCGGCCTATGCCCATCGAGACCTGCGAGGCAAAGTAGACGGCCACAATCGACATTGCGCCCACTACGAGCGTGATGCCGAGCATCCACGCGCCGGTCGTCCAGATGTAGTGGATGTCGCCCTTCTCGATTCCGTTATTGATGATGTCAGCAGTGAGATTCGGCAGGTAGAGGTTCGCGACTGCTTGCACGACAAGCAACGCGACGACCAGGCAAACCCGCCGGCTGTAGCGGCCGACATAGCGGCGCACGAGGCTGATCAGCATCCCACGTCTCCCGTTGGCCGCGGACAGGCAACTCGCCGCTCCTGACTCAGGACGTGTCCAGACTGTTCGCGCGTGGCCTGCGCGACAACGACTTGGTCACCCGCCACGGGCGTCTTCCAGGTCACGCTCCAATGACGCGGCGAACCGTTCCAGCATCGAGGCAAAGGCCGCTAGGTCAACTTCGTCCCAGCCTTCCAGCAGCCGATCGAACCACGCTCGCCGGGCCTTCAGAACGCGCTCGAGCGTCCGTCGCCCACTCACGGTCAACCCGATCCGGGTGGCACGATGATCTTCCGCATCGGCGTGACGGGTCACCAAGCCCTCCCGCTCCAACTGCTGGATCTTGCGGGTGACCGTCGGCGCGTCGACGCCGAGCAGGTCGGCAAGGCCCGTCACCCGTACGGGTTCTCCGTGCGCGTGGAGCATGTAGAGCAGGGCCCCGCCGGCCCGGTCGATCCGGACACCAGCGGCCAGGATCAGGCGTTCGTGCACGCGGGTCTGCCCCATCGAACGCCCGACGGTCCAGAAGGCCTGCCTGATCTCGTCGAGGGCCTGCTTCGCCGGCTTTCCCCTGGGCTCTGCCGGGCCCGCATTAGTTACTTGCGGCATGTAAATACCATACCGGTCTGTTCCGGCTCACGCCAGCCGGCTCAGGCAAAGAGTTCCCGGCCTCGGAACGACAGTCACCCCCTGACGCCTTGGAGGAGGTACGCCACGACGTCGGCTGCCTTGTAGCTCTCACGACCGACACCGATGAGCCCAGGTAGGAACGAGAGGTCCTGCCCGATGGTCGCGAGGGGGGGTTCCACTGCTCCGTCGTGGTGACGCTGGCCAAGGCCGATCGCCGCGATGAGCCCGTTACAAACGCAGCGCCGCTCGGCCGTCTCCTCCACCTTCCCGCCCTTGCGCACGTAGGCCGCCCGCGGCTCGGCGGGGCACCGATAACCGATGTCACCGTCCTGCTTGCGGTACGGGACGCGCAGGTAGCCCGCCTCGCAGACCCGGCGGCGTTGGGCGTACACCTCTGGTTCGGCGACGGTTCCCGGTAAATCGGCGACCTTGAAGGGGAATCCGGTCGGCGAGGCCAGAGGATCCGTACGCACGTGCAAGGTGCCCGACAGGGCGCTCTCGATGAAAGCCCGCTTCAGGGCGGCATCGAAGCCCGACTCCTCACATAGGGCGAACGCCGAGCCGACCTGGATGCCCGCGGCGCCGGCCTCGAGGGCCACCCCAAGCAGCTCCCGGCTCGCGTAAGCACCGGCGAGCCAGTACGGCAAACCGAGCGCCGCCAACTTCTCCAGGTCGACCACGTCGCGAGCCCCGTAGACCGGCTGTCCCTCTTCGTCAAAGCTGATCGGACCCCTGGGAGGAGCGTTGTGGCCGCCGGCCACGGGACCTTCGACCACGAACCCGTCCGGGCGGGTTCGGGCTTCCCGCGCGAGGTATGAGGCCAGTACATGCGAAGCGACGATGGCGAGGAAGATCGGACGATGCAGCTCCACGTTGGCACCGGAGATCAGCCCTGGCTGCACCCCGGCGGTGTAGCGAGCGGTCCCGGCGCCGACGACGTCGACGGAGACCTCACCGGCGTGCCCGGCCGCCAAGGCGTCGAGCAGCCCCGGGAGCTCGGCGGGGATGCCCGCTCCGACGACCACGTAGTCGACGCCGGCAAGCATCGCGCCATAGGCCGCGGCCGGAGTGGCCATCTGGATTTTCTCCAGGTAGTTGACACCAACCAAGCCGTCATGACCCTCCTTGGCCAGGAATATCTCCACGAAGTTCGCTGCAATGATGAGATCGACCGCCTGCTGGCTGGGATCGAGTGACAAGCGTGGTACGAGCCGGAACGGCTGCCCCGGGTCCAGGCCACCCTCGACGAAATAGCGACCCAGGATCTCTTCGGCGACATCCGCGCTCGGGAAGCTGGCCAGCGCACGGCGGATGTCACCTCCCGGGTCTCCCAGCTGGAGGCGGCGGGCGAGAAGAGTATCCAGCGCCACTCCGGAGACCACACCGAGCTGGCCGGTCAGCGCAACTGCCCGTGCCAACCGCCAGCCCGAGACGCCGACACCCATTCCACCCTGGATGATGACCGGCCGATCGGGTTCAGCCTGCGGGGCCGTCACCGTCGATCCTCGCCCAGGGTTGCAAGCGCGTGACGCCCGTCTCGGAGCCTCCGGTGGCAGTCACCGAACAGGAGAGCCGAGCTCGGTTCTTCGATATCACCGAAGGCTAGCCGACCACTTCGAGCCTTCCGACAGCTCGGCTGGAACGCCGAGCACGGGCGAGCGTTGCTTGCGCCTTGCGATCCGCCTCAGGCCGTGTTCAGGCCTCCAACACGTACGCCCGGCCTGCATGCCCGGCGTGCAAGGGTGCGCCGACCACGGCGGTGGTACCAGAGATACCCACCGAGAAGCCGAACTCGTCGCCGGCCGCGGTGTCGGAGCCCACCAACTCGGCGGCCTGCTTCCAGCCGCCTGGCGTCTTGGTGAACACGTAGGCACTGCCGGCACTGGCCGCGTGACCTGTTGCACCCACAACTATGGCCGTGCCTGTCATGGCCACCGAGATGCCGAAGCCGTCACCGGCCACGGTGTCGGAGCCCGTCAGCTCCGCGGTCTGCTTCCAGCCGCTTGGACTTCCGGTGAACACGTACGCGCGGCCGGCACTGTTGGCATGGAGAAATGCGCCCACTACAGCGATCATGCCCGAGGTCGCCACCGACCAGCCGAAGTGATTGCCCGAGACGGTGTCGGAGCCCTTCAGCTCGGCGACCTGCTTCCAGCCGCCTGACGTCCTGGTGAACACGTAGGCCCCGCCGGAGGCCGCAGCGCGGTTTGTTGCACCCACTACCAAGGTCGGGCCGGAGATCGCCACTGCGGACCCGAACTGGTCCCCGGCGAGACTGTCGTCGCCCTTCAGCTCGGCGACCTGCTTCCAGCCGCCTGACGTCTTGGTGAACACGTACGCCCGCCCGGCACTTTGGGCATGGCCGTAAGCACCCACAGCCGCGGTCGTGCCCGAGATGGCTACCGACCAGCCGAAGTAGTCGCCCGCGGTGGTGTCGGAGCCCACCAGCTCGGCGGCCTGCGTCCAGCCGCCTGGCGTCTTGGTGAACACGTACGCACTGCCGGCGTGATCGGCGTGGTTCCCTGCACCCACGACAGCAGTCGTGCCCGAGATTGCCACCGAGGAGCCGAACTCGTCGCCGGCAACGGTATCGGCACCCTGCAGCTCAGCCACCTGGTGCCAGCCGGATCCTGATATCGAGAACACGTAAGCGCGGCCCGCATCCTTGGCGTGGTCATAGGCACCCACTATGGCCGTCGTGCCCGAGATTGCCACCGATGAGCCGATGCCATCGCCCGCGACCGTGTCAGACCCCTGCAGCTCCGCCATCTGTTTCCCGATCGGGGTCGAAGTCCGTGAACTCGGGGCGACTGTCGAGGTTCCACACGCCGAGAGTAGTAAGGCAATCGCTCCTGCCGCGACAAGAATGGCTAACCGGGACGTGTGCATGTGACCCCTTCAACGGTTCGTGATGCCTCAAAGGCCTCGACGACATCATTGTCAAGGCCTAGACCCGTTGGCAACATCGTGGAACGTCGCCGTCGACCGCTTTGAGCTGGAGTCCTCGCCGGCCAGGTCCCGCTCGTTCGACGGGGTTGCCCGAGCGCAGGGAATCTCTCGCGCCGCGCTGATACGGCGGCTCATCGATCCGGGGCTCGACCAGACCGACAGCGATCTCGAATCCGATCTCGCCGCCATCGAAGCGTCCTTCAACGTGCTCTCCGGCGAGGAGAACTTCCTCGAGCGAGGCACCGACGATCGTTCTCGGCACCTCGGCAGCGTGCGCGGCAAACGGAGATCCTCGTCGACTCCGACGTACTCATCGCGCATCTCCGCGGTGAGCGCGAAGCGAGGGACTGGATGCTCGAGGCCCGCCGGATGACAGGTCCCTCGCAACGAGCGTCATGAGTGTCGTCGAAGTCGCAGGAGCAATGCGCCCGCGGGAGCGTCGCGAGGTGGGACGGCTCTTTGCCTCGCTGCGAACTTTTCCTGTCAACGAGCAGATCGCGTAGCGAACGGCCGAATTGATGCCTACCTATCGACAATTCCACGCAGCGATCGGCCTTGGCGACTACTTGGTCGCGGCAACTGCGGAAATCGAAGGTTGTGAACTCGCGACGTTGAACGTCCGACACTTCCCGATGTTCACGGAGCTGCGCCCCCCTTCTAGACCTGATGTCCGTAAAGAGGAGCGCAGCTCGAACCAGGACCGGGCCAATGGCTCGCTCGGACGCGGCAGGTCCAACCGCCGTCGGGCAAGATGTAGGGGTGACAAAGCCCTACAAGCTCGGACCAGCCCGACGGGCAGTCAACATGGTGATGGCCCCCATGGTCCGTCTCGGCATCGGCGGCAAGTCGTGCTACCTCCTGACCACCACCGGCCGCAAGACCGGTCAAAAGAGGACGACGCCGGTCACCCTGGTTGAAATCGGGGCCGAACGGTGGCTCGTCTCGCCGTACGGAAATGTGAGCTGGGTTCACAATGTGCGCGCCTTGCCCGAAGTGTCGCTCCGACAAGGCAGCAGGACCGAGAAAATGCATGCCCAAGAGGTCGGGCCCGAAGCGGCGGGGCCGGTCCTTCAGAGCTACGTCCGAAAAGTGCCAGTAACTGCTCCGTTCTTCGGTGCCAAGCGCGACGACCCGGTGGCGAGCTTCGTGCAGGAAGCACCCAAGCACCCCGTCTTCAAGCTCATAGCCGCGTCCGACGCACCCTGAGCCTTCATTTTCCTTCTCCAACGTCATGCTCCGAGCCACCGGGCGGACCTCACCTACCCCCGATGGTCGGGGCACTCGTTTTGGGCCTTCTCGCTGATGAGCTCGTCCGGGTTTTCGCCGAGTTGGCCCATGACGCCACGCCATAACTCCAGGAGAGTGGCCTCCTGCTCAGCCACGCTCATCTCGACGTAGCCGGGTGGCACCCGCAAGAAGAACGGTCGGCCCTGCTCAATCATGGTGCCCTCCATCGAATCGGCATTGGCACCGTGCCGAAGCCGGTTGCCGCAGGGTCGTCGGGCCGAGTCCCTAGCCTACTCTGGATGGTTGCAAGGCGATGATAACTGACATGACACGCACGCGACCCGAGGCCCTGCGCTGGGGTGAGTTCCCTCTTCCGGCGGCACGATGGCAGTGATGGAGTCATCGGTCGCGGACCCGTGGCAAGCTACCGTCTGCCTTCACCTTCGCATACGCGTCGCGACAGAGCGTCAAGCCGAGTTCCGCATATTTCTCCTGGAAGCAATTCCCTTCTACGAAGCTCCCGGCGGTATTCGCGTCCGTCTCTTGTTGAACGACGCGGAGCCAGACCGCTTCATTGAGCAGATCGAGTACATCGACGAGCGTACCTACCAAGCCGATGATGAGCGCACCCGGTCCGACCCCACCATGGCGCAGTTCCTCACACGATGGCGGTCCTTGCTCGCTGAACCTCCGGTCGTAGAGGTATATCGCGAAGCCCCTCTGGCACCCTGACGGCATCGCCACGCGTCCAGTCGCGACGTCGGTCATGGTCACGACCACGGCTGCCGAGTCGGCTCGACCAATGCAATACTTGTCAAATGCGCACGATTCTCAACCTGATATGGCTCGTCCTGTCAGGCTTCTGGCTTGCTCTGGCTTATGCGTTCGCCGGGCTGATCATGTGCGTCCTCGTCATCACAATCCCCTTCGGCGTTGCCTCGTTCCGCCTCGCCGCCTACGTCCTGTGGCCGTTCGGCAGGACGGTGATCCGGCGACCGGGCGCTGGAGCCGCGTCCATGGTCGGAAATGTGCTCTGGTTTCTTCTCGCCGGAGTGTGGATAGCTGTCGCACACGTGCTCCTCGGCTTGATCCTTTGCCTGACCATCGTCGGAATCCCGCTCGGGCTGGGGAACTTCAAGCTGGCTGCCGTCGCAATCGCACCACTAGGCAAGGAGATCGTCTCGACACGCGACCCTCGCGCCGCGCTCGGGGCCGTCTCGTTTTGACTGCGTTGCTGGCTTTCGCATGACGTATCAAGTGACTGGTTTGATCAGACCTCAGTCAATGGTTCCAGTTCCAGCTGCTCTGGCGCCACCGGGAGAGCCTGCCGTCGTCAGTACTCCGATCAACCTCGGCGACCTTGATGCCAAAAGGGACATGGAAGGCTACGCAGCCGAGTACCGACTGAAATGGACCCCTACGACCAGCGTGTTTCGCAACACTCCCCTATGCCTGTGCACTCGGGCCTCCCAACTCTTTCGGCCCTGTCCACTGCCTTGTTCAGTCGGGCGGCAGGTTCCGCCTCGACCTTCACCATCGACAGGCAAGCTAGTTGCCTACCCGCTGGACTCTCGTCTCGACGTTACGGACACGACGTTCGTGGCGATTGGGTGCCGGAGCTTGTGCATCATGCCGCTCGCAGCGAACCCAAGATGGTCCTGGCGACCACGCCGTTGCCTGCCAATCCGATGGAGACGAACTCCGGCTTGTCGCGCCCCGGCACGTTTACTCTCAGGACGAGGATGGAGTACGCGGGCGAAGTTGCCGGGCACGCCGTCAAACCGTGGAGGACCAGGCAGTGAGCCGAAAGGGAGAGTGTCACCGTGGGCTCGGTGCGCAACCCCGAATCGACCTGGACCCCGTTCTCCGGCTGCTGGGGAGTCGGTCGAATGAGGGGACAGGGCGGGCGGAGCAAGGGACGCGCATCGGTGCTCACGATCACAGTCGTATCCCAGAATGCCACGCCCTGTTCCCCGCAGATGGCTCCTAGACCAGGGGTCACCTGGGTCCGATTGACCGGCAAGTTTGCTGGGGCAGAGAACCGTAGCCCGGCAAAGGTCACCTGTTGCCACGACGACGGGATTGCCAGTGAAGACCCCCGAGCAAGCACGACCGAGCGCGGTGACCAGGTAAGCGTGTGCAGGACTCGCTGGCCGAGAGGTCCGTCGACAGTGATTTGAACGCCGAGCGATGGCACCAGGTAACTGCTCTGCGGTCCCGTAGGGTAGGGGTACACGAAGATGTTGTTGATGACCTCTGGGTGACCGAGGACGGTGCTGTGTGGAGACGTTGGCGGTCCGAATCTGACCGTCGTGCTCGGACCGGGACCAGTCTCCGCCGGACAGTGGAATACGCCAGGTTCTGGTTCGACGAACATCTCTCCTGCCGGCGAACCAGTAGGGCACGGCGGCGAGTTGTAGAGTACCCACCAGGCGGCCGGTACCGATATCTGCGCGTTGCCGAAGGCGACCGGAACCCAGCCGGCAGGCGTGGCCGAAAGGTCAACCGCAGGGAACGCCTTGGCCGCGGTCGGCACCGTTGTTGTAGCGAAGCTCTGCGGGCTAGTGAACACAATGAGAGTCACGGTCATGGCCATCATCGCGAGCGCGCGCAACTTCATCGTCGTCATGCTCCCATGAAGAGGTCCGAACAGTGCGTCACCGACACCTTGGCCGTCGATGCCTCTCGCTTACCGGATCGCCCCGACCAGCGGTCTGACCACTCGGCGAAGGTCACTCGTCCCGCGCGGCGATCGATGTAAAGCCCTCGCGCTGTCTCCGCCTCGACCACCGCGAGGATACGGGTCGCTTCGGTCTTGGTCGCAGAAGTTGAAGGCGCGGAGAACATCTGGGCTCTCACCGCGTACTTGGTAATGGACCTTGCCTCAACCGAGACACTCCATCCCACACCGCAGGCCCGGTGCTTGCGTCAAACGACGGTCTGCGCTCACCAGGGTCGCCTCAATCGTCTCAGCCAAGGCCACATATGCCGCGTCGTACGGCGTGATGTTCGGATGCAGCTCCCATATCCGCACCAATAGTGGTCGGTGGCTCACTCGTTCCAGATCAAGGTCGGCGAGGTCTGCAAGGGCAATGGCGGCTCGGCGTTCATCAAGGACTCCAGCGAAAAGCGCTTTCCGGACAACCGCGACCACTTCAAGGTCGAGCAATTCCGGCGCCACGAGACGTTCACCTTGTAGGCGTTCGCGGGCGCGGTCGCCGTCTGCGTCATCGTCCGCGAGGGCCGGCGCGACGACCGACGCGTCAACCACGATCACCCAGCGTCCCTGTCCTCCCGAACCGCCTCGCTTGCGAAGCGGAACGAAACGTGTCCACCGCCATTGGGGTCGCGCTCAGGCCCGAGGGTGCTCACCGGGTGATCGCCTTCGGTCCTCCACCCATTCACGCACCGCGCGGGAGCGTCGCCACCGTCTCGATGTCGACCAGCTTCGGAATTGCACCTGCTCTATGATTCACATCCCTTTGCGAGTGGAGGTGGCCAGGTCGCTATACGGCTGCGCCGGCCTTCGCTCGATGACCTGACCGTCCGAAGAGACCCCGGGGGTCCAAGCCGAGAGCGAGGAACGCGGGCGGGCCAACGAGGGAGGTCTGGAAGCAGGTTGCGGACTTTGGTGAATGGCTCGGCGGGTTAGCCACAGATCCAGCGCTCCGGCGCGAGGCCGGTCTGCAGGACGAGGGAACATGCTCTGCCGATGCCTCCCTATTTCCATGCATCATCCACACCGGGACTGGGAAGGTGTGGTGGACCGGCAAAGCTAACTTGAGTTTTCCTAGTGGGCGCTGCAGGACTTGAACCTGCGACCTCAGCCGTGTGAAGGCTGCGCTCTAACCACCTGAGCCAAGCGCCCTACAAATTAACTCGCTACCTGGAATTTTCCGATATGTGGCCTCAAACCAAGGCGTGCATTGCGCTGCAACAGCGTATAACCTTGAATCGTGACCGTCGCTGAAGTATCTCACCCGGCAGCAGGTTTCACAAGTGGTCCCCCACCCCGCACGGCACCGAGGCCGGGGCAGCTCGGCCAGCTCATGCGGTCGTTCGATCGCTCCCTTAGAGCGCTGAACCGTTCGCCACTCACGAGGGACCAGTACCTCATGAGTGTGGGTCAGATGTGCGACTACTTCGCTGAGCGGGGCTTTCCCACCGACCCCGCCAAGATCACCCGTGAGCATGTCGAGATGTTCTTAGGCGAGTTTGCTGCAGGTTGGCAAGGACCGGACCCCCAAGGCCATCCGCGGCCGTCGGGTGAGCCCCACAAGCCCGCCACCGTTCAGACGCGCTACAAGTGCCTTCGCCTGTTCTTTTCCTTCCTCTTCGAAGAGGGCGAGATAACCAGGCATCCGATGGCGAACATGAAGCCACCGAGCATCCCTGAGACGCCGGTCCCGATCTTCGACAAGCCACAACTGGGGGCTCTGCTCAAGACGGCCGAGGGCAAGGACTTCGACCAGCGGCGCGACACCGCGATACTCCGTCTCTTCATCGACACCGGCATGCGTCGCGGCGAGATGGCCGGGTTGAGGGTGCAGGATATCGACTTCGACCAAGACGTCGCCTACGTCGTCGGCAAGGGTTCACGACCGAGGGCGTGCCCGTTCGAGTCGAAGACGGGCTTGGCCCTAGACCGTTACCTGCGTGTGAGAGCCCAGCGACCCGAAGCTCCGAGCGAGTGGCTCTGGCTGGGCAGAAAAGGGCGTCTCTCCGACAGTGGCATCTTGCAGATGGTCCGCCGGCGCGGCCGGGAAGCCGGACTCGGTCAGATTCATCCTCACCAACTACGGCACAGTTTCGCCCATGCTTGGCTTGCAGATGGCGGACAAGAGGCCGACCTGATGCGTCTCGCCGGCTGGCGGTCACGTCAGATGCTCCAACGGTACGCCGCCTCCGCTGCCGACCAGCGCGCTCGTGACGCTCATCACCGTTTCTCGCTTGCCGATCAGCTCTAAGACATTTGCTCACGACGGTCCCCCGCCGTCAAGGCCAATCGAGTCATGTGCGCCCTTAATGCTGCTTGGGCGCGCCTGGCACGCTAGGCAGGCGGCAGAGAGCCATCGGGGTCTACTTCACGCTCGAAACGATTCAGGAAGGCGGCACGCGCCGCTTGGGTCGTTTCTTTGGGGTCGCGCTTCGCGCGGAGGCTGTAGGCAGCCAAGCGGGAGCGAAGGGATCGTTGTGCAGGCGTCAACCCCCCTCGGTCATGCACAGCAAGCCCTCATTGCCAGGTGCGACCCCGTTGGCTGTCCTCTGGCCGCCGCGGAATGCCACGACCTACTTCGACTCGGACCCCCGCGCGACGAGAAGAAAAGGTTGCGACTGCGCCCTCCGCCGACCCGGTCGGCCGGGCGGTCCGCGATACGGGGCGGACTTCCAAACGAATCCGACATCGTCGTCCGCGTCCTCGCGCGGGCCGCGCTCGGAGTGGATCAGCAAGGCCCCAGTAGCACCGAGAACACGGTCCCCGCGACTGCGAGAAGCCTCCCTCATCACCCGACCCACCGAGAGAGTTGTTGACATCAGGTTAGTTTTGGATTACTTTTGCAACTTGCTAAAGATACTTGGCTACCCGAACGGGGGCAAGGTTGAAACGGACAGTCGACGGCGTAGGGCGGGCAAGCGAGCGGTCAGGCCTACCGGACATGCTCGACTACGACCTCGAGCGGAAGCGCGTCAAGACGTTGCCTGGTCAGCCTGGCTCTCGATCGCTCATACGCGACCTGAACGTCAGTCTGCTGATCGAGCTCGCCAGACGCCTCGGACTAGTGTCTCGCGCCGATCTGGCACGCGAGAGTCAGCTCAGTGCACCGACTGTCTCGGCAATCGTTCGCGTCCTGCTGAACCGGGGCATCTTCTCCGAGGTTGCCGTGGCACCTTCGAGCGGGGGGCGTCCACCAATCCTGCTGAAGCTCGAACCTAAGGCCGGTTACGTCGTCGGCGTCAAGTTGCGGGGGGACGGTCTCACGACGGTGGTATGCGACCTTGACGGCCAGGTTGTCAAGACCGCCGAGACCTCTGTCGCACTGGTCGGGCAACCCACCGCGGCGATCAAGGAGATCGCCCAGGCCACGCGCAAGGCGTTGAGCGACGCGTCAATCCCCCGCTCCAAAGTGCTCGCCATCGGCGTCGGCGTGTCGGGAATCATCGACTCGCAGACCGGGGTGTGCAGGTTCTCACACCTTCTCGGATGGCGCGATGTTGAGATAGCCGCGCCGTTGCGGCAGAAGTTGCGAGTGCCGGTATGGGTCGACAATGACGTCAACACCCTCGCAGTGGCCGAGAAGTGGGCCGGCGGCGGTATCGAGGCCCGGAACTTCGTCACGCTCAGCATCGGGCGCGGCATCGGGATCGGCATCGTCATCGACCGTTCGCTCTATCGGGGCACGGCAGGTGGCGTTGGCGAGCTTGGCCACGTCGTGTTCGACCCGAACGGGCCGGAGTGCGAGTGCGGGAAGTTCGGCTGCCTGGAGGCATTCGTCGGCGAGCGAGCGCTCCTGCGACGCGTCGGTGAGCGCCTCGGCCACGACGTCTCACGCGAGGAGCTCGTAGACCGAGCTGCTTCCCACGACCCGGTCACGGTCGAAGTATTGGCGATCGCCGGGCGCGAGTTAGGACTGGCAGTCGCAAACGTCGTGTCGGTTCTAGCCCCCGAGTTGCTCATCATCTGCGGCGAGGGCACCGAACTCGGAGAACCCTTCCTTGCGCCGGCGATCGCGGCGATCCGAGACCTCGCCTTCGCCGATCTCGGCCGCGACCTCGAGATCAAATCCCAGAGCTGGGGCAATGACGCCTGGGCTGCCGGCGCGGCGACACTCGCCTTGCGCGAGCTTTTCAATCTCCCCGGTCCAGGCGAGGAACACCGCGCCATCTGGCGCTGGTTGGAAGCATGAACACCGACCAGCACCAGGCCGCGCACAAACCAGAGTCCGCCTTTGACACAGCGGGCCCGCTGAACGGCGACCACGGTGAGCTCGTCGAGGCGAGCGTGCAGGCGATGTTGGCAAACCAGCAGTCCAATGGTGCCTTCATCGCTTCTCCCGACTTTGGTCAGTACCAGTACTGCTGGCTCCGCGATGCCTCCTTCGTCGCTCACGCTCTCGATCGAGTCGGCGAGCTACAGGCATCCGCCCTGTACCACAACTGGGTCGCCAAGGCGATCGAAAAGATCGCGCCGGCGATGGATTCCGCCGTGCAACATCACCAAGCTGGTCTGGCGCTCGAGCCCGCTGACATGTCGCCAGCGCGTTTCAGCCTCGCAGGCCTCCCAGTCTCCGACGACTGGCCCAACTTTCAGATCGACGGCTACGGCATCTGGCTGTGGTCGCTCCAAGAACACCTCGCCACAGAGGGCTCGGGTCTTTTCGCTGACCGGCTGGTGCCGGCGGTCGAACACACAGCTCGCTACCTCGCTGCTCTGGCCCTCACTCCGTGCTTTGACGTCTGGGAGGAGGACGGTGCCTCGATCCACACTTCAACGTTGGCCTGTGTCTACGGGGGCCTTCTTGCCGCGGCCAAGATGCTCGGCGATAGCGATCTCGTTGCGCGCGCCGAAGAGGTACAGGCCGTTGCGCTCACACGCGTCCTTCGCGAGGGCCGCTTCGAGAAGTCGAGTGCCAGCCGAGAGGTCGACGCCTCCTTGCTCTGGCTGTCTAAGCCCTTCGGGTTGGTCGATCCGTCTCATCCCGCGTTCGTCCAGACCGCGGCCGAGATCGCGGAGCACCTCGAGTTCGAGGGTGGGATACGGCGCTATCCGAGCGACACCTACTACGGAGGCGGCGCCTGGCCGGTTCTGAACGCCTCCCTCGGCTGGTACTACGCCTCAGTCGGCGACCTCACCACGGCGCGCCGCCACCTCGAGTGGATCGCAGCGCGCTTCGACGGCGAGGGACGCCTTGCCGAGCAGTTCGGCGGCGAGCGCCGCGACCCTGTGAAGTACGAGGAATGGTTCGATCGGTGGGGTCCTCCGGCGAAGGAGCTCCTCTGGTCGCACGCCATGTTCGTCATCTTCAACGACGTAGTCGCACGCGCAGCTGTCGATGGCGTGAACAACATCGACGAGCCCAAAGGCCTCTGACTGAATCACAACGAAAGGAGCAGAGGATGCTACAAGTGACCCATAAGGTCAAAATGCGGAGGTGGGGGGCTACACGTGTCGCCACGGCGTGTGTAGCGCTCGGCCTCGGAGCAGCAATGTTGTCCATCGCCAATCCGGTGAGTGCCAGCACGAATCACCCGGCAAGTGCGAGCACGACACACGCCGCTACGAGCGCAACGGTCACGCTCCAGTTCTGGAGCGCGTACAACGAAACAGACACCGAAGCGAGCACGATGGCAGATGTCGTCATCCCCCGCTTCGAGCAGCTGAACCCGGGAATCAAGGTGACCTCGGACGTCTATCCCTACGGCGTGCTACTCCAGAAGTTCGTGGCCGCCGCGGCCGCCGGCAGACCGCCAGACGTGATGCGCTCGGACATCGCCTGGGTGCCGGAGCTCTCATCCGATGGTCTGTTGCTGCAGCTCAACAAGCTGCCCTGGTACGCCGCGACCGTCAAGGGCGCACTGCCCGGCCCGATGGCCACGACCGAGTTCAGGGGCAGTTATTACGCCCTGCCGCTCGACACGAATACTCAGGCCCTGTTCTACAATTGGGCTGACTTCGCCGCCGCCGGCATTAAGAACCCACCGACGACCATGACGCAGATGTTTGCTGACGCTCAGAAGCTCACCGTCGCATCGAAGGGGCATTTCGGCCTCGGTGTCGACGGCACCGACATTTGGAACGTCGCGCCCTACATCTGGAGCGATGGAGGCGCCTTCACGAATGCCAACTACACGAGGGCCACGGGTTACATGGATGACGCCAATACCCAGGCGGCGGTCCAGAAGCTAGTGAGTCTCGACAAGGCAGGAGTCATCGGCAGTGACTTCAAAGGTGGCGCTGGCGCCGTCTCCGGTGAAGCAGGCTTCCCGAAGGACCAATACGCCATGTATATCGACGGTCCTTGGGCCGTTACCACTTACAGGGAGTTGAAGCCGGCGTTCAAGGACTATGGCATCTCGCTGTTCCCCTCGGGCCCCGGTGGGTCGGCCTCAACGGTCGGCGGCGAGGATGCAATAATCCCAGTCGATGGCCACCACCTTACGGACGCAGAGAAGTTCGCCGAGTTCCTCGACTCGCCGTTCGCCCAGCTGGCAATGGCCAAGACCGGTCAGATGTCGGCATTCGCCACCGACGGCGCAGCAGAGGTGAAGGCGACCCCGTACTACGCGATCTTCGCCAAGCAGTTGCAAACCGCGAAGGTGCGCGCCGTGAGCCCGTTCTACTCGCAGATGGACACCATCTTCTCGAACGAGTTGCAAGAGATCCTGGCCGGGAAGGTCACGGTTGCCAAGGGGCTTACCTCGGCAGCAGAAGCGGCGAATGTCGCTTTGCTGAGTGGCCTTTGAGCTCAGCACCAAGCCTCGGGGCGCTCCCGGCGACATCGTCGTCGGGAGCCGCCTCGCGTTTCGGGCGCAGGACCGGTCGCGCAACGAGGGTCCTTACGCCCTATCTCCTGCTTATTCCCGCGCTCTTAATGTACGCGGCGTTCACCGTCTACCCGATCTTTCGCCAATTCGACATCAGCTTCTTCAACTGGCACATCTTCCCCGGTGCCTCGAGCCCCTTCGTTGGCTGGTCGAACTACAGCTTCATCTTCCACGACCCGGTGATTCGGACAGCGGCCCTTAACTCCCTCCTCTACGTCGTGATCACGGTCCCGGCCCAGATGGCTTTAGGGCTGTTTGCCGCCGCGATGCTCACGGACCGGCTGCCTGGTGCGACGCTCTGGCGGACGCTCATCTTCATCCCGGTCATAACCTCGTGGGTGATCGTCAGCTACATCTTCGCCTACACCTTCTCGGCCGGGGACGGGCTTGCGAACAGTGTTCTCAGCCTGTTCGCCGGTCATGCAGTGCGGATCGACTGGCTGGCCCAGACCTGGACCGGTAACGCAGTGATCTGGCTGCTCGGGATCTGGAAAGGTGTCGGCTGGTCCTTCATCATCTTCCTCGCCGCACTGGACGGAGTCCCGCGCGAGGTCGTCGAGGCCGGACGGGTCGACGGCGCCTCCGAGCGACGCCTCTGGAGCAACATCATCATCCCTTCGCTCCGCACGTCGATCGTGTTCGTCCTCGTGCTGTTAGTCATCGGGGCGGCCGGTGTGTTCCAACAGGTGTACCTGATGACGGCGGGCGGACCTTACAACTCGACCCAGGTGCTTTTCACATATGCCTATCAGCAGGCCTTCCAGTTCTTCAACTTCAGCTACGCCGCCTCCATCGCTTCACTTTTCGCCGTCGTCCTGTTCAGTTTCAGCGTTGTCGAGATTCAAGTGCTCCGCCGGCACGAGGACTGAGGGGCGTATCTATGGCACGACCTGCCGCTGCCACCCGTCCCAAGGCCCTCGTCGCACCTGGACTGTTCGGCATTCGCAGACGAACGAAGACCCGCTTGGTGATCGCGTTGTTATTCGCCGCCATTTCGGTCATGCCTCTGCTCTACATGATTTCCCTGTCGTTCCAGCCGACAGGAAACATCGCCATAAACGAGGCCGGCCTGATCCCG
Organism: uncultured Acidimicrobiaceae bacterium; assembly: GCA_963807575.1. Lineage (GTDB taxonomy): Bacteria > Actinomycetota > Acidimicrobiia > Acidimicrobiales > Bog-793 > Fen-455. The sequence goes on from CAWECD010000017.1 coordinate 118,446, forward strand.
ACACATCCCGTCGTCGGGAACTACATCTCCGCGTGGACGGAGAACAGCTTCGGCCACTACTTCTTCAACAGCCTTGTCGTGTCGCTTGCCGCGGTCGCTCTCACCGTGGCCTTCTCCTCGCTGGCGGCCTTCGCCTTCGCCCGATACAAGTTCCCCTTCAAAGAGGTCATCTTCTATCTCTTCTTGGCCAGCCTGGCGGTGCCCAGCCTCGAGCTCATCATCCCGCAGTTCCTGTTGATGGACAGGCTCCATTTGCTCGACTCGCTGACCGGCCTGGTCCTTATCTACTCGACCTCCAACCTTCCCTTCTCGATCTTCTTGCTTCGAGGTTTCTTCGAAGGTGTGCCGCGAGAATGCGAAGAGTCCTTCCGGCTCGATGGTGCAGGAACCTTGCGGGTGCTGACGCGCTTGATCATGCCGCTCTCGCTTCCCGCTGTCTCCGCCGTAGCGATGTTCACGTTCAATTTCGCATGGGACGAATACCCCATCGCTCTCACGCTGATCAACAGCCCCTCGCACAGGACGTTGCCGATCGGTCTCGCGCTGTTCATCGGGGCCCACACGACAGCTTGGGGGCCGTTCATGGCCGGGTCGGTCATCGCCACGGTGCCGCTCGTGATCGTGTACCTCGTGTCGCAGCGCTGGTTCCGTTCCGGAATCTCCGTCGGTGGTATGAGATGAGCCTCTCGGATTTGCGCACCTTCTATCGGACCGGTGAGGAGATCGTCCTCGAAGACCTGCCATCCGGCACCGTTCGTGTCGTTGCCCGTCGGGCGACGGGCCACTTTACCGAAGCGCCCGTCGAGCGGGTCGCTCGGCTGGAAGACCTGGTGCGCGGCACGCACACCCTGGAGGCCGTGTCAGCCGACGGGCAGGTCCTCGCGGAGGAACTGACTACCGTAGGCGACCATCCGGGTGAACGGCCGGTGCTCGGCTTCGCCACCTCCTTCGACGAGGCCAGCGTCGCTCCCGTCCTCAAATGGCTGAAGGCGCTTCGCTGCACGGTCGTCCAGGTCTACGACTGGATGGCGAGCTACTCCGAGCCCTTAGGATCTCCGACAAGCTGGACCGATCCGCTCGGGCGACCAGTCTCTGGCCATGCGCTCCGCTCCCTGGTAGCAGGTATCCGTGCTACCGGGGCGGTTGCCCAGGCCTACGCCCCGGTCTGCGCCTCGGATACCACCTTTGTCTCAAGCCACCCGGACCTGCTGCTCTACAGGGGCGACGGCGATCCGGAGCACCTCGGGGACCTGCTCGCTATCGCAGACCCAGCCAACCGCGAATGGCAGCGGCACTGGACCGCTGTCTACGGGGAAGCAGCAGACAAGATCGGTTTCGATGGGTTCCACCTCGACACCTACGGGTATCCCCGAGCGCCGCTCGACGCCCGCGGCGCCACCGTCGACATGCGCATGGCCTACTCGTCGTTTCTCCGCGCGGTGCGGGCGGCGCGGCCGGCCGAGCTGTTGAGCTTCAACCAGGTGAACGGTGTACCTCCGCGCTTTGAACTTCCTACCGGCCGGGTATTTCGCTACGTAGAGACGTGGCCTCCGAACGACGCTTGGCGCCACCTCGAAGCGCTCTTGGATCGGAGCAACCCGAGTCTCGGCACGCCAGGGGGGCGGGGCGCGATCGCCTGCTACCCGCCGGTCTGGCAAGGAAACCGAGCCGCATCGCTACGCACGGTTATGTACACCGAAGCGATCGCTACGTGCCTCGGTGCCAGCCTCATCGTGTTCGGTGACCGAGAGGGAGCCCTCCAGGACCCTTACTACCCGAGATACCAGCGTCTCGCCACAGATGAGGCGGCGACGGTGCTGCGTTGGTGGCGCTTTGCCTTGCGCTGCCGGGATCTGTTCTTAGAGGGCGAGGACACCAGCTGGTGTGAGATCGGCGACGAGAACGGCTCTGTCGTTCTCGTCGCAGCAGCGTCGGTGCACCCTGAACCTTTGGGGCAGGCCGTGTTCGCACGTGTCGTTCGTCAGGACGGATTGATCGCGGTCGGGGTCGTGGACCTGACCGGAAGTGCGAACGGTCAGTGGTCGCAGCCGACGGCGAAGGGCCGCGGCCGATCCGTCCGTGTCCAAGTGCTCCTCGAGCGTCCTGAGCAATGGTCCGTGGCAGCGGCGGTTCTCGGCGCATCAGGCGATCGCTTCACATCCTTGACCGCCAAAGTGGTGGGTCATCGTGAGGGCAGCGCGCTCGAAGCCAGCTTGCCACTGGTCGCGGGCTGGTCGGTGCTGCGGCTCGTGCGAGGTAACGAACATTGCCGACGTGACAGCGGATAGCTCTGCCGTGGGGTGCCGCGCACCGGGAACGCCCTTTTTCGATAAGGATTCAGATGCTCCTTATCGGCACTCGGTGGCAGAGCTCGACCTGATCGGGCCCGGCGTTCGTGGGCTTTCAGAACTATGCAGAGCTCTTCGCGGATCCAATAGCCCGCCCCGCGGCGTTCCACACAGTTGAGTACCTGGTCCTGGTGGTGCCCTTGGAGGTTGCGCTGGGGTTGGCAGGAGCGTGGATGACCCTTCAGGTGCTGAGTTGTAAACAACCCATCGCCACTGAGCACGCGTCGCCCCGACATGGTACCCGTCCAGGCCGGCCAAGAGACAGGACACGGCTTCCTTGCCCTCTCTGCCCGGCTCGCAACAGCGCCCCCGAGCCCCCAACCGGGCGCGACAGCTACCCTGGTTGCCATGGCGGACGAGGACGAACCCGAGCCCGACGACCCCGAGCCCGACGAGACCGAAGCCGGCGTCGGTGCCACCAACGGCTGGGCCGAAAGGGTCCGCCGAGGCTTCAGTGCCCAACGGTTCCTCGGATCGAGAACCTCCCGAACGCGTCCGCTCGCCGCAGCGGGCTCCCCACGACGTGATCTGTCCGCCGCGGCGAGGTCGGAGGAGATCAAAGCGGCCGTGAACTACCTCGACGGGCGCGAGCGTCGCATCGCGATCACGGCCACGATCTTCGAGCTCGCCTTGACTCTGATCGTCGTCATTCCCTACCTGAGACACAGCCAGAAGCTGTCGACGAACGGCCTCAAGACGCTCAGCGCCGTGCACGTCTTCCTCCTCGAGGGGATCGTCCTGTTCATCTTCCTCGGGATCGGGACGTTCTTGAGGCGCAGAGCCCTCTTCGGTTTCGCATCACTTCTCGTCGGTTTCTGGCTGCTGCAGATCAAGGCCCTGTCTCTCCTTGGCATCGCGTACGTCGGCCTCGGGATGTGGCTTGTCATGAAGGGACTCAAGTCCACCAGGGGCCAAGCTCAAGGAGCCGCACGCAAACCGGCCGCGCAACCGCGGCCACGGCGGTCTCGCAAAGGCGAGAAGGTGCCCGCGAGCCGGGCGGCCCCAAAGCCCAACAAGCGTTACACGCCACCAAAGGCTCCCCGTCGACCCGCACCGAAAAAGCCGGCGCCTGCTCGCGCTGAGACCCCTAAGAACTGACCGGCCGGAGGCTGCGAACACTCCCATCGACAGGCGGTCCAGTCCGCCTCGGGCACCTGCTGGCCCCGTTTGCGCAGCTGAAGTGCTCGCCGTCCGACAGCCGGGTGCTAGAAACTGACCTGTGATCCGCGACGAGCTCGCCGCCCGGCGAATCGCCGTGACCGGGGCGACGGGCTTCCTCGGAACAGCGCTCGTCGAGCGGTTGCTTCGCAGCGTGCCCGAATGCGAGGTAGTCGTGATCGTCCGGCCCGGCCAACACCAAGGGCCCGTTGAGCGCACACGGCGAGAAATCCTGCGCAACGACTGCTTCGACCGACTCCGCAGTGAGCAGGGCGAACGCTTTGACGGTGTCGTCGCCAGCCGTCTCCACACCATCGCCGGAGACGTGGGAAAGGACGGGCTCGGGCTCGACGAGGCTGGGCGCGCCCTGCTCGGGTCTTGTGACATCGTGATCCATGCCGCCGCGGCTGTGACCTTTGACGCCCCCCTCGACGGTGCCGTCGAGGTGAACCTGCTCGGTCCTACGCGTGTGGCCGAGACTTTGTGCGCGCTCGCCAGTGAGACAGCGGCCAAGCAAGGTGCTGCAAAGCGACTGCCCCACCTCATAGCTGTCTCCACGGCATATGTGAACAGCGGGCACAAGGGCGACGCGTCCGAAGAGCTCATCACGTCGTCCAAGTTCGTCTCCAGGATCGACTGGCGGGCCGAGGTGCAAGCCGCGCGGCGCGCGCGTTCCGACGAAGACGCGACCAGCCGGAGCCCGGAACGGCTGGCGGCGTTTCACCGCGCGGCGCGCTCGGAGCTCGGGGCGGCCGGTACGGCCCTGTTGGCCGAGAAGACCGAACAGCTACGCGCCGACTGGGTACGTGACCGCATGGTGGCGCTCGGCCGTGGCCGTGCCCGGGCCTTGGGCTGGCCGGATGCCTATGCCTTCACCAAGTCGCTCGGCGAGAACGCCCTGCTGGACGTCCGGGGCGAACTGCCCGTGACTTTCGTCCGACCGTCGATCGTCGAGTCGTCGCTCTCCCAACCCCGTCCCGGATGGATCCGGGGATTCCGAATGGCAGAGCCTGTCATTATCTCCTACGCGAAAGGCCTACTCAGGCAGTTCCCCGGGGTCCCGGAAGGCATTGTGGATGTCATCCCCGTCGATCTTGTCGTCGCTGCGCTCATCGCAGTGGCAGCCAAAGGCCCCGACCCGGCCGGTCCCACGGTCTACCAGGTCGCCTCAGGGGCACGTAATCCCCTCCACTATGGACAACTGGTCGACCTCGTCGAGAACTGGTTCACCGAGCGGCCGCTCTATGACAACCGTGGCCAGCCGATCCTCGTCCCGAAGTGGTCCTTCCCGGGCCGCGGCCGCGTCCAGGGACAGCTACGGCGGGCCACTCAAGCCCTGGGCGCCGCTGAGCGCATCGTCAACTCACTTCCCATTCGAGGTGAGCGAGCAGAAGGTGCCGCGCGTATCGAAGAGCGACGGTCCGAGGCCGAACGCGCCCTCGGCTATGTCGAGCTCTACGGGTCCTACAGCGAGACCGAGGCGCGTTTTCGCATCGACAGGACGCTGCAGCTCTTCGAGAGCCTCGACACCGCCGACCAGGCAGAGTTCTGTTTCGACCCAGGGGTGATCTCCTGGCCGCGCTACATCGAGGACGTCCACCTGCCCTCGGTGGTCGAGCACGCCAGAGTGCGCACCTCACCCAATGCCAAGCGGACACTGGGCAGCCGTGAAGAGCGAACCCGCAAGGCGATCCTCTCCGAGGAGCCCCGCTGCGCAGCGTTCGACCTCGAGAACACCCTCATCGCTTCGAACGTCGTCGAGAGCTATGCCTGGTTGGCGACCCGCCACCTGGATCGCTTCGAGCGCGCGCGCCTGGTGGCTGGCCTGTTAGCGGAGGGACCGAGGCTGCTCAGGCTCGACCGCCGCGACCGGAGCGACTTCCTTCGTGCCTTCTACCGCCGCTACGAGGACGCCCCCGTTGACCAGCTCCGACTCGACAGCTACGAGCTCTACAGCGACCTGCTCGGCCTGCGAGCCTTCCCTGACGCGGTAGCCCGGGTCCGCCGCCACCGCGCCCTCGGACACCGCACGTTGCTGATCACCGGTGCCCTCGACTTCGTCGTCGAGCCCCTCCGGCCGCTGTTCGATGAGATCGTCTGCGCGTCCATGGCCGAACGCGACGGCAAATTCACGGGCGAGCTCACCCAGGCGCCTCCGACCGGCGAGGCACGAGCCATCCTGCTGGACGAGTTCGCGAGGTCCCAAGGTATGAGCCTCGGTGAGACCGTGGCCTACGCGGACTCGACAAGCGACCTGCCCATGCTCGAGGCCGCCGGCTTCCCCGTGGTAGTCAACCCCGAGGCCAAGCTCGCCGCCATCGCGCGACGCCGAGGCTGGTTCATCGAGAACTGGGAGCGAGCAGGCGGTGGCCCGCGGCGCAGGCTCGCGATCGCCACGCGCCAACCGGGCGTACAGACGACGCCTGCCAGCTGGGGCACGACGCCCTCCAATGGCGACAGCCGATGAAAGCACTCCAGTTCGAGCGCAATGTGCCGCGTTTTGCGGCCTCGCGTGTCGCCTCAGCCCTGGTCGGCTCGGGAAAGGGCGTCCGCGTCGGCCCTCTCGAGCTCGTCGAACTCGAGCAGCTCGAAATGCCGGGGCCTGGCTGGGTTCGGGTCCGGCCCCGCCTCGCCGGGATCTGTGGCTCTGATCTCGCCACGCTGGACGGCCGGAGCTCTCGCTACTTCGAGCACATCGTCAGCTTCCCCTTCATCCCCGGTCACGAGGTCGTCGGCGACGTGGAAGGAGGTGCGCTGGACGGGCGGCGCGTGGTGATCGAGCCGGTCCTCGGTTGTGAAGCTCGCGGGATAGAGCCTCGCTGCCCTGCATGCGCAGCCGGTCGGAAAGGCTCATGCGAGCGGATCGCCTTCGGTCATCTGCGTCCCGGGCTCCAGACTGGCTACTGCCGCGACACAGGTGGTGGCTGGTCAACCGGCCTTGTTGCCCATGAAAGCCAGTTGCACGCCGTTCCCGACGACTTCTCCGACGAGGCAGCCGTCATGGTCGAGCCCGCAGCTTGTGCTGTTCACGCGGCTTTCGCCTCCCAGATAACCGGCGGGGAGCGGGTCATGGTGCTCGGAGCCGGGACCCTGGGCCTCTGCGTGATCGCGGCGATGAGGGCGCTGTGTCTCCCGGGCGCCCTCGTCGCGGTCGCCAAGCATCCCCAGCAACGAAAGCTCGCCCGCGATCTCGGCGCCGACCAGGTCGTCGAACCGAGCGAGCACAAGCGAGCCGCGCGCCGGTTGTCGGGTTCTCTCGCTCTGGAGTCCGGCGATGGCGACATCGAGCGTCTGACCGGAGGCGTCGACCTCATCGTCGACTGCGTCGGCACCTCGGCATCCTTGGAGCAGTGCCTCGAGGTCGTGCGCCCCGGTGGCCGGATCGTGCTCGTCGGCATGCCAGGCGTGGTGAGAGTGGACCTGGCCCCCCTCTGGCAACGCGAGATCGAGCTGCGCGGCGCCTACGCTTATGGGAGTGAGGACCGACCCGGAGGGCCACGGTCGACCTTCCAGCTCGCCTTGGAGCTCGTGCGGGAGGCTCGTCTCGATCGTCTTGTCTCGGCGCGCTACCCCCTGGAACGTTACGAAGACGCCGTCGCGCACGCCGCCGCGGCGGGCCGTCGTGGTGCGGTGAAGATCGTGTTCGACATGCGCAAGGCCGTACCCGGCCCGGACGCGCCCAACTCACGGAGCGCCAGGCCCGACTCGGCACCGACCAAGGAGGCAATGTGAGTCCTAGGCCTGGCTTCGTCCTCGAGGTCGACCGATCGACTCCGGCGACGTTGATTTGGCACGGCGAGGGGTTCCGGCTCGAGCGGCTCCCTGTCGGGACCAGGGTCGTCTATGGGCCGGAAGCCCTCGATCCCCTCGCGGATCCCGACCAAGCCATCCGACACGCCCTCGAGAACCCCCTCGGTGACTCGCAGCCTCTCCGCACGCTGCTGTTTCCCGGTATGCGGCTCACGATCGCGTTCGACGACATCTCGCTCCCCCTGCCACCGATGCGGCCCCCCGACTCGCGCCAGCGCGTGATCGAAGCGGTACTCGACCTGGCCGCCGACGCGGGTGTGGACGACGTCGTGCTCATCGCGGCACTCGCCCTGCACCGTCGCATGACCGATCCCGAGCTGCGCCACGCCCTCGGCGACCGCGTGTTCGAAGCGTTTGCCCCGCACGGGCTTCTGTTGCAGCACGATGCCGAGGACCCGTCGAACCTCGTCCACCTCGGAATGACCGAGCAGGGAGAGGACGTCGAGATCAGCCGCCGGGCGGCCGAGAGCGACCTGCTCGTGTACGTGAACATCAACCTCGTCCCCATGGACGGGGGCCACAAGTCCGTCGCGACGGGTCTCGCCTCCTACCGGAGCCTCAAGCACCACCACAACGTGCGCTCGATGCTCAACAGCCGCTCGTTCATGGACATCCACCGCTCCGAGTTGCACCACTCGAACTGGCGCATGGGCCGGGTGATAGCCGAGTCCGGCGTGAAGATCTTCCAGATCGAGACGACGCTCAACACCAATACGTTCCCCGAACAGCTCGGTTTCCTGCAAAAGCGTGAATGGGAGTGGTCGCTGCGTGACCGGGCAAGCTTCCTCGCGGCTTCCAGCGCACTCGAGCGGACGCCGGCGGGAATCAGCCGCAAGATCTTCCACGCCGTTCGTGCACCCCATGAGATGACCTCGGTCCAGGCCGGCGCCGTGGAGGCCGTTCACGAGGTCACGCTCGCCAACATCTACCGACAGCAGTTGGTCGAAGTCTCGGGGCAGACCGACGTGCTCACGATGGGCTTGCCCTACATCGGTCCGTACAACGTCAACTCGACGATGAACCCGATTCTCGTCGCGTGCTTGGGGCTCGGCTACTTCTTCAACCTCTATCGCGGCAAGCCCCTTGTGCGCGAGGGCGGTGTAGTGATCATCTCGCACCCGACACAGTGGGAGTTCAACCCAGTACATCACCCTAGCTACATCGACTTCTTCGAACAGGTGCTCGCCGAGACCACCGACATGTTCGAGATCGAGGCGAAGTACGAAGAGTCCTTTGCCACCGATCCTTGGTACATCCACCTCTACCGGACCAGCTACGCCTACCACGGTGTCCACCCGCTCTACATGTGGTACTGGTGCGCCCACGCCCTTTCGCATCTCGGTCGCGTGATCGTGGTCGGGGGCGATCGGGCGGCCGTGCGCCGCTTGGGCTTCTCCCCCGCGTCCAGTTTCGCTGATGCCCTGGAGCTCGCCGAGGACGTCGTCGGCAGGGATCCCACGATCACTCACCTACACGTGCCGAGCTTGCTCTTCGCGGACGTGAAATGACGCGGCGCGTCCGTGGGGTCGCGGGGCTCGACCGGGACGGACTGCGCTTCGTAACCGAGAAGCCGATGAGGCCCGTCGGCCTCGTCACGCCCATACCCAAGCGCAAACTCGGCATCGACTACGACACTGCGTGGACCCGGCGTTACCCTGTGCGCCTCGCGCGCGCCGTCGTCCTGGACGACATCGCGCGGCCGGTCGCGCGCGTGGTGCTCTCACCCCGAGTGATCGGCCTCGAACATCTCGATCCTGTTCAGGGTCCGATGATCCTCGCTGCAAACCACGCGAGCCACCTCGACACCGGCCTGTTGCTTTCGAGCCTGCCGGTGCGGTTACGCCACCACACCGTCGTCGCCGCGGCGGCCGACTACTTCTTCGACCGCCGTTGGAAGGCCGCCTTCTGGTCCTTCGGCCTCGGAGCCATCCCGATGGAGCGCTCCAAGCTCAATCGCCGTTCGGCGGATCTGGCCTCGAGCCTCATCAACGACGGGTGGAACCTCATCATCTTCCCCGAAGGCGGCCGTACTGAAGACGGGTGGGGACGTGAGTTCAAGGGCGGCGCGTCTTATCTAGCCAAACGCTGCGGTGTCCCGGTGATCCCCGTGCATATTCGGGGAACGCGCGCCGTGCTCGCAAAGAGCAGCTCCCGCTTTCGTCCGGGCTCGACGGAGATCCGCCTCGGCGACGCTCTCATCGCCTTCGAGCACGAGGACGCGCGCAAGTTCGCCGCCCGGATAGAGCGGGCCGTCGCTGCCCTCGCCGACGAGGCCGAGTCGGACTGGTGGTCCGCCCGCCGTCGTGCCGCGGCCGGCACGACGCCGCCGTTCCGAGGTCCCGAGGCCGCCGCATGGCGGCGCGAGTGGTCCCTGCCGGACTCAGCGCGTAAGGACCAGCGCACAGCCCGCGAACACCACAAACGCAAACCATGGAGCCGCGATGACTGAACCTGAGCTGTCCCCTCACAGGCGCGGCGTGCGCCGAGTGCCCGCCGCCGTGCGTTCGAGGCTCACGGTCCTCGCGCTTGTGGCATTCGCGGGCGCCCTGTCCAGTTGCGGGGTCAGCACGTCGCTCGGCAACGCGGCGCTCGCTCCCCTCTCGGCGCTGCCCGACACAGACGTGGTACTCGAGACGAACCTCCAGTCCGCGGTAGAGGGCGGGATCGCCCAAGCCGGCATTTCCGGCTCCAGCGGCGGCCTGACGACGACCGGGCCGCCGACTTCACCGAGCGTGGTGAGTGTTGCGAGTACCACCGCCGTGTCCGTCTACACCGCTTTCAATCCGGCCGACCGGCACTGCCTGGGGACCTTCGTCCTCGCGCCGGGCGCTCCCTTCGCCGTGCTCGGAGAGACGACTTCCGGCCGCTACGACTTCTGGTTCGGGCCGACGACGACTGTGGACTGCACCGCCAGCGTGTTCACGACCGAGACCACGGTGCCCTCGGGATGGGCCGCGGGCGATCCCTCCACGAATTGGCCGGGCATCTGAGCAGGGGCCGCCGCCTCAAGCACGCTGAGTCAGAGACGCGACCTCGCTGCCATTGAGCCCCAGGTCGCGCCGATCACGTAGCCCCTCCCACGAACCAGGCTCCGGCGCCACTCGACCGGCCGATCGCCGGCGTAGGCGACGCGCTCGACCTCGAAGACACCTTCGCCACGGCCTGGTCGCAGCAGCTTGCGCTCGACCTGGTTACAGGTGACTGCCCGGAGCCTCTCGCTCCCGCCGGTGATCCGCACGGCACAGAGCGTCTCGAGCAGGCCATAGAGGGAGCCCTGAGTGAGATCACCACTCACCAACGCCCGTCGTTGCGTGGCATCGATCGCCAGTGCCGACCGATCCAGCGCGAGCGGCACATCGTCCGCGTACCGGAGGCGCTCGATCCACTGGACCACCTCGTGACTGTCGGTCCCGAGCGCCCGACCGGCCGTCTCACCCGCCGGCCCTTCCGCGATGCGTAGCACCCTGCTCGCCTCAGCGAGCCCAGCGGCTGTGATCGCCTGCGCGAGCCCTGCGGTCCCAAGTATCGGGGCGTCGAGCTGGCGGCGCACGACGAAGGTCCCGCTGCCACGCCGGGCGTCGAGCAACCCCTCGTCGCGTAGGTGGCGAATGGCCTCTCTGACCGTCGCCCGGCTCACGCCGAAGGTCGTCACGAGCTCGGCCTCTGTGGGGAACCGGTCGTCGAACTCGCCGACACCCAGGCTTCGCCGGAGCTCAGCGGCAAGCTGCGCCCAAAGCGGCATCGGATCGCTCGCATCCAGGGGCCTCACCGCGTCCGGCCCCCGCAGCGGTCCGGACTTGGCTGCCCGGTCGTCGTCACGCTGACAACCACCCGACCAGGAACGACCCCAGGATGACCGAGAGCACAGTTGCCGAGATCGCAGTGAAGAGCCAGTCGCGACGGCGTGTGAACGCGACCGCACTAGTGAGGAGCCCCGCGACGGGAGTGAGGATCAGCAGCAGAACCCCGGCCACAATTATCGCCTCACCACTGCCGCGCAGGATCCCGTGCCACACTGCCGTGAACGAATGCGGGAAGCCCGCCCTTCCTGCGAGGTGAGCCTGTTCGACAGCGTGCGAGCCGAAGGACGCCGGGTCGCCGATGAGGCCGACGACATATCCCGTCAGCAGGATCGCCGCGCTCACGAGCACGCCGACGCGCAACACCTTCCCCACGGCCGCGCGCACTCCACGCGGCGAAGGCGGGGTGAGGGCGCCATGGCCCCGAGCCGGCACAGCCGTCAACCGATCCCCTTCCAGATCATCTGGACGGCGACAACGCCGAGCACGCTGACAAACACCACCCGAAGACGATCCGAGCGCATGCCCGCGAGCCACTTGGACCCCTGCGTCGCACCCAAGAGGATGCCGATCGCGACCGGGCCCGCGATGAGCGGGTCGATGTCGCCCCGGGCGAAATAGACCACTGCGCTCGCTGCCGCAGTCAGCCCGATCAACAGGTTGCTAGTCGCGGTCGAGACCTTCATGGGGATGTGCATCGCCAAGTCCATCGCCGGCACTTTCAGCACGCCCGAACCGATCCCCAGCAAGCCGCTGAGCATCCCGGCAAGGTACATCAGCGCGAGACCGAGCCCCGTGTTGGCCACGACATAGGGCACATCCAACCCTTCGGCCTCGTCGTAGTAGGCCGAATGGAGCGCCAGTCGGTCAGCCAGCCTGCCCCCGTGAACCGCTCCCTCCACGACGCAGGCGGACGCGCCGACGCTCTCCAACGCAGGGTCGCGGCCCTTGGGCACCGGGATCCTGCGCTTGCGGATCATCCGCACTCCCGAGACTGCGAGAACTATGCCGAACAGGGCAAACAGGAAGCGCGCATCGAAAACGCCGGCCAGCAGTGCTCCCGTCACGGCCCCAAGCGTCGTCGCCAGTGCGAGAAACGTAGCGACCCGCAGGTTGGTGATGCTCTCGCTTACGTTCCTCGCGGCACCTGCCGAAGACGTGGCCGCCACCGCGACGATCGAGGTTCCGATCGCAAGCCGGATATCGAGGTGAAAGGCCAGCGTGAGGACCGGCACGATCACGAAGCCACCGCCGAGGCCGAGCAACGCGCCCAGCGCGCCCGCCAAGATCGAGACCCCGAAGAGCACAAGGGACAGCTCGATGAGGGTCACGAAACTAGAGCCTACAGTTGTTCGTACAATCGGACAACACTGATCTGTGCGAAGCGTCGGACCGCTGGTTCCTCATCGCCTACAACCCCATGGAGGAACCCTCCCAGCGACCTCAGCACGGAGCAAAACCCGCCCGCAGACGCGGAGAAAGGGCCGGTGGGGGGGATACCGGCCCCTTCTCAAGACTCTTCAGTTGCTGGAGGGGGGATTCCGCTACTGAGGTCTATGTACATAGTGCACGATTTCACAGCATCGGTCAAACAGTTCTTACCGATAGCTGATATCGTCGATAGTGATGGAGCTGCGCCAACTGAGTGCGATCGTCGGCATAGCCGATCATGGTTCGTTCTCCGCGGCCGCCGGCGCGCTCCAAACAGTCCAGTCGAACATCTCTGCCCACGTTAAGAAGCTCGAACGTGAGCTCGGCTGCGAGCTGGTCGATCGCCCCACCGGACGGTTGACCGAGGCCGGCGCGCTCGTCGTCGCCCGCTCGCGGCGGGTTCAGGTGGAGCTTGACGCGATGCTCTCCGATGTGCTCGCGCTTACCCGCGAAGTTGCCGGAACCGTCCGGATCGGGATCATCGGGACGACCGCCCGGTGGCTCGTGCCTCAGTTGCTGCGCACTGCCCCCCAGCGATACCCCCACCTCCATCTGGTCTTCGTTGAATTGACAACCACGAGGCTTGATGCCCAACTCGCAACGGGCGAGGTCGACCTCGCCGTGCTCAACCTTCCGGCGAAGGGAACCGATCTCGCGCTGACCCCACTTTTCGAAGAGGATCTTGTCCTGGTCGTGCCCGCCGACCACCCTCTGGCAGGCTCGCGCGAGGTCAGCATCCGCGCGCTGAAGGGGATGCCCTTGTTGCTGCCCGTTGCCGGCACCGCGTTTCGGGCCGACCTCGATGCCGTCCTCAACTTGACCGACACGACGTTGCTCGCGCGCGCCGAGATCGACGGAACTCGCCTCATCGCCTCGCTGACCTTCGAGGGTTGGGGCCCCTCCATCCTGCCGGCGACCGCCGTGCCGAGCTACCTGCGTGGCAGCTTCGCGCTCGTCAAACTCACCGAGATTCCCCGCCGGCTCATCGGGGTCGTCCAGCGGGCGACGGGACTGCCCTCGGCGCCGGCGCGGGCCGTGCTCGACCTGCTGACCGAGATCGTCTTCGATCCCTCCAGGATCCCCGAGGGGCTTTCCCCGGTCCCTCCCGATTCCCAGCACCCTCGCAGTGCCGGTGCCCCCGAACCAGGCGTCGTCGTGCTATAGGCGCGGCCTGAGAGGCTCTCGCCACATCAGCCACAACCGGACCGAGCTGCCAGGCACACTCACCTCGCCGGTGACTTCGAAGCCGTGGTGTCGGTAAAAGCTGACGTTGCCCTGCTTCGAGGACTCCAGATAGGCAGCGAGCCCATCGCGGTCGCAGATCTCCAGCACCGGAGCCAGCACAGCAGAGCCAAGACCTCTTCCTTGCCACCCTGGGTCCGTGCCGAGCCCGCCCAGGTAATAGTGGGGAGCCTTCGGGTGGTGGGACTCGACGAGCCGGACGAGCCGGAGTGCCGGTCCCGTCCGCCTCCCCAAGATCCAGAGCAGCGGAAGCTCCGCGATCACCTCGCGCATCGGGGGTGGACCGGACTGAGGAGGCATCCACATCGCGATCGATCGGCAGTCTTCGGTCGTGTAGGCCGATCCTCTCTTCATGTACGTATTGCGGAGCTGAAACCTGAAGAAACGGCGCAAGGCTTGGTCTCGTGTTCGCGGATCGGGGAACACGTAGGCCAGCATCGGATCGTCGTGGAAGGCCCGGACGAGGGACGCGGCAGCCGCGGGCACATCGGCTGGACGCACCAGGTGAACCTGTGGCACCGCAGGCATGGTAGTGGTGTCGTCATCGTGCCCGGGGAGCATTGGCTGACGGGGAATCCGCGGGTGCCTCGCGGGGTTCTCGCTCTCATGACCCCAACCCCCTTCTCCATCAACTGGGACTATCGCTGCCCCTTTGCCCGCAACGCACACGAGCACCTTGTGGTCGCCCTCGAGGCCGGCGCCCCGTTCGAGGCCAGCTTCGTGCCGTTCTCACTCGACCAGGTGCACGCCGAGGAGGGCAGTACGCCGGTCTGGGAAGACCCGCAACGACAAGCGGGCCTGCTCGCCGGACAGGTCGGGATCGTCGTGCGCGACCGTTTCCCCGAGAAGTTCCTGCGCACCCACCTGGCACTGTTCGCGCTCCGCCATGACCACGGTCGCGACCTGCGCGACAGGGATGCGCTGGCCTCGGTGCTGGCGCAGGAGGGTGTCGATCCCGATCAGGTCTTCGACGAGATCATGAGCGGGTGGCCGCTCGACGAGTACCGCAAGTCTCACGAGAGGGCGGTCGTCGACAATGCTGTCTTCGGAGTGCCGACATTCGTGACGAACGGCCAGGCAGCCTTCGTGCGGATCATGACAAGGCCGGGCAACGACGCCACGTTGGCGACCCAGACCATCGAGCGGGTTCTCGACCTTCTCGGCAATCACGTCGAGTTGAACGAGTTCAAGCACACCTCAATCCCCAACTAAACGTCCACGGCCCCCCACTGCTAGGGTCGGCTGCATGCGGATAATTTCAGAGCAAGAGCTCGGGAACAGGCTCGGTTCCCTGTCCGAGACGGCGCCGCGGGTTGTCGTCACCGGCAACTGGGGCTCGCCCAGGAGGGCACTCGAGATCCTCGACGCGAACCTCGAAAACTACCGGGTGTTCATGGTGGGTTCCCATCATCCCATCTCGTCCCGGCCGGGCGTGCGTTACGAGACGCCCTTTGTCGGGGCCGGAATGCGCCATTCCTCCGCGCTCGACTACATACCAATGCGACTCTCCCTGGTTCCGCGGCTGTTTGCGATCTCCCACCCGCCCGATGTCCTCCTGCTCCAAACCTCGACATCGAGAGACGGCAAAGTGTCGCTCGGCATCGAGGTCAACGTCCTGCCGGCGGCTTTGGAGGCGGCACGCGCACGCGGTGCGCTCGTTGTCGCCCAGGTCAATCCTCAGATGCCGTACACCTTCGGCGAAGGGGAGATCGCGACGGACATCATCGACGTCGCCATCGAGGTGGATGAAGCTCTCGACATCACCGAGGCGCACTCCTCTGATGGCCGAAAGGATCAGATCGGTGACTACATAGCCAATCTCGTGCCAGACGGCGCCACGCTGCAACTCGGGATAGGCGCGATACCCGATGCAACCTTGGAACGGCTCGTGCGGCGCCGCGGGCTGCGGATCTGGTCGGAGATGATCAGCGACGGCGTTCTCACTCTGGAGCGGTCGGGAGCTCTTGACCCAGACCGTCAGATCGTCACGTCGTTCATCGGCGGATCCGAGGAGCTCTACAAGTGGGCCGACGGCAATCCCAGGCTGCGGATGTTCCGGACCGAGACCACCAACGACCCGGCGATGATCGCGGTCAACCCGATGATGATCTCCATCAACGCGGCCGTGCAGATCGACCTATTTGCCCAGGCGAACGCGAGCTACGTCGGTGGCCGCATCTTTTCCGGCTTCGGTGGTCAGACCGACTTCATCGTCGGGGCGCTGCACTCCGCCGGCGGGCAGGCCGTGATCGGTCTGCCATCGTGGCACGAAAAGTCGAAGACCTCTACCGTGGTCCCGCTCTTGGACATGCCCGCGACTTCGTTCCAGCATTCGGTCGTGGTCACCGATCAAGGTTGCGCCCACGTCTTCGGGCGCAGCCAGCACGACCAGGCCCGCCTGCTCATCGAAAAGGCTGCCGCTCCGCAGGCTCGCGACGAACTCTGGGACGCCGCCGAGCGACTCGGCCTCGCGGACGCCAACAGCGGGACCAAGCCGCCCGACAATCTCTAGCTCCCAGCCCAGAGGCGACGCGCCCAGCTAACAACCACCGCGGCCGTGAGCACACGCCCCGGTGCGCGAAAACGGGCTCGCGACGCTCAGTCGAGCGAGATGGGCTCGTCGTCGTCGGCCAAGCCTCCAACTCCGATCGGCGTCTCAACCGCAAGAGCCGCTTTCTCGGCTACCAGGCTACGGATCCGCTGATGGAGCTCGATCATGAGCTCTGGGCTCTCCCGTAGGAATTGCTTGGCATTCTCACGGCCCTGGCCCAGCTGCTCGCCCTCGTAGGTGTACCACGCGCCGGACTTCTTCGCGATCCCCAGATCGACGGCCACGTCGAGCACGGAGCCCTCTCGGCTGATACCCCTGCCGTAGACGATGTCGAACTCGGCCATGCGGAAGGGGGGAGCACACTTGTTCTTCACGACCTTGACCCGCGTGCGGTTGCCGATGACCTCGGTCCCGTCCTTGATGGACTCCAACCTGCGAATATCGAGCCGGACCGAGGCGTAGAACTTGAGCGCGCGCCCTCCGGGCGTGACTTCCGGCGATCCGTAAACCACGCCGATCTTCTCTCTCAGCTGGTTGATGAACAGGGCGATCGTCGATGACTTGCTGAGCGTGCCCGTGAGCTTGCGCAGCGCCTGGGACATCAGGCGTGCCTGCAGGCCGACATGGGTGTCACCCATGTCACCTTCGAGCTCGGCACGTGGTGTGAGCGCCGCCACCGAATCGATGACGATCACGTCCATCGCTCCGGAGCGGATCAGCATGTCGGCGATCTCGAGTGCTTGTTCGCCTGTGTCGGGCTGGGAGATCAGCAGCTCGTCGATGTCGACACCGATGGCTTTGGCGTAGACGGGGTCAAGCGCGTGCTCCGCATCGATATAGGCACAGATTCCCCCATTACGCTGGGCTTCCGCGACCACGTGCAACGCGAGGGTCGACTTGCCGGAGGACTCGGGCCCGAACAGTTCAATTATCCGCCCTTTGGGGAGCCCACCGATTCCGAGTGCGAGGTCAAGGGCCATCGCCCCAGTCGAGATCACTTCGATCCCCATGCCGGTGTGCTCACCCATGCGCATGACTGAGCCCTTTCCGAACTGCTTCTCGATCTGGCTGAGTGCCGCCTCGAGTGCCTTGTCACGCTCCATGGTCGGGTCCCTCTCCTCTCGTGCTGCCTGTCGACGGTCCAATTCCGAGACGGGACCTCTCTGCTGTGGTGTTGCGTCATCCCGCCTCACCGGTATCACGCCGGCAGGCCGCAACCTACGAAATGGGTATGTCACTCCCGTCACGGGTCCCTGCTGCGAGGTCATGACATCACTGTAGTTCCAAACATATGTTCGTTGGTGGACCTTGGCGCGGCTTGGTCCCCGGGCGACGCTGGTACGCAAAGGCCCCGCAGAACCTGACGTTCGCCTCCTAGGCTTCCTCACCGGTTGCGCAAAGCCGGCGCCGCAGGACGTTCAGGGCCGAGATGGTCGCAAGCTGTCGGACACGCTCCCGATCGCCAGGCAGGCGAAGCTCGACGGCATCGGCCGCCGACCCCGGGACAGCGAGGCCCACGACAACGGTGCCGACCCGTCGGCCCTCCTGTTCGGAGGGGCCGGCGACACCGGTCGTCGCGAGGCCAACCTCGGCACCGAGAACACGCCGCGCACCTTCAGCCATGGCCGCCGCCGCGTCACGCGAAACGACCGGCCCCTCCCCCACTCCGAGCACCGACTGCTTGACGCCGGCGTCGTAGGCCACGACGGCTCCCCGGAACCACTCGCTCGCACCCGGTACGCCGACGACCCGAGCCGCGACAAGACCGCCCGTCACTGATTCGGCCATCCCGAGGTGCCAGCCGCGCGCGAGCAAGAGCCGGCCCACCGCGCCCTCCATCGTCTCCTCGTCGACACCGAAGACCGCTTCACCGACGAGCGCGCGTATCTCGGCTTCCTCGGCATCGAGCGCCCTGTCAGCGGTGTCGTCGTCAGCAGCCTTCACGGTGAGGCGAACCTTGATCCCTTCGATGCCGCTGGCCAGGAAGGCAATAGTCGGCACGCCCAGTCCTCCTGCCTCGAGAGCCTCGACGCGGCCTGCGACAAGCTCGGCCAGACCGGACTCGCTGTAGCCCCAAGTCTTGAGCGTCCGGCTGCGGATCACGGCCGCCTGCCCGGATCGCCTCCGAAGATCGGGCAGCACAGCTCGGTCCATCATGTCGTGCAGCTCGTAAGGCACTCCGGGCAGCGCGTACATAACCTTGTCCCCGACAGGGCAGATGAGGCCCGGCGCGGTTCCGATGGTCTGACGGATCACAGTCGCGCCTTCGGGCACGTCAGCTTGTTGCTCGTTGTTGGCCGGCATCGTCCGGCTCGAGCCACGAGGCACGAACCGGTCCCTGATGGTCTGCATGACGGCCGCGTCCCGGCGCAATGGCGCGTTCATCACGAGCGCGATCGCCTCCCGGGTGAGATCGTCCTGGGTGGGCCCGAGACCGCCACACACGATCACTGCTTCGTTTCGCTCGAGTGCGGTGCGCAGCACAGAGACAATCCGCGCGACGTTGTCACCCACCCTCGTCTGGAAATGGCAGTCGACTCCCGACAGGGCTAGCCGCTCTCCGATCCAGGCAGAGTTCGTATCGACGATCTGGCCAAGGAGAAGCTCCGTCCCGACTGCCACGACCTCGGCTCGCATACGACGTCCCCCGGACCAACGCCCGTGCTCAGGCGACGTGACGATCGACGTTGCCGGGCGTCGGCGCGTCGGCACTGGCGAGGAGTTTGCGCGAGTCGCGCAGGTACTCGAGACCGGTCCACAACGTGACCGCGACAACGAACCACAGCACCCAGCCCACGGCCCTCGCGTGGTGTAGACCTACCGGTGGCAGGAACGCGAGCCCTATCACGACGTCTTGCAGCAAGGTCTTCGCCTTCGCCGTCGTCCTGGCCGGCACCGACACTCCGCGTCGTGCCGCGTAGCCCCGGAAAACGCTCATGGAGACCTCACGTGCCGCGATCAGGATCACAGGCAGCCAGCTCACCTCTCCAATCGCCGCAAGCGCCGCAAGCACGCCGAGGACGATGCACTTGTCGGCGAGCGGGTCGAGGAACGCTCCGGAGCGTGTCGTGCCGTGGCGCCTTGCGACGAAGCCGTCGAGGCCGTCGGAAGACGAGCAAATGAACCAGAGACCCACCAGCAGCCAGCTGGACGGCCCGGTGGCGACCACAAGCGCCACCATGAGCGGCGACGCAAGCAACCTCGCGAGCGTGAGCGCGTTCGCAGGCGTCATCAGAGCTGACGGCCCGAAGACCTTGTCCCGGTCACTCATGGGGCCGCCGCCATGAGCTCGAGCACGGGGACCGCCTCAAGATCGGGCCCGACCGCGCCGGTGCAGCGGACCGGGCCCAGCCAGCCTTCCGGGACAGAACGTGGCACCCGCACGATGCCGTCGATCTCCGGTGCTTCCCGATAGGACCGGGCACGGCCGGGCCGGTCGACCAGTACTTCGCTCGTCGTCCCAACCAGCTGCTGGCGCCGACGGGCCGTGATCGCCTCCTGGAGCTCCGAGCACTCCTGGAGTCGCTCGAGTGCGAGCGAGCTCGGGACCTGCTCGGCGAGACCGGCGGCCAGCGTTCCGGCTTCGCGGGAGAACGTGAAGAAGCCCGCCCAGTCGAGGTTCGCCTCTTCGATGAACCTGAGCAGCTCGTCGTGGTCACCTTCGGTCTCGCCCGGATAACCGAGTATGAATGACGAGCGGAACACCGCGCCTGGCTCGAGGCGCCGGATCCGTCCGATCCGTTCGAGGAACCGGGTCGCGTCCCCCCAACGCCGCATCTTGCGTAACAGAGACCCCGAAGCGTGCTGCAGGGAGAGATCGAAGTAGGGAACGCCAGTCCCGACGATCGCCTCGACGAGCCGATCGCTGAGCGAGGACGGGTAAAGGTAGAGCAGGCGGACCCGATCGACTCGCTGGGACACCGCGCCGATGAGCTCGACAATGCCGGGACCCGCTCTGTCGGGCTTCCCCACCGCGGAGGTGCGATCACGACCGTACGAAGCAAGATCCTGCGCGACAAGGACGATCTCCCGCACCTTCAGCGCCTCGACTTCGGCAAGGATCGAAGCCGCCGGCCTCGAGCGCTGCTTTCCGCGGAACGACGGGATCGCGCAGAACCCGCACCGCCGGTCGCAGCCTTCGGCCACCTTGACATAGGCCCATGGCGCGGTCGCTTGTGGCCGCGGGAGCTCCAACAGGTCGAAGCTCTGCGGCAAGCCATCAGCGCTCGAGTCATCGCAATGGGCCCGCACAACTCGCCGGTCAGTCTTCATCTCGACCGGCACCCCGAAACCGGCGACGAGGTCGATCTCACCGAGCGCCGCCACGAGCTCTTCACCCGAGCGCTCGGCGAGGCACCCAGTGACGACGAGCCGAGACCCGGGCTTTCGCAGGCCGTCGAGCTCGAGGATGGTCTCGATCGACTCCTCGCGCGCGGCCTCGATGAAAGCGCACGTGTTCACGACGACAAGGTCGGCCTCACCAGGATCCCGTGCCGGCTCATAGCCGCCGGCGGCCAAGCGACCGATCAGCTTCTCCGAGTCCACCTCATTCTTCGGGCACCCGAGCGTCGTGATCCAAAAGCGCTCGTCCACCTACGAAGCGTACCAATGCCGGGGGGCACCGGCCTCTTGGCCTTCTCAGAGCCGCTCAAGTAGTTCTCGACGCTTCTGCTCGTACTCGGCATCGGTGACGACGCCATGGCGGTGCAGCTCGGCCAGCTCGCCAAGCTGCTGAGCAACGGTCGGCACCGCGGCACGCAAGATCGGCTCCACGCCCTGTGGTGATACGACACGCGGAATGGGATCGGTGACCGGTGGTGCTGTGTGCACACTCGGAGCCGCCGTCGACCGTGCAGCTTCGAGTGGGACTGCTCCCTCAGAACCCGGCGCCGGCGGGTAGCCACCAGCGCTCTTGGCCACGACACGGTTGATCAGTGACTGCACCTCGTCGGGCCTGCTGATGTCGGGAAATGGATCTTGCCCGTGGCGACCGGCGGACTCGACGGTGAGACTGCCCGCTCTCACGATCCGCTCGACGACGGTCTGGTGATAGGTCACGTCCTGCACACGCCCGATCGGGATCTCCCGACCGGTCCTCCTCAGCACACCGGTCCGGTAGACGATCCGCTGAGAGGTGACGACGAAAGTGGTAGTGCGCCAACCGATGTAGCGAGAACCGAGGTAGACGATCGCGACGACGGCGATGCCGAGCCGGGCCCACCCAGCGACGGCTGGTGCATTCGTCCATAGCACGACTGAGGCCACGCAGCCGGCGAGGACCACTGCGGTGCAGACCGACGGCCAGAACAGGTAAGACCAGTTCGGCCTCGAGTCGAGGTAGATCTCCTCGCCAGGACCCAACAGTCTCGTGGGAAAGGTCACCTCGCCTGCCCGAGCGTCGACCTGCGGTTCATCCCAGCTTGCTCGCGATGGATCCCGCGAGTCTCAGGACCGACCCGTCCGAGCCCGCCGACGAGTAGGCGGCCGCGGGCCGTCTGGTGGCTTCTGCCACCAAGTCAAGCAACAGCGCTGTGAAAGGCAAACGGGGATCGATCCATAGGTAGTGCGAGAGCGAACCGGGGATCGTGTTGATCTCGTTTATGAAGACGTCCTCACCATCGGACAGGAAGTCCAGCCGCGCGACACCGCGCAAGCCCACCAGCGAGGCCACCTCGGTTGCAAGCGCCCTAATGCGCTGCTCGACCTCGGGCTCGATCTGCGCAGGCAGTTCGCGCGGGGCAGATGTCATCCCTCCCGACCCGACGTACTTGTCCTGATAGCCAAGGATCTCTCCTCCACTGCGCGTCCGGAGCGGCCGTTCGATGGCAGACAGCTGGAGCTCCGGCCAGCTCCTGACGGCGAGCTGCAAGTCGAACATCTCCGCTTCGTACGGCTCGAGAACCGCGCCTCGACGCAGGTGGGGGTTCGCCTTCAGCCGCGCCCGGGCTGTGTCGAAGTCTGCGACGACCTCGACGCCGATGGAGGAGCCGCCGAAGCGCGGCTTGACGATGAAGGGGGGAGGGAATCCTGGTTCCTCACTGTCCTCGCCCAGTGGCACCCGTGGTAAGGCAGGCAAGCCCGCATAGATCACAAGCGCGCCAAAAGCGAGCTTGTCCATGCCGAGGGCAGCGCCCATCGCCGTCGGGCCGGAATAAGCAACCCCCGTCAGGTCCAAGGCACCCTGGAGGGTCCCGTCCTCTCCCGGGCCGCCGTGACAGCAGACGAGCACTGCATCAAGGTCGAGGCGGTCCTCCTTGGACCGCAGCCCGCTCGCGGGCCTGGCAAACCCACCACCCGGGCCGCTTATCAGGCGCAGGCGCACTGCGTTGGCGGGGACTCCCTCGACAAATCCCGCCGCCTCCGTCGCGGCCTGAACCTCGTACCAGTCACCCGACTTTGACCAGTACAACGACCGTACGCTGCCGACTCCCGGAGCGTGGGCGAGTGTGTGAGCGACCTGAAGGCCCGTGAGGATAGACACGTCGTGCTCGGGCGATGGGCCGCCGTAGATCACTCCCACGCGCGCCGGGCGGCTGCCCGGACCCGCGCCGATCTCACCCGAACGTGCCTGAACGACCGCTTTCGGCAAGACGAACGCTCCCCGATCGTCGAAATCCAGGCGCCTCGCACTTGGCCTCATCGTGGGGCCACTCTATGCCACTCTCCGGTCGCGAAGGTTGACCCGGCTTCGCCGAATCGGCGTCTTCTGCTCCCACGGATCGGTACTGCGCTCAGGGGAAGTGGTCCGGGAGATCGTTCTCGAACAGCACGGCGTCGGCCGGGCCCAGCTTCTCATGCGCCCACTCGACCGCCTCCTCCCGTGTGCCCACAACCTTGACCGACACAGGACGTCCGGCCCGGAGACAACCCTCGACCAGCGCCGCCCTGTTCGTCCTTCCAACAACAACCAGATCTGTCACAACGGCCGCCGCGCTCTCGGCCAAGGCGGCATTCTCAGCAGGCTGGGTCCTGCCGAGCTCCACCATTCCAGGCGTCACCAGGACCCGTCGGCCTTGACAAGCCTCGGACCCGAGTACCTCGAGGGCATGCCGGGCACCGGCCGGGTTCGCGTTGAACGTGTCGTCGAGCACGACATAACCGGCATTGGCCTGGTAGCGCTGCAGCCTGTTCGGCACGCCCGGCAAGGAGGCGAGGCGCCTCACCACCGCCTCAGGATCGATTCCGAGCTCGACCGCCACCGCTACCGCACAAGCGGCGTTCGTTCGGATAGGCGGTGGGGACCCCGGTGCCAGCACGATGACGCCCGACGACCTTCCACTGAGTCGTAGCTCGAGGCCGTCCGAGTGTTCAATCACGGCCACGTCCGCGCCCGGATCGGTCCCCGAGACGCGCACCAGTTTCTGGGTCGCTCCAAGGTGTCGCGCGAGTCCCTCGAGCCGTTCGTCGTCGACGTTGAGCACGACCACCCGAGCGGCCGAGGTGATCTCCGCCTTGGCCGAGAGCGTCCTGTCGAGGGTGCCGAAGCGCTCCAGATGCGCTGGGCCGATTGAGGTGATGACCGCAACCTCGGGCTGGAGCCAGCCACAAAGCGCCGAGATCTCACCAGGGCCGTACGCACCCATCTCGGCCACGAGCACTTCGGTCCCAGCCACGAGATGCTCGTTGACCGTGCGGGCGAGCCCAGCGCGGTTGTTGAAGCTGCGTGGGCTCGCCACGACGCTGCGATCGCCGGCGATGAGGTGAGCGACGTAGGTCTTCGTCGTCGTCTTCCCGTACGAGCCCGTGATAGCCACCACGAGGGGCCGAATCCTGGCAAGCACAGCTGACGCGTGCGCGACGTAGCGTTGCGCCAGCAGGTTCTCCACTGGCCTCAGAACCGCGAGCGCCACGTCGACAAACAACGGAACGGTGATCGCGCTCCACGCTGCTGCGAGCACAGCGCCGGAAAGACCCTCGTAAACCGCGGTCAGCGCGATGCCGAGGCCTTCCAGCCCCACGGTGACGAGCGCGACCTGAGACATCCGGCGTGTCCACACCAGCCGCGACGTGCGACCCCGCAAACGAAGGCCGATCGGTCCAACCCCCACGACGGCGGCAGTCGCCACGCCCGCAACCGCGGTAACCGCCGCCATGCCGGCGCCAACCGCGGCCACTAGGGCCAAAGCCATGTTCAACGGCGTGCCTGCCCACCAACGCCATCCGAAGCGCGCAGCCGAGCCTGGCAGGTAGTGCTCGCGTTGGGAGACGCGAAGCCATCGCAGGTCGGCGCAGACCATCGAAGCGACGAGTGCGCCGAGGGTTACGGCGCCGAGCGCGGTCACGACCCGGACGTGCCCCCGGTCGACTTTCCGGCGATCACGGCTTCAGCCGCCCGATCGCTGCCCGCAGCTCGCCTGGAACCGTGAGAGGTGTGAGATGGCCCGCGCCAGGACAAACGACCAGATGCGAATTGGCCAGCTCATGTTGCAGCTGTTGGGCCACCGCCAACGGAGCGGCCGTGTCGTCGTCGCCCCAGACCAGCTCGACGGGACACCGCACCGCAGCCAGCGGCGCGGCATAATCCTCGGCAAGAGTGCGCACGAGAACGCCCCGCATGACACCAGAGGCCGCGCGGTAGTCATCGGACCCGTAACGCTGCCGTAGCGCTTCCATCCTCTCCTGGCCTATCACTCCGTGCGCCGCGAGCCCGCGCGCCATCTTGAAACGCCGCCGCTGCCTCGAACGGGCTCCAGGAGGCCGGTGAAGCGGTGTTCCGCTCAAAACCAGGCCGGCAATCCTGTCCGGGTGGCTCGCGGCGAGATGCACCGCGACGCGACCGCCGAAGGAATGCCCGAGCACCACCACCCGCGGCTGCATTTCGTCGAGCACTGCGGCAACGGCGTGGGCGTACTCCGGACTCCCCCACACTGCCTCGGGCGCAGCGGCGCTCCCGAAGCCGGGCAGGTCAAGTGCGATCGCGTCGATTCCCGCGGGCGCGAGGACCGCGTCGAAATCCCGGTGGTCCCGTCGCCATCCGTGCAGGGCCAGGACCCAAGGCACGCCCGCGCCGTACGACTCCCCGAACAGGCGTGAGCCGGCGAAGGACGTGATCATTTCGAAAAAGCTAACGCTTCCTTGAGCCAGCGCACCTGGCACCTGCAGAGAACTGCCCCCCCCCGTCGCCCCCGTGCCCCCTGAACTCTGAGACACCCGACCGCTACCGTCTGTTCATGGACTCGAGCCTGACACGGTGGAGCGACTTGGCTTCCCGGCTGCTAGCCGGCTGCGACCCGCTCCAACGCGAGGCGATCACGACTCAAGCAAGGCCCCTGTGCGTGCTGGCACCTGCTGGCTCTGGCAAGACGAGGGTGCTTACGCGCCGCATCGCCTGGCGGGTCAACGAAGAGACTGCCTCGGCACGGTATGTGCTGGCTCTCACCTTCACTCGCAAAGCCGCATCAGAGCTCCGGGGCCGCCTGGCGAGCCTCGGTCTCAGCGAGCCGGCGACGGTCGGGACCTTTCATGCGGTGGCGCTCGGGGAGCTCAGGCGCCTCGCAGCCGAACGTAGCCGGCCAGCGCCAGTTGTCATCGCGTCCAAGGCTCGTTTGCTCGCCGCGGCCGGCGGCCAGGACATCGGCCACGACCGCACGACGCTTGCCGATCTCGCCTCCGAGATCGAGTGGGCGCAGGCTCAGTGCCTCACGGCCCGTGACTACCAGCGAGCCGTCATCACCTCAGGGCGACCGAGCCAATGGGACCCAGTCGTCGTCACGGAGATCTGGA
This sequence comes from uncultured Acidimicrobiaceae bacterium, assembly GCA_963807575.1. Lineage (GTDB taxonomy): Bacteria > Actinomycetota > Acidimicrobiia > Acidimicrobiales > Bog-793 > Fen-455. The sequence goes on from CAWECD010000017.1 coordinate 144,509, forward strand.
AGCGCTACGACCGCGAGAAGCAGCGCCGAGGTGTGCTCGACTTCGACGACCTTCTGCTGCGCTGCGCGACAGAGCTCGAGAGCGACCCCGAGTTCGCAGCTTCGGCCCGGTGGAGGTTCCGCCATCTCTTCGTTGACGAGTACCAGGACGTGAACCCGGCACAGGTGCGGCTGCTCGATGCCTGGCTCGGCGACAACGACGACCTCTGCGTGGTCGGCGACCCCGACCAGGCCATCTATGCGTGGAACGGGAGTGACCCCCGGGCCCTCATCGACTTTTCGAAACGGTATCCCGGTTCTCAGGTAGTTCGGCTTGCGGTCAACTACCGCTCGACCGACGTCGTGGTCGCGATCGCGTCATCGGTCCTGACGGCTGAACCGACCCTCGGCGCCGGGCCGTCGGTCAACGATCAGTCGGGTGCGTCGAGTGCCGCAGCCGCAGACCTGGTAGTGGCCGGTTACCCGCGGCCGGGCAGTCCGGCACGACCGATCGTCGCCTACGAGACCGACACCGATGAGGCGCTCGGCGTTGTCACCGAACTGAGACGGGCCCGCAGCCCTGGCGCGGCGTGGTCCAGCCTCGCTGTGCTCGCTCGTACGAACGCCCAGCTCGTGCTCTTCGAGCGTGAGTTAGAGGCCGCGGGCATCCCGTTCCGAAGTGGAGGCGGTCGCGCGTTTCTCGCGCGCCCAACGGTTCGCCGAGCCTTGGATCGCCTGACGAGCCCCTCAGGCTCACCGGGCATTCCAGGGTGGCTCGAAGAGCTGGCTGGGTTGGCAACTGGGCCACCAGCAGTAGTCATGGACGATGACTTCGATGTCTTCGACACCCCCCGGGGTGGCAATGACGTTGGCGAGATCACGCCGATCGACGATGATCTCGTCGAGCTCGGCGTGCTGGCAGCGGAGTACCTCCGGTACGACGCGAACGCGAGCGCAACCGGCTTCGTCTCCTGGCTCGAGGCGAGCCTGCGTTTCGATCCTCCTCGGCAAGTCGGCGACGCTGTCGACGTCATGACCTTTCACCGCGCAAAAGGTCTCGAGTGGAGGGTCGTCTTCGTTACCGGCCTCGAGGATGGTCTCGTCCCGATCGCCCATGCCCGCAGTCCCGAGGCCGCCGCCGAAGAGCGCAGGCTGCTCTACGTCGCCTGCACGAGGGCCATGGACGAGCTTCGATGCTCGTGGGCGCGCGAGCGGTCCTTCGCAGGTCGCCGTTCGGCCCGCAGGCCTTCGCCATATCTTTCGGCCATCGAGGCCACCTATCACGACCTTGCACGACTGGCCGAGGTGACACCCGAGCAATCCCACGCCTCGCAACGGGCGCTGAAGGCCCTACTCGCAGGCCGACAGCGAGCGAGGCAGGCACCTGACTATTAGTGGCGTCCGGGTTGCGCCTTGTGGTGCCGTGGTCGTGCCCCAAGCGGGATCATACGAGTAGCATCGTGAGCGCACTAGCATCCCTTGTGCTCAAGGGTCCCGGTGCCACGGGAACCGAAAGCCTAACTACACAGAACGGCATGTAATGGGCGGCTTTGTGAGAAGACGAGGCGTCGGGCGATTGTTCGGAACTCTGCACGGGAGGAGGGTGGCTGATGCCTAGAGACGGCGACAGCGGCGCGTCGGACCTGGAGGCACGCAACCACTACCTGAGCATCATCGACGATGCCTGGGAGGTCTATCGCGAGGCCGTCGAGGGTGCATGGGCAGGCTACGAGGAAGCCCTCAAGCCCGTGCGCGACGTGTACGAGGAAGCACAAGCTGCCGCCGAGGAGGCCCATGGCAGTGCGATCGACGCAGCCTGGGCCGACTACAAGCAGGCGGTGGCGAGCGCACCGGCGACAATGCGCCGTGACATCGTGGCCCAAGCACGTGCTACCTACAACGAGTTGGCTGCGCAGATCCGCAAGGCATACAACGAGAGCATGGCTATCGCCCGGGACGGCTACCTCAGATCTGTGGACGATGCAAGGGCGTCCTACCGGGCGGCAGTGGACAGTGAGCTCGACGCTCATCGTGAAGCCGTCCGCGCGGCCTGGAGCAGCTACCTGCAGGCGGTCGACTCGAGCCTGCTCGCCGAGGATTGAGCTGAGTCAGTCCACGGCTGACCCGCGCCACTGATAGATTCTGACTACCTAATCGGTCCAAATGATCGATTTGAAGCTAGATGGGGCTTCCGAGCTCGCTGGCGGCCCTTGGGCGACTGGACGCAGGCATGCATATCTCAGCCAGAATTGAGTACGCGCTTCGGGCGCTGTGCACTTTGACCGCCCGAACAGGCGAGCCGCTCACCGCTGAAGAGTTGGCTGAAGCTCAGGGACTTCCCGTTCGCTTCTTGCGCGCCATACTCAACGACCTGCGCCGGGTGGGGATCGTCACGAGCCAGCGCGGCAACGAAGGTGGCTACAAGCTCGCGCGGCCAGCGTCGGAGATCACCATTGGCGAGGTGTTCCGTCGGCTCGAGGGTCCCCTAGCAGAAGTACGCGGCATGCGGCCCGAGTCGGCCAGCTACGAAGCTGACGCAGTACATCTGCAAAAGGTTTGGGTAGCAGTCCGAGCATGCCTGCGAGGTGTGCTGGATGAAGTGACCCTGGACCAAGTCGTGTCCGGCAAGCTTCCCGACCAAGTCGTCCGCCTCGTGACGAGCCCTGGAGCGTGGGAACCCCACTAACCCACGACCCGGCCGGCTGACTAATCCATCCGCCCGCCCGGGCCCCCGACAGTCTCCGAACTCAGGCCCGCTATTCGCGGGCCCGTCACAATCCAACGACCGTCCACTGCGTAAGGCTCGATCGGGAACCCGAGGGCCAACAACAGCGGTCCAAGAGCTTCGTTGAGTATGTCCACGGACTCGATCTCGGCCGAAGGCCCAGTCTCGCCAGGGACACCTGAGTCCAGCCAAGTCCAGCCCACCACGACGCCGCTTTGACCATGATGGTCCTCGGGCACGATCGACAGGTAACACCCGGCGGCAGCAGAGCCATCGTCCGCCAGCACGCGGGACCCCAGGCCTAGGTCCTCGATGGCCGCGAGAAGATCGTTCCGTACTTCCTCTGGCGCCGGCGCCCCCGTGCCATCTGTCTCAGACGCACCCGCACTGTCGGGTTCTGACGCACCCGCACTGTCGGTCGCGGACGTAGATGACTCAAATTCCGGGGGTTCGAACGTCCCGTCCATCTCTTCGCTCATCGGTTCCTGACCATTCGGTGCCCCTCGGTATGTCGTGTCGAGTGCAAGTGGACGGCGCCTGTACCACCATCCCACGCCTGTTCAGCGCAGATTCCCAAACTTATGCTACGTGGCCCGACTTCGTCGGCAGTGGATCGACGGATTTCACCGCGCGGTCGTCCGCAAGCCTCAGACCTTGACCCGTGACCGAGCTGACACGAGAGTGCAGCGCTCGGCTACTTGGGCATCATCCCGGCTTCAGTCAGATGGTTCACCTGAGTTCCGACCAGTGGCTCCTGGTGCGCATCGGGGCGGGTCCGATCGCATTGCCCAGAGCGAGGGCAGCGACTCTTCGTCCACGGTGGGCCTGCCCAAGCGGTCGCTAGCAGGTCGACCTCGACCTAGCGCTTGGCATCGCACAAGGCGACGTCGACGTCCTGGAGGAGTTCAGCGCATTTCTTGCTCTTCCCCTCCCAGGCCACGATCCCGATGCTCGCATGCTGATCGACGTGCATCCCAGCAAGGGAGAACGGCGCGGCAAGCGCCCCCAGGAGACGCTCGGCCACCTCCTCGGCCTGAGCCGGGGACGCCAGTCCCTCGGCCAAGTAGAGGAACTCGTCACCCCCCAGGCGACACAGTGTGTCCGAAGAGCGAGTCACCTCGTTGAGGCGTCGGGCGACCGCTACGAGCAGCAGATCGCCTACCTGGTGGCCGAGAGTGTCGTTCACCCCCTTGAAGTCATCGAGGTCCAAGATCAGCACCGCACTCCACCCGCCCCGGCGAACGGTCCTCTCGTTCGCCAGAAAAAGCCGGTCCTCGAAGAGCACCCGGGTGGCGAGTCCCGTAAGTGAATCGTGCAATGCCTGGTGGGAGAGCTCGGCGCTGAGCGCCCGTTCTTGGATGACATCCCAGCCCGAGATGACGAAGTAGAGCGTCGCCCCCGCCGCGTCGAGCGCACGGGACCTCGACACCTCGACAACGATCACTCGTCGGTTCTTGTGTATGTAGTGGTCAACATAGGTAGCGTAGTCAACCCCGAGTAACTAGTTTCGAGACAGGGTTGGCTATTGTCTTGGCGTGCCGAATTGGAGCTTTGTGACCAACCACGCCCGAGTTCTGATGTGCGTCGCGCTCGATCCGGGCGCACGCCTTCGCGACATCGCGGCCAGTCTGGACATCACCGAACGACGCGCCTACGGCATCGTCACCGACCTCACCGAAGCTGGCTACGTTCTCAAGACCAAAGACGGTCGTCGCAACCGCTACGAGATCCAGGCGCACTTGCCGCTACCTGAATCCACCGGCCGAGAGCGCGCCATCGGCGACTTACTGGACCTCTTGGCCGGCAGCGACGTCATCTTGACGCAGAAGCACGATCTGCCCCACGGCTAAGGGTTGACAGCACATTCTCATCCCGATCAGGGTCTCGTGTGGGTCCAGTTCGCCGTTCGGAGCTCTTGGCGCTTGTCACGGCGAGCCTGGCGGGCGTCGGTACATCCTCGCCAGGCGCTAAGTGTGCCTCTTGCGAGCTAAGGATTAGACGGTCTCGACACGCTATGTGATAGCGCTGACCCTGCAATTAGAACCGCTCGCCCGTGGCGCCCCCGGGAGGACTCGAACCTCCGACCGTCTGCTTAGAAGGCAGCTGCTCTATTCCGCTGAGCTACGGGGGCTTGCCCGTCCCTGCGATATCGCCGCCCGCAAGCGTACGGGATCTCGGCACCTACTCTGGGGGAACCGGGGTCGGCATGCTCGTCTTGGTGCGTCGGCCTCGTCGTCCGAAGACGAGAGGAGCCTCGCCCATGGCCGTCCGCATCGAGATCGGGATCGACACTGTCATGCCGGAGATACTTGCCCAGTTCTGGGCAAGTGCCCTCGGATACACCGTCGGCGACATGGACCGAGCTGGAACTTATCTCGATCTTGTGCCTCCGGATCCGGGCTTGCCCGTCGTGTACCTGCAACGGGTCCCGGAAGCGAAGACTGGCAAGAACCGCCTGCATCTCGACATTCTGACGGCCGAAGCGGAGCAGACCATCGCTCGGCTCATCACGCTCGGGGCCACGCGGTTAGGCACCGCGATGTCTGGGAGCGAGGGAGGCTGGTGGCAGGTGATGGCCGACCCGGAAGGCAACGAGTTCTGCGTCTGCCGCGTCGAGTAGCCCGGGCGCCAGCGGCGGCTGGCTTCGGGTTGTCGCCTCGACTGTGCCATGCTTTAGGTGCATCGAGAGGCACAGCCTCAAGATCATGGTGGCCGTAGCTCAGTTGGTTAGAGCGCCAGGTTGTGGCCCTGGAGGTCGGGGGTTCAAGTCCCCTCGGTCACCCTCTGTTGGTCGGTACGGTCGCGAGACCGACTAGGCTCACCGGCCGGACGCGCCTCTAGCTCAATTTGGCAGAGCAACGGACTCTTAATCCGCAGGTTCCGGGTTCAAGTCCCGGGGGGCGCACCAGGTCAGGGGTCGAAAACGATCCAAGTCGGCACCCTCCGCATAGCCCTCAGCGTCTGCGAGAGGCCTGGCAGCGGCTGGGCTGCGAAGGGCTCCCACGAGTTGCAACCTGGACTTTCGCGTGTCCAACCCCCACGCACCAAGTGCGCGAGGATGAGCGTAACCCCGACGAGAACGGGCGTCCCAGGAGTTGTCGCAATGCCGAGTCATGAAGACTGGAAGCTGTTGCTTCGCCGGTCATTTGGTGTACCTGACCTGATCGACGATCGGGTCGCCTCCAGAAACCTTCAGGAGCAGGCGTCAAGAGGCATTCCCATACCCGCCATGACGCGTGACCCAGCGGAGGACGCGAAGCAATGGTTGATGATCGTCGACGCCATCGTCTACAAAGTGAGGGACTGCGGCGAGCGCGGCCAGCTAGATGAGTATCTGCTTGGGATGAATGGCGCCACCCTCGAGAAGACAGCCAATGAGATCAGCGCGGCGATTCCGCCTCGAGTTGTGGAAGAGTCCCAAGTCGCGCAACGTGTCCTTGCCGCCGTCTGCGCGTTCGTGAGGTCACATCCGTTCCGCGACGAGGGCGGCTACTTCGGCGAGCTCGATCCTGCCGGACACGAGTAGCCGCGACTACAACTCGCGGCCAGGCTCTGCGCGCCGCCGTAGCTCCCTGAGTACCCGCGCGGTCTGACCGCAGGGGGGCGAGCCGGGAGGGCAGTCCGAGGGGGCGACCCGGCCGTCCGGCCGTAGGGCTGCTGGCCGCCTCTGCTACCCTTCGTTGCGACGGCTTCGGCCGTCTCGCTGCCTACAGGGGAAGTCCGGTCAAACTCCGGCGCTGGCCCGCAACCGTAGGCGAGGCTCGTCCTCGCAAGCCGGGAAACCTGTCGGTGGCGAGTCCTACTAACCGTCGAGGAAAGCGGGGACTGGGAACCGGTACGGCAGCGGTGTCCCAGCGCTTCTCCGGGGTCCAGTATCCGGGAGAGGACGTTCGTGTCACCATCCGCCCTTAGCACGGCCCGGACCTGCCTTGTGGCAGCCCTCCTCGGCCTCGGAGCCGCCACCGTGCCAGTTGCGTCGGCCGCCACCACTCAGCCGCCTCACGCGCCGCTTGGATTCCAAGCCCACGCCGCGACAGTGACGGCGGCGGCTTCCGGTGCAGGCTGGATCGCCCGCGACTTGAGCGCGAGTGGAGCGCTCGTCGACGCCGTCTCGCACAAGCCCAGCGTCGGCGACACGGCGGACGCAATCTTGGCCCTGGCCGCCGCCGGCGATGGTGCCAAGCAGGTCAAGGCCGCCACTTACTGGCTCGAGCAGCACTTCGGCTCCTACGTCTCTGCCAAGGGCGTCGACATCCCGGGAGGGCTCGGTCTCGTGGTCCTCGCAGCGGTTGCAGCGGGCGCGAACCCGGCGCGCTTCGGTGGCGAGGCCAGTTCGAACGACCTGGTTGCCAGACTCCAGGCAACCGAGCAGTTGAAGGGCGCATACGCCGGAGTCTTCGGCGCCACCGGCTCGGCCAACGCGTTCAGCCAGTCGCTGGCAGTTCTCGCGCTCGTCTCGGCGAAGGGCTCTGCAAAAGCGATCCACCTCGCTCAGGCCTATCTGGCAAGCCGCCAGTGCACCGACGGGGGCTGGGAGTACTCCCTCACCACGCCTTGTGCCAAGCCGGACCCGAAGACATACGCCGGTCCCGACACCAACTCGACGGCACTGGCCGTCATGGCGATCGTGGCCGCCGGCGGGTACTTTGCCCATGGCCCACTGACTTTCTTCAAGAGCTCACAAGAGGCCGATGGGTCGTTCGGGTACTACGGCGTGGCCGGGGACGGGCAGCAGGGCGATCCTGACTCGACAGGCGAGGTGGTCCAGGCCCTGATCGCCCTCGGCGCGCTGAACGACCCCCAGTTCATGCGCAACGGCACGACGCCCGAGCAGGCCCTCGGGCAATTCCAGTACGGCTGCCAATCGCCGGTGAGCGAGCGCGGTGAGTTCTCCTACGACGGCGCCCCCAGTCAGTACGCCACATTGCAGGCCGTTCCCGCAGCAGCGGGCGTCGCGTTCCCCCTCGCCGCCCACAAGCTGTCTGCCGCCGAGCCACAGCTCAACTGCGGTGCGGGCTGACTCGAGGCCGACCGGGGCTGTCACGCTGATGGCGGTCGCGGTTGTCGCGGCCGCCATCAGCGCAGTTGTGTCGCCGTGTACGGTGGGGTCCGCGGCAGCGAGTGCGGCTCCGCGCTCGAAGGACCCCTCGCTGTCATGCACGGTTCCCGCACACGTCGCCGCCGACCAGATCGTCGTCCCTGTCGTCGCCGATTTCGGCGGGGTGAACGGCAGGGTCCTGGTCACTTGCGTTGCTGTCCAAGCCGGTGACAACGGCGAGCAAGTGTTGCAAGCCCAGGCCGCGCTCCTGCGATACCCATCTCCCCGTTATGCCCAGTCGGGCTCCGGCCTCCTGTGTGCCATTGACGGCTACCCGACGAGCGGTTGCGGGAACCAATCGGGGCCCCATTACGCCTATTGGGCCTACTGGCACGGCGGGAAGCGATGGCAGTACGCGAGCCAAGGACCCGGCGAGTGGAAGGTCTCCAAAGGCGACGTCGAGGGGTGGCGTTTCGAGCCGGCTGGCAGCGCGACACCGACCGATCCTCCTCCGCGGGCCGCTTCGAGCGCGACTGCGCTCGAGACACCCTCCACTGCCACTCCAAAGACGTCGTCGCCAACTTCGGGCGGACACGGGGCTGGCCCCGTCGGCTCATCGGGCGGCGGCAGGAAAGACACAGCCCCGATCCCGTTCATCCTCAGCGTCGCCTTTATCCTCCTGATCGGCGCCACCGCCCTGCTTCGCTCCCGGCGCGCGAACAGCCGTGCCGCTTAGATGCTGAGAACCCGCCTCCAGCCGCTGCACCCGATCGCCTGGTGGTGCTGGGCCGGGGCCCTGGCCGTCGCCGCCAGCCGCACGACAGACCCGCTCCTGCTCGGTCTCATCCTCGCAGTGGTGGCCTGGGTCGCGACCACACGGCGCGGCAACAGTCCCTGGGCACGCTCGTTCGGCACGCTCATGCGACTTGGGCTAGTTGTCATCGTCATCCGAGTCGTCGTCCAAGTCCTGTTCGGTGACCGGGTGCCGGGCGCCACGTGGTTCAGCCTTCCCGAAATCCCACTGCCCTCATGGACCGCCGGTGTGACAATCGGAGGGCCCGTGACGGCTCAAGCAGTTATCGGGGCGTTCTGCCAGGGCCTGCAAATCGCAGTGATCCTGGCTTGTTTCGGCGCTGCCAACTCCCTGGCGAGCTCGTTCCGGCTCTTGCGTTGCGTGCCGGCGGGCCTGTACGAGGTGGCCGTGGCGGTGACCGTGGCGATCTCGTTCACGCCACAGGTCGTGGTATCAATTGCCCGAGTCCGAGACGCCCGGCGCTTGAGGGGCCGGGGCACGACCGGCCTGAAGGGTTGGCGTGGCCTGGCGGTGCCGGTTCTCGACGGCGCACTCGAGCGCTCGGTCGCATTGGCGGCTTCAATGGACGCCCGTGGGTTCGGGCGACGCTCCACTTCGCCAAGGCGCCGGCGGGCCACCGCGGCGGCGACACTCGGGGGTCTCGTCGGGCTTGGCATAGGACTGTTCGAGGTGCTCGACTCCGGCTCGGCTTCGGGAATCGGGCTTGCCGTCGTCCTGGTCGGAGGCGCCCTCGTCTTGGGGGGCCTCGTCGCCTCATCGCACGGCTCGAGGAGTCGTTACCGGCCCGATCGCTGGCATGTCGCCGAATGGCTCGTCGTGGCGGCGGGGCTCGCGGCCGTTGCCGGGATCGTGGCAGCAGGCAGCAACGACCCGAGCGCGCTCGTGCAGCCTCTTTATCCCCTCGCGCTGCCGCAGGGCCCGGCCGTTGCGCTGGCCGGCATCCTCGTCGCCACCGCGCCATCTGCCGTCGCACCGGTGCCGGCGACGGGGCACACCGAGCTCAAAGAGGCCTGGGCGTGATCGCCTTCGACCGCGTCACGGTCACCTACCCCGGTGCCGGCGCACCCGTCCTCGCGAACGTGAGCTTGGAGATCGAAGAAGGTCATCTTGCCCTCGTCATAGGCGCGACGGGTTCGGGGAAGTCGACGGTGCTGCGCTGCGTCAACGGCCTCGTCCCTCATTTCTCCGGCGGCCGGCTCAACGGGACCGTGACCGTCGACGGGCGCAGCACCGAGCAGTACCGTCCCCGCGACCTGGCCGATGCCGTCGGTTACGTCGGCCAGGACCCTGATGCGACCTTCGTCGCCGACACGGTCGAAGACGAGCTCGCATATGCCATGGAGAACCTCGGCGTGGACCCGGCGACGATGCGACGGCGGGTCGAAGACGTGCTGGACACCTTGAACCTGCACGCACTGCGCCACCGGGCCATCACGACGCTATCGGGCGGTCAGCGCCAGCGCGTCGCCATCGGCGCCGCGTTCACCGCCGCGCCTCGCACCCTCGTGCTCGACGAGCCGACGTCATCGCTCGACCCCGTCTCGGCCGAGGAAGTGCTGGCGTCACTCGCACGCCTCGTCCACGACCAGGGCACGACCATCCTCGTCGCCGAGCACCGTCTCGAGCGCATCGTGCAGTTCGCGGACATCGTCGTCGAGCTCGGTACCGCTCCTGGTGGGGTCCGTAGCGGCACGCCGGGCGCCGTCTTCGCCACGGCGGAGCTGGCGCCGCCGGTCGTCCGTCTTGCCCGTGTCGCCGGATGGTCGCCCGTCCCGCTCTCGGTGCGAGACGCGCGCCGCCATGCCCCCGAGCTCCGGCACCGCCTCGAGCCAAGGACGCGCCCGCCGGCTCCCGCGTCCCGAGGTGACCGCGTCGCCAGGGTGAAGGGCCTCACCGCCTCCTACGGGCCAATCCCGGCACTGGCGGAGGTGACCGTCGATCTCCACCAGGGTGAAGTGGTCGCAGTCATGGGAAGAAACGGAGCCGGGAAGTCCACCCTCCTCCACCATCTCGTCGGGCTTCGCCGCCCCCAGCGAGGCTCGGTGGAAGTCCTTGGCCGCGCGCCGGGTGAGCTCGCCGCGTCCGAGGCCATCCGGCTCGTCGGTCTCGTGCCCCAGGACCCCGGGGCGCTGCTGTGTGCCGAGACCGTGGCAGCCGAATGCCGAGACGGCGACCACGACGCCAGGCTTGCAGAGGGGACGACGCGAACGATGCTCGAGTCCATCGTCGCCGGCATCTCCGACAAGACGCACCCCAAGGACCTCTCCGAAGGTCAGCGCCTCGCACTGGCGCTGGCGATAGTGCTGGCGCCCGAGCCACCGCTGCTGCTGCTCGACGAGCCCACGCGCGGGCTCGACTACGGGGCCAAGGAGCGCCTGTCCCAGCAGCTCCGCCAGCTCGCGGCCCGGGGTCACTGCGTCGTCGTGGCGACCCATGACGTCGAGCTGGTGGCCGAAGTTGCCGACAGAGTGGTCGTGCTTGCCGACGGCGAGGTGATCACCGACGGCCCCGCCCGCTCGGTCGTCTGCCATTCGGCCGGTCTTGCCTCCCAGGTGGCCCGGGTCCTCGCCCCGGCGGAGTGGCTGACGGTCGAGGAGGTCGCCACGGCCCTTGGAGGGCGGCCGAACGGAGACGGGGCGTCCTCGTGACTGCCACGCACGGCCGGCGGCCCGTCGGTCTCGACCGGTTCGGCTCTTTGGCCATCGCGATCGCGTCGATGATGGGAGCGGTCGCGTTCGCGTGGCCGCTCTTCATCCCGGCGCGCGCGTCACTGAACCAGGCGCACGCCGGCGATGCGCCCTGGATCGTCGCCGCGCTCCTGCCCCTGTTGCTCGTGGCCGTGCTCGGCGAGTTCAACTCTGGCGGCATGGACGCGAAGGGCGTCGCCATGCTCGGAATGCTCGGCGCCTGCGGCGCTGCGCTGCGGCTTCCCTCAGGTGGTGCCGCCGGATTCGAGCCCGTCTTCTTCCTGCTCTTCCCTGCCGGTTATGTGTTCGGGCGCCACTTCGGCTTCCTACTCGGTGCCCTTACCCTCTTCGCCTCGGCCCTCGTCACCGGTGGCGTCGGTCCCTGGTTGCCCTTCCAGATGATGGCGGCAGCGTGGATGGGTTATGGCGCCGGCTGTCTTCCCCACTTACCGGGCCGCCGCGAGCTTGTCGTGCTGGCGGCGTATGCAGCCCTTGCGTGCCTTGCCTACGGGCTGCTGCTCAACTTGTGGTTCTGGCCCTTCGGCGCTGGGACCTCATCGACCCTCTCGTTCGAGCCCGGGGCGGCGCTGGCACACAACCTGGTCCGTTTCCTGCTGTTCGATGCCTCGACGTCGCTCGGGTTCGACCTGCCTCGGGCCGCGCTGAACGCCGGACTGCTCCTGGTCGCGGGGCGCCCTGTGCTGGCCGCTCTGCGCCGGGCCAGTCACCGTGCAGCCTTCGGTGCCCCAGTCGAAGTTGCGCCCCACGCACTGGATGCACCGACGAGCTCCTGATCAGTCGGGAGGCAGCGCCTCCCCTACCTCGATCAGGGAGCTACGCCCCTGTGACCGGCGCCGGGCTCCCGGCGGTACCCGGATCCGCGATCGCCACCGCCTTCGGACTGTCGCCGGACGGTGCCTCCAGCCGCGTTGCCAAGACCTGGGGGACGCCCGCCTTTATCGCCTCGTAGATCGAGTAGCCCTGGGTCACAAGGTTCGTCAGCAGATCGGTCATGCCCGCGGTGCCGTTGACAAGGACGATGTTCGCCCCGCTGAGCCCCTTTGCCGCGGCCTCGACCAGTGCCGGCAGCTGCTCGACGATCCTGTTGGCAGCAATGAGGCTCTGGTTGCCGCCCGCGAGCGCCTCGGCCCTCGCCTTGATGGCATCCCTGTCGGCCTCCGCGAGACGGATCGTGCGGTAGGCGTCTGCGTCAGCAGGCTTCTCGACCTCTGCGATTAGGTCCTTCTCACGCTTTTGGGCCTGTAAGGCCGCCAGCCGGGTCTGCTCTTCGGTCACCTGCTGGGCCGCCTTGGCCTGCGCCAGGGGGCCGGCCTGACTCGCGGCAGCCTGGGCCTGCTCGATCTCGGCCCGGTAGCCCGCCTGCTTGATCTCGGCTTCGCGCACGAAGCCGGCCTTGAGCGCGTTCGCCTCCTGCTCCTTCTCGGTGGCAGCCTGGTCGGCTTGTGCGGCGGCGATGCGAGCGTCACGCGCGACGGCGGCCGCGTGCGGAGCGGCGAGATTGTCGATGTAGCCGGTCGCGTCCTTGATCTCCTGGATCTGGAAGGCGTCGATCACGAGCCCGAGCTTCTCCATCTCGTCGGTCGACGCTGCCTTGACCTCCTGAGCCACCCGGTTGCGATCGCCGATGATCTCCTCCACCGTGAGGCCGCCGACAATCGAGCGGAGGTGGCCGGCAAGCACCTGTGCGGTGAGCCGTTCCATGCCCTGCTGCTGGTCAAGGAAACGACGCGCTGCATTGGCTATCGAGGAGTTGTCGTCGCCGACCTTGAAGACTGCCACGGCCTCGACGGTGAGCGGAATGCGCAGCTTGGTCACACAGCTCTCGGAGATGAGGGCTTCTCTGAGGTCGAGCGAGAGCCAACGAGCCCTGTTCTTCCAAGGAAGGACGAACGACCCCCTGCCCGTCACGATACGGAACTGTCCCCCATCGGTGCCGCGCTTGGATCCCGACACCACCATCGCCTCGTTCGGCGCTGGGATTCTGTAGAAGAACATCCGCCCTCTTTCTCTCGGGGGATCAGCAGGTCGTCACAAGCAGTGTCCGCGACGACAGCTGCTCGACGACGACAATACGTGTGTTCACCGCGAGAGGCTCTTCACTTTCAGTGTAGGCCGTGTAGGCCTCCGAGCCCCCGCGGATCTGGATGATCACCTCACCGGGGACGCCTTGGGAGATAGGCACGGAGACCCGACCCACCTTGCCTACGGCTTCCTCGGCCGGCCCACCGGAGTCCAAGTCCATCTGCTCGCGCGCTCCTCCTGGTACAACGGGGCTCTGCCGATCATGTCCCTGCCGACCGGCAGGAGGTGACCACTCTGATCGGTCAACTGTCAAGCGTACTTGTCGGCTGGTACCGCACCTCAAGGACAGCTGGAACCGCACCTGGTGACCAAGAGGGCCCCGGAGACTCAACCCTGCAGGGCGCGAATGGCCTTGATGTCCTTCGCTATCTGCTCGACCAGTTCATCCTCGGTCGCGTAGCTGCGCTGCTCTCGTACCGCGGTTCCGACTTCCACCCGGATCTTCTCGCCATAAAGGTCCCGGTCAAAGTCAAGCAGGCACGCCTCGACGAGCCGCTCTCCGGCCTCGTAATAATGCGGTCGACGACCCACAGATACGGCCGCCAGGTGTCTGGTCCCGTCGCCGAGCTCGACGAAGCCCGCATAGACACCGTCGGCGAGCTCCACCTCCGGACCGATCCTCACGTTGGCTGTCGGGAACCCGAGCTTGCGGCCCCGACCGTCGCCCATCACCACGGTCCCCTCGACGAAGGTATCCACCTCCCGAAAACTAACCTGCCCCGGCGAGGTGCGACGTTGGAATAGGCGAGCGCGAGCAGCCTCATCGGGTACATACTCTCCCCGTGACCTATGTGACTGCTTCCAGGTTCCGCGCCAGAGCCGTCGACCATCTTGCCGTGGCGATCGGCACCTCCCAGGGCCTCTTCTTCGTAAGCGACGGCGTGGTCGACGGGCCCTTCTTGGCCGGTGAAGCAGTACGTGCTCTTGCGCAGCTCCCTGGTCGTCTTCTCGCAGCATCCACCGACCCCCTTTGTGGCCCGAACATCCGCGTGAGCGAAGATGGCGGCCTCAGCTGGGGCGAGCCAGGAGCGCGACCGGTCACGTTCCCCGCCGATGCCCGAGCCGTACTCGACTCGGTGTGGCAACTGCACCTCGATCGGAGACCGACTGCCAGCAAGACGCTCTGGGCGGGCGTGAAGCCGGCAGCGCTGTTGCGCTCCAACGACCGTGGTGACACTTTCGAGCTCGTCCGCGGTCTTTGGGAACACCCCGACCGACCGAGCTGGGAAGCTGGCCCCTGTGGGCTCACGCTGAACACCGTGGTGACCCACCCGGCGCGGCCGGACCGGATCGTTGTCGCGATCTCCTCAGTCGGCGTGTACCGCTCCGATGACGGCGGAGATACCTGGGTGGCGCGCAATCAGGGCATCGAAGCCCGGTCCGTGACCGGAGCGTTGCCTGCATCAGGTCGCTGCGTTCACAAGCTCGCCGTCGACGCGGTGAACCCCGACGTCCTCTGGGCCCAGAGCCATTGGGGGATCTACAGGACCGACGACGCCGGTGACCAATGGGAGTCCGTGGGCCGCGCCGGTGAGCCCGGCGGCGTACCCTCGGACTTCGGCTTCCCGATCGTCTCCCACCCTGAGGAGCACGAGACCGCGTACGTGCTGCCACTGGAGTCCGACCTCTACCGCTGCACACCCGAAGGTCGGTGCCGCGTCTACCG
The DNA here is from genome assembly GCA_963807575.1 of uncultured Acidimicrobiaceae bacterium. Lineage (GTDB taxonomy): Bacteria > Actinomycetota > Acidimicrobiia > Acidimicrobiales > Bog-793 > Fen-455. The sequence goes on from CAWECD010000017.1 coordinate 159,520, forward strand.
GACCACAAACGGGGGGCTCAGCTGGGAGGCGATGTCCGATGGCCTTCCGGGCAGCAACGCCCATCTGACCGTACTGGGCGATGCATTCACCGCCGCAGCCAACCCACCGTACGCACTCGTGTTCGGCTCCAAGTCAGGGCAGCTCTTCGCCTCGGTGGACAGTGGTGAGTCGTGGCGTGTCGTCACCTCTTACCTGCCGCCCATCTTGTGCGTGCGCGTCCTGGACTGACGCAAGCTGCCCGTCCCGGCTCATATGCCTCCCTTCAGATCCCGTTCAGACCCGTTGGAGCCGTCCCTGGCTCCGGTCCGCCGTGTGCCAGGAGGTAATGGATGAAACTACGGATCTTCACTGAACCTCAACAGGGCGCGAGCTACGAACAGCTCCTCGCCGTCGCACGTTGCGCCGAGGAGTGTGGTTTCGACGCGTTCTTCCGCTCGGACCACTACCTGCGTATGGGTGAAGGCGATGGGCGACCCGGTCCGACCGACGCGTGGATCACGCTCGCGGGCCTGTCCCGTGACACGAGCAAGATTCGCCTGGGCACTCTGTTGAGCGCGGCAACCTTCAGGCTCCCTGCCCAGCTCGCCGTGATCGTCGCCCAGGTGGACGCCATGAGTGGCGGCCGGGTCGAGCTCGGGCTCGGCGCGGGCTGGTTCGAGGACGAACACCGGGCCTTCGCCATCCCCTTCCCTCCCTCGGTCGGCGAGCGGTTCGATCGGCTCGAGGAACAGCTCGAGATCGTGTCGGGGATGTGGGCTACAGCCGAGGGGGGCCGCTACTGCTTCGACGGCAAGCACTATCAGATCGTGGACAACGCCGGCCTGCCCAAGCCGGTGCAGATACCGCGACCGCCGATCATCGTCGGAGGAAAGGGGCTGAGACGTACACCAGCGATCGCCGCCCGCTTCGCCGACGAGTGCAATGTCTCCTTCGCGCCTGCCGAGCACTGTGCCGAGCTCTTTTCTGCACTCGACACCGCTTGCATCCGGATCGGCCGAGACCCTTCGACGATCCGGAGATCGGCCGCGCTCGCGGTGTGCGCCGGTCGCAACGACGATGAGATCAGCGCTCGGGCGGCTGCGATGGGGCGCGAGGTTGGCGAGCTCCGTCGCAACGGCGCCACCGGCACCGCCGTGGAGGTCGCCCGTCGGCTGAGGCTCTACGGCACGACCGGGGCGACGACGGTCTATCTTCAGATCCTCGATCTCGGCGACCTTGATCATCTTCGTTTCATCGCCGAGGAAGTCGCACCGCTCCTCGAGGAGTCGGCCGAGACGGCGTAGGCGGACAAGGCCACCGGTCGCAGGTTCGACGTCGTTACGAGCAACTGACAAGGGAGACACTCGATGGAAGACCGAGAGCTGCACAAGCGCATCGCGAAGCTCGTCGCCGAAGAACGCGACCTCGAGGAGGGCCACATTGGCGCGCGAGTCACCGCCGAACAGGAACAGCGTCTGCGGGAAGTCCGGGCCGCCCTCGACCAGTCTTGGGACCTCTTGCGACAAAGGCGGGCACGCCGGGAGTACAACCAGGACATCGCCACCACGAGCGCCCGACCACCAGAGGTCGTAGAGGGCTACCAACAATAGGCCAGGTGCCACGTCCGTCTGAGACTGCGACCGACTGACGGCGGCCTGCTTGACCGTCGCGCATAGTCTCGCCAGAGTGGTCACATGAGCCCGTCGCGTCCCACCGTGAGCTTCACCAGCTCGGGGCCGAGGGGCTGACCGTGGAGGGGGGACGGACCACGGCGCCACGAAGCGCTAAACGACAGCCGGGCATCACCTCCCACACGGGCCTCGCCATGGTCGTGGTGATGACAGGGGTCCTCATCACCGCCGTCGACACGACGATCGTGGTCCTAGCGCTTCCGGAGATCGAACGAGGGCTGCACGTAGCACTCTCCTCGGTCATCTGGATCGTCATCGGCTACCTGCTCGTCATCACCCTGCTCGCCACCCAGGTCGGACGGCTCGGGGACATGTTCGGACGGGTACGCATGTACGAGATGGGCTTCCTTGTCTTCATCCTGGGTTCGCTCGCGTGTGCTCTCGCGTGGAACGAGACGGCCATCATCGGCTTTCGGATTCTTCAGGCCGTCGGCGGGGCGTTCGTCACCGCCAACAGCGGTGCGGTGATCGCCGACCTGTACCCTGTCGAACGGCGTGGACGCGCCTATGGGTACAACTCGATCGGTTGGAGCATCGGGGCCGTCCTCGGGATCGTGCTGGGGGGCCTGATCGTCACCTACATCTCGTGGCGCTGGATCTTCTGGATCAACGTGCCGATCGGCGCTGCCGCGTTGGTCCTCGCAACCAGGGTGCTCCACGATCACGGCCAGCGGGCCCGCCGCCACTTCGACCTCCTGGGCATGGTTACCCTCGGCCTCGGGCTGTTCGGCGTGCTCTGGGCCATGACAACGCTCGCCACATCGGCATTCGACGCCTCCGTGGCCGGCTACTTGATCGGTGGGGTCGTGCTCATCTGCGTCTTTGTCGTCGTTGAGCTGCGCCAGTCCGAGCCGATGCTCCGCCTCTCGCTGTTCAAGGTCCCGATGCTCGCACCGTCGCTGCTCGCCGCGTTGTTCCAGGGACTCGCCAACTTCGCCGTGCTCTTCCTGGTCATCATGTACCTCCAGGGACCCCGGGGACTTTCCCCAATCCACGGCTCGCTACTGCTCGTGCCCGGCTACGTGGTCGGTTCGGCTGTCGGCCCCTTCGCCGGGCGATCGGCGGATCGGTTCGGACCGGTGATACCGGCAACAGTTGGGCTCGGTATCCAGGTGATTGCCCTGTTCCTCTACGCGCAGCTCTCGCTTGGCAGCGGCCTGTGGCTCGTCGTCGTCGCGAGCGTCGTGAATGGGATCGGGGCAAGCTCCTTCTTCCCCGCCAACAACTCGGCAGTGATGAAGGCCTCACCGCCTGACGTGTTCGGGATCTCCTCGGGAATGCTCAGGACCTTCGCCAACATCGGGATGGTCTTCTCGTTCTCGGTGGCGATCCTCGTCGCCTCCCGCTCGATCCCCAAGCACCTCGCCTTCGCGATCTTCGTAGGCACCACGAGCCTGCACGGCCACTTGGCGAAGGTCTTCACGACCGGGCTGCACGCCGCCTTCTATGCCTCGATGGGTTTCATGGCCCTGGCCGCCGTGCTGTCGGCAACAAGGGCCCAACGCTCACGAGGAGCTCCCGCCAAGAAACCTTGACCAGGGAGAAGCGCCTATGAGCAACCACTCGTCGAACCGCAGCTCGGGCAGGCATAACACGAGCCGGCACGCTGCATGACGTTGCCGCAGGCGTAGCAGAACGGGGCGTCCTTGCTCTCCATCTGTCCCGCCTGCCTCATCTGTTCGGTGTCACTCGGTCGACGCCTTGCCGCTGTGTCCCCGCCGGCGCCGAACCGCTCGCGATCGGTCCGCTCCGCGTCCCCGTTGTCGACATCCTCGAGCCCGGGCAATGTCGGTTGCGTCCGTTCCCCCGTCGAGAGCACTCCGAGCTCGAGCCGCTCGTCAAAGCTCAAGTAGTCGAGGGCCAGCCGCCTGAAGATGTAGTCGACGAGGCTCGAAGCCAGTCGCAGCTCCGGGTCGTCGGTGATCCCTGCCGGCTCGAACCGGAGGTTGGTGTACTTCCGGACGAAAGTCGACATCGGAACGCCGTGCTGGAGCCCGAGACTGACGGCGATGGAGAAAGCATCCATGACACCCGATAGGGTCGAACCCTGCTTGGAGACCTTCATGAAAACCTCACCGGGGCGGCCGTCTTCATACTCGCCCACTGTGACGTAGCCCTCGCAGTCGGCCACCCGGAAGGCGAAGGTATTGGAGCGACGTTTGCGGGGCAGCCGGGTTCGCGTCGTAGTGGCAGGGGCGATCACATGTCTCTGCTGCAGCGCACCCTCGAGCTCCGCGATGCGCTCGAGCAGCGCTCCCTCCCGCACGAGGCTTGCCCGTGAGGCTTCTGACGCGACATCGTCATCGTCGCCCAGGAGCGGTGCGCCGGCACCCGCCCACTTCGTCGTCGCCAGCGGCTGGGCAACCTTGCAGTTGTCGCGGTAGACGGCGACCGCTTTCAGGCCCATTTGCCAGGCATCGATGTGCAGCTGCTCGACTTCTTCGACCGTAGCCTGCTCGGGAAGATTCACCGTCTTTGAAATGGCACCCGAGATGAACGGCTGCGCCGCGGCCATCATCTTCACGTGACCCAGATAGTGGATCGTGTTGTCACCCATGGAACAGGCGAAGACCGGCAAATGCGCCGCCTTCAGACTGGGCGCCCCCAGGATGGTCTTGTGCTCGTCTATGTAGGCGACAATCTCGTCGATCTCGTCAGCACTGTAGCCAAGCCGCTTCAACGCGCGGGGAACGGTCTGATTGACGATCGACATCGTGCCGCCACCGACGAGCTTCTTCGTCTTCACAAGTCCAAGATCAGGCTCGATCCCCGTCGTATCGCAGTCCATGAGGAACGAGATCGTTCCCGTAGGCGCCAGCACCGTCGCCTGGGCATTGCGCACGCCATAGGCCTCGGCTAGATCGACCGCGGTGTCCCAGGCCTCCTGCGCCGCGCAGAGAAGCTCGGTCGAGACCTGTTCCTCGTCGATCTTCGCCACCTCGACGCGGTGCATCCGCAGTACGTCCAGCATCGGGCCCGCGTTCTCATGGAAGCCGGCGAACGGCCCCATTCTCGCTGCCGTGCGGGCCGAGGTCGCGTACGCCGCGCCCGTCATGAGAGCCGTGATCGTCGCCGCGATGGCCCGGCCCTCGTCCGAGTCGTAGGGCACGCCCTGAGCCATGAGCAGCGCCCCGAGGTTTGCGTAACCGAGGCCCAGCTCTCGGAACCGGCGCGTTGTGTCAGCGATCTTCGCCGTCGGGTAGTCGGCGTTGCCGACAAGGATCTCCTGAGCCGTGAACACGATGGTGACGGCCGCTTCGAACCCCTTGGCGTCGAAGGTGTCGTCGTCGTTCAAGAAGCGCATGAGGTTGAGGCTGGCGAGGTTGCAGCTGCTGTTGTCGAGGTGAACATACTCAGAGCAAGGGTTGCTGGCCGTGATCCGGCCTGTGTTGGGCGCCGTGTGCCACTTGTTGATGGTCGTGTCGAACTGGATGCCGGGGTCCGCGCACTCCCACGCGGCCTCTGCGATCTGACGGAACAGGCCACGCGCCCTGAGAGTCTCGATGACCTCGCCCGAAGTCCGGCTGATGAGATCCCAGTCGGCGTCGTCGAGCACTGCCCGCATGAACTCGTCTGTCAGCCGGACCGAGTTGTTGGCGTTCTGGTACTGAACGGACTGGCTGTCCCTGCCATCCAGGTCCATATCGAAGCCGGCCTGTGCCAACACACGCGCCTTGCGCTCCTCACGGGCCTTGCACCAGATGAACTCTTGGATGTCCGGGTGGTCGGCATCCAGGATCACCATCTTTGCCGCGCGACGCGTCTTGCCGCCGGACTTGATCGTTCCTGCAGAGGCGTCCGCCCCGCGCATGAAGCTCACGGGCCCCGAGGCCGTCCCGCCCCCGTGAAGCAGCTCCCGGGAAGACCGGATGTTCGAAAGGTTGACTCCCGCGCCAGACCCACCTTTGAAGATCGTGCCCTCCTCGACGTACCAATTGAGAATGGAGGCCATCGAGTCCTCGACGCCCAGGATGAAGCAGTTGTGAACACGCAGACCGGAGCTCAGGTACTCGCCGCTCTCGGTCTGGATGTCAAAGACGTCCATCTCGCCGACGTCCTCGATCCCTGTGATGTCCAGTCGCCCGGAGATCTCCCCTTCACAAGAGGAATCGGTCCGGTGCCAGCTCAGCTGGTCCCCCACCTGCAGCTCAGCGGCGGGAACGAACCGGCCGGTATCTTCGCCGCTCGCCCGCCACACGAGATGATCAGCGGTGACGTCGAGCTGGTGCCCGGCCTTGGTCGTAACGCGCAGCACGTGCTTGCGCCCGTTGGCCTTGACCGCCACGATGCGGGTCAGACCATCGGCGTCGAACACCTTCTGACCGACGGCTTCGTCCTCGACGAGGCGCCCGATCGGGACAGGGCCGCCAGGAGTCGAGACCAGCGCGTCATAGGGTTGGCACGCGGCAGCCTGCTGCGGCACACCTTCAACGCCGATGTTGAACCAGACCGGTGAGTTGAACGCCGCCTTCTGCTGCACGACGAGGTGCTTGAGCTCGTCGCTGAAGATGGCCGCCTCGGCCGAATCAACGAAATACCCGTCTTTCAAGCCCCATGCCGTGATCGTGTCCACGACACGGTCGACAATCTGCCGCAGCGAGTGTTCCCGTCCCGGCATGCCGACGGTACCTCGGAAGTACTTCTGAGCGAGGATGTTGGTCGCATTCAGGCTCCAGGTCGAAGGCACCTCGACACCGGGCTGTTCGAACGCGACAGCCCCGGTGCGGTAGTCGCTGATGCGGGAGTCACGGAGCTCCCAGACGACCTCGCCGTAGGGATGGCGGGACTCCGTGGTGAAGTGTCGTCGGATGCCAATTCCGAGGCGCTCTCCTGCAACGGCCATTGAACGGTGCCCTCCTTGGCGGAACCTGTCCACCACACGAGATCCTTCGCCTGGAAATCACCCAAGTCCCGCATACCACAATATCTTGTGGTGCAGCAGAATATGACTACCAGATAGGTGGCTAATTACAACACCGTAGTTCCGGCCGTGTCAACGGACGGCCGCGTCGGTCATCCCTGCTCAGAGACCGCTCGCGAAGGTTCCCGTTTGCTTGCTCACGCAAAGGGCGCGCCCTCCACACCCTAACGAGGTGTGTGTGCACCCACCTGGGCGCTCGGCCGACGGACCGGGTACCGTGCCGTCGTGGCCGTCGTGATCGCGATCGATGCCGGGACCTCAGGGGTGCGGGCACTTGCCGTCGACGAGGACGGCCAAGTCGTGACCGCTTCCTACAGGGAGCTCCACCAGTACTTTCCCGCTCCCGGACTTGTCGAGCACGACGCTGCCGAGATCTGGTCCCTTGTCGAGACGACCCTGGCGGAGCTGCAGTCGGAGCTGACGCGACGTTCGTTGACAGCCGCCGCGATCGGGATCGCCAACCAACGTGAGACGGCGGTGGCATGGGACCGTTCGACAGGCCGACCGTGCCATCGCGCCATCGTGTGGCAGGACCGTCGGACGGCCGCGCGATGCGTCGAGCTCGCCGAAGCCGGTCGGCTCCCGCTCGTTCGCGAACGGACCGGGCTCGTGCTCGACCCGTACTTCTCGGGCACCAAGTGGTCGTGGATGCTCGAGCGCGGCGGGGTCGAGCCCGGTCCTTCGCTCGCGTTGGGAACTGTCGACGACTGGATCTGCTGGAACCTGACGGGAGGTACGAAGTCGGGAGTGCACGCCACGGATCCCTCCAACGCCAGCCGTACGCTCTGTTACGACATCTCGCAGCGGACCTGGTCGGCGGAACTGTGCGAGATCCTCGGAGTACCGCTCGACGCCCTCGGCGAGGTCCTCCCGTCCACGCGCAGGTACGCAACAGCAGCGGCCGGTGTCGCAGGTGGCTGTGTCAAGGGTGTCCCGGTGAGCGCCATGATCGGCGACCAGCAGGCTGCGCTCTTCGGGCACGGCTGCCACCTGCCCGGCGACATTAAGGTCACCTACGGCACCGGGAGCTTTGTGCTCATGAACCTCGGCGCGCGGCGACCCCCACCAATCGAGGGGCTCCTGACCACGGTTGCCTGGGACCTCGGGGACCACGCGCCGAAGGGCATTGACGGCTTCAGTTACGCCCTCGAAGGCTCCATATTCTCCTCCGGCGCGACGATCCAGTGGCTGCGCGATGGTCTCGGGTTGATCGGCGAGGCGGCCGAGGCCGGCCCGCTTGCCTCCCAGATCCCGGGCAACGACGGGGTGTACCTCGTCCCTGCTTTCGCCGGCCTGGGGAGTCCCTGGTGGGACCCACAGGCGCGGGGCACCATCGTGGGCATTTCAAGAGGGACCGGGCGGGCACACTTCGCCCGTGCGGCTGTCGAGGCCATGGCCTACCAATGCCGCGACGTCCTCGAGGCGATGGTGCTTGCCGCTGGTCAGAGGATGGTCCGCCTCCATGCCGACGGCGGAGCCTCCGCGATGGACCTTCTCTTGCAGCTCCAAGCGGACCAGTGTGGAGTGCCTGTGACCCGTCCTCACACAACTGAGGTCACAGCGATGGGCGCCGCCATGCTCGCCGGGCTCGCTGAGGGCGTCTGGGGCTCCCTGGAGGAATTGGGGGCTTTGCCGACCAGGGCCGAGGTCTTCGAGCCTGCGCCGAAGCGCGGTCGGGCGGACGCAGATCACGCCGCTTGGACAAGAGCGCTCGAACGGTCCAGAGGCTGGGAACGAGACTCGACGCAGACCACGACGCCCTAGGGTCATGAGGGGCTTCGAGCCCCTCCACAACATGGTGATCCAACAGGCAGCACCAAGGGGTCGACGGGTCTGCCCCAAGTAAGGCTCAGTGCCGTTTCCACCGGTGCCGATGGTTACTCCACAGCTGTTGCAAGTGCGGATCATGTGGGAGCCGGTAAATCGATGGTCGGACGCGACTTCACAACAGCAGGGAGAACCCGCGTCGGGTCGATCCGGCCCTTCGTCACGGTGTCGATGGCACTGCTCATCGGGCTGGCCGTTCTTGGCCCCTTCGGGCTCCTCACGGCCGGCGATGCGAACGGGCAGCCTGCGCCGATTGGCCGCCTCGCGCCGGGCGTGTCCGCGGCTGCGCGAAGCGTTGAGTCTCCCAGCTGGTGGCAGGGTGGCACCTGCGATCCAAGAAACGCCCCCGGATCTCAGATCCTTGGTGCCTCCTGGCACGGTCTGGTGGCGTGTGGTCCAGGTACGACGCAGGGCGGCAGTGACCACATTGTCTTCTTCTTTCCCGGCGCTTGGGGCGAGCTCGAATGGGAATGTGTGGAGCTCTCGATGCGCTGGATGTACCTCGCCTGGGGTGTGAGCCCCTACCCGGCCGACGGTTGGGACCTCGTGCGCAACTACGACCTCTTCAAGGCCAGGTACAACCCCTACGGGCCCCAACTACTGGTCGTCGCGAACGGCACGGTCGGAGCCGTCCCGCAACCCGGCGACGTCGTGTCGGTCGGCCGCACCCACACCGACAGCTTCGGCCACACGGCGGTCGTGACCGCGAGCGCTGTGGACGCCCAGGGCAACGGGACCATCACCTTGATCCAACAGAACGGCGGTGCCGGCAACGACGGATGGGCAACCTATGCCATGAACAACTGGGTCGTCGCCGACGGGGTCACCGGTTGGCTCCACGACCCTTCGTGGACGTTTCAGCGGCCGCTGGTCTGATACACCGGGCCACCCGGGTTCGAGGCAGGCATTGCAGCACCTGGCAACGGCTTCGAGCTTGTTGCCACCAACGCGAGCTCTATTTCCGTTTCCGGTTACGCGGGCGTCATGGGACCTGACGGCGGTGCCGTCTACGGTCACATCGACCAGCTCGGCAACTTCTTCGTGCGATAGGGCGCGCCCCCGGCCTGGTATCTCGCGGCCCAGCACGCCACGTCGATTGCCATCGCCACTACCCCGTCGGGAGTGCTGGTCCTGGCCTTTTTGAGCACGACTGGTGACTTCTATGCCGAGCAGGGCTCGCTCACTGGGCCCTTCACTCTCGAGGCTACGGGCGTCAGCTCGATCGCACTCGCCGAGGGCACCACGCCGTCGAGTGGGTTGATGGGATACCTATCGATCAACGGGAGTTTCTTCGTGAGCGAGGTCTCCCTTGAGGTGCAGTGGACGCTCGAAGCGCGCGGCGTGGCGGCCATTTCCCTGGCCGCAGTCGGACCCACGGGCGAACCGCTCCTCGGCTACCTGGCGGGGAGCTGCTTCTACGCAGCCGAGGGCCTCACCCCGGCCACCTGGGTCCCGGAGGCGACCGGTGTGGCTGAGATGGCGGTCGCGTCCGACTCCGCACCGGGCGCCTCGCCAGTCCTCGGCTATGTCACGATCACCGGCAACCCCGAAGTGCTGCAAGGTCAGCCCTCCAGCCGTTTCTCGTTGCAGGCCAGTGACGTCTCGTCGCTTGCTCTCTCGAGCGTCACCGACTCCTGAACGCTTCGTCTCAGGGCGCCTTGTGAGGCAATAGGCGGCGCCTTGCCAAGTAGGTCGGTTGGTCCCGACTGGCCCGCCTGCCGCCGCTCAAGGGCGAGTGCACCCGTGCCGATGATTGTTGTACGACCCCGATTGCCTTGCGAGGGAAGTTGGGAACCACGGCCGGCGTTGCATGGCCCGCCAAGCCGAAGATGAAGCATGACCCCTTTCAGGTGCGCTCAGCTCTCGATTCGCGGATCGAGAGCTGGCCGGCGCCCGCGACCACTCCCCGGGCCAACAGTCGACCCGGCTCGGGACGGGAATAGCGCGCGACGGCCGTGCGGTTGACGCTTGGAGTGAGGGGGTGCACCGATGAACTTGACCGACGAGTTCGAAGTTCCGCTGGGTGTTGCCGAGGCATGGACCGTCCTCACAGATGTCGAGAAGATCGCACCTTGCCTGCCCGGAATCTGGCTCCGAGAGGTGGCGGGAGACGAGTACCAGGGCGTCGTGAAGGTCAAGGCCGGACCGGTCACGGCGTCATACGAGGGCGTCGCCCGCTACCTGCTGCTCGATGCGGACGCACACCAGGCCGTGCTGAAGGCAGAAGGACACGAGATCCGTGGGCAAGGAAAGGGCACGGCCCTGGTCACCGCAACCCTGTTCCCCTCAGCCGCAGGCACCAGGGTCCAGGTCGTCACGGTTCTCTCGATCGACGGGAGGCTCTCGTTCCTTGCCGGTGATGCGCTGGCCGCCGTGTCGCGCAATCTGATCGCCGAGTTCGCCGAGAACCTGGAGAAGACGGTGTTGGCCACGCCCGAGGCCGTCACCGCATCGCCAGCCGATCAAGCCCCCTCCGAGGCACTCCCCGGGAATCTCACCGAAGTCTCTGCCGATGCCGAGCCGCCAGCAGCCGGTACAGACCAGGCCCAGAGCCACGCGTCGACTGCCGGGGCCGAGCAGGAGCGGGGGTCGTTGACGAGGCGCCTCGCGCCGTACCTGACCGTTGCGGTGTTCCTTCTCATCGCGCGGATCGTCCTTAACTCGCAGCGTCGGCGACGGCGATAGCGACGGCGATAGGCCAAATCGACTGTGAGGCCTTCGCCGGGCTGCTCGAAGGCCGATGCCAGTGCCCTCATCGATGACCTTGAGCGGGGTCAGTCCGCCCCCGGCACACCCGATTCAGGCTCACCGTCGGGACCGAAGCCCAACGACTTTGCGAACATCTCGGTGAAGGACCGATGCACCGTCAGCTCCACGTAGCGTACGCGGTTGGCCAGGCTGTCCGCCATCGCCCGACGTTCTCGCGACAACAGCAGCTGCTGGGCCCCCCGGCCCGCGGCATTTCCCACCTGCCGGTAGCGCTCTCGCCCCACATTCACTAACAGCCCCACGCCTATCGCGCTCTCGAGATCCAGGTAGGTGCCAAAAGCACCCGCCACAATGACGCTGTCCAGGCTCTTGGCCCCGATGCCGGCCTCTCTCAACAAGATCTCTGTACCGGCCCGGATCGCACCTTTGGCAAGCTGAATCTCGTTCACGTCAGAACGAGTGAAGACCACGTCGCGCCCATGGCCTGCCCGGCCCGCCGGCACCAGCAGGCAGGTGGGCCCGCTCTCGGTGCTGCTCACCAGCGGATGACCCTTGACGAGCGACCCTCGCTGGTCGATGATCCCGGCTTTCAATCCCTGGGCCACCACGTCCAGGATGCCCGAACCGCAGATGCCGATCGGTGGCGCCTTGGCGATGGTCTGCACCTGGAAAGCGCCCCCGTGAAAGCGCACGTGCTCGACGGCGCCGGGCGCCGCCCGCATCCCGTCATGAATGTGCGCCCCCTCAAATGCCGGACCCGACGCAGTCGAGCAGCTCCAGATCGCGCCCTTGTGCGACAAGCTGATCTCCGTGTTCGTGCCAATGTCAAGGGCCAGCACAGTCAGTGTGGTGTCTGCCAGCCCGCTGGCCAGGAGCATCGCCACGTGGTCGGAGCCGACATAGCCCGCGATATTCGGCGGCAGATAAAGGGTGGCTCCCCCGTCGAGGTGCACGCCGATCTCCTCGGCACGCACCACCATTGAGTCGCTCACGCAAGCGACGTAGGGGGCCTCGCCCAACTGGCGCACAGGCAGATCGGTCACAAAATGGTGCATGGCCGTGTTCCCGACCACGACGGCATCGACTATCTGGCCACGGTCCGCGCCGGCTTGCTGGCACAGCTCGCCCACCATTCGGTTCAGCTCGTCAACCAGCCTCTCGTGCAGCAACTGTTTAGCCCCGTCAGCGGTGTTCGCGTAGGTGATACGAGTAACGACGTCTTCGCCGTAGGCCGTCTGAGGATTCATGGCGCCGACCTTGGCCAACGTCTCGCCACTGGCGAGGTCGACCAAGTACCCGGCCAGCTTGGTCGTTCCGGCGTCCACGGCCAGGCCGAGCAGCGCCCCGCCGGCAGGTTGGACCGAGACGAGCACCCCGGTACCCTCTGGGTGCCTGTACACAGCCCCTCGTCCCCGCCACTGTTGTGCGCGCAGCCGGTTCGAGCACGCCCTGGCACTCCCCAGGCTGATAGTGGTCGCTCCCGCGCCCGCCTGAGCCAGCGCCTCTTGCAACCGCGTGGTGTCGGCGCGCAAGTCATGCAGTGAAGGAGGTTCGAGCACCAGATCTACGCCGATGACCGGTGGGTCCAGTGTGAAGTCCACAGCCTGACCTTCGGTCTGCAGACGCTGTGGGGCACTGAGCGACTCGGGAGGTATTTCCAGGCGGACCGCACCACACACCAGCGCCTGGCAGGCCAGCCGCCAGCCCTCGCCACGCTCGATGGCAGTCAGCAGGCTCTCTTCCTCGGCGGTCTCAGCGCCGAGCGGGCCGTCGACCGCCCGGACGCGACAGGTGCCGCAGGTGCCCCCCCCGCCACACACCGACACCATCTCGACGCCCGATGCCTGTGTGGCCTCCAAGACCGTCACGCCGGGCGCTACTCGCACTCGCCGGCCCACCGGCTGCAGCTCCACGCTGACAAGCGCTGCGGGATCGGCCTCAGCCATGGTGGGAGATGTGCTCTTCCCGGTAGTGGCAGGTCGCAGCCATAGAGCAGTAGTCGCAGGACTCGCCGGCGTGCTCTACGTCCGGCCCGATACCGATCGCCATGGAGGTCGACTTCTTCGGCACCATCATGTAGCCGTCGGTCAATCTGACACCCGCCGAGGCCGCGTCGAGGAGGGCGAAGATCTGGCGCTGGCCGCTCGCTACCGGCCAGCCCACCAGGCCCGGGCTCAGGGGCACGGTGGTCTGAAGTCCCTCGGCGTTGGCCCGCTCGTCCACCATCTGGCACATGGCTTGGCCCAACAGGTCAACCGCGGCCGAGCCGAAGGCGTCAAGAGCGAGCGCCAGGGCCGGGTTCTCGGCGAAGCACGCCGAGGCCGTCTCCTCGAGCGCGGGGCCGATGGAGCAGACGGCCAGCACTACCGAGAGTGCGGCATGCAGGTGCTCGGCGACGAGCGGGCCGGAAAGATAGCCCCCCTCTTCGAGGCGGACCCGCTCGTGGCGGAACTCTCTCACCGGGAAGCTCTCGGTCACCACGACCGGGGCCAGGAGGGGCCTACCGGCTGTGACCGCCTGCTCAGCGACACCGAGCGCCGATGACCGGCGCCGGCGCACGACCGTCGGGTCCGCGCCAAGTGAGCGCAGAACCATCTCGGCGTCGGGGCTGAGCGCCCAGTCCTTGATCAGTTTCAGGCGGCAAGCACCTCTTTCACCAGGCGCACGGCACTGGAGGCGTCCTCCGCGTAGCCGTCGGCCCCGATCTCGTCCGCATACGACTTGGTGATCGGCGCCCCTCCGATGACGATGCGCACCTGGTCGCGGAGTCCCGCCGCTTTGATCGCCTCGATGGCGACCTGCATGTTGATCATCGTCGTTGTCAACAGCGCCGACATCGCCACCACGTTCGCCCCGTCGCGGATCGCCTGGATGAACTTCTCCGCCGGAACGTCCACGCCCAGGTCGACGATCTCGTAGCCCGAGCCCTCGAGCATCATCGCCACGAGGTTCTTCCCGATGTCGTGCAGGTCCCCCTGGGTGGTGCCGATCGCCACCTTGCCGCTGGATGCCACCCCCTCTTCTACGAGGTGGGGCTTGAGCACGCTGAGCGCCGCTGTCATGGCCCGGGCGGCCACCAGCATCTCGGGCACGAAGATCTCACCTTCCTCATAGAGCTTGCCCACCTCGGCCATGGCCTTGATCAGGCCCTCCCGCAGCAAGGTCCCCGCCTCGATGCCGCCGTCCAAGCCCTCGGTCACCTTGGCGACGGCAAGCTTTGCCTGCCCGTCCACTACTGCCTCACGAAGCTCCTCGATCAACGCCATGGCGTTCCTGCTCCATTCTCCTGGTGTTCGATGCGGACGTGCACAGCTTCGGGACACGCGAGCCCAGATCGTCGTCGACCCCGAGCGAGCGGACTTCCCGCGATGTTGCCGCCACACGCGGATGCCTGGCCAAAGACACTGCTAGTCGCCGTACTGCTCGGTCAGTTCGCTTGCCATCTGGGCCCACTGCCACAGGCGCTGAGGCTCATAGCGCACGGTGCTCACGTCTTTCATGATGACCTCGACGACGCACCCGTGCGCCTTGGTCTTGTCGAGGACGGTCTTCAAGTCGTGCCTGGCCTTGTCGAGGTTCCAGGTGGTCTCGGCGAACACCGCCGGGTTGGGCTTGTGGGAGAACACGTAGCGGCTGCCCACATTGGCCACGGCCTCGTCGATATTGACCCAGGGGCTCATCGACACCTTGCGCAGGTTGGGCACCTTCTCCAAGATGGCCATCTTGCGGTGCAGGGGATCGCAGCAGCCGTAGTAGGTCAAGCCGAACCGGCTCATCCACCTCAGCTCGTACTGCAGCGAGAACTCCCAGTGCATGCGCGGCGAGACGTCGGAGAAGATCTGGGCGGCGCCGCTGCCCCAGAGGTCCTTCGCCCGTACGTGTGCAGGGTCGAAGTCCGGAGGCGGCAGCTCGTGCGTGTAGCCGAGGCCGCCAGAACCTATCCGGAAGTAGGCGTTGTTGAGCGTCAGCAGGTCCTGGGCTTCAAACTGGTCGAGCATGGCGCAGTAGGCGTTCACGAGCTTGTCTATGGCCTTGTGGACGAACTCGGGACGGTCGTAGAGGTCCACCATGGCCTCCTGGACGCCCCACCACCTGATCATCTCGTCCCAGGGCGCGAACCAGAAGCAGAAACCATTCGCCCCAAGCTTGTTGACCTCGACGACCCCGTCCATGATCTCCGACAGCTGCTCGTGCTGCTCCTCGGATGCCGCAGCGTCATGGGTAATGACCGGGACCTTGATCTTCTCGAGGTCGTCCTCATCTCGTATCTGGATGTTGAAGTGCCGGGAGACAACCGAATTCGCCTCGTCGGTGACGGCAATGTCCACGTCTTCGGCGATACCGAACGCCGTGTTGTGCACCACCAACGGCGACCACACCACCGGTTCCACGACCATGTCCGCCGCCATGTGCTGCCATTGATAGATCAGCTTGCGCATCTCCCATTCGTGGTAGCGGCTCCACTCGCTGGATGTCTGCAGGCGCAACTCGCCGTCGACGTCCATCTCGTGCCACGGGACCTCGTCGATCCAGACCATCGGCTTGACATGCTTGAGCCCGTTCATGGCACGCCAGCTGGAGGCGGTCTCGGCGTGCCCCGGCAGCGCGGCGATGGCCGCCAGCCGCTCGCCCAAGTGGCGCAGGACCTTCTTGTCGGCTTCGGTGACCTCTGCGGGGGTACCCGTCAAGGTCCCTCTTCGTGACGGGTCGACCAGCCAGTTTGTATCCTCCATCGAAACTCGCCCCAATCCTTGGGCTTGAAACGAAATTTCTGCGACCTTACCAGATCCGATCTGAGCCTCAGAAATCGTTATCTGAGTCATGGGACCTTGGCGGCGGTGGCGCGGCGAGCCCCGTCGGCCTCGTTCTGCAGTTCTCGGCGCTCTACGGGCGTTCTCGAGGAGCTACAGCTTCAGGACTCCCCGAAGGTTCCTCACGGCCTGGGCGATCCTCTGCTCGTTCTCGATGAGAGCGAATCTGACGTAGCCCTCTCCCCCGGGCCCGAAGCCGTTTCCTGGAGACGTCGCCACCTTCGCCTCGGAGACGAGGAACTTGGAGAACCCGAGTGAGCCCATCTCCCGATAGGGCTCTGGGACCCTGGCCCAGACGAACATAGTGCCCTTGGGCTTGGGCACTTCCCAACCGAGACGCGCGAGTCCCTCGCAGAGGGCGTTGCGACGCCCCTGGTAGATCTCGGTCACCAGCTTGGGGTAGTCCGGTGCCTCGTTCATGGCGACGATCGCTGCGATCTGTATCGGCTGGAAAGTTCCATAGTCGAGGTAGCTCTTGAGCTTGGTAAGGCCCTGGACGATCTCGGCATTGCCGACAAGAAAGGCCACTCGCCAGCCCGCCATGGAGAACGACTTGGTGAGGGTGTAGAGCTCGACAGCTACTTCGGACGCGCCCGGGACCTGGAGGATCGAAGGAGGTTGGTACCCGTCAAAGGCCGTGTCCGAATAGGCGAAGTCGTGCACCAGGACCACGCCATGCTCACGAGCGAACTCGACGAGCCTGGTCATGGTGACGAGGTCGATGCACGCCGTCGTCGGGTTGTGAGGAAACGAGAGGATCGCGACCCGGGGCTTCGGCCACACCGACTCCCACGCCTCGACGAGGTTGGCGAAGAAGGTCTCACCGGCGTCCATCTCGTCGTTGCCGAGCCCCTCCAGCCTCACCATCTGGACATCGGCGCCGGCAAAGAGCGGTGCGTACAGATGGATCGGGTACGACGGCGAGGGAACCAGAGCCGTGTCGCCAGGTCCTACAAGGACCCACATCAGGTGCGAGAGCCCCTCTTTGGCCCCGATGGTGGTCACCACCTCGCGGTCGGGGTCCAGGTGAACATCGAGACGCCGCAGGTACAAGTCCGCTATCGCCTGCCTGAGCCGGGGTATCCCGCGGCTGGCCGAATAGCGGTGATTGCGGGGATTTCGAGCGGCCTCGGCCAGCTTCTCGACGGCCACGTCTGGCGATGGGATATCGGGGTTCCCAAAGCCGAGGTCGATGACATCGTCACCAGCACGGCGCGCCTGCAACTTCAACTGATCGATCTCCGCGAAAACGTACGGAGGAAGTCCTTGGATCCTGCGAAGCTCCATCGTGCGACGTTAGCCTCTACTCTCCGTCGTCTTGCAAGCCTGCCAGGCGCAAGGCCTCGGTGACGAGATCGACCGAGCGCGGCCAGCTCCAGATCGCCCATGTGGCCCCGGCGGCCCGCAGGTTCATCAGCTGGTCAGCTGCAGGGCCCGCTTCGGCCGGAAACGAGCCCGCCCAGGTCGCCGGCCCGAGAGCGGCCTCGGCCTCCAACCGGCCCAGTCCCACTTCCCACAAGTTGACCGTCGCTCCCATGCCATGGGCTATCTCGAGGGTCGCCGGTGCCATCGCTCCCACCCAGCATTCGATCCCGCGCCGAGTGAGCTCGGCGAGCATGGCGACCAACGATGCCCGCCGGTCCTCGAGTGAAGGCCACTCGATCCCGTAAGCCTCGTTCTCGGCAACGCTCTTCGCGTCGCCGATGCCGAGCGCGGCCACCAGACGGTGCCCGGTCAGCTCATGCAGAGAAACGAACGACTCGACCACCAGCCGGTCGGGCAGGAAGCCCACCCTTGCCACGAGCGATCCGATCCGGATGTTCCGCGTCGTTGCTGCGACAGCGCCCAGTATCGGGAACATCGACAGAGCGGGCCGCGACCTCTTGGTGCCCCGCCAGAGGTGATCGAAGACGAAGACGCCATCGATCCCGGCTCTTTCCGCGGCACTTGCTGCCGCGAGCGCTGCAGCGGCGGTCGGCTCGAACGTCGGGAGGGTGATGCCGACCTTCACGCCGTTAGACCTCCCTGAGCCCTGGGCTCGGAAGGTTCACGACGTCGACTCGACCCGTGCCTTCAGGTCCCGGATCGCAGCATGGATGATGTTGCCCTCGGCCCTTCGCTTGATGAAACCCGGCAGTGGCACCCGCAGCTCGACGGCAAGCTGGTAGGTGACTTCGGTCCCGCCTTCAGGTGCAGACTTGAAGCGATATATGCCGTCGAGGCGGCTCGTGAGATCCCCTTCTCGCTGGACCCAGCGAAGCTCCGTCGGTGCCTGCGCATAGTCGTAGGCAAGGGTGTAGTTCGTGCTGCGCCCGAAAGCAGCCGCCCGGAACGAGACAAGCGAAGGCCGTCCCTGCTGGTCGCGCTCGTGGACGTGAACCTCCTTCAAATCGGCGACCCATTCCGGATAACTCTCGATGTCAGCCACGACCTCGAAGCACCGCGTTGGGGAGCCGTCGACGACCATCCGCTCAATGGTCTGATCGGTCACACGTCCTCCTCTCTGCACTGGTGGACTCCAGCCTCGCATCTCCTCGGGCTGTCGGCCAGCATTGGCCGACCGCTGATGCCGGTCCAGCCCTCGCCGACGATCAGCACATCAACTGGCGTGATCAAGTTCCCATCTCTACCAGGGTCCGGTGCAAGATTCGGGCCAGCTTGTCGTAGTCGAACTCACTGACGGCCCTCCGGCGTGCCTCGGCGCCCAGGCGCTCACGAAGCTCCGGATCGTCCAGCAAACTTGCCAACGCGGCCGCGACCGCGGTCGCGTCGCCCGGGCGGTCCACCACGAGCCCCGTCTTGCCGTCGAGGACGGCCTCGTCCGAGCCGCCGCTGCGCCCGGCGAGCTGGGCGACACCGGCGGCGGCAGCTTCGAGAAACACGATCCCGAATCCCTCCTGCTCAAGACCGAACCATCGGTCACGACAGCACATCGCCCAGACGTCCGCGGCGGCATCGAGCATCGGCAGGTCATCGTCGCCGACCCGGCCGAGAAACCGCACTGGCGCTCCACAACGTCTCGCCGCCAGCTCCAGACGTCTGCGATCCCGGCCGGAGCCTCCGATCGCGAGCGTCAGGTCCGGTCGCTCCTCGCTCAGCTGCCCCACCGCCTCGATCAGCACGTCCATACCTTTGCGCGGAACGAGCCGGCTCACACTAACGACAAGCCTGCCCTCGGTGGGCAGACCCATCCTTCGCCTCACTGCCACTCGCTCATCAGAGCCGAGCGGATGGAAGCGCTCGTGGTCGACGCCGGGCGGCACTATGACGAACCGCGGCTTACGCGCGCTGGCGACACGCGCGGCCTCGGCGGCCGGATAGCCGCCCGCGGCAATGGCAAGCGACGCCCCGGACAACACGGACCCCAAGAGCTGGCGCGAGACCGGCAGGCGTCCGGGAAGGGCCACCTCGGCGCCGTGGAGTACCACGCCGTACGGCGCCTGCAGCCAGTTGCCGAGCAGGCCGAGTGGAAGTGCGGGATCCAGCAGCACGAGCCCGCCGCCTGTGGCTTGCGACAGTTGTCGCACCGTCCGCGCCAGGTGGGGCGTCGGCAGCAGGACCGGCGACCGCGACCGCTCGACGCGAAAACCCTGCCGGCGGTCGAACTCCCCAGCACCGCGGAAGGCGGTCGTGAGGACCGTGAGCTCCTGAGGGGGCAGCCGGCGGAACAGCTCGTACAGGTACGACTGGATGCCACCGACCTTGGGCGGAAAGTCATTGGTGACGAGCATGTACCCCATCAGCCGAGCACTCCGGGCGCTGTGGGCCGGTCACGGCGTCGATCACCCGACGCGCCGACGAAAGCGTAGCTCGGGCACCAGGCCAGCTCGCTGGAGCATGCGGACGGCGCGAGCCTCAGCGACGTCGACCACGATCCCAGCGGTGACCGGGTGACCCAGCACGAAGGTGACGACGCAATCCTCACAAGCTGAGGTCTCATGCAGGACACACTCATCGCAGCTTATGGACACGCTCTCGGTCGGCATCGCTCCTCTTCCTGATCTCTGTCACACGCAACACGGGCCATCCGCCCGCCCCTGAAGGCAGGCGGCCGGTCAAGGACCACCAGGAGATGATGCCGCAAGGATGTATCAGGCGCGTCAGGCTACCGGTGATCGGCAGCCGATTCCGGCTACGTTCTCACTCCATGGTCTCCGACCGGCTTCGTGCGATCTGGAAGTTGCACATGCCCGAGACCCGCGAGTCCGCCGGCTTGCACGAGTTCGATGGCCAGGTCCAGGACCTCTCGCCGGCCGGAGTCAAGGCCCTCCTCGCGTTGCTCGGACGCGGCGCGCCCGAGCCGAATGCTCATGACGAGGCACACCTGGCCGCAGCAGAGGCCGGAGCGTATGCCTCCTTCTCCGTGGCCGAGATCCACAGGTGGAACCCGTTCGTCCACCTGGAGAATCTCGACCTCGCGTGCTACGACCGCGAATACGCGTCCACTGACGAGCGTGCGAAGGCCAAAGCGGCTCACCTGAGCAGATGGCCAGACGCCATCCACGGCGCCCTCGAGTCGCTCGACTCCGTGCCCGCTCCGGTGGCTGCTGCTCTCCTGCCGGCGATGCGCGGCCTTGGCGAAGGCATCGGGGCCGTGACCGCCGATGCTACGGTTCTCGATCGCGGCCGGACCTGTCTCGAAAGGCTGATCGCCCATCTGGAAGATGCGGCAACGAACGGCCCGCGCGACGCGAGTCTGGGCTCGGCCAAGCTGGCTCGGCTGCTGGGCGATCCCGAGGCGATGACCGTGGACCTCGGCCGGCTCGAAGAGGTCGCGGACGGAGAAAGAACCCGTCTTACTGAACGGCTCGTTCACGATTGCGATCGGCTGCGACCCGGCCTTTCTCCTGCAGAAGTCGTCCGGGAGCTGCTGAGCGACCATCCCGACGATAAGGGCATCTACGTCGCCGCTCGCCACCTGATCGGAGAACTGAGCACCTTCACGACTGAGCACGGCCTTCTGCCCGAGCTCGGAGGCACCTGTCGTGTCGGCCCGGCCCCACCATCGAGGCGCTACGCGGTGGCGATGATGTCGTGGACCGGCGCGTATGAAGCCGACGCACCTGCGTGGTTCCATGTGAACCCGCCGGATCCTTCCTGGGACGACGAGACCAAGGAACGATGGCGGTCGCTCTTCAGTGCCACGACGCTGCCTGTCATCACTGCCCACGAGGTGACGCCAGGGCACTTCGCCCACGGACGGATGATCCGGCTCACCGCCCGTGGGGACGTCCGCCGGTCACTGTCTTCACTCGCGTTCGTCGAGGGCTGGGCTCACTATGCAGAGGAGCTGTTGGTGGATGAGGGCTTTCGCGAGGATGACCCGCGCTTTGCGATCGGAGTCTGGATCGAGGCTCTCGTGCGGGTGACACGTCTCGCGGCGGCGCTTGGGATCCATCGCGGGACCATGACGGTGCCGGACGCGGCGGCGCGCTTCCGCGAGGATGCCTTCCTGGAAGCACCTGCGGCTCAGTCCGAGGCGAACCGGGCGACATTCGACCCGACCTACGGCCGCTACACGTGGGGCAAGCTCGAGATCCAGGCGCTTCGCGACGAGGCGATCACACGCTGGGGCAGACGCTTCAGCCTCCGACGGTTCCACGAAGCACTGCTCGAGCTCGGCGCACCGCCGCTGGGGACCCTGGGCGACGCGCTCGAACCGGCATAAGACAAACTGCCTTCAAGCCACGGGCTCTCGCACACTTGCGACACTGCGCCCACTACCACCGGCGGCTGTCGTGCCTACCTACCAGTCCGCCAATGTTCAGGACCTCCACCAGGCGAACGACGCGCTTTACGCTGTCGAGGCGGTAGATCACGAGCGCAGTCTCTACCCTTGCCGCAAAGCGCCGAGCCAGGAAACCGTGCAGCTCCACCCCCGACGCGGCGGGGTCAACGAGCAAACGGCCAAAGATCAAACGTCGGGCCTCATCCGCGACGTGGAACTGAAGCTCATCGAGCGCCTTACGCGCCGGCTCGCTAGCGACAAGACCCCACCGGTTGTCAGCACTCGATCGCGCCGTCGCCGGCAGCGAAGTCCCTCCCGTCACGGTGCGCACCACAAAGCGAGCATCTGGGTCGAGTGCTGCCAGCTCCTCGCCCATGTACAGGTTCCCGCTCTGAAGCGCGGCCTCGGCCTCGATGATGCGGCGCACCGTCTTCGGCTCGGACAAGAGATCGATCGTGTATTCGAGCCCTTCCAAGTCACGGACAGACATGACGACCGCGGCCGGCGCACCATCTCGTTCGGCGAAGATCCGCTCCCGTGTGGCCAGCACATGGTCGACCACGTCGTCTAGCTTGTCGCCCTTGCCCGCGAGCGCTGCCATCGGCAAAGCGTACCGCTCCTCCCACCTAACCTGGGTGGGTGAAGATCGACGCGCTCAGGACCCCGGCTCTCGTGATGGACGTTGCTTACGGGCGCCTCGGCCTTCCGTTTCGCCGGGCGCTCTTTGTGCATGCCACTGTGGTCTCCAGCTGCGCAAAATGGGCCGTGGCAGACGCCGGGCTCAAGGCGTTCGGCATGGATCACGGCAATCCGGAAGCTGAGGGAGCCAACGTCTGGTTCTGTTCGGACGAACATGTGACCTTCGAGCCACCGCGGAACGTCGGTGACAAGCTCCGCCTCGTGCCCGCTCACCTCGACCCGACGATGGCCTACCACGAGCGGGTTCACCTGGTGTCAGGCGACGACGTCCTCGAGACGTGGCCGATCGATCTACGGGGTTGGTAGCCGCGCCGACGAAGTTGGCGCGGCGGCCTTGCTCTGCTTGAGGCGCGCCGCGAAGCTGCGGAGAGCGAGACCACGGTGGGACAGGTCGTGTTTCTCGGTTGGGCTCATCTCGGCAAACGTGCGCCCGCCCCCGCCTTCAGGCGCGAACACCGGGTCGTAGCCGAAGCCCCCTTGACCGCGCGGGGCCGGCTTGATCTCCCCTTCGACAACACCCTCGCCCACGATCTCGGTGCCGTCGGGAAAACGGCAGACCACCACGGTACGAAAGCGCGCACGCCGGTCGGTCTCGCCCTGGAGGACGGCGAGCAACTTGGCGACGTTGTCGGCGTAGGAGGCGGTCTCCCCGGCAAAGCGGGCCGACCACGCACCCGGCGCTCCTCCGAGCGCCGCCACCTCGAGACCGGTGTCATCGGCAACGGCCGCCTCGCCGGTTGCTGCCACGACTGCGACGGCCTTGAGGCGAGCATTGTCCTCGAGGGTCTCCCCGGTTTCCTCGACCGCGCCGACGTTTTGCGGACGAGCGACGAGCTCGATCAGGTCACCGAGCTCCTCCTCCAGGATGGCTGCCACCTCCGCGGCCTTGTCTGGATTCGCCGTGGCGAGCACCAACCGCATGACGGCCCCTTCCTTCTCGGCGTCGCGAGCTGAGCCGTCAGGGTGTGGCGGCCGCGGTACGGTCCGGTGGAGGCGTTGCCAGCACTTCTGCCTGGACCTCGAGGATCTGGTTGATGCCGAGCTCGGCGAGGGCGAGCATCTCCTCGAGCTCGGTGCGATCGAACGGCAGTCCCTCGGCGGTCCCTTGCACCTCGACGAAGCGTCCCGAGGACGTCATCACGACGTTCATGTCGACCTCGGCAGCGGAGTCTTCGGCGTAATCGAGATCGAGCATGCAGACCGCCTCGACGACGCCGACCGAGATGGCCGCACACGCCTCGCGCACCGGATGAGCAGCGATCACTCCCGAGTGGCACAGACGTGAGCAGGCGTCGTGAAGCGCGACGTAAGCGCCTGATATCGCGGCCGTGCGCGTCCCCCCGTCTGCCTGCAACACGTCGCAGTCGATCAGTATCTGCCGCTCGCCGAGTGCACCGAGGTCGATGATGCTGCGCAGCGCCCGGCCGATCAGCCGCTGGATCTCCTGCGTGCGCCCGGACTGGCGGCCTTTGGTCGCCTCTCTGCTCACGCGTTCGGGCGATGATCCCGGGAGCAGGGAATACTCCGCTGTCACCCAGCCCCGGCGGGTCCCACGCATCCATCTGGGGACGTCCTCGTCGACCGAAGCCGTACACAGGACCTTGGTGCGGCCTGAAACCGCGAGCACCGAGCCGGCGGCGAATTCGGTGAAGTCCCGGACGAAAAAGCCCGGGCGGAGCTCGTCGAGGGCCCTGCCGTCGCGGCGCACGAAAGCCAGGGCATCACCTTGCGGGTCGGTCATCCCGGCAGGGTACCCGGCTGGGGGCCGCGCGGCCAGGAACAGCTCGCGTGACGACGTCACCGGATGCGAGCTCAACGCTGTTGGCGATGGGCACGCGTCGGTATCGGTGTGCGAGTGGAACACGCCTCTCACAGCCCGCCCATCAGTCTCGGCAGCCCGGTGTTGGAATCGCTCCTCAGGGCCGCACGGTAGCGTTTCTCGCGATGGCCACGAGAAAGACAACCGGGACTCAGCACGCCCCGGGCAAGCCCAGGATGCCCGGTGAGCCGCACGAGCCTGTGATCCGCAGCGTGGCACGTAACCGGCGCGCTAGGCACGACTACGACATCCTCGATGTTTACGAGTGCGGTATCGCCCTCAGAGGTGCGGAGGTCAAGTCGCTTCGGCTGGGACAAGCGTCGTTGCAGGACGCGTACGCCAGGATCGACGACGGTGAGCTGTGGCTCCTCGGGGCCCACTTGGCACCGTACGAGTACGCGTCCGGATACGGTCGTTTCGAGCCGGTCAGGGCCCGCAAACTGCTGTTGCATCGCCAACAGATAGACGAGCTCTCCGGTCGCGTCGCCCAGAAGGCGCTCACGCTCGTGCCACTCAGCATTTACTTCAAGGACGGCCTGGCCAAGGTCGAGCTGGCACTCGCACGAGGACGCCGGCTGTATGACAAGCGACACGCCATCGCCGAACGCGACGCGGATCGAGAAGCCCAGCGCGTGATCCGGGAACACGAGCGCCGGCGCTGACGCCGCGGCCAAGGCGGTATCCTGCTGTCAGGAACAAACACTACCAAGGGGGTGACAGGCTTCGACTTCGGTCATCAAGTTGGGAGAAGCGAGCCGTGGTCTCCGGAACCACGCTAAAGAGCCGGAAAACAACACAAACGCCGAGCCTCAGCTCGCGCTTGCTGCCTAACTAGCAGCAACGTCTGCCCGGTCCTAGTCCTGCGGACCGGCCCCAGGCGTCATCTTGCAGGGCTTACCTGAACGGCGCCGCCGGCGAGCAGTCAGGGACATCTCAGTCGGCTGGGGTCCTGCACCGGCGCCGGTGGCGTGGCGGGACCCGAGACACCACCGCCGGATGCGCTCGGAGAAGTCCCATCAAGATACCGGGGGACGCGGGTTCGACTCCCGCCACCTCCACCTGATTTTTTCGACAAAAGTGCTGACGGGAGCCCTCTTTGAGAGGGCTCCCGTCGCGCCAGGGCTCGCTCGGGACACACCAGGACGCAGGAGCATCGGCGCTTGCGGGCGCACGCCGCTTGGGCTCGACCAAGACCGCCGAGCCACGGGTGCCGGGAGACCATTGCGCCGGACTGCGTCGGTCGAACCGTCGAGTGGCGCGGGGAGTAGATCAATGAATCTTTGGGAGACTGGCGCGAAATCAGCGGTCTCCCTTTCCCGGATCTGGCTGCGGCCGAGGTTCGTGCTAGTAGCACAACCCCGTGGGGAGACTGCCATCCTTGCCTCCGACCGATGGTCGACTAATGCTTGCAGGAGGACAGAGAACACACAGCGTCGCTTCTGTACCGGAATGTGGGGGGATATGAGCACTAGCGCCACGAGAGTGGTGTGGTACCGCTCGCGAACCACGTTCGCGCGCCGGTGGAGCGCCTATCTGGGTTTGATGTTGCTGATCGCGCTGATCGGTGGGATTGCCATGGGGTCAATCGCGGCGGCCCGGCGGACGCAGTCTTCTTATCCAGCCTTTCTCGCTAGCACGAACGCGTCGGACTTGACGATGTCGACCTATGGCATCGCCAACGCCTCCGCGGCGAGCAACTACTCGCCAACACTGACGCGCGAGATCGCCCGTCTTCCTGAGGTCAAGCTGGTCGAGAGCTGGGTGGGGGCACAGGTTGCGCCGCTGGAGCGGGACGGGGCCCCGAACCTGACCGCCCCCATCAACCCGGTCGGCAGCGTCGACGGCCTGTATTTCAATGAGGACCGAGCCACCCCCGTCGTGGGTCGGATGGCAAATCCGCGTCGCGCCGACGAGTTCGTCACCACTGCTTTGGGAGCTGAAGCTTTGGGACTTCGCGTCGGTCAGGTCGTTCCCATGGGCGTCTACACGTCAAATCAGTTCAACTCGCCAGGCTTCGGCACGCCGCGCGTACCACCTGAGCGCAAGATCGACATGAAACTTGTCGGAATCGTGGTCTTCAACGACCAGGTGATCGAGGACGACACGGACCGTCTCCCGACCGACATCCTGTTCACGCCCGCACTGACCCGCACACTCATCGCCTCCAAAGCCGTTCAGGGCACCTGGTACGCCATGCAACTCGTGCACGGCAGCCGCGACATTCCCACAGTGGAAAAGGCGCTCATCCGCCTGCTCCCGAGCGGGAGCGACGCCAACTTCAGTGTCACCTTGCTCACGGAGACCAAGGTGGAGCGGGCCGTCAAACCAGAGTCGATCGCTCTCGGCGTGTTCGGGGCAATCGCCGCTCTAGCAGCGTTGGCGATCGCGGACATCGCCATCTCCCGGCAGCTGCGCTCGAGCGATGAGGAGCTTCGGGTGCTCCGCGCGCTCGGTGCCAGTCCGGCCGTGACTGTCGCCGACAAGCTGGTCGGAGTCCTCGCCGCGACTCTGGCTGGCTCGCTGCTCGCGGTCGCGGTCGCGGTCGCGCTCTCGCCGCTGTCTCCACTCGGACCGATCCGAGACGTCTACCATCCGCCCGGGATCGCGTTCGACTGGACGGTCCTGGGCTTTGGAGCGCTCGTGCTGATGGGGGTGCTGGGCGTGACCGCCGTGACACTGGCCTACCGAGGAGCCCCCCACCGTCTGGCCACCAGGTCCGACATTGACCCACCGCGCGACTCGAAACTGTTAGAGGTGGCGACCTCTGCGGGCCTGCCGACCTCCGGCGCCGTCGGGCTCCGCTTCGCGCTGAACCCGGGGCGTGGTCGCGTCGCGGTCCCCGCCCGCTCCGTCCTGTCAGGCGCGATCCTGGCAGTCGTCATTGTCACGGCGACACTCACCTTCGACAGCGGACTGCGCACGTTGGTGTCAAGCCCTGCACTCTACGGATGGAACTGGAGCTACGCGCTGAGCTCGGGAAACGTCGTCCCCCCCAAGCCCTCACCGCTCTCAACCGCGACCGTGATGTTGCGGCCTGGGCGGGATACCACAATCTTTCCGTCCAAATCGACGGCCTGACTGTCCCTGTCCTATTAGGTGACAACCACGCCGCGGTCGCGCCACCGGTCCTGTCCGGCCATGCCGTCTATAACAACAACCAGATCGTCTTGGGTGCCGTCACGCTCTCGCTCTTGCACAAACGCCTTGGCGACACTGTCGTCTTCTCCTTCGGCAGCCCAAACACTGCCCCGCTCTACCTGCCTCCCGCGAAGCTGGTCATCGTGGGCACCGCCACCCTGCCCGCAATTGGCGGTGCCAGCACCTTCGCCGACCACCCTTCGATGGGAACGGGAGCCGTGCTCTCCGACCACGTCAGTCCGGCTTTTGTACGCGCTATTCAGAACCCTGACCCCAACCTCAGAGGACCGGGTCTGGTCTTCGTACGCCTGCACAGCGGCGTGAGCTCTGCCGTAGGACTCGCCGACATGAACCGCATCGCCAATCTCGCCAACAAGGTCTTTGCCGCGGACCCGAATGCTACCGGCGACACTGTCGAAGTCCTCGGCGTCCAACACCCGGCTGAGATCGTCAACTACCAATCCACCGGAGCCACACCTGTCGTTCTCGCCGCCGGCCTTGCAGCCGGCGCGATCGTCGCACTGGCTCTCACCTTGATCGCGTCGGTCCGCCGACAAAGACGCGACCTCGCCTTGTTGAAGACCCTCGGATTCACCACCCGGCAGTTGGCCGCAACCGTTGCCTGGCAGGCTTCGGCGATCGCCGCGATCGCTGCCGTAGTCGGAGTGCCCATCGGCATTGCCATCGGACGGCAGCTATGGATCCTCTTCGCCCACAACATCAATGCTGTGCCCGAAGCCACGGTTCCCGCCACCCTGATACTGGTCGCGGCCGGCTCGCTCGTCCTCGGCAATCTCGTCGCCGCCGTGCCCGCGCGCATGGCCGCGCGCACGCCCGCCGCCTTGGTACTACGAAGCGAGTGAGGCAGCCGGGCGAGCGACAGCCCGAGCCACAGTGGCGTCTCCGGGTTCTTCAGATGTTCGCGATGCCGAAATCGTGCGTTCACATCCAATGCGTACGGTGACAGCATGTTCCGTTACGTGGTCGTCCGGCTGTGGCTCGCGGACCGCCCGGGCTCGCTCGGCGAGATCGCCACCAAGATCGGGGAGCTCGGCGGCGATCTTGTCGGCATCGACATCCTCGAGCGGGATGGAGCCCGAGCGGTGGACGAGCTCACGGTCGAGCTCCCCGAGGGGTTTCATCCGGAGGCTCTCGCCAATGCCCTGTCGCAGCTCTCCGGCGTCGAGGTGGAAGATCTGCGCCATCGCGTCTCCCAGGTGCCCTATGCCGGTCGCGATCCTCTCGATGCAGCCGTGCTTCTCGCCGAGTCGATCGGCCCGGCCGAGCTTTGGGACGCGCTCGCCCACGGCGTCCGCTGCGCCTTCGCCTGCGACTGGCTCTCGGTGCTGGACATGAGCGGCACGCCGGCCGTCGTACTGGCGGAGGCGGGCGATCCGCCCGGTGCCTCCTGGCTCGGCGCGTTTGTAGCCGGAGCGCGAGCAGGTCTGGCGGTGTCCACCCGCGGCGGCGCAGGCCTGGTCGGTCCTCGGGACGTCGCCTGGTCACCACTCGACTCATCTTGTCTTGCCGTCGTGGCAGGGCGAGACGGTCCGCCGTTCCGTAGCCGAGAACGCCGGCAACTCCAGCAGTTGTGCCGGATCGCCGACGCGAGGTTGATCGGGTTCGTTGGCACAGGCGCCGGAACCATTCTCTCAGGCGCGGGACTGTCGCTTGACCTGCGCCTCGCAGCCTCGTGAACGCCCGGTCCCGGGTTCTCAGTTGAGCCTCCGACGCCTCCGCTCGCGCAACGATGCCAACGGGAGCCGTCGGATCGACACGGATGTATCGCTGGCTATCCGGCCGCTCCAGTGAGCAAGTCGCGGAGCTTGACCCGTCTGCCCGTGCGGAGAATGGCCTTGCGGTAGATGCCCGTTGCGAACCTTGCCATCCCGACGGTGCACGCAATGCTGATTGCCGCCGACGCAAGAAACTCCCACCATGTCACCGTCTCGAGAC
This sequence comes from uncultured Acidimicrobiaceae bacterium, assembly GCA_963807575.1. GTDB lineage: Bacteria > Actinomycetota > Acidimicrobiia > Acidimicrobiales > Bog-793 > Fen-455. The sequence continues at coordinate 188,799 of CAWECD010000017.1, forward strand.
TGACGAGGACTGGCATCGCGAATGGGGCCGTCGGCGGTAGATAGGCGAGGACCTTGAAGAAAAGGGACGGGTTGGCCGAGCCGGCCGCGGTCAGGGCCATGATGTACCCGAAGACGATCGGAAGGCTCAAGGGAAAGGCCAGGCTCTGCACCTGGTCCTGGCGCTCGGCCAGAGAACCTGCGGCGGCGTATACCCAACAGTAGAACGCGTAGCCCAGCACCAACCACGCCAAGGTGCTCACGAGCACCACAGGTGCCGTTCCGTGCAGGAGATCGGAGCCGACGCCCTTGGCCAGTACCAGGGCGAAAGCCACGATGAGGGACGCCTGGGCGAAGGCCACGAGGCCTATGCCGAGCACCTTGCCCGTGAGCAGCTGAATGGGGCGCACGGTGGCCAGGAGCACCTCGATCACGCGGCTGGACTTCTCCTCCATGACACCGATCAAAGTCCAGGTGTTGTACTGCGAGAGCATCACGAATATCAGGATGATGCCTATGAGCGAGGTGTTGTGGGCTGCCCCCTTGACCGCTCCGGGTTGGAGGCTGTGAACCGACAGTGACCCGGCGCCAGCCAGCTCGGAGGCCTGTGCCGCCGTGAGATGGGCTGCCTCGACCGCTTCAATCACGCCGAGCTCCTTGGAAAGGGTGAGCACGAACTGCGCCGTCGTCGAGGTGTCCGTTGACGCTATCGGTTCGTTGACGAAGAGATCCCGACCCTCGACGATCACCAGATCGATGTGCCCGGAGCGCAGAGCGGCATCGGCGGCCTTCTCGTCGTGTTCGGACACAAAGCGAACCGTGTCCCCGACACTCTTGGCCGAGCTCAAGACGGCTGCTCGCAAGGGAACCGGGAGCGCCCCGACAAGGCCGACTCGTTGAGGTTGCGGTTTTCCTTTGTCGAGTGTGGGGATGACGATGGCAGCCGCGACCGCTGCGAGAATGAGCAGGGTACCTACGCGGAAGATCTTGCCGCGAAACCGCTCTCGCATCTCCCGGGCGGCCACCAACCCCACGTCGCTCTTGAAAGGCCCCAGCCTTGAGCGAGTCTGCCGCTGACCGGTCGCTCGGCGTCTGCGACGGTCCCACACTCTCACTAGCAAGATGACGGCCACGATGGCCGCAATAAGGCCTCCCCTCACGCCAACGCCTCCCGGAACACCTCTGACAGTCGGCGGCGCTCGAAGACGAACTCGGTGACCCGGCCCGCTGCCATGGCGGCCCGGAGCACCGACTCGCTGTCCACCGAGTCGTCGAGCACAAGTCGTGCCGCACCTGCGTCGATCTCGGAGATGGTGACGCCCGCGATGCCGTGTGCCCACGAGGCATCCCGGTCCCCTTCAACCCGCACCACCAAGCGGCGCGGGCCGCTGCCGGCCAGCTCGTCCACCTTTCCGGTCACAACCAGGCGACCGTGATCAATGATCGTGACCGACTCGCAGAGATCTTCGACCTGGTCGAGCTGATGGCTGGAAAAGAGCACGCAGCATCCCGACCGGGCCTGTTCGGCGAGCACCTCGCCGATGGCGTCGATACCCGTCGGGTCAAGACCGGCCAGCGGCTCATCCAAGAACAGCACCTCAGGGCCGTGCACCAACGCGGCGGCAAGCTGCACCCGCTGCTGGTTCCCGTGGGACAGAGCATCCACCTTGCTGTCAGCCCGGTCTGCGATCCCCAGCCGCGCCAGCCAGGTCGTCGTGGCAGCCCGGGCGTCGATCGCGCTCATGCCGTGCAATCTGGCGAGGTACTCGACCTGCTCGGCCACGCGCATGGCCGGGTACAACCCCCGCTCCTCTGGCATGTAACCGAAGCGGCGTCGTTCGGCCTGGCCAACTTGGACACCATTCCACCTGACCATCCCGGCATCCAGGTCGGTGAGGCCGAAGACGGCCCGCATGGTGGTCGTCTTGCCCGCCCCGTTCGGGCCCAGGAAGCCCACCACCTGTCCGGCCGGAACGGAGAAGGAGAGATTGTCGAGGGCGGTGATAGTGCCGTAGCGACGACTCAGTCCTTCGAGCTCGAGGAGGTCAGCCACCGCTTCAGACTAATTCGGGCTGTGCAGGGCAGCCGTCCGACCACGCACCGAAAGCGGCACTAGGCGTGCCGGAGCCGGTCGAAGAGATCGGCGAGCTCCTCACGGTCGTCGACCACCACGTCTGCCACCGGCCGCCGACTACGAATCAGCTCTGCGGTCTTGCCTGTGGCCGATAGCAGCGACGGGTCGCAACCGTTCGGATCGGCGAGCACGGCGTTGCCGGTGCAAGCGGTGACTGTTCGATCCGGTCCTCTCGGCCGCACGACCACGAGGAGCCGACCCTGAACCAGGGCAAAACGCGCCGTGTGCATCGCACCCGAGGCAATCTCGCACTGACAGATCACCACGGCGAGCGAGAGCCCCGACTGGATGCGGTCACGGGCCACTAGCCGCCGCCGACTAACCGGTGTTCCGGGCGGCACCTCGGCGATCAGGCCCCCACCCGAGGCGACGATCTGCTCCGCGAGGGCGAAGTTCATTCTCGGCGTCGGGAGGTCCACACCAGAGCCGAGTACCGCCCACGTGAGTCCACCTGCAGCCAGCGCGCTCTCATGGGCAATGGTGTCGATGCCTGCCGCGAGTCCGGAGATTACCGCCAGGCCTGCAGCGACTGCACTTCTGGCGGCCGCATCGGCCACAGTTCGCCCAAAGTGCGTCGGGTGGCGCGTACCCACGATGGCCACGGCCGCGGGGGGCGGCGATGCGCCGCGCATCCACAGAGCCTTCGGCGGGGATGGAATCGAGCGCAGGTTGGCCGGGTAGCCGGGCGCCTCGATCCCTGTGGCTTCAGAGGGGAGCAACCTGCTGACGGATTGGTGCGGTCGGCCTCGAGCCGTTCTCCGCACTCGGCTCGCTAGCGGGCGCTGACTCCTCGTCGGTCGCCATCACCGGCTCCCCGCACGACCCGAGCCCAGGTGCTTCGTCAGTCGTCTCAGGTTCCGGCTCAGGTACCGGACGATGCGAGACTCCGGGGCGTGAAGCGGTGAGGAGGTCAGAGCTGGGGTCCACAGATGCCGGACGGGCGCGACCCGCAACCATGATCTGCGAAGCCCGGGTACTCGCGGCTGTCGGCGGGCGAACAAGAGTCGCCGCCGCCTGCTGGCGCAGTTCCATCAGTGACCGCGCGCGCTTCCATTCCTTGCCCTCCAGCAGCTTCAGGAGTTTGGGCATGTCACCGAGGAGATGCCCGGCTTCGCTGCGGTACTGCCCGGCGACACCGCCCATGGCGAAGATGGCGGCCCGCGAGAGCGAGGCACCTTCCTCGGTAAGGGCAATCACCTGCAGGCGCGAGGAGGCGACTGCGGCATCCTGCATTGAGCCCAGCGCGTCCTGAAGGCGGGTCATCTGGCGCACGAAGCCCTTCAGCTCACCGTCGTACAGGCCCGAGGCGAACTCGAGGGAGTAACGGAGCCTCTTGCATCGAATACGCAGCCGGTGGTAGTCGGTCGCCGCGCCCGTGCGCTTGGCCCGGCGGGCAGCCTTTCTCGCCGCACGGTGCCGCTCACCGATCAATTCCGGCATTATCGTCACTGCGGGCGCGCGGCCGGGAACAGAGCGAAGGGAGGGGCCCTGTGAGAGCATCGCCGCCAGACCCGACACGAGCCGCTCGTATCGCCGCGAGTCCAGAGCCTCGAGCAGCGCCCTCCTCGCCTGCACGCGATGGCCGACCAGGAGATCGGCTAGCTCGTCCAGGGCCTCACGGTGGTCTCCCGGCATCTCCTCGGTCCAGTCGTCGAAACGGCCGAGCTGGATGTCAAGGTCCCTCACCTCGCCGAGCAGCGCGGCCAGCCAGCCCAGCTCGGCTCGCAGGCGTCCGGCCCTCACGGGAAGCACGGCGGCGAACATGTCCATACCTGCACGCATCCGCCTAGTCGCCACCCGCATCTGGTGGAGCGATTCGATGTCCTCGCCGAGGCGCGTCCCCGACACGTGTGCGAGCATGGCCGAGGCTTGGCTGCGAAGCACCCGGTAGGCGAGATCGCCGAGCGTCGAGTCCGGGGACACCCCGACGGGCCCGAGGTCCGCAGGCCCGGGGATGCTGAGCCCAGCGGCCATGAGGCCGGCTTCGAACTTGGACAGAGTCGCCGGCTGGAGGCCGCACTCGCGTCGCAATCGCTCCACGAAAGGTTGCATGGCATCCACCCAGGGCGGCTGCACCTCGACCTCGACACGGGTCAGGCGGAGCCGTCGCCGTTCTTGGCCGATCGCGACGACCGTGTCGTCCAGCGCGAGCTCGCCAACTCTCTCGCCGTGGATCTCGAGATCGTAGGGACGTCGCCGCGTCCGCACCTCCAGCACCTGGTTGAGTGTGCGCGCTCCAGCGAGCGCCTCCACCCGCCATCCGACCTCACCGGTGCGATCCAGACCTGACAGGCCTGACGCGGGCAGCGGTTGGGTCACCTCGAGGCGGCGACGCAGTCCCTTCGTGGCACTCGAAAGGTCCTTGAGCGTCGTCTCCACGCGCCCGGCACGACGTCGAACACGCAAGACGTAACCCGCGCGGCCCATCCTCCAGTCCTCGGTGTCGACATAGACGTCGACGAGTCGCTTCGGGGCGGCTGCCACGATCGTGAGTCCCGGGATCGGCACTGCGACCGCGGTCGGACCGGTCCTCGCCGCCAGCCAGCGCTCGACCGGCCGCAGGTCGAGTGCGTCGAGCTGCCACTCGACCTCTATGTCCGTTCGAGACTCCCCCGGTGCGGACATGCAGTACAAGCTAGCCGCCCAGGACAAGAGCCCTTCATGGTGCCATCGGTTACGGTCGCACTGTGACCGGTCCTGAAATGGCCCCGCCCGACGACCGCAGCGTCGTGCACGCTGCGGGGGGAATCGTGCTTCGCGCCGGCGGTTCGGGCGGTTGGGAGGTCGCCGTCGTGCATCGCCCCGAGCACCTCGACTGGACCCTGCCCAAGGGCAAGCTCGAGATCGGCGAGAGCTCGATCGAGTGTGCTCTGCGCGAGGTACGGGAGGAGACGGGCTACAGCTGCCATGTCGGCAGGTTCGTCGGCCAGGTCGAGTACACCGACCGCCGCGGCCGCAAGAAGGTCGTCTCTTACTGGCTGATGCAGCCCGTCGACGGCGTCTTCGAGCCCACGACCGAGGTGGACGAGCTTCGCTGGCAGCCACTGGCCGAGGCTGTCTCGTTACTCAGCTACCCGCACGATCGAGACTTGCTCGAATCAATACAGGCACCTCTGATGTCAAGAACGCGCGAGTAACTGCGTCACAAGGGCGCGCGACTCGTGACTTGGGAAGGCTTGCGCCTGCCCGGTCGTGTGCACGGTCGACGGCCCAACGGGACCGAATGGGCCGGAGGTGAGAAGATCCGTCCATGGCCGACTCCTGCCAGGCTCCACAAGGCTTCCTACAGGCCATCCGCGACGCGGTGGGTCCCGAGCACTGCATCAGCGATCCTGATGTCAAGGCCTCCTACGAGCTCGACTGGACGAGGCGCTTCGGTGGGCCGGCCCTCGTCGTGGTCCGGCCCGCAAGCACCTGCGAGGTTGCCGAGGTGCTCGCCACTTGCAACCGGTTCGGAGTCGCCGTGGTTCCGCAGGGCGGCAACACGGGTCTCGTCGGGGGCTCTGTGCCGAGACACGGCGAGGCAGTGCTCAGTGTCTGTCGTCTCAACCGTGTCCTCATTTGCGACCCCGAGGAAGGCCTCATCGTGGCAGAGGCCGGTACGACGCTTGCCGCGGCACAGGCGGCCGCGGCGGGCGTGCAAGCCGAGCTGGGCATCGACATCGCGGCACGAGACTCCGCGACGCTCGGCGGCATGGTCGCCACCAACGCCGGGGGCATTCACGTCATCCGGCACGGACCAATGCGCGCCCGCCTTGGCGGAGTCGAGGCCGTGCTCGCGGACGGCACCGTTGCGAGCCGCCTCTCGGGGCTCGTGAAGGACAACGTCGGATACGACCTGGCCCAGATCATGGCCGGCAGCGAAGGAACGCTCGGTGTTGTGACGAAGGTCGCGATCCACCTCGTCCCCGTTCCGCCCTTCCGCGTCACTGCCCTCGTGGCTCTGCGTGGCCTCGAGCACTCGTCGCCGGAGCCGGCTGCCAATGTGAGATCAGTGTCGGAGGCGGCGGTCGGCTTGGCCGCTCGGCTGCGCCGACGCGTCGATGGGATCGACGCGTTAGAGCTCATGTACGCGGACGGGATGGCGCTGGTCCGAGAGGCGATGGGACTTCCCGCTCCTCCTGACCCTGATGCCGGAGCCTGGCTCCTCGTGGAGGCCTCGGGCGGGCAGGACCCGAGCGGCATGCTCGCCGAGGCCATCGAGGACTCCCCAGGCGTCACGGAGGTCGCCGTCGGCGACGAAGTGAGCAGCCGTGCTCGCCTCTGGGCGTACCGGGAGCGCCACACCGAGGCGATCGCGACGCTCGGGGTGCCTCACAAGCTCGACCTGACGCTTCCGATGAAGACGTTCGCCGAGTTCGCCGGCGCAGTCCGCTCGGAGATCGCACTTGCACTGGGCGGGCCAAGCGATGCACAAGTAATCATGTTCGGGCACGTAGGTGACGGGAACCTGCACGTCAACATCGTCGGCCCGGAGCCCGAGGACTACCGCGCCGATGACGCCGTCTTTCGCATGGTGTTAGGGCGCGGCGGCTCCATCAGCGCTGAGCACGGAGTCGGCGTCGCGAAGCTGGGATTCGTCGCGGAGGCTCGCTCCGCCGGCGACCTGGCTGTCATGCGGAGGGTCAAGGACGCGCTCGACCCGGGCGGGATCCTCAATCCCGGAGTGCTCCTGCCGCCCGTCGGCTAGCAGGATTCGGCGCGCCCTGGTGGAGGCAGTACCGTCCTTGATGTGTCGAGGCGCGCGTGGCTGCTCTTCGGCGCGCTCAGTTCCATCTGGGGCGTGCCATACCTGCTGATACGGATATCAGTGCGGGAGGTCGCACCGTCTACGCTTATCTTCCTTCGCACGGCGCCCGTCGCGTTGGTCCTGCTGCCGCTGGTCGTCTACCGCGGGCAGTTGCCCGATCTCGTGCGCCGGTGGCGGCCGCTTCTCGCTTACACCACAGCAGAGATCCTGGTGCCCTGGCTCATGCTCTTCAAGGCCGAGGAGCGCCTCTCCAGCTCGCTTGCAGGGCTGCTCATCGCTGCGGTTCCGCTCGTGGGGGCGCTTATCTCGAGATTGAGCGGGGACGAGGATCGCTTTGACCGTAAGCAAATCGGGGGGCTTTTCCTCGGGTTGGCCGGTGTGGCGGTTCTCGTCGGCGTCGACGTCCGCGGAGCCACCGCCTGGCCGATCGCGGCAATGACGGTGCCTATCGTCGGCTACGCGTTAGGGCCGCGGATCTTCAACCGGTACCTTTCCGATCTGCCGAGTCTGGGCGTGCTGGCCGGCTCGCTGGCAATCGCGGCGATTGTCTACGCGCCCTTTGGGTTCTCCAACCTCCCCGCGTATCTGTCCACCGAGGTGACTTGGTCGGTGATCGGCCTTGCGGCCGTCCCGACCTTTGCCGGATTCGTCGTGTTCTTCGCCCTGATCGGCGAGATCGGGCCTGTCCGCACGACAATTGTCACCTACGTCAACCCAGCCGTCGCCCTCATCCTCGGCGTCTGCCTGCTCGGCGAGCCCTTCACTGTCGGCCTGGGCCTCGGGTTCCCTCTCGTCATCGCAGGCTCGGTGCTCGCAACCCGCCGGCGCCCACGCGCTGCCACTAGATCGCCTGCCGCGGCCGAAGCCTCGGCGCCGGACCCTACGATGTAACGCAAGCGGGGGGATGTTGGACGGTACTGCGTAGCGGGTGAGCCAGATGGCAAGTGAGGGGTTCGGTGCCCGAAGAGTCTGAACAGCAATCGTCGGGTGGTCCCGAGCCAGGAGGCAAACCGGTCCACGTGGGCCGTCGAACCGTGCTCGGGATCCTCGGGCTGGCAGGCATCGGCGTTGTCGTCGGCGCCAAGGTCGACAACGCACTGGGGAGCGTCAGCAGCGCCGTCAGCAACGCCATCGGTGTCCCGTTGCCCGGAGACGATGATTTCCGCTTCTACACCGTCACCGATTCCTATCCGGTCATTCCCGCCGACAGCTACGAGCTGACGGTCGACGGCATGGTCCGAGAGCCGGTCCGGCTACGGCTCGCCGACCTCCGGTCAATGAAACGAACGGCTCTCGTCCATCAGTTCCAGTGCGTGACGGGCTGGGTCGTGCCCGACGTGCACTGGGAGGGCGTGCTCCTTTCCGACTTGCTCCAACGTTGCGGGGTGGCGCCCGGGGCGACGGCGCTGAGATTCTTCTCGGCCGACGGCGTCTACACCGAAAGCCTCACGCTCGCCCAGGCGCAGCTTCCAAGCGTCCTCGTGGCGGACAAGATGCTCGGCACCAACGTCACGACCGACCACGGTGGTCCCGTTCGCCTCTATGTCGCACCCATGTACGGCTACAAGTCGATCAAGTGGTTGAACCGGATCGAAGTGACCAACAAGGTCGTCGACGGCTACTGGGAAGACAACGGCTACCCGGCCGACGCGTGGATCGGTGGCTCAGCGCCGCCGAGCGCCGTACCTTGAGCCTCCCGAGAGGGCGGACCTCGTAATGGCCTGTGACACCGAGCTGACACGATTCGACACGGTCGAGCGGCTGGTGCACTGGAGCACGGCGATCATGATGCTGACGCTGATCGTCACCGGCGCGATCCTCTACCTTCCGGCACTTGCCCTTCGTGTCGGCCATCGAGGCCTGGTCGAGAACATTCACGTCATCACAGGCCTTAGCTTGCTCGGCCCTCTCGTGCTCGGGCTCGCCGGGCCCTGGCGCAAGCAACTGGTCAAGGACCTGCGCCGCTTCGACCGCTGGGGGGCTTCCGACTTCGACTGGTTCAAGAGCCGCACCCGTCGCTCTGGTCAGCCTCGCGACAAGTTCAACGGCGGCCAGAAGATCGAAGCCTCCTTCCTCGGCGCGGCGATGGTCGCTGCGCTGGTGACAGGCGTCATCATGCGCTTTGCACCGTCGTCGTGGATCACCTTCGCAACAGGGGCCACGCTCGTGCACGACGCTCTCTTCTTTGCGATCCTGGCAGCTGTTATCGCACACGTCGGTTTCGCACTGTCGCGGCCTGACCAGCTCACTTCGATGTTCAACGGACATATCTCGCGCTCATGGGCGAAGGCTCACGCTGGAGCTTGGCTCTCCGAGGTCGAGTCGTCCAGGACCGGGGCGTCCAAGACCGGGGCGTCTGAGATCGGGGCGTCTGGACCGGCCAGGAGATCTTCACCATAAAATGAACTGATGCCACCACGCCGGGGAAGTCCACGAGTCCTGGCCGTCGCGCGAGGTGACGAGCCGGCAGACCTTCTGCTCAAAGGTGGCCGCGTCTTCGTGCCCAGCACACGAGAATGGGTGACGACGGATCTTGCGATCGCAGACCAGACAATCGCAGGTTGGGGTCCCCGCGAAGCACACGAGACCGTCGACGTGAGCGGAGCGGCGCTCACCGCCGCCTTCGTGGATGTTCACATGCACCTCGAGTCGACCAAGCTCTGGGTCGACGAGTTCGTCCGTGCCGTGCTACCCCATGGGACGACGGCCGTGGCCGCGGACCCGCACGAAATCGCCAACGTTTTCGGCGTTCCGGGCATCGTCGCCTTGGCCGAGGCGTCGGCCTGGCTCCCGTTTACCTTCGGGATCTCCGCCCCGAGCTGCGTGCCGGCGTCCCATTTCGAGAGCCCGGCCGCCGAGTTCTCCAGTGCCGAACTGACCGAATTGCTCGAGAAGCACGGGGCGATCGGCATTGCCGAACTCATGAACTTCCCCGGTGTCGTGAACGGCGACCCGGACGTCCTCGCCAAGATCGCGACTGCCGGCCTTAAGCGCGTCGACGGCCACGCGCCCGGTGTTGTCGGCCACCAGCTGGACGCTTACCTGGCCGCAGGGGTCGAGTCCGACCACGAATGCACGGATCTCGAGGAGGCCGAAGAGAAGCGCCGCAAGGGCATGTGGATCTTCATTCGTGAGGGCTCGGCGTCGCGCAACCTCGTCGCCTTGATCGGGACCGTGCTCCGTCACGGGACCGATCGGATCGCCCTTTGCACCGATGACAGAGAGCCGGACACGCTGCTTCACTCCGGGCACGTCAACGACTGCGCGCGTCTGGCAGTCGCCGCCGGCGTCAGCACCGAGGATGCGCTCGTGATGGTGACCAGCAATCCTGCCGACTATCACCGTTTCGACCACTTGGGCTGGCTCGCGCCTGGCTACCAGGCTGACGTTCTGTGCTTCGATGACCTGTCGGGCTTCGAGCCGGCGCGGGTGTGGCAGGCCGGCAAGTTGGTGGCCGTCAACGGTGCCGTCGTGCCGGGAGCCGTCCCGAACGTGGGCGCTCCGGACTGGATGCGCGCGTCGGTGCACCTCGAGACTCCACCAGGTCCCAGCGCGTTCGATCGCTCGCCGCCGGCCGGAGGCCGTGCCCGGGTCATCGGGATCGAGTCGCGTTCACTGACGACGCGGGACCTCGTCCTCGACGTGACCGATCCATCGGCACAAGTAGCGCGCATCGCGGTGGTCGAGCGGCACCGGCGCACGGGGCGGATTGGGCTCGGATATGTGCATGGGTTCGGTCTTACCCACGGTGCCATCGCTTCGACGGTCGCACACGACGCCCACAACTGCATGGTGGTCGGTGCCCTCGACGACTCGGGTCCCGCCGAAATGGCCGTCGCGATCGCCCGGCTGGCCGAGATTGGTGGCGGACAAGTCGCGGTGCGCGATGGACGAGTGCTGGCCGAAGTTCGGCTGCCCATAGGCGGGCTCATGAGCGACCAGAGCATCGGGGAGGTAGCCCGAGAAGTGGGAGCCCTGGCTGACGCCGCGTCCAGCGGCCTGGGCGTGACGATCGACTCGCCGTTCATGCAGCTGAGCTTCCTCGGCCTGTCAGTGCTCCCGGAGCTCCGAATCACCGACAAGGGCCTCGTCGACGTGATGAAGTTCGCGCTCACGGATGTCGCCGCGACCTGATCGCGGCCTGACTGACCCGATCGCGGTCTTACCGTGCCGATCGCGATCCCGGGCCGGAACCGGAGAGTCGTTGACGGTGATCGGCGCCTATAGGCTGCATTTGTGCTGGTATTTCTACCGGTCTCCCTGGAGGAGGCCTTCGACGCGTTCGAGCAGTGCCCAGATGCCCAACTCCTCGCCGGCGGGACCGACTTCATGGTCGAGGTGAATTACGCCCACAGGCGCCCGCCCGCTGTTGTGTGCCTGCACAATGTCGCCGAGCTCGGGGGATGGCGCCGCGACGGTGCCGAGGTCGTGCTCGGCGCCGGCATGACCTTTACACAACTCATGGACCCGCACCTTCGTGATCTTCTGCCGGGCCTCGCCCGGGCGTCGCGCACCGTCGGCTCCCCACAGATTCGCAACGCGGGCACGCTGGGAGGCAACCTCGGCACGGCGTCACCGGCCGGCGACTCGCTCCCGGTGCTCGCCGCGCTCGATGCCACGATCGTGGTGGCATCCGAGCAAGGCCGTCGAAGCGTCAGGCTCGACGAGCTCATCGTCGGCCCGAAACGCACCACCCTCGCGCCGGGCGAGATAATCGTGGAGATCAGGGTCCCGGCCTTCATGGGGTCGCAGGAGTTCCTCAAGGTCGGCACACGCAACGCGATGGTCATCGCGGTCGCGAACCTGGCGCTCGTCGTCGACTGGGTCGGGCACTCGGTCCGGTGCGCGCTCGGCTCGGTCGGGCCCGTGGTGATCCGGGCTCACGATGCAGAGGAGTTCATCACCTCCAGGATCGACTGGGCCCTTCGCGCGCTCCCCGACGAAGGGGCAGTCTCAGAGTTCGCTGATCTGGTGCGCTGCGCAGCGCGGCCCATCGATGACCACCGCTCCACGGCAGACTACCGTCGCCATGCCGTTGGGATCTGCAGCCACCGGGCGCTCAGGCGCATATTCGAAGACCACGGCAATAGCGTATTGGAGCACACATCGTGGGCGAGCTGATCGACTACCAACTTCACGTCAACGGGGTGGACCACGACGTTGCAGACACGTGGCTCGGAGAGAGCCTGCTGTATGTGCTCCGCGAACGCCTTGGCCTCCCAGGGTCGAAGAATGCCTGCTTGCAAGGCGAGTGCGGCTCCTGCTCGGTTCTCATGGACGGCAAGCTCGTGTGCTCCTGCCTGGTGCTGGCCGCGAGCGCTGTCGGTGCTGACATCGTGACGATAGAGGGTCTATCCGCCGGTGAGAACGAGCTCTCGGACGTCCAAGCCGCCTTTCTCGCCGAAGGCGGCGTCCAGTGCGGATTCTGCACGCCCGGCTTTGTGGTGAGCGTGCACGACCTGCTCGAGCACAATCCCGACCCGACCGAGCTGGAGGTTCGCGAGGCTGTGTCTGGCAACTTGTGCCGCTGCACCGGCTACGGCCGGATCTTTGCCGCGGTCCGCGCCGTCCAACAGGCGCGTCAGCGATGACCACCGCCATCAGCGCGAGGCGCGGCCGTCTCGGAGAGAGCGCCGCCCGGCCCGACGGGATACCCAAGGTCCGCGGCCAGTTCGCCTTCTCCTCCGACCTGTTCGCCGAGGGAATGCTCTGGGGACACATCCTGCGTTCTCCACATCCTGCGGCGACGATCCGTAGCGTCGACGTGTCATTGGCGATGCGGATCCCCGGAGTACGAGCGGTCCTCGTCGCCGACGACGTCCCTGGTCGCAAGACCTATGGGGTCGATTACCCCGACCAGCCGGTCTTCGCCTCGGATGTGGTCAGGTACGTCGGAGAACCTGTCGCCGCAGTAGCCGCGGACCACCCTGAGACCGCGCGTCGCGCGGCCGCGGCGATCATCGTCGACTACGCACCCACCGAACCGCTCACCGACCCGGTGGCCGCTATCGATGCCGAGCCCATCCACCCACTCGGAAACGTTCTGTACCGCCAGATGATCAGACACGGCGATCCCGACGCAACCGGCGCAGTCGTCGTCGAAGGCCACTACCAGACCGGCATGCAGGACCAGGCTCAGCTGGGCCCCGAGTCCGGCCTGGCGGTCCCAGCCGAGGACGGCGGCATCGACCTTTACGTGGCCACCCAGTGGCTGCACGTCGACCAGGACCAGATGGCGGCCTGCCTGGCCCTCCCGCTCGAGAAGGTCAGGGTGCACCTGGCCGGAGTAGGCGGCGCGTTCGGAGCTCGCGAGGACCTGAGCATGCAGATCCAGATCTCCCTCCTGGCTCTTCGAACGGGCCGGCCGGTGAAGATCGTCTACGACCGCGAGGAGTCGTTCCTAGGTCACGTCCACAGGCATCCTTCTTTCATGTGGTACCGCCATCACTCTGACGCCGACGGCCGGTTGGTGAAAGTCGAAGCGCGCGTCGTCCTCGATGGCGGTGCGTACCTGTCTACGTCGACTGCTGTGACCATCAATGCAGCCAGCTTTGCGCCCGGGCCGTACCGCGTCCCGAACGCGGTCGTCGAAGCGGTCGCAGCCCGGACCAACAACCCGCCGTGCGGGGCCATGAGGGGCTTCGGTGCGACTCAGACGTGCTTCGCCTACGAGGCCCAGATGGACAAGCTGGCAGTCGCGCTCGGGCTTGACCCAATCGAGCTGCGACTCCGCAATGCCCTCAAGCCAGGTGACGCGCTCATTACCGGGCAGGTGCTACGGGGTGCCGCGCCCGTCGCCGAAGTCATCCGGACCTGTGTGGCCGCGCCCTTGCCCGCCGGTGACCCCACGACCGTGACCGAGCTCGAGCTTCCCGGCGGCACCGGCCGGACCGCCGAGCGCGGCCGAGTGCGGCGTGGTGTCGGGTTCGCCGTAGGGATCAAGAACCTCCTGTTCTCCGCCGGCTTCGACGACTCGTCAGAGGCACGATGCCGGCTGGAGGACGGCATCGCAACTATCACCTGTGCCGCTGTCGAGGTCGGACAGGGCTTTGTCACCCTCGCTCAGCAGATCACCCGAGAGGTCCTCGGAGTCGACGACGTGATCCTGGCGCCTGCGAACACGGTCGGCATCGCCTCGGCGGGGTCGACCTCGGCGAGCCGTCAGACCTGGATGTCGGGCGGGGCCGTCCAAGCAGCCTGCCTTGCCGTCCGCAGTCGACTGCTCGACTCGGTCTCGAGCAGGCACGGTGTCGCGCGCGAGACGCTCGAGATCGTCGACGGCAGGGTGGTCTCGCTCAACCGGGAAATAGACCTTCCGGTCGCTGAGGCCGCCCCGGGAGAAGTGCTGGAGGAGACAGTGAACTTCCACCATGCCCCCACCGCGGAGCTGGACGAGAACGGACAAGGCGACTCCAATGTCTCCTTCGCCTTCGCCGCACATCGTGCAGTGGTGGACGTCGACCTCGACCTCGGCCTCGTGCGAGTTGTGGAGATCGCCACCTCTCAGGACGTCGGGCGTGTGCTCAACCCGATCCAGCTGGTCGGCCAGCTGGAGGGTGGCATCGCACAGGGCGTCGGGCTTGCCGTCTTGGAGGAGATCGTTCTCGACCGCGGCCGGGTGCGGAATCCCTCCTTCACCGACTACGTGATCCCGACGGCCCTTGACATGCCTCCGGTGTACATCGCGGCGTTGATCGAAGAGCCAGAACCCGGATCCCCAATGGGCGCCAAGGGCGTCGGTGAGCCTCCGCTGGTCTCCTCCGCGTCTGCTGTGGTGGCTGCGATCCGGGCCGCCACGGGCCTGGACTTGCCAAGAGCACCTGTCCGACCTCAAGACATCGCTCTCGCCGGCTCGAGACATGGGGCCGGGCCAGGGCTTCAACCCGACAATGTGGAGGTCTTGCCATGAGCACAGAAGTCGCCGTCTATCTGCAGGATGCGCACGCGATCCGCGAGGGGATGGAGATCGCCAGTTACGCGGAGTCCAAAGGGTTCCACGCGATCTGGCAGGCCGAGAGCCGGCTCGTGCGGGAAGCCACTGTGCCAATGGCGGCGTTCCTGTCCGTCACCGACCGGATAAAGGTGGGCTCTGGTGTCGTCAACAACTGGACGCGGAACCCGGCGCTGCTCGCCTCGACCTTCTCGACCTTGGACGACCTGGCCCCGGGCCGCGTGATCCTGGGCATCGGCGCCTGGTGGGAGCCACTCGCCAGCAAAGTGGGGGTGCATCGAGTCAAGCCCCTGCTAGCGATGCGGGAGACGGTAGAGGCCGTGCGTGCACTGCTTGCGGATCAGAACGTCACTTATGACGGTGAGTTCGTCCATCTCGACGGCGTTGAGCTGGACTACGTGCACCAGGAGCGCCGGGCCAAGGACGTGCCCATCTACATCGGGGCAACCGGCATGCAAATGATGGAGCTGGCAGGCGAGATCGGTGACGGGGTCGTTTTCAACTACCTCGTCTCGCCGATCTACAACGACATGGCGATGGATCATCTCGAGCGGGGCGCCCACCGGGCCGGCCGGTCAGCCACCGACATCGATCGCCCACAGCTCGTGGTGTGCTCCCTCGACGAGGACAGGGGCGCCGCCCTCGACGCCGCTCGCCTGCTCGTGACCCAGTACCTCGGTCAACAACCGCACATCATGAAGGCTTCCGGCGTACCCGAGTCCTTGCTGGAGGACATCGGCAAGGTGCTGACCTGGCCTGCAACCGCCGATCAGGTGGAGGCCGCTTCCAAGCTCGTGCCCGACGAGATCGTGCAGATGATCACGGCATCGGGGACCGCCGAGGAGTGCAAGGCCAAAGTGGCCGAGTACGTGCAGCGCGGTTGCACCTGCCCGATCCTCTACCCACTGGGCGCGGACGTACACGCGATGATCGACGCCTTCGCAGACTGGACCGCCTAGCTGAGGTCCGCGGCCGCAGCCGCGTGCTTAGAGCCGAGCCCAGAGCCGCAGCGCCTGCTCGTGTGCTCTCGCTCGCACCTCGAACGGGTCGACCCGTGTCGGGCGGCCGTCCCGCAAGACGACCTCACCGCCGATCACGACCTCGATCGGTTGCACACCTGGCGTGAAGGCGAGATGCCACGGGTCGATCGGCTCGTAGCTCCACCGGACCCGGTCTTCCGCAGCCTCTGGAACGAGGGCGCTGCCGCTATCCATCCACGACCAGGCTGTCACGGGCGTCGCGGTGACATCGTCCTCCCGGTGCCGGGCGTAGGCGATACGGAATTCCTCCAGCATGTCCCCGCCGATCCCGTCGGTCCCGAGCACTACCGTGTTCGCGAAACGCGCGGGGCGCGCGTACCCAACGGCATTGTTCATGTTCGAGCGCGGGTTGTGGGCCACTGTCCCGTGAAGCGGTCGGTCCAGGTGCACGCAGTGGGCCAACAACCAGTCGTCGGTGGCCAGGGCTTCGAGCCGCTCGCCGGCAGCTGAGTCGATCCGGTCCTCGGCGACGTGGATGTGCACCCCTTGCCCGAGGTCGGCTGCCAGTCCGGCCACGGCCTCGAGGCTGGCTTCACATAGCGTGAAGCATGCGTGGGCGCCGACGAAGCCGCGGCCGCCCGAGCGCAGGAATCGCTCGTTCTCGGCCAACCCGGCTCTCATGCCACCGGGACCATTGCGGTCTGTGACCTCGTAGCAGCAGGAGCTCCGGACGCCCACCTCGGCGCAAGCGTCCGCGATGACGCTGAGAGAGCCCTCGATGGCATTCGGGGACGCGTGGTGGTCGACGATCGCCGTCGTTCCCCTCTCGAGAGCCTCGAGCGCTCCCAGCATCGCCGACCACCTGATCATCTCGAGGTCGAGGGCGCGATCGAGCCGCCACCACACGAGCTCGAGGATCTCTTGGAAGTTACCCGGCGTGCTCGGCGGGGCAGGCATCCCGCGCGCCAGCGCTGAGTAGAGGTGATGGTGGCCGCACACCAGTCCGCTGGTAACGCCCGCTTCGGAGAGGTCACCCGCGGCAGCAGGCAGGGAGGCGTTCACTCGTCCCCCGCACTCGCGGCTACGCCTACCGGAAGGTGCATCGGGAGTGTCGACCGCCAAAGACCGTCCAGGTCGTGCAACGCGGCCGCGACCGCTCCCGCCGTGGGCACCAGGCCGATCTCACCGACACCCTTTATCCCGTAGGGGGACCTCGGCTGGGGCACCTCCACCAAGATGACCTCGATCTCCGGCACGTCCTTGGCGCGGATGATGCCCAGGCTCCGAAGCGTCATGTTCTGTGGCCG
This sequence comes from uncultured Acidimicrobiaceae bacterium, assembly GCA_963807575.1. Classification (GTDB taxonomy): domain Bacteria; phylum Actinomycetota; class Acidimicrobiia; order Acidimicrobiales; family Bog-793; genus Fen-455. The sequence goes on from CAWECD010000017.1 coordinate 205,899, forward strand.
CCCCTCGCCGTCACAAGGGAATTCCTCGGACAGAGCGTAGCCGAGGCCCATGTGCACGGCCCCTTGGATCTGGCCCTCGCACAGGAGCGGGTTGACAGCCCGGCCCACGTCGTGGACCGCAACGACCTTTTCGATCTTGCCGGACTCACGGTCAACCACAACCAGTTGAGCAGCATAGGAAAAGACGGCGTGAATGACAGGGTTCTCCAGACCCTCGTCCAACGAATTGGTCCAGTCGACGCGGTACTCACCCTCGTAGTCGACCCCGGGACGGCACCCGTCCGCGAGCGCGCGCCGGCAGGCGTCGCAGACCGCACCCGCGCCCATCACCGTTCCCCTGGAACCGGTCGTCTGCCCGGCACCGAGCTCGCGCGAGGTATCGACCACAACCCGCACCCGTCCCGGGTCGACGCCCAGCTCCTCCACCGCGACCTGGAGCGCGACCGTGTGCACGCCCTGGCCCATCTCGGTCCAGCAGTGGCGAACCTCGACGACTCCGTCTTCGGAGAATCGCACGATCGCCCTCACGATCTCGAGAAAACCGTTCCCGAGCCCAGAGTTCTTGAGCCCGAAACCGAGGCCGACGGCTTTGCCGTCTGCGACCGCCTGGTCGTAGGCGGGCTTCACGGCCTCAAGACAGGCCCTCGCTCCGAGCGAGCCGTCGTCCATCACCTGCCCGGGGCCCCAGACCACTCCAGGCGTCACGGCATTGCGGAAACGCATCTCCCACGAGCTGATGCCGACCTCCGCCGCCAGCCGGTCGATGACCCCTTCCATCGCGAATTGGGCCTGATTGGCTCCAAAGCCGCGAAAGGCACCGCACACCGGGTTGTTGGTCCGCACCGCGACGGACTCGACTTCGATCGCCGGCAGGCGGTAGGGACCGGACGCGTGACCGGCGGCGCGCTCGAGGACCTCCACCCCGACAGACGCGTAGGGCCCGGAGTCCGAGAGCAGTCGGGCCTTGAGAGCGGTCAACCTACCTTCAGCGTCGCACCCGGCCCAGTACTCGATGCGGAACGGGTGACGCTTGGGGTGCAAGAGCAGCGACTCCTCACGTGACAGCGTGCACTTGACCGGTTGGCGGAGCAGCCAGGCGGCGAGCGCCGTCTGGGCCTGGTTGGACATGTCCTCCTTGCCACCGAAGGCGCCGCCGTTGGACACTTGCTCGACCATGACCTGCTCGGTGCTGATCCCGAGCACCGAGGCAATCTGGTTACGGTCGTCCCAGACGCCCTGACCGCCCGAGAAGACCTTCAAGGTGCCATCGGATGCTGGCACTGCAAGGGTCGACTCCGGTTCGAGGAAGGCATGTTCGACACGTTGGGTCTGGAAGACCTCGTGGACTGTGTGGGCGGAGGCGGCGAGCGCCATGTCCACCTCGCCGCGTCGGTAGCTCCTGCGGGCAAGCACGTTCCCTTCGAGCTCCCAGACAGCGTCTTCGGGATCGTCGATCGCCGCGACGGCATCGGTCAGCGGGCGCAGCGGCCGGTACGAGACCTCAACGAGCTTGGCCGCTTCCCGAGCGGCCTCCCGCGAGTCGGCGACGACAAAAGCGAGGACGTCGCCAAGATAGGACGTCCGCCCTCCCTCGGGTATGAACACTGGCCAATCGGCGTGGATGATCCCGACGCGGAGCTCGCCCGGGACGTCCGCGGCAGTGAAGACGGCCTTGACGCCGCGCGCGGCGAGCGCGGCCGCGGTCTCGATCTTGAGCACGTCGGCCCGAGCGTGGTCGGTGAGCCGAAGAGCTCCGTGAAGCATGCCGGGAACCCGGATGTCGTCGACGTAGTCGCGGTCACCGAGCGCGAGCTCGACACCCTCGTACCTGACGCCACGGGTCCCGACGCCCCCGCTCGACACGGCAAGAGGCATCTCGCCGCTAGCCAGAACTTCCACCGCGTCGAGGATCTTGCCGTAACCGGTGCAACGGCACAGATGCGCCCCGAGATAGCGGGCGGCCTCGTCGCGGGTGAGCCCAGAGCCCTTCTTGTCGATGAGCGCTTTGACCCGCACAAGGATGCCGGGCGTGCAGAAACCGCACTGCAGGGCGCCAGCGGCGGCAAAGGCGGCCGCGAAGCGCTCCCGCTCGCCCGCGTCGAAACCCTCCAAAGTCGTGATCGACCTTCCTGCCACCTTCTCGAGTGAGATTTGGCAGCTCACCGACGCCTTGTCGTCTATGAGCACCGTGCAGCATCCGCACTGGCCCGATGGAGAGCAGCCGTCCTTGGGCGAGGTTATGTCGAGCTCCTCCCGCAAGGCGGCAAGGAGATGCGGGTGATCCCCCACCTCGACTGACCTTCCATTGAGCGTGAACTGAGTCATCGCCTGCGCTTCCCCCTGCCGCCGAGGCGGCCCGGTACCTCGAAGACCGAGGATTTGTTCAAGGTCCTCAGCGTACCGGTTCCGCCTTGAGGCCTAGCCCCCGGACACGGCGAGGCGAAGAGCCCGTCCCATTGGAAACCGCTTAACGTCAATCCAACGTGAATAGGGTCCCGGTCTCTCCGTGCAGGGCTCGGGCGACATTTTCGGGATTGGTCACGATCGCCGTCGTCCCGCCGTTGGAGAGGTAGTTGATGACGGCCTGGATCTTCGGCGCCATGCTTCCCGCCGCGAAGTGCACTCCCTCGGCCAGGTGCGCCATGGCCTCGGCCAGCGTCATGTGGTCGACGAGGGTCTCGGCGGGCGTGCCGAAGTTCAGCGCTACCTTCTCGACCGCGGTCGAGATGACGAGCAGGTCTGCACCCAGGTTGTTGGCCAAGAGGGCCGAGGCGAGGTCCTTGTCGATGACGGCGGCTACACCGTGCAGGTTGCCGTCCCCATCTGCGACCACTGGGATCCCGCCCCCGCCGACGGTGACCACGACCACCCCGGCCGCGATCAAGGCCTTGATAGCGGGCAGCTCGACGATGCGGAGAGGCTGCGGGGACGCCACGACGCGCCGAAAACCCCGGTTGGCATCGTTGACGATGTCCCATCCTTCCTTACGGCGTCGTTCCGCCTGCTCCTCGTCCATGAACCCGCCGATCGGTTTGGTCGGGTTCTTGAAAGCCGGGTCGTCGGCGGCCACTTCTGTCTGGCAGATGACCGTCGCCGCCTCCCGGGCCACGCCGAGCCGGCGGAACTCGTTGCAGAGGTTCTGCTGCAACGCATAGCCGATGGCACCTTGGCTGTCCGCCCCACAGACGTCGAGCGGGATCTCGTGCATCTCGTGGGCCGCAAGCTCGGAGCGGCGCAGGATGAAGCCCACCTGCGGGCCGTTGCCGTGGCTGATGGCCACGTTCCAGCCCTCTTGGATCATGGCGACGATGTGCCGGCATGTCTCCTGGGCGGCGATGTACTGGTCCGCCACCGTCTGGTGCTGCTTGTCTCTGATCAGCGAGTTGCCCCCGATCGCGACCACAGCGGTTCCCGGCGTCTCGAATATGGTTCCCATGGCGTTCCTCTGTCAGCTCATCGTGAGGGCCATTACGGCCTTTTGAGCGTGAAGACGGTTCTCGGCCTGGTCATAGACGATCGAGTGGGGGCCGTCGATCACGGCGTCGGCGACCTCCACGTTGCGGTCTGCCGGCAGCGGGTGCATGTAGATCGAGTCGTCGTTGGCGAGCGCGATGCGTCGCTCGTCGGTGATCCAGGATTCGTACTTGTCGATGAGCCGCTTGTCCTCCACCGGGTCCTGGGTCGTGAGCAGAGCGCCCCAGCTCTTCGCGTAGATGACGTCGCTGCCCTTGAATCCCTCGTCGAAATCGTCGAGGATCTCGAATCCTGCATGTGCCTTACGGGCGTTCTCCCGTCCCTGCTCGATGATCTCAGGCATGAGCTTGAACTCGGGCGGGTGCACGAGGCGTAGGTTCATCCCGAAACGCGGCAGCAACAGCACAAGGCTCTGAGCCGCGCTCATCGGCTTGGAGTAGCTCGACGCGCGGGCCCAGCTGACCGTCGCCGTCTTGCCGCGTGGATCGCCGAAGTGCTCGATGATCGTCATGATGTCGGCAAGGGCCTGGTGGGGATGGTAGACGTCGCACTGCATGTTCAGCACCGGCACACGGCTGGCCTCGGCCACGTCGCGCATGTACTCGTTGCCCGTCCCCCAGTCGCACTGACGGATGGCGATGCCGTCGTTGTACCGGCCGAGGATCTCGCCGATCTCCTTGGCCGTGTCGCCGTGCGCGATCTGGGTGGTCTTGGACTCGATGAACTGGGCGTGGCCACCGAGCTGTGCCATCCCCGCCTCGAACGAGGTACGCGTGCGGGTGCTCGAGAAGAAGAACAGCATCGCGAGCACCTTGTCCCTCAGGTAGGCGTGGGGTTCGCCCAGAGCGCGCGCCCGTTTCAGGGCGAACGCAACGTCGAGAAAGGTGTCGAGCTCGTCCTTGGTGAAGTCCTGGAGGGTGATTACGTCCCTGCCGCGAAGATGTGTCTGCATGGCTCCTCCTATTCGATCGCGCCGAGAATGAGCGAGAGCAGAGCCATGCGCATCACGACGCCGTTGAACGCCTCGACCCAGTAACGCGCGTGACGCGTGCTGTCGACGTCAGGCGGCAGCTCGTCCATGCGGGGCAGCGAGTGCAAGATGATGGCGTCGCTCTTGGCCTTCGTCCTCAGGAGTTCCCGGGTGACTCGATAGGCCGCTGGGGTGAGCCCCTTGTCCTCGGTGGCCTCGTCGCGCGACACCGTGTAGTCGGCCTGCACGACAGGCTCCATGTAGATGACGTCGGCGTCCGCAATGCAGCTCGCGACATCGTCCTTCTCCTGGTACTGGACGCTGAGCAGGTCCAGTTCGACCTTGAACTCGTCGAGCAGTGACATCTCCGGGGGGCCGACCACGAAGGCTTCGACGTCGAACTGGGAGAACGCATAAAGGATCGAGTGCATCGTCCGCATTCGCATGTCGCCTACGCAGAGCACCTTCAGGCCGTCGAGATGCCCTTTCTGCTGCCAGATCGTGTACAGGTCGGTGAGCACCTGGGTCGGGTGCTCTCCCCAACCGTCTCCACAGTTGATGACAGGGACGGAGGACCACTTTGCCGCCTCCTGCGGCGCGCCCTGCTGGAAGTGGCGCATCGCGATGACGTCGCCGTAGTACTCGAGCATGTGGACGGTGTCCTTGATGGTCTCCTGGTAGAAGTCGCCGGCGCGCGTCATCTTCGCGTCCGAGAAGCCCAGCACGTGGCCGCCAAGACGGTGCATGGCAGCCTCTGTTGCCAGGCGCGTTCGGGTGCTCGGCTGATAGAACGCCGTCAGCAGCGTCTTGTGCTTCAGCAGGTCCCCGTTCCGCCGTTCCGCGGCGAACGGCTTCAACCGATCGGCCACCGAGAAGATCTGGAAATACTCCTCTCGCTCCATGTCCTTCAAGGACAAGATGTCTCGACCGAGGAAGCTCCTCATGTCGTTTCTCCCCTTTCCTTTGCTGATCGACGGCCCTTCGCACCTTGTTTGGACGCGACGTACGGCCTGCACCGACTTCCGGCCGGATGAAAGCTCGTTGACCTAGGTTCGTTTTGCCTCAGCGTACAAGCCTTCCGCAACCGGGTCAGGCGCGCGGCGAAGCTCAAGGCCCAACCCGGTGCTGGACCAGAGCCACATGAACACCGGGTGACCGGGCCCCACGAGGGCCCCGGTCAGTGAATCCCGTGCCTTTCCCGATAGCAGTCGCGAACCGTGTGGCAGTCGACGACTGGTCACTCAGTCCCACAGAGAGCGCGCGCGGCGAGCGAGCTCGACATGGGCTGCGCGCAGGTCCATGTGCTCGAACGAGCCGTCGGTGACGACGGCGTCACCTGCGACAAGCAGGTGGCGCACCTGGCGGGACGGCCCGAGCACGAGTCCGGCGACCGGGTCAGCGATGTCGGCGATGTCGTCAGCCGGCCAGACGGCGATGTCGGCCGGCGCACCCACTTCGAGACGGCCGAGATCGGGACGGCCGAGACACCGGGCGCCGCCCGTGGTGGCGAGCTCGAGTGCCTGGCTCGGCGTCAGGGCGTCGGGCTGACCCGATCGCAGGCGAGCGAAGAAGAGTGCCTGCTTCAACTCCGGCAGCAGCTCACCCCCCTCGTTCGAGGCGACGCCGTCGACGCCGAGCCCGACGGGCGCCCCAGCGTCGAGGAGGTCGCGAACCGGGCACAATCCCGACGCCAGCCGGCCGTTCGAGCTCGGGCAGTGGGCGACACCGGCACCGGCCGCCCCTACCCTGACAACCTCCGACGCGTTGAGGTGGACGGCGTGTGCGTACCATACATCCCTGCCCAGCCATCCGAGCTCATCGACAACATCGAGCGGGCGCCGGCCGAAGCGCGCTAGGCAATCGCGCTCCTCCGCGATCGTCTCGGCGAGGTGAGTGTGCAGCCGCAAGCCAAGCCGGCGGGCCAGTGTCGCGGACTCCCTCATCAGCTCCGCGCTGACAGAGAACGGGCTGCAGGGCGCCACCACGACGGTGACCCGGTCACCGTCGTGCAACCTCGCCACCACGGCCTCGGTCGACGCGAGGATCGCGTCGGTGCGCTCCACGACGTCGTCGGGGGGCAAGCCCCCGGCACTCTGGCCGAGATCCATCGAGCCGCGAGACAGGTGGAGGCGGACGCCGACGGCCCGTCCTGCCGACGCGATGGCGTCGAAGACCGAGTCGTCACCGCGTGGCACGACGTAGTGGTGGTCGGCCACTGTCGTCGCCCCGCTCAACGCGAGCTCGGCCAGGCCAACTGTCGCCGCGACGGCAACGTCCTCCACTGAGATGCGCGCCCAGACCGGGTACAGCTCCTGGAGCCACGTGAACAGGTCGCAGCTGGTGGCGCGACCGCGAGTAAGCCACTGGTACAGGTGATGGTGGGTGTTGACCAGGCCGGCTGTGACGATGCCGCCGTCACAGGCAATCACCTCATCACCCGATCTCGGCGCAACGGCACCGACCGCTGTGATCAGCCCGCCTTCAACAGCCACGTCGCCGGGCCAGCGCGCCCCTCGCAGAACCTTCCGTGTAGTCACGCCCTTTGGTACCGTGCGGAGCGACAAGCTGTCAACTGGTAAAAAGCCGCTCTGACTTGGCCGTATCACCGCTCGAGGACGTGGGGCGGGACGCAAGCCGTTTGCCGGGACCCCCGTGAGCGAGGAGAATCATGCGGTGAACATCTACGGACTCGATTCGGAAGTCGTCGACCCAGCCGCGGTCGAGCGAACCGCGCAACGCTTCCGGGAGCAGCAAATCGTGTTGCCGACCTTTGCTCAACTCAAAGATCCGCGCACTGCCCCGGGTTCTCTCAGCGGACAGTTGGGCGCGGTCGACCGCAATGCCGCTTCGCCGACCAACCTTTGGCGAATCCACTGGTACAACAAGCTCGACGGGGGCGTGACGGGGGTGCCCGAGCACGTCGTGCTGACCAAGGAGCTGACCGGCGTCGCCGCACCGATCGTCGTAGCCTTCGGCGACCGCTTCCCGATGATCGGGGCCCACAAGGTGCTCGCCGCCTACGGCTGCCTGGCCCCGAGACTGGCGACCGGCACTTTCGATCCCACCCGGCATCGGGCGATCTGGCCGTCGACGGGAAACTACTGCCGTGGCGGGGTGGCGGTCTCGCGCGTCATGGGCTGCCGGGGAGTGGCGGTGCTACCCGAGGGAATGAGCCGTGAGCGTTTCGACTGGCTCGAACACTGGGTCGTCGACCAAGGCGACATCATCAAGACCCCGGGCACCGAGTCCAACGTCAAGGAGATCTACGACCGTTGCCACGAGCTCTCTTTGGACAAGGACAATGTCATCCTCAACCAGTTCTGTGAGTTCGGTAACCACATCGTCCACCGGCTCGCGACCGGTACCGCGCTCGAGCGCATCGTCGAGCACCTCTCGTCTTCACGGCCCGAGCTCAAGGCCCGTGCGTTCGTTTCGGCGACAGGATCGGCCGGCACGATCGGCGCCGGGGACCACCTGAAGGACAGGTTTGGGTCGCTCACCGTCGCCGTCGAGGCGCTGGAGTGCCCGACCCTCCTCTACAACGGGTTCGGTGAGCACAACATCCAGGGCATCGGTGACAAGCACGTGCCCCTCATCCACAACGTCATGAGCACCGACGTCGTGATCGCGATCTCCGACCGCGCGACCGACTCTATGAACCTGCTCGCCAACACCGACGCCGGCCGCCGCTTCCTCACGAGCCGAGGTGTGGCGCCCGAGATGATCAGCGCCCTCTCTTCGTTCGGCCTCTCGAGCTGGTGCAACGTGCTCGCCGCCGTCAAGCTCGCGAAGAAGCTCCACCTCGGCGAGGACGACGTGGTCCTCACGGTCGCCACAGACGGCGCCGCCATGTACCCGAGCGAGCTCGTCGGGGCGCTGGAGCGTGACTTCGCAGACGGTTTCAGCGAAGTCTCCGCGGCCCAGGTCTATGGCGAATACCTGCTCGGCGCCGCCGAGGACCACGTCCTCGAGTGCACGGACACCGACCGGAACCGGATATTCAACCTGGGTTACTACACCTGGGTCGAGCAACAGGGGGTGTCGCTCGAGGAGTTCGAAGCCCGCCGCGATCAGAGCTTCTGGCGCTCGCTGCTCGATCTGGTCCCCGTCTGGGACGATCTCATCACCCAGCTGAACGGTCGCTCGGGCGCGGTGCCGGTCGCGTGAAGCTGCCGGGCCGGTCGCTCGGCAAGGCGCCGGACCGGATCGCGTGGCGTGGTCAACGAGTTCCTCAAGTGTGTCCCACGAAGGCACCGCAGCCCTGAGCCAAGGGCATCCCCCAGTTCGCGCGCGGTCTCCATTACTTTCGCACGGGTGAGTCAAGTTCCGAGCAGCCATGAAAAGAGCGAGAAGTGAGTGATCAAACTCCTCGGCACCGCCGAGGCAGCAAACGAGCTGGTGGCCGAGGCGGCGCGCAAGGCGGCGGAAGCTCTGGTTCCCGGCGATGGATCGGGGGCTTGGGACGTGGCCAGCGCATCGGCTTAGCCGTCGGCGCGGTTGTCGTCCTTGTGGTCGTCGGTGTCGTGCTCGCGGTTGTCATGTCGGGCGGGAACAAGAAAGCTGCCTCAAACTCCTCAACCACTTCGAGCTCCACTACGCAAAGCTCGACGACTCGACCGCCTCACGTGGGGCCGTTGAAGGCCTGCCCGCTCACGGGCCGGGGGGCGCCTGGTGGCAACGTGCCACAACGACCGGCACTGGCAGTGAAGATCGGCAATGACCCGTCCTCCCGCCCACAGAGCGGCCTCGACCAAGCAGACATCGTCTATGAGGAGATGGCAGAAGGCGGGATCACTCGGTACATGGCCGTGTACCAGTGCCAGAATGCACCTTTGATAGGCCCCGTCCGCTCAGTACGCTGGGACGACTGGAACATCCTTCAACAGTACGGGCATGCAATTCTCGCCTACAGCGGAGGAATTCTTCCGTGGACGGCGGAAGTGGCGTCGCTCCCGTGGATCTACAACGCTAACGGCAGCACTGAGCCCACTGCCAATGCTTATTATCGCTACAACTCCTCTGCCCCGCCGGCGAGCCTGGGTCCACCATACAACTACTACACCTCAACCTCGGCGCTTTATGGGCTCTTTCCTGCCGCCAAGACACCTCCACCAACGGCATTCCAGTTCTCCACGAAAGTCCCGGTCGGCGCAACTCGGGTCGCGTCCGTCTCCATCCCGTTCTCGGGTGCTTCACCCGTCGTGTGGCAGTGGAACCAGACCACTAGGCAATGGTTGCGTTTTTACAACACCCAGCCAGATGTCGATTCCACCGGGAAACAACTCCACGCCACGAATGTCGTGATCCAAATGGTGCAGACCAGGCCAGGGCCCTACAACGAAAGCGGCCCTAACAGCCGCGACGTCGAGAGCATCACGACTGGGACGGGCACTGCCTATGTGTTGCGCCACGGCGTCATGGCAAAGGGGACCTGGAGGCGCGGCACCGGTTTGAACATCACGAGGTTCTCGTTCCCGAACGGTAGACCGATCACCCTCGAGCCTGGTACGACGTGGGTCGAGTTGGTCCCCGACTCAGTCTCAGTCAGCTTCACGAGCTGAACCGCGCGCCGTCGACCTGGGACCGGCGCGGGCACTTTGCCCGGGCTGGTTCGGTCAGAGTGCCCGGACCGCTTTTTCTACGACCGTGAGCGCGTCGTTCAAGAGATCGTCCGAGATCACGAGCGGCGGAAGGATGCGCACGACGTTGTCGTAGGTACCGGCCTTCAACAAGATGACGCCCTCGGAGTGGCACGCGGCGAGAAGCTTGGAGGTCGCGGCAGGATCGGGCTCCTTGGTCTGTGGGTCGGTGACGAACTCGAGCGCTGCCATGGCCCCGATGATGCGGACATCACCGACGACAGCCACCTCTTCGACAAGGTTCCCGAGCCGGGCCTTGAAGATCTCGCCGATGTGCTGAGCACGGCTCACCAGGCCACGGGACTCGATCTCCGACAAGGCGCCGAGCGCCGCGGCACACGAAACGGGGTTGCCACCGAACGTGGAGCCCAGGCCGCCGGGATGAATGGCATCCATGATGTCAGCCCTGCCGGTAACACCCCCTATGGGAAGTCCGCCGCCAAGTCCTTTGGCCGTCGCGAGGAGATCAGGGACGATCCCGAAGTGCTCGCACGAGAACATCTTGCCAGTCCTGGCCATGCCGGCCTGCACCTCGTCAGCGATGAAGACAATCCCATGTTCCTTGCAGTAGTCGGCCAATCGCGGAAGGAAGCCTTCCCCGGGGATGATCACGCCACCCTCACCCTGTACTGGTTCCACGAGCAAGCACGCGATACGGTTCCCGCCGATCTGCTTGTCCATCGAAGCGATCGCCAGATCCGCACAAGCCTCACCGCATCGCTCGGGAAGCGCCCCACCGGCACAGCGATAGGGGTAGCTGAACGGCTCACGGTAGATCTCAGGTGCAAACGGCCCGAAACCGGACTTGTACGGCATCGCCTTGGCGGTGAGCGACATGGTGAGCAAAGTCCGTCCGTGGAAGGCATGGTCGAACACGACGACGGCCTGACGACCAGTGAAAGATCTGGCAATCTTCACGGCGTTCTCGATTGCCTCGGCGCCCGAATTGACAAAAAGGCTGCGCTTTTCGTCCGTGCCCGGAACGAGCGCATTGAGGCGCTCCGCAAGTGCGATGTACCCCTCGAAGCCGGTCACCTGGAAGCAGGTGTGGGTGAAACGCCGCACCTGCTCTGTCACGGCATCAACAACCGAAGGGGCACTCGACCCTACGTTGAGCACGGCAATCCCGGCGCCGAGGTCGATGAACGAATTGCCGTCGACGTCGACCACGATGCCACCGTACGCACGCTCGGCAAAGACCGGCATGGTGGCACCCACACCCGCCGGAACCGATGCTTTCCTTCGCGCGGCAAGCTCCAGCGACCGGGGCCCGGGGATGGCGGTCCGGACCTCGCGCACCTGGGGGACCTCAACGGATTCCGACACGATCACCACCTGCCGTTCGGGCGAGCACGCCGCCTGACCCACAGCCCCGCTCGCGTTGACTCGATCGGCACAGAGCCTAGTAGCGAGATGGCCGCCATTTCCCTGCCGGGTTGGCTGAGACAGCCGAAACCTGCCAGGTCTGCGACATCTCCAGGCGTTCGCCGCCTCGTTCACGACGACCTGGTCAACTTCTCCCCCCCGTGCCCGCGGATATGCTCCGGCCGTGTTGATCCCGAGCGCTGGTCACTTCGTGCACCTCCTCCTCGTGGCCCGGTCCGGCGGTCTCGGCCACGCGGTTGCTCAACCGAGCAAGATCACCTTCTTTCAGGCAGCGCTGCTCGGGTTGCTTCAGGGCGTGAGCGAGCTGTTCCCTGTCTCGAGCCTCGGCCACGCGGTCATCTTCCCGGCCCTGTTCAACTGGCACAACCTAGTGGCGTCAGAGAGCAGACCCGAGTCGTTCTGGCTTGCTTTCGTCGTCGCGCTTCATGTGGGGACAGCGCTCGCTCTCGTCGCGTTCTTCTTAAGGGAATGGAAGGCGATCATCTGTGGCCTTGTTCACTCCGCTCGCACCCGGACAGTGACGACGTCGACCGAGCGGCTCGGTTGGCTCCTCTTGATCGCGACCATCCCCGCCGGCATCACCGGTCTCATCTTCGAGCACGAGCTCCGCGTGCTGTTCACCAAGCCGCTCGCAGCCTCGAGCTTCCTCGTCGTCAACGGGTTCATCCTCTTCGGAGGAGAAGTTGCCCGGCGCCGTGCCGAGATCCGCGAGCATCAAAGCCATCTACCGCCTCGCAAGATGCTCGACTTCAAGGAAGCCGGAGTGATCGGAACGGCGCAGGTGCTGGCACTGCTCGCGGGCATAAGCCGCTCCGGCATCACAATCGTGGCAGGGTTGATCCGGGGGTTGGACTATGAGGACGCGGCCCGTTTCTCGTTCCTGCTCGCTACGCCGGTGATCCTTCTCGCCGGCGTCTACAAGATCCCCGACCTGCTCGGGCCTCTTGGTGACGGTGTCCGCGACCAGGCCCTTGTCGGCGCCTTGTGCGCCTTCGTTGCCGCCTTCGTCTCGGTTGCATTCCTGACCCGGTACTTCAAGACGCGGACCCTGTGGCCCTTCGGCCTGTACTGCCTCGTGATGGGCGCCTTCTGCGTCGTCCGTTTCGCCTGACGGCGGCCGTAGTCTGACCCTATGGCCATCTACGACACCGACATCCACCTCCTGCGGGGCGAGCCGCTCGACCTGCACCGCTTCGAGGACAAAGCGGTCTTCATCGTCAACGTGGCGTCACGCTGCGGGCTCACGCCCCAGTACGCGGGTCTCGAGAGCCTGCACAAGCAGTACGCCGACCGTGGTTTCACCGTGCTCGGGGTCCCTTGCAACCAGTTCGGAGGGCAGGAACCCGGGTCGGCCGTGGAGATCGAAGCCTTCTGCTCCACGACCTATGGCGTGAGCTTTCCCATGACCGAGAAGATCGAGGTGAACGGACCGGGCCGTCATCAGCTCTACGCCGCCCTGGCCGCGGTCGCCGACGCCGAGGGGAACGCCGGCGACATCCAATGGAACTTCGAGAAGTTCCTTGTCGCCCCTGGGGCCAGATCCATGGTCCGCTTCCGGCCCACAACCGAGCCGAGCGCACCTGAGGTGGCGGCGGCGATCGAGGCCGTGCTACCGCGCTGAGCCCTCACGACAGAGCAGCTGAACGGCGGAGCCACCCAGAGAGCGAGGAGCTTGACCGATGGTCGACGTGAGCGGCGATCTCGTCGTGACGCGGTTGCTCACGATCCCCGCCGGAGAGCTCCGGTGGCGGTTCTCCGGGAGCGGTGGACCAGGAGGCCAGCACGCGAACACCTCGAACACCAAGGTGATGCTCACCTGGAACATCGAGACATCCGAAGTGCTCACCGACTACCAACGGACCCGGCTGGTCTCCGAGCTCGGGCCCGTCATACGCATCGTGGCCGTCGAAGAGCGCTCGCAGACGCGCAACAGGGACATTGCGCTCGAACGCCTGCGCGAACGCCTGCGGGCCGCGCTGGCCGTCCGGGCCCACCGGCGGCCGACGGCGCCGACAAGATCCTCCGTCGACCGCCGACTCGCAGCCAAGCGCCAGCGATCGGAACGCAAGACCGAGCGACGTGCCGATCAGGGCACTGAGGACTAGGCCCGTCAGCAGGGATAACCGAGATGGCCCGGGCATCACGTCGCGCGCGCTGAAACAGCGCTCCGCCACTGGTCCCAAACCGGCAGAATCGCCTAAGAGCCGGCGCGCCAGGACCGATAATCTGGAATGGCTCCTCGGGACATCCGAGAGCTTGGTCGCGCAGCGGATCCGACAATCCTGAGCACGTCGATCACACTTGATCCGACAGAGGGCGCCGGCGCAACAGAGATGATGGCAGTTGACACCGCCGATACCGTGACAGCAGGTGCCTCCCCACGCGCCGACGTGCCGAGGGGAGCCGACGCGCTGGGAGCCGACGCGCCGCGGGCAGGTACGCAACTCGCGATCGAGGCCGTCTCCCTCCGCCGGTTCGTCGCGACCACAGCCATGGCGGCGATCCTCCTCGGGCTCTTGATCGTGTGGACGGCGTCCCACCCCGGTAACCACCGTTCCATCACCGATGTCGATGTTGTCGTCAAGTTCGTCGCCGCCACGCTCGCGGCCGCCAGCTGTCTCGTGCTCGGCCGCCGTGCAGCGCCTCAAGTACGCCCGGCTTGGATATGGACCGGCGCTTTCGCCACCGTCTGGACCGTCGGGGCGGCCGTGCTCACGTGGTACGAGTTCGCGAGGAACGGTGCCGTGCCGTTCCCCTCGGCAGCCGACGCGGGCTTCCTAGGTGCGCTGCCGCTCGCCGCGATCGGGGTCCTCCTCTTCTCCTCGGCTCCGGGGCCCGGTGGCTCTTGGGCGCGCATGCTGCTCGACGACACGATCGTGGCCGGATCGCTCCTCATCGTGAGCTGGAGCACTGCACTCGGGACCGTGTACCACTCCGGCTCGGGCAGCGTCTTCTCCCAGGCAGTGGGTCTTGCTTACCCGATCAGCGATGTGATCGTCGCTACCGTCGGCATCAGCGTCATCGCCCAAGGGCGCAATCGCCAACGCGTCCCGCCCGTGCTCGTCGTCGCCGGGCTTCTCTGCCTGACTGTCGGTGACAGCAGCCTCGCCTACTTGAGCCATCTCGCGTCGTTCCGATACGACGCTCTCGTCGACGGCGGTCGCGTGGCCGGCTTGATGCTCATCGCTCTCGCTCCTCTTTGGCCCCTCGAGCGGACGGCCACAGCCCGCGAGGAGGTGGAGGGACCGTCGCCATGGCAGGTCGCGCTCCCCTACCTCTTCTTCGCCATCGCGATCTTCGCAGCTTCCGTCAAAGTGACACGGGCCCGTCACCTCGACCTGTTCGATGCGATCGCCGGGCTGTGCGTCGTGGCCGCCGTGCTCACTCGGCTGGTCATCACGCTCGTCGAGAATCTGCGCCTCACCGGCCAAATGCGCCTCGCAGTCACCACGTTGCGCGCGAACCAGGTCGAGCTCGTGCACTACGCCCTTCACGACTCGCTCACGGGCCTGCCCAATCGCGTGCTGTTCGGCGACCGTATCGAGCACACGCTCGCCCGGCGCTCGTCGCCCACGCGCCGCGTCGCGGTGATGCTTTGCGACCTCGACAGCTTCAAGGACGTGAACGACACGCTCGGCCACCCCTGTGGCGACGAGGTGCTGATCGCGGCCGCTGATCGCCTGAGCTCGTGCGTCCGTCCGGCCGATACCGTCGCGCGTATCGGAGGCGACGAGTTCGCCATCCTCATCGACGACGCCTCCGGGGTCGATGAGGTCGCGTCGGTCGCTGCCCGCGTATGTTCGACGATGCGGACTCCCTTCACGGTTGCCGGACGCGATTTCATCGTGCAAGTGAGCGTCGGCATCGCGATGGCCAATCAGTACGACACGCGCAGCGAGAAGCTCCTTCAAGACGCGGACGTCGCCTTGTACGCAACCAAGGATGCCGGGGGCGACGACTACACGTTCTTCGAACCGCGCCTCGGCAAGGCTTACATCGACCGGCTCGGGCTACAAGCCGAGCTTTCGGCGGCTCTCGAGAAGGGCGAGCTCTTCATGGAGTACCAGCCGGTCGTCGAGCTCGCTTCAGAGCGCACCGTCGGAGTCGAGGCATTGTTGCGATGGCGTCATCCCCGGCGTGGCGTGCTCAAGCCGGTGGACTTTCTCCCCGTCGCGGAGAGCTCCGGAGTCGTGGTCCAAATCGGCGCTTGGGCTCTGGGCGAAGCGCTGCGCCAGCTTCGGGGATGGCGGGAGCGAATCCCGGCGGCCGCGCGCCTGTGGACGGCGGTCAACGTCTCAGCGCGGCAGCTCGCCAGCGGCGACCTCGTCCGTGCTGTTTCCAAGGCCATCGACGCCAGTGGCTTAGAGCCGGAGTCGTTGCACATCGAGCTGACGGAAAGCGCGGTCATCGACCTCGTCGACTGGTCCGTGGTCGTCCTGACTGACTTGAAGAGACTCGGGGCGACACTGGAGATCGACGACTTCGGCACCGGCTACTCCTCCCTCGCTTACCTGAAGCAGCTACCGATCGACGGCGTGAAGATCGATCATGTCTTCGTGGACGGTCTCGGCACCGACGGTCGCGACGCCGTCATTGTCGAGGCTGTCGTCTCGCTGGCGCACGCCTTGCAGCTGAAGGTCGCGGCGGCCGGTGTCGAGACAAGTCGCCAGCTCGAGTGGCTCCGGACTCTCGGATGCGACTACGGACAGGGTTACCAGTGGAGCACCCCGCTGTCGGCTTCCGACCTGGAGCGATGGCTCAGTCGTAGTTGAGAACTCTGATCATCCAACAGCGCCTCGCTTCGCCACAGCTCGGCTCGCGTCGCGGGCCGGATCTGGCCGCGAACCTCCTGGCCGGTGCGCAGATCGAGGTGGCCATAGCTGATCTGCGCACGATGCACATCGAGTCCTCCTCCGATTCGCAGGGGACCTCCTCTGGCTCCACGTCCTCCCCGAGAGCACGCATGTCTTTTCAAGTACGCAACGGACCTACCTGAGCGGAGGGTGTCCGCGCTACATGCCATCTACAGACTGAGGGCTTTGCCTTGGAGCAGAAACTCGGTGATCTCCTGCATGTTCGAGACTCGGCCCACGGCAAGCTGATCCGTGAGCTTGTAAAACTCGAGACAGGTGCCACAGGCGAGGATTTCGACGCCAAGATCGACAAGACGCCGCAAGTTCTCGAGGTGCTCTGAGCCTTCGGCCGCCAGCGTCACTGCGCTGTTGATGAGCAGCACCTGTTGAGGAAGAGTTCCGGACTCGGTAAGCGTGTAGAGGAAGGCCCGCATGAGCAGGGCGCCTAGTTCGTCATCGCCTCTCCCGATCGTCCGGCCAGAGAGGAAGACGGTCTGGATGCCCGGCTCCACGGGGGGCATCGTGGCTTCGGTGAGGGATTTGGTTGAGATCGGGTCGGACGAGTTGGCCACGGGCGGCTGGATCACGATCCGCGTCTCCTCACCGGACTCCTCGATGCTGCCGATCGTGCATCCCGCATGGCCGGCGAAGCGAGCGACGTTCTCTCTTCCGGAGGAGGTGTTCACGATCACCTCCAGCTCACTGAAACCGCCTTCAGCAAGGGCCTTGCGGGTGAGAATTACGGGCTGCGGGCACGCGAGGCCCCGAGCATCAAGGACCCTACGGGATGGGCTCATAGCGTTTCTCCTTGTGCCGAGAGGTCGGTGAATCCAGTTCAAGAACGCGCCAGAGGCCTGTGGCGCCGTGACCCTTGAGGATCACCACTGCGCGGCCAGCCCCGGGAGGGTCCAGCAGGCCAGCAAGGAGAGCAGATCCACAATCGCTGCGAATTTGGCGAGGCACGGGGATCAGCTCCACGGGTACCTCCCGTGTCAGTTCCTGTTCAACCCGAAGAGCCGCGTGGGTGGACGCGGAAGTCGCCAAAACCAGCATCAGACGAGGATCTCCACGGTGCCCGGCCTCCCACCCGTCTCGCCGATCACGGTTGCGGACACTCCCTGGGCCCTCAAGACCTCCTGCAGCTGCGTCGCCCGATCAGCGGGAATAGCTGCCAGCAAACCTCCGGAGGTCTGGGGGTCGAAGAGGATGTCGAGCATGACCGGATCGAGCGCCTCGACATTCTCGATGAAGCGCAGGCGGCCCTGCTTGTTCCGGAACGTGCCCTCGGGGACGAGCCCCATGGCGGCCCATTCCTCCACGCCGGGGATCAGCGGCAGGTCCGCGTACCGGATCTTCAGCCCGCAAGGCGCGTCGTCCACCATCTCGGCGGCGTGACCGGCCAAGCCGAAGCCGGTGATGTCCGTGCATGCCCAAACGTCACCTTCCGCCAGAATCTCCGCCGCCCGCTTGTTGAGCATGGCCATCGAGGTCTGAGCGAGGTTCAGCGCCTCCTCACTCGCGCACTCAGCTCTCAGTGCCATGTTCAGGAGTCCTGTACCGAGAGGCTTGGTGAGGATCAAGGCTGCCCCGGGACGAAGCGTGTTGTTGCGCCAGGCTCTCTCGGGATCGACCAGCCCGGTGACGGCGTAGCCCAGTTTCGGTTCCGCATCCTCCACACTGTGCCCCCCTAGGAGGGCGCAGCCAGCCTCGATGAGGGCGTCCAGGCCACCTTCCATCATGGCTTTCAAGCTGTCCAGGCCCAGATCCTTGAGGGGATAACAGACAAGGCAGAGAGCCGTGAGGGGACGTGCACCCATGGCGTACAGGTCCGAGAGAGCATTGGCGGCGGCGATGCGCCCGAACATGTACGAGTCGTCCACGATGGGTGGAAAGAAGTCCACGGTCTGGACCAGTGCGAGACCGTCGTCCAAGAGGAAAAGCCCCGCGTCCTCGGAGCTGGAAAACCCAGCCAGAAGTTGCGGGTAGGCGGGCTGTTCAAGTCCGCACAGCACCTCGTCGAGCACCCCTGGGCCGAGCTTCGCGCCACAGCCGGAGAAGCGCGTGTACGTCGTCAACGCCGGAGAATCGTTCATGTAAGGATCGCCTCCAAGGTCTCGATGGCCGCGTCGATCTCTTCCTCACTCGTGGCGAAGCCCGGTGAGAACCGCAGGGTTCCGCCCGCCCCGAAAGTACCGATGCTGCGATGGGCGGCGGGCGCACAATGCAGACCCACGCGCACCGCGATGTCCTGCCGGTTGAATTCAAAGCCGATCTCCCCCAGGTCATGGCCCTCAACCGAGAGTGAGACGACGGGCACTCTAGCTGCGCCGGGCCCAGGCCCCGGCGAAGAGACGCCGGGAAGATCCAGCATGCCGTCGAGCAGTCGCTTGCACAGCGACGCCTCCCGCTCGCGGATACTGGCGGGACCTCGGGCCTCGAGGAAAACAAGGGCCGCAAGCAGCCCCGCCAGTCCAATGAGGTTGAGAGTTCCAGCCTCGTAACGATCCGGCAGGAAGTCGGGCTGTTCTTCGCTTTCGGAGAGGCTCCCCGTCCCTCCGCGCAGGAGAGGCTCAGGATGGAATCCGGGCGCGAGGTACAGCCCTCCGGTGCCTACAGGCCCGAGCATCGCCTTGTGGCCGGAGAAGCACAGGAAGCTGACGCCGTCCATGGGCAGTGTGACATGGTCCACAGCCTGGCTGGCGTCGACGCAAAGAGGGATCGCAGCCCGTCTGCAGAGACGTGAGAGTTCTGCGACGGGCGTAAGGCAGCCGGTCAGGTTGCTCGCGGCAGTCAACACGAAGAGGTCCGCCGGCCGGGTTCGGGCACTCCTAGGAACGCGGCGCAGCGCTCCCGCGCCGAGAAAAGTAGGCGGTCCGCCGCTCGGGCCAGGGGATGGGTGCCCCTGCCGGGGCTCGCTCCGGTGTCGGCCATGAAGCGCACCATGGCCTCGGCCACGCCTGGAGCCTTGGGATGGCTGGTCGCCGCGTTGTCAAGGTAGATCATCGGCGGGCCTCGAACCTCAGTATGGATCCCGGCGGCCCTTCGGCGATGCCCGGCCCCACGGCCGAAACGGGTGTGCCAAAGCCGGAAGCGTGTGCGAGCATCACAACGCGTCCGGGAGAATTTGCTCCCTCGTGCGAGCAGACGGCGGTCAGATCCGTCTCCAGGGGTCCGGCGGCGAGGATCTCCCGGAGCACCTCGGCGGGCGGCAGGACGCAGCGATCCGCCTTGTTGAGCAGGAAGATCCTGCGCGAGCCCGGGGGGGCCCCTTTGAACAGGCCTTCGGGAGCGCGAGCCAAGGCAGAGATATGCGCTGGTCGGATCGGTGCTCCCATGGGACAACCGGTCACCGCCTGGAAGCGCTCCGGGCGGTGGACGGTAGCCCCGTCCATGGGCCGCCCCAGGCAATCCAAGCCGACAACGCCGATCACGACTCCTGTCGACGGCGGCACGACGGGTTCATGATCTCCGGGGGCTTTGATGGACCGGCCCTTGGCGCCGTCTGCTTCCACGAGCACGTAGGCCCAATCCCGACTCAGCCTGGCTCCCCAACTGGGATGGATCCCTTGCAGCTTGCCCGTGCCGGGCACCTCGCGAGAACCCAGGACGACGAGCCGTCCCGGCCCCTCAGGGGAAGGTCCGTGCTCACGGCAGGCAGGAGTTTCGCCCCGCTCTTGGAAAGGTTCAGCCAGATCGGCCTCTAACAGCACTTGATCGAACCGCCGGCCGGGCTCCTCGCGAGGATCGAAGATGTTCGTGGTAGTCGTGAGGAGTATGTCCGGACCGCGACTCGCGAGGTCCTCGCCCAACTCGAAGAGGACCCTCGTCTTGCCGCCTGCTCCCACGATCGAGACCAGGGCACCAGACAGAGGGAGGAGAGAATTGATGGCATCGCCGACTCTCAGGTGGCTTTCCGGGCGGTTCACGACCGCGAACCTGACATCTGGCACCTCGACCGGCTCGCAGCCCCCCGGCCCGGCTCGCCGGTTGGCGACCTCGGGTCCCACACGCTGCCTGCCCTGCCAAGCTACCAGAGCCGACGCTCCGAGCTGGGGAGTGTCATGGCACCAGGCAACTACGGCTACCTCGACCAGCCGACCCGGCGTCGACACGGCCTCCTGCCAGTGCCGCCTGCGAGGCAGCCGAGGTCCCGACCTCCGCCTCCTAGGCTTACAAGGCTCGCGAGACCCCGGGTCGGAGCCCCGCCCAGCAGGAGGAAGATCAGGTAGTTGCTCAGATCGTCGAGATCCATGCCAAGTCCGCGCCAACCCAGGGCGCGCCGCGGTGACCAGCGGGCTGCGCGGTCGGCCTTGAACCCTGCCAGCGGGACCTTCCCGGAGAGACACCGATCGGTTCCACGGCCTATGGAGGAGACAGGGTGACACGGGATCTTCTCCAGGCGATCGCCACAGCCAAGACGCCCCTCGCCTTGGTGACCATCGTTGACGTCAGAGGCTCGGCCCCGCGCCATGCCGGCTCCAGGATGCTGGTGACTCCCGATGGCGGCTCGACTGGCAGCGTCGGAGGCGGACATCCGGAAGCCCGGGCGCTGGCAGCTTGCCAGGAGTGCTTTGCGGGCGGGCAAACGGCCCTGCTGCACATCGAGAGCCGGGGCGTGACCATCCTCGACCCCGGCGGGGTATGCGGCGGAACGAGTACCGTCCTCATCGAGCGCGTGACCGAGCTCGGCACCTACCGCAAGATCCAGGAGCGGCTGGCGTGCGGAGAACGGGTTCTCTTGATCAAGGAGATCCGTGACGGACACGAGTCCCTAGAAGTCGTCACCGCCCTGGTGGACGAAGCAGGCAAGCAGATCGCTGGTGATTTCCGGGACTGGGATGCCGAGACCGCGGCCCGCGCGCTCTTCACCGGCAAGCCCAGGTTCGACCGCGATGCCGGCGTCTTCTACGACCCCTTGGTGCCCGAGGAGAAACTAGTGATCTTCGGCGCCGGTCACGTGGGGCACGCCCTGGCCTTGGCGGCCGTGCCGCTCGGCTTTCGGATCACGGTGGTGGACGACCGGGCCGAGCTCCTCGGTCCGAATCGTTTCCCTCCTGAGGTCGATACGATCCACGGCGAATTCGCCCAGTCGATCGCGGAACTGCCCCTCGACACCTCGACGTACATCGTGATCGTCACGAGGAACCACGGCTTGGATCTGACCTGCGTCCGGGCTGTGCTGCCGCGGAAGTCCCGCTACGTCGGAGTGATGGGCAGTGCCCGGAAGACGCGGATGATGGTCAAACAACTGCATCAGGAGGGGTTCGACCCGGCCCGGATCGACGCCTTGTTCACCCCCGTCGGCATGAATATTGACGCCGAGACTCCGGCAGAGCTGGCGATATCGATCTTGGCAGAGATCGTCGCGGTGCGGCACAACTCCAAGATCGTGGCCACCCTGAAGCAGGCCCACGCCGCTCGGCGGGCCGCCGCCGTGATCTGAGGGTCGGGAGAGCATGCCGGCCACCCGGACATCGCTCCCCGCCCTTCGAGTTGGCTCAGCGAACAGGGAATCTTGCCCTCGATAACCTCTCCGAACGGGAACAATGAGAAGCATGGGCTTGGTGAATGGAGAGCTGATCGTCGTTCGGGGGGCCGGGGATCTGGCTACCGGCACAATTCTCCGGCTCGTACGGGCCGGGTTTCGCGTGGCCGCACTCGAGCAACCAAGGCCCAGCTCGATCCGGCGCACCGTGTGCCTGTCGGAGGCTATGTACGAAGGCGAGGCGCAGGTGGAAGAGGTGCGTTCCATGCGCGTGGGAACGCTCGCCGAGCTGCAGGGACTCTTGGAGCGCTGGGGACCGGAAGGCCCTGTGCCTGTGCTGGCGGACCCGGGATGCTCGGTGCTGGGGGCCCTCAGGCCGTTGGCCCTGGTTGACGCGATCATCGCCAAGCGCAACCTTGGCACCAAGATCGACATGGCCCAGGTCGTCGTGGCCCTGGGGCCGGGATTCGAGGCCGGCGTGGACGCCCACGCCGTGGTAGAGACGAATCGCGGCCATGATCTGGGCAGGATCTTCCTGACGGGGCACGCTGAACCCAACACCGGCGTTCCCGGGCTGATCGCGGGAAAGGGCAGCGAGAGGGTCCTTCATTCGCCCGTTGCGGGGGTGGCAGAGAGCCTTGCGGCCATCGGAGACCTGGTCCAGGCTGGCATGCCAGTGCTGCGCGTCGCAGGCGCCGGTGGCGAGACCCTGCTGCGAGCCGAGATCGACGGGGTGTTGCGGGGCCTGATCCGGTCTGAATTCCAGGTCCATGTCGGGATGAAGGTAGGGGACGTGGACCCACGCGCCCGTCGCGAGCACTGCTTCACGGTCTCGGACAAAGCCAGAGCCATCGGCGGCGGCGCATTGGAAGCCATCCTCATGCTGGCGCGATAGCAGGCATGGACCAACGTTCCAAGCCGCAGCGGAGCGAATCGTCTTCTCCAGCGTCCAAGTCCCGTCAATTCGTAAGCTCACCGGGGCCCCTACGGAGCCCGTCTGGTCAACCGCCGGTCGGGACGTTATTCAGGGCTCGCCAGACTCGCTCGGGTAGCAACGGGAGCTGGTTGACCTTGACACCTGTGGCGTTGAGGACGGCATTGCGCACCGCTGGTGCGATCCCGTCCATCGGGACCTCACCAACTGCCTTGGCGCCGAACGGACCCGAGGGCTCCATCGTTTGCACGAGGATCGTCTCGCAGACGGGGGCGTCGTCCGCCCGGAAGATCCAGTACGGTCCGAAGCGGTCGTTGACCAGCTTGCCCGACGCGTCGAGGACGAGATCCTCGGTCAGCGCGTACCCGAGGGACTGCAGCATCGCCCCCTCGACCTGGCCGCTCGCAGTGATCGGATTGATCGGGACCCCGCAGTCGATGGCGGTGACGAGCTTCTTCACGGTCACCTGACCGGTCTCGACGTCCACCTCGACCTCGGCGAGCTGGACCGCAAAGGGAGGCGCCGCGGCCGTCCCGTAGTGCGACGCCGTTCCCATGATCTGCTCCTGGTCATCGGTGTGCAGCGAGTTGAGGGCGAGGTCGCCGAGCGAGATCGAGCGCCCGTCGGGACCCCAGGCCCGGCGGTCGCGCAGCTCGACCGAACCGGGATCGTCGAGATCGAGCAGCCTCGCGGCGCGGGTCACGATGCGGGCCCTGGCGGCTTCGGCCGCCTTCTTGGCTGCTCCGCCCGAGACGTAGGTCGTGCTCGAGGCGTACGCGCCAACGTCGAAAGGAGTGATGTCGGTGTCCGACGAGGAGACGATGATGTCTTTGAGCTCGACGCCGAGCACCTCGGCGACAATCTGGGCGAGCACGGTGTCCGATCCCCCGCCCACGTCGGTGGCCCCAACTAGCAGGTTGAACG
Source organism: uncultured Acidimicrobiaceae bacterium (assembly GCA_963807575.1). Lineage (GTDB taxonomy): Bacteria > Actinomycetota > Acidimicrobiia > Acidimicrobiales > Bog-793 > Fen-455. Next base: position 229,564 of record CAWECD010000017.1, read on the forward strand.
AGCCGTCGTCGTTGATCTTGATCGAGCACGCCCCCATGTCGACGAAGGGGATCCCGGAGCCCTGGATGGCCGAACCCATGCCGATGCCGCGCCTGATGTTCGGGCGGTCCGCCGGTCGGCGCCAGGACGGGTCGTTGCGGCGTTCCCAGCCGATAGCGCGCGTCCCTTGCGCTCCGCACTCGTGAAGGCCGCAGCTCATGATGTGCGGCAGGTCCTCCTGTGGGATCTCGACGACATCGCCGCGCTCACCGAGACGGGGCACGATGTCCAGGGGGTCACCGACTTGCACCCAGTTCTTGCGTCGCAGCTCGTAGGGGTCCATGCCAAGAGCGCAGGCGATGTCGTCCATCTGCGACTCGACGGCGAAGAAGTTCTGCGGAGCCCCATAGCCGCGGAAGGCGCCCGACACGGGACAGTTCGTGTAGACAACGTCGCAGCGGAAGCGCTTGGCCGGGCAGTTGTATATCGACATCCCGTGCATACCGCCAACGGAGTTGACCGTAAAACCATGCGTGCCGTAGGCGCCGGTGTTCGAGACGACATGCATGTCCTGGGCGACCAGATGGCCGTCGTCGTCGACACCCGTGCGCAGGGTTAGGGTCATGGCGTGTCGGCACCTGGCGCAAGCAAACTCCTCCGACCGCGTTAGCTCGAGGCGGATCGGGCGACGGGTGGCGAGCACGAGGTAGCCGACTATGTCCTCGATCAGCATCTCCTGCTTGCCCCCGAAGCCGCCTCCGATCCGGGGCTTGATTACGCGGATGCGCTTGACCGGAAGGCCGAGCAGCGGCGCCACCATGCGGCGGACATGGTAGGGAACCTGGGTCGAGCTCCGCAGCACGAGGCGATCATCGTCGTCGAGCCAGCCGATGGTGATGTGCGGCTCGAGGTTGGCGTGCTGCTGCTGCTGGACATGGAAGGTCTGCTGGAAGACGTGCTTGGCGCCGGCGAACGCGGCCTCGAGCACCTCGTCGGTCACGGTCTGGCCCTCGATGTGGCGGCTCTTGTTGTGGGCGGCGTCGTAGACGCCCTCGGTGTCCGCCTCGTCGTGGACCATTGGCGCGCCGGGCGCGATCGCCTCGAGCTCGTCGAACACCGCGGGGAGGACCTCGTAGGTGACCTTGATGCGCCGGCAGGCCTCTTCGGCGATCCCCGGCGTCTCGGCCGCCACGGCCGCCACGCGGTCGCCCACGAAGCGGACCTTGTTGTCGAAGCTGACCTGGTCCCACGGCGGGGGGTTCGGCCAGGTCTGACCGCCCGTGGCGTACTTCACCCGTGGCGTGTTGCCAGAGTGGATCACGGCGTGCACGCCGGGCAGCGCCCTGGCGTCGCTGTCGTCGATAGCCAGGATGCGAGCGTGTGCGTGAGGGCTGCGCAGCACCTTGGCATACAGCATGTGGCGCAGCTCGATGTCGTCAGTGAAAACGGGCCGTCCCTTGGCGAGACGTAAGGCGTCGACCTTGGGCTCGGGCTTTCCGACCACTGCCGTGCTGGCGACGTCGCTCGACAGGACCACGTGGGGCATGGCAAGCGGGGCCTGCAGGGCTTCCGCTGACGGCACACGTCTGTCCGTCGAGTCTGGGCCGGTGAGCGGCTCGAGCACGACCGGCTCGACCGGCGGCACCTTCTCGCCGCGATGCGCTGCGGCGGCACGCCGGATGGCCTCAACGACCTTCACGTAGCCCGTCTCGCGGTCGAGTATCCCGCTCAACGCGTCGCGGATCTCTGCCTCGGAGGGGTCGGGGTTGGCCTCGATCAGCGCTTTGGCGGCGAGCACCATCGCGCCCGCCGAGTAGCCGGACTGCAGGGCTCCGATATCGACGAAGGCCTGCTGAATAGGGTCGAGCTCGCCCGTCGCGACGTCGAGAGACTCGACCGTCGTCACCTCGTGGCCGCTAGCCTGGCCGGCGAGCATGACGTCGGCGGACACGAGCCTGCCGTCGAACAGCACGGCTGCGGCGCCGGACTCGCCGGTTCCCGACCCGAAGCGGACGCTGAACAGCCCCAGGCGGCGGAGCACGGTGAGCAACGTGTCGCCGGGATCGCAGGTCAGGCGGTACTGATCACCGTTGATCGTCAGGTCCAGTTCGAGCATGTCGGGCCGCTGAGGGAGGGTCGGTCCACTGTCCGGAACACCCTTGTCCTCGGTGAGTTCGCTCATCGTGAGATCGCCTCCGTGGCGCGTGCGGTCAGGATCCGTGCCAGGGCTCGGCGGTACTCGCTCGAGCCTCGGAAATCGCCGATCGGATCGAACCGGGAAGTCCCGTTTGGATCGCTCGCCGCCATGGCGTCTCCAGATGGGAGCAGGCTGCCGCCGCTGACGGCCGCGGAGCTCACGAGAACCGGGGTGGCTGCCACGCCGGTGATTGCCACCGAGCGCCGTCCGTCGAGCTGGCGCGCCACGACGGTGACGATGGGCCGGTCCGCCGTTGTTCTGCCGGTGCGCATCAGCGAGGACACGCCGCGCGCGTCGATGCTGACCGCCGTGATGATCCTTCCCGAAGCGAGCGGCAGCTCAGCGAGCAGCTCCTCGAGCGGGACCTCGACGCTGCCCGACGTCTGGGCGATGTGGACTCGCGCGTCGTGGACGAGCAGGGTCGCTAGCAGCTCACTGTCGGGGTCGCCGCTTGCAATGCAGCCGCCGATCGTGGACTGCGAGCGCAACGTGCTCGGCAGCTCATGGCGTGCTGCCTCTCGTACGACCGACGGCACGTCGTCGCTGTCGACGAGCTCCTGCAACCGCGTCATGGCACCGATTCGCAGGATCGCATGGTCGCGCCGCTCGATGCCGGCGAGATCGAGGGCCTGCAAGTCCACGACCTCCACACCTCCGACGTCGGATTGTCCGGCTCCGGCACGCATCGACACGAGGCCCGCATTGAGCCTGGTGCCCCCACCCATGATCACTGCCCCCTGACGCTCGAGAAGCGAGAGTGCCTGCTCGAGCGACTGTGGCCGTCGATACCGCCAAACACTCGTCACTTTGTCGAGACTACGTTGTCCGGTTTGGCTGGCGTAGGGTCGAAAGCCACTTCCGCGGGCCTTCCCAGGACGCAGGCTGCGGATGCCACGCGCTCGCCCGCCTCGGGCATTCGTCATCTTCCTCGACCGGAGGCTTCACAACACGGCGGCCGTGGTCTTGACCGCACTGGGCCGCCGTACACTTAAACCACTCGGAAGACCCAGGCGAGGAGTGATTCTCATGCGGTTCAGACGCAAGATCGCAACCATTGCCATGAGCGTCATGTGCGGCTTGGGCCTGGCGGCGTGTGGCCAACAAGTCGTGGCGCACGTGAAGGCAGGCGACTCCGTCCACTCGGCTCTGACCAGCGTGTTCAACGCTCCCACGACTCAGTTCGTCGTCACCGGACAGGATCTTCCCGGCCAGGCAAGCATCGCCGACGACCTCTTCTCTGTCGTGATCACGATCTCCAGACAGAGTGGTCCCGGTATCTCCACCGCCACCGGTGATCACTCCATAGATGTTTCGATCAACCACGAGTCCACCCACTTGGTCGACCTGCGCTCGGTGGACGGATCAGAGTACTGGCGCCTGAATCTCAAGTACATCGAGGGTCTCGCCGGCCCGACCGCGTTCGCCGCCGAGTCGAAGACGCTCGACGGGTTGGCCTCCCGCCCTGGCCTTGGGTTCATCCACGACATCCTGCAAGGCAGCTGGGTCGGCGTCTCTACGAGCACCCTTTCCTCAGTGGGCCGCCAACTCGCTCCCGAGGTGCCAGGAGCCGAGTCTTCGATCTCTGGCTTGCAAAAGGCCAGCGGTCTCGCCCTCCAAATCGAGAACTCCTGGGCGGAGTCGGTCCGGACGTGGTTGCACGTTCACCAGACGACGACCCACGAGTACTCGCTCAACCTTCCTGTTCGAAGCTTCGCCGGGTCAATTCTCCAGTCGGCGGCCAAGGCCCTGGCAAAGTACTCCAACGAGCCGTCCCTGTCTCCATCACAGCTTTCGAAGACGATCGCCAAGATTCCGACCGGTCTTTCCCTTCATGCAAACCTGTGGGTCACGCAAGGGTCCGTGAGCAAGCTGCGGGTCCTCATTCCCGATTCCAGCGGCTCTCTCCTGATCGCTGTCTCTTACCCGGCAGCGTCGGTTCATGCTCCGGCCGACGCGACCATGTTGACTGCGGCCAACCTCACGGCGCTCTTCGGGACGCTTTCAGGACCCCTCGCCAAGGCGTTGAGCTCCAATGGCGGTGGCCTGATGAGCGCGCTCTGAGCTGAGAACGAGCCGTCCAGAGACCCCCGAGAGCATGTCGAGCTGGCCCGAGCCCGGCGCACTGCCGGAGAGCGACCGCACCGAGCGATGGTTTGTCGGGCGAGACGCTGTCCTCAGGAAACGACCGTCGAAGACAGAGTCCGCAGCGAGTCCGTCAGCGATGGAAAGAGGCTGAAGCCTTGTACTCCGTGGCCGAGTACGGCGTAGTCATAGCTCGCAAAGAGCCACACCCAGACTGCTTGTGAGGTAAGGGCCGCCGAGAGCTCGCTGTAGTCCCTCTGGCGCGCCACTGCCGAAGACGACTCGTCACCTTCAACCAGGAGGTTCTGAAGCGACTTCGAGCTGTACCCGGCGGGTCTTGCAAGGTCGGCGTCGGGGCCGAAGTACCGGCCGTACATCGTGTAGGGGTCCGGGTCGGCACCATTCCAGGCGAACGCCGCCTGGAAATCACCCTTAAGCCAGTCCTGGTCGTAAAGACTGCCGGCCAGGTTCTCGATGTTCATCTTGATCCCGACCCGGGCCAGCTCGCTTTGAGCGGCAATCGCCTGAGCAGAGCTCGTCGGGTCGAGGGTGGTCGAGGTGATCGCGGTGAAGGAAAACCCGGACGGGTCGCCGGCCGCCTCGAGATAGCTCCTGGCGGCCGCCAGGTTCGTCGTTGGGCACAGCTTGGAGACCGGAATCGACGCGAAGGGACCGACGGGAACCGGCCCCACAACTTGACCCTGGCCGGAGACCGAATGGGCAACGACCTGCCCGCGGTTGATGGCACACTCGAGCGCTCGCCGGTTGTCCACTTTTGCGAGCGGCCCAGTCTTGTCCTGGAGCATGAGGGCTCGGTAGGAGAGGTCGAGCACCTTCTGCACGGTGTAGCCGGCTGGCGACTCGACGACTTCCGGCTCCGTGAGCAGGCCCAGCTGTACTGCGTTCGACTTGACTGCCGAGACGATCGAACTCCCGGTGGAGAGGGCTTCGATCTTCACGGACGCCTGCTTCACCTTGCCGCCCCAGTAGTGCGGGTTCGCATGTAGGACCAGGTAGTTGTTGGGGCTCCAGCTGGAGAAGACGAACGGTCCCGTGCCATCGGGCTTCCTCGCCACCGTGCCGGCTGCTATGGCTTTGATGGAAAGGATCGAGAGGTTCACCGAAGTGAGCCCTGAGAGGATAGAAGAGTCAGGTTGGCTGAGACGGAGCTCCACGGCATAAGGGCCCCTGGCGACAATGGACTTCACAGCGGCGAGGTAAGAAGCCGAAGCGTCGTCGGTCTTCGGAGCCAGCACCCGATCGAGCGACGCGACAACGTCGGCCGAGGTGAAGCTCGTGCCGTCGTCGAATCTCACGCCCTTGCGGAGATAGAAGGTGATCACCCGGTTCCCGTCGCTGAACGCCCAGCGCGTCGCCAGGTCGGGTTCGAACTGCAGCGCTCTGTTGTATCGGACAAGCTGGTCGTATACGAGCCCGAGCGCCTGAAAGTCGGTGAAGTTCGTGACGACATCGGGGTCGAGATCCTGAACTCCCGTCGCACTCGCGACAACGAAAGCGGCCCCAGAGGACGCGCGACGAGTCTGCACCTGTGGCGCTGCACCCACGGACGAGCAGAGTGCACCTGCCAAGCCGACGCTCGCTCCGAGCACGATGGCCGTGTGAAGAACGTTCCTATGTCTCAAGGACCACTTCCAAGTCGTCAATCAACCGAAACTAACATATTATTGCAATTAGGTTAAGCCTCCGGCTGGCGCTCGCATTCGCACAGCCCGGCAGGCCGTGCCGCGCGGCTGCGGTGATCGAGAATTCGACAAGATCGGCACCGATCGGCGAAGTCCTCCCATGGGGACCAGGTGCTCGCCCTGCCGCTACGTAGTGCGAGGTACTCCACGGGGACGCCCACGTGCTAGGCGGGTCGCGGGGCGGGTGGACTGGGCCAGCGGCCCCGAAGCGACCCTGTGGCACACTGGCTTCACGGGAACCTTCTCGCTCGTTCCAGGCTCACGCGGTATCGGCGTCATTCTGCCCTCAAGTACAACCCACAACCCCGATCTCGCCGAGCTCGACATCTTGGACGTCCCTGATCTCGTCGCAGACTGCCGACGCCGCGGGATCGTTCTCTCCTTCGGTCACAGCGACGCCGACGCCTCCCAGGCACGTCGCGGCGTCGATGCGAGCGGGCAAGCCGTCACCCACATCTTCAACGCGATGTCACCGATCTCGGCCCGCGCGCCCGGACGGGACAATTGCCGGCTCGGCGCCTGTGCGGACCTTGTCGTGCTAGGCGACGACCTGGAGGTCAAAGACGTGCTCCTTGAAGGCCGATCGCTGAGTTGACCGGCCGTCGGATTCCCTGCGCGAGGAGCCGGTGATGATACCCGGACCCGTTCCTGGGTCGGCTGGCAGTCCCCATCGCCTGATCGCGGGCTTGATGACCGGCAATAGCTCATCGGGTCGGGATCAGCCGTGATGCGCATCTCCCCGTTGCGGGCCGGGGCGCCAGGGGTCGACGCGGATATCGCACAGTCGGGTCTTCGATGATCGCGACAGTCCTCGGGCTCGTCGCGGACCTGCCCGAAGGTGCCGTTGATGCCCATGGGCACCTCTGGATCGACCGGGTTGACGGTGCCGACCCGACCCGAACATTCGTCCTCGATGACGAACACGGAATCTTGGGCGAACTCGCCGGCTTCTCGTCAGCTGGTGGAGCCGCAGTGATCGACTGCCAACCACCCCGCACCGGGCGCAATCTCGGTCGCCTGGCTGCGATCTCGCGGAGGTCGGGGGTGGCCATCATCGCTTCGACCGGATTCCATCTGCGCCAGTACTACGGGTCCAACCAGGCGACATGGCAACTGTCCGAAGCCGAAGCGACAAGCCTGTTCGAGCGCGACTTGAACGGCGCATCGGATTCCGGCATCCGCGCGGGGATCCTGAAGGTGGCCCATCCGGGCACGGTCGACGACGTCGAGTTCCGTCGCCTCCTCTCGGCGAGCTGCCGAGCTGCTGCGGCGACGGGCGCGGCAATACAGGTCCATACCGAGCAGGGTCAAGGTGTCGAGGCGCTGGCCGACACCTTGGAGGCCGAAGGAGCAGACCCACGACGAGTGATCTTGAGCCATATGGACAAGCGGCCCGATCTCCAGCTCCACCTTGAACTTGCCGCCCGCGGTTACCTGCTCGAATACGACACCTTCTTGCGGCCGAAGTACCAGCCTGCGGAGAACGTCTGGCCTCTGCTCGCCCGCGCTCTCGAGTCCGGCCTGGCCGGTGCGATCGCCTGCGGGCTCGACCTCGCGGACGCGACCATGTGGCAGTTCGCCGGCGGAGATCACGGGATGCCCGGCCTTCTCACCGTCGTCGAGTTCGGGCTCCGGTCCCTCGGCGCGGACGAGGGGGCCCTGCGGGCCCTTCTGCGCGACAACATCTGTCAGCGCGTGACCATCGCGGCTACGGGCGCAACTGACCCTCGCGGCCGCGGGCGCAACTGAGGGCAGCTGAGCCCGACAACGACAGCAGCATCGCCGGATCCACAGCCAACTGCTCTGGCTATCGGCGAGAATGGGTAGCAGTCTGAAGCCGTTTGCCCACATAAGGGAGACACACAAGATGACGACCGCTGTCATCGGCACTCGTCTGCGCGAGGTGCTGCCCGAAGGCTGCGTCGACACGACCGTCATCACGCTCACCGTCAACGCCCGCGACGGGGGCTTTTACGAGTATCGTCCGCAGGCCGTCGTCCGCGTCGCAAACGAGGAGGACGTGCGCTCCCTGCTCGCAGTCGCGCGAGAAATGCACGTTCCAGTCACTTTCCGTGCCGGTGGCACGAGCCTGGCGGGCCAGACAGTCGGCGAGGGGATCATCGCCGACGTCAGCCGTGCCTTCACCGGGATCGAGGTCCTCGACGGTGGCAGGCGTGTCAAAGCCGAGCCGGGCCCGACCGCGGAGATGGTGAACCGGGTGCTGCTGCGATTCGGGCGCAGGATCGGCCCCGATCCGGCCTCGGCCCGGGCAGCCCGCATCGGCGGGATCATCGCAAACAATTCGAGCGGGATGATCACCGGCGTCAAGCTCAACGCTTACCACACGATGGACTCGATCCGCTTCGTGCTCGCTGACGGCTCGGTCTGGGACACGGCTGCCGAGGGCGAGAGCCAGCGTTTCGCCCGTGGGCGCCCCGACTTGGCGCAGGGCCTGGCTGCCCTGCGCGACGAAGCGCGGGCCGACGCAGACCTCGTGGCGTTGATCAACAGGAAGTTCTCGATCAAGTGCGTGACCGGCTACGGGATAAACGCCTTAGTCGACTTCGACGATCCGCTGGCCATCCTCGCACACCTGCTCGTGGGTTCGGAGGGCACGCTTGCCTTCATCTCCCACGCCGTGTTGAATACCGTGCCCCTCGACCCCGAGCGCTCGGCTGCGCTGTTGCTCTTCGACAGTCTCGAGACGATGGCGAATGCCATCGTGCCAGTCGCAGCCACGGGCCCGAACGCGCTCGAGTTCCTCGACCACGCCTCCCTGCGAGCGGTCTCCGGCATCGGCGGCCTGCCCGATCTCGTCAGGACCCATCCGAAAGGATCGGCGGCGTTGCTCGTGGACTACCAGCGAGCCACCCAGGCCGCCGTGCACGACGCGGTCGCCGCTGCGCTCCCGGAACTGAGGGTGCTCCCAGGCCTGATCTCAATGAGCGACTTCAGCACGACGCCCGAAAGCCATGCACTCCTGTGGCGCGTACGCGAAGACCTGTTCGGGATCGTCGGTGGCGCTCGCACGCCCGGCACGACAGTGCTGCTCGAGGACATGGCCGTGCCATTGGACCAGTTCGCGAAGTTGCTCACCGGTCTGGAGGCGCTGTTCGTCAAGCACGGCTACACCGGTCCGGGCCAAGGCGTCCAGTTCGGGCATGCGAGCGCCGGCAACGCCCACTTCGTGTTGACCGCGGACTTCACCCAACAAAGTGAGATCGACCGCTTCATGGCCTTCACCGTGGACTCCGTGGTTCTGGTCGCCGATGAGTTGAACGGCTCGTTGAAGGCTGAGCACGGCACCGGCCGTGCGATGGCCCCGTACGTGTCACGCGAGTGGGGCGACAAGGCGTACTCGTTGATGACCCGGATCAAGAAGCTCATCGACCCCAGCGGCCTGCTCAATCCCGGCGTGCTGATCAACGGCGATCCCGACGTCGTCAGCAAGAACATCAAGCGCACACCGCCGGTCTCGCCGTGGATCGACAAGTGCATCGAATGCGGCTTCTGCGAGCACGTCTGCCCGAGCCGCCTGGTCACGCTCACTCCTCGGGGGCGCATCCAAGCCTCGCGCAAGCACACGGAACTGCTAGCGAAGGGCGACCAAGCCGGTGCCGCGGAGCTCTGGCACCAATACCAGTACGAGGGGATCAACACCTGTGCAGCCGATGGCATGTGCGGGACCAAATGCCCTGTCGGTATCAACGTCGCCGACTACTCCGCCGAGCTGCGCACCGAACGCAACAACAAGGCCGAGACATCTCTCGGCTCACTGCTGGCACGTCGCTACGCAGAGGTCGAGACGATCGCGCGAGGCGGTCTCGCCATGGGCGTGCTCGTCAACAAGGTTCACGCGATGGAAGTGCTCACGAAGACCGTCCACAAGCTCATCCCGTTCTCGCCGGTCTGGTCGCCGGCTGTGGGCAAGAGCCCGAAAACCGTGTTCCGGGCCCAGAGCACGCCCGAGATCGTCTATTTCCCGGCCTGTGTGACCCGGATCATGGGCTCCTCGAACCTCGGCAAGCCGTCGGTCGCCGAGACTGTGCTCACCGTGGCCGACCGTGCGGGCATCAAGCTCCGCCTGCCCAGGTCGGTCGCCGGCGTCTGTTGCAGTCAGATCTGGGAGCACAGGGGCTACGCCTCCGGTCGACGCCACATGGCGAACCACCTCGTCGAATCCATGTGGCAGTGGAGCGACGGCGGCCAAGTGAAGATCATGTGCGACGTCACGTCTTGCACAAAGACGATCCTCCGGGAGGTCGCCGACCAACTAACAGACGAGAATCTCGAACGCTACAGACGGATCACGGTGGTCGATATCGCCCCGTGGCTCTTGAAAGACGTGCTGCCCAGACTCGAGGTCACCAAGCCGAAACAGAACGTCGCCCTCCACCCGACCTGCGCGTGCGTGGAGCTCGGAGTCGACAAGCAGGTGCAGGCGATCGGCGCGGCCTGCGCAAAGCAAGCCGTGACCCCACTGCACTTGGGTTGTTGTGGAATCGCCGGCGACCGAGGCTTCATGTACCCCGAGCTGAGCGACGGCGCCCAGCGCGAGGAGCTCGCTGAGCTCGCCGGGCAAGTCTTCGACGGCTATTACTCCGTCGCGCGAACCTGCGAGATCGGCCTCAGCCAACGCTCCGGGAACCAGTACGAGTCGATCGTCTACCTCGTCGAGGAAGCTACACGGCCAAGTCTTGACGGCCTGACTTCCTGAGCATGCAGGCGTGGATCTCAGCCGTGCTCTTTGACGACGCCTGCATTGGCCGACGGCCGCTAGTGGCCCCGTTCTTGGGTTTTGCCGAGAATCGGTCATTTATGTCGAGAGGGCCGAATGGCCTGATGCGCCTAAGAAGCTGGCCGAATTCGCCGACATATAAGAGGTGACAGCAGGAGGTCGGCGCCATGTCGAGCCCACAGCAACGGCTAGCGCGCTCTCGGTCACCTTGGTGTTCTTCTTCTGGCTGTTCCTCCACGTCGGCTGCAACAACGGGATTCGCTACTTCGACGACGTCGTCACCGCTCTCGCGGCACTGAGCGCCTGTGTGGCGTGCCTCTTGGCGGGAAAGCGCCGAAGCGGCTCAGAGCGGCGCTTCTGGGTACTGCTCGGCTTGGCTCTCGGGACTTGGACGTTCGCAGAGGCAATCCGGGGAGTCTGCGAACTCGTGCTTCGGGTGGCGGTGCCTGTGCCGTCGTGGGCGCGTCCCGCGATGCCAGCCAAACTGTGCGTGCCACTTCCGAAAAGCCGGTTGAGACCTCTCTCGTCTCGCTAGTCACCCCGTACGTTCCCGTCCTCCTGGCCCTGTCGGTCATCACTTTCGAGTCGGACGGGCGTGACGGGCCGGCCTCGGGGACCACGGGCTTACGATCACCGCCCGAGAACCTTGCCGATGCCGCTCGGTGGTCTCAGTTTGTCAGGAGAACTCTATGAGACAGCCTCGACACTTCGAGAATCGTCGAGCGCCGCCAGGTGCCACTCAAGCGCCCGTACCACACGATCGTGCTCGCCCTCATGGTCGTCACGAGCACCATCGCGACTTTTGACCTCTACCTGTTCGCCTCCTCCGGTTTCCACTGACTGAAGGGAACCGCGCAGTGATCGACCGGGCAGACGTCCTAGGACAGGATCTTCAGCGAGTTGAGGAACGACGTCGTCGTGGCCCGCGCCTTCGTCTCCACCAGGACAACCATGACGCTCTTCCCGTCGAGCACCGCGAGATCCCCCTGTGTCGCACTCTTGTCTGGCACGGGTGTGCCGCTGTTGAGCGTTGCGGCGTTGCCGATCACGCCGTAGGCGCTTCGGCCGTCGACGGTTTCCTTCTTGGCGCCCGGCGCGGATGCAAAGCTCTGGAAGAGGTTCTTCGAGGCTGACGTGGAGCTGAAGGTGATCACGGTCACCTCGAATGCGTTCGGCTTCGGTACTTGAGACGAACTTGAGAAGATCTTGCTCACATCGAGGCCGGCAGAGAAAGCCGTCGCGGCAACGACGTCGGGCTCGCCTGAGAAGCTCTTTGCGAGCTCTGCCTTTGACATGGCCGTCCTCGTCACCATTGACGGGAAGGAGGCCCGGAATTGGACGCCACCAGCCCTGTAGGTGATCGTGCTGGCTGTACTTGTCACGCTGGTGCACGCGAGGAACAGGGCTGAACTGCCGGCTACGGCGACCAGCATCGCCGTTCGGCGTAAGTGGACTCGAGTCACGTTGCCTCCCCTGCGCGGTGGTGCTGGCAGTGTAGGCGCACCTCACGCATACTTGTTGCGAGCAGGCGGCACGCGAGTAACTCGGCTGGCCCTGCGGGTGCCGAAATTCAACTGTCAGGATCGCTCACGCTGCGATGCATTCGCTTCCGTACCCGCTGGGTCCCAGAAGTCGCGTCACTCGCCCTCCTTCGAGTGTGCGGATCCGTCGCGCCATGGTCGTCGTCCTGCCGCGTGTCTCGGCTCGCCGGTCTCGGTATTGTGACCAGCGCGTAGGAGAATGTACATTCGACCACGCGATCAAGGCGGGGGGCCGTGATGCAACTTGGTGCACGCATTCATCAACGGGGCCGGCCCGAACAATGGTGCCAGCTCGATCGCGCAGACTTGAGGTGACCTGCCATGTCGGTTGAGCGCTTTACGCGTCGGCGCCGGCTCCTGCCGACCTGCCTGCTCGTCATCGGTGGATGCCTCGCCACGACCGCGCTCGGGGCTCTAGCCCCGAGCGCGTCGGCGTCTGGCGGAGTCGCCGCCGTTAAGGCGGTCGCGTGCACGGATCCGGTCGTGCACGACAGCTACGACGGTTTTCACATCGGCGTGCCAGCGGGCTGGTACCTGTCGAGCCTGAGCGGGCTGATCGTCGTGTTCAAGGACTATTCGGCGACAACCGAGGGCGTCGTCCAGACGGCGTTCGTCAACAAGAACGAGTCGCAGAGCGCTTTCTTGTCGAGGATCCTCGCGGCCTTCTCGAAAAACGCCAAGAGCGCTGGAAACGTGCTGACGTTCCGGCTCAGCAGCCCGACGACCGCTGCCGCATCGGGCCATGTCGGAAACATCGTGATCGCCGGTGAGGCGCGTGTGTCGTTCATGCCCACCGTGACCGCCCATGGATCGGAGCTCGGTGTCGTGAGCGGCTACTGGGCGCCGAGCTCCCAGCTCGGCGCGGAGCGCGCCAAGCTGGCCTCGATCGGGGGCTGCTTCGGCCTCCAAGCCGGGACGCTCTCCCGGTTCGTCAAGGATCAGTGGTTCGGCTACACGCTCCCCCTCGGTTGGACCGTCGGCAACGAGGGCCCCGACGAGCTGTTCCTCGACGCCGGACCGAACGCGTCAGCGAACTTCCTCCTTGCTGGGCCGTTCCTCGCCAGCTCCTCGGGGGTCACCGACGCAGCGAGCTTTCAGCAGTACTGCTTCCAGCGGCTCGGCCTGACCATCAACACGGTCCTCTCCCGTGCAACCTTCCCGAGCCAGACGACGGCTGCGGGCGGCACCGAGCAGGAGATCATCACCGAGTTCCTCGGAACCGCCGGCTCCAAGCAGGTCCACGGTCTCGTCCGCACGATCGCCAGCACGGGAGGGGGTGTCACGAGCGGCGTCCTGAGGATCGCACTCGCCACCCCGTCACTGTGGGACTCCCTGAACGGCGCACTGATCTGGGACACCTACAGCATCGAGCACAGCTTCACTCAGGACCTCGCAGCGATCCAGCAGCAGCAGGAGCAGCTCGCAAGCTTCTCCCAACAGGTCGCCGGCTTCGACCAAGCCCTGAACAGCACCGACCTCGTCGAGGATCCCGCTACCGGACAGGAGTTCGAAGCCCCCTACACCGCCTACAGCCCGAGCGGGCCCGACGGCCCCGGCTACTACACGGGCTCACCGGGAGACGAGACCAAGCTCAAGATCATCACGCCCCAGTAATGCAGCCCGCTCAGCGGTTGCTCCTCGCGCCGGTGCCCGGGATTCGGCGTTCCCCGACACCGTCACTACTACTGGCTGTCTGAGCCTTGCCCAGCCAGATCAAGGTGTTCCGGCCCGGCGCCTCAATTGCCGCGCGCCAGCCTGATTATCCGGTCGAGTATTCGCCCGCCGTCGGCGCGCAGCCCGTTGTGCTCGAACTCGTTGGTCAGCCAGGTGCGCATGGTGGGAATCAGTTCCGCTGTCTCCTCGGAGAACGATCGCTCTACGTACATGTCGTCGGCATAGATGGCCGCAGCTGCCGGAACCCCGCAACTGCTCAGGCGCTCGGCGTCGTAAAGGCTGGGCCATTGATAGCCGGCGAGCAGGTCGGCCGCCTCGCGCAGGGGCCGGAGCGCCCCGTAGTCGTCGAACATCCATGGGAACACGTGCTCACCGGTGAAGAGTTCAGCCTGCGTCTCGTAGTCCTCCGGCTGTACGCGAGCTGCCGACCAGTTGGTCACTGCTCCGTCGGAATAAGAGGACTCGTGGACGACTGCGTAGAGAGGATTGCGAGTAAACGGCGGAAGGCCGGCCTCGAGATCGTGTAGCAATCTCGGAGAGTCCTGGGGGAGCTCCAATATGTAATGCAGGTGCTCCGCGCCGTCGCTCATGCCGAGCATGTGACCGAGCTGGCGGAACATCCGCTGCGTGAGTCGGTCCCCACCCGGCAGGATCACGTCTGCCTCGGCTGCCCAGGCTTGTAGCCTGCGCACCCGCTCCCGGTCAGCCGGGTAGCGCTCGTAGTAGCGGCGACAGCGCTGCAGCGTCCGGGCATAGGTGGCGCGGTATACCTCGTCGGGATGGCGGCCGACCGGTGGCAACCCACCGGTCAGGAATGCCTCCGCCAGCCCACCGGGTGCGACCGACATGTAGTGCAGCACGCAGAAACCACCGAAGGACTGACCGAGCACGCTCCAGCGCTCGACACCCAGCTCGTTGCGGATGAGCTCCGCATCTTTCACGATCGAATCGGCACGGAAACAGGCCAGGTATCCAGCTTGCTCTTCGGGGCTCATCGCCTTGAGGGTTGCGACCGGCGTCGACCGGCCGGTTCCCCGCTGGTCGAGCATGAGCACGCGGAAGTCCTTCAGGGCACGCTCCAGCCAGCTCGGTACCGATGGGTGAGCCGTCGGGCGCGGCGCCTCCATGCCGGGACCTCCCTGCAGAAAGACGAGAAATGGTCTGTCGCACCCGTCAGGCGCCGCGACCTCCCGGGCAAACACCGTGATCCGCTCGCCGTCCGGAACTGAGTAGCGCAACGGCACATCGAACTCACGCTCTGTCAGGACCAACCCCGGTGTATAGACAGTTACCGTCATGGTGGAGATTCTGCCGCACTCGAGGGTCTAGAGGCCGCGCTCCATTCAGCGATAGCGCCGTTCCACCCGTTCACCCGGGGCACTCACGAACGGTTCGCCGGCACCGTCGGCTTCCCTTTGCCTCGAGATTACGGTTGGTGCATGGTTTCGGGGCCTAGCAGCAGCCACGCAGGCGAGAACGACGCGACCGGCCTGGGCGGAAGCGCACACTGGAGACTGGCAGTTCGGGGGCTCCGGCTAGCAGGGCTCGGCCTCTTCGTCGCCGTCGGCGGTCTCGTCACTCGTTTGTGGTCAACAGGTACTGGACTCACGATTCTGGCCGTCGGCGTTGTTATCTATCTCGTTGGCGTCGTGGCCGTCTTCACCGGATTCATCCCGGCCATACGAGCGCTTCCAAAGCCCCGGCCCTCTTTCTGGAGGCTCAGGCGGCGGCTCATGCGCGACGCTCTCCACGCTTGGCAACCGGATCCGTGATTGACAGAGGTGGGACCACGACCCCGCACGCCACCTGAGCCCGAAGGGTGGGGCCCTTGTTCTTGTCGATCACCACGCGGCTCTTACAACCTGTCCTTCAGACAGCAGGACTACCTGACGATCACGATGGTTTGCGTCGCCGAAGCCGAGTGCTTGAAGTCCGAGCTGCCAAGACAGGTAGCAACCATATGGCGGGTGCCAGTCTCGAACTGAGCAGGCGACAGCCTGCACGGCCCATGGCCCGAGGACAGCCTTATCTGACAGTTAGCCCGCTCAACAACGGCGTCCCTTCCTCGCTGGCGCGCTAACGCCGGCTGCTTGTCTTGACTTCAACGAGGAAGGTGCGTCGCGCCTCCGAGCGAGTGGGTGATCCACTTCAGCTCATACCCTCACCTGGGTCGGGATACCACCCTGGCGGCGGACGTAGCGGCTGACTGCTAGCGGGAGAAGTGTCAGTCCTATCGAGTGCTCGGTAGTAGGCATCGTCGGCTGCGTCGAGTTCTCTGTCGTAGGCATCTCTGGCTGCTGTGAGTGCTCTGCCGTAGGCATCGCTGGCTGCTCTGAGTGCTCTTTCGTAGGCATCTCTGGCTACTGAGAAGGCCTTGTTGAGGGCCTTGACGGGGCTGATCCTTGTCGGGTTGTCGGCGGCGTCGATCACCGCCACGGCGTAGTCACCGTGGGCGTCGTTCAAGGCCACCTCGTAGGCACATTGGGCTGCAATCGTCGCCATCTCGTAGCTACTGTGGGCGTCGATCACCGCCACGGCGTAGTCACCGTGGGCGTCGTTCAAGGCCAACTCGTAGGCACCTTGGGCTGCAATCGTCGCCATCTCGTAGCTACTGTGGGCGTCGATCACCGCCAAGGCGTAATCACCGTGGGCGTCAGCCATCAGTCACCACCTACGGCCCCGTCCGCAATCTTCCCGCTTGGCACTCTGTCAGCGTAGGGCAGCCACCAGGCAGGCTGCGTTTCAGAGGCTCAGGTAGCATTCAAGAACGCAGCACCCCTTTTACTTTAAGCCACCTAGCTGCGTCTTTAGCGGTGGGCCGTACAAGACTTGAACTTGTGACCTCTTGCGTGTCATGCAAGCGCGCTACCAGGCTGCGCCAACGGCCCTTCAGGGGCTGACGCTACCATCGTGCAGCGCCCCTCCGGGCGTCGGATCGGGCGGGATGCAGCCACCGCGGCGCCGGCCACGGCTAGATTGCCGCCGTGCAGGCCATCGACGAGACGGTGCGCTCGACACGCGGTGAGGCGATCGTCAAGGTCCTCGGGTTCGTCGCAGTGCTCGGGGCGACGATATTCGTCATCTGGCAGCTGAGGCCTGGTCTTCTCTTCAGCCCGAACATGGACGTCGGCGGCGACAACGCCGGCCATATCGTGGCGCCTTACTTCCTCATCCACGACCTGCTGCCCCAGGGGCGCATCACGGGATGGGACCCGCAGTGGTTCGAGGGTTTCCCGCTGTACGTCTTCTACTTCCCCCTTCCAGCCCTGTTCGTCGCCGCGTTCTCGGTCGCGTTCCCCTATGCCGTTGCATTCAAGCTTGTCACGGTCCTCGGTCTGGTCACCTTCCCAGTATCGGCTTGGGCCTTCGGGCGACTAGCAGGATTCAAGCGCCCGATACCGGCACTGATGGCCGTGGCGACCTTGCCCTTCTTGTTCAATACCTCCTACACCATCGAGGGCGGGAACATCGTCTCGACGCTCGCAGGTGAGTACTCGTTCTCTCTCGCGCTCACGAGCGGACTGCTGTTCCTCGGCGTGTTCGCGTACGCGCTGCGAACGGGCCGACTCCGTTGGCTTGCGGCTGCCCTGTATGCGGTGACGCTGCTGTGCCATGTCGTCCCGGCGCTTGGCTATGCGGCCATTGCGATCCTGCTCGCGTTGGGCCATTGGAACAAGAACACCTGGCGAGTCCTCGTTCCTGTTGGCGCGGTCGGCGCACTGCTCGCAGCGTTCTGGCTCGTCCCGTTTGCTGCCGACCTCCGCTACAGCTCGTCCATGGGCTACACAAGGGTGACCGGTGTCTGGTCCAACATCTTCCCGCACGGCTACTTCTGGATCATCGTTCCCGCGGCACTGGGCGCGCTGATCGCCATCGTCCGTCGTGACCGGACGCCCATTGTGCTCACGGTCGCGACGGTAGGCGCGGTCGCCGGGTTCCAGTGGCTGCCGGCCGGCTTCGTCTACAACGGCAGGTGGTTGCCGTTCTACTTCCTCTTGACGGCGCTTCTTGCCGCCTACGGCGTCGGAGAGCTCTTCCGCCTGGGAGGACGCTGGCTGCAGCTCGATGTCTGGCAAGCACCCTTAGCGATAGTCCTCGGCGGCCTCGCCTGCCTGCTCGGAGCGTTCACCGCCGGAGGCATTGCGATCCCGGGATTTCAGCCCAGCAGCAGTCAGATCGTAGTGCCCGGCTGGGTCTCGTGGAACTACACCGGGTTCCAAGGCAAGTCGGGCTGGGTGGTCTATCAGGGGATCGTTCGCATGCTTGATCAGGCAGGCCGGACCTACGGGTGTGGACGGCTCCAGTACGAGTACATCACCGAGACCCAGAACCCCTTCGGCTCCACGGAGGCGACAATGGCGCTGCCTTACTGGACCAACGGGTGCATGGACACGATCGACGGGGTCCTTTTCGAGTCCTCGACAACGACACCGTTTCACTTTCTCGACCAAGCCGAGTACTCCCTCCCGGGCGAATCCTCCAATCCGGTCTCGTTCCTGAACTACCCCACCTTCAACCTTGCCGACGGGATCCGGCATCTCCAGTTCGAAGATGTGCGGTACTTCCTCGCCGTGTCACCGCAGGTCGAGGCTGCGGCCAAGAACGACCCGGGACTCGTGAAGATCGCGTCGACCGCCGGCTTCCCCGGAGCGATCAACCAGGAGACAGTGCCCCACCCTGTGTGGGACCTCTACCTCATCAAGGGCTCGCAGCTCGTGACACCTCTCGACTACCTGCCGGTCGTGGAGTCAGGCAGCTCTGCCCAGAGGTGGCTCGACACCGGTCTGGTCTGGTGGGAGGACGAAGTCTATTGGCCCGTCGAGATCGCACTCAACGGGCCACCCAACTGGCCCAGGGCTCGGATCGGGACGGTTCTGCCGGCGTCGCAGGGAGTGCCCGTCAAACCGACAACAGTGACAAACGCGCGCACGACGAACTCGACGGTCAGCTTCGACGTTGGGCGGCTCGGTGTGCCGGTTCTCGTGAAGGTGCCATATTTCCCCAACTGGGACGCCACCGGCGCGCTCGGGCCCTACGAGGTCTCTCCAAACATGATGGCAGTCGTGCCGACAGCACATCACGTCACGCTCACGTACGGCACGACGGGAGCCGACCAGCTCGGCAAGCTCGCCTCACTCGGTGGCGTCGTCGGCTTGGGCATGCTCATGACGCTCCGCCCGCCCGTCATGAGACAAGCGAACGGCCTAGCCGAGACGCCATCACCGCTGGCGCCCGGCGACGGGCCAGAGGGCAGCTTGCCGCTGGCGCCCGGCGACGGGCCAGAGGGCAGCTTGCCGGGCCGCCTCGAGGACGACAACGAACCGGGCGCGACCGATGGCCAAGAGCCATACAGCCCCCCGGACGTAGAACCCGATCCGAGTCCCAACGCTGGACATCAAGGCGGACCCGGAGACGACACGACCAGGGAGTGACCTCAGGTTCCGGCCGAGGTTGGGTATCCTCGCTTTACGTGCCCAGAGATCCGGCCCTTCGCTCACTAGGGGGTAGCCGGTCCGTTCATTACGCCACCAAAGGCCGCCGTTGGCCCAGGCGTGTGCTCATCGGCTTGGCGATCGTGCTCTGTCTGGCGCTCATCGGCACTGTCGGAGGTTGGTTCTACGTCAACTCGGTGCTGGGCTCGATCAAGCGAGTCCCGGTTCCGAGCGTCACACCGGAGACCTCGGGCGGGCCAGTCGACATCCTTCTTGTGGGCTCCGACTCACGAGCTTTCGTCGATACTCCCGGCGAGGCCTCGTCCTTCGGCAACGCGGCCACCCAGACCGGACAACGAGCCGACGTGATCATCGTCGCCCGGCTGGTGGCCAGGACACGCCAGATCGAGATGCTCTCCATCCCACGGGACACGTACGTCCCGATCCAGGGCACCGGCGGTTTGAATCGAATCAATTCGGCCTTCAACACCGGTCCCGGCCTGCTCGTCGAGACGATTCAGCAGGACTTCGGGATCCCAATCAACCACGTCGTGGTGGCGAACTTCCCTGGCTTCGAGGGCATGGTGAACGCCCTTGGCGGCATCTCCCTCGACTTCCCGTATCCGGTTCGCGATTTGGACTCCGGCCTGAACGTGACAACGCTGGGCTGTCAGAGCGTGAACGGGAGCACGGCCCTGGCTCTGGTGCGCAGCCGGCACCTCTACTACTTCAGAGGTGGGGCCTGGAACTACGACGGAATGAGCGACTGGAGCAGGATCCAGCGCCAGCAGGCCTTCTTCCATGCAGTCGTCAACAAGGCGGACAGCGAGTTCCTCAACCTCCTGGCAATGAACAGTTTCCTGAGGGCGACCGCGGACGACCTACAGGTCGACTCGGGGTTCTCGGGCCGCGAGATGATCTCCCTTGGCCTGCGCTTCAGAGGAGTTGGCTCGGCCAGCCTCGCGACAGAGGTCCTTCCCACCTACGGAGCCACCATCGACGGTAATGACGTGTTGATGACGGCCCAGCCTTACGCCCAGCAGATGATCTCCAGCTTCCTCGCGATCGGGTCGTCGACGGGCACGAAAGCGGCGGGTGCCTCCGGCACCTCGGTGCCGCGCGTGGCCACGACCACGGCCACGACACCTGAGAGCCAGGTGGTCTTCGACAATCCCAAGGACCTGCCCGAACCCTGGAACCCGACGCCCTGTTGACCTACGAAGGGCCCGCGTCGGAGCGCATCCCAGCCAAGACATTCCCGGGCACAGAGGTGTCCGCTGCCGCCGACGGCAGGGCCCTCCTAACTCCCGATCTTTTCCACCTCGAGGCCGAAGATCTGCCCGACCAATTCCAGGCCGGGGAGGTCGTGGCCAGGAAACAGCACCGAGTGGTGCGAAGGCAGCCGCTGCATGAGGGCGTGCCCGTCGGGCACCCGGATCACCGCCCCGTTGAGGCAGTCGGAGCCGGGAAAGCCTGCGTAACCGGTGAGCTCGCCGGCGACAACCGACAAGGTATCGAAGCGGGGTCCCAGCTTGACCAGGGTCAGCTCACCAACGGGGAGTCGGGCGTCGATGGCGGTCGCGTTCTCGCCCACAATTGCGAGCGCTCTCGGGCGTAGTTTCCACTCAACAGCAAATTGGCGGGGCAGGACACCGAGGTAGCCGCAGTGAGCCGCAAGGACGCAGTTGGCGGGGTCATCGACTTCAGGAAAGGCCGGGATCCGCTCGTGGTGCAGGGCCGCCTGGCCCATCAGGAACGGGTAGAGGTTGGTCATCACGACCGGCACTCCCAGGCAACGGTTCACGATTACCTTGGTGAGCATCGAGACAATGTCTGCTTCACAGCCCCAGAGCATCTCCCGCTCCGCATAGAGCAGGTCCCAGGCCAGACATGGCGTGGTGTCCGAGGACCGCGACTCGTTCAGGCAGTTGATCCCGACCGCCAGGACTGCGTGCTCCTTGTCGAGATCGTCGCGGACCGCACAGTAGAGCTTGACGGCGCTCAGAGCGGCCCGGTCGCTCACACCGGCAAGTGGGACCTCGTCGCGCAGACGCATCCATTCTCTCGCGGCCTCGGAGTCGGGTATCGCCCTGGCTCGCGCCCCCAGCTCCTCGAAGCTCCTTTTCACGATGCGAAGTCCGAACTTCTCCCCGATGCGCTGGGAGCACTCCTCCTCCCACCAGTAGAAACGCCTGAAGATGCCCGGTTGGGCTCCTCCCTCCCCGGGGTGGTCCTGGTAGACCAAGAACTGGCCATCTCGCAGTTGGCGCTTGGCCACCAGAGCACGGCAAGCCGTCTTCGCCGCGCCCAGAGAGTACGGCGCCATCACAGCCACGCCCTCTGCTCGCAGGTAACTGATGATCTCCCAGTCCCACATCGCCATCG
The DNA here is from genome assembly GCA_963807575.1 of uncultured Acidimicrobiaceae bacterium. Lineage (GTDB taxonomy): Bacteria > Actinomycetota > Acidimicrobiia > Acidimicrobiales > Bog-793 > Fen-455. The sequence goes on from CAWECD010000017.1 coordinate 251,295, forward strand.
TCCCGAACTCCGAGGTGAGCACCAGGACCGGCAGGCCGAGCCTGCGGAACTCGTCCACGTGGCGGTACGCCTCCCCCAGCATCTGAGGTATGACCACCGCGTCGACTTCGGGCAACATTGCCCCCAGCGGAAGCGGTTCTGCCAGCTCGGCTTCGTCGGCGAGCAGCTCACGCAGTCGACGGGTTTGAGCGACAAAGTCAGGATCGTCGGTCCCACCTAGGTACAGCGGTACGAGTTGTGCCTTCCCCATGGCCGTCCCTTCAACTCCCGTGCGTCATCAGGGTCGATAGTCCTCCGGCGCGTCTCAGCCTCTCAGTCGGAGGGCGATCTTCGAGAGCTCGCCGACTATTTCCGGGGTCATCTCCACATCGAAGACCTCCTCGATCACGCATGTCCATCCGTGTACGAAGTAGCGCCAGCCGTCCTCTATGACCAGACCCCGGCTCGGTGCTTGACACTCTGCTTGGTGCATGAAGTCGAGCTCCCCCCGGTAGTTGAGCTCCCAGACCAGGGCTCCTTCGGGAAAGTTCCCTTTGTCGGTGATTGGGCTTCCCGGGCTGTCCTTGCCCATGCCGGTCCCGTTGACGACCAGCGAGCCTGGGGGCATCGCCCCGAGCAGACGGTCATTCTCCACCGGATCGTAGTTGTGGACATATTGCACCTCGACGCCAGCCCCCACCTGGTCGTGGACATCACGCATGGACTCGAGCCGAGCCGGGCTGCGGTTGACCACGACGATCCGCCTGGGCCGGTCCTCGGCTGGGCGCCCGGTCATGAGGTGCAGGCTGATGGCAAGGTTGGAACCGCCGGCCCCGAACAGGATCGCTTCCGCGCCGCGCGAGGCCCAGTAACCATCCGCGACGAACTCGTCGAGGGAGCGCCCCGATGAGATCGGATCCTTGGCGTGAGCTCGAAAGATGCCGCCGCGCTTGGACAGGGAGGAGACCTCCCCGCAGAGCGCTGCATAGGGGTCGATGAAGTCGAACATCTCCCTGCAAGCGGTGAAGAGATCGATCTTGTGGGTGGTAACCAGCCCACCGAGCTCCAGCGGGTCTGCGCGGATGGTCTGCACGACCTCGCGGTAGCGCTCCGCCGGGGCGTGCAACGGCAGGTCATGGCCGAAGATGTCGACATCCCCCAGACCAAGGTGTTCCGCCCAAGCTGGGAACACGCGCATGATCGCAGACTTGCCTGTCGTGACGCCGATGAACGTGAATCTCCGAGTTCCGGCGTCGCGGGAGGCCTGCGCGAACTCGTGGTCGACCGGGGCGCTCGTCACAGAATCGGCACGTCCAAAGACGGGTTCCATGGCTCAGACCTCTTTCGCGCGGATCTCGGCCAAGAGCCGCGACGCGTTGGCGCTGATCTGATCCCACGAATGCGTCCGGCGGAGCGCTTTGGGCAGGAGCTCCCCGCCCAGTCCGACGGCGACGGCGCCGGCAGAAAGCCAATCGCCGGCTGTGGCCGGGGAAACCCCGCCAGTCGGGATCACCTGCAGTCCTGGGAACGGCCCGAACAGGGCCTTCAGGTACCCGATCCCAACCGTGGAAGCAGGGAACAGCTTGACGACGGCTGCCCCCGTCCTCAAGGCGGAGGCCACTTCCGACGGGGTCATGACTCCCGGCACGGCAAGCAGTCCTGTGGCGAGCATGCTCACGAACAACCGCTCGTCGAGGTGCGGGCAGACGAGAAAGTCGGCTCCGGCCTGTGCAGCGGCACCCACCTGTTCAGGTGTCGTGATCGTCCCGGCACCGAGCAGGAGCTTGTCGCCAAGCCGTCGTCGGACCTCAGCTAGGGCAGCTTCGACGCCGGGCGTGGTGAAGGTCAGCTCGATCGCCTCCAAGCCGCCGGCAGCTAGCGCCTCGGCGATGTCGATGGCTTCTTGACGGTCGTCGGCCCTCACGACCGCGATCACCCTCGCCGCCCGCAAGCGTTCAAGACCCTCGGCGGCGCTCACAGGGGGTACCTCGGGGCTCGCCCGGAGAGGACGGCGAGCAGGTCGTCGAGCGCCCCCAGCCCCATCGCCGAGGTGGCCTCCGCCGTGTGCGGGCTCATGTGGGGCGTCACCAGCACGTCGTCTCGCCACAGGAGCGGATGGTCAGGAGGAGGAGGCTCCTGGACGAGCACGTCGAGAGCAGCTGCCCGAAGGGGCCCCTCCTCCAGCGCCCACAAGAGGCCGTCCTCGTCGATCAGTTCTCCTCTCGCCGTGTTGACGAGCGCGGCACCGGGCTTCAGCCGCTCCAGCAGTGACCGGCCCACCATGCCTCTGGTCTGCTCTGTGAGCGGAGCGTGGAGGGAGACGAAGTCCGACTCGGCAACGAGGGTGTCGAGGCCGACGAGAGTGGCCGTCTCGGTCCCAGGCACGTTCGGGTCGTAGGCAACCACCCGCAAGCCCAGCGCGGCCGCCTTTGCGGCCACCAGCGAGCCGATCCGGCCCAGGCCGATCAGGCCGAGAGTCCTGCCGGCAAGCTCGACACCGCTCAGCGCCGGCCACTCACCGGCCCGGGTCCGTTCACGCCCGGACACCAGCGGGCGCGCCAGAGCAAAGAGGAGGGCAATGGTCATCTCAGCCACCGCGTTGGCGTTCGCGCCCGGTGTTATCGTCACCGTCACCCCGTGACGAGCAGCGGCTTGCAGATCGACCCGGTCCGCGCCTGCTCCGTAACGGGCCACGACCCGCAGGCGAGGCGCACTCGCGAACACCTCCGCGCTCACCTGGTCCAGGCCACAGAGCAAGCCGTCGGCGTCACGAACCGCTAGCGCCAACGCGGCGGCAGCGAGCGGGCCGGGACAGTAGCGGACCACACCCACCTCACCCTCGAGCCGGCGCCGCAGACCTGGGTCGTGCATGCCGAACGACCGAGGCGTCACCACCACCACGCACTCCGACAGCGCCCGCCCTCGCATATCGGCGAGGCCTGGTTGTGCGCCTGCCACCAGGGGACCGCGAGCTCGATCTCCGCTCATCGCAGCACAGCTCCTTGCGGCGTCTGCAGCACCCGCTGGGGGAAACCTGTCTTCTCGATGGTCCCGTAGTCGTGACCGGCCTGGCCCGGGTAGACCGCCAAGAACACGAAGGGCTCCTCAGAGGTGTTCACGGTGCGATGCGCCCAGCAAGGGGGCACGTAGGCGACGGTGCCCGGGCTCATAAAGGTCGCCGCCTTGCCCCCTTCCTCTGTCATCAAGAGCAGGTAACCGTGGCCGGAGAGCCCCAGGTAGACCTCAGCGGTGTCCCGCACGGAGTGGTAGTGGCCCTTGGTCATGAAGTACTCGTCGCCAACGGTCCCCGGGTGGAGAACCGTCGTGCAGCAGATCAGCTGCCCCACCTCTGCGGGGGTGTCGTACTGGAGGACTTCGTAGACGAGCGGGTCGCCGGCGGTGACCAAGCGGGACAGGGCCGCTGCGTCCGCGTAGGCCCCCTGCATGTCGGAGGCGCGCCGCTCGGTTCGGGAGGTGTGCGGTTCAAGGGCCCCCGATCCGAAGTCGACCATCAGGGCAAACGGGTCCAACAGCTTCGAGGTCACGGCTCGATCACCACTTTCTGTTACGGCTCGATCACTACCTTCAGCGCCCGTCCCGAGGCGGCGAGCTCGAAGGCGGCCTGGGCCGAGGCAAGGCCAAATCGCGCGTCCACAAGGGAGCTCACGTCCACCTCACCGTCGACGATCAGGTCGAGCGCGGCACGACACTCGTCGTTGGTGCTTGCCGTGGTCCCCGTGACGACAAGCTCCTTGTAGTGGATCAGGTTACTGTCGAGCTCGATCCTGGACCGTCCCCGGGGGAGCCCCGCGAAGAAGTTGACGCGCCCTTGCGGTCCGGCGAGCTCCAACGCCTGGCTCTGGGCTGCGGGCACCGGGGTGGCCACCACCACCGCGTCGGCGCCCCTGGTCGCACCTGCATCCTGGAGCGCTGCCTCCAGCTCATCGAAGTCGGCGTCGTGGACCGAAGTCGCGCCCCATGAGACGGCCAGTTGGCGCCGACCGACGTTGGGTTCGCTGACGACCACGGCGCGCGCACCGGCCAGGCGTGCCAACGCGACGTGGAACAGGCCGATGGGGCCCGCTCCAAAGACCACGACCACGTCTCCAGCGCCGATACGGCAGGCCCGTGAGCCACGCAACGCGCACGCGAGGGGTTCTGCCAGGGCTACTGCGGCAGGGTCTGCGCCGTCGCTGAACCGGAGCAGGTTGCCCTGGTCCACCAGGTCGCGGGGTGCCAGAACGTACTCGGCGAAGCCCCCGTCCTCGGTGATGCCGATGGCGCGTGGTTCGTCGCAGAGGTTTACCTGCCCCCGACGGCACGCACGACAGCGGCCACACCCGTAATTGGGCGCCACGAAAACCCTCTCACCGACGCCTGTCGCCACCCCATCGCCCGTCTCGACCACGGTCCCGGCGATCTCATGACCAGGGATGCGCCCGGAGTCTTCGGCGTAGGAGCGGTGGGTCCCTGCCGCAATGCGCAAGTCGGTGCCACAGATCGAGCAGGCGTCCACATGGAGCAGGGCTTGGCCCTCTCCCGGGTGGGGCCGGGGACGCTCCTCCAGCACAAGCGAGCCCCGCCCTCGGTAGACGAGGGCCTTCATCGGTCCGCCCCCTCATCGGCCACCAGCACCGGACGGCGTTGCAGCCAAGAGGTGTTGGAAGCACGTACCGCGGCGACCGCGGCGCGGCCGTCACGAGCGCCCACGACAGGGGCGGAGCCACTCATCCCTGCCCGCACGAACGCGGCCAGCTCCTCGCGGTAGCCCGGCTCGAAGCGTTGGGGCCAGGACGCGAAGGTCGGGATCTCCCCGGCACCGCGCGAGCGGATCTCGAGAAGCGGCACGGCGCGGTTCTCCCCCACGACCAGCAGGCCCTCGGTCCCGAGCACTTCGGCCCGGGCGTCGTAGCCGTAGTCAGCCGGACAGGTCCCGTCGATGGTTCCGATGGCACCGCTGACGAACCTCAACGAGACGACGACGTTGTCGTAGAAGTCCGGAGCGGTGACACCCCGCTCGGGGCCTTTGAAGTTCGCCGTCTCGGCGTAGACCCGCTCGATCTCCGATGAGACCAGCCAGCGCACGCAGTCGAAATCGTGGCTGTTCACCTCGGCGAGCATCCCGTTGGAGCGGCGCAGGTCATGAGCCCACGCCGGAGGCAGTCCCGGACCGCGCGTGAGGGACTTGACCACCATGGGCGTGCCTATGTCACCGGCTTCAATCCTGCGCTTGGCCTCCACGAACTCCGGCTGGAAGCGCCGTACGAAACCGATCTGGAACACGACGCCGGCCCTCTCCGCGGCAGTTGACATCGAGTCGCACTCGCCCACGGTCAGTGCCATGGGCTTCTCGCAAAAGATGTGCTTGCCCGCGCTTGCGGCGAGCACGGCAAGCTCGGCGTGGACGAAGGTCGGCGCGGCGATCACCACGCCGTCGAACTCCGCGCCGGAGAGTGCCTGCTCGAAGTCGGTGAAGACCGGCACTCCCAGCTCGGCTCCTGCCCTATCGCCCATCTCGGGGTCTGCGTCGACGATGCAGGCAAGCTCGGCCGCGGGGATCGATCCGGTGGCGTTGCGTGCATGCACCATGCCCACGCGCCCGGCACCGAGCACGGCAAGCTGGAAGGGGCGGCTCATGAGTGCCGGTGATGCGATGGCGGAACGAGCAGGTCGATGATGGCCCGGTAGTCGCGTTTGCGCTTGGCGTAGATGTACTGCAAGGACGAGTCGGGCATGATTCGACCTGCCTCGGCTGTGGTGTTAAGGGCGGTCACAGCCAGGTCGTCCACGGCCCCTACAGCCGCTGCAGCCACCATGGCGGCACCCCAACAGCTGAAGCTCTCCCTCTCCAGGCGCACGTAAGGCAGGCCCAGAACGGAAGCCTTGATCACGTTCCAGAGGGCATTGTCCCCGCCGCCTCCGATCACCCGCACGTCACGGGGCACCACGTCGGGAAAGAGCTCGAGGGCCCTGTCCAAGAAGCCCTCATACTCGAAAGCCACGCTCTCCAACACGGCGCGAGCAAGGTCACCGCGGCTTTGGGCAAGGTCGAGGCCAACCCAGGCCCCGCGGGCGTGGGGCGCGGACGGCAGGATGCGGCCTCCCAGGTGGGGCACAAACAGCAGCCGCGCCCCTGGGCACGCTGATGCCTCCTCGACGAGCAGCTCGAGCGGCGGGTCGCCCAGCACCTGGGGAAGCCAGCGGAGCAGGTCACCACCCGCGAGGTAAGCGAGCGAGATCCATTGCCCCGGGACCGCGCCCCGCATCTGCACCAACGTCCGGGAGAAGTCCGGTCTGAACGCTGTGGTAGACAGCGCCAGGACCGAAGCAGTGCCCGCCGTGTCCAGCAGCTGGCCTTCTTCGACCATGCCGGCACCGAGCGCGCCCGCCGCGGTGTCGCCCAGTCCCGCCGCTACCGGGGTGCCCGGCAGGAGCCCGCAGTCCCGGGCAGCCGTCATGCTGAGACAGCCGACACGTTCCGTCGGGGTGACAATACGGGGCAGCTTTGCCATGTCGACGCCGGTCCCCGACGTGAGCTCGTCGGACCAGATCGCGCCCGCAACGTCAGCAAGCCCGCTGAAGTGGAGATGGGTCGTGTCGACGTAGGCCTCGGCGGCGTCCAGGTCACAGAGCCTGCCGGCCACGAAAGCACTCGGGACGACGAACTTTGTGACAGACCGGTACTCCTCGGTCCGCCAGCGACGCCACCAAGCGATCTTGGCTGCGTGGGCGACCATCGGCGGGCAGCCGGTGAGCTCGACAAACCGGTCACCGAGCGCTTCGGCGATCTCTTCCACCTCCGGGCGGCAACGCGAATCGAGCCAGGAGTCATAGGGGGTGACGGCCTGGCCGTCGGCGCCGATACCGAGAATGCCCGCCATTTGACCGGCTACCGCCACACCGGCGACGTCGCCGGCGTGGCCCGAGCCAACAGCGCAGGCCGCGATCGCAGCCGTCGCCGCCCGGTAGAAGTCCTCGGGCTCTTGTTCGACCTCGTCGGCGGCACGCCGGTAGAGGGGCAGCTCAACGGCGGCTTCGCCCAGGCAGGCGCCACTGAGCCCGAACAGGGCCGCCTTGGCACTCTGAGTACCAACGTCGACTCCCACGAAAAGGGGCTCGCTCATGGGACGAGGCCGTCTCTGTCCACCGAGACCCGTTCGAAACGCGACACGCTTGCGGCGAAGCCGGACAGGTCCACCTCGAACGCGCTGCGGTCGCCACGGTGGAAAGCAATGAAGTACTCGACAGGCCGGCGCCCGGTGGTGTAGCTGATGCTGCGGAGCACGAGCAGCGGGTCACCACGCTCGACCTTGAGCAGACGCGCCTCCCGTGCTCCGGCCGTCGCCGCCTCGACCCTGCGCAGGCTCGAGATCATGGGCAGACCGAAGTCCTCGCGCAGGACCTGGTAAAGGGAGGCGGAACCGTTCAAGTCGTGCTGGACCATGCCCGGGACCATCGCCGCGGGGAGATACGTCATCGTCAGCACGTGCGGCTCGCCGTCGAGCCGACGTACCCGCTCCAACTCCACGACCAGCTCGCCCGGCGCGAGGTTCAGCGCCTTGGCCGCGCTGTCAGTCACGGGCGCCTCACGGAGCACAAGCACCCTGCTGTGGACCTTTTGCCCGCGCAAGGCGGCGTCCTCTGCGAGGCCGCCGAGCCCACTGATGAGGCCCTCGGTGGTCTTCGGGGTGGAGACAAAGGTGCCCCGCCCCCGCTGGCGGTAGACCAGCCCCTCGTAGCAGAGCTCTGTGAGTGCTTGCCGGACGACGCCGCGGCTCACACCGAGCCGCTCACACAGCTCGAGCTCGTCAGGGAGCCGGGACCCGGGCGCCAGCTCACCGGAGAAGATGCACTTAGAAAGCCACTGCTTGAACTGGTAGTACAACGGGACTGGCGTGGAGTGGTCGAGTACACCTTCGAGCATGTCCATATGTATTGACATCCCGAACTGATCATGCCACGCGCCAAATTGAGACGCAACGCCACCGACTGCCCAGCTGTGCACCCGCTCCGGCTCCAGCCCCGGGTGATGGACGAGGTGGCTGGCGGCGGCGTTCCTAGCTCGTGCTTGCGCCAAGAGGGCTGGCGGCGGCGTTCGACACTGCTACGAGCCGATCCAGCGCGCTCCGGGCGTTCCCGTCCTCGATGGCCGCGCCGGCGATCTCGAGGCCGTCGGCGAGGTCATCGGCGAGACCCGCGACGACAAGGCCCGCCGCGGCGTTCAAGCACACCAGGTCGCGTCTCGGGCCGCGCTCACCGTCCAACACTCGCAACGCGAATTCGGCGTTACAGGCGGCATCCCCGCCGGCCAGATCGCCGAGTGCGGCGCGCTTGAGCCCGAGTGAAGTCGGCTCGATCTCCAATTGGCGACGGCGGCAGGTTCCATCTTGCTCGCGCACAGACTCGATCAGCGTTGAAGGTGCCGTTGTCGACAGCTCGTCGAGGCCGTCGTGACCGAAGACCACCATCGCGTGCACGGAACCGAAGGTTTCCAGCACGTCAAGCATCTTCCCGGCCATCTGCGGGTCGGAGACACCCACGAGCTGGCGCGTCGCCCCGGCGGGATTCACCAGTGGGCCGATGAAATTGAAGACTGTTGTGACGCCGAGCTCGCGACGAACCGGTGCGGCAAAGCGCATCGTCGGATGAAAGCGCGGCGCGAAGCAGAAGCCGATCCCGGCCTCGTCGATGCACCGTCGCACCCCGACGGGGCCGAGGTCGATCACCACGCCCAGGGCCTCGAGCACATCGGCCGACCCTGCAAGAGACGAAGCCGCCCGCCCGCCGTGCTTGCAGACGACCGCACCTGCGCCGGCGACCACGAAAGCACTGAGCGTGGAGACATTGATCGTGCCACTGCGGTCCCCTCCCGTGCCGCAGGTGTCCACGACCTCGACGCCCACCTTGAGGCTCTCGGCGTGAGCCCGCATCGCTCGCACGAGGCCGGTCATCTCCTCCACGGTCTCGCCTTTGGTGCGCAGTCCAGCCACGAAAGCTGCGATCTGGGCCGGCGTCGCCGTGCCTTCGAGCACGCTGTCGAGGGCTGTAGAAGCCTCGTCCTCCGTCAGGTCCTGGCAGCTCAGGACTTTCCCGAGTATCGCCGGCCATCCGCCGAGGATTGCAAGGGTGGCCACGGTCATCGCCTCAATCGCACCGGTGCTCGCGGTCGATCTCACCTGGAACGCTGAGCTCGGCTTCAAGCGGCGCGGTCAGCTCTTCCCGGAAGTCGAAACCCATCCACCGAGGCTAGCCCGATGCTTTCGGCGCTCCGTCTTCGCGGCAAACCGGAGAACAGGACGCGTCAGGCAGACTTGCGGTGCTGGCGGACGATCCGACGACGCTCACGCTCGGTGAGCCCACCCCACACACCTTCACGCTCGCGTGCGGCGAGTGAATACTCGAGACACGCCTGGCGGACCGAACACGACGCACAAACTGCCTTCGCCTCTTCCGAGTCGTCATCCGACACGGGGTAGAAGATGTCTGGGTCAACCCCTCGACATGCCGCTCGTTGGCGCCAACTGGCTTTCATCCCGGTTCACTTTCGTCGTCTGTCGTCCGTCTACGGCGACCTTCCGCGACGAGATCGAATTGCAGGAGATCGGTCGGCGGCAGCGGCGCTCTTGTCGTACGCCAGGGGGTCGGCCGACCGGAACCTCGATTATGAATGATCGTAACGAAACTGTCAACAACTGGCATCTCTCCAGTCCACCCGGTTGTGCGCGGTGCCTGTAGCTAGTTGTTCTTCAAATCTTCGGCCGTCGAGGTTTCCAGCTTTACAGGAAAATGGGCTCGTGAACGAGAAATCTCGTGCACGACCGCGAACTGGCCCGCTCTTGGGCCGTGTGGGGGCACTACTCGCCGCGGTCGAGGTGCTGTGAGGCGCTTCGGCCCTGCCGTGGGTTTGTGGCAGGCTGTCGCGACGGTGCCTTGATGAAACGCCCAGCGACCATTTTCGACCGTGACGTCGCTCTGTCCAGGCTTGCAAGCGAAAGCTACGACGTCGTCGTCGTGGGGGGAGGGATCACCGGGGCTGGTGTCGCGTTGGACGCGGCCTCGAGGGGGCTGCGAACCGCTCTCGTGGAACGGGGCGACTTTGCGTCCGGCACGTCCTCCAAGTCTTCCAAGATGGTGCACGGGGGCTTGCGCTACCTCCAGCAGCATGACTTCGGCCTCGTCCGCCAGAGCCTCACCGAACGCCGTCTCCTGCTCCAGAACGCACCGCACCTCGTCGAGCCCCTTACGTTCCTCATTCCCCTGTTCGGCAATGGAGGAGCCGTTGACCGGGCCACCGCAAGGGGCTACTCGACCGCTCTGTGGATGTACGACCTCGCCGGCGGCTGGCGCATCGGCAAGCGCCACGGTCGCATCACCGCTCAGGAGCTCTCCTCGCACTTCCCGACTCTGCGCACGGACCGTCTCGTTGCCGGATTCGTCTACTACGACGCCTGGGCCGACGACGCCCGGCTGACTCTTGCGGTCTTGCGGACTGCTGTGCTCGAGCACGCGGCCGTCGCCGTGAACTACACCCCGGCCGTCGGCCTGGTCCACGACAGGACGTCCCAGGTGACCGGTGTACGGGTCGCCCCCATTGTGGAGCCTCGCTCTGGCAGCTGGCTGACACAGCCGTCATGCAACGACGCCTGCGCGGAGGTGATCGAGGTCAGGGCGCGAGTCGTCGTCAACGCGACCGGGGTATGGGCCGACGAACTGCACCGCCTCGATGACGCGGCCTGCCCAAGCTCGATCCGCCCCGCCAAGGGCATCCATCTCACGGTCCCGCGCGACAAATTGCCCTGTGATGTCGCGACGGTGCTGCCCGTCGCCGAAGACGGGCGCGCGATCACGCTCATACCGTGGAACGAGCACACCTATATCGGGACGACCGACACGGACTACACAGGAGCGTTGGACGATCCCCGCGTCGAGCCGGGCGACATCACCTATGTGCTCGACGCTGTGAACGCGGCCGTCTCCTCGCCGCTGCGGCCGCAGGACGTGACCGCGAGCTGGGCGGGACTGCGTCCCCTGCTGGCCACAGCAGGCGCACACAACCATGCCCGCAGTGCACGCACAGCTGACCTCTCCAGACGCCACAAGGTCGTGCGATCGGCGTCCGGGCTCATCACCATCACGGGCGGCAAGCTGACGACCTACCGTAAGATGGCGGCTGACACCGTAGACGCCGTCCAGCGTGGGCTCGGATCGACCGCCATGACATCGCGCACGAAGAGGCTGCGCCTTCGCGGCTCGGAAACCGTCAACGCCCAACAAGTCCGCGACCTCGCCGACAAGCTCGGTCTCGACGCGCTTGTCCTGGACCACCTCCAGCGTCGCTATGGAGGAGAGACGATGGCCGTGCTCGGCCTCAGTGTCGACCGCCCGGAGCTACGTGAGCGTCTCGTCGGCGGTCTCGCGCACCTCGAGGCGGAGGTCGTGTACGCGGCCCGGTTCGAGATGGCCACCTGTGTCGACGACGTCCTGTCACGACGCACGCGCGCCCTGCTGCTCGACGCCCGATCCGCAGCTACGGCGGCGGCCCGCACCGCTGAGCTGCTCGCTGCCGAGCTCGGCTGGGACGCTGCTCGGGTACGTGAAGAGTGCGCGAACTTCGCCGGCATCGGCCTCCACGACCTTGCCGCGGCCGCCTCTCTTGCCGGCCAAGCCTCCCAGGCCCCGGAGACCTGAGCTCCCGTGACGCACAACCGCAGGGCGGTGCCAGCCCCGATCGGGGTTGGTGCTGGGACCGACGGGATTCGAGAGCGATTCGGCGGTCGTCGTGTCGCCCTCGAAGACGGCTTTCTCGAGCGCCTTTCGAGTGCGTGCGCCGTCGTCGATCTCGCTCCCGAGTCCCTCACCGAGTCGGGCCGGGACTGGTGGCCCATCTCACTCAGATGGGCGCTCTCGGGCGCCGTGGCCGCCCGGCCCGGCGTCATCGCCCGGCCCGCCTGCACCGCCGAAGTTGCCGCTGTGCTCCGGTGCTGCAACGAAGCCGGTATCCCCGTCACCGCGGCCGGCGGGCGAAGCGGCGTCTGCGGCGGCGCCGTCCCGATCTTCGGCGGTGTCAGCCTCGATTGCTGTGGTCTCGAAGGCGTGCAGGAGGTTCACGCTGCGACATCGCTCGTCGATGTCCGGGCCGGAACCTTCGGCGACGATCTCGAGCGCGAGCTTTCCTCCGCTCATGGGATCACGATCGGCCATTGGCCCCAGTCCGTCGCTCTGGCGACCATCGGAGGGTCGATCGCTTGTCGCGGTGCGGGTCAGTACTCCACCCGCTACGGGAAGATCGAGGACATGGTTGCCGGTCTTGAAGTGGTTCTTGCCGACGGGACCGTCGTGCGCACGGGCCAACTGGCCGGACGAGGGGCCGGGCCACGCTCGGCTATGGGCCCGGACCTGACGAACTTGTTCGTGGGCAGCGAGGGGACGCTCGGGGTCATCACCTCGGCCAGGCTGAGAGGCCACCCGGTCGCTCCCGAACAGCGACGGGCGGCGTGGGCGTTCCCGAGCTTCGTCGAGGGCCTCGAAGCGCTCCGCCGAACTCTTCAGCGTGGAGCCACCCCGGCGGTGCTGCGCCTTTACGACGCGACCGAGTCGAAACGAAGCTTTGACGGTCTCGACACCAACGTCCTAATCGCCCTGGACGAAGGCGACAGGCTCCTAGTCGACGCCGCCATGGCGGTTCTCTCGGAAGAATGCAGGACCGGCGAACCGCTCGACGTCGGCCTCGTCGAGCACTGGCACGCCCAGCGCAACGACGTGTCGGTGCTCGTGCCCGTGATTCGCTCCGGGATCGTCGTCGACACCATCGAGATCGCCGCGCCTTGGGACGCGCTCGCGGCCATCTACGAGGGCTCGCTGACGGCGCTCGGGGAGACGGCCGGGATCATCACGGCCTCGGCCCACCAGTCTCACGCGTACCTGGACGGCGGCTGCCTCTACTTCACGTTCGCTGGCCTGGGTCCCGACCCAGACGACGATGCCTGGGCAGAAGCCTTCTATCGGCGTAGCTGGCAGGCGGTCCTCGGCGTCACCTTGGCGAACGGCGGCTCGATCAGCCATCACCACGGCATCGGGCTCGTGCGTGGCCCGTACCTGCCAGATGCCCTCGGTGCCGGGTTTCAAGTGCTGCGCAAGCTCAAGACCACGCTCGACCCCCGGGGCATCTTGAACCCCGGCAAGCTTGGCCTTCCTTCACCTTTCGGCGCCTCGCCATGGGCGGACGGCTGAGCGCCGGCCGCACCTGGGGCAAGGTGAACGCCGGCGCCCAAAGTGGCAGTACGATCGCTCAGCGTGAGGAGTCATCTGTGACGACCGATGACCTTGTAAGTGAGGCCACCGTAGACCCGTCGCTCGACGATGCCGTTGAGCTTGCGTCAGCGCTCCAGGCAAACCTGAACGCCGTGGTGCTCGGCACTCCCGCCGCGGTCGTCGCTGCCACGATTGCGGTGCTGGCAGCGGGACACCTCCTCATCGAAGATGTGCCGGGCGTGGGCAAAACGATGCTCGCAAAAGCAGTGGCGGTCTCCATCGGCACACGCCTTGCCCGGATCCAAGGTCACCCGGACCTGCTCCCGTCCGACATCACCGGTGTCTCGGTCTACTCGGCCTCGTCCGACGCTTGGGAGTTCCGGCCCGGACCCGTGTTTGCCCATGTGGTGCTCTTCGACGAGCTGAACCGGACCCCGCCGAGAAGCCAGGCGGCGCTGCTCGAAGCCATGGAGGAGCGACAGGTCACAGTCGACGGCGAGTCGTGGCCCTTGCCCAAGCCGCATCTCGTGCTGGCGACGCAGAACCCGATCGATCAGTCAGGCACGTTTCCTTTGGTCGAAAGCCAGATGGACCGCTTCCTTCTCGCTACCCGCCTCGGTTACCCCGACGAGACCACAGAGACGAGGCTCGCCCTTTCTCACGGGGCCCAGCCACTGCTCTCCTCGCTCTCGCCCGTGTGCACTCCAAGCGGCCTAGCGGCCGTCCAGGCGGCCGTCGCCGACGTGCCGGTGGCGGTCGCGGTCGCGCGCTATGCGGTCGCCGTCGTGCGGGCGAGCCGCGCCGACCCGTTCATCCGCCTCGGCGCCAGCCCACGAGCGGCAATCGGCCTCCTGGCTGCCGCACGCGCGCACGCGGTGATCGTCGGACGGGACTATGTGCTTCCCGACGACGTCAAGGCGGTGGCCGTCAGCGTGCTCGCTCACCGCTTGGTCACCGATGCTGCTCCCGTCGGCGCCTTCGAGGCCGGGATCGCAGCAGTGGAGGCGATCCTCGAGCGAGTCCCCACACCGAGGCCCTGATGGAGAGGCGCTCCCGCCGCCGCGCTCCCGCGGCCGATCGAGAGCGCGGTCCGACGGCCTCCAAGCAGCGTGTCCGTCACTTGACGCTCCCCGAGCACGCCTTCGTGCCCGTCGCCGGCTCTGTGCTCTTGATGTCGGTATGGGCCGGCGTGGCACACCTGAGCGGTTCGGGCTGGGTGCAAACCGTGGGCGCAGTGGTGGCCGGCTTGCTCCTGCTCGGCCTGACCGCCCCGGCATTCGCGGCTCCGGGGCTCACGCTCCTCTGTGAGAGGTCCCCCACCGACGCAGTTGCCGGATCCGCGGTGGAGCTCGGCGTTGTCGGGAATCGATCGATGCGCTGCACGCCGCGATCGGTCGGAGGGATGCCCCTGTTGATCACAGCGAAGATCCCTGCGCACCTTGTCATCGTGCCACCCCGTCGAGGCGTCCTCTCGACGGTCACGGTTCGCGTCGCGACTGCGGCTCCCCTGGGCCTGCTCTGGTGGTCGCGAGATCAGGTCCTCGAGCTCACCCGCCCACTGCTCGTGGCACCGCAGCCTCGCGACGGTGGCGTGGAGCTGGGCCAGATGCTCACGCCAGAGGAGGGTCAGGGGCCAACGTGCCCGACGCTTACCGGGGACCTGAAGGGCATTCGCCCCTACCAGCACGGCGACGGGAGGCGACGCGTCCACTGGCATGCAAGCGCTCACACCGGTGACCTCATGATCCGCGAGTCCGAGAGCCGCCAAGACGACCCCATCCGTCTTGTCGTCGACCTGCCCCGAGAGCTGGACGCCGCCGACGCGATTGCCGAGGAGGCGATGGGGGAGATCGTGGCTCAGCTGAACGCCGGTCGCCGCATCGTGCTTGAGACAACCGAGGCCACCGGCAGGGTCGTCACCCCCGTGGCCGACCGCCTTTCAGCCGGGCGACGCCTTGCCCGCTCAGTGGCCTCTTCGGATGCGCGCTAGGCAGGTCGGCGTGCCGACGGACTCGCGGCGGACGAGCCGACCGGCGTGCCGGGGGGCGCCCGTTCAACAGGGTGTGAAGGGCCAACAGGGCACGGAAGGCCGCTCGCACATTGGTCTTGTCGAGATGGTCCGGCGCGCGAACGCCCCGCTCCCGCCGGAACATTCCATCACTTTCCGGATCGCGACCGCAGTCGCCGTCCTCACCGGCATCCTCGCCTGTGCCGCGGTGGGCGAAATATCGGTCGTCAGCGCCGTTCTCGCCTCTACAGGGTCCATAGCCGGCATGGGGTTCTCCTACGCGACCCGTACGAGACCGTGGCAGTGGGTCAAGATCCTGCTCGCCGTGGCGGTGCTCGGCATCTTCGCCTCTTTCGTCCTCCAGGTCATCGCCGCGGCTCACATCGGCCAGCTGAGCTCGATCGAGGTCCCGCTCGCCGGCCTGTTCGCCTGGGTGCAGGTCATTCACTCCTTCGACGTACCGGCGCGACGGGACCTTCTCTTTTCTCTCGCCGCGGCTGGCGCGCTCGTGACGCTCGGAGCAGCCCAAGCGGTCTCCGTCGGCTTTCTCGCCTACCTCGCCATCTGGCTCGGGGCGTGCCTGGTCGCGCTGGGCTGCTCGTGGCGTTCGATGACGGGAGGACTCGGTCCTCTTGGGTTGGGCTCGCTGGCAACCACTGGCGTGGTGGTCGTGCTGGCCGGTGCAGCCTTCCTGGTCTTCCTGCCGGCACCCCGAGCCGCTCAGGCGATCAGCCTGCCGGCCTCGCTCATCTCGTACCTGCCCCTTCAAGATCCCAACGGAATCACCGGTACCGGGAACCAGTCGACCGAGCCCGCCCACGCAGGCAGGGCGAGTGGGCGAATCGGCGTCGGCGGCTACCTCGGATTCGCCAGCGAGCTCGACATTGCCATCCGTGGCACGCTCGGCGATCAAGTCATCATGCAAGTACGGGCAGACCGGCCCGGCTACTTCCTCGGGATGACCTACGACACGTGGGACGGCCAGAACTGGAGACGCTCGCCACCGACGGCCAGGATCATGGAACTGAAAACCGGGTCGCCGTTCGAAGTGGGCTCTGCCCTGAGCTCCCTCGCCGAACTGCCGGCTCACAGCGGTGGCGGAACGGTCCCGGGCCTGGACGGCGAGGAACTTGGGTTCGGGCCGGTCAACGTCCAGACGTTCTACGTGACCCAGCCCATCGCGAACCTGCTGTTCGCAACCCCCGACCCCACCGAGGTCTACTTTCCGGAGCACTCTCTGATCGTCGGTGCCGACGGCTCGATACGGTCCACGATCGCGATGACCCCAGGCACCGTCTACACGGTCGTGTCCGCTGACACCGAGCTGGCGCCCGCCGTCCTCGCGAGGATCCAAGCTCCCCGGTCGTCTGCTGTCCCGGCCACTTTGGAGCCAGATCTCGAGCTCCCACCGGGACGCTATGGGCGGGTGGCCACGCTCGCCCGACAGATCGTGAGCGCCGCTCGGGCGACGACGACCTACGCAAAGGTGACCGCTCTCGAGGCCTGGATGGCCAGCCATGTCCGGTACTCGACCGACATCCCGCCGCTGCTCCCCGGCCAAGATGCCGTCAACCAGTTCCTGTTCGGCTCTCGGGTGGGCTACTGCGAGCAGATCTCGACCGCGCTCGCAGTCATGCTTCGCACGCTCGGGGTGCCGGCCCGGGAGGCGATCGGCTATGTTCCGGGGCCATTCGATCCCCTGAGCGACCTGTACGAGATCCAGGCCAAGGACGCGCACGCTTGGGTCCAAGTGTGGTTTCCGGGAGTCGGATGGCAGAGCTTCGACCCGACCGCTCAAGTGTCCCTGGAACCGCCTGACCCCGGTGCCGTGCTGCTATCCGACCTCGGGCACACGATTGCCGGCCTGCCCTGGGTGCCCATTGGCGGAGGCCTCTGCACAATTGCGATCGGCACGCTCGTGCCTGTCGAGGTGCGCCGTCGGCGAAGGCGCCCGACACTCTGGGTCGAGCGGGTCACAGCTGAGCTCGAACGCCGGGGCGCGGCGGTCGGGTTGAAGAGGTGGACGAACGAGACTCTCGGCGAATACACCTCGCGGCTGGGCAACCTCGGCAGATGGCGGGAGGGTCTGGTCGCAACGGCCTCGCTCCCGGCCGCGACCGCGCTTGTCGAGCGCGCCGCCTACGGTTCGTGCGATCTCGACGCCGCAAAGCGCGCCTTCGTCGAGGACGTGGTGAGCGGGCTCCGCCCGGCGCGCGGCGCCAGACGGGCAAGGTCCGGTCGCCGGCTCACGACGGCCTGAACGGAGTCGGTACTGCTACCCGCCCTCGTCCTGGTGGGCTGAGTCCTGGCCCACCGCCTCGAGCCGCGGTAGGAGCGAGCCGACCCTATCCCGGGCCCCGCGGATCCGGCGATCAAGCTCCTCGACGATCTCGACCGCCCGCCGCAAACGGGCCTCGAGCAGGTCGACGTCGATGACACCGCCTTCGAGCTCAGCGATGATCGCGTCAAGCTCGTCGGACGCATCGGCGTAGCCAAGGTCGGCGACCGGCACCGAGTCAGTGGCGGGATCGGGTGCGCTCATGGGGTTCCTCCGTGGTTCGCTGTTGCGCCGTTGGTTGGCGCGGACGGGGTCTGCGATCGGATCTCGTCGACGACCGAGCCCGCGGTGCCGTCCGCAAGGGTCGTGATCAGCCTCTCGCCCAGCCGCAAACGGGCCAGCGATCGCACGATATTTCCGCTCTCGTCGCGCGTGAGCGTCCAACCTCGTTCCAGCTGATGCCGAGGATCGAGCAGCTGCAGCAGCTCGCGCCGATGGGCGATCTGCTGGGCTTGCACGGCAAAGTGCTGGGACGACGGTCCGACCAACCTCTGGGCGCGGTTGACCAAGCGTCCCTGGCTCCGCTCGATCGCCACGAGCGCCGCGTTGCCCAGACGCGTCTCGTTGGCACGCAGCGTCAACGACGAGCGCTCCAGGGCCTGGCGGGCCGCACGACGAGCCGAAGCACACGAGGCCGTGAGCTCCCGTCCTGCTTGGCCGAGCCGAACCTCGATGCGCTGCGCGAGACGTCGGGCGCGTCGGTCCACGTCTTCGAGGTACGCGGTGACTACGGCCACAACCGCCTCGCCGCACTGAGTCGGAGTCACGAGCGCCCGGTGCGCGACCTCGTCGGCAACCGAGCGGTCACCGGTGTGCCCGATGCCGGTCCAGACGGGGAACGGCGCCACGGCAATCGCCCGGGCAACCAGCTCGGAGTCGAACGCCGCGAGGTCTCCTCGCGCGCCGCCCCCTCGGACCACGACAACAAGCTGAGGCTCGAACGCCTCGAGCCTGGCCAAGGCGCCGACGATCTGTGCGGGCGCCTCGGGTCCTTGAACCAGCGACGGCTCGAACCTGACGTCGAACAAGTAGCCGGACCGCTCCAACTGACCCGTGAAGTCTCCGTAGGCCTCCGAACCCGGGCTCGTGACCAGCCCGATCCGCAGCGGGACCAGGGGCATCGTCAGGCGCCGGTTCGCCTCGAGAAGGTCCTCGGAGGCGAGGGTACCCAGCAATCGTCTGCGGGCCGCCGCGATCCCGCCGACCAAAGCCTCGACGTCGAGGGCGGTCATGGAGAACCGCAGCTTGCTTGCGCCTTCCCAGACCGTGACGGTGCCACGCACCCGCACCACAAGCCCAGGGGTGAGCTCGACACCGACGGCCTCCAGCTCGTGGTGGACTAGGGGCCAGTCTCGAGCCCAGCACGCGACCTCCAAGGTGGCACTCAGGCTGCGAAGCAGACCGCCGCGAGCTGCATCCGGGCCGTCGGGAGCCGGCCGGTCCGGCCTGTCGAGACGGTCTGCCAGCTCCAGGAAGTGATGCCCACGAGATGTGGTCACCTTGCGAATCTCTCCCGTGACCCAGACCTCGCCGGGAAACGTCTCCCGTAGTGCACCTTTTACACGGCTGTAGAAATCGCTGATCGACAGAGCAGAGTCGGAGGCGGATCCTGCCACGACGGGCGGCCCGGGGTCGACGACCGAGAGCATCGGCGGCTGTCCGGCGGCAGCAGGCGGCTCTTCGATTGGCCGCGTCGCGGGTGCCGCAAGACCAGGCGGAGGGCTCTTTGGATCTCGCTGCTTGCCTTCACCCACGCCAAAATCGAAGCGAAGCTCTTCGACCTCGGGCTTGCTCACGTCCCGCCCCCGCTTGGCTCGGGTGCCGGTCATTGCCTCAGGCTACTGCCGGGCCATGACGGCGTCCCCGGATCCTCGTCCGCCCGGATCGGCTCGAGCGGGCATTCGAAAATCGGCCGAGGTGAGGCGCCTGTTGTCAGCTGCCGGTGGCAGCACGACCAAAGACGACTCAGTTCCTCACCAGTACCTGCGCCAACCACTCGAGCGCGACCTGGAACCGCTCGCGCGAACGCCCGCCGTGGTTGCCCGTGTTCTCGGTGACCTCGTGGGCGATACCGGCCTCGCGCAGATGGTGACTCAGCAACCGATGGCCCCATTGCATGTGATGGTCATCGTTGGAGCCCACGTCCAGCAGGATGCCAGTCAGCCGGCGGAGATTGTCCAGACGGTCACGCCAGTTCACGACGGGGTCGAAGCTCAGCCATCGGTCCCAGACCTCCTGGATCAGCTCGCCACTGGGAAAGGCGATGGGAAGGTCGACGTAAAAAGGCGGGTTGTCCACGTTCGGTGAGTAGCACGCGGAGCATGCATAGACGAGCTGGGACAGGTCATTGCCCTCCACAGGGCCGTTGGGAGCCTCCGGCCAGATGCTGCTCAGGTAGTCATAGAGAAATGTCTTGTGCGTCACGTCGAAGAACGAGTCCCCCGAAAGCATCGCCATGGCGCCAAAGGTGCCGGGATTGCGTGAAGCGAGGTTCCATGCACCAAAGCCTCCCGACGAGAAGCCGAGAACGCCACGGCTCTTCGGTCCTGGGAGGGTCCTGTAGTTGGCATCGACATGAGCGACGACTTCGTGCAGCACGTGCTGCTCGAAGCTGCCGCTCACCGGCGAGTCCACCCATTGGCCACAGCCGTAGCGCATGGAACCGTCGGGGATGACGACGATCATGGGCGCCGCACCCATGCGACCGAACACCGGATCGAGAACGTCCTCGATCGGAGGTGCCCACCGGCGCCCATCTGTCGGAGGGTGCACGAGTTCTTCGGCGTTCTCGCCGAAGGCGTGGAGCAGATACGCGCTCGGATAGCGGAACTTCGAGTCCTCGTAGCCCGGCGGCAGGTACACGAACAGATCTCGCTCACTCGGGTCCTGCAACATGTTGCCCGCAAGCTGGGCACTTCCGATAAGCGAGTGAACGATCATCTTGGCCTCCCCGGACGGTTCGTCACCCGGACCGCACGACGCGATGGGCAAAACCGATCTTCGGTCCTGCCGGACAGCTCTCAGGTTTGGAACGCTACCCGGGACTGGCGACTGGAACGCGGTGCGAGTTGGCCGGGAGTACTGGACTTCCCGCCCACGGCCCCACCTGAATCTTCGGGCTTGAAGTCAGCACTGGATCTCGTTCTCCCGATGGCTCATTCGGCCCGGCTGAGTGCTCCGGGGCCGACCCACCAGGATCTCGCCGAGCGATGGCTCGAAACTGGCGCGGCCCCGAATACTCCAAGCCGACTCGTGTCAGTGGCGATGCATCTCGCCGGCAAGAATGAACCACTCGACACGCTTGGGCTGAGGCACGTTCGCCCCGTGGAACGCGGGGCCCAACCGGGACTGCATGAACGCTTCCTGGGCAGCCCTTGACTCCCACACCTCCACCACTATCAGCTTGTCGCCCGACTCGCCCGCGACATGGCTGATCAAAGCATCTGGCCAATCACCCGAACCGGACGAGGGATCCAGACCGAGAATCCGGTTCACCGAGTCGTAGATCTCCACTGCTCGTGGCGCGTCAAACTCGATCACGACAACGTCAGACACACTGTCCCCCTTACTCCATTACGTCAGGTCGAAGCTGGCACGTTACAGGAGTGACCGTCCGGAACACCAGGCCCGCCTCCCAGCGCCCCGTCATCGACTGAAGCACAGATCAGCCAGTTCTGGGCAAATGAGTTCGATTGTCGGAGGGCTGTCAAGAACTCCTCAGAGATACGAGAGGCTTTGCCGATACACCTCCTGGGAGCTCGTGCGAGCTCTGCTGTCAACGGTGCCCCCGAAGAGAAAGGGGAGACCATGAACGAGAAGGCCTCATCCAACGGTAGACGTGGAGCTCGGGGTGTGCGTTTCAGGCTTCTCACAGTGGCGACCCTCCTGGCGATGGTGGCCGCCACCCTGTCGGCCCTCTCGTTGTCTGTCCCCCCGGCGTCCGCCGACGTGGTTCCCAACCTCACCGTCACGGTCAACCCGGACGGCTCGTTGCACGCCACCTGGAACATGCAAGGCCAGATCGGCGAGGAGTTCCTCTACGACACTCCCCAGGCCACAGATGGCCGCCTCACCCCGACCTCCTCATTCGTCGATTGCGGCAACGGCGAAGTGGCCTGCTGTCCGCACGACAGCTGGTGCTGGGCTTCCCAGGGCGTCCCGCTGTACTGCTACTGGGTCCTCTACGAAGACCAAACCGGTGACTGCCCGGGCCACTCGGACCTTGCCGATGCCCAGACGACCTTCGACACTTACCCGTTGCAGGTCGGCGACACGTACTTCGTCCAGGTGCTGGTCGCCGACAGCTGCTTCGGGACCGATACCTGCAGTGGCGGGGGGCAGCCCCTCTATTGGTCAAATGTCGTCCAGATCGTCGACAACCCGCCCGTGGCGTCGACCACCACGACGACCTCTACCACGACGACCACTACCTTGCCCTCGTCCGCTGTGCCGGTGCCTGCGAAGCTACCGGACTTCCCGACGATGCCCAACAACGGGGCGGTGAGAGAAATAGTCAATACCTGTGGATGGGATCGCGGCGCCCTTCCTTCGATCCTGTTCTCTGATCACCTCCCTCGTGTCGTCTTTTGACCCTTGCGCGCCACGAACTGTTCCGGCTGGAGGAGCTCGGTGACTGAGATCGGCTCATCACAGCAAGGACAGGTGCCGCCGGGGCCGAGCCTGCGGGCGAAGCTGTGGCACTCCTCGCAGTACTGCTCGCCGATGAACCTGACCTCACACGTCGGGCACTGGTAGACGGTGTCGGACTTGGCGACGATCGGCTCTCTCGGCGCCTGGCTGCGGCGGCGCCAGGCGGCCTGACGGCAGGCCTGCGAGCAATGGAGCCGCCGGCCCGAACGCCGGAAGGCTGTCCCGCAGACGGCACAAGCCATCGTCTCGGTATCGTTACGCACGCTGTTCACGCCGCCACCTCCTCGGAGCGCTCGACGAGCACGCCGTTGTGGAAGAGCGCGCCAGCACGGACGAGAGCGACGAGGTGGGGGGCGTTGACGGCCCGCCAGCGGCTCTCGGCCGTGGCGATGAGCTTGTAGGCCATGGCCAGTCCGGCAGAGCGTGACCCGGCGCCCTTGGTGACCTTGGTGCGGAGGCGAACCGTGGCAAAGGTCGACTCGATCGGATTGGTCGTCTTCAGGTGGACCCAGTGCTCGGCCGGCATGTCGTAAAAGGCGAGCAGTGCGTCGGGCTTGTCGGTGATCTTGGCGACGGCCTTCGGCCACTTGGCCTCGAACTCGTCGGCAAAGGCCTTGACGGCAGCCTCGGCGTGGGCCTTGTCCTCGGCGTCGCGTATCTCCGCCAGCGCCCGGCGGGCGGCCGGCTGGACCGACTTCGGGAGGGCATTCAAGACGTTGGCCGAGACGTGGAACCAGCAGCGCTGCTCGGCCGTCTCAGGAAAGACGTCGCGCACCGCCGCCCAGAACCCGAGGGCGCCGTCGCCTACAGCCAGCACCGGGGCCCGCATCCCCCGGCGCTTGCAATCTCTCAAAAGGCTCGCCCAGGACTCGGTCGACTCGCGGTAGCCGCCGGTGATGGCCACGAGCTCTTTTCGCCCGTCGGCCCGCACGCCGACCACGACCAGACAGCACAGCCGGTCCTCGCCCAGGCGCACGTTGAAGTGGACGCCGTCGACCCAGATGTAGACGTAGTCGACCTCGGCCAGCGATCGTGAGGCGAAAGCTTCCTGCTCGTTCTGCCAGCTCCTCGTCAGGCGGGCGACGACGGGTCCCGAGAGCCCGGCTCCGTCGCCGAAGAACTCCGACAGGGCCGGCACGAAGTCACCCGTCGAGAGTCCGTGCAGATACAGCAGTGGCAATACCGCCGAGACCTGCGGGCTGCGGCGGCACCACGGCAGCAGGATCGAACTGTGGAACCTCTGGCGCTCGCCGCTCTCCCCGTCGACCCGCTTGTCGTCGACCCTCGGTGCGGTGACCTCGATGGCGCCGGCGACCGTCTTCACGGTGCGGGTCTCGGCGCGGCCGTTGCGCACGACGAGCCTGTGACCAAGATCGTCGCGATCCTCCAGATGCTCGGCAACGTAGGCATCGACCTCGGCCTCGAGGGCAACGGCCAGCATGCGCCGCGCTCCTTCCCGGCAGATCTCGTCGATCCCGAAAGCGGGCTCCTCGCTCGCGGCCTTCTCAGCGAGTACCTTCAACATTGGCGTTCCTTCCTTCCGCCGGCGTTCGACCGCCGGCACTCGTCGAAATTCGTTCAACGAGGAAGGTACGCCGCGCCCCGCTCAGATGGGTGATCCACAGGTTTTGGTTATAACTCGGGCGGTGAACTGCGAGGCCGACAACTACTTGATCCAGAACTACGACCTGGCCGCCAATGCTCGCAACCAGCAGACGGCGTCGCTGGCGACCGCCGAGACGAACCGCGCTGCCGCCGAGAAGGAGCTGGACACCGCCACAGGTCAGCAAGCGGACAAGCTCAGAGCGCTAGTCAAGACATTGACTTGGGACATCCAACAACTGAACAGCGTCATCGCAAAGCTCGACACTGGCATGGACCAGATCAACACTGCTGTTCGGGCCCAGAAGCAGGCGTGCCAGAAGACGACCAAGGCCGATCCCGATCCGGGTCGAGTTGGTCCCTTCGTCGATCCACCTATCCCGGACCACGACACGGCCCTGTGCAACAAGCTCAGGCCCCGCGCCGAGTACCTGAGGGACTCTCTTGCGAAGCTCTACGGGAACAAGGACTTCGACGCTCGCTTCAATGTCAACAACGAGGTGCGAAGAGAGCAGATCGAAGCGCAGATAGCGCGTCTGGAGCCCGAGTTCAACCTGAAGTACAAGCCGGCGCTGGATGCCTGCTCATCGTATTGAGGGGCCCACACGTAGCGTCTTGTGCCGTTGGCTACCGCTCTCAGTGAGCTCCGGAGAACATCCCATCTGTAACGCCAACGTGCCTTCTCGGCGGTCACGGCCTCATGTGCACATCGAGACGGACATCTTGCCCTGGGCGCCTCCGGCCCGGCACATGACGCGTCACTTCGCGGGGCCGCGAAACCGGCTCGGATGACTTTGCCAACGTGGTACACGACCCAGACATAGGTAGCGTCCGAAGTGGTGGCGTGGGGCCACTGAACCAGTAGATCGAACCCCAAATGACGTTGACCGAAGCGCCGGTCGAGGCAGTGAGGTCGCCGAGTTGCTCGTTGCTCAGAAAGCTCCGTACGGTGCTGGTTACGGCATCGACGTCCTGGTGCTCAGCACGGATGACGGCGATGCCAGGGTGGCTGCCAGGCGGGTATCGACGGACATCGCCACAGCCTCGATCGAGCGTGATGACAAAGCGCTGCTCCCTCGTCGTTGCGGCGAGGACATCGGGGTCACCGGCGCCGGTGAGACCTTCGTCGATCACGGTGCCGACGTCGTGGCCCAGCGAGGCGGCAACAAGCCGCGCCGCCTCGGGGAGATTCTCGTCTAGCTACAGCCTCACCCCGGTGAGCCGATCCGCCGTACTCGCTTCTAGGACGTCTGGCGTCCCGCCGTGAAGGCGTCAGGTGCTCCGGCAGGAACTGGCTTTCATTCTTGGCCCGACAGCGAGGACTGGACCCGCGCCGCGGTCGACGAAGTGCTCGGTCCCGGTGTGTCACCTGCGTGTCACGCCGAGGAGGCCGGCACCTAAAACCCCTGCTCAAGTGGGTGGTGATGGCGAGCCGGCCTGTAGGCGGGGTTCTGTCCGCCGGCCGGCGAGCCGGTACCGACGGGGTGGCCATCCATCTACGCGGCCTACCTGGGGACATCGGGCGGGCCACCCGTCCCACATTTGGCCTTGCTCCGGGTGGGGTTTACCGAGCCGGCCGGGTCACCCCGGCCGCTGGTGCGCTCTTGCCGCACCGTTTCACCTTTGCCTGTGCACGGCGTGCCGTGCCATCGGCGGTCTGTTCTCTGTGGCACTGTCCTGCGGGTCGCCCCGACTAGCCGTTAGCCAGCACCCTGCCCTGTGGAGCCCCGACCTTCCTCAGCCGGCTGCGGCGCCGAAACGCCACCCCGGCCGCGACCACCCGGCCGACTCGCCATCACCGCGCTCATTGTCCCACGTGTGAGCGCCCTGCCGTTGCACGCCTCTACGACGATCAGAGCTCCTCCTCGCGGCCTATGATGAGTGGTTGTATATCAAAAATATGAGTGCTATACTATCAAAGATACTGATAGGGCTGTTAAGAGTAAGGAGATGAGAAG
This sequence comes from uncultured Acidimicrobiaceae bacterium, assembly GCA_963807575.1. Taxonomy (GTDB): domain Bacteria; phylum Actinomycetota; class Acidimicrobiia; order Acidimicrobiales; family Bog-793; genus Fen-455. Next base: position 277,081 of record CAWECD010000017.1, read on the forward strand.
TAGAGATGATGCGCTTCGATCCATTCCGCGAGCTGGATCGGCTGGCACAGCCGATGTGGAACGCCCGGGCATCCGTGCCTCTGGACGTCTACCGCAAGGGCGAGAAGTTCGTCGTTCGTGTCGACCTGCCGGGAATCGACCCCGCCAGTCTCGACCTGACAATCGAGAGGAATGTGCTCTCGATCAAGGCCGAGCGCTCCTGGGTGCCCGCCGAAGACGACGAGGTTCTCGTCGCGGAGCGGCCCCAGGGGACTTTCACCCGCCGGCTGTTCCTCAGCGAAGGCTTGGACGCCGACCAGATAACCGCACACTACGAGCACGGTGTGCTCACAGTGACGGTGCCGGTCGCAGCCTCGGCAAAGAGCCGCAAGATCGGCATCTCGCTCGGTGCGCCGGACGACTCCTCGGTCCTCGAGGTCCAAGCGACCCAACACTGACCTGCACGCCTCAGGCCAGAGCGCCCAGGCGCTTCTTGCCTGGTCACGAGACCCGATCGCTACGACTCCCTCGCCGGTCGTCGGCACAAAGCTTCCCGCGGGTGCCCAGCTGAACCGTTGAGGAACCGCGGGAAGCCGGGAGCCGGGGCAATCGTCCCGTGCGCCAGGACAGCCTCGGAGTGCGGTCGGACGGGCCTGCGATCACCCCATGTCGGTCAAGGGCGACTCGGTTCTTCTGCCGAGCAACGCTGCGGCATGGCCTCGCTCTGGCCATGACCAACGAGAAAGCGCGTCGCTGCTAACCAGGGGCTTGGTCGTTCGTCAGCACGAGTATCCGACCACACTGGTCGCAGTAGACGACCGAGTCCGGCGTGGCGTGGCGCAGCCTGTGCAACTCCCCCGCCGGCAGCTGCAAGTGGCATCCGCTGCAGGCGCCCCCCACGACGTGTGCTGCACCGACACCGCCGAGCTTTGCCCTGAGGCGCTCGTAGGACGCCGCAAGCTCGGGGGCGACACGCGAGGCCAATTGATCCCGAGCCGCGCCGACCACAGCCGCCTCGTCATCGATCGCGGCCGTTGCCATGCCGAGCTGCTCGCGGGCCAGAGCCAGCTCCTCGGCCGCCAAAGAAGAGCTCGCCCTCAGAGCGGCCAGCTCCTGGTCCAGTGGCTCCAGTGCCTCCATGACCTCGAGCTCCTGATCTTCGATCTCGCGGCGAAGATGGGTGAGCGACGCCACCTCCTCGCCCATCGCCTGCTCGTCCCGGTACGAGCCGGCGCGCCCCGAGCGCAGCCGCTGCTCGATGGTCGCGATTCGCCCACCGACCGCTTCTGAACGCTGGTCGAGGGTCAGCTGCTGCGCGGCAAGCTTGTCGCGCTGGTCTTGAGCCTCGCCAACGCGGGCGGTCAGCTCGGCGAGCCTCGATGTGAGCTCGGAGACGGCAACGCGTTCGGCAAGCTCACGGCGTCGGTAGGCGAGGCGGTCAAGGGCCAGGTCGGCCTCCTGAAGCTCGAGCAGGAGCGAAAGCTGCGGAGTTGACCGGGCGGGCTCGGCCTCGGCGTGGGCGGGCTCGGGCTCGGCCTCGTTGGTGGACATCGTGGATCGACGCTACAGGCGCCAGGTCGCCCTAGCAGCTAGGAGCTCTGAGAGCAGTGCCGAGCTGCTCGCTGCCACCGGGGTGCGGCGGCTGGAATGATCCCTCACGACGAGATCTCGCCCCCCGGCGTCGGCGACGGATACGCCGGCCTCGGAACAGACGAGGAGGCCTCCCAAGTAGTCCCAGCTTCCGTGCGCGTCGTGCATACAGTCGATGTACCCGTCCAAGGTCCCGTCGGCGACCGCGCACAGGTCCAAAGCTGCAGCGCCGAGCGATCGATACCACCGCCAGCCGAGGTGACGGGGTGGGTATCCCGACAGTCCGATCAGAGAGCAGCTGAGCGACTCTTCGTTGGAGGGCGCGACCATTTCACCGTCGCGCCGTGCGCCGCGGCCTCGCACCGCCTCGTAGCGGGTACCGGTCGCCTGGTTCACCACCAAGGCGGCGAACGGCCCTTGCTCGTCCAGGACACAGATGCTCGTGGCGAACCACGGGATGCGCCGGGAGGCGTTCGTGGAGCCGTCCACCGGGTCGAGCACGGCGAGCAGCGCGTGCTCCGATGCCCCTTCACTCAGACCCGACTCTTCGCTGAGCACGCCGAGACCGGCATCGGTGAGAACCCGAAGCGCCGCGGCGTCCGCGACAAGGTCGGACCGGTACTGCCCCGGCCGGGTGCCGGCCAGTCCCCAGTCGGACAGTCCGCTCAGCGAATCGGCAACAGCGTCAGCCGCTTCGCCAAGAACTTGCACAAGCGCGGCTGCGTCCACAGCACCGAACCGTAGCCTGTCGACCGCGTCCTGTTGCTCGCCTACACTTGCCTTCCAGATGGCCGTCATCGACGTCGCCGGCTACGTTGCCGAGCTCAAGGACCATGCGGTCGACCACAAGTTCCACGTGCACGACGAACGACATTTTGTCGAGACGTACTCCCTTCGCCAGTTCTGGGAGGTCGACCTCCACCCTGAAGATGGATGTGGCGGACCAATCGACTTGCACCTCGCGCTCGAGGTGGAGCCACGCGTGCTGCTCGACTTCGAGGACGCCGTCGTCGCTCTGCCCGAGGATGAGGACCCTCCCGACAAGTGGTTCTTCCCGCTGACCTTCAACTGGGGCGTCCCACCACTGCCCAAAGGCCCCGATCTGCTCAGACTCGCCATCGACTTGGCGGGAGTCGGAGGCGTCGAGCTCCCGCTCGAGATCTCCGCCACCGACTCGTTCGGCTCGGTGACCGACGCACCGGTCCGGCGTCTCACGATCGTCGCCAGGCAACAGGTATCGCTGGCACGGGTGCTCGCAGGTGAAGAGCTGCTCTGCGACACCTTCGACCGGGCGCTCGCCGTCACCCGTTTCTTCCTTGACAATGCCCCGAATTGGCTCGAGGAGTAGCTCGGCGCGGCCGCGGCTGGTCGCCCTTGGCACCGTGGTCGCCCTGGCTTGTGGCGGACTGCTGACCGGTTGCGCCAGTCAAGACGCCGCGCCACTCGCCAGCCGGGCCTGCGCACACGTCGAAAGTGCCCTGGCGGCCGAGCACAAGGCGGCCTCCGCCGGCCCCGCACAGGCGGCGCGGCTCGGGTCGGAGGCGCTTGACCAGGTGCGGGCAGCCCTGCCGCTCGCGGCTCAGGCAGCGGGAGAGGACACGACATGGCAACCGCTGGACGCCACCTTGAGCGAGTCCAACCGGGTGCCGGTGCAGCTTCTGCTCCCTGCTCTGGCCGCCCAATGTGCCGATGTTGCCGGATAGGGCTGCGGTCAGCACCGTACAGGTCCTGCCGGCCGGTCTGACGGCTCAGCGTTCCGGCAGCTCAGCGTTCCGGCAGCTCAGCGTTCCGGCAGCTCAGCGTTCCGGCAGCTCCCAGAGCTTGATCCCGCCGAGGATGCCCGCAAGATTGTCGACGATGGTCACCGACGGGTCCATGTAGCCCACCAGCAGCCTCGAATTGCCGCCTCCCATGTAGAGCCGGTCGTAGTTGAGCAGCCCGTGGAAGTTGGCGAGTGCCTCCTCGACCCGCTTGCGCCATTTCCTGAGTCCTATCTTCCTCAATGCCGCGTCGCCGATCTGTTCGTCATAGGTCTGGCCCCCGCGGAAGGGATGGTGAGCCAGCTCGAGGTGCGGCATCAGCTTCCCGTCCAGGAACAGGCCCGTGCCGACACCCGTGCCGAGCGTTACGACGAGCTCGAGCCCGGAGCCGCTCACGACCACCAGACCCTGGAGGTCTGCGTCATTGGCGATACGGACGGGATGGCCGAAGCTTGCTGCCAACGCGGCGGCAAGATCGAAACCAGTCCATGCGGCCAACAGCTTGGGGACCACTGGTGCTTCGGGCGCGCCCGATCGAGTCACGAAGTGCGGCGCTGTCAGGACAACGCCCTTGCGAACAACACCGTTGAAGCCGACCGACACACGGTCGAAGTCCGGGAGCGGCGCGACGAGCCCAGTCAGCGCGTCGACGAATTCCTTGGGTGTGCAAGGGTAGTGCGTGGGCACGCGGACGCGGTCCGCGACGAGCTTGCCGGCCGCGTCGAGCACCGCAGCCTTCAGGCCGGTGCCGCCGACGTCGATCGCCAGCGTCGTCGGTCTCAACGGGAGCACGTCGACGGGCGCGAGTGGACCTCCGGCTCGTCTTGGGGTGGCCGCTGTCTGCGCCTCGGGAGGCGTGGACCGCGCGGCGACACGCTTCGTCGCCGGCTTTACGGCGTCGGTCGCGACCGTCTTGGCCTCAAATGGCCCGACGGCGCCGACGGGCGCCGGCTCGGCGCGCCCCGCTGTCTCGCCGGTGTCGTCCCCTGCGGTCATGGGACCACCTCCCGTCCGGCAGCGCCGGTCGCGGGTGAGTTGAGCGGCTCATACGCGCACAGGAGCTCGAGCAGCGTGCGAACCCCGAAACCTGTGGCACCTTTGCGGAACTCTCCTGAGTCCTCGTCCGAACGGGAAGGACCGGCGATGTCCAGGTGAACCCAGGGACGGTCCGCAACGAACTCCTGGAGCAGGAGGGCGGCCGTTAGAGTGCCTCCCCAGCGCTTGCCCTGGTTCTTCATGTCTGCGACTTCGGAGTCGATGTCCGCCCGGTACGCGTCGGGCAACGGGAGCCCCCAGGTCGCCTCACCGGCGCGCTCGGAAGCGGCCTGGACGGCCGAGATCAGGCGATCGTCGTTGCCCATCAGACCCGCGATCCTGGAACCCAGGGCGACCACGCAGGCGCCCGTCAAAGTCGCGAGGTCGACGATGGCGTCCGGGTTCTCCTCGGCAGCGAGCGACAGGCCGTCGGCGAGAACGAGCCGTCCCTCGCAATCGGTGTTCACGACCTCAATGGTCTTGCCGTTGCGGATCTTAAGGACGTCGCCGGGCTTGGTCGCCCGCCCACCGGGCATATTCTCAGTGGTCGGAGCGAAGCCGACCACCCGGACGTCAACGCCGAGCGCCCCACACGCGCCCAGCGTTGCGATCACGTCGGCAGCGCCGCTCATGTCCGTCTTCATCGTCAGCATGCCTTCGGGCGTCTTGAGCGACAGCCCCCCGGAGTCGAAGGTGATGCCCTTGCCGACCAGAGCGACCGTGGGAATGCTGCCGTCGGCTCGCCTGCGGGCCAGGGCGGCTGCCGGCTCGTACACGAGCTTGATGAGCCGCGGTGCCTGGACCGAGCCCGCGGCGACGCCGAGCAGGCCTCCAAGGCCGGCCTCCGCGATCGCCTTCTCATCGAGGATCGTGACCTCGAGCCCACCGCGCTCGGCGACCTCGACGGCAACCTCGGCAAGCTGGACGGGCGTGAGCGCACCGGCCGGTTCGTTGGAAAGGTCGCGCGCGAACCGAGTGGCGTCGGCGATCACGCGGCCCCGCTCGAGACCGCGTTCGGCGGAAGGGACCTCTTCGGTCGCAACAACGAGCGTGAGCGACTCGAGGGGATCCGGATCACCTGCGTGGTAACGCGTGTAGCGGTATCGACCCCCCCAAAAACCCTCTATTGCCGCAGCTATGGCCTGTTCCGCCCCGATGCCGAGCCTCGTGATCCCGGTAAGGTCCAGCGCGGCGGTCTTCGCTTCCCCGGTGGCGCCGGCGAAGGCGCCCGCCGCTTGGCGCAAGGTCATCGCCCCGAAGTGCTCGCGATCGCCGAACCCGAGCACAACATCTACGCGCCCGCCCCCACCCTGAGCTACGAGAGCGTCGCCGGGCTTGGCCTTGAAACGCCTCCGTTCGCACCAGGCGACGTCCAGCTCCAGCCCGGGCCGCGCCGTCTCGAGGCCTTCGAGAGCGCCCCAGCCGAGAGCCTCCACGCCATCGGGTGCGCTGTGGGCGACTCCGGTCGGAAGTGTCAGGGGGGTGTGCATGCCTGTCATCATGCCTCGGCCCGGGACGCCTTCACATCCACGCGGCGAGCGGGCAGATGCTCGCGCTCGCAGGAGCGGGCGAGAAGCCAGCACAGGTCCGACAAGCGGTTCAGGTACGGCACCACAAGCGAGCCGTCGCCGATGCCAAGCGCGACTGCATTGCGCTCAGCACGCCGTACGACGGTACGGGCAAGGTCCAGCGCCGCGCTCGCCCTGCTTTGGCCCGGGACGACGAACTCGGACGGCATCGTGCCGGCGGCCTCCAGCTCGTGCACCCGCTTCTCCAGCGCGTCGACCATCTCACCGGTCACGAGCGTCGTACCCGCGACGAGCCGGCTCCTCGACCGGGGCGGCGTCGCCACCTCCGCCATCACGACCCATAGGTCCCGCTCCAGACCTGCAAGCTCGTCATCGAGCTTGGTGCCCCTGACCTCGGCCCGGGCCAGGCCCAAAGCCGCCTGCGCCTCGTCGATGACGCCGTTGGCCTCGATGCGGGACGAGTCCTTGCGAACACGGCCGCCGTGAAGGACGCCGGTGGTGCCGTCGTCGCCCCGTTTGGTCGAGATGCTCACCGGCCGCAGCGTACTGGCGATCTCCCCACGCCGATACGGGCGGAGTCGTCGAATCGAGCCTCACAAGACCACACAGCACCCAGGCCGGCGTCCATAGACTCCCCGTGTGCCGACCAACCGAACCTACGGGTCCTCGCGGCCCCAGATCCCCCGAACGAACCGCTTGACGAAGCAGACCACCCGGCTCCGAGGACCCGCCTGGCCCGAGGCCCGGCCTGTTCGTCGCGCCGTTGTGTTGGGCGTCTGCGCGATGGTCGTGCTGGGCCTCGCCGCCTGCGGCTCTTCCGGCCAGCCGGCCGCCACGACCACGACCCTCCCGTCTCCGGCCGCGTCGACGGCTGCCATAAAGCACGCCTACGAGGTGTTGTTCGATCTCGCTGACCCGTCGCTTTCGCCCAAGCTCGCTGTCGTCCAGGACGGCGCAACGCTCGAGTCGGCAATGAAAACGGCACTCAAGAGCGCGCTCGCCAAGAGCGCCGCAGGCGCGACCTTGAGCAAGGTCACCATCGAACACGGTACCGCTTGCACGAACGAGCTCCTGCCGAGCCCGTGCGCCACGGTGAGCTACGACATATTGAGCCCGGCGAAGACGGCGGTGCTCGCCAACGCGGCCGGCGTGGCTGTGTACCAGCACGGGCGGTGGCTCGTGGGCAAGACCACAATCTGCACACTGCTCGAGCTCGAGAACTCCGGCGCCGTGCCGCCCGGATGCTGAAGCCTAGGAGCCGTTGTCCGAACGTGGTAGGAGTTCGCGGGCGAGGTCGCTGAGCTTGTCAACGGGCCCGGCCTCGACGACCTGGCCTTTGCGCAAGACCACCAGTTGCTCGGCCAGTTCGAGCGCGCGGGGCAGCTGCTGTTCGATGACGAGAAGCGAGGCGCCTGCGTCGCGGATCTCCCGCAGCGCCCGGTAAACATCGTCCACCACCCGCGGGGCAAGGCCAAGCGACAGCTCGTCGACGACGAGCAGCTTCGGTGGCACTGCGAGGACACGGGCAAGCGCGAGCATCCGCTGCTCGCCGCCCGAGAGCGTCCCCGCGAGCTGCCCTCGCCGGTCTGCGAGCGTCGCAAAGCGCTCGAAGGAGCGCTCGAGGGCTTCGGCTGTGCCCTTGCGGCCGAGGGCGCGCATGAACGTCAGGCGGAGGTTGTCCTCGACGTCCAAGGTCGCGAACACAGAACGCCCCTCGGGCGCGTGGGCGACGCCCAGGCGGACGAGCTTCCATGTCGGAAGGCCGGTGACGTCCTCGCCCGCGAAGAGGATCCGGCCTTTGGTCAGCGGCACGAGCCCGGTGGCGACGCGGGCGATCGTGGACTTTCCGGCGCCGTTCGGGCCCACCAGCGCAGTGACCGAGCCCGCTGGGACCGACAGCGACACGCCAAAGAGCGCCCGGAAACGGCCGTACGCGGCCGAGACGTCCCGCAGCTCGAGTACGGGCGGCTCCGTCGTCGCCAAGCCCGGCACGCCAGAAGACTCCGCCTTGCCGGCGAGCGGCCCGTCGGTGCCCATCACGTGGCCTCACCGAGATAGGCGCGGCGCACCACGGGCTCGGCCATGACTTCGTCGATCTGCCCGGATGCGATCACCTTGCCGAAATCGAGCACGTAGGTCCGCTCGACAACACGCCGGACGAAGTCGAGATCATGCTCGACGAGGAGCATGGCCGTGCGACGGCGGGCCCGCACCTCGAGCAGGACCTCCGCGAAACCGATCGCCTCGCGCGTGTCGAGACCTGAGGACGGCTCGTCCAACAACAGCAGCAGCGGGTCCTGCACTAGGGCGCGACCGAGCTCGACGAGGCGCCCGTGCCCCTGGCTAAGCGACTCGATCGGGTCGTCGGCAACTGCGCCCAGGCCGAGCTCGACGAGAAGCTCCTCGACGCGCGCCACCGGGACTCGCGTCCTTCCGCGGCCGATCAGGTCCTTCCAGAGCCTGCCGTCGGCCCGGTGCACGCGCTCGGCAACCATGAGGTGCTCGCGCGGGCTCATCCCGGCGAACAGCTCGAGTCTCTGGAAGGTGCGCCCGATCCCGAGGCGGGCACGCTCGTAGACGGGCAGCCGGTCTATCCGCCGTCCATCGAAAACGATCTCCCCCTCGTCGAAGTGGCGCACGCCGTTCAGGCAGTCGAACAGCGTCGTCTTCCCGGCACCGTTCGGGCCCACGAGGCCCACGGCCTCGCCGGGGTCCATAACGACTGAAACGTTGTCGAGCGCGACGATGCCGCCGTAACGCTTGGAGATCCCGGTGGCCTCCACGAGCGTCATGTCAGCCGACCATTTCCGCATGCTTGCGCCAGGAGACGACGGTCTCGACCACGCGCCGCTTCTGCCATTCCACGACGCCCTCCGGGTGGAGCGCGTAGGTGATCGCGCCCAGGCCGAACAGGATCGGGAAGAGGTTGCGCCACTGTGAGGGGAGGTAATCGAGCACCTGATACAGGATCACGTAGGCCATCCCCGCCTGGATGGCGCCCTGCACGGTGTAGACCCCCGTCGTCACCACGACGACCATGAACACCAAAGACAGCAGCGAATTGAAGTCGTTCGGCGAGACGGTGCCCTGGAGCGATCCGTAGAGGGCGCCGCCGACACCTGCGAGCGCTGCGGCCACCGCGAAGACCGTGACCTTCAGCTTGGCCAGGTTCGTCCCAATCGACGCGGCCGCCAGCTCACTGCCCCGCATCGCGGCGAGCTCGCGTCCGGTGGTGCCCTGGCGGATCGCGAGCACCACCGCCGAGCAAATGATGAGCAGGGCGAACGCCAACACGAAGAAGACCTTCCCGTTCGTGAAGTTGAGCGAGCCGAGCTGCGGGCGCGGGACGTTCACTCCGGACTCGCCGTTACCTGTCCAGGAGAACTGGAAACCGACGTTGTCGGCGAGCAGCCCGAACGCGAGCGTGGCCAGCGCCAGCGCGAGCCCGCCCAGCCTCAACGCGGGCATCGCCACCACAACACCGACGGCCGCCGCCACGGCGCCTCCTGCCACGATCCCGACGAACACCGACAGCCCGAAATGCGTCGCGAGCTGCGCACAGGTGAATGCTCCGATGCCGGCGAAGGTCGCCTGGCAAAGGGAGATCTGGCCGCTCATCCCGGTCAGTAGCACGATGGAAAGGAAGATGATCGAGTAGGCAATTCCCTGGGTGAGCGTGAACGTCCAGTTGCTCGGCACCCAGGTGAGACACGAGACGAAGAACACTGCGAGCACCAGCCATCCGCCTCCGCGCAGCAGCTCCTCGAGCCCGTGACCTCCGATCGTCGCGGCCATGGGAGGCGGCGGCGGATCGCAGGCCGAAAGGGGGTCGTCGTGGAACCACCGCTCACGCAGACCCGGCAACGCAAGGAGCAAGACGATGAGCACGGCGAAGGGAAGCGCCGGCCGCAGCCCCGACGAGAGCACGCTCCCGCTCGGCAGGTATCCCCCGAGGAGCTCCTGGAGGACTCCGAGGCCGATGCCGCCCCAGAAAGCGAGAGGGAGGCTGGTGAGGCTTCCGAGCGCCGCCGCGGCAATGGCGGCGACGAGCAAGTCGGTGAAGTTCAACGCTTGCAGCTCCGCGAACAGCGGAGCGAGCAGCACTCCTGCGAGGCCCGCGAGAAAACTTGAAAGGACCCAGATCGCGACGCCAACCCTCTCGGAGTTGATGCCTGCGAGCTGGACCATGCGCGGGCTCTCAGCCATGGCCCGCATCCGCAGCCCGATCTGGGTGAAGTGCGACATGAGCGACGCCAGCAGAACGACGGCCAGGGTCACGATGACCGTCGACAGCTCCGTGCCGTTGATGGCGTCGCCTGCCACGTGGAAATAGACCGAGCCCGGCGCCAGCCACAAAGACGGGGGCGCCAGCCTTGCCTGGTTCCCGAAGATGAGCTGGAGCGCGCTCGGGATCGCGATCAGCATGCCGAGCGCGCTCACGAGATTCACCAGAACGGGTGCCGAACGGATGAAACGGTAGAGGAAGCGGTCCATCGCCAGACCGAGGAGCGGCGCCGCCACGACGACAGCGGCCAGGAAGCCGGCCCAGTTCGGCCAGCCGGCGTTGACGCAGACGTAGAAGATCAGCGCCGACGCGTACGCCTGAGCGCCGTAAGCGAGGTTGAACACCCCTGAGGTCTGGTATGTGAGAACGAGGCCGACGGCCATCAGGGCGAACACGCACCCGTAAGGCAGGCCCGGGATGGCGTAGCTGAGAAACTGGGTCACGCGATCGCCGACCTAGTGCTCAGCCCCTTCACGCGCCGGGGACGCTCGGAGCCGGTGGCACCACGACCACGGTGCGGGCGCTTTGCGGCTGAGGGGTCTCGAAGCACGTGAACACGGTGCGGGGCGACCCGAACAGAGGCACGAAGTGCCCCCCGAGCGCCCGCACGTAGACATTGCAGTCGACCACTCCGTTCTTCTTGTGCTCGAGACGCCAGTCGATCGGCGAGATGATGCCGTCGGCGGTGTAGCTCGTCAGCGAGTTGAGGGCGTCGATGAGCCGGGTGCGTGTCAGGTCACGTCCCACCAGGCGCATCCCCGTCACGAACATGTCGGCAGAGATCCAGCCCGCGAGCGACGCCTCGCCGGGCAGCTGGCCCGGGAAGTACTCCGCGAGCTTGCGCAGGTACAGCTCCATCCCCGGGTACCTGCCCGGCGACAGCTTCGCCGACTCGAAGGGGACGTGCCCGATGAGGAAGTACACGCCCTGCATGAGCGACGAGAACTTGGCGATCGCCGCCTCGTCGTAGCCGTTGAGCCAGTACTGAGCGACCGAGCCCATGCCGTTCTGGTGCATGGTACGCGACAGCAGAATGTTGCCCGAGAGATCCATGCAGCTCACAACTAGGTCCACTCCCGCGGCATGCATCCGGTTGACGTCGGTAGTGAGGTCGACCGGCGGCGCCTGGATCGAGAGGTCCTCGTAGGCAACCGGGATGTGATAATGCCTCATCACATAGGCCATTCCTTCGCCAGCCTGTTCAGAGGCACCCACGTTGTACGCGAGGACACCGACCTTCCTGGCGTGGAGCTGCTCGGCCAGGTACGCGGCCTCAGGACCGGGTCGGGTGAAATCGAGGAAGGAACCCTCGGAGCCGAACAGGCTCGGCCCATCAGTCCAGGCGGTGCTGACGTCGTAGCCGAAGGTCGGCACGTCGTTGGCGACGAGATAGCTCGCACCGGCAAAGCTCGGTGTGCCCACACCGACTACAGCGAAGACGTGATCCTGCTCGACGAGTGTGCGCACCTGATCGGTGTCCTGGGAGGCGTTCGAACCGTCGTCGAGGGGATAGCCGAACTCGATCTTGCGGCCGTCCACGCCCCCCTCGGCATTGATCATGTCCATGTACGCGTTGACACCGTCGAATATCGGCGCAAAGTCTGCCGGGATCGGCCCGGTCAAGGAAGCTACGCCGCCGACGACGACCTTCGAGGTGGTAACGCCCTGCGAGTTGCCCGCGTTGGACACGGTGACCTTGGCGTTGCCGCACGCCGCGGCGATCACCGCGATGGTTAGGAGGATCCCAAGCGATCTACGAGGACTACGCACGCTCCTACCCCTTGCTCTCGGCACCGAACGCGATCGCCCGCGGTCGGGGACGCTATCAGAGCAGTTCATCGTCCCGGCTGGTCAAGGCACATATCAGCACATTTTGGTCGGCCTTCCCGCCCGGCGTGTGGATGTACAGCCCAGCTGACAGGTCCAAACGCCTGTTCCCGACGGCGTCCTGCGATGAGTGGTCTCCGCCACCGTACGATGAGGACTGTGAAGGTATCGACTCGTGGGGACTATGCAAGCCGCGCACTTCTCTCCCTCGCGCTTCGTGAGGACGTCTCGCCGACCTCCGTGCGCGAGATCGCAGAGCGGACGGGCCTTCCGCAGCCGTATCTGGAGCAGATCCTGCTCGCGCTCAAGGGCGCCGGACTCGTTCGTTCCAGGCGCGGCGTGGGGGGCGGCTATGTTCTCGCAAGGTTGCCGGAACAGATCACCTTGGGCCAGATAGTAAGTGCGGTCGATGGGCCTATCGTGGCCGGAGATTTCGGCCAGCCGCACCAGAACGGCGCCTGCGACCACGAAGGCCAGTGCGTGCTGCTCGCCGTGTGGGCCGACGTCGGCGAGCACATGCGCCACCACCTCGACTCCTTCACACTCAAGGACATGGTGCTGCGCGCAAGGGGCGACGTTTCGCCGCTTTCGCCATTGGACTGACGAAGGCCGTCCCTGGCCGCCGGGTACCTACCGGCGGCTTGGAACGATTATCAGGACAAACGCGGAATGGCGGGGCCCCGATTCGCGTTGGTATTGGTGAGCGCCAATTTTGAGAAGGGGGAGGAGCGTCATCACAGCTGAGAACCGCCTCAGGGATGTCAACACGCCGGAGCTGACTGCTGCCGAGCGCAGTCGCGTCATGAGGGAGCCCAGTCCCAGTGGGCCTGACTTGATGCGGTTGTTCCTCGACGACCTCGGTCGGTTCCCGCTTCTCAGCGCCGGCGAGCAGACCGAGCTCGCCAAGAGGATCGAACAGGGGGACGAGGAAGCCCGCAAGCAGATGATCGGCTCCAATCTGCGCCTTGTAGTGCACTGGGCACGCCGCTACCAAGGACGTGGCGTCGACATGATCGACCTCGTCCAGGAGGGAACCTTCGGCCTCATGCGTGCCGTCGAGAAGTTCGATTGGCGCAAGGGTTTCCGTTTCTCCACCTACGCGACCTGGTGGATCCGTCAGGCTCTTCAGCGCGCCGTGCAGTCGAAGGGCCGTGCCATCCGCCTGCCCGAGGACGCGCTCGCGGCGGAGCTCGAAGCCGACCCCGATCATGTCCGGCTTCCTCGCGTCGTGGCCAGCCTCGACCAGCCGTTGACCAGTGACGCCACCGCGACGCTGGGCGACGTGGTGAGCGGCGACGAGACTCCCTTCGAAGACGAGATCGCCCGGACGCTCACGCTCGGCAAGCTCGACGCGGCCATCGGCCGCCTCCCTGAGCTCGAGCGCGACGTCGTGCGACTGCGTTTTGGGCTCGACGGCAGCTCCCCCGCCTCCTTGGAGTCGACAGCACGCACCTTGGGGATCGGTGTTCGCCGTGTCAGGCGCATCGAGGCCTCGGCCTTGGCCTTCCTCGCGGTTCAACCTGAGGTCGAGGGAGTTCACGACGCCGCTTGAGTCTTGGGCGGAGCTCAAGTGAACTGTTCGAGCACGACAGCGAGATCGTCGGGCAGCGGGGAGCTGAAACCGGCCTGTTCGTCGGTGGCGGGATCCACAAAGACCAAGCCCGTAGCGTGCAGGAACGGACGCGCACACCCCGATCGCCGTCGGTCACCCCGATAGCGCGCGTCGCCGACCACGGGATGGCCGATCGAGCTGAGGTGGACTCGGATCTGATGGGTGCGGCCTGTCTCCAGCCGCAGCTCCAGATATGTCGCCTCGAGCGGCGCGGTGTACCTCGCGAGCACACGGTAGTGCGTACGCGCCGCTCGTCCTCCCGCGGCGACAGCCATCCGCGTCCGATCGCGCAGCGATCGCCCGATCGGCGCGTCCACTACCCCCGCTTCGGCCTCCAGCGCCCCGCATGCGAGCGCAAGGTACGTCCGCCGGACGCTGCGCGCCGCCATCTGCGCGGTCAGCGACCGGTAGGCGTCTGGCGTGCGGGCGATCACCAGAAGACCGGAGGTGTCCTTGTCGAGTCGATGAACTATGCCCGGCCGATCGCTCTGCCCACAACCGAGCCTCGGCAACTGGGCAAGCTCGGGGTAACTGGCCAAGAGACCGGCCACGAGCGTGCCCGAACGATGGGCGGCGTCGGGATGGACGACGACTCCCGGTGGCTTGTCCACGACGATCACGGCTTGGCCTTCGTAGACGACACGGAACGGGACCTCTCCAGGCGCAGCGGCCCGCACCGCGTCGCTCGTGGCCGCGACCAGCAACCGGAGGTCGGTCTCGAGAAGATCGCCGGTTTGGACACGACGGCTTCCTGCAGAGACGACGATCTCCGAAATGCGCACTCCCCCGGCAGCAATGAGTCTCGCGACCTGTGCCCGGGTGCACCCGGACAGCAATGCGACGACTCGGTCCACCCGTTCGCCGGAGAGCACGCTCGGGATCGCGACGACCGAGCTCTGGCCTAGGTCGCTCACGGCAGGGGCCGATCGTCGGCCTCGGGGGACCGATGGTCGGCCTCGGGGGACGGTCTCGTGGCAGTCGTCCGCCACAGTGCGATCGCAAGCACGGCGCAGCCACAGACGATCGCCGAGTCGGCGAGGTTGAAAGTCGGCCAGAAGCCCGAACGGAGAAAGTCGATCACCGCGCCATGGTGACCCCGGAAAAGCCGGTCGCAGAGGTTGCCGACGGCGCCGCCGAGGATCATGCCGACACCGACCGCTGCGCCGGTGTTCGGCACGGTCCGGCCGAACCACGCGAGCACGGGAACGGTGATCACGACGATCACGACGATCGGCAGCGTCAGGTCCGTGCCGATGCTGAACGCGGCACCGGTGTTGTAGGACAGAACGAGCGCGAACGGACCGATCAGGTGGATGGGCCCCAAGGAGAGCCGAGAGACGGCGAGCGACTTGGTCACCTGGTCCGCGATCAGCACGGCGAGCGCGACCACGACCATCACGCGAATGCGCCGGGCACGTCGCCTCGCCTCGCCGGAGATCACTCCCCCGGTGGCGCCGGGCCGGCCCTCGCCGGCCGTTTTCAACGTTTCGACAGCCCCCCGCTCTTGCAGTCGATGCACAGCCGGGCGTAGGGAAGGGCCTCGAGGCGAGCCTTGACGATCATACGGCCGCAGTTCTCGCAGATCCCGTAGGTGCCGTTGTCCAGTTTCAAGAGAGTGTGATCGATCTCCTCAACGGCGGCCAATGCCTGGGCCGACAGTGCCAGGTCACGCTCCCTGTCAACGGTGACGGTCCCGCCCTCGCCCGATTCGTCGTCGAATTGGATATCGCCCGGTTCCATCTCCTCGACCAGCGCCTCCGCCTCGGCCTTCAAGCTGGCTGCTTGTTCGAGATAGGTCGAACGTTCGCGCATGAGCGCAGTGCGCTGGCTAGCCAGGAAACGTAGGTCCTTGGCATACCCTTCGCCGGCGCGCTTGGCCGCCCCGGCCTTTGCACCAAGCCCGACGGCGGTGTGTGCAGAACCTCCCTGCGCTTTGCCCGTCGGGGAGGGGGCCCTCGCGACCCTGGTCTTGGCCCGGTCGGAGCCCTTTTCAACCCCGGAGCCCGCCTTTGTCCCTGCCGCCTGCTTTGTGACCGGTGCTCCGTCGCTCGTCCGGGCCTTGGCGACTGGCTTCGTAGCCGGGGCAGCCGGTCTCTTGGCCGCTGTGGTCGGGGCAGCAAGGGCCTTTGAACGCGAGGTCGCGACTTTGGCCGCGGGGGGTGCCTTGGCCGTGGTGGGCGCCTTGACCGGTGCCTTGGCCTTGGCCGTGGTGGGCGCCTTGGCCGGTGCCTTGGCCTTGGCCGTCGTGGGCGCCTTGACCGGTGCCTTTGCCTTGGCCGTCGTGGGCGCCTTGACCGGTGCCTTGGCCTTGGCCGTGGTGGGCGCCTTGGCTGTTGTGGGCGCCACCTTGCCCGGTGCCTTAGGGGCCGCTTTTGCCGATACAGCTCTTGAAGACTTGGCCTCCCTTGGTTTGGAAGCCTTCTGAACGGGAACCGGCGCCGCTGTCACAGATACCTTTGACTTGGTCACGGAAGCAGCCGTCTTCGGCGACTCGCTTGTCGTCTTGGGCGTCGCAGCTTTCGCGGACGCCTTCGAGGCGTTCGCCTTCACGACGACTCCCTTCTCAGCATCGGCCGCCACCATGGTCGTTGGCACCATCGGTCCCTCCTGTCGCGGCGAGGGTGACCGACGATAGCCGCACTGGCCACCAGTCGCCAAGAGCACGTCGCGGTCTCACGGTCTCGAACGACCCGGCCTGTCCGCGTGGTCGTGTGAGCCGGGCCGGACAGTCGCCGCACGGAGCTCCTGCGCGATCGCGTCACGTGCCCGGCCTGGGTCGATGTCGGTGACGCGAACCCGCTTGAGCCGGCTCTTCTCCCCCGCGACGATCTCGACCTGAGACTTGCGAACACCCAACAGGTCGGCAACGAACTCGACGCACTGAGAATTGGCGCGGCCTCCGATCGGCGGAGCGGCCACTTTAAGCCCGAGCGCGTCGCCGTGACGTCCGGTGACCGACGAGCGGCCCGCACCGGGCTGGACGCGGACGCGCAGCACGATTCCGACAGGTCCGCCTTCGGGTGACTCGACGTCGAAAAAGTCATCTGCCATGGCCGCCTACTGTATGGCCATGGCAGAAGCACCCGGCGCGAGCCCTTATCCGCAGGTCCCCGCGCAGCCGCGCTATCCCTCCCTCGAAGAGCGGACACTCGCCTTTTGGCAAGCGGACCATACCTTCGAAGCCTCGGTGGCCCTGCACGGCCCGGAGACCGAGTACGTCTTCTACGACGGCCCCCCGTTCGCGAACGGGCTACCCCATTACGGTCACCTCCTCACCGGCTTTGTGAAGGACGCCGTCCCCCGCTACCAGACGATGCTCGGCCACCGCGTCGAGCGTCGCTTCGGCTGGGACTGCCACGGCCTCCCGGCCGAGATGGCTGCCGAGCACGAGCTGGAGCTGTCCGGCCGCCAGGCGGTGATCGCCTACGGCATCGACAGGTTCAACTCGTACTGCGGCCAGATCGTGCAGCGCACCACCGACGCTTGGGAGCGCTATGTGACCCGCCAGGCCCGGTGGGTGAGCTTCGAGGACACCTACAAGACCATGGACCTCTCGTTCATGGAGAGCGTGCTCTGGGCCTTCAAACGGCTCTACGACAAAGGGCTTGCCTACGAGGGCTTCCGTGTCCTCCCGTACTGCTGGGAGTGCGAGACCCCGCTCTCGAATTTCGAGACGCGCCAGGACGACTCGTACCGAGACCGCACCGATCCGGCCGTGACGGTGCGATTCGACCTCGAGCCGGTCGACGACGGGCCTGAGCTGTTGCGGGGGCCGCTCGGGATGCTCGCGTGGACCACGACGCCGTGGACCTTGCCTTCGAACCTCGCGCTCGCTGTCGGAGCTGACCTCGGCTACGCGGTGCTGCAATGGGGCGACAGGCGCGTCGTGATCGGCGACAGGTGCCTGGACGCGTACCGGAAAACGCTCAGCGGTGCCGAGATCCTCGGCACCGTGACCGGTGCGGATCTCATCGGACGCCGTTTTCGTCCGATGTTCCCCTACTTCTCCGACACGCCGGGCGCGTTCGTGGTCCTCGGCGAGGACTTCGTCTCGATGGACGAGGGCACCGGGATAGTCCAGATGGCGCCCGGGTTCGGTGAGGACGACCAACGCGCTTGTGACGCGGCCGGCATCCCCGTGGTCTGCCCCGTGGACGACCGGGGACGGTTCACCGCCGAGGTGGGCGACCTTGCCGGCGCTCAGGTCTTCGACGCCAACGCCACGATCGTCGACCGGCTGGGTGCCACGGGGGCCCTGGTGAGGGCCGAGGACTACACCCACAGCTACCCGCACTGCTGGCGGACCGACACGCCGCTCATCTACCGGGCCATGAGCTCGTGGTTCGTGCGCGTGACGGCCATAAAGGACCGCATGGTCGAGCTCAACCAGCAGATCACCTGGGTCCCCGGGCACGTACGCGACGGCGCCTTCGGCAAGTGGCTCGAGGGGGCGCGGGACTGGTCGATAAGCCGGAACCGTTTCTGGGGGACGCCGATCCCGGTCTGGAAGAGCGACGACCCGCGCTATCCGCGCGTCGACGTCTACGGCAGCATCGACGAGCTGGCCGCGGACTTCGGCGTGCAGCCGGACGACTTGCACCGCCCGTTCATCGACGAGCTGACACGTCCCAACCCGGACGACCCCACCGGGGCCGCGACGATGCGCCGCATCCCCGACGTCCTCGACTGCTGGTTCGACTCGGGCTCCATGCCGTTTGCGCAGCTCCACTACCCCTTCGAGCACGCCAAGAGGTTCGAGGAGCACTTCCCGGCCGACTTCATCGTCGAGTACGTGGGCCAGACCCGGGGCTGGTTCTACACCTTGCACGTGCTGGCGACGGCGCTATTCGACAGGCCTCCTTTCAAGGCCTGCATCGCACACGGCATCGTGCTGGGCGACGACGGCCGAAAGCTCTCCAAACGGCTGCGCAACTTCCCCGACCCCGAGGAGGTGTTCGCCGCCTACGGTGCCGACGCCATGCGCTGGTACCTGCTCGCCTCGCCGGTGCTGCGCGGCAGCGACGTCGTGATCGAGGCCAAAGGGCTGGCCGAGCCGATCCGGCTCGTCCTGAACCCGATCTGGAACACGTGGTACTTCCTGTCCATGTACGCCAACGCCGACGGCCTTTCCGGCCGCGTCCGCACCGACCAAGACGGCGTGCTCGACCGTTACATCCTCGCCAAGACGCGCCGGCTCGTCGAGGCCGTCACGGCCGCCATGGACAGCTACGACCTGGCCGGTGCCACATCCCAGATCTCGGTCTTCCTCGACGCTTTGACCAACTGGTACGTGCGCCGCAGCCGCGACCGCTTCTGGCGCCCGGTGAACGCCGGCGCCGCATCGCGCGTCCCGGGTTCTCCGCCCGACGACAAACAGGACGCCTACGACACCTTGCACACCGTTGTGGAGGTCCTCTGCCGGGTCGCGGCGCCGTTCCTCCCCTATCTCACCGACGCCGTCTACAAGGGTCTCACCGGCGAGCGCAGCGTCCACCTCAGGCCCTGGCCGGACGCCGACGAGCTCCCGTCGGACCCGGACCTCGTCGAGGCCATGGACCTCGCCCGGGAGGTGTGCTCCGCCGGCCACTCGATCCGCAAGGCCGCCGGGCGCCGGGCACGGCTTCCCCTGTCGTCATTGACCGTAGCGGCGCCCGGTTCAAGCCGCCTGCTCGCTTACGCGGACCTGATCGCCGACGAGGTCAACGTGCGCCAGGTCAAGCTGGTCGAGACCGTGAGCGACCTGGCTGAGACAGTTCTCAACGTGATCCCCGCCGTGCTCGGCCCGAGGCTTGGCGAGCGCACCCAGCAAGTCATGGCCGCAACCCGGCGGGGTGAGTGGTCGAGGCTCGTGGACGGCACGGTGGAGGTGGGCGGTGTCAAGCTCGAGCCGGGCGAGTTCGAGCTTCGCCTGCGGCCGAGCGACCCGGGCTCCAGTAGATCGCTGCCCGGCGAAGTGGGGATCGTCGCGCTCGACCTCGAGACAAACCCTGAACTGGAGGCCGAGGGCCTCGCCCGGGACGTCATCCGTTTCGTACAGCGGGCCCGGCGCGACGCAGGGCTGGAAGTCACAGACCGGATCAGCCTGTGGATAGGGCTCCCGGAGGTGCCGGCCACAGTCGTCGAGCAGTGGAAGGCCCACATCGCGGCTCAAGTGCTCGCGACCGAGATCGAGATCGCGGCTCTGGCCGACCCCCAAGCACAGGCCACCAACACCGACGAGGTCTTCACTGCCTCGGGCAAGCTTTCGGATGGCGACGATGTCGTCGCCCGCGTCAGTCGTCTCGCCTGACCACAACGACGACGCGGCAAACATGCCGGACGGCGGACCGACGGCCGCTGGCTGGGAGCCCGGCGGGGAGTTCAGGCGATCCAGTCAGATCCCAGGGCGCCGAAGTGGTACGGGCCTGCATCTGCCTGGATCGTCCCGGAAATCTCGTCCTTGCCCGGGCTGAAAAAGGTCATGGACTCGGCCTGCCAAACCTCGGTGGACGGCCCTGAGTCCTCGAGGGGCGGAACTGCGGTGAGGCTCGCCCCTTCGTCTTCATCCGCCGCGTCGCCGAGGTCATCGGCAGGCGGAACCGACGGTGCTGCCGCCGCAGCATCCTCGTTGATCTGCTCCTCGATGTCGTCGTGAACATCCGCGTCGGGAGGGGCCACGGCCGGGGCCGAACGATGCTTCGAGATCTCTTTCGAAGCTGTCAGCGTCTTGTCGACGACACCGAGAGCCGCGCGCAACGACTCTGTCAACCTCTTGCGCTCGGTCTCGAGCAGCTCGGCCAGGTCCCTCAGCTCGCCTGAGACCAAGGCCCGCTCGCTGTGGAGCCGGGACATGTCGTCGGCATGCCGGCGCTGAGCTTCTGAGGTGAGGCGCTGAGCTTCCCCGCGTGCGTCAGCCAGCAGCTTTTCGGACTCGCTCCGTGCGGTGTCCATGAGTACCGCGGCCTGTTCTTGTGCCTCGCGAATGGCGAGATCAGCGGTTCGCTGCGCGAGCACGAGAGTGCGGCGAATGGTGTCGTCGTCCTCCTCGGCCGCTCTGTCGGAGGCCGCCCGCTCCGCGCGCTCGGCCCGGTAGACGAGCTGGCGCATCTTTTCTTGCAGTTCCTCGACCGCGACCGCCACCTTCTCGAGGAACTCGTCCACCTCATCGGTGTCGTACCCCCGAAGGCTGGTACGAAACTCGACCTCTCGCAGGAGTTTTGCAGACAGATCCATGTTCGGATGGTATCGGTCGCCCGGGAAAAGATGGTGGATGCCGAGGTCGGAGAGCTAGAGCAACCCCCTCACGATCAAGATGACGATCCACAAGATGATCGGTGAGAGGTCCACAGCCGTGCCACCGACTCTGAGCGGGGGCACGATGCGACGAACGGGCCGAAGTGCCGGCTCGGTGATCGCCTCGAAGAACCGGGTGATCGGCACCAATTTCGAGCCAGGCGACATCGGGAAATAGGAGAGGACGACCCGCACAACGAGCACGAACAAGAAGAGGTTGAGGACGTCGATGACATAGATCAAGAGCCGTTGCTCCCGTGGATCAAGCCCGCGTCCTTGGTGAGCTCAGCGAGTCTCAGGACCGGAACAGTCCGTTCTCTTGAAGGCGCTGGCGCTCCTCGGGGGAAACCTCGACGTTCGACGGTGTGAGCAGGAACACCGATTCTGCGACCTTCTCCATCGACCCCCCGACTGCATAGGTCAGACCTGAGCAGAAGTCGATCATGCGCCGGGCGAGGTCCTTCTCGCTCGCCTGCAGGTTGACGATGACAGGCGAGCTCGCCTTTACCATGTCGCCGATCTCCTGCGCGTCCGAGAATCGGGCGGGGGCCACTACCTGGGGCTTGGAATGTCGTTGGGTCACAAACGGCCGTACGACAGCGCCGCGAGCCACCGGCGTCGACGGTTCGCGCCCGTCATCGCGGGCGATCGGGCGCACCGTGGCGACGCTCGCCCGCGGCGGCGCGGGTTCGGGATAAGAGCTCTGCCTCACCCGGCTCGCGGCAGCCTCCGAGGCCTCCTCGTCGTCGTGGTCGTAATCGTCCTCGTCCTCTATGTCCTTCAGACCGAGGTACATCAGCGCTCTTTGCACAAACGAAGCCATCGCCAGCCCTCCTCCGAGAACTCTATTGTTACAGCCTGCGACGTTGCGGGCGAGGACCGAACAGGCAAGTCCCGAGGCGAACCATCGTCGCGCCGGCTGCGGCGGCCTGCTCGAGATCACCCGACATGCCCATCGAGAGCTCAACGAGCCCCAACTCGTGGCCCAGCCGGGCGACCCGATCGAACGCCGCCCTGGCCAGGTCTGCCTCGCCGGGAGGCGCGACCGTCATCAGTCCGTCGACGCGGCAGCCGATCTCCCTCAGGCCTGCCACCACGCCGGGCACCTGGTCCGGTGCGCACCCGCCCCGGCCCTTGGCACCGGTCATGTCGACCTCCACCAACAGTGACGGGGGCTCGAGCTGATCGCCGGCCGGCTGCGCGGCGGGTTCGAGCTGATCGCCGGCCCGCTGGGCGGCGGGTTCGAGCTGATCGCCGGCCCGCTGGGCGGCGGGGCTGGGCGTGCCTGGCGGAGTCTCGGCTCGGTGCCGCATTATCGCCTCGCCTTCGACGACTCTGGCCACAGCCTGCCAGCAGTCCACGAACCGGGCGAGACGGCCGACCTTGTTGCGCTGTACCGCGCCGAGAAAGTGCCACCTCGCCGCCCGGCCGACCGTCTCCCACTTCGAGATCAGCTCATCGGCGTAGTTCTCCCCGAAGTCCGTAAGGCCCGCGGCGAAGGCCGCCGCGACCTCCTCAGGCCCGAAGCCCTTCGTCACCGCCACGATCCTGACCAGCTCGGGGTCGCCTCCGGCGCGCGCGATCCGTTCGCGTACCACACCCGTACGTGCGGCGATGCTCTCGACAAGCGCCACATCGACTCCCGGGGACTCAAGACCGCGGTTCACGGTTCCCCCGCGATGACAAGGGCGTGGCGTCCCGTGTCGCGCCGGGCGCGCCAGGAGAACCAGCCGGGGCCACACGCGGTGCATGCCACGTTGTCGGCCGAGATCGAGACGGAGAGCGCCTCCAGCGCCCGGTGCACCCCGGCGCGCAGATCGAGCGCCGGATGGCCCGTAGTGGTCTTCGCGCGGACAGAGGGGCCATAGCGCGCCTCGAGCCGAGCGAGCTCGCGCTCTGAGAACTCGTAGCACTCCGGCCCGATGCAGGCCCCGAGAACCGCCACGATCTGTGTCGCCCCCTGTGAGGCCATGGCCGTGGTCGTTGCTTCCAGCACGCCCGCCAGCAAGCCCCTCCAGCCCACGTGGACCGCCCCGACGACACCCTGCGGACTCGCGAGGCCAACGAGGGCGCAATCAGCCGCAAAGACCGGCACGGGGGCACCAGGCATCGTGGTCACCAGCGCATCACCCTTCCGCCCCAGACAGGGCTCCTCCGGGCCCCCGACCACGACACCCACACCATGCGCCTGGCTCAACCAGCGCCAGCGCCCGGATGCGAGGGACTGGCGCCGGGCCTCCAGCACCTCGATCGGACAAAGGGAGCCTGGGCCGACGTCACCGTCCAAGGCGCCGCTCAGCACGACAGCCGCAGGTGTGCCCGCGACCGCGATGCGTCTAGCGGAGGAAGGAGGGGACGTCGAAGTCGTCGTCGAGGTCGAGATCCTCATCGCCTCCGACGTCGAAGACGTCGCGTCCGCGTTGGGCGCCGTGGGCCGGAACTGGGCCGGCGAGATCACCCTCGCCCCGGTCCGCGCCTTGCGAACGCGACACGCCAGGTGAGGAGGGCAGGTCCAGCGTTGTCCGCGAAGCGCTCGCAGACGCCCGGCGGGGCGCCTCTACGGCGTCGTGTTGATCGAAACCGGCGGCGATGACCGTCACTCTCACCGTGTCGCCCAGCGCGTCGTCGATGACGTTGCCGAAGATGATGTTGGCATCGGGATGAGCGACGTCATGGATGATCGCCGCGGCTTCGTTCACCTCGAACAAGGTGAGATCACTGCCCCCGGCGATATTGAGCAGGATCCCTCGGGCGCCCTCGATCGAGGCCTCCAGCAACGGGCTCGTGATGGCATGACGGGCTGCGTTGACCGCGCGCCCCTCACCTGAGCCGGTGCCGATGCCCATGATCGCCGAGCCCGCGTTGCTCATCACCATCTTCACGTCGGCGAAGTCGGTGTTGATGATGCCGGGCACGTTGATGAGGTCGGTGATGCCCTGGACACCGTGGAGGAGAACCTCGTCGGCCATCGAGAATGCCTCGACCATCGACGTGCGCTCGTTCGAGATCGAGAGCAGCCGCTCGTTCGGGATGACGATGAGGGTGTCTACCTTCTCGCGCAGTCGTTGGATGCCTTCGTCGGCCTGGGTCGACCGGCGCCTGCCCTCGAAGGCGAACGGTCGTGTCACGACGCCGATGGTGAGCGCGCCGAGCGCCTTGGCGGCCTCGGCGATCACCGGAGCGGCACCGGTCCCCGTGCCCCCACCCTTGCCGGCGGTGATGAAGACCATGTCGGCGCCCTTCAAGACCTCCTCGATCTCCTCGAGGTGCTCCTCGGCCGCCAGACGCCCGACTTCCGGGTCGCTGCCGGCGCCCAGCCCGCGGGTCAAGGTGCGCCCGATGTCGAGCTTGATGTCGGCTTCGCTCATCAAGAGGGCCTGAGCATCGGTGTTGACCGCTACGAACTCGACCCCTTGCAGGCCGGCGTCGATCATGCGGTTGACGGCGTTGACCCCGGCACCCCCGACGCCGACGACCTTGATAACAGCGATGAAGCTCTGGCCTGGCGTGCTCATCCGCGCTCCATCCTCTCCTGAGTACAAGTTGGGTGATCCCCGAGCAGCAATGGAACGATCCTGGTTGGCTTCCGAGTGGCTTCGAGCGGCCATAACTTCTTGCCCTTCGCCTTTCCAGCGGGACAGCAGCCCCGCCGACCCGCGTTTACCGCCGGTCGGCGACGCAATCTACCCCGGCGGCCTCGACCACCCCTTCAGCACCGGTCTCGTCACGGGCAATCTCAGCCATCACCCTTACCATGAACGTTAGAGGGGCTGACCAGGGGGGTCAAGACCGGGGCAGCGGCGACCCGCAGGTCGATCCCGCCGATCCCCGCCAGGCTGACCCCGTGGAGCACGGTCGCGAGCGAGACGAACTTCTGGGCGAGCGCCTCGTCGTCGCCTACGACAGCCCTCAAGCCGTCCTTGAGACGCAAGACGACACCGTCGGCGCCGGAAGTGACAATCTCCTGCAAACGGGGCAAGAGCGACACCGGGAGCTGGGCGGCGGCGGCCAGCAACGGCCGGGCGGAAGCTCGCAGCGAGCTGCCCGGCGAGCCGGGGGCTCCCGGCACGGCGACGAGGGGAAGGGCCGAAGGCCGCGAGGCTTGATCTTCGAGGACCCGGCCGGTCGAGTCGAGCAGTGCGTAGCCTCCCGCTGGGAGAGCAGTCGTCGCGACCGGTATCCGCTCGACGATGGCGATGGCCACCGTCGAGGGCCAGTCGACGTGCACCGATGCCGTGGCCACCCACGGGAGGCGCTCCAGCCGGCGCTGCACAGCGCCGGTGTTGACATCGATGAGCGGAGGCTCCCGGTCAAGGCCGGAGACCTCGAGTATCTCGCTTCTCGGGGTCTGGACCGCTCCGGCGATGATGACCGTCCGTGCGCTGAACAGCGACGAGTGGGCGACCGCCACCGAACCGGCCGCCGCGCCCGCAGCGAGGAGCACCCCGAGCAGGATCCCGAGGCGGCGATGGCCGCGTTGACGCTCCACCCGCACGCGCCGGGCTTGGATCCTCGGATCGGTCATGACCCCTCCTCGAACCCGACTAGACGCAGCTCGGTGCGGAGCTCGACTCCCAGCCGTTCAGCAACGAGCGCGCACACTTGGTCGATGAGCCGCTTGACGTCGTCCGCCGATCCGCCAGGATCGGCTTGGATGAAGTTGGCGTGCCTGTGTGACACGACGGCCGAACCTATGCGCAAGCCCTTCAATCCCGCCTCCTCGATCAGGCGCCCAGCCGCGTCGCCCGGCGGGTTCGTGAACACCGAGCCCGCGTTCTGGCCCCCTGGTTGGTGTTCGCGGCGCCAGCGGACGATCTCGTCGATCCTGGCGGCCGACGAGGCAGCGTCACCATGCTCGAGGCGGTAGGACGCCTCGGTGATGACGTCGTAGGGACCGATCGACGAGTGCCGGTAAGAGAGCTCGAGCGCCTCGGCCGCGACGACGTGCTCGGTCCCTCCCTGGAGGCTGACGACACGGCAGTCGACAAGGAGGTCCGAGGTCTGCGCACCGTGGCCGCCCGCATTCATCCTGACGGCGCCGCCGACCGAGCCCGGTATCCCGACCGCCCACTCCAGCCCGGCGAGACCGGCCGCCGCGGTTCTTCGCGCCAGGACCGGGTAGGCGGCCGCACCGCCCGCACGCACGCGATCGGCTTCAATCTCGATACCGGCGAAGGCGTCGGTGAGCCGCACGCATAATCCCGCGAAGCCGGAATCGGCAACCAGCAGGTTCGACCCCTTCCCGAGTACCACGACCCCGATCGCGGTCGCTGCGACGGCGGCAGCCAGCTTTTCGAGGTCCGCGATGCTGTCCGGTTCACTGAACAGGGCCGCTGGACCGCCGACACGGTACGTAGTCAGCTCGCCCATCGGCCGGTCGCGTTCGGCCAGGGCTCCGAGGATCTCGGCGGCCTGCTCGATCGCGGCCCAAGTCCGGCTGCGCGAGACGGCGCTCACGGATGGCCGCTCTCGGCGAGACCGGCGGCGACCTCGGCGGCGAGGTTCGTCAGGTCACCTGCCGCGAGCGTGAGGCACAAGTCGCCCGGGCGCAGGTTCGTGCGGAGGTAGGCGACGACGTCCTCGCGCTTGGGCACGTAGACCACCGGGGCGTCGCCGTGAGCCCCCACAATGGCGTCGAGCACGAGCTTGCCCGACACACCTGGTCGCGGCAGCTCACCCGCGGAGTAGACATCTGTCACGACAACGAGGTCCGCGCCCTCGAAACAGTCCGCGAACCCGGGCGCAAGCATCCCGACGCGCGAGTAACGATGGGGCTGGAAGACACACACGACCCGAGCAAAGTTGCCACCGAGCCCAGCGTCCAGCGCGGCGCGCACCTCGCCGGGCAGGTGGGCGTAATCGTCGACGAAGGTGACACCGCCGAACTCCCCGCGGAACTCGAAGCGCCGCGCGACGCCGGCAAAGCGGGCGAGCGCACGCCGGGCGTGTTCCACCTCGACGCCGAGCACGAGGGCCGCCGATACGGCGGCAGCCGCGTTACGCGCGTTGTGGAGGCCAGGCACGGGCAGCTCGAACACACCGAGGCTCCCACCGGGTCCCACGAGCTCAAAGCGGAGATCGCTGCGCCCGGACTCGGCCTTGACGATCCTCACCGTCGCGCCCTTCGAGCAGCCGTAGGTCACCGCCGACGCCGGTGCCAAGGATGCCGCGACGGGGTCGTCGGCACAGACGATCGCCGAGCCGGCTTGACCGAGGAAGAGCTCGAAGGCGGCCTTCAGCCCTTCGAAAGTCCCGTAGTGCTCGATGTGGTCGGGCTCCACGCTGGTCACGATCCCGAGCTCCGGCACCATGTGCAGGAATGTCCCGTCGCTCTCGTCGGCCTCGACGACGAGCAGCTCGCCGGAGTCCCAGGCCGCGTTCGTCCCGATCTCGTTCACCTCGCCGCCGATGATGAAGCTCGGGTGCAGACCGGCTTCCACGAGCACCAGGGCGAGCATCGAAGACGTCGTGGTCTTGCCGTGAGTGCCCGCCACCGCGATCGTCCTTCGCAGCGCCACGATCGCCTCCAACAGCTCGGCGCGTGACAACACCGGGATCCCAAGACGGCGGGCCTGTCTGATCTCGACGTTGTTCTCCGACACCGCGGTCGAGTAGGTCAGCACGTCGACTCCGACGAGGTTCTCCGGCCGGTGGCCGATCACGACCTCGACTCCGCGAGCGCCCAGGCGCTCCAGCGACCGCGAGGACTTGATGTCGCTGCCGGTGGTGTGATGGCCCATGCCCGCGAGCACGGTTGCGATCGCGCTCATGCCTGCTCCGCCCACCCCGACAACGTGGACGTGAAGGGGCTCGTTGAGGTCGATCCGCGGTGTGGTCGGGGTGCTCACGCCCGCACCTTCGACACCGACTCGACGAGCGCCGCCACACGCTCGGCCGCGTCGCGATGACCGGCCGCCGCGGCAGCTGAGCTCATGAGCTCGAGACGCTGCGGGTCATCGAGCAAAGACGCGACGACCTCTTCCAGCCGCTCGGGCGAGCAGTCGTCGTCGGGGATCAACATGGCCCCCCCGGCCCACGTCAGCGCCTCGGCGTTGCGTGTCTGGTGGTCGTTCGGGGCGCCGGGAAGGGGCACGAGAGCGCTGGGCGTACCGATCGCCGCCAGCTCGGCCACAGTCGAGGCCCCTGCTCTGCAGACAGCGAAGTCGCAAGCGGCCAGGAGGGCAGGCATCTGTCTCTCGTAGCCGACCAGGCGATAGTCGAGACCGGCGTCCGGCGAGGTCTGCGGGCCGAGGCCCGCTTGGGCGGCCTCACGCTTCACGCTCGCCAGGTTCCGCTCGCCGGCCACGTGATAGATCGTGACATCGTTGCGCGACGCCCAGGACTTCGCGAGCCCGAGCACCGCATCGTTGAGGCGGCGGGCACCCAGCGAACCCCCCTCGACAGCCAGGAGGAAACGTCCCGCAGGCACCCCGAGCGCCGCGCGGGCCGCGCCGCGCCCCTGCGGGGTCCGGTCGGTGCCAAGAACAGTCCTGCGCAGCGGTGCCCCTGTCACGACCTGTCTCGGCAGTGAGGTCCCCTCGAACGCCACCGCGCACTTGCGGGCAAAGCGCGCCACAAGCCGGTTCGAAGCTCCGGCAACGGCGTCACAGCTCACGACGACAAGCGGCACCCGCAGCAAGATCGCCGCGACCGAACAGGGAAGGCCCGCGTAGCCCCCTACTGTGACCACGACGCGCGGCCGGCGCCGCACGACGATCACAAAGCCGAGGCAGCACGCTACCAGCAGCCCGCCGAGGGCACCGAGGTTCTCACGAGTCAGCCGCCGTTGGACGCCCCTGCCGGGCAGGAGGCTCACTTCGAAGCCCGCCTCCGGCACGAGCCGGCCTTCCATGCCGCGGCGCGAGCCGACGTACAAGATCGTCGACGGATCGTGGCCCAGGCCCACGAGCGCCTCTCCGACCGCCAGCGCGGGTTGCACGTGTCCGGCGGTCCCACCTCCGGTGACGAGCGCGAAGGCGCGTCGTGCGCCGCGGCGGGACCTCATGGTCACCGTGACACCGTTGCCGGCTGGCGCCGCGCGATCCCGAACAGAAGCCCGACCCCGATCAGGACGACGACCAAAGAGGAGCCACCGTAGGAGATGAACGGGAGCGGGATGCCCGTCACCGGCAGCGCGTCAACGACACCGCCGACGTTGATCACCGCCTGCGCCAGCACCCAACAGGTGACCCCGATCGCGACGAAGCGCGCGAACGGGTCCCGCTCGCGCGCCGCGATCCGGAAGCCGGCCCAGCCGAAAGCGCCGAAGCCCGCGAGGACTACGAGGGCTCCCACCAGGCCGAGGTTGCCGGCGATCACGGCGAAGACGAAGTCGGTGTGCGCATTGGGAAGGAACCCCCAGGGCGTGACCGACGCGCCGACGCCGCTACCGGTCACACCGCCGAGCCCGAGGGTGGCCAGCGACTGCACGACCTGGTAGCCGGTGGTCGAAGCGTGGGCGAACGGGTTGACGAACGACAGCAGGCGATCGCGCGAGTACGTGGCCGAGAGCGCCACCGCGGCTCCGATCGCACAGACCGCGCCCCCCGGCACCACCAGGAGCCGCAGCCGGGTGCCGGCTGCGAAGAGCATCGAGAAGGTGATGCAGCCGAGCACGATGGCCGTGCCGAGGTCGGGCTGCCTGACGATGAGCACCGCGGCCACTGCCATGAACGAGAGCAGCGGTCGGACAAAGGCGCTCCATTGGTCCCGACGCTTGGCGCGACGAGCGAGCATGTCGGCGGCGAACACGACCATGGCCACCTTCACCAGCTCGGAGGGCTGGAGCTGGATCGGCCCGATCCCGATCCACCGGCTCGAACCGCCGGCGTAGTGACCGATCCCCGGCATGAACACCACGACCAGAAGGCCCAGGGCGGCGAGGGGCAGCACGAAACGAAGCTTCCTGATGACGGCCACAGGCGTGCGACTCACGACCACAGCGGCGCTCACGCCGAAACCCATATAGAGGCACTGGCGGATCACGTACGACCACGGTGAACCGCCGGCCAGGATCGCTCCCGGGGCCGAGGCGGACAGCACGATCGGAAGACCGAGGAGGCAGAGGCCGGCCACCGAGGTGAGCAGCACTTTGGCCTCGAGGCTGAGACGGACGCTCCGACGCTGAGGCGCCGGGCGGGCGCCGCCATTGACCAGCTTCATCGCCCGGCGCGTCTCGCCCGCCCCAGGGTGCCGCCCTGCGGGGCCATTGCGCTCGGGCGTCGTTGCGGCCCGAGCCTCAGCCGGCCGGGTCACTTGAGCCTGCTCACCGAGAGGAAGTCCGCGTAGAACAGGCCCACGCCGAGAGCCACGCAAAGGCCCGAGAAGATCCAGAAGCGCACGGTGACGGTCGTCTCGGGCCACCCCTTCAGCTCGAAGTGGTGGTGCAACGGTGCCATGAGGAACACGCGCCGGTGGAAGGCCCTGAAGCTGATCACTTGGACCACCACCGACAGCGTCACGATGACGAACAAGCCGCCGATGATCGGCAGGAGCAGCTGCACGTTCATCGCGAGCGCAAGGCAGGCGAGGCCGGTCCCTATCGCCAGCGATCCCGTGTCACCCATGATGATCCGTGCCGGAGCGGCGTTCCACCACAGGAACCCGACACAGGCGCCGCCCATCGACATCGCAACCAGGGCGAGATCGAGAGCGCTGTGCACGGCATAGATGCCCGGATGCCGGTACTGCACGAACCCGACCAGGGCAAGGAACCCGTACACGAAGGCTGCCGAGCCTGCCGCGAGCCCGTCGAGACCGTCGGTCAGGTTCACCGAGTTGGCCGTTGCGAAGATGATCACCGTGCCCCAGATCACCCAGACGACTGTGCCGAGCTCGATTCCCGGAAGGTCGTAGCGCGTGTACGACAGCGTCGTGTGGACCCCGCCCCAGTGGACCTCCGCGATGCAGAACATGACGGCGACCAGGACGAGTCCGACGGTCTTCCATCGCTTGTTGAGCCCGAGCGAGCGCCGCCTGCTCACCTTGATCCAATCGTCAGTGGCACCAACGGCACCCGTGACGACGATCGCACCGATCACGAACCATGCCGGCCGGGTGAACGGGGCCGAAGTGCCGACGTGCCCGAGGAAGTAGCCGGCCACCACCGCGATGAGGATGGCGATGCCGCCCATCGTCGGCGTGCCGGCCTTGACCGTGTGGTGGGCGGGCCCGTCGACGCGTATCTGTTGGCCGATCCGCCAACGGATCAGCCAACGCAGCAATATCGGCGTCCCGAAGCCGGCCACCAGGATCGACACTGCGCCCGCGGACAACAGGGGGATCATGAGCCCGCTCCCTCGGCGCCCAGGCGAGCCAGCTCCTCGGCGATGACAACACGATCGTTGAATTCGATCGACTTGCCCCTTGCCTGTTGCACCGTCTCGTGGCCCTTGCCGGCGACGACGACGACGTCACCTGCGCCCGCGGACTCGAGCCCGGCCGCGATCGCGTTCCGCCTGTCCGGCTCGACGACAAGTCGGGCGGTTCCGTCGCAGCCCAACCGCACCTCGTCGATGATCGCGACCGGGTCCTCACTACGGGGATTGTCAGAGGTGAGCACGGCGACATCTGCCAGGTGGCTGGCGATCGACCCCATTGCAGGCCGTTTGCCCCGGTCCCGGTCCCCGCCACATCCGAAGACCACGATCACCCTTCCGCCACGGGCGTCGGCCTCGACGCGCGCCGCGTGGAGTATCTCCGCGAGCCCCTGAGGCGTGTGGGCGTAGTCGACGACGATGGTGGCACCGATGTCATTGGGCACGGGCTCCAGCCGGCCGGCAGGACCGGTAGCAAGCGAGAGGCCGGCGGCGATGGTCGACGGGGGCACTCCCAACGCGCGGGCGGCCGCAGCAGCGCCAAGCGCGTTGGAGACGTTGATCTCGCCGCCTGGGCGAACCCGGACAGCTGCCCCGTCCAGACGAAAGCGACTCTCCTCTAGGCCGACGCGGAGCTCGTCGGCTTGTGCAAGCGAGAAGATGCTCGTCGGGATCGAGGCTCCCTCTATGAGCCGTCTTCCGAACGGGTCGTCGGCGTTCACCACGGCTCGCCTGGCGTGCTCAGAGGTGAAGAGCATCGCCTTGGCCGCGAAGTAGGCCTCCATGGTCCCGTGGTAGTCGAGGTGGTCCTGACTCAGGTTCGTGAAGACGGCCACGTCATGGCGGTAGCCGTCGAGCCGGTGCTGAACGAGGGCGTGGGAGCTGACTTCAAGTGCCACTGCTGGTCGCTGCGAGTCCCTCGCGTGCGCCAGCGCACGCTGCAGCTCGGGTGCTTCCGGTGTCGTGCGCGGCCCGCCAAGGGTCCCGATCACCGACGTCGCCCAGCCGTGCGCCTCGAACACCGAGCGCAGGAAATAGGTTGTCGTCGTCTTGCCGTTGGTGCCTGTCACCCCGACGGTTCTGAGCGACGACGCCGGGTCGTTCCAAAGCGCACAGGCCGCAAGTGCCATCGCGGGACGCGCGCCGGCCGGCCCGACGACCAGCTGGACCGCTTCCGCGGCCTCGGCTTCGAGCGGGCGCTCGCACACGAACGCCACCGCGCCCGCGCGTCGCGCCGCCGGAGCGAAGTCGTGGCCGTCAACGTGGTCCCCGGGCAGGCAGCAGTGCAGTGCACCGGGACCAGCGCTTCGGTGGTCGTAGGTCACCGAGGTGACTACGACGCCGGCGAAGTCGCCGATGATCCTTGCCGGTGCCAGTCGCGCGACAACCGCCTCCAAGGAGACATGCGGGCCGGGATGCCCTGCTGCGGCGCCGCTCACGGACCACCGACAGCCGACGAGGCCGAGGAGAGCCCTCGGTCGCCCGTGGGCGCAACGTCGAAGTGACGCAGCGCGTAGCGCATGATCTCGGAAAAGACCGGGGCCGAAGCCAGGCCCCCGTAAATGAGGTCAGGGTGGCTGAGCATGACAAAGGTCGTGAGAGCGGGGTTCTGTGCCGGCGCGAAACCCACGAAGGTCGCGCTCCAGGCGCCGGGCTGGTAGCCGGGCCCGGTGGTGCTCGGGATCTGTGCCGTCCCGGTCTTGCCGGCGACGGTATACCCCGGGATGCGCGCCGCGAGCGCGGTCCCGTCCTCGGTCACCTTCTCGAGCATAGGCAGCAGCTCGCTGACCGTCTCAGGGGAGAGCGCGCGCCTTACGGGCTGCGCCGCGACCACGTGCTCGACGCCCTTGGCCGAGATGGTCGCATCGACCAGTCGCGGAGCGATGTACTCACCGTCGTTCGCGACCATGTTGTACGCGTCCAGGATCTGAAGCGGCGTGACCGCCTCTCCCGTACCGATGGGGACCGTTCCCATCGAGGAGGGCGACCACGTGGCCGGGTCGCTCGGGCTCGGGACGAGACCATCGGTCCTGCCCGGCCACTGGAGACCCGACGGCTGGCCAAAGCCCAGGTCGTGCAGGAAGTACGAAAGGCGATCCGGGCCAAGCAGATGGGCGATCTCGATCGTGCCGATGTTCGAGGACTGGGCGAGGATCTGTGTGACGGTGAGCTGCTCGGTCGGGTGGTAGTCGGCGTCGGAGAAGGGCCAGCCTCCGAGCGAGATCTGATACGGCACGGTGAAGACCGAGCTCGGGGTGATCAGCCCGGATTGGAGGGCGCCCGAGATCGTCACGAGCTTCATCACCGAACCCGGTTGGTACACCGAGGTGACCGCCAGGTTCTGGTCCGAGGGGACGACCTCGCCATGTGGTCCCACGACGAGGTCGACCATCGCCAGGATGCCACCGGTCCGCCTGTCCTCGACGATGGCCACGCCGCCTGTGGCGTGGGTGGCTGTGATCTGTTGGGAGAGATCCTTGGTGACCTCGAACTGAAGCGGCTCGTCCAGACTGAGCACGAGGCTGGTGCCCTGGCGTGCCGCGACAACGTCTGTCGGCGAGCCCGGGAGCCCCTCGCCGTTCGGACCGGTCGGCACGACTTCCGAGCCCGCGGACCCGGCGAGCAGCGAGTTCTCGAGGTACTCGAGCCCCGAGAGCCCCTGACCGCTGAAGCCGACGATGCCGAGGACGGGAGAGAACAGGTCGCCGTCCGGATCGGTCCGTGCCAGGTCAGGTGCGAACGTCACGTAGGGCAGGTCGAGGCCGGCGATCTTCTGTTCGACGGTTCCGGTCACCTGGTATGCGAGCGGCACATATCCGTTGTGCTCGCTGAGCTTGGCCCGCAGCGCCGGCACCGACAACCCGAGCATCGGGGCGAGCGAGCTGAGGCCGGTCTTCAGTCTGGGCACGAGATAGTCGTCCGCTATCACGTCGACGCGCGGCGACGAGGCCGCGATCAGGTTCCCGTTGCGGTCGTAGATCGCTCCACGCAAAGCAGGCAGGGCGACGCGTTGGTAGACCTCCTGGGAACCGTAGGCGGCATAGTGAACGGCGTCGACGCCTTGGATCTGGACCAGTCGGGCCGCCAGACCTGTGAGAGCCAACGCGGCAATGACCAGCATGGCGAGAACGCGCCTGTGCAAACGGGCCGGCCTCGGTGAACCCGGCGGCCCCGACGAACCCCGCGGCCCAAGCGAACCCCGGGGCCTCGCCGAACCCCGGCCTCGTGCGACCGTCCTCGAACGGGCGGGCGGACCCGGACGCGAGCCGGATCGTGCCCTCAGCTTCCGGTCGGACGGGTCCAACTCGCTCACCCGGTCGGCGTCGTGGTCGCGGGAGACCGGGCACCGGCGAGCGCAGGCCTCGTTCGCGTCCTGGCGCCGGGCCCGTCGCTCTGGGCGGACTTGGCCCGTCCGCCAGCTTGCGCCGCGGCTGCGGCCAAGGCCGCCTTGGACGCCTCTGCTCCTGCCTGCGACACAGTTGGACCGGGGTCCACCGGTGGCAGGTACGACACCGACTCTGGTGAGACCATCCCGAGCTGCCGCTCGGCAATGGCCAGCACTCGCAAGGGGGACTCGAGCTCGGCGCGCGAGAGCTGCAGGTCCTGTTGCTCGGCGAGGGTCTGTGAGAGCTGGCTCTGCAAGGTGTCGATTCGTTGCTGATCGGATGCGACGAAAGTATGGGCGGCAGCGGTAACCGCCAGTGCGCCTACGACGAACATGACGCCGAGACCCCGTAGCATGCCTGCCCGGCGGCGGTTCGATCGCGACGCCGCGCGCCGGCGATCGACGACATCGAGGCTGGGGCGCGCCTCGCCCGCGTCGGCAGGCCGTGACGATGCCGGCTCGCGCTTCGTCAGCCCCCGGGCGGCCGCTGAGATCGCACGCGCGGTGCTGGCCATCAGGCCGCCTGCTCCAAGAGCCGCTCCGCGGCCCGCAGCCTGGCACTTGCCGCACGCGGGTTACGTGCCGTCTCGGCGGCGCTCGGCTTGCGAGCGCCGCGCGTGAGGACGCGGACGGTCCCCACCGCGCCACATACGCACGGCAGGTCCGCGGGACAGACGCATCCGCCGCTCGCGGCGCGCATGAAGCATTGCTTGACGAGCCGGTCCTCTCCCGAGTGGTACGACAGGACGACGCAGCGGCCCCCAGGGCTCAGCATGTCGAGCGCGCTCTCGAGCCCTGCAGCCAGAACTTCGAGCTCCTCGTTGACTTCGATGCGCAATGCCTGAAATACCCGCTTGGCCGGGTGACCCGCCCGCTTCCGGGCGACACCGGGAAGCGAGCGGTCGATGACCTGGACAAGTCGGGAGGTCGTCTCGATCGGCCGGTTGGCGACGATGCCTTCGGCAAGACGACGCGCAAAACGGCCTTCGCCGTTGTCAGCGAACAGCCTGGTCAGCTCCGCGACGCTGAGGCCGTTCACCAGATCTGCGGCCGTGGCGCCGCGGGAACGGTCCATCCGCATGTCCAAAGGGCCGTCGAAGCGGTACGAGAAACCCCGCTCGGGCCGGTCCAGCTGTGGTGAGCTCACACCGAGGTCGAACAGGACACCTGCGACGGGACGCCCCGGCGCCCAGGTTCGCACCACAACCGGCAGTTCGTCAAAGCGAGCTTTCACCACCCGCGCCCGATCCCCGAACGCGCCCAGACGCTGGGTGGACTCGGCCACGGCGGCGTCGTCAGTGTCGAGCCCGACCAGCTCGTGGTCAGGCAATGCGCCCAACAACGCCTCCGCATGGCCACCCCCACCTACCGTCGCGTCAACCACGACGCCCGCGGGGATGGGCTCGAACAACGACAGGACCTCGTTGACCATGACCGGCGTGTGCTGGAACTCCTGGGTCATCTGCAGCCCCCCGACCAGCTCGAGAGAAGGGCATCCCTCAAAGTGAGGATGAGGCAGGGCGGAGAGGGTTGTGACGCCATCCGGCACTTCAGCCGAGGGGCTGCAGGCAACCCAGGAGCAACAAAACGATGATTGAGGACGTCGGGACCGCTCTGGTGCGACGGGCCCGCCATGGCTCACGACCCGGCCTTTCCGGCCGCGGGCACCCCTGCCGGCTCGGCACGGCGTGCCGACCAGCTTGCGGGCGACCAGAGCTCGACCCGGTCCAGCACGCCGACGAACAGGACTTCCTGTTCGAGCTTGGCGAGAGCGCGGAGCTCAGACGGCACCGGCATCCGGTTCTGCCGATCGAACTCGACCCGCGTCACCAGCGATGCCCAGTCGCGCAGGTCATTGCGCGCCTCGGCACCCTGAGCATCCTTTGCGTGCTGCCGCTCGGCCTCGAGCTCGAACTCCTCTTCGGGCCACAGTGCCAGGCAACCGTCCGCCCCCGGCGTCAGGTAGCCGTGCTCTTGAAAGTGGGCGCGCATACGCGAAGGCAGGATCACTCGACCCTTGGCGTCGAGCGAGCGGGGGAAGTTCCCGACGAACTTGAAGCTTGGCGTCAAAGCAGCCTTCGTTCCCACTGTCATGGAGCACGCCCTCCCCGGGCCCCCACTTCACGCCACTCTATGGTCATTTACCCCCACTAGTCAACAATGCTCGTTGCTCTCACCCCACTCGGGTCGCGCCAGGACCCTCTTGCGCATCGGGAACCGACGGGACTGCCCCACGGCGCTTACAAACAGGGGCGCACAAGGTGAAAACAGACCGGGAGTCTGCCCTGGCGCGGCACGCGCCCCCGCAAGAACGCTGTACTAGGGCAGGCGGTCCAGAATCTCCTCGGACAGGGGACCGACCAGATGCGCCGCGTCGCGAAGCCCGGCGCACTCGAGCTCTGCTCGCGCGGCCGAGCGACGTTGTTCGGAACCGGCCAGCAGGTCGGCCAGGTCGCCGGCTCGATCACTCAAGAGCGCCATCGAGTGGATCCACGCGCCCGAGCGCTCCCTACGCTGCGACATCCCGACGACCTTGCGTCCCGCCACCGTCACCTCGCCGGCACCGAGTCCTGTGTAACACAGCGTTGCGGACCAGCCTGTGGCCTGCCTCGGCCCGTGATTCACCTCGAGCGCCGCCTGCTCGACGGACTTGCCGAGCACGCCTGCGATCGCTGCCGCAAAGGCATCGCCCAGCCAGTGGAACGACTTTCCGACATCTGTGTGGGCCAATTCGTCCTCTTTGGGCACAAAGACGTCCAGCCACACCTGCATGCCTGGTGCGACGAGGACCGCACCGCCTCCGCTGCGCCGGCGAACCAGGTCGATCCCCGCGGCCGCAAGCCTCGCTTCGTCGAAGTCGGACGCCGGTTGCGCGCTCCCTATCACGACGGCCTGGCCGAGAGGGACGCAGATGCAGGCCAGACGCTCGCCCAACGGGTCCGGCACGTCGGCGTGGAGGGCCGCAGGCGTGGTGTGGCGTTCGAGGACGCGCCAGGCCCGACGGTGACCGGAGCCCGGAGCCGTGGTCAGAGCCCGACGGCGCGGCCGAGCACGGGCTCGACGTAAGGAGCCCATTCGTCAAGGACCTCACCGCTTGCGGCGAGCAGCCAGAGCCGGGATCGGGGTGCTCGCGGCATCTTCGCGAGGCGGAAACCCGCTTCGTCAAGCAGCCTGTCCTCTTTGCGGCTGTTGCAGCGCCTGCAACACGCCACGACGTTGTCCCAGCTGTGCGTCCCACCCCGACTGCGGGGAACGACGTGATCGATGTTCTCCGCCTGCGCGCCACAGTACTGACAGCGGTGATCATCACGAACGAACACCGAACGGCGGGTGACCGCGACGCGGGCCTGGTGTGGCACCCGCACATAGTTGACGAGCCGGACGATGGACGGCTCGGGAAACCTGGCCTTGGCAGAGTGGATGTCGTGGCCGGTGCCATGCACGAGAACGGCCTTGTCAGCCAGCACGAGGACGAGAGCCCGTCGTGAGG
The DNA here is from genome assembly GCA_963807575.1 of uncultured Acidimicrobiaceae bacterium. Taxonomy (GTDB): domain Bacteria; phylum Actinomycetota; class Acidimicrobiia; order Acidimicrobiales; family Bog-793; genus Fen-455. Next base: position 315,161 of record CAWECD010000017.1, read on the forward strand.
CGACAACCGAGAGCGGCTCGAAAGAAGCGTTCAATACGAGCGCGCGGCCGATCATCTCAGCCTTCTTGGAGTCCCGGGTGAGACATCAGGCCGGAGGCTACCTCAACCACACGCGGCGTCGTGACGTCCGGCACCAGTCGAGCCAGGCGACTACGTCCTCGGGCCCAGGGCGTGCGCTCGCGTCTCCGTAGGCGGTCTCCATTCGGAAAGCCATCCACCCCGGCGACGGCAGAGGGGCCGGCGGCCAGCGGTGCCACCAGCCGCGCGGTGCCAGGGCGATAGACGCGACGGCCGCGGTCCACCACAACGAAGGCCTACGCGCCAGTGCCGAAGCAGCCTCGACCCACCAGGCACGCCCACCCGGCAGTCCTGCGGCACCGCCGCTGGCACGCGGGCCGCTGCGAGACGGCAGAGCGCCGCTCAAGCGCCGGGCAAACAGCTCAGCTTCGGTTCCCGAAGCGGGACCGCAGGCGGCGGCGCATATCGGACCATTCGTCACCCACGCCCGAGCGCCGTGACCCCTTGAGACCACCAAAACCTGGCGAGTCCGCGTGTCTGGCCTGATGGACAAAGGCCACCGTGGCCGCGAGCATGATCAGGAACCCGAGGCTGCCGAGCAGCACCGATGTGCCGAAGCTGACCAGCAGCAGCACGAAGCCGGCGATGAAGGCAACGACCCATCCCCGGCCAGAGCGGGTCTGTGGGCGATTTTGCGACTTCGTGCTGACACGATCGGCAAAAGCTCGATCGTGCTCGTACAGCTTCTCCTCCATTTCGTGGAGGATTCTCTGCTCCTCTTCGGAAAGCGGCATCGTCACCCCCTCTCGGACAGCGACTCTTGCTGCACCAATTCAATCATCCCACACGGGTAAGGACCCGACAACGGCGCGCGCACTGCTCCGCCCTTAATTCCGGCCTTCTCTCTCTTGAACGCTCCTTCGGCGATCCCATTCCAACCCGCGTGCCAACTGGTCACTTCGCCGGTCCCCACTGAGAGTCCCCGAGCTGCTTGACCCGTAGTCCCGAAACGCCGACCAGGGCCGCGGGGCCCACCGAGGCGACCCCGTAGCGCTCCCGGATCGCGTCGACGACGGCGTCGAGGTCCGAGCGGGCCGCCGAGGCAGCGTGCACCTGGCTGTCGGCCGGCCTTGCGGGATCCCAGAGCGCGAGCTGCTCCCCGGACCCGTCGGCTCGCGCTTCGAGCGACGAAACACTCACGCCCAGCAGGCGCACGCCCTCATGGACGTCGGCACCCGACAAGAGTGCCGCGGCAATCTTCACGAGCTCGGCCGAGGAGGCGACCGGCCGGTGCAGCGAGTGCGATCGCGTGATCGTGGTGAAATCGCCATAGCGCAGCTTCACGGTCACCGTCCGGCCCACGAGGCCCGACGAACGAAGCCGACTGCTCACCGCGTCAGCCATGCGTGCGACCTCGAGACGGAGCTGCTCGGGATCATGCACATCGACGGCGAAGGTCTCCTCATGGCCGACGGACTTCGCCGGCCGGCCCATGACCACCGGCCGATCGTCCCTGGCCCACGCGAGCTCGTGGAGCTGGGTCCCTGCCGCGCGACCGACAAGCCGGGCGAGGTGCGCCGGGTCGATCTTGGCGAGATCGCCGATCGTGGCGATCCCATAACGGGCGAGCCGTTCGGCCGTCCGGGGACCCACGCCCCACAGGTCCGAGACGGGCCTGGGGTGAAGGAAGGCCAGCTCGTCCTCGGGTGACACCACGACAATGCCGGGCCCGGCAACCGGCCCGCTCGCAGACGCGATCGGCTTGGCGGCTCTCGAGGCCATCTTCGCCAGCAACTTGTTGCGAGCGATCCCGACCGAGCACGACAGCTTCAGGTCCTCTGTGACGCGGGCACGAATTGCCTCGGCGATCTCCATGCTCGAGCCGAACAACCGATGAGCCCCCGACACGTCGAGGAAGGCCTCGTCCAGGGAGATCGGCTCGATCAGCGGTGTGAACACCTCGAAAATCTCGTGAAGCCGGCGGCTCACCTCGCCGTAGCGACCGTGTCTGCCCGACAGCACGACGGCCCGAGGGCACCGGTGCCGTGCCTCGACCATCGACATCGCGGACCGGACCCCGTTGGCCCTTGCCTCGTAGGAGCACGATGCCACCACGCCGCGCGACCCGGTACCACCGACGATCACCGGGAGCCCCAGCAGCGTCGGGTCGTCGAGGACCTCCACGGCAGCGAAGAACGCGTCCATGTCGACGTGCAGGATGTCGAGCGTCTCGGTCACGGAGCCAACCAGATTCGCCGGAACGGCTCCGCGCAAGCGACGCCGGCCTGTTGGCCGGCAAGCTCCGCCCCGTCGCGGAGCGCACTCGCAAGCCAGTCGCCGGCATCGGCGAGCTGTGAGGCGTGGCAGGACACCGCTTCGATCTTCCGGTCGATGGTCGAGCTGACGTCCACCCATACATTGGGCTGCAATGATCCCGACAAATAGGCTGCCTTGACCTGGTGAGCCACCCCCTCGCCCCTGAAGTACAAGGGCGACGCCGCAGCCGGCGCAGCAGCGTCAAGCGCTGCCCACCCAACGACTCGATGGTCCCGATGGTTGTAGTGATGCTCGCCGAAGAACACCGCCAGCGGGTCCGCAGTCAGGATCGCCTCCGGTCGCAGGTCCCGGATGATCCGCACCAATTCGCGTCGCAGGGCGATGTCGTTCTCGATTTCTCCGTCCGGATGGCCCAGGCGATGAAGGCCCTCTGCGGCGAGAACCTCCACGGAACGCTCCGCCTCGACGGCCCGCGCCGCCACGAGGGCGTCCTGGTCCAGGTCCGGATCGGTCGCGCCCTTGTCGCCTGCGGTGCAGATCACGACATGGACCATGCTCCCGGCGGCAGCCCAACGCGCCAGCGTGCCTCCGCAGGAGATGACCGGGTCGTCGGGATGGGCGTAGATCGCCAGTGCACTTGCCGGCGACTCGTCGAGCAAGGCGCCGCTCATGGGTTCGCGCGGCCCAATGATCCGCGCTCTTTGCGCCCGGGATCGGTCGCGCTCGGCTCGGACTGCGGTGTCGCGTCCTTGTTCAAGAGCCCGAGCTCGCGGGCAAAGTCGTCGACCTGCTCAAAGCCCTTGTAGACACTGGCAAAACGTACGGCCGCCACATCGTCGAGCGCCCGCAAGGCCTCGAGCACGGTGAGCCCCACCTGCTCGCTGTGAACTTCGGGTCCCAGCGACCAAGCCGTCTTCTCGACCGCCGCGGCCAGCGCTTCCAGCTGCTCGGGCTCGACCGGCCGGTTCTTGCAGGCTGCACGGGCGCCGGCAATCACCTTGCGCCGGTCAAAGGGCTCACGATGGGCCGACCGCTTGACGACCCACAGCACCGCCTGGCTCACCCGCTCGACGGTGGTGAACCGACGCGTGCACGAGATGCACTCGCGACGCCGGCGGATCGCCTCACCCTGTTCGACCTCGCGTGAGTCCACGACACGGTCCTCGGTCGCTCCACACCACGGGCAGCGCACGAACTGACCGTAGCGCCGATCCGGCGTGCAGCGTGCTAGGGCAGGGTGAGCCTGTCACCCACGGCCAGCTCAGCACCATGCAGCTGCTGCTCGAGCTCGGCGACAAGCGGCCTCGGGTCGCCGCCGGGCTGGATCTGCGAGGCGATTGACCACAGAGTGTCACCCGGGCGGGCGACATACAGGTAACCCCCGGGGATCCTCACGGCCGCAGTCGGCACCATCAAAGGGGGGCGGTGAAGGGCCGACAGCGCTCCCGCTCCGAACCAGACGCTCACCAGAACTGCGAGGGTGGCAGCGCCGGGGAGGAGGCGCCGCAACCCTCGCGACCGTGGGACAATCCGCCCGCTTGTCTTCGAGCTCGCACGGTCCCCCTTGACCGCCGGCAGCCTCACCTCGGCGCGCTGGGTGGCAGCTCTCCTCAAACTCGCCCCGCCACGCACGCCTGCGGCGTTGCAGCCTGCCGGTGGGGTCGGGGCAGAGCTCTCGGGAACAGCGCGCGGAGCCTTGGCGGACTCGGTCCTGCGTGCGGCGCTCTGTCCGGGGTGGCTCACCGTCAGTCCGGCCGCGGGAGGGAATGCAACCAGCTCGTGTGCGAGCACGTTCCAGCTCGTGCGGCGCCGTTCGGCAAGCAGGTTCCGGCGCGCCTGGGTGCGCTCGAGTCGGCGCGACCCCGTCTCGTCAAGCCATCCCGAAGCTACCCGGTCGGTGTGTGCCAGCGCTCCCACTACCCCTCCTCGAGCCTCTCGAGGAACCGACCGGATCCGGCCGGCCCTGTCACGTCCCCCGGCTCACGCCGGCGCACGTATGTTCGATACCATTATCAGATCACGAACGCCTGTTCGTTGTCAAGCTCCAGACGAACGCCTGTTTCACGAACGGGTGTTTGCATTCGGCCTCAACGCGACTTACCCTTGTGCGGTGGAGACCGGAACGCCGGTCCGAACGGGAGGAGCACGAATGTCCGAGGCAACCCTGGCGGGAAAACGGCGCAGGATCCTCGAATTCATCGCGGAGCAGATTCGCGAGCGGGGCTATCCACCTTCGGTGCGCGAGATCGGTGAAGCTGTAGGGCTCACCTCACCGTCCACGGTTCACACCCACCTGCAGGTGCTCCAGCGCGAGGGCTACCTTCAGCGCGACCCGACCAAGCCGAGAGCGATCATCGTGAGTTGGGAGCCGTCCTCCGGTGCCGCGATCCGCGTGCGCCCAGTCGCTCACGTGCCGTTGATCGGACATGTCGCAGCCGGCACTGGAGTCCTGGCGGAGGAATCGGTCGAGGAGCTTCTCCCCATACCGCAGGACTTCACCGGCTCCGGTGAGCTCTTCATGTTGAAGGTCCGCGGTGATTCGATGATCGAGGCGGGCATTCTCGACGGCGACTTCGTCGTGGTGCGCCGACAGCCCGACGCGGAGTCGGGCGACATCGTCGTCGCCGGCATCGGAGAAGACGAGGCAACTGTGAAGACGCTCCGCAAGCGGCGCACGAAAGTCGTGCTCGTGCCGGCGAACCCCGCCTACTCGGAGATCGAGCTCGCCGCCGATCAGGTCGTGATCTACGGCAAGGTCGTCACGGTGCTACGGCGCCTGTGAGTTCGCCAACCGCCTGACAGCGCTCAGTCCTGGCTCGAGACGAGCTTGTCGAGGCTCGCCAGGACGAGCTCGAGGTCGTCCCGGCCGACCCACTCAGCCGCAGTGTGGGAGAGCTGAGGATTGCCGGGGCCGAAGTTTGCCGCGGGCACCCCACGGGAGCTGAAGAAGCTCACGTCGGTCCAGCCGAGCTTGCCCCGTGGCGTGCTCCCGCTGGCAGTGACCAGCGCAGCGAGCAGCGGATGATCGAGGTTGGGCGCCGCCGCCAACGAGAAGTCCTCGAGTTCGACCTGGTCCCCCAGTTCGGTGTCGATAACTGGTGACAAGAGCTCGCAGATCGCTTCGAAAGCCTGGTCCTTGGTGCGGTCAGGGGCATAACGATGACTCAGGACCAGTCTCACCTCATCGGGCACGACGTTGTTCGCAACGCCACCATCGACCCGGACCGCCTGCAGGGACTCGCGGTACTCACAGCCGTCAAGCTGGGGCATGCGCGCGTCGAACCCGTCGACGAGATCCAAGAGCAGCCCGAGGCGGTGGATTGCGTTCACGCCCATCCAGGACCTGGCCGTGTGCGCCCTTTCACCACCCAGGCGCACGGCGATGCGCAGCACGCCTTGACAGCCGGCCTCGACGACGCCAGCGGTGGGCTCGGCGAGCACAGCCGCGTCGGCGGCGAGGAGATCCGCTTGGGCGCGTTCGATCTCGATCAGGCCCGAGTAGCGCTGCTCGACCTCCTCACAGGCGTACCAGACGTAAGTCAGGTCGACGACGGGTGCGACCGCGCGCTTGGCCAGCTCGATCATCACCGCGACCCCGCCTTTCATGTCGGCGGATCCCAGCCCCGCACAGCGATCGTCGTCCAGGACCGCACGCTCGTTGCCATTCGGCGGCACCGTGTCGAGGTGACCCGCTATGAGCAGCCGGCGGGAGCGACCGAGTGAGGTTCGCGAGACGACGTTGTTGCCGATTCGGGTCGTCGCGAGGTGATCGGCGCCGCCGAGCGCGCCCGCCACGAAGGTGGCGACCCTGTCCTCGTCGTGGCTGACCGACGGGATGTCGACGAGCTCTGCTGTCAGCGCGAGCAGGGTGGCTCCCGGGGAGCTCACGCCGAGGCCCCGTGCTCACGGAGTATCTCGTTCAGCATGGCCTTGTCGTGGCGCTCGCCGGGCGTGAGTCTGCGGACGACCAGCACGCACGGCAGGAAGAACTCGCCGCCGGGGTACTGCCTGCGCCGCGTCGCGCCGACAGCGACACTCCACGCCGGCACGTACCCGCGCCCGAGCTCGTCGCCCGACCATGCGTCAAACACCGGGATCGACGGGTTGAGAAGCGTCCCTTCCCCAAGCACCGCTCCCTGCCCGACGCGCGCTCCTTGGGTGACAACCGACCGGCTGCCAATGAGCACGTCGTCCTCGATGATGACCGGACGGGCGTTGGGGGGCTCGAGGACTCCACCGATCCCGACGCCTCCCGAGAGGTGAACCCGCTCCCCCACCTGCGCACATGACCCCACGGTGGCCCACGTGTCGACCATCGTCGCGGCCCCCACGCGGGCACCAATGTTCACATAGCTCGGCATCAGCACGACGCCGCGCCCCAGAAATGCGCCGCGCCGGGCTGAAGCACCGGGAACCGCCCGCACCCCTGCGGCCTGCAGACCGTGCTTCAAAGCCAGCTTGTCGGTGTACTCGAATGGCCCATACTCCAAGGTCTTCAGGCCCGAGAGCACGAAAAGCAGCAAGATGGCCTGCCTCAGCCATTCGTGGACAACCACCTCGCCGGTCTCGGCGTCGATCTCGGCGATCCGGGCCTCACCGCGGTCGAGGAGGTCGATCGCTGCGTCCACCACCTCGAACGCGTCGACATCGGCGGGCGACAGCTGCGTGCGGCGCCCCCACAGCTCCGCGACGGCGGAGCTCAACTCGTCCATCGCCCCGAGGTTATCGGGTCGGCTGGGTGGTGGCTCGGGACCTCTGCTTGATCGGGCCCAAGCCGCTCAGCTGATGGTTGTGGCCTGAAGCCTTTGGGCGACGAGCTCGAGGCGATCATCCGGCTGTACGAGCGCCACGCGGACGTGGCCTGCCCCCGCCGGGCCGTAGGTGTCGCCAGGAGCAACCAGGACACCACCGTGCACGGCAAGCCACCTCGCAAGTGCCCATCCCGCGTTCGGCCCGCCCCTTGCGCCAGGTGGCGTGAAACCCTCGGGAGCGGCCACCCAGAGGTAGAACGACCCTGAGGGGATCCCGGCGTCGACACCGCTTGCGGTGAGGACTTGGGCAAGGCGCCGCATCCGGGCGAGGTACGTCTCCCTCTGGTGCTCGACATGGGAGTCGTCGCCGAGCGCTATCGCGCCGGCGTGCTGCACGGGCCCGGGAACCATGAACCCGGCATGCTGGCGCAGGCGGGACAGGTACCCGACAAGATCGGCGTCGCCGGCGAAGAACCCCGCCCGCAGCCCCGCGAGGTTCGACCGTTTCGACAGCGAGTGGACCGCGACAACGCCCTCGGGTCCGTGCTCGAGGATCGTGCGGGCGGGCCCGGCCCAGGTGAACTCCGCGTAGCACTCGTCGGAGAACACCGGTACGCCGTGCGAGCGTCCCCAGCCCGCCACCGCCGCCAGGTCCTCGAGCTGGCCCGCGGGGTTTCCGGGGCTGTTGACCCACAGGCACAGTGCCCGCGACGCGTCCTCCGGCGAGATCGACGACAGCTCCATGGTCCCGTCCGGACGGGTCGGAACGGCCACGGCGCGGCACCGGGCCAGGATCGCGCCCATCTCGTAGGTTGGATAGGCCAGCAGCGGGCACAGCACCGTGTCGCGCACGGGCGTCCTCAGGCGCAACCAGTGGGGAACCCCGGCAACGAGCTCCTTGGTCCCGACGCACGCCGCGACGGCCAACCCGGCGGAGTCGACCCCGAACCTGCGCGAGATCCACGCCAGAGCGGCCTCGCGGTACTCCAACGACCCGATCGACGAGGGATACCCGCGCTCGGTCCCAGAGCCGGCGAGTGCCTCGAGGACTCGAGCGGGCGGGGGGTCGCACGGGGTGCCGATCGACAAGTCGACGGCGCCTCCCTCGTGGCGCTGCGCGAGCCCGGCGAGCTCGGCCAGCTTGTCGTAGGGATACACCGGAGGCACGAAACCAACCTCCGCGCCCCCAGGCGCCCCTTCCTCTTGCGCGTTCTCGCCGGACAGGCTGGGCACCGGGGGCTCGGTCATCGGAGAACGAACTCGGCGTAACGCCGAGCCCCACGCTCGTCGAGGCGGGCGGTCACCAGCACGCGCTCGCCCTCGTAACGCTCGCCGACAACCTCTCCCTCTCGATGGATCGCCGCGACAACGTCGCCGCGTGCCACCGGCACCGCCAGCTCGACGAGACGATCCGCGATCCTAAGCTGATCCGCAACGGCCCGGAGCAGCTCAGGCACCCCGCGGCCGGTGAGGGCCGAGCACGCCACCGAACCGGGGTGTGCGGCCATGAGCCGCCCCGCCTTGCGCCGGTCGAGGTCGGCCTTGTTGAACGCCAGAAGCTCGGGAACCTCACCGGCCCCGATCTCCGCCAGAACGCCACGAACCGCGTCGATCTGCGCCGGCGGGTCGGCCGCGGAGACGTCGACGACGTGCACGAGCAGGTCGGAGGACCCGACGACCTCCAGGGTCGCATGAAAAGCGTCCACAAGCTGGTGGGGCAGCTTGCGCACAAACCCGACGGTGTCAGAGAACAGTACCGACTCGCCTCCGGGCAGGTCGAGACGCCGTGTCCGGGGGTCGAGGGTGGAGAAGAGCTTGTCCTCGACGAGCACGCCCGCGTCCGTGAAGACATTGAGCAGGGTGGACTTGCCGGCGTTGGTGTAGCCGACGAGCGACACCGTGCGCAGCGCCCCGCGCTTTCGCGCCTTTCGCTGGGTCCGGCGCGTCGACTCGAGATCTCGCAGCTCGACTTCGAGCTTGCGGATGCGGCGCATGATCCGCCGGCGATCGACCTCGAGCTGTGTCTCACCTGGGCCCCTGGTCCCGATCCCGCCGGCCTGCTGGGACAGCACGAGGCCCATGCCTCTCAGGCGCGGGAGCCGGTATCTGCTGAGCGCAAGCTCCACCTGCGCCCGGCCTTCTTGGGTGTGAGCATTCTGGGCGAATATGTCGAGGATCACCGCGGTCCGGTCGATGGCGGTCCGCCCGAGGATCCTCTCGAGGTTCCTCTGCTGGGCGGGAGTGAGCTCGTCGTCGAAGACCACGGTGTCGGCATCCACGGCCTCGCTTATCCTGCGGAGCTCCTCCGCCTTGCCCCGTCCGATGTATGTCGCCGGGTCCGCAGCCTCACGCCGCTGTACGACTCGGGCTGCTTCATCGGCACCTGCTGTGCCGACGAGCAGGGCGAGCTCGTCGAGGCTCGCCTCGACCTCCTCCACCGTACGAGGCCACGCGACCATCCCGACGATCACGATCTTCTCCCGGAACCTCCGGTCGATGAGGGTGGTCGTTGCCAGTTTCACGACGCGGCCGCCCCTAAGACGCCGAGACCGGCAGGCTCGACCTGGATTTCGGCCACACGCCGGGCCGGGCCGGCGAGCGTCGCCAGCACGGCATGCGGGTCGTCCCCCGAAACGACCACCTCGGCGGTCCCGCCCGGGTTGTGGACCAGCACTCGATCAGCGGACATCCCCGCGGCACGCAGGGCGGCGGCAGCTGCGACGCTCCCGCTCCCACAGGCGAGCGTGGCGCCGGCGCCGCGTTCCCATACAACCAGTGACAGCTCGCCTCCGGGCTCTTGAACCACGATCTCCACGTTCTGCCCTCCGGGCCGCATCTTCTCGAGCCTCGGGCCCACCTCCGCTATGTCCACGCCTTCCATGGAGGGCGCGAGCAGGACGAGATGGGGATTGCCGGCATCCACGAACCACGCGGGCCAGGCGAGCGCGGCCGAGCCGGGGAGCGACACGTCGGCGACGGGGCTCAGCGGCAGGACGCGAAGACGGCCCATCTCGACCGAGATCTCGGCGGCACCGAACCGGTCGCGGCGGCGCAGCACGGCCCGGCGCACACCGGCGTCGGTCTCGACAGCGACTTCGGGGCCGGGCACGAGCCCAGCCTCGAGCGTGGCGAGGGCGAAACAGCGCAGACCGTTGCCGCTCGTCTCGGCGCGGCCCCCGTCCGCGTTGCGCAGCTCCATGCGGACGTCGCCACCTGAGACGGCGGGCCGCAGCACCAAGAGCCCATCGGCCCCGACGCCAGTGTGGCGTTCGCACAGCGCCCGCGCGAGCTCACCGACATGGTCCGCTCCCGCTGGCGTGCGATCGCCATGAACCCGGGCAGCCGCGTCAAGCCCGCGACCGTCGAGCGCGACGAGGAAGTCGTTCCCGAGGCCCTGGTACTTGACCAGCGTCAGCACGCTCATCAGTGTCGCACGGCCTTGGCGGTGGCGGTGTCGCCGAGACGGGCACGGACCGCGTCAACGAGATCGATCCGATCGGCCCGTAGCCAGACCACACGCGGGTCGCGCTTGAACCAGGCCTCCTGCCGGCGGGCAAAGGCCCGCAGACGGTGAACCGCCTCTGCCTTTGCCTGTTCGAAGGGGACACCCTCCTCGACGTGGCTGAGGAGCTCCCGGTAGCCGATCGCCTGGCGAGCCGTGCGTGACAACCCGGCCGGCCTGTTGGAGAGACGCCGGACCTCGTCGAGGAGCCCTCGGGCGAGCTGGTCCTCGAACCGCTCGGCAAGCCGCCGGTCGAGCTCGGAGCGGTCGAGCTCGAGCCCGACGACGGTCGAGCTGGTCGACCGATAGCTGAGGAGGCCGGGCCCGAAGGAAGAGAAGGGCCGCCCGCTGCCGAGGGTGACCTCGAGCGCCCGGACGACCCTGCGGCGATTGCCCGGCTCGACTCTGCTCGCCGCGACCGGGTCCAGCTCACTGAGGCGCCCGAACAGCTCCGCGAGACCGCCGGGCCGATCAGCCAGTTGCTCGAGCTCGGCGGCTTCGCGGGGGAAACGACCGGGGATCTCGAGCCCGTCCACGACGGCCCGGTGATACAGACCGGTGCCTCCGACGAGGAGCGCCAAGTGCCCACGAGCGTCGATCCCGGAAAGCACCCGGCGCGCCTCGGCTTGAAAGGCTGCAACCGAGAACTCCTCTGAAGGATCGACGATGTCGATGAGGTGCCAGGGTGCGACGGCTTGCTCGGCGGGCGTGGGCTTCGCAGTGCCGATGTCGAGGTCCCGGTAAACGGCCATCGCGTCCACCGAGACAAGCTCGTAACGCCCCGGCGCCAACCGGGCCAGATCGAGCGCGAGCGCCGTCTTGCCGCTGCCGGTGGGACCCACGATCACGGCGCGGGGCGGATCGGGGCTTGGGAGGTTCTTCAGTCCGCAAGCTCCGTCGGTCGCAGGCCCGCCACGCCGTGACGAGGCCGTGAGCGTTGCACAAGACGGTCCTGCATCCGCGTGAGCCGCTGAGTCTCTTTGGCGATCGCGGTTTCCAGTGCAGTGCTCGCCAGATGACCGCCCGACCGCACGCGGACGACCCGACCGTGGGCCACCACCGAGATCTCGCAGGTCACGTAGCCGTCGTCGCGCGCGGCATGGTCGCGCGAGAACACGATCTCGGCTTTCTGGGTCCCTTCGAGGAACCGCTCGAGATGCTGTGCCTTCTCAACCGCGGATTCGCGCAGTGCGGTTGGGATGTCCAAATGGCGGGTGTGCACCGTGATCTCCATGGAGCAGCTCCTTTACCATCGAGGACGATTGAGGAAGTGACGGGCACGCGCGGCTGACCTGGTCTTTGACCCCACACTCGCCTGCTGAGGGTGTCCCGTGGCCGGTGCCGGCGGCCGACTGGCGTCGCCCGTCTCGCACGTGAGCTCACAGTTGGTCCCTTCTCCTGCCGGCACCGCCAACCGGTGCCGCGCAAGGCAGGACTTACGTCTAAACCGCACCATGCTCAGCGACCACGAGTCGCCTTACGTGGGTCGTTTCGCCTGCGACTGGCATCGACTTGCAACCACAGACCCGCGCAGCCCATCAACGCAAGTCTACGCCCCGGCCCGCCGCGGCATTCGGACAGGGCGACCGCGTCAGGTCCCGGTAGTCCAGGAGGCCAGATATGCCCGCTGCGACTCGGTGGGCCCGTCCATGACGATCCCCATCGTCTCCAACTTCAGCTTCGCGATCTCGGCGTCGAGGTCGGCGGGCACACCGTGAACGCGGTTGGACAGCTTGCCGCGGTCGCGAGCCAACCACTCGACCGCGAGCGCATGGTTGGCGAACGAGATGTCCATCACCGCGGCGGGATGTCCCTCGGCCGCGCTCAGGTTCACCAAGCGGCCTTCGGCCAGGAGCAGGATTCGCCGGGGCGCGCCGCCAGGCAACTTCACGGTGAACTCCTCGACCATCGGCCGCGTGGTCCGCCGCCGGCTTACGGCCATCGACTCGAGCTGTGCCAGGTCGATCTCGACATCGAAGTGACCAGCGTTCGCCACGATCGCACCGTCGCGCATCTCGGCGAAGTGCTCGGCCCGCAGCACTTGGGTGTTGCCCGTGACGGTCACGAATACTTCGCCCTCCTGAGCGGCCACCACCATCGGCTGGACCCGGAAACCGTCCATGACCGCTTCCAAGGCGCGCAAAGGGTCGATCTCGGTGACGGTGACGAGCGCGCCCAGTCCCCGCGCCCGGGCTGCCACGCCCTTGCCGCAAGAGCCGTAACCGGCGACGACGAAACGCTTGCCCGCGACCAGGATGTTCGTGGCGCGGATGATGCCGTCGAGCGTGGACTGGCCCGTCCCGTAGCGGTTGTCGAACAGACGCTTGGTCTCTGCGTCGTTCACCGCGACGATCGGGTAGCGCAGTACCCCGGCCGCCTCCATCGCCCGGAGGCGGATCACACCGGTCGTGGTGTCCTCGGTACCTCCGATCACCTCCCCGAGCTGGTGCGGGCGGAGCTGGTGGAGGCGTGAGACCAGGTCGCAGCCATCGTCCATGGTCAGGAGCGGATGGCCGTCGAGCACTGAGTCGATGTGGCTGTAGTAACGCTCGTGACTCTCGCCTTTGACCGCGAAGGTCGCGATGGCCTCGTCCACGACGAGGCACGCGGCCACGTCGTCCTGGATCGAAAGAGGATTTGACGCGCAGGCGAGCACTGTCGCCCCACCGGCCTTCAGGGTCTTCAGGAGAATCGCGGTCTCGGTCGTCACGTGCAGGCACGCACCAACGACGAGCCCGTCCAGTGGCCGCTCACGCTCGAACCTCTCCCGGATCGATCTCAGCACGGGCATGTCGCCGTCCGCCCAGGCGATCCTCTGGCGCCCGAGGCTCGCGAGACTCGGGTCCGCGATGTCCCCGCTGGTGCGTGCGCCCGTCATTTGACGTGCCCTATCCAGGCGCCTGCCGCCCTGATGATGTCCATGCCGTCAGGCGAGACCCGGCTCACTAGGATGGGGCAGCACCGCCGCTCTCGCCCGTGGGGAAGTTCGCTGTTATCCCCTCGGCCGCGGCCTTGGCCAAAAGGCGCTCGTGCTCGTCTTCGCCGACCGTCTCGGATTCGTCGACGAGCATCACAGGGATCCCGTCGACAATGCGGTACTTCCGGCGGAGACGGGGATTGTAAAGCGTCTGCTCGTCGGCGAAGTACAGCAGGGGCCCTTTGTCCTCAGGACAGGCGAGGAGAGCGAGAAGTAGCGGGTCGAGTGGCATTCTGGGCACCTTTCGTGATCATGCCCACTGTGGTCATGACGTCCGGCTCTCTGCAAGCCGGTGGATGAGGCCGAGCACCTCATCGCGGTGTTGGTCGCGTTCGGGCACGCTCTTCGCTTCCAGGTTGAGCCGCAGGAGCGGCTCGGTGTTCGAAGGACGCAGGTTGAACCACCAGTCACCGAGGTCCACTGTGACCCCGTCGAGCTCGTCGATCCCCGCGCCTTGTGCCCGGTAGTGCTCGGCCACCTCGCCCACGAGTCCCACTGGGTCGGGCACCTCGGTGTTGATCTCCCCCGAGTCGCAGTAGCGCTCGAAAGGGATCCGGAGCTCGGACAGCGGGACTCCTGCCTTGGAGAGGGCCTCGAGCACGACGAGTGCCGCGATGATCCCGGAGTCCACGCGGTAGTTGTCCCGGAAGTAGTAGTGACCCGAGTGCTCGCCGCCGAAGACCGCGCCGGTCTCGGCCATGATGGCCTTGATGAACGAGTGGCCCACGCGAGTCCGCATCGGGACACCGCCGCGTTCGCTGATGATCTCGGGCACAGAGCGCGAGCAGATGAGGTTGTAGAGGATCGTCGAGCCGGGATGGCTCTCGAGCATGGCCGCACTGACGATCGCGGTCGTCGTCGATCCCGAGATCGGCTCTGCCTTCTCGTCGACGAGGAACACGCGGTCCGCGTCGCCGTCAAAGGCCAGGCCGACGTCGCTTCGGTCGAGCAGTATCCGCGAGCGCAGATCGGCAAGGTTCTCCATCTGGATCGGATCGGCGGGATGGTTCGGGAACGAACCGTCCAGCTCCGGATAGAGGATCTCGAGCTGGAACGGGAGGCCTTTGAAGACCTCCGGGGCGATGAGGCCGCCCATGCCGTTGGCCGTGTCGGCGATCACCTTCAAAGGCTTCAGTTTCTCGAGGTGGACGAACGAACGCACATGGGCCGCGAACTCCTTGAGCAGCGCGACGTGCTCGATGCGGACGTCGTCGCCGACTTCGGCGACACCGCCGTCGGCCGGCGCCGTGGGGAACGCCTCGGTGGCCACGCGCTGGACCTCTGCGAGACCGGAGTCCCGGCCGATCGGACGAGCCCCGGCGAGACAGAGCTTGATCCCGTTGTAAGCGGGCGGGTTGTGCGACGCCGTGAGCATCGCCCCTGCGAGGTCGAGCTTGCCGGACGCGAAATAGAGCAGGTCGGTCGAGGCCAGCCCGATGTCGACCACGCCGAGACCGACCGAGAGCAGGCCCGCGCTGAAAGCGCGGCTGAGCTCGACGCCCGACTTACGGATGTCGCGTGCTACCACGACTCGCTTTTCGGCCGCCTGTTGGGCGAGCACGAACCTGCCGAAACCGACGCCGACCGCGTGGGCGATGCGGGCGTTGAGCTCGTCGGGGACTGTGCCCCGGATGTCGTAGGCCTTGAAAATGTCCTCGAAGGAAGGTTCGGGAGGTGGAGCGGGCACAGGGGACATGGCGAGGCGAGCCTAGCCGGGACTCATCTGGCGACCACGATGGCAATGATGGTCACGGTGTTGAACGCCATGTGAGCGACAATCGAGGAGCCGAGCCTCCCGGTGCGCCAGGCGAGCAGGCCCAGCACGATGCCGAAGCCCGCCAGTCCGAGGAACTGCAGCGCCTCGAAGTGCACGAGAGCGAAGACCAGCGCGGTCACCACGATCGAGAGGGCAGGCCCGAGGCGTGGCCCGCTCTTGTCGAAGCTGCCCAGGAGCGAGCGCAGGAGCAGGCCGCGAAAGAACAGCTCCTCGACGACGGGGCTGCCGACACACACGAGCACGGCCAGCACCACCAGGCCGGTCCCGAACGCGTCGCCCGTGAGGCTCTGGGCCGGGTGGCCGAGCCGGCTGTAGAGGTGGTGGACAAAAGGAAGCAGCGGCGCCTCGACCACGGGAACGAGCAGGTACTGGGAAGCCACTCCGGCGACGATCCCGAGAGGGATGTCCGGCCAGGGCCGCAGCGTCAGCCCGTAGTCCTGAGCAACGCTCCCCGTGCCCTTGCGGTCCGGACGGCCTGCGAACTCCGGACGGCCGGCGGGCTCGGGTTGGCCGGCGCGGTCGCTCATGTGGTCGCGCGCTGCGATACGCGTCGCGGCGACGACCGCTCCGGTCAAGCCCACCCAGAGCGCGATCAGGCTGACCACATCCTCGCCGTACTGGCTCGGGTGCCGCGGGTGCGGTGACAAGCCCACGTAAACAGACACGGCCAAGAACGCGAGCACAAAGCCCGCCACAGCTCCGAACATCGCTTCTGGCAAGCCGAATGGATTCCCGATCGGGGCGCGAGCCGGTGCGGGCTGGTCGGGCTCGGGCACGGTCGTGACGGCCAGCTTGGCACGCCCGCGGCGACTCTTCACGATGCGAGCGTCGTCGGCCGCAGCGATGCCGGTCAAGCCCAAGGCGAGACTTGCCCTGAACCGCTCCACCAACGCCGGCCGGGAACGCTGTGTAGATCCGCCCGCGAACCGACATCGTGCCTGTGCCGCCTACGATGGTCGCTGTGAGCCGTCAGCCTCAAGACATGCGCCCCGGCAGCGGACCGGGAAGGGCCGGCCCGGGCAGTCCCTCAGGTTCCGAGCAGGTCTGGCGTTGGGCGATCGCCGGTATCGCGGTCGTCCTTATCGTCCTGTTCATCGGCTCGGGCATGTTCAATCGCACCAGCTCCAAGGCGATCGACTTCTCCCAGTTCCAACAAGATCTCACGGCTCATCAGATCAAGACGGCCAACTTCAACAACACCACCGGCGCCATCACCGGCACTCTCGCCAACGGAACGAGCTACACGAGCACAGGTCCGAGCCAGCTCCCCGACTCGTTCTACGCCCGGTTGACCGCGGCGAAGATCAAGTACACCTTCTCGTCTCCCAGCTCGAACGCGCTCGACGAGCTCCTCATCTACCTGCTTCCCGTCGCCTTGATCATCGGGTTCTTCGTCTGGATGAGCCGCCGGGCCCAGGGCCAGATGTCCGGGATCATGTCGATCGGGCGCTCCCGAGCCAAGGTCTACACGGCCGAACGCCCACGCACGACCTTCGATGACGTCGCCGGCTACCAGGGGGTCAAACAGGAGATCAGCGAAGTCGTCGACTTCCTCAAGTCTCCCGGCCGGTTCAAGGAGATCGGCGCGCGGGTGCCAAAAGGCGTGCTTCTTGTCGGCCCCCCGGGCACCGGCAAGACGCTGCTGGCGCGCGCCGTTGCCGGCGAGGCCGGCGTGCCTTTTCTCTCTGTGAGCGGATCGGACTTCATGGAGATGTTCGTCGGAGTCGGGGCGAGCCGTGTGCGCGACCTCTTCCAGACCGCGCGCAAGCAGGCCCCGGCGATCATCTTCGTCGACGAGATCGACTCGATCGGGCGCAAGCGCGGCGCCGGGCTCGGCGGAGGCCACGACGAGCGCGAGCAGACCCTCAACCAGATGCTCAACGAAATGGACGGTTTCGACGTCGCCGAAGGCATCGTCGTCATGGCCGCGACCAACCGGCCCGACATCCTCGACCCTGCTCTGCTCAGGCCGGGCCGTTTCGACCGTCAGATCGTCGTCCCGCTGCCCGACCTCGACGAGCGCCTGCCGATCCTGCAGGTGCACTGCAAGGACAAGCGGATGGGCCCCGACCTGGACCTGTCGATCATCGCCCGCGGTACTCCGGGGATGTCCGGGGCCGACCTGGCCAATCTCGTCAACGAGGCCGCTCTGCACGCAGTCAGGCGTGGGAGCCAGTTCATCGAGATGCGTGACTTCGACGCCGCACGAGACCGGATCCTCATGGGCCAGCCCCGCGACAGCATGGTGCTCTCCGATCTCGAGAAGGCACGGGTCGCATACCACGAAGGCGGTCACGCGGTCCTCGCGTACGTGCTGACCCACGCCGACCCCCTGCTCAAGGTGAGCATCATCCCGACCGGCCTCGCCCTGGGAGTCACTCAGCAGCTGCCGACCGAGGAGAGGCACATCTATCCCCGCGAGTACATCGAGGATGCTCTCGTGGTGCGGATGGGCGGGCGCGTGGCCGAGATGCTGGTCTACGGCGACCTTTCCACCGGGGCGAGCGACGACCTCCAGCGCAACACCGAGCTGGCACGCAAGATGGTCCGTGAGTGGGGCATGTCAGAGCGCGTGGGGCCGATGGCCTGGGGCTCGCAGGGCATGGTCTTCCTCGGGGAGGACCTCATGCACACGCGTGACTACTCCGAGGACACGAGTCGGGTTGTCGACGAGGAAGTCGCCAGGATCCTGCGGGAGCAGGAGGCTCGGGCCACCGCCGTGCTCCGCGAGCACAGGGCAGGTCTGGAAGCGGTGGCACACGCCTTGCTGGAGTTCGAGAAAGTCGACGGCGCCGAGATCGGCCGGCTCGTCGACACCGCCTATGGCAAGCCTGTGCACGGCGGGGATGAGGGGGAGGAAAAGCTCGTCACGGAGCGGTACGCCCCTTCGCTCTCCGGAACGGTCATGGCACCGACGACGCCTCGTCTGTCTTCGACCGGGATCGCTCCGACCGAAATCTGAGCTGCGCTCATCCGCGAACAGCCCGCCGGCCCCGGTGGACCGCCGCGGTGCTGGTCGGCGCGTTTGGTGCTCAGGGCTGGACGGGAATCCCTCCTGCGGCCGTCGTCAGCCCGCTATGGGGCGTCAGCTGCTGCTCGACGAGGATCGGCCCACTCGCCACGACCCGGAGGGCGAACGAGGGGGCATCCTTCAAGACCAAGCCGAGGTTGATCCCCACATCCGATCCGGCGGGCAGGCTGACCTCTTCAAGCAGGGCCGGCGTGCCCCCACGACTGGTCAACTCGAAGAAGTCGACCGTTGCGCCGTCGGGCCCGGGGTTGTCAAGCGTCACCACGTCCTTGACCTGCGACGTGCGGGACCCTCCGGGCAGCAGCCATTCGTCGCGGGGACCTGCGGTTCCCGGCGTCGCGTCGATCGCCTCGAGCACGCGAGTGCTGTACCTGGTCGTGAGGCGGGCAACGACGATGGGCTTGCCCTCTTGGGCGGAGACGACGACAGAGCCCGTCCCGAAGCCACTCCTGCCCGTGACCGGCGTCGCAAAGTCGACAATGCCTCCGGCCGGGACATCTTCGGTGAGCGCAGCGACGATCCCTGCCCGGCCCGGCGGAGCGACACTCACCAGAACCGGTCTCCTACCCGGGTTGTAAACCGAGAACGTGCTCGCCACCCCTCTGGACGACTGCAGGGCCGGGAATGCCCACCGGCCGAGCCCGCGATCAGGCCCGACCAACAATGAGCTGCCGATAACGCGAAGGTGGGTGACTCCGTGCCCCGCTGCGGATCTTGACGCGATCGCGGCAGTCTCCGAGCTCAACTCGAGCGCTCCGACGACGACATCACCGCTCACGGCCGTGGCGGTGACCGCCAGAGGACTTTGTTGGAAGACCCAACGGCGAAGGTTGAGGACGACGAGGCCGGTGGCCGGGACGACCACCCCCTGGAAGGCCGGGGGTGATGTCAGGGCGGTCCCGGTCGAGACGCTCACGTTCACCACGGCGGCAGTGGCGCCGGGGTCGTAGAGCGAAAGCTGGACATCCGAATCGCCGTAGGTGCTGCCGGCCGGCACATAGCCTTGAGCGCCCGCAGCCAGAGAGCACGGGGACGCGAGCACGATCGGGGCCCCGAAGACCGACCCGCCGACGATCGATTCGGCGACGCCGATCCCACCACCGTCCGTCTCGATCGAGACGGCCGCGAGTCCCGCCGGACCGCGTGTGGTCAGCGCCAGGACTGTCTGTGACTCGCCGTCGACCGTGATCCGGGTCGTCGAGGTCGACGCCCCGCTCGAGAACCCTACTCTCGGGAGCCCCGTTCGCGACACCACCACGACGAGGCTGACCGCCGAGGTCCCGCTGTTCACAATCGAGATACGCGAGCGTTCCTTTCCCACGCCCACGGGCAACGGGCCGGGACAGTGCCAAGCGCCTGGCCTGCTCATCTGCACGACCGGTAGCGGTAGCGGTCCCACGAACGCGCCGGCGGCTTGCCCCGCGGGCGCGCGTACCAAAGCGTTGACGACCAGGAACACCGAGAGCCCGAATGCGACGCCGAGGAGGGCGCGACGCCTCGGGTGCCCCGTCACCCAGGAAGAGAGCTTGCGACGGCCGGCGACCTTGCTCATGGCAGCGCGCTCGAAGCCGGCTCCGGGGTCGGCTCGGAGGCCGGCTCGCCGTCGCCCGGTGGAGCCGTAACTGCCCGGCCCAGACGACGACGCCTTCGGCGACGGGCGACGCCTTCGGCGATCGCAAGGACCACGACGAGCAGACCGGTGCCGACACCGATCTCTCTCAGCCACGCCGGAGTCTCGTGGCCCGCGGTCACAAGCCCCACGACAGAGTTGGCCGCCGGGCTGTCGGCGGCCGTCCACGCCGCGTCCTGGAACGCGATCACACCGCCTTCGGTCGGAAGCTGGCGAAGATCGCCCTGCGCCTGGAGCGCCTGCACGAGGCTCGGCGGAGGGGGATCCGCGGGCGGGACCTGGACACCAGGCAGGTCCGGAGCGACCCCGCCGGGCACAATCACGTAAAGGATGCCGGCTCGTGCCAGTTCAGCGCCGAGCCGGACCGTGAGCCCGGCCTCGGCGCGAGTCAGGTCCGTCTCGACCGCGGCACCGACGCCTGGGTCGGCGCTAGGCCAAAGGCGCCGGCCGTCCGGCAACAGGCCCGTGCTGACCGCGAACGCGAGCCCAGGCCGTATCTGCCAGGCGGGCGGCGGCACGCTGGCTGGATCACCCAGCCAGAGCACGTCATAACCCTTGGCCGCCGCGGCCGGCGGGCTCCAGCTGAGGAGCGACCCATAGCCGACAGAAGGGAGCGACGAACGACCGTCGACTGATGAGACCAACGTCGGCAACAGCCCGACGACAAGGCACAGAGCAGCTCCGGCACTGAGATTCTGACGCCATCCGAAGCGACTTCTCGCAAGGTCGACCTCGAAAGCGGCCACGCCGAGCCCGACCGCGCCCGAAAGACAGCAGGCAGCCGGGGCCAGCAGGACCAGCGTCGCACCACCACCGGCACCGAGCCAGCCCACCGCGCCTGCGTACGCCACCGCCACCGTGGCGACAGCCGCGACCCACCATCGCGTCGCCCAGTCGAGTCGCACATCGCGCGCCACGAACAGGACGAAGCCTGCACCGAGTGGGATCCCCCACACGAGCCAGCCCGCACCCACGGGGCCTACGTCGAAGCGAAGCAGCCGTAACACGCCACCCGCTGCCGCGCGCGAACCCACTGCGCCCGAGAGGACGCTCCATCTCGCGCCGGCCTGGAAGAAAGTGAGCGACCATGGCAAGCAGCACAAGAAGGCGACGCCCAGCGCCCCCAGCGTGACGACGAGGCTACGACCTACCGCGCTGAGCTGGCCCGCGACCGCCGCGCCGAGCACGATCGCCAGCGACAGAGCCACTACGGCCACCAGCGACGGGGGTGCCAGTGCCGCCATGAAGGCGAGAAGCAGGCCGAACGGGACGACCTCGGCCACCAGAGCGTGCCGGCCGCCCGGGTCCTGAGGGGACGAGAACGGCTCCAACCGGCTTGCGCGACACAAGCGCGACATCACGAACGGCATCCCGGCAAAGGTCACCAGCGCCTGCAGGTCACCTGCGGCGATGCCATTCCACACGAGCGGAATACCGAGATAACCGATCATGCCCGCAAGCCGGGCACGGCTCGAACCGAGGGGCCGGAGGAGTCGGTGCATCCCGATGGCACCGACGAGGACGGGACCGAGAACAAGCAGCTTCTCTACCTGCGCGGTGCTGCCGAGCAGCACCGCTCCTGCGAGGCCGACCAGGCCGAAACCGGGAGATGCCGGCCCAGTGGTCTGCCAGCCGGCGTCCTGCCAACCGCCGAAGAACTCACGCAGCAGCGTGGGTGCCGGCGGGAAAGGCAAGAGCTGGCCCACCAAAGGCAGATGACCCGCCAACAAGTTGCGGACGCCGAACAGGACCACGACGATCAGGGCCACCACAGCCCAGCCTGTGCTGGGTGGGGTGACAGTCCTGTCCCGGCTCGAAGCGATCCGCGCAGTTTCGAGGGCTTCATCCACCCCGGAACGCCTCTCGAGCGTTGTTGCGGCCGAGCCGACCAACGAGACCGGGTCGGACGGGTTGACCGGGCCTGCTTCCAGAGCCGAACGCCGGTCGCCGCGGTTCAACATCCCCGCGACGATGCGGTCGGGCCGCTGACGCACACGCGCAAGCGCCTTGCGAGCCCTCTTGAGAGTCCGGCGGTGACGCCAGTTCCACCACCATGCGTCCCCGACGCGCTTGGCCCGTGCACGCTCACCCCTGAAGAGCGCGATCGACACTTCTGCGATCGACCCAGCCGCGAGGTCGAGAACGACAAACAGGCGACGTGGGCGGTCGTAGTTCTTGAGCACCGCCCGCAGCTCGTGCCGGCGACGCCACATCGCAACGTCGCCGACAGTCCTCGACCCAGATCGCGCCCCCTCCAGGTGCCGGACGCGAGCCGACGGCGCGACGACAACCCGCGCTCCGGCCACTTGGGCCCGCCAGCACAGGTCCACATCCTCGCCGAAGAGCTCTATATCAGGATCGAAACCACCCAGCGCCCTGAACAGGTCGGCACGTACCAACATGCAGCCGCCCGGTACGGCGAACACCTCCCGGCCTTCATCGTGCTGGGCCTGGTCGAGCTCACCTCGCTCCACCCGCTCGACGGCCACACCGAAGCGGTCGACGCCGATACCGACCTCGACCAGGTGGTCAGGAGCCTCCCACTCGACAAGCTTCGGGCCGACAATGCCCGCGTTGGACCGGTAGGCCTCGCCGACCAGGCAACGAACCGCGTCACGAGCAGGAGCCACGTCGTCGTGGCAGATCAGGAGATGAGACGCTCCCTCGACCGCCACGAGGGCCTCGTTCGCGGCCACCGAGAATCCCCTGCTCTCGCTCTGGCGAATAATGAAGGCGCGCGGGAGCACAGCCGCAACACGCGCCGTCAGCTCCTCGTGGCTCGCGGCGTCCACCACGAGCACGTCGAGGTTCGGGTAATCCTGAACGGCAAGCGCCTCCAGGCATTCCTCGAACCACGGCCCCGGGTCACAAGCGACCACCACGGCGACGACCGGTGGGGCTTGCTCCTCCGGCATCAAGGTCACGCTACCGCGGACGCGAGGCAAGGACCCAAAGAGCAGCTTCGCCCTACGCTTGCTGTAGTTAGCAGTTTGTAGTACACTAGTGAGCGAATTGCACCGGACGCTTTCGATGGCACATCCCCCCGCAGGCCGCGGCTGCGAACGGTGAACGAGAGGAGGAGCGGGACATGTCCGATACCCGAAAGGGTTTGGCCGAGGCGGCAGAGACCCTCGCCAACTTCGCCAAGGAGGCTGCGTACGTCGCGATCGGCTTGGGCGTCCTCGAGTTCCAAAAGGCCCAGGTTCGTCGCCAGGAGCTTGCCAGTGCACGCAAGCAAGAGCTTGCCTGTGCACGCAAGGCGGTGAACAAGCGGGCCAAGGACTTCGATGCCACGCTCGCTCAGGTGATCAGGGTCGTCGACTCAACCCTCGAGCCGGTGCTGGAACGGCTCCCCGAACCGGCACAGGCCGTCATCCGCCAGGCCCGTGAGACGCGCGACGAGCTCCGGACGCGGGCCTTCGGGCTCTCCGCCTGAGTCAGGCGAGACGCTGGCGCCAGTAGTCGAGAACGTCCGACAGGGTCGTGGCCAACTCGATGGTCGGGTGCCACCCTGTGGCAGCCACGAGCTTGGAGGCGTCCCCGACCAGCACGGGAACCTCGACTGGACGGAAAAGCTGAGGGTCCTGGACGAACCTCACCTCGCAGGACAGCAGACCGGCCATCTGCGCCGCGAGGGCGGCGATGCTGACCGCCGTGCCCGAGCACACGTTGTAGGCCTCACCCGCAACCCCATTGGTCGCAAGCAGCCGGTAGGCGCGCACGACGTCGCGCACGTCGGTGAAGTCCCGAGCAGCCGCGAGGTTGCCGACTTGGACGGTCCCACTGCCGTCCAGCTCGGCTTCGACCATCCGTCGCGCCAACGCGGACACCACGAAGTCGTCGACCTGGCCCGGGCCAGCATGGTTGAACGCCCTCGCTCGGACGACACGCAGACCCCGTCCGAGGAAGGCCTGGAGCCCGAGGAACTCCGCAGCCACCTTGCTCACCGCATAGGGCGTCACGGGACGAAGCTCGGCACTCTCGTCGAGGGTCGCGGTGGCGGGCGCCGGACCGTACACCTCCGCTGAGCTCACGAGCACGACCACGGGCGGGACCTCACATGAAGCGGCGGCCTCGAGGAGGTTCAGGGTGCCCATCGCGTTGACCCGGAAAGTCTCGGCGGGCTCCTGCCACGACTGACCGACGTGGGTCAGCGCGGCGAGGTGGTAGACGACGTCCGGAAGCGCCGCTTTGAGGTCGGAGGCGATCACGGCGGGGTCGGTGATGTCGATCTCGGGACCAGGGGCGACGGCCGCGTCCCCGATGTCGGCGAGGTGGCGTAGCAGCCAGTGGCCGACGAATCCAGTTCCGCCAGTCAAATACGCGCGCACGGCGTTCAGGCTACTTGCCGATCCGGGCGTCTCCCAAAGAACTGCGTCGGCCCCGGACCTTGGGCGCGCGGTCGCTCTCAGCCTCCGGCGGCGGCGCGGTACACCGCCAGATGTCTCGCCGCACAAGCCTCCCAGGTGTAGTGAGCCGCTATGGCGAGCCCGTCGGCACGGCGGCGGGTCCCCTCGGTCGAAGGCTGCTCCGCGATCGCCGACTCGATGGCCGCCGCGAGGGCAAGAGGCTGGCCCGGTGGCACGAGCAGGGCGCTGTCGCCCGCAATTTCGGCCATGGGCGTGCCCGAGGTCGTGACGAGGGGCGTCCCGCACGCCAGGGCCTCGAGAGCTGGGAGGCCGAAACCCTCCTCGAGCGAAGGGTACGCCACTGCACGGGCGCCGCGGAGAAGCGCTGGGATGTCGGCGTCGGCCACGTAACCGAGCCGGCGGATCCTCTCGCGTGAGCGCGCTGTCGCGATTGACTGCATGACCGGCCCCGCCTTCCAGCCGGCGCCACCGGCCAACACGAGCTCGAGCTCTGCTCGACTGCCCGCGAGCTGGTCGAAGGCGTTGACAAGGTCGCCGATGCCCTTTCGCGGCTCCAAGGTCCCAAGGTGCAGCACGTATGGCCGACGAAGACCGAGGCGCGCCAGGACTTCGCCGTCGGCACCGGGACGAGGTTCGTCAGCCACAAATCGAGCCCGGTCGACCCCGTGAGGCACCACCAGCACCGGGCACCGCGGCGAAAGGATGTCCCGGAGCCGTCCGGCGGTGATCTCGCTGACGCAGATGATGGCCGCGGCGTGACTCACCGAATAGCGCATGGCGGCGCGGAACCACGTCACCTTGCTCTGTTCGTGCCATTCCGCGTGATCGAAGAAGGTCAGGTCGTGAATCGTGACAACACAGGGGACCTTGGACCGCCGGGGCATGCTGTAGTGGGGACCGTGGTGCACTTTCACCGGCGGCGAGTCCAAGCCTGCCACCACAGAGCCGAGACGGGCCTGCTCGTACAACAGGCGCGTCAGGCGGCGGACAGGAGCGACCGCGACGACCCGCTCCCCCGGTGCTGTCAGGGCCCACCTGGCGCCGTCGTCACGCCGGGCCAGCAGCGTGAGCCGGCAATCGGCACGACTGGCAAGGGCCCTGGCCAGCTCGACGACATAATGGCCGGCTCCCACCGGTTGCTCGGGCACGGCGCTCACATCCAGCGCGACCGCGAGCGCGCCGTTG
Organism: uncultured Acidimicrobiaceae bacterium; assembly: GCA_963807575.1. GTDB lineage: Bacteria > Actinomycetota > Acidimicrobiia > Acidimicrobiales > Bog-793 > Fen-455. The sequence goes on from CAWECD010000017.1 coordinate 340,679, forward strand.
CCAGGCCAGGCCGTCATCGCCCACCCTGCCCCTCGGTGACGACCCGCTCCCAGATCGCCACGTGGGCACGCGCGGTCTCGACCCATCGAAGTGTGGCGGCACGCGCCAGCCCACTCGAGACAAGGCCCGCCCGCGTCACCTCGTCGCCGGCCGCGGCCACGAGGCCCTCGGCGATCGACGACACGTCGGTCGGGTCGACCTCGAGCGAAGCGCCACCTGAGCTGGGGACCGGGCTGGAGACGACCGGGGTCCCCTGTGCCATCGACTCGACTACGGGCAGGCCAAAGCCCTCGACGATCGGGACGTAGGCACAGCAGCGGGCTCCTTGGTAGATCGCGGCCAGCACCCCGCCTTCGACGGCGCCGGCAAAGATGACACCGGCGGTCGGCCCGCCTGCCCCGGGCGATGGCCCCCACCCGCTCGGTCCCACGACCAACAGTGGCCAGGCCTCGGGCAGCTGCGGCCTTGCCAGAGCGTAAGCCTGCAAGAGGCGCCCGAGGTTCTTGCGTGGCTCGAGCGTGCTCACGGTGAGCAGGTAGGGACCGAGGACCCCGAGGCGATCGAGCAGTGCCTGAGCCGCGGGACCGTCCGGCTCACCGAGATGATCTGCGCCTTCGTTGATGATCGCGAGCCGGTCCTCGGTGATGCCGACGCCTGCGGCAACAACGGCCTGGGCCGTCGCCTCGGAGGGAACGACCACGACGGCGGCCCGTGCACCGGCGCGTCGCAAGGCGGCTTGGTGCCACCGCCTGCCCCTTTCGGGATAGGCCTCCGGCATCGACCTCCAGGCCACGTCGTGCACCGTGATCACGAGCGGTCTTCCCGGGGAGGGAACCGGCGCTGCCAGCGACACGGAATGGACGACGTCGCTACCGCGCCCGACGCGGCTGAGCCCCAGATCCCATGCACGCGTCATGAGCGGGCCCGGGAGCCGCGAGCACACGAGCGGGTGCCCGAGGCTTGCGAGCGGATCAGGGAGGAAAGGCGGGCGGCTCGCGAGAATAGTGATCCTCGGGCGCTCAGCGGTCCCGAGCTCGTCGATGCCCTTCAACAGCCCACGGGTGTAGGTCCCGATGCCACCGGGGACGCGACGTCGCAGCTGCTCGGCCGCCAAGGACACCGAGATCGGCGTCACCGGGACCGCCGGCTCGCCGCGGCCGTGCGGTAGAGATCGATCATCGAAGCCGCCGCGGACTCCCAGGTGAATGACGAGGCACGGACGCGCCCGGCCTCGATGAGCCTGGAGCGCAGGCCGGCGTCGTCGATGACCCTCGCCAGCGCTGCTGCCATCGCCGCGAAGTCGCCGGGCGCCACGAGCTCGGCGGCGTCGCCCACGACCTCGGGTACCGCACCGGCAGCAGCCGCCACCACCGGTACTCCAGCCGCCATCGCCTCGAGCGGCGGGAAGCCGAACCCCTCGTACAACGACGGGTACGCGAGCACCGCAGCCCCCTGCAACAACGACCGCCGCTCGCGCTCTTGCAGGTACCCCACGCGCACAACGCGCTGGGCGACGCCACAAGCTGCCACCGCGGCCGCGAACGCCGGTTCTCCCCACCCGTCGGGCCCGGCAACGACGAGCTCCAGATCTGCGTGCGTGCGCGCGAGCTCTGCGAACGCCATCACCAGTGTCGGCAGGTCCTTGCGCGGCTCCACCGCGCCCAGGGCGAGCAGATAGGGCGTGGACCTTTCTCGCCGACCCACGGGCGCTGTCGAGGGGGCCGAGGGGGACTTCGAGGGGGCGTCGAGACCCGGTGGCACGACCCGGACCCGGTCAGCTCCGACACCGAGCAGCTCGATCACCTCGTCGCGCACGAAGCCCGAGAGCACGTGCACAAAGGCCCCTTGTCGGACCGAACGGGCGACGAGCCGGGGGTAGGCCAACGACGCCGGCGCGCAGAACTTCGGGTACCGCAGCGCGGTCAAGTCGTAGACCGTCACGACCCGGCCGGCATTTCGTGCCGGGGGCACGACGTAGTTGGTCCCGTGCAGCACGTCGATGGGCCCGACGAGCCATTCGATAGGTGGCAGGTCGGCACGTGCCCACACCGCGTTGACCAGCCGTGTCGGCGCTCGCCAGGTCCGAACCGTGAGCCCGAGAGCGCCCGCGGCCACGGCCGTGCCGGCACGGGCGTTGCGGGCCACCGCATAGCCGCGCAGCTCGACCTCCTCGCGTCCGACCAGTGCGCCGGCAAGGCCGGCGCAGAAGCGGCCGACTCCGGTGGGCTCGCCCGCGAGAGGGAGGACGTCGAACGCCACGCGAAGCCTGGTCAACGCGGTCCCTGGTGAGGTGAGCTCGTCACCGCAGTCGGACCGGCACCGCGACGCCCGGCCGTCAACGGAACAGGTCCTCGCTGTAGGGCCGGACCACCTCTTCGGCGACGGCCCCCGACCCCAACATCGCCGCGTCCACTCCCCTGACCACTGCGACCGGGACTCCTCGCGCCTTTCCCATCACGAGCTCGGCCGCCGCGGCAACTTCGTCCACGACACAGATCTCAGTCGCGACAAGCTCGCGGCCGAGCGCGTCGGCAGTCCCGCGGAGATCCACGACGGCACGAATCCCCGCGCAGCCGATGGCCACGTCGGTGACCCCACGCCGCCACGGGCGGCCGAAGGTGTCGGAGATCACCACGGCGACCTCGAGACCGGTGCGGGCCCTGATGCCGTCCCGCAGCCGTCGTGCCGAGCGGTCGGGATCCTCGGGAAGAAGCACCGCCCACCCGTCGGCCACGTTGGACAGGTCGACGCCCGAGTTGGCGCACACAAAGCCGTGTCGCGTCTCGGTCACGACCATGTCTCCTCTGCGACGCAGGACGCGGACTGCCTCGGACTCGGCCAGGACACGTTTGGCGTCCGGATCGGAAGGATCGATCCGGACCATCCGGCCTTCCGCCTTGGACACCACCTTCTGGGTGACAACGACCACGTCTCCCTCGATGAGAGGCGCGTGATCCGCGATGAGCGCGGCCAGGTCGTCACCGGGGCTGATCTCGCCCAGGCCGTGGATGCCCAGCACCAGCAGTGACTCTCCGACCGCCATTGGCGCAGTCTCTACCAGAGGACCCGGCAGGCGCTACGCACCGGGCGCGGCCGGCACGGAGGGCGGTGGCCCGACGGCCATGCCTGTGGCCCCGAGCACGATCCGAGCGAGGCCTGCCGCCAACTCCGGTGTCCTCATTACGGTCTGCGCGACGATGCACTTCACACCGGTGGCCTCGACCTCGGCCGCGACGTCCCGGTCAGCCTGGTCGATCACGAGCGTCCCCACGAAGGCGCCGAGAAAGCGGGCCACGCCCGGCGCGGACGCCTGTCCCCCGAGCTCGACGAGGAGCCGGTCGGCCGGGCCCTTCAAGGCGGCGCCCGCCACGATCGGCGAGACGGCCACGACCGAGTCGCGGCGTGCCTCCAACACTCTCGCCACGCCCGGCACCGCGAGGATCGGGCCCACCGACACGACCGGGTTCGAAGGCGCCACGACAATGATCTCTGCGGACTCGAGCAAATCGAGCACGCCGGGCGCCGGCGACGCTGTCTCCACCCCCTCGAAGCGCACCGAGTCCACCACGACACAGTGGCGCAGTTTCACGAAGTACTCCTGGAAGGCCACCTCGTGCCCGTCCTTGAGCCGTAGCCGGGTTCGCACCGGGTCGTCGCTCATCGGCAGCAGGCGAACGCCGAGCCCCCACGCGCGTGAGATCTCCGCGGTGACCTCCGAAAGCGTTGCCCCTTCGCGCATCCTGCCCGTCCGGTAGAGGTGCGTCGCAAGATCCGCGTCGCCCAGGCGGAACCAAGTGATGGCTTCGAAACGTTCAAGGGCCTGCATCGCGCGAAAGGTCTCGCCCGTGAGCCCCCACCCGGTCGTCGGGTTCACGACACCGGCGAGAGTGTAGGTGATCGTGTCGAGGTCCGGGCTGACGTACAGGCCATGGAGGTCCACATCGTCGCCGGTGTTGACGATTGCCGTGATCTCGCGGGGGTCGACGACTGCCTGCATGCCGGCGAGGATCCTGGCGGCACCGACCCCGCCGCATAGGACCGCTATCACAAAGCCGCTCGACGGACGTAGTCCACGACGGACGCGACTCCCTCGCCCAGAGGGGTCCAGGCTTTCCAGCCGAGATGCAGACCTGCCCGCCTCGGGTCGAGGGCGCTGCGTTGCAGCTCACCGACGCGCGCCGGCGCCGGTAGTGGCGCAAGATCGCTTCCGCACGCCCTCGCGACCATCTCGTACAGTTTCGAGACCGACGTCTCTTGACCAGTGCCGATGTTCATCACGAGGCCACCCCCACGTCGAGCCACGCGCGCGAAAGCATCGACGACGTCGTCCACGTACACGTAATCGCGCGTCTGGCCTCCATCGCCGAACACGACGCACGGCCGCCCCGCGACAAGGTTGCCGGCAAAGATCGCGACGACACCGGCCTCGCCGTGCGGGTCCTGGCGAGGCCCGTAGACGTTCGCGAGGGCGAGGGCGGTGAACTCGATCCCGTGCAGCTCGCGGTATGCGACCAGATAGTCGATCGCCGCCTTCTTCGACACGCCATAGGGCGACAGCGGCCGGTGCGGCTGGTGTTCGTCGACGGGCAGATCGGCGCCCTCGGGCTCGCCGTACAGCGTGCCTCCGGAAGCGGCGAAGACGACCTTCTCCGTTCCGGCCGCGCGAGCACCCTCGAGGACCTGAATAGTGCCGAGAACGTTGACCTCGGCGTCGAACACCGGCCTGTCGACAGAGACCCGGACGTCGGCCTGGGCGGCCAGGTGGAAGATCACCTCCGGCCGGCGATGTCGCACGAGGTCGACAAGATCGCCCGAGCGGATGTCAAGGTTGTGGAAGCTCAAGGCGCCGCCAAGGGCTCGGGCGCCGGCGAGGTTGCGGAGCGATCCTGTCGACAGGTCGTCCACGACATCGACCTCGTGGTCTTCGGCGAGAAGACGGTCGACGAGGTTCGACCCGATGAACCCAGCACCTCCGGTCACAAGTGCTCGCATGGCGCGTGCCCTCCAGTCTCGAGCAGTTTCAGGACGATGGGTGGCGCGAGCCCTCGAGCACCGACCTCGCCAACACCTCGGCCCCGACGCCGACGATTGTCATCCCGCTCAGGCGGGCCCCATCGCCGATGACCGCGCCGGGCCCGACGATGCTGTCCTCGACGGTGGCACCGGAGCGGATCTCGGCTCCGGGCATCAGCACGGAACGACGCAGGACGCAGTCGCGCCCGACACGGGAACCAGCGCAGACAACACTGTCCGCTACCACGGCCCCTTCGGCGATGGAAGCATCCGGGCCGACGAAGCAGTGCGGCCCGATCTGAGCGGCGACTTTGGCGCTCGGGTCTACCCATAACCCGGGACGAATTTCGGGCGCGGGCGGCAGGATGACGCGACGGCCCCAGAGGATGTCGAGCTGCGCCTGAAGGTACTGATGCGGTCTGCCGGTATCGAGCCAATAGGCATCCGACGCGAGTGCGTACAACCTGCCCGCGGCGACCAGCTCGGGGAAGGTCTCGCGTTCGATCGACACACGCCGCCCGCTCGGGATCCGGTCCAGGACCGAGGTCTCCAGGACGTAAATGCCCGCGTTTATCAGGTTCGTCGGGGTCTTGTCCGGCGGCGGCTTCTCGATGAACGCAGTCACCAACCCAGCCTCATCGGTCGGCACAACACCAAAATTCGACGGGTCCGGGACCGGCGTCAGCGCTATCGAGGCGTCCGCGGCACGTGAGCCATGGAATCGGACGAGGGCGGACGCGTCGAACTCCGTGAGCACGTCCCCGTTGAGGACGAGGAACGTGTCGCTGACGCCGGCTCTGTCCGCCGCAAATCGTATGGCTCCCGCGGTGTCGAGCGGCTCCGGCTCGACGATGTACTCGAGTGCGACGCCCGAGAGCCGATTGGCCGGAAATGCCTCCACGAACGCGTCGGCCCGGTAGCCGAGCGAGAGCACAGCCCGGTCGATCCCGTGTTGGGCCAACCACTCGACCACGTGCACGATCATCGGCCGCCCGACCACGGGCAGCATCTGCTTGGGGATCTCGTAGGTGAGCGGCCGGAGCCGGGTCCCCTCACCGCCGACGAGGACTACGGCGTCCATCAACCAGTGGTGGTCGTGCTGCTCACCGGCTTGGTCGTCGTCGTGCTCACCGGCTTGGTCGTCGGGGTGGGACCGATCGTCGTTGTCGTCGTGGAGGTGCTTGTCGTAGTGGTGGTGGTCTGGGACGTGAGGAACGCGGTAATCAGCTTCTGGGCCGGCGGCCGCGGGACCGAGGCGCCCTTGGGAACGAAGGCCAACATGAACATCTCGCCGTTGGCGTAACCGATCCCCTCTGGGCTCGGGGCCGCGAACGGCGTCGTGGCGCTGGGCGAGGACCAGATGAACAGTTGGACGAGGCCCGGCTTCGAACCGCACTTACGAGTGCTGTCGTAAGTGCCCGCGAGCTTGCCGACCGACTTCGGAAGTGTGAGCTTGCTGCTCGTCAAAGTCACATCCTCTGAAGTGAGGAACTTGGCGAGCGTCGCCTTCGAGCCTTCGAACTGGGTCGCCTTCGCACCCGCCCTCGAGGGCTCGATGTCCACTACGCCGTTGCCGGTGGTGATGATGCCCGAGCTCTGATCCGCGCTGCGCGGAAGGTTGCCGACCTGGCCACAGATGTCAACCGAGAGCGCCACTTGCCAATGGTCGCTCAGCAGTGGAGGCGTGGTGTTGGCCTGGGTGGTGGTGGTCGTGGTCGAGGCGTTCGAGACCGCCTGCTGGCGCTCGTGGCGGCTGAACACGATCAGCCCTAGACCGATGACGCAGACCGCGAGCAGGATCGAGTACCACCCGATAGGCGTGCGCTGCCTGTAACTGCGGCTTCCGCCAATTGACGCGGCACGCGCGACTCTGCGGCTGATCGAATTGCTGGGCACGGGCCACGACTCTAGCCCGAGCCGCGTCCTTCATCCTCCCGACGTGGTCCTCCCGGGGCCTGACGTCCCCGGAGCCGTCTGTCGTGGTCCTCCCGGGGCCCGACGCCCCAGGAGCACTTCGTCGCGCGCCGCCGCCTACGACGCCTTGGAGCCGAACGCGCCGAGGAATCGCTCCAAGGACGCGAGCACGAACCGGGCGCCGAGCGCGACCGCCATAAGCGGCAGCAAGAGCCGCCGGCGCCCTTTGGTAGAGCGGGCTGCGAATCGCAGGATCGAGCGGTGATGAGCCGCGAGCATCCTGTAGGGCTCGCGCGAGGTCGAGCGCCCCTGCTCATGGACTGCCCGAGCCGACGGCTCGTAGAGGATGCCCCAACCCGCGCGGTGCAACCGCCAACAAAGATCGACGTCCTCTACGTACATGAAGTAGGCCTCGTCGAAGCCGGCGACCGCCTCGAAGGCGTCGCGCCGCACCAGGAAGCCGGCACCCGATACCCAGTCGGCGTTGCGGGCCCGGTGCTGTTCCTCGCCGAGCAGCCGGTATCGGCGCGTCCACGGGTTGTCGTGCCAGAACAGGCCGACAAAGCCGTGCCCGAGCGCGTCGCCGAGGTCCGGGAACGTCCGGCCTGACGGGTAAACCGAGCCGTCGGACTCCAGGAGCATCGGGCCGGCCACGGCCGCGTCACCATGCGCGTCGAGCGCTTGGGCGAGGCGATCGATGGCATCCGGCTCCGCAACCAGGTCCGGGTTGCAGATGAACAGGAGCTCGCGTCGACTGCACTGTGCGCCCAGGTTCGCGCCGGCGCCGTATCCCCCGTTGCGTGGCGACCGTACGAGGCGGCATAGGCCCTCAAGTGTCTCCACAGGGGCGGTCGAGCCGTCGGTCGACCCATTGTCAACCACAACGATGTCGGTGACCCCGTTGCGCCGCAAGCTCGCCAGGCAGCGGGCCAGCACCTCGCCTGCGTTGTAGTTGACGACGACTGCGCCCACTCTTTGGGATATGTCGGGCGTCGCCAACTCAGGCCGTCAGCTCGGCGACAAGTCCTGTGATCGCCTGCTCCCAACTGGGAAGGAGGTCCCAGCCCGACAGCCGCATAGCAGCGTTGTCGAGCACGGAATTGGCGGGCCGGGGCGCGGGGCGTGGCGGGCTGAGCTCGGCGGTCGAGATCGGCTCGACCCGCCCCGGGTCCAGGCCGGCAACTCGAACGACCAGGCGGGCGAACTCGTACCAGGTCGTCGAGCCCTGGTTGGTCACGTGGAAGATGCCGGCATGCCTGCCGAGCGAGAGGTCGACCACCCTGCGGGCGAGGTCGGCCGCAGAAGTCGGGCTCCCCCGCTGGTCGTCGACGAAACGGAGCGCTTCACCTTGAGCCGCCAGGCGCAGAACGGTCTTGACCATGTTGGCCCCCAGCCTGCCGTTCACCCATGCGGTGCGAACGATCGTGTGGCCTGGATCGAGCTCGCGCTCGCCACCGAGCTTGGAGCGCCCGTACACCGACAGCGGGTTCGGGTCGTCCCATTCGACATACGGCCGGGGCGAAGTACCGTCGAACACGTAGTCGGTCGACAGGTAGCAAAGGTGTGCCCCAACGAGGCGAGCGGCCTCGGCGACGTAGCGGGTGCCGAGGCAGTTCACGCGATAGGCGCGGTCGGGATCGGACTCACAAGCATCGACGGCCGTCCAGGCTGCCGGGTGGATGACGACCTCCGGCTCGACGGTTCCAATGGCCGCGAGCACCGCGTCGCGATCGGAGATGTCGAGGACGCTTTCCTCGGGAGCGATGATCTCCAGCACCGGGCCGCGGCGGCGTTGCGCGGCCCGGCGGTGCAGCTCGGCGACGATCTCGGTCCCGACCTGGCCGGTCACGCCGGTCACGAACACACGCACTTGCGCCCGGCCTCAGGTCTGCTCGGCGGCTGGAGGCGCGTTCGTCCAGGATGTCTCGACGACCGGCGAACGGCCGATGAGCGGCTCCCACCACGACCTGTTGTCGCGGTACCAGCGGACAGTCTCTTCCAGGCCCGACTCGAAATTCACGATCGGCTCCCAACCGAGCTCGGTGCGGATCTTCGTCGAATCGAGCAGGTACCGCCGGTCGTGCCCGGGACGGTCAGGGACGATCGTCTTGAGCGACTCGGGCTGGCCCGTCGCCTCGAGGACACCGTCGGCGATCTGCTCGATGCTCGCCTCTTGGCCGGAGCCGACGTTGTAGGTCTCGCCGACGACACCGTCGGTGAGGACGAGCTCGATGGCGCGGCAGTGGTCCTCCACGTGCAGCCATTCCCGTCGGTTCTTCGTCGAGGCGTACAACGGGAGATTCTGGCCCTCGAGGGCCCGAGTGGCGAACAACGGGATGACCTTCTCGGGGAACTGGTACGGGCCGTAGTTGTTGCAACAGTTCGTGATCGTCGCTTGCAGGCCGAAGGTCTCGATGTACGAGCGGACCACGTGGTCGGCGCCGGCCTTGGAGGCGTTGTAGGGCGTACGCGGCCGGTACGGGGACTCCTCGTCGAAGGACTCCTCGCTGTCGAGCGCGAGATCGCCGTAGACCTCGCAGGTGGAGATGTGGTGGAACCTCGCGACCCCGGCTTGGCGAGCGGCCTCGCACAGCGCCTGGGTCCCGAGCACGTTCGTCCTGAAGAATCGCGCCGGGTCCAAGACCGCCAAGCTGTTGTGCGACTCGGCGGCGAAGTGCACGATCGTCTCGATCCCGTGGCGCTCCAGCGTCGCGGAGACCAGGGGCTGGTCGCAGATGTCCCCGTGGACAAAGACCACCCGGCCCGCGCCCTCCAGCTCGGCAATGCTGCGACGGTCTCCCGCGTAAGTCAGAGCATCGAGAACGACGAGTCGGTCCTCCGGCCGGCGTGCAGCCCAATAGCGCACGAAGTTGGAACCGATGAAGCCCGCCCCGCCTGTGATGAGCAATTGCATGATCGGTCCAGGCTAATCGTCTTGGCTCCGGGGGCCGGGCCCGCGTCGTGTCACGAAACACTCCGTCGACACGACAAGCACGGTTCACCGGACGTGGACGACGTCGCCCACGTGGATGCTCCGGACGCCGGTGCCAGTGGAGACGAGGAGGCTCCCGGCGTCGTCGACATCCAGCGCCTTCCCGGTCACGGTCTCGTCCACCAACTCGACACGGACCTCGCGTCCGATCGTGCCACAACCAACGCGGTACTCCGCTGCGACAGTGCGGAGCCCCTCCTGGCCGGCAAGCATCGCATTCCAGGTGCCTATGTTCCTGAGCAGCTCTCCCACGAGCTCGTCCCGGTCGATCCGACGTCCCGCGATGCGGTTCAACGCCGTGGCGCCAGCCGCGACGAAGGCCAGCTCTGAGTCCTTGGAGTCCACCGGCGGCCAGTCCCCGGGCGGCCAGTCCCCGGGCGGCCAGCCCCGGGGCCAGTTCACGTTGAGCCCGATACCCACCACGATCCCGGTGGGACTCCCAGCGACCCGCCCACCCGTTCCTTGTCCGCCTCGGGGCGGCAATGTCTCCGACAAGATGCCGGCGACCTTCGCTTCGGTCCCCGCGTGCCCGGCAATGAGGTCGTTCGGCCATTTCAGCGACAGCTCGACCCCGGCGGCCGCGCGGCAGGCTCGAACTGCTGCGAGCGCCACAGCCCAAGCTGCGAGATGAAGCTGTTCAGGACCCAGGTCCGGCTTGAGCAGGATCGAGCACAGCACCGCGGTGCCGGGCGACGCCTCCCATCTCCTGCCGAGCCGTCCTCTGCCTTCACTCTGGAAATCGGCCACGACGGCATAGCCCTCGGGAACCTCCGAACCATCTGGCATCCCGGTGGCGACGAGGCTGACCAGGTACCGGTTCGTCGAATCGACGACGAGCAGGCGCTCCGGCACGGCAAAAGGAACCGGCCTCGCGCCGCCTGCCTCTCCGGTGGGAACGAGGCGACCGTCGGGACGCTCGCGGTTAGCCTGCTCGACTGGGCGCTCCCCTGCGGGTGGTCCGTCGGCTCGCGGCACCTGCTCCATTGGGACTCAAGGCTAGGAAGGAGGGCCGGTGTTCGACAAGGTGCTCGTCGCGAACCGGGGCGAGATCGCCGTCAGGGTCATCCGCACCTGCCGCGAGCTCGGGATAGCGACGGTCGCCCTCTACTCCGAGCTCGACAGCCATTCGCTTCATGTCCGTCTCGCCGACGAGGCATACCCACTGGGCGGTCAGAGCGCGAGCGAGAGCTACCTCGTCACCGAAGCGATCCTGGATGCCCTCGCGCGAAGCGGTGCCGACGCTCTGCATCCCGGATATGGGTTCCTCGCTGAGAACGCGACGTTCGCCCGAGCCGTCGCGGCTGCCGGTGCAGTCTTCATCGGGCCGCCTCCCGGCGCCATCGAGACCATGGGCGACAAGATCAACACGCGCCGCGCCGCGGCCCGTGCAGGTGTCGCCAGCGTTCCCGGCCACAACGAGGCGATCACTGACCCCGCCGAGGTCATCGCCTTCGGCGAGGCCAACGGCTGGCCGGTCGCCATCAAGGCGGCCTTCGGCGGCGGCGGCCGCGGGATGCGAGTCGTGGCCAACGCCGCCGACGCCGCTCCTGCTATGGAATCTGCCCAGCGCGAAGCTCTGTCTTCGTTCGGTCACGCGGAGGTGTACCTCGAGCGTTACCTCACCTGGCCCCGCCACATCGAGATGCAGGTGTTCGCCGACAGCCAAGGCAACGCTGTATGGCTGGGCGAGCGGGACTGTTCCTGCCAACGCCGCCACCAAAAGCTCGTCGAAGAGAGCCCCGCGCCTGCGTTCGAAGACGAGCTTCGCCAGGCCATGGGCGCGGCCTCGGTGGAGATCTGCAAGGCGTGCGGCTACCAAGGTGCCGGCACGGTCGAGTTCCTGTACGAGGACGGGAGCTTCTACTTCCTGGAGATGAACACACGACTGCAGGTGGAACACCCTGTCACAGAGCTCCTGACAGGACTCGACCTCGTCGAGTGGCAGCTGCGCGTCGCGGCGGGCGAACCACTCCCGCTGTCCCAGGATGCGATCGCCTCCCTGAGCCGGGGTCACGCCATCGAGGCACGGATCAACGCCGAGGACCCGTCGGCAGGCAGCTTCCTCCCCAGTCCCGGGACAATCACCAGGCTCCGACTCCCGGAGGGCTTCGGGGTGCGGTCGGACTCGGGATTCGAGTCCGGCGACACCGTCAGCCAGTACTACGACAACCTGATCGCGAAGATCGTCGTCTGGGGCCACGATCGCGACGCCGCCCGCCGCAGGCTGTTGCGCGCCCTGTCGGAGATGGAGGTCGAGGGCGTCGCGACCACAATCCCGGTGATCGAGGCGGTCCTTATCCATGACGACTTCATCGAGGCCCGCCACTCGACTCGTTGGCTCGAGGAGCGTCTCGACCTGTCCGGTATCGCCGCCGAGCCTCCTGCGAGCGGCAAGCCTCATGACGCCGAGGGCACCGGCAGCACGGGCAGCACGGGCAGCTCGGACACCAACGAGAAGATGGTGATGCGGGAAGTCGATGCCGAGGTAGACGGGCGCCGTTACCGCGTCAAGCTCTGGGTGCCCGACAGCGCCGCAACCAGTCAGCCGGCCCCACGCTCCAAGCGGGCGTCCGCCAGCTCCCGGCCCCGCGCGGCCACGACGCCTGTGCTCGGGGATGACGGGACGGTCACGGTCCCCATGCAGGGGACGATCATCAAGGTCCTCGTGACCGAGGGCGATGTCGTCGAGGCCAACCAGACCATTTGTGTGCTCGAAGCCATGAAGATGGAGAACCCGATCAACGCAGACCGGGCGGGAACCGTGACACAGCTGCGCGTGTCGGTCGGTGACTCACTGGGCGCCGGCGACGTCGTCGCGGTCATAGGCTGACCCGGGTGACGACCACCGAGGCCGCCAAGCAGCAGGCCCTTGCGACGATCGAGGGCGCCGGCGGCCAGCTGATAGGGCTGTCGCGGATGATCCACAGCCACCCGGAGCTCGGCTTTGAAGAGGAACAGGCGTCGAACTGGTGCGCCGAGGCTCTCACCGGTGGCGGCTTCACCGTTGAGCGAGGAATCTGCGGACTGCCGACCGCGTTCGCCGCGAGTGCCGGGACCGGGCCGCTGACGGTCGCGCTATGCGCCGAGTACGACGCCCTTCCCGAGATCGGCCATGCCTGCGGCCACAATGTCATCGCCGCCGCAGCCGTCGGTGCCGCCCTGGCTCTGGCACCACTCGCAGACGACCTCGGTATCACCGTCCGCGTGCTCGGCACGCCATCAGAAGAGGGTGGTGGCGGCAAGATCCTCATGATGCAGCGCGGCGGGTTCGACGGTGTCAACGCCGCGCTCATGGTGCATCCGGCCCCGAGCGAGCTCGACCGCATGCCGTGCCTCGCCGTGAGCCACTTCGACGCCCGCTACACAGGCAAGGAGGCCCACGCTTCGGCGTTCCCCGAGCGGGGCGTCAACGCCGCAGACGCGATCACGGTCGCCCAGGTCGCGATCGGGCTGCTCCGTCAGCACTCGAGCCGCGACGATCAGGTCCACGGGATCGTCACCTACGGCGGTGCGGCCCCGAACGTCGTTCCCGCGCTCGCGGTGGCGAAGTTCTATGTCCGGGCCGGGACCCTCGAGGCCCTGAGGGTCTGGGAGCAGAGGGTGGTGAGATGTTTCGAGGCGGGCGCGCTCGCAACGGGCGCCTCCCTCGAGATCGCGCCCCAGGGCCCGCGATACTCGGAATTCCTCACCGACGAGCCAATGGCGGCGCTCTACCGCAACAACGCCGAGGCACTCGGCCGCGTCTTTGCGACTGGGACGGAAGGGGCCATGAGAGCCTCGACCGATATGGGCAACGTGTCGCTCGAGATCCCCTCGATCCACCCCCTTCTCGCTATTGACTCACTCCCGGCGGTCAACCACCAGGCCGAGTTCGCCGCGGCGGCCGCAAGCCCCGCAGCCGACCGCGCCGTGCTCGACGGGGCAGCGGCCATGGCATGGACGACCATCGACCTTGCGAGCGAAGCGGCCGTGCGCGCTCGCCTGAGCGCGACTGCCTACCGGCACGGTTGAGCCTCATGGCCGGGCGGCGGGTCCCCGACCCCGGATCACCGGTTCGGCTGGTACTCCCCGAAGACTTCTCGCAGGGCATCTGACACTTCTCCCAGAGTCGCACGGCGCTTGAGGGCCTCGCGCATTGGGACGAGCAGGTTCTGTGTCCCGCGGGCAGCGGCACTTACGTCGTCGATAGCGGCGTCGACGGCGCCCTGGTCCCGCGATGCCCTCAGCGCTTGCAGCCGCTCGACCTGGGCCTGCTGCAGCGACGGGTCGATGGGGAAGGGCTCCGGCTCGCCGGCGTCCTCCTCTGCGAACCTGTTGACGCCCACGACTACCGCGTCGCCTGACTCGACGGCCTTCGCGTACTCGTAGGCGGCCTGCTCGATCTCGTCTTGCATGAAGCCGACTTCGATGGCCGCCACCGCCCCGCCGAGCTCGTCGACGCGCGCGATGTAGGCGAGAGCGGCACGCTCCACCTCGTTGGTGAGGGTTTCTAGGAAATAGGAACCTGCCAGGGGGTCGACGGTGTCGGTCACGCCGGACTCGAAGGCGATGACCTGCTGGGTGCGCAGCGCGAGCTTGGCCGCGTGCTCCGTCGGCAGCCCGATTGCCTCGTCGAAGCTGTTCGTGTGGAGGCTCTGGGTGCCGCCCAGGACAGCGGACAGGGCCTGCAACGCCACTCGGACGATGTTGTTGTCGCTTTGCTGAGCCGTGAGCGTCGAGCCACCGGTCTGGGTGTGGAAGCGGAGGCGTTTCGAACGCTCGTCGCGAGCACCGAAGCGCTCCGTCATTATCCGGGCCCAGATCCTGCGTGCCGCCCGGTATTTCGCGACTTCTTGGAACAGGTCGTTATGGGCATTGAAGAAGAACGAGAGCCGGGGCCCGAAGGCATCGACGTCCAGACCTGCATCGAGCGCGGCTTGCACGTAGGCGATCCCGTTCGCGAGCGTGAAAGCCAGCTCCTGGACGGCAGTCGAACCGGCCTCGCGGATGTGATAGCCGGAGATCGAGATCGTGTTCCAGTCGGGGATCCGCTCCGCGCAGTAGGCGAAGGTGTCGGTCACCAGGCGCATGGACGGCCGGGGCGGGTAGATGTAGGTGCCCCGGGCGACGTACTCCTTGAGGATGTCGTTCTGGATCGTGCCGCTGATGGACGAAGGCGCGACACCTCGCTCGGCGGCCACGAGCTCGTAGAGCAGCAGCAGGATCGCGGCCGTAGCGTTGATCGTCATCGAGGTCGATACCTGGTCGAGGGGGAGCCCGGCCAACAGCTCACGCATGTCCTCGATCGAGTCGATGGCCACGCCGACCTTGCCGACCTCACCCTCCGCGCGCGGATGATCCGAGTCGTACCCCATTTGGGTGGGGAGGTCGAACGCGCACGACAGCCCGGTCTGGCCGGCCTCGAGGAGAAACTTGAACCGTTCGTTGGTCGCCCCGGCCGTCCCGAACCCGGCGTACTGGCGCATCGTCCAAAGCCGGCCGCGGTACATGTCCCGTTGCACACCGCGTGTGTAGGGGTAGGCGCCTGGCTCGCCCAGCTCGGCCGCTGGGTCGAAACCTTCCAGGTCGTCCGCGACGTATCGGCGACGGATCTCGATGCCGGAGTCGGTCCGGCGCCCAGCTTCAGCGGTTGCCATTGGTAGTCAAGCGTAAGTTTCGCCTGGCGCGCTTGTCACCTTGGCGTTCGGGCCGTGCCGGGGCGCCGTCGGCCTCAGCGGGCGTCGACGAGGTGCGGCGCCTGGCTGGGATGAGGCATGCAGAGGTCGTCGTACTCCGCGATGACGATCTCGCCGGCGTGCTCACCACAGACGGCGCAATCCGGGTCGCGCCGGATCTTGAAGGTCCGGAAGGTCTGCTCCAGAGCGTCGTAAGCGAGGAGACGGCCGATGAGCGGCTCCCCCAGCCCGAGCAGAAGCTTGATCGCCTCGACCGCCTGGATGGCACCGATGATCCCGGGCAGGACGCCCAGCACGCCGGCTTCTGCGCACGAGGGCGCCAGCTCCGCGGGTGGCGGCACGGGCACAAGGCAGCGGTAGCACGGGCCTTTGTAGGGGTAGAACACCGTGGCCTGGCCCTCGAAGCGGAATATCGAACCGTGCACGACCGGAATCGCCTTCACCAGGGCTGCGTCGTTGAGGAGATAACGGGTCGGGAAGTTGTCCGTCCCGTCCACGATCACGTCGTAGGAGCCGATGATCTCGAGCACGTTGCCCGCCCCAAGTCGCACGTCGTAGGTGACCACCTGCACATCGGGGTTCATGGCCATGATGGTCTTCTTCGCGGAGTCGACCTTGCGCTCGCCGATGCGGTCGAGATTGTGCAGGATCTGGCGCTGCAGGTTCGATGCGTCGACGACGTCCATGTCGACGATCCCGATTGTTCCCACCCCGGCCGCGGTCAGGTAGAGCGCTGCGGGCGAGCCGAGGCCGCCCGCGCCGAGCAGGAGCACCTTCGACTCCAGGAGACGCTGTTGACCAGCCTCCCCGATCTCGGGAAGAAGCAGATGCCGCTGGTAGCGGTTGCGCTGAGCTTCATCGAGCGTTCTCGGAGTGACCCAGTCGCGTCCTTCGTCCTTCCACTTGTTGAACCCACCGGCCATCGACGCCACGTCCGAGTAGCCGAGCTGTCCCAGTGCCTGAGCCGCGAGAGCTGAGCGAGTGCCGCCCGCACAGTAGACGATGATCTTGCGGTCCTTGTCGGGCACACGGCCTTCGATCTGAGGCTCGAGCTGGCCTCGCGGGAGATGAAGGGCGCCCGGCAGCGCACCTTGGGCATACTCGTCCGCCTCGCGGACATCGAGGAAGAGCGCCTCGTCGAAGACCGCCTCCGCGGCTGCGGGCTCGATCTCTACGATGTCGTGCCTCGCCTGGTTCAGCATGTCCCTGAAACTCGGCACCAGCCCCACCTCTTCCTCGGTGCTCGGGAGTCCCCAAACGCTACCAGCGCGATCGTCTCGCCCAACCGGGCCGAGGCCTCGTCCAAGCCCTGGGGCCCACTTGGACCGGCGAGCCCGCGTCCGCGCCTCGAGGTCCGTTAGCGTCCGCCGGGTGGAACTCGATGAGGTCGTCCGCAAGCGTCGGATGACAAGGCGCTTTTCGGACACCATGGTGCCGGCCGAAGTCCTGGCCCGGGTGCTGGGCGTCGCCCTACGTGCGCCCTCGGCCGGCTTCAGTCAAGGAGTCGACCTGCTCGTGCTCGAGGGCCCGGCACAGACCGGGCAGTTCTTCGAGTTGACCAGCGACCCGGAGTTCCTCGCCGAACCTCGTGCGCTCCACGGCCTTCTCAGGGCACCGCTGATCATCCTGCCGGTGTGCGATCCGAGCGTCTATGTCGCTCGCTACGCCGAGGCGGACAAGGCCCGCTCGAGCCTCGCCGGCCTCGCGGCCGAGGACTGGCCGGTGCCGTACTGGCTCGTGGACTCTTCCTTCACGGTCATGCTTTTGCTCCTGGCAGCCACCGACGAAGGGCTGGGGGCGCTCTTCTTCCGGCTGCACCGGGACCCCGCACGGTTGCTCGAGGCACTCGGCGTGCCCGAGACCAAGCTGCTCATCGGCGCCGTCGCGCTCGGCTACGAGGCATCCCCCGGCTCTGCGGGAGCCACGGGCCGGGCCGGGTCGTCGCAACGTCGCACCCGGCGAGCGATGGACGACGCCGTCCACCGGGGACGCTGGTAGGCCCGCGCCCGCCCACCGGGCGGTTCAGGGCTGTCCGGCGCTGACCAGGCCGTTGAAGAAGATCGGGCCCAGGGCGACGTCCGTCCCGGGCTCGGCCGCCTGGATAACGGTCTCGGCTCCGAACGGGCCCGATCCGAGGTACATGACAACGTGGGAAATGGCATTCACTCCGTCATGGGCGAAGTGGTAGAAGAGCAGGTCTCCTGGCTCCAGCCGGCCCAGAGACACCGGGCGGGACTGCTCCCACTGCAGCGTCGCCGAGTGGGCGAGCGAGTAACCCGCCGCCGCCCACGCGCGCATCGTCAGCCCCGAGCAGTCGATGCCTGCCCTGCCATTGCCACCGAACACGTACGCGACGCCGAGGAACGCCCGGGCCTCCTCCGCGGCCTTCAGGCCCTGGGACTCGGTAGCGACGTGCGAGACATCGGTGCCGGCGAGGTCCGGCCCCCTGTAGGGGCTGCCTGAAGGAGGTGGCGAGAAGAGCCGGGCGAACTCCTTTCGTCCGACCAGGCCGAGCAGTCGCCGGCTGATCGAGGCATACCGGGCCGACGCCTTGCGCACGAGGGCCAGGGCCCGGGCGCGCACGACAGCGAGACCGGCCAAGGTCCGGGCAATTTCCCGGGAGCTGCGGAGCGCGACAGAGCGGGACGCTTGCGCGGAAGCGGATGTCGCCCGGTAAAGCCCGACGGCCTGACGCAGTTGGCTCAACGCGACACCGATGTAGACCCCGGCCATTTCGCGCTCGGACGCACTACCTGAGATGAGCACCGACCCGACTTCGTTCAGCTCACCGGAGACGTAGGCACGAATCGCAGTTTGGCGCAGACGGCTACCCGCGACCGACACGCGGAGCTCGGCGACCCCGATTCGGTGCTCGAGAGTGGCGACCTCGAGTCGCGCTGCGGCCAACTCACAGTTCTCGAGGTCGTAGAACTCGGACAGCGCTGCTGCCTTCTGATCGTCCTCGGTGACCATGGCCGCCGTCGCCAGCAGACGCTTCAGCACCCGGTCGGCTCTGGACGGGACGCCCGCAAGTGTGGTCGTAGTCGACGACGGGGCCTTGTCCGGGGTCGTCGGGGCCGTCGTGGGCTTGGTCGGGCCACCCGTCCTCGGCCCAGCCATCGCCGTGACCGGGGGAAGGCTCAAAGCCATGACCGTCGCGATGACGCCCACAGCGAGGCTCCTGGCATGCCTCATGGCTGACACCTTAGCGCGGTTGAAACGGCCACTCTGAGTGGTAGGGACCGCCACACAAGGGTCAGGGCGGCCGTGCGGCTTCGAGGCCCTGCCGCTCCGGAGGACCCGGGTCGCCCGGGACGACGCACGTTGACAGAGCCGGTCATCCGGCGATCACCGCGAAACGAGGCGTCACCCCCAGCAGCCGGTCCGCCACTGACGCCAACGCCTCCCGGGTCGCCCACTCGACGTCACTAAGCCGCTCGACTCGAGCCGGGCCCCAGCTGGTTGACTCAACGAGCCGGACGAGCAGTTTGGGGCTGGTGCCCGACCCGAACGGGAGCTTGGAGCGGAGGTCGGCTCCGTACTCCGCGTGATGCTCCGACGGCGCGTTCCTGAGCCGCCGGAGAAGCACGCGGGCATGGGCTCGGAGCTGATCCGAAAGGCCCGCGTTCGCCCCCCAGGTGCTCTCGAACAGCACGAGTGCCCCGGTCGGAGCGACACGGCGCCACGCCTCGAGAGCCGCCGGCGGGTCCGGCAAGGTCCACACGAGGTGCCGCTCCACGACCGCGTCGTAGCGGTCGCCGGGCGGTTCGGCGGCGTTTCCTTCGACGATCTCTATGCTGAGACCGCGGTGCTGTGCCTTCGCGCGCAGCTGCGCCAACATCGCCGGTGCGAGGTCCAAGGCCGTCACACGGTAACCCTCACGGGCCAGCAACAAGCTCAAGAACCCGGTTCCCGCCCCCGCGTCAAGCACGCGCGCCGGCGGAGACGGCAACAGTCTGCGCAAAGTCGCCGCCCACACCGCCAATTCCACGGTTGTCTGGGGATCGTGCCCGGGCGACCCGTCGTAGGTTGCCGCGTCGAGGTCCCAGTACTCGCGCAGCTGTCGCTCGACCTCACCCGCTTGCGGCATTCCCTGGTCTCCCTTCGCACAACTCTTCGACCTGGCGGCTCCGCTAG
>CAWECD010000018.1:0-77588 GCA_963807575.1 uncultured Acidimicrobiaceae bacterium
TCAGCGAACCCACCCGAACGGCGGCGCCCGCGCGATCAGACCGCGCGATAGCCTCCCTGTCGTCAGACATCATCGACCGCGGCCTTCACCCTCTGCTACATCGGACTCTGCTGGGGCCCTCGGTCTTCTGCGGTCCCGCCAACGATCCGAGCACGACAAGGATGTCGAGCTGATTGTGCTCCCCCACGAGGTCCGAGTTCTCGAACGCAGCTCCAAGAGCGCGTTCGCTATCGGCACGTCGACCGGGCGATCCTCGCTACGCGCGAGCTGTCTGCGCGCTTTATCGCGTTGGCATTCGTCACGCCACCCCGCTCCGCTGACACCGGGAACTCTCGAAACGCAGATGGAGACGCTGGTGCAGCGGCGATTCCCTGGGCCGACCAGCGCGATGAACCTTGGTGTGTCAACAAAGGGACTCAAGTATCTGGATCTGATACATATATCAGTCAGTTGACATCCGCAGGTAAGTGAGTAGGATGGGTGTCATAGAGGAAGCATCCGTATCAGAATCTGATACTTTACCGGTAAGAATGACACGCACGATCCCACCTTCGCTGGGCCCGATACTGACGGAGTTGGAGCTCGACGCGCCCCAGGTCGTCACCGTGGCCGAGCTCGCAGCCCTGGCAACGCGAACCGGTATCGGTACCGAGCCCAGGGTGGTCGCGGACCGCATGCGCAAGCTCGGCTGGCTGCTGCCCACCGAGACGGCGGGTGTGTGGGAGTTCGCCCCCGCGGCCCATGCAGGGCCGATCGGCCACGGCGACCAGTTCCTCGAGCTGCGGGCCGCGCTCGCGGGCCGCCCGTCGCTCGACGCGGCGGTATGTCTCGTGTCGGCACTGTTGGCCCAAGGCCTAACCGATCGCGCCCCGGACCGCCTCGAGGTCGCCGTCAAGACGGGAGCCTCCATCCCCGTAGGTTTGCGGCGTGCCACACGGGTCGTCGTCTTCGACGCCAACCTCGCTCCCGAACGATCCCGCGGAGTGCCGGTTCACCTGCCTGCCACCATCCTCGTGCACATCGCGGCTCGACCAGGTGAAGTACGGGGATGGAGCGCGATCGCCGATGCGCTGCCCGAACTCGTCGAGGTGGTCACGCCTGCGGACATCGACACTGAGCTAGCAGGCCGGCCCCGTTCGGTGCGGGTGCGTCTTGCCTACCTTACCCAGGGCGTCGCTCCCGACCTGGCCGATCGCCTGGTCCCGCCCAACGATGGGGGGCGCACCGCTCCGAAGGTCTGGTTCGGGCCCCGCGGCAGCCTCAAGCACCACAGCGCCCGGTTCTCGGTCGCCGACACCCTGTTGCCGTTCGACCCCGCGAGCCTTCACCCCCTGGCATGAACGGTCCCTACGACGTCAGGTTGACCCAAGGCCACGTCCTACGCCACGCGCCGGCCCAGTCGCCGCAGGGTCGCGACGCCGCGGTCATCGACATCGCACAGGATCTGCTGTTGCGTCATCTGTCCGAGCGTGGTGTCCTCACACTGGTCGCTTTCAAGGGTGGCACGGCACTTCGAAAGGCGTATGCCGGCGCCGCCGGGCGGTTCTCGACCGACCTCGACTTCTCTGTAGCGACCCTCGACGACGACCCCGGCTCGGTCACCCAGTTACTCGTCGGTGAGATCGACGGCACTCGCCTTGGTCCTTTCACCTACGACATCGAGGACCGTCGCGGCCGCCACACGATCATCTACCGGAGCGAGCTCGGGCCTGACCCCACCGGTCAGCTCCGCTCGAAGATCGACATCGGGCCGCCTCCGTGGTTGGCACCGACCGTACGTTCGTGGGTCGACGTGCCGATCCACAGCCGCTACGGCGGTCCGCTCCCCCAACTGCCTGTCGTGGACCTGGCCGAGAACGTCGCCGAGAAGATTGCTCGCCTCAACCGACGAAGCCCTGCCCGCGACGCGTACGACCTGGTGTGGGTGGCCCGCACGCCCGGCCTCGATCTAGATCGTTCCTTGATCCGCCGCCTTGCTGTCGTCAAGGCGTGGGTAGACCTCCATGGGCTGCACACTGAGCATGCCGGCTGGTCCGCACCTCTCCCCGGCGCTCGCCCGTTCGATGTTGACAGGTGGCTCATGCCCCGAGGGGCACGCGACTTCGACGATGAGGCAATCGGCCTGCTGTCCGTCCCGCCTCCCGACCTCGGCGATCTCGGGCGAGACCTGTCTCGGCTGTACCTGTGGCTCGCTGATCTCGACGACGATGAACGCGCCGTGGCAGAGGGACGACCGCAGGACCGCAGCCTTGTCCTACGCCTCCTCGGCGAGCTTCCCGGCGGTCGCTTGGTCGGCGTCGCCAGGTGACCCGCAACGAGCGTCCTTGGATATGGGCGGGGCTCCGACACCGTGCAACAAGTGAGGACTTGCGAGACGACTCTCGCTGATGAACCGAGCCGCGCGCGTGATCCGACCGCCGCACATGGACGAGGTTCGCTACTAAGACTCCGACGATGAGGACCGGTTCGAGCGGAGTCGCCGCCGCACGGCAGTGGCGCCCGGACCACCGGGCAACCAGCACGAACACGGCGCCAAGATCTGCATTGGCGAGTACCTCGACTGCCCGGTCGCGACAAGCACGGCTGGAACCCTAGAGGGGCGAGAGTCCGACTGAACGGAGCTGCTCACAACCTCGCGGGTCAACTTGGTTCTATTCGGGTCTCGGTGCCGCGACGGCCTCCACGACCCATGGGGCCGATGACTCAAGGTTCGCTTGGGGATGGACAAGAATCGGGCCGTCCGACGCCTCACCTGCCCGCTAATCTGCCGAAGTGAGCCCGGGATACGAGAAGCGGTTCGATCAGATGATCGCGGACGCCACTGTCGACTGCTACAACGAAGAGGAACAGGTCACCGGCCTGTTCACGATGATCCAAGACGAGCTGGTGGTCCCGTTCCAAACGCTGGTGCTCGGGGTCGGCGTCACAGTAGAAGGCGTCGAACTGACGACCGATGGTCAGATCGTCGCGATCTGCACCCGGGACGAGTTTCGACAGACCGTTCCGATCCTCGATCTTCCGCTGCCGACACCGCCTCCCGAGGGAGCGGAGTGGATCGAGGCGTACCGCCGCTGGCTCTGCTGACCGGACCAGCTGCGAGACGGGGTTCCGCAGCTCGTAGGCAAATCGACGCCCCTACGGGTCCCTGACAAGGGGCGTTGCTTCCCGAAACGCAGCAGAACGTAGACACACGACTTGAGAACGGATGCTTGAAGTGATTGGGTAAGTGGGATATCCTGTAGGCAGGATGTACCTGCGAGAGACCCGGCGACGCAACGCAGACGGCAGCGAGGTCGCCTACCTCGCCCTGGCCCACAACGAGCGGGACCCGGTGAGCGGGGTGCCCAAGGCGAAGATCATTCACAATTTCGGCCGGGCCGACCTTGTCGATCACGATGGCCTCGCCCGTCTCGTGCGCTCGATCAGCCGCTTTTTGGACCCAGCCGACGCACTGGCGGCGACCGCGTCCTTGGAGATGGACGTCATCGACTCCCGGGCGATGGGGGCGTGTTTTGTCGCTGATCGGCTGTGGGAGCGTCTCGGGATCGCAGAAGGGATCGCCAAGGTGGCGGCCTCGCGCCGACTCGACGGGGAGATCGTCGAACGGGTGATCTTCGCGATGGTGGCGAACCGCCTCTCGGTCAAGCCCCTCTCCAAGCTGGCCGGCTGCACGTGGGTGGCGCGAAGCGCCTATATCGACGGCCTTGCCGAGGTTTCCGACGACGCTTGCTACCGAGCGATGGACTTCTTCTGCTCAACGCTCTCTGAGCTGCAAGAGACGGTGTTCTTCTCCGTCGCCTCTCTCTTGAACCTGGAGGTCGACCTGCTCTTTTTCGACACGAGCACGACCTATTGGGAGACCGAGCGCCTCGAAGACGAGCTCAGCGGCGACGAGGACGAGGAGGTGCCCGGGCACGAGGACGACGCCTCGTCGCTCGAAGAGATGGGCGTGCGCGCCTTCTCGAAGCACTCGAAAGACCACCGGCCCGACCTGCCCCAGGTCGTGATCGGCATGGCCGTGACGAGAGAGGGCATCCCCGTCCGGCTCTGGAGCTTCCCCGGCACGACGTCGGACCAGGTGATCATCAGGAAGGTGAAGGACGACCTCGGGTCCTGGGGGTTGAACCGGGTGATCTGGTGCCTCGATCGTGGCTTCAACTCCAAGGACAACCGCCGCTACCTCCAGCGCGCCGGCGGTCACTACATCGTCGGCGAGAAGCTCCGGTCCGAGCAGAAGGAGGCCGCCGCGGCGCTCTCCCGCCAGGGGCGCTACCGGGTCGTCACCGGCAACTTGAAGGTGAAAGAGGTGCGTGTCGACGACGGCGTGACGAGGGACCGCTTCGTCATCTGCCACAACCCCGAGCGGGCGGTCCACGACGCCCAAGTGCGCTCGAGGGTCGTCGCCCACCTTGAAGGCGAGATCACCTCCTCGGACCTCCTCAGCGCGAACAAGCGCCGGGAACTCTACGGCGCGTTGTGCACCAAGCCGGTCTTCAAGCGCTTCCTGCGCCTGACCTCGACCGGCAAGATCCGCATCGACCGCGCCCTCGTCGCCAAAGAGGCGCACCTCGACGGCAAGTTCTTGCTGCGGACCTCGGACGAGAGCCTCTCGGCAGAGGACGTCGCCCTCGGCTACAAGGCACTCTACGAGGCCGAGCGGGGATGGCGGGACATGAAGAAGTCGACCGTCAACCTGCGCCCGGTCTACCACCGGCGCGAGGACCGGATCAGAGCCCACGTCCAGCTGTGCTGGCTCGCGTTGCTCATCTTGCGGGTGGCCGAGATCGAGGTCGGCGATACCTGGCGCAACATTCGCAACGAGCTCGACCGGATGCACCTCGTGACCTTCACCACCACGAGTGGCACGGTCTCTCAGCGCAGCGAGCTCACACCAGGCCAGCGCCGCATCTTCTCAGCCCTCGGTCTTGCCGAGCCGCCTCGCTTCTACGACTTCACCCCGGCGCTCGAGCCCGTCAGCCAGGGCTGAACCCCGACGGCCGCGTGAGTAACACGCGCTCGCGATCGTTCGCGCCTCAGTGCCCAGTTCAGGGGTCATATTCGCCGGTTTGCGTGCCTACTATCTGCGGAACCCCGGGACGAGGGACCGATCGAATCGAGACGGAGATATGGCCAACAAGTCGGGGATCATCTCGGCGAAGGACCAGGCTTGGATCGAGGCGCGTCGACGCCACCGGCTCTCTCACGCCCACGTGCAGATGGCGCGCGAGCTGGGCTTGAACCCGAAGAAGCTCGGCGGCACTGACAATCACCACCAGGAACCATGGAAGGTGCCGCTGCACCAGTTCATCGAGCAGCCTTATCTGAAGCGGTTCGGACGCGATCGGCCTGAACACGTCGTTTCCCTCGAAGAACATGCCCGCCTGCTGGCGCAGAAGCGGGCTGCGAAGAAGGCCGCAAAGGCAGCGCAAGCTCGAGCCCCGGTGGAGGACGCCGGTGGCTGAATACCAATACTACGAGTTCCTGGCCATCGACCGCCCCCTAGACGCCCGCCAGCTCGCTGAGCTGCGAGCATTGTCCACAAGAGCGCGGATAAGCCCGAGCCGGTTCGTCAACACCTACCAGTGGGGCGACTTCCGGGGTGACCCGCGGGCACTGATGACCCAGTATTTCGACGCGTTCCTCTACACGGCGAACTGGGGCACCCGGCGGTTGATGCTGCGTCTGCCATCCCGGCTGCTCGACCCCTCCACTGCGCGGCGCTACTGCCACACCGATTCCGCCTCTGCGTGGGCCGCGGGCAAGACCGTCATCCTCGACCTCTGTCGTGAGGATCAGGACGGGAGCTGGGAGGACGAGGAGTACGGCGAGGAGTCGCTGGGCTTGATCATCCCAGCGTGTGCGGAACTCGCCACTGGCGATCTGCGCTTGCTGTATCTGGCGTGGCTGCTGTCGGTCGAATCGGGAGAACTTGCCGACGACGATGTCGAGCCGCCGATCCCGCCGGGGATGGCGGCGCTGAACGCGCCGCTGCGTAGCCTGGCCGACTTTCTCCGCCTCGACGAGGACCTGATTGCCGTCGCGGCCGAAGCCAGCGAAGAGCAGAAGGATTCCAGTCCATCCCCCCAAGAGTTGAAGCGGTGGGTCGAGGTGCTGCCCGCAACGGAGAGGGATGCGCTCCTCGTACGCCTTGTGCTCGGCGATGACGTGCACCTGCGAGCGGAGCTGCTACGGCGTTCTCACGGAGAATCCACCAACGGCCCGCATCTCAGGGAGTCGCGTACGGTGGCAGAGCTGCGAGACGCCGCGGCGGCTCGACGCGTGGAGCGCGAGCGGCTCGCCGCCATAGAGCGGGCGCGCAAGCGAGCCCGGCGCGAACACGACGCCGCACTCGCCCGCGATAAGCGGCTGGAGGAGCTCGCGCTGCACGAAGAGCAAGCTTGGAGACAGGTCGATGCGTCCATCGAAACCAAGAAGTCCGCCGGCTACGACTCCGCCGTTGAGCTCCTCAGCGACCTCAGGGCCGTCAACGAACGCAAGGGTAGGCAGGAGGCGTTCGTAAAGCGCTTCGCAGAGCTACGCGAACAGCACCTGAAAAAGTCCAGCCTCCTCGAGCGCTTCGACAGGGCTGGGCTCGGATGGGTCGACAGGGATGGACGCCAACCCAACTGAGATCGATTAATTCTAGGTTGCCCGTAGCTTGCCACGAGCGACAGGGCAGTCACCGCAAAGAGCTGCCCGCGGCCACCTGGCGCTTGCCGGTAGGTGAACGAGCATGGCGAGGTCCTACCGTCCGCCGCCACCTGTGGCAACAAGCTGTCGTCCAAGCCGATGGCGTCAACGCCTCGCCAAAGCGTCGCACGCACCGGCGCTATCGCCGTGGCAAACACTGACTGATAGCTGGGCCGCGTTCAGTCGTGGATCGGTGGTCCGACCAGTCGCTGCGCCAAGCTCTCTGCGGTGTAAGGCATCAGTATTCCGATCGCGCTCGTCGCAGCGCCAGATGCAGGTCGGCTTCGGGAAGAGCGGGCCGGATTGTCTTTGAAAGTGGCGCGTGGCCGCTAACAGCGATTGCGATGGCGTCACCCGGTCGGCCAATGCCGGGTGACCGCAAACGGAGCGACCAGGGGCCTCTAGAGACGGTCCGGCCGGCGTGAAGCTGGACTACGCGGCGGCGCGGTACTCGTGGATGAGCCCACCGAGCATGTCGTGGCGAGCAATGTCGCTGAGCGACGGGGTGGCAGAGGTCACTGCGCTGACAGGTACGGCATTGCGCTCGAGGAGCCCGCGACTCGTGGGCGATCCTTTCCTCCACCCATTACCTTAGTAAAGGAAGATGTACTATCCTTTACCAAGTAGGAGATCTAGTAAAGGATCGGCTTTGTTCGGAACATTCACCCGACAGACCTGGCTGTACGATCCCACCGCGTACGCACCTGCGCAGTACCGCCGAGCGTGCGCCTACGACGTCTTCATCCCCGATCTGCTCGCTGGTCTCGAGCTCTCCCTATCCGGTTCGGTCGCCGGCGTGATCGCCGGAGCCGAGACTGCAATCCAGGCGCTGAACAACCACGCGTACCCGGGGCTCGCTCCTTTCGCGCGCCTGTTGCTGCGCACCGAGTCGATCGCCTCCTCCAAGGTCGAGGGTATGCAGGTCGACGCTCGTGCCCTCGCGCGAGCCGAGGTGGCCAACGACACCGGGCAAGGAGCATCGAAGACTGCACTCGAAATCCTTGCCAACATCGACGCGATGCAGGCGGCGATCGAGAGCGCGACCGAGCAGGAAACGATCGCAGTACCGCAGATCGTCGAGATCCACCGCCTCCTCATGGCGGCGTCGGACCGGCCCGAGCTCGCTGGCCAGATCCGGACGCAGCAGAACTGGATCGGTGGCAACAACTACAACCCCTGCGGCGCGGACTTCGTGCCGCCCCCGCCCGAGGAAGTGAACACCCTCCTCGAGGATCTCTGCGCCTTCTGCAACGACGAGACACTGCCGCCTCTCGCCCAAGCGGCGCTCGCGCATGCGCAGTTCGAGACGATTCACCCGCACAAAGACGGGAACGGGAGAACAGGCCGTGCCCTGGTCCAGATCGTCCTCAAGCGCCGGAACGTCGCGCCACACTTCGTCCCCCCGATCAGCGTGGTGCTCGCGCAGAACAAGGAGCAGTACATCGACGGCCTCGTCGCGTACCGGGAGGGGAACTTCGAGCGATGGCTCGAGGTCTTCTCAGTAGCCACGGCGCGGGCCGCGCAGCTCGCGCGCTACTACTTTGCCGAGGTCCGCGAGCTCCAAGACGTGTGGCGCGCTCGGCTCTCCGCCCACGGACAGGTGCGACAGGATGCCGCGGCCTGGCAACTCATCGACATCCTGCCGGGACATCCCGTGATCACAGTTCCAGTGGGTGTAGCACGCGTGAATCGAACCAAACCAGCAGTGAACGGGGCGATCAACCAACTCGTGGAAGCCGGGGTGCTGATTCCGCTGTCGACGAAAAGGCGTAACCGAGCCTGGGAGGCCGCCGGCCTCCTGGAGCTCATCGCTCGCCTCGAATCGGGGGAATACCGTTGACCCCCACTAGCTACGGGCCCGGATTCGACTCGGGACGTCCGTCCCGAACGGTCGTGGAAGCTGCCCTTGCCAAAGGATGACGCCGACCGCGTCGTCCAGGAATGAAATCAGAGCGAGAAGTCTTATCGGGAGCCACTTCGTTCCACTTCAGCGGGAACGATTGGCCCCGTTTGGCGACGGAGATTCATTCGGACGCCAACGTCAAGGCGGTCGCGAGAACTATCACGCCACAGCTGCTCAACACATCCCGCATCATTCGAATACCAACAGCGAGCCGCTTCGTGGGCTCCAGATACGGTCCTCCGCAGATCATGGCTCTCTAGTAAGCGCGCCACCGATGACCACGCGGACCGAGGGTACTCCGCCTGACCGGGGCGAGGTGCACGAGGGCGCTATAGGTCATGACGCCGATCGCCACGTGCATGATCATCAGCACGAGAACGGCCTTGGTGGGCTGGCCCTTGAGCAGGATGTATACGTCCGGGAGCCACAGGACTGCGGTCACAACAACTGCCATTCGCAAGAACACCCACCGTGGGGCTGACGAGATTCGAGTCACGACTGGCCAGGCCACACACGCGATGATCACGCCAATGGTCGTCAGTTTGGCGTAGTCGGAGAATCGGAAGTGCACGTAACCGTGGGTTGAGGGAAAGATCCTGGTACCGATTGCGACCAGGACCGCGTCTGCTGCCAACGACCCAAGCATGGACACGACCGTTGCGAGCAGGATGCCGGCAGCCCTGGGCTGCTTGTGCTTTGGGGCGAAGTCGAGCTTAGCGGCCGCCAGCGCACTGAGCAGGATCGAATCTTGGCGCGGCCGCGAAGGATCAGTGAGCACTGGCATCCCGCAATCGTAAGGGTCCCGCATTCCGACGACTGCGGGAATTCTCAGTTGTCCGGCCGCCTTTGCCGAGTCTTTACCGATTGTTGGACACAAGTTGGACAGGCGCGGCCGTAGGGTCGGGTGACAATCAGTTGTAAGGAGAACCGTGGCAACTCGCCGGAACCGCAGGGTGGCAGCACAGGTCCTGTGCCTTGCAGCCGTCGGCAGCCGGGAACGCGCATGAGCTCGGTGTTGCACGGAGTTCTCTCTCTTCACGGCTTTCCGGCCTATCTGATCGTTGGCGCCCTCTGCTTCGGAGAGGCCAGCGTCTTCGTCGGATTCCTGCTACCGGGCGAGACGGCTGTCGTGCTCGGAGGGGTATTGGCCTCGCTTCACCACGTCAGCCTCGCCAGGATGTTGGTGCTCGTGGTGATCTGTGCCATCTTGGGCGACTCGGTCGGCTACGAGGTCGGGCGCCGCTTCGGCCCAATGCTTCTCCGACGCGTTCCCAAGCGGACCCGCCGCGCGGCAGAAGAAGGCCGCAAGTTCCTCGAGCGGCGCGGAGGTCCAGCCGTCTTGCTGGGACGTTTCACAGCGCTGTTCAGGGCTGTCATTCCCGGTGCCGCCGGGCTGTCCACCATGCGATACAGGACCTTCTTGTTCTGGAACGCGTTGGGAGGCTTGTGTTGGGGCGCGGTCTTCACACTCGCCGGGTACCTCGCAGGCAAGTCGTACGAACGGGTGATCTCGGCTGCGGGAACAGCCTCGGTGTCGATCATCGCGCTCGTGGCCTCGGCGATCGCAGGGTTCGTCATCTGGCGGAAAGTGCATGAGAACGCTGCGAGGCGAACCCTTCGCCAGACCGTTGGCGAGATCGGCTCCGCGCCTCTCGAGTGCTCGAGAAGCGAGCAGGCGGGTGCCGGCGCGGCTGGTGACCATGCCGCGATGGCGCCCCGCCGGTGAGCGCAGCTTGTGAGAAGTAGCGAGGCAGGACAAGTGCCGCGTTTCGAAGCCACCCCGGTGCCCGTGTTGCCGGCCTTCGTTCGCGCAACCGTCGCCCCGAGACCGTTCGCTCGCCCTTGCCTAACGACGGAGATGAAGCGGTACTTGATACGCGGCATCCGACTGCGCCGCGGTGAGGATGTGATTGGCAACCAACTGGTCGAGGACCTGGCGCTGGCGCTGCTTGGCGACCGCGAGATGCTGGACCGGGTCGTAGGCGGAGGGTGCCTGTGGAAGTCCCGCAAGCATGGCTGCTTGCGACCAGGTGAGCTCGCTCGGATTGACCCCGAAGTACCCGCGGGCGGCAGTCACATAGCCCCAGTAGCCGTTCCCGTAGTAGATCGCGTTGAGGTACATCTCGAGGATCTGCGGTTTTGAATAGCTCAGTGAGATCTTGAGCCCGAGTCCCACTTGCTCAAAGGTGCCGCCGAGGCCGCTCCCGGCCGGGTAAAGCTGCTTTGCGAGCTGCTGGGCGATCGTGCTCCCTCCTGGGTCGCCGCTTGTGTGCAGCGCCGCCAAACCGGCACGAGCCACACCGTCGAAGATGTTCACGAGGGCGTTCGAGTAGAAGTGCTCATCCTCGACGGCGACAACGGCCTCGGCCAACTTGACCGGCAGGGGCAGCTTGCCGGCCTTACCCCCGTGTGTGCGCACGATCACCGCGACGCGCGCCGGGGCGTCAGCCACACTCGGGAGGCTGAGCTCGTATCCCAGTCCCGCGAGGAAGACAGCTCCCAGGAAACAGGGTAGGAGGAGGACGATCCTCACAAACCTCGACCTCCAGCCTCGGCGCCTCCTTCTCGGGGCTGGGTCCTCAGCTGTCATAGGCCTCAAGTCGTACGACTGCGTCTATCCCGCCGGTCGGGGACGCGTCGAGCCAAGCGGTTCCACCTGAGATCCTCGCGAGCTGGGCGACGATGGCGAGGCCGAGGCCGGAGCCGCCGTGCGGCGCTCCTTCCCGCCTCCAGAACCGGTCGAAGGCCCTGGTCCTGTCTGCAGGGCTCATACCGGGCCCGTCATCGACCACGTGCACCTCGATGTTGTCTCGCGCGGGAACGGCGCGGAGAATGACGCTTCCGGCGGCCGGCGTCGCTTCGAGGGCATTGGCCAGGAAGTTGTCGAGGATCTGCTCGAGGTGTCCCGGACAGCCAAGGGCCATGAGGATTGGTCCCTGCTGGTCGGCGGCAGCCGGCAGCTCGCATGTGAGAGCCACTTGACGTTCCTCGGCCAGGGCGCTCCACGCATCTGCACGGTCGAGCAGCACGTCTTTGACGTCGACCCGCTCTCTCACCGGACGGACACCCCCTTCGGTACGCGCCAGGGTGAGCAGTCCGTCGACGATCCTGGAGAGCCGGTCGGCTTCGGCAAGGGCAGCGGTGAGATCGGCCTGTTGCTCATCCTCGAGGGTGTCCTCGAGGTTCTCGAGACGGAGATGCAGCGCCGTGAGCGGAGTGCGGAGTTGGTGGGAGGCATCCGCGAGGAACGCCCGCTGGGTGTGGACGAGTTCCTCCAGGCGTTCTGCCATCTCGTTGAAAGTCTCGCCGAGCGCGTCGAGCTCGGCCGGACCGCGCCCGACCGGGGCCCGCTCGGACAAACGGCCGGCACCGACGGCGGCGACGGCCGCCTCGATGCCTTCAAGCGGCCGGGTGAGAGATCGCGCGAGCACCGTCCCGAGAGCAGTGGCCAGGGCGACCATGCCTATCCCGAAAAGGGCCAGGGTGATCCAGTGACTCCTGATACGGGCGTGAAGCGGCGCCGCCGACTCTGCGACGAGGAGGACCACGTCCGGGCCGTGTTTCGCGGACGACAAGCCTCCGGCGCCGGGCGCGGCTATGGGCAGTGCCACGTACAAGAAGTCGTCGTCAGGATCGTCCGACCCTTCCTCGCCGGACGTGTGGCCCGAAGCAGCCACCTTGATGATGGCCTCGGTGCGGGCGTCGCGCAGCTCCTCTGTGGCGCCACGTCCAGCCACGGCTAGGGCGTGCCCGTTCGAGACGACAGCGACCACGGCTCCATCAGAGCGCGCGAACTGGTTGACGACGGGTTGGAGTCCGGAACCGCCTCCACGGTTCAGACCGGCAGACACGAGCACGGCGAGCGACGAGGCGTCGCTCTGCAGCTCCGACATCGACGTGGTGCGGTCGTTCCGGGCCAGGCTCAACCCGAGCGGGACTTCGAGAGCGACGACGAGAACGAGCGCAAAGAGGAAGAAGCCCGCGAGGAGCCGCCGCCTCATTTCGGAACGGCGAGCCGGAATCCGACGCCCCTGCTCGTCTCGATCCACTTCGGGTTGCCGAGCTTCTTACGGAGAGAGGCGATATGGACGTCGACCGTCTTGGAAGTGCCGTACCAATGAGGATCCCAGACCTCGGCAAGGATCTCGCGTCGAGTGACCATCGCCCCCGGGTCGAGAGCCAGCAGAGCAAGCAGGTCGAACTCCTTCGGGGTAAGGGGCAGTTCCTCCCCGCCCAGCAACACCCGGTGTGAGCGCCGGTCGATCTCGAGATCGCCGATCACCTGCGAACCGAGCACGGGTGCAGGTGTCGTGCTGCGACGGCTGACTGCACGTATCCGCGCCACGAGCTCGCGGAAGCCGAAGGGCTTCACGACGTAGTCGTCGGCTCCGAGCTCGAGACCGACCACCCGGTCCGTCTCGTCGTCGCGGGCGGTGACGATGATGATCGGAACTGACGAGCGCGCGCGTAGCTGTCGGCAAACCTCGAAACCGTGGGCGTCGGGAAGGCCCAGATCCAACAGCACGAGATCTGCCGGCGGGGCCGACAAGGCGGCCGCGGCCGTCTGCACGAGGGTCACATCAAAGCCCTCACGGCGGAGCTTGGTGGCCAATGGCTCACCGATGGCATTGTCGTCTTCGACCACGAGAACTTGCACTGCTCGGGTAGCTTTCCACAGGCGGTCGCGCTCGGGTAGGCGGCTCGTGGCAGCAGCCCCGCCACGAGGAGCCCCCGGCTCACAGCGCTCGTCCGTGCAGCCGGTCCTCCTTGTCAAATCTTTACCTGTTGCTGGGCCCATCTTGGACGGCCGGTTTCGTAGGGTCACAGTGACATGTCCGCAGTCACCTTTGACCCGACCTATGCCCCGCACAGCGGGAGGCATCGCCGACCGTCGGTCATATCCCGGCCGGGCCCTCCGCCGCGGCCCGTGGTCGCCGAGGTCGCAACAGTCCTCGCAGGCCTTGGCTTCGGGGCCTGTCTCGCCCTCGCCGTCACCGCGGAGAGCTGGAAACAGGTCTCGGCACCGGGCGGCGTCGCCATGTTCCTCGGCAATCTGACGGGCTTGGCCGGTACCTACCTGGCGCTCGTGATGGTGCTCCTCGTCAGCCGGATCCCGGTTGTCGAACGGGTGCTCGGTCAGGACAAACTGCTCGCTTCCCACCGCCGCCTCGCCCCATGGCCCATTTCACTCATCGTCGCCCACGCGGTTCTGCTCACCTTCGCTTACGCCGAGGCCGCCCGGAGCGGTGTCATCGGCCAGATCGGCGCGTTCATCAGGTCTTACCCCGACATGTTGACGGCGACGATTGCACTGGTGGTGATGGTCGCGGTGGCGATCACTTCGGTCTACTCGGTCCGCCGACGGCTCCGCAGGGAGATGTGGTGGGCCGTTCACCTCTTCATGTACCTTGCGCTCGCTCTCGCGTTCGCGCACGAGATCGCGCTCGGACCATCGTTCGTGGGGCATCCTCTCACGAGGTTCGTCTGGTCCCTGCTCTGGGCTTCGAGCGCCGGCCTCGTGCTCGTCTACCGATTCGGGTTGCCGCTGTTGCGGACTTTCCGGCACCGTCTCGAGGTCGTCGAGGTCCACCCGGAAGGGCCGGGCACGGTCTCGGTCATCTGCCGGGGCAGGAACCTCGACCGCCTGGCGGTGGCGGGCGGTCAGTTCTTCGAGTGGCGCTTCCTCACCAGGGGGATGTGGTGGCAGGCCCACCCGTTCACGCTCTCGGCGCGACCCAGGCCGCCTTTCCTCCGCATCACGGTGAAGGGCATCGGTGACTACTCGTCGGCCGTGGCCCAGCTGCAGCCCGGCACCCGTGTCGCCATCGAAGGGCCTTACGGGACCTTCACGACCCATGCGCGTCGCCGCGCGAAGGTTGCGCTCATCGCCGGTGGCATCGGTGTGACGGCCATTCGTTCCCTGCTCGAGGACCTGCCACGGGACTGCGACCCGGTCGTGATCCTTCGCGCATCGAGCACCGAGGAGCTGGCCCTGGCATCCGAGGTGGCCGAGCTGGTCCGGCACCGGAAGGGTCGCGTTCATGAGCTCGTCGGCTCTCGCTCGCAAGTGCGGGTCGACCGCCTTTCCGAGCTCGTTCCGGACCTGGCGAACCGAGACGTCTATGTGTCGGGACCCGAGGGATTCGTCGATCGGGTCGTCTTGACCGCCTTGCGTCTCGGGGTCCCGAAGGACTCCCTGCACTTCGAGGTCTACTCCCTGTGAACGCGCACGACCGACCCGCACCGGGCCGCGCGGCAACGACCACGCAGCTGCGCAAGATGAGGCGCGCCCCGGCCGTCGTCATCGCAAGCGCCGCCGGATTCGCCGGGATCGTCGCGATGCATGGGGGCAGTGCGCCCCCATTGCTGAGCGGGACCGGTCCTTCGGCTCCGGTCAGCTCCTCTCCGACCACGGCAAGCCCTTCGACAACCCCGCCCGTGGTGCCGACGGGAGCAGCCAGGACGGCCGTCGGAACCAGCGAGAACTACGGCTACGGAGTGCTTGCCGTGAAAGTCACGGCCCAAGGGAGCCAAATCACTGACGTTTCGGTGGCGACGATCCAGACCGCCGAGCAGTACTCGCAACAGCTCGCTCAACAGGTGATCCCACTGTTGCGCAACGAGGTCCTTTCTGCCCAGAGCGCGCGCATCAACGGGATCTCCGGCGCCACCTACACGAGCGAGGCTTACGCCTACTCCGTACAGGCGGCGCTCGACACCCTTGGCGTGAAGTGAGTGTCACCGGCGTGATCTCCCATGCCGAGGAGGTGATGGGGACGGTGGTGTCGTTCCACGTCGAACCGGGCGAATGCCCTGTCGGACAAGCCCATGCAGCCGTCGCCGCAGCCTGTGCGAGGCTCCACGAGCTGGACGACATCTTCAGCACCTGGAAGCCGGCCAGCCCGATGAGCCTTTTCCGGGCTGGGCGCGTCCGCCTCGAGGATGCTCCACCCGAGATGGCTCTCGTCCTGCAGCTGTGCGAGGAGGCGAAGGCGCTCTCGCAGGGTTGTTTCGATCCTTGGGCGATGCCCGGCGGTTTCGATCCAACGGGTTTGGTCAAGGGTTGGGCTACCGAGCAGGCGCTCGCCATCCTGCGACCTGCGGGTGTCAAGGCCGCGATCGTCAACGGCGGGGGTGACATCGCTGTCCTCGGACTGCCCAAGGATGCGCAGACGTGGCGGATAGGGATCCGTCACCCGTGGAGGCCGGAGGCGCTCGCCTGCGTGCTGGAGACCGACCGCGCAGTCGCCACGTCGGGCTGTTACGAGCGCGGCCCTCACCTCATCGACCCGAGGAGCGGGAGGATGTTGTTCCGTACCGCCTCCGCGACCGTCGTTGGCTCGAGCCTCCCCTTGTGCGACGCCCTGGCCACCGCTCTCGTGGTCGCGGACGACGATGGGCCCGAGCTTGCTCGTTTCCTACCGGGTTACGAGGCCTACATCATCAGGGACGACGGCACCGAGAGTGCCACAGAGGGCATCGTGTTCGCGACCGAAGTGATGTCGTGAGCTCGCATCGGGTGTCCCTGGCGAGGAGAGCGATGGAGGTAAACCGGGTGATGTTCTGTCGCGCGCAGCGAGGGATTGTGAAGGACGCGACCGCAGGCGGGTCAGGCCTGCGGTCGCGGACCGGGCGAACGCTGTGACCCGGGCGCAAGTGCAACCCCCTGAAACATGGGTCTCCGAGGACGAAGCACCACCGGCGTGGGAAGCCGGGGCCGGGCGGAGCCGGCCGCTGGCGTTGCTGAGTGCCACCCGGCCCCGCCAGTGGACGAAGAACCTCCTCGTCTTCGCAGCGCCGACGGCCGCAGGCACGATCGTCCACCCTGGTGTAGTCGCCCGCAGCGTCGTGGCGTCGCTCGTGTTCGTGGCCGCTTCGGCCGCGACGTACCTTGTGAACGACGTTGTCGACCAGGCAAGTGACCGGCTCCATCCAGTCAAGCGGAGGCGGCCCATTGCTTCGGGGCAGCTCTCGGTGAGCCTGGCTCTGGCGACGTCAGCCGGTCTCGCGACGCTTGCGCTCGTGACGGCGGCATGGATGTTCGGGACCGCCCTCGCCGCGATCATCACCGCCTATCTGTTCGTGAGCATCTGTTACTCGCTCGTGCTGAAGCAGTTGCCCTTGGTTGAGCTGGCCTGTGTGGCGTCCGGGTTCGCCCTTCGGGCGGTGGCGGGAGGCGCGGTCGCCCATGTCACGATCTCACCGTGGTTCCTCATGGTGGCCTCGTTCGGCTCTCTGCTCATCGTCGCCGGGAAACGAAGCGTCGAGCTCTCCGTCATGAAGGAGCAGGGAGAACTGCACCGCTCGGCACTTGCCGCCTATCCGGCGGCCTTCCTGAGAAGTGTCCGCATGCTCGCCATGTCGGTGACAGTGACGACCTACTGCCTCTGGGCTTTCGAGCGTGCCGGGCGTCTCGGGCCGGTGGAGCGTGCCGAGGACATCGTCTGGTTCGAGCTCTCGATCATCCCCTTCGTGCTCGCCGTCCTCGTCGTCGAACTTGCGATCGAGCAGGGTCGCGGAGGTGAGCCCGAAGAGCTCGCGCTCAGTGATCGTGGCCTGCAGGTGCTGGGCCTCGCGTGGCTCGCTTTGTTGATCTGTGGGATCTACGCATGAACGTCGCCTCCCGGCGCGAATTGCTGACCGGTTGGGGCCGGTCGGCACCGTCCCGCGCGACATTGGTGCGACCGGAGTCGGTGTCGGAGCTGGAAGATCTCGTAATTCGCGAACGTGGCACGCTTCCCATGGTCGCCCGAGGTCTCGGTCGCTCCTATGGTGACGCAGCTCAGTGCGGCGGCGGCCTGGTCGTCGACTGCACCGGCCTGAATCGGGTTCTCGCTCTCGATGTCGGCGCGGCAAAGGTGCGTGCACAAGCCGGCGTGTCTGTCGACGAGCTCCTGAGATGGCTCGTTCCGAAGGGGCTGTTCCCTCCCGTGACCCCCGGCACGCGATTCGTCACACTCGGCGGCGCCATCGCGAGTGACGTCCACGGCAAGAACCACCACGTGGACGGCACGGTCAGCCGGCACCTCGACTACATGCGAATCGCAACTCCGACCGGGTCCGTCGAGTGCAGCCCCGACCAGCGTGATGACGTCTTCTGGGCGACCTGTGGTGGCATGGGTCTTACTGGCGTGGTCCTCGAGGCAGTCCTGCGGCTGTTGCCGATAGAGACGTCGGCCATGCTCGTGGACACCGAACGGGCAGATGACCTCGATGCCTGCATGACCCGTCTGTCGGAGGACCAGGACGGGTACCGGTACTCGGTGGCCTGGGTGGACGGCCTGGCCAAAGGGCGCCAGCTGGGTCGTTCCGTGGTGACCCGGGCAAACCACGCCGTCGTGGCTGATCTTCCTGTCAACGCGCGGCACGATCCGCTGCGCCTCGACCTGCGACGTCCCCTGCAGGTCCCTGTGCGCCCGCCGGTCTCGTTTCTGACGCCACGGACCGTCGCGGCTTTCAACGAGTTCTGGTACCGACGCGCACCAAGACGCCGGACCGGCGAGCTGGTCCCCCTCGCGAGCTTCTTCTATCCACTTGACGGCCTCGCGGCGTGGAACCTTCTCTATGGGCCGCGAGGCTTCACCCAGTACCAGTTCGTCGTGCCCCTCGGCGCCGAGGCGACCGTACGCGCCGTTCTCGAGCGGCTCAGCAAGGCTCGGGCTGCATCCTTCCTCGCAGTCCTCAAACGCTTTGGTGTCGAGGGTCGCGGTCACCTCTCGTTCCCGACGGAGGGTTGGACGCTTGCCCTGGACGTGCCCCTGGGGTCCCCCGGGCTCGGTGTCCTGCTCGACTGTCTCGATGAGCTGGTCGTGTCGGCCGGAGGGCGTGTCTACCTGGCCAAGGACGGACGCGTGCGCCCCGAGATGTTGGCCTCGATGTACCCGCGACTCGCAAGTTGGTTGGAGATCAGGGAGGGCCTTGATCCCGAAGGGGTGCTCAGCTCGGACCTCGCGCGTCGCGTCGGGCTCGGCACTGGGCGACGCCCGGTGAGGCCGAGCGTGGGAGTGTGATCGACGCGACGGGCATGCCCCAGACGGCCGTCGTCATCGGAGGCGGTTCGCGGATCGCCCGCGACACCTTGATGCTGCTTGCCGACCGGCGCCTTTCAGCCGTGGTGCTTGCAGGCCGGGACGAGGCCGGCCTTCAGGCGACCGCCACCGAGCTGCGCGCCCGCGGTGTGGAGCGCGTGCTCACCTGGTCTCTCGACGTAGCCGAGACAGACCGCCTCGATGCCTTCGCCGAGAGGGCCGTCTCGGAGCTCGGCTCGGTGGACCTGGTGTTGATGGCCGTCGGCGCTCTCGGCGCGTCCGACCTGGACGCGCTCAACACGGAAGCTGTCTCGCGCACGATCGTCACGAACTTCGCAGGACCTGCCGCCATCCTCGGTGCCTTCGTTGCCACCTTGCGCGCCCAGGGGACCGGTCGGATCGTGGTCCTTTCCTCGGTCGCGGGCGTTCGTGTCCGAAAGGCGAACTTCGTCTACGGCGCGGCCAAAGCGGGGATCGACGGTTTCGCCCTCGGACTCGGCGACGCGCTCGAGGGCACCGGAGTGGGTGTGACCGTCGTACGACCGGGGTTCGTGCGAACCAAGATGACCGCAGGACTGAAGGCCGCCCCCTTCGCTGTCGAGAGCCAGGTCGTAGCCGACGCAGTCGTCCGGGGTCTCGAGACCGGCGCTTCGGTTGTCTGGGTTCCTCCAGTGCTCCGGCCTCTCCTTGCTCTGATGCGCCTGTTGCCCCGCGGACTTTGGCGGAGGATTCCCGGCTGACAAACCGTTCCCGAAGGTCAACGGTCCGCGGCGGCCCTCTCGAGGCTCAAGGTTGTTACGGAGCGCCGACCAGGAACGAGCGGTGCAGGGTCAGCGGGCTGACATCGTGATGAAGTCTCGTGCCCACCACGTTTCGAAGTACCGGGTCGGCGGTCCTGCCATGTCGGCGAGCGGCAGCAGGTCCGTACCGTTCACCGCCGACGCCAGGCCGGTTGCCGTCGGCGGGGCGAAGGTGGCGAAGTTCACCCAGTCGGTGTTGATGTCCAGCTCCATGGCCCGCACCGCCCCGGCCCGTACGAGGAGGTTGGCGAGGTCGGTGATGTTGAGGTTCGGTCCCCCTACGTAGACCAAAGCCCCGTCACTGGTTATCCCGATCCCCGATCGCGACACGTAGACCTGGTTGCTGAGAGTGTTCCCCCACGTGGTCGTGTCGTTGGCATTGAGGCCGGAAACCGGCCTTCCGTTGTCGACGAGGAGGTTGAGATTCTGCCTCACCGCGACCACCTCCGGGCTCATCTTCACGTCTCTTCCCCATGCGCCCACCGTTGCGCTGCCGTTCCGGTAGATCACGAACGACGCCGCGCCGGCTCGCAGGGGGATGATCATCTGTCCCTGGGTGTAGTAGCCACCGTTGGCATCTTGCATCCGGAAACCTGCGTTGAACGCGGCCACGAGCGAGTTGGCCGCGTTGGGCTGGATCGGGGCCGTGTAGGTGTAGGGGCCCCCGCCGGGAATGTAGCTGCCCGAGTACAAGGTCGCCGACAACAACTTCGTGTCCATCCAGGCGATTCCGTCCACGACGCTCGTGTGCACTGAATCTGGCCGGAGGAACGTCTCGTAAACAGCCGGGATGCCCCGTACGAGGCGGCCGACGGGCCTCCAGCTGCCTTCTCC
Organism: uncultured Acidimicrobiaceae bacterium; assembly: GCA_963807575.1. GTDB lineage: Bacteria > Actinomycetota > Acidimicrobiia > Acidimicrobiales > Bog-793 > Fen-455. The sequence continues at coordinate 20,256 of CAWECD010000018.1, forward strand.
CGGCAGGGCGGGACTGGCGAATGGCGCGAGCACTGCCGGTGCAGGGATGTGAGCGGGAGAATCGTGTCTCACACCGGTCGCGACAACACGGGTGTGTTGCGGTGAGGGCAGAGCCGCTGCCAAGGGCCGCCCACCGACAGGAGGCTGGTGGTGGGAGTACCACCAGTTCTCGGCAGTGTTCACGAGCGAGCCGCCGCCGTTGTCACGGAGCCATTCTGCAAAGCGCGACGGAACCGATAGCCCGAGCGCGGGGTTCGTGAGGGCACCGCCGAGGGAGACCCACAGCGGTGTCAAAAGGACCAACACCGCTAATGCCCCGGTGGCCACGGGATGCCGACCGGCCCAGGTGCGCCGGGAGTGCCGCACAAGCCTGCGACGCTCCTTCCGGTCGCGCACGTAAGCGCGGTGGCTCTTCCATGACGGCCAATGGAGAGTCGCCTTGCGCGCCTTAGCGGGGCGTCTCGGACCTCGCGGACGGATCGGGCGAGATCCGGGGCCACGTGTTGTCGTCGTCGTGCCGCCAGCTGTGCGCCTTTGGGGTTCTGCGAGCTGACGATGTGGGTTGGCAGTCGCCACCTCGGCCGTCATCTCATTGAGCATGGCGGACGGCGCACACCCCCGCGGGCAACTGGGACCCTTCTTTCCCGGTTCTTTGCCAAATCTTTCCGATAGTCGACGCTCGGCCGACAAAGCAATGAGGAGACCTACCGCGGCGCGCGCTACGACTCGCCAAAACACGTAGGCAACTGACAGACAATTCTCGGCGTCCTTGAAGCCTCTGGGCGCAGGCTGTTCGGCAGTGAGCCTGAAGAGCGGCTCTCGGACAAAGGAGGCGACATGGACAACGAGGACACTGGTCGGCACACGCTTGCCGTGTCATGGCAAACGGGGATTCCAAGAACGCGACCTACGTTCGGCCACCCCGCGCCTATCCTGGCAGATTTCGGCCACGAACTGAGCCGTGATCCCGCGGCTCACCGAAACGTGGCTCTTGCGAATCACGCGGGAGCAGGGTCGGCGACAGCTCTGCCGGACAGGTTCAGCCGAGGTCGACGAGGGTGGCGTGTACGGTCACCCCCGAAAGCGAGCGCGGCAGGCTCAAGAGACACTTACGGACTCGTCACTTCACGGAATCTGGGACGGCACATCCGTGTTGGAGCGCCAGTGCTTGCGAAGTGAGGAACAACTGGGTTGGGGATGAACGGCGGCCTGAGTGCTTTCCGGTGCTGGTTTGCACGACAGGGACGTTCTCCCCGCGTGCTCCAAGCAGTCTCCCAGGCACTTCACAGGTGAACGTCTTAGTTTGAGAGCGCGCCCAGCCGAGTCCAAGTCTCACGGAATCCGCATTCATCCGCCTGGTGTCGGAGACGATCTTGCGGGTCAGCCGACAGGGCCCGGCGGGCGCACCAACCGAGGGAGGAACGATGCCGGTTCCAGTGAGTGGCGAGCGAACCAACTTCCTGGACGTCACTGCTCTGGCCAGGGGAACCTATGTCGCCGATGTCCCCGGGCCACACACGCCGGAACTGATCGACAGCTACGACCCGATCGTCCGAGGCGATTGGCAAGCTCGCGCCGCCTTTCGGGGTATGGGATGCGATCTCTTGTTTCCGACGAGCGGCAACGGGCTCGGTCCTGCTACGCGGATCTGTGGACGGTGTCCTGTCTTAGAGGAGTGTCGGACTACCGCGCTTGACGACCCGTCTCTCTACGGAGTTTGGGCCCGCACGTCCGTGGGGGCGTCCTCATCTGAGAAGTGAACAAGGACTCGCGTGGGAATGAACCGATACGAGCCCTAAGACAACGACACCCGGCCACCATGACGAGGCGTTCGTCGCATGCGACAGTGGAGCGGATGCCACCCTCGCCTGATCCTCTTCTGGCCATCCACTTCCCTTGTCCTTGAGGCCGCTCGCCGGCCTGCCCGCGGTCTCCCAGTCAGAACGTTTTGAGCCCAACACCTTGATTCGCAAGGCGTTTCTCAGACATTACTTGGCTACACTTGGCTCGTGCGGCGGCCACCCACTCGGCCGCGGTGACCAGCTTGGCACGCCTGGATTGAGACGGGTTGGCCAGTAAATGGACTCTTCAGGATCAGGACAGAACCTTTCGGCGGAAGTTGTGCAATCCGATGGCGAGAAACAACGAGCAGAATCCAACCAACACCGGGTAGATGATGTAGAGATGCAGGTGCGACGCTTGAGTGAAGGCCGCTCGCATCCCCTCGTTTATGTAGATGAGTGGATTGATCAGAACGATGGTCTGGAGCCAGTGCCACCCGCCAATCTTCACCGGGGTGAGTCTCGTCCACTGGTAGTAGGTACCGCCGAGGAAGGTGATCGGGAGTATCACGAAGCCGAACATCAGACCGATATTTCGCGCCTCAAAGGACGTTCCGAGCACAAGGCCGAGTGATCCCATGGTTATGCACGACAGCGGCACGAGCGTGACGATGATCCACCAGTGAAGCGAGATGTCGGCTTGCACGCCTGCGGCATGAACGACTGAGGCGATGGGCAAGACGATTGCAGCCGAGATGAGCCCCTGCACCGTTCCAGACAGAACCTTCTCGACTGCCACCAACCAGATGGGGCACGGTGCCTGTACGCGATCTTCGATCTCGCGCGTGAAGCCGAACTCCTGGGCCATGCTCAAGGCAATGGACTGCACCCCTTGAAACATGACAGAAAGGCCGACGACCCCAGGCACAAGCACGGTCGCGAACGCGGACTCCTCTATCGCCCCGTGCCCACCGATGCCTTGGCCGATCTTCGGGAAGACGAAGAGAAACACGAAGCACAAAAGGAACGGCTGGACCAGGGTGCGGATCACAAACTCGCCGAAGTGCTTCTTCAGGACAACGAGGTCGCGTAACAGCAGGGCCGAGAGCGTTATCCTGCTCGCCCCGAAGGCCGAGCGTTGGGGACCTAGCTCGATGCGGAGTTGCGGCCCAGAAGCGTCGGCCGTCATCAGTCGCGCAACTCCTTGCCAGTGAGACTTATGAACACGGTTTCGAGGCTCGGCTCGGCGACCGAGAGTTCAACAACGTAGAAGCCCGCGGCCTCGGCGCTGTTGACGATACGAGGGACAATTCGGTCGGAACCTTTGACGTCGATCTCGAGTCCGCCGGCCACCTCTCGCGTGCGTGTCACCCCCTCGACGTCTTTCGTCAGTACCTCGGCCAGCAGATGAGGGTCGCCGGTCGTCTTGATGTTGACGATCGTGTCGGCGCCAACGCTTCGTTTGAGTTCTGCCGGGGTGTCGAGGGCCAGGATCCTTCCGTGATCCATGATCGCGACGCGCCCGCAGAGCTGATCGGCTTCCTCCATGTAGTGGGTCGTGAGGAGGATGGTCTGTCCCTCACTATTGAGAACCCGCAGAAGCTCCCAGAGTGCGAGGCGACCCTGGGGGTCGAGGCCGGCTGTCGGTTCATCGAGGAACAGGACCGCGGGGCGATGGAATATTGCGCGGGCCACCATGAGGCGCTGCGCCATGCCTCCCGAGAGGGCGTAGACAGAAGCCTTCGCGAAATTGGAAAGCTGGAACTGCTCCAGCAGTCGGTCTGCCTCCCGACGCGACTCTCGGGCTCCCATGTCGAAGAGTCGACCGTGAAAGTAGAGGTTCTCCCACACCGATAGCTGGCGGTCAAGCGTGTTCTCCTGGCTGACGACCCCCAGGATCTGCTTCGCGAGTGTCGGGTGCGCCACTACGTCGATGCCACCGACGAATGCGTTGCCCGAGGTCGGGACGACCCGGGTGGTGAAGACGCCGACAGTCGTCGTCTTCCCTGCACCGTTCGGCCCGAGAAGGCCGAAGATCTCGCCGGCGCCTACAGTAAGACTGAGTTCGTCAACCGCCCGAAAGTCGGTGCCCTCATAGACCTTGGTCAGATCCACGGTGCGGATGATGTCGTCCGGAGGGCCCACCGACCTTGAGACTGGGGCACCAGTGGCATCGGTCATAGCTCGGCTCAAGCTACTTCAACCGCTGAGTTCGGAGAGGTCACCGGAGGGGATCTCTCGCCGAACAGCCAGCAGTGACCTTTGCTATAGACGGATTGAGGCTCAGATAGAGCCGCGCGAATTACTCGGGCTTCCGCCCTCGAACAGATGCGCTCATGACCGAGCCAGCGACCTCGGCCATGACCTCGTCGCGATCAATGTCCTCGGGAAGCCCGGTATCGACTGAGAGCTCTGCCGTCAGACTGACGACATCGTCTTCCTCGAACGCGCGAGTGGGCTCGATGGACACATTCTCGAATCCGGCGGCCCGCAGCTTCGCCTCGTAATCCTCCACGACCAGGGCTCCGGCCACGCATCCGGTCCACAATCCGACGAGGGCCCTGGTCGACTCGGACAGAGCGCGGCGTAACACGATGTCGGCAATTGCCAACCGTCCACCAGGCCTGAGCACCCGGAACGCCTCTCGTAGCACCGCGTCCTTGTTCGGGGACAGGTTCACGACGCAGTTGGATATCACGACGTCGACCGTCCCAGTGGGTAGCGGGACGTCTTCGATCCTGCCCTGGAGGAACTCGACATTGGTCAACCCAGCCTCGGCCTGGTTCTTCCGGGCGAGATCCAGCATTTCCGGCGTCATGTCGAGTCCGTATGCCATTCCGGTCGGCCCAACCCGGCGCGCCGACAGCAACACGTCGATCCCTCCGCCCGATCCGAGGTCCAAGACGACCTCACCCGGTTGCAGATCGGCGAGCATCGTGGGGTTCCCGCATCCGAGTGACGCCGCTACGGCATCAGACGGAAGGGCGTCGGTCTCGTCTGCCTCATAGAGTCTGTGGCCGGCGAACTCGGCTGCAGTATCGCTCGGCCCGCAGCATGAGCAGTTCGGCACCGCGCGGGCGGCACTGGCGTAGCGAGCGCGTACCGCCTCGTAAATCTGCTCAGAGTCGCTTGTTGTCATGTCTCGCTCCTTTCGATGTCGCAAAGGTGAAGGACTTGTTCGCCATCTACCCGCTGGGCTCGAGGGCTGTCTGAAGTTCGGCGAGCCGCTCGCGGTTCAGCGAGTACCAGACCCACTTGCCGCGCCTGTCTCCGGTCACGAGGCCTGCCTCGCTCAGGATCTTGACGTGGTGAGAAATGGTCGGCTGGCTCTTGCCGAGCGGCCCCACGAACTCGCACACGCATACCTCACCGCCTGGCGCGGAGGCGAGGATGCTCAAGACCCGCAGCCTGACCGGGTCGGCCAGGGCCATGAAACCATTCGCCAGTTCGGCGGCCTCTTCGGCGTCGAGAGGAGCAGCAAGCACCGAAGGACAGCACTGCTCCGCCGGCTCGATCGTTGCGACCAGCTTCGCCATGGGACCTCCTATTGACAGTTCTCAATGCATTGATCATACTGGATGCATCGATCCTAGTCAATGTTCCGGAGGCGCGTAGTGTCCCGAGCCCAGCTAGCTCTCAGCGTCAGCGACATCGGCGCCACTGTTGACTTCTATTCCAAGCCGTTCGCCACCGAACCTACCAAGGTGCGTCCCGGCTACGCGAACTTCGCTGTTGCAGACCCGCCGCTCAACCTGGTGCTCATCGAGGACGCCAACCAGACCCCTGGAACGATCAACCACCTCAGGGTGGAGGTGGCGAGCAGCGACGAGGTGATCGCGACACAGAGCCGTCTGGCGGCAACGGGCTTGACGACCGCGTTCGAGGAACAGAGCTCGTGCTGCGACGCGCTCCAGGACAAGGTGTGGGTGACCGGACCGGGAGATGAGTCGTGGGAGATCTACACGGTCCTGGAGGATGTGGAGATGCCCGCCGGGCAGCTTCGCTCTGACGTTCCCGGAGGAAGTGCGTGCTGCGCCACCGGTCCCGAGCTGACCGGGACCACGACCGGACCAGACTCATGTTGTTGAGTCTTCTCAAGCGCACCGCGGCATCTGACGGGGCCGAGCCGTGACCGACGTCGCATCCGAGCGCCCGCCGAGCGAGGTGGCAGCTGATGTCCCTGTCATCGCCCGGCTTTCGTTCCTCGATCGCTTCCTGCCGGTTTGGATCATCGCTGCCATGGCGATCGGCATCGGGCTTGGTCGGGCAATCCCGAGCCTGAACAAGCACTTGAACGCGATCCAGGTGACCTCGGGCACGTCGCTGCCGATCTTCATCGGTCTATTGGTGATGATGTACCCGGTGCTCGCGAAGGTTCGCTACGACAAGCTCGGCTCGGTCACCCGCGACAGACGGATGCTCGTCACGTCCCTGGTGCTGAATTGGGTGATCGGACCGGCGGTCATGTTCACGCTGGCCTGGTTGTTGCTGCCTGACCTGCCCACGTACCGGACCGGGCTGATAATCGTCGGCCTGGCCCGCTGCATCGCCATGGTCCTCATCTGGAACGACCTGTCGGGCGGGGACAGGGAGGCCGCCGCGGTGCTCGTGGCCATCAACTCGCTCTTCCAGGTGGTCGCGTTCGCCCTCCTCGGCTACTTCTACTTGAAAGTCCTGCCCGGCTGGCTCGGCCTGAACACGGTCGGACTGCACCTGTCAGTCGGCAAGATCGCCGAGACAGTCGCCATCTTCCTCGGCGTCCCCCTCGTGGCGGGGTTCCTCACCCGCACCTTCGGCGAACGAGCCCGGGGCCGGGAATGGTACGAGACCAAGCTGCTGCCGCGTCTCGGACCCTTCGCCCTCTACGGGCTGCTCTACACCATCGTCATCCTCTTCGCCCTCCAGGGCCACACCATCACCTCGCGTCCCGCTGACGTCGCCCGCATCGCCCTGCCGCTGCTGGGGTACTTCGCCGTCATGTGGTTCGGGTCTTTCGCGCTCGGCAGAGCGCTCGGCCTCCCCTACGAGCGCACCGCCACCCTGGCGTTCACCGCCGCGGGCAACAACTTCGAGCTGGCGATCGCCGTGGCCATCGGCGTGTTCGGCGTCACGAGCGGCGAGGCTCTAGCAGGTGTCGTCGGTCCTCTCATCGAGGTTCCGGTCCTCGTCGCGTTGGTGTACGTGTCCTTGTGGGCCCGAAGGCACTTCTACCCGGCAAGCGCGCAACCAAGCCTTGGAGGAACTGCGTGACGCACACAATGCCAGTCGCGGGTTCGTCGCCGGGTCTTCTCGACCACCGCGCCCAGGGCTCTGCCGCGATGCGTCCCATTCACAACAAGATCGGGAGCGGCACCGTGCACCTCCCCAATGACCCCCTCAGTTCGCACCGACCAAAAGGAGAAGGGCAATGACCGCTCGTCAGCTAGCAGACCTTCCGCACGACCAGCAGCACTTGGTCCACGAGGTTTCGGAAAGGCTCGCTCCAAGGTTCGCAGGGGTGTTCGGACCTGAGACCATTGAACGGCTCGTCGTCGACTCGATGGACCAACTCCTGGCGACGGCCAAGACCACTGCGTTCCTCCCGCTGTTGACCGAGCGGTTCGCACGCGAACGGCTTCAGGCGCTCGGAAAGGTGGAGGGTTCGTTGCCATCCGCCGTCCCTGCCGTCCTCTTCCTCTGCGTCCACAACGCGGGGCGCTCCCAGATGGCAGCCGGGTGGACGCGTCACCTCGCCGGCGACCGCGTTGTCGTCTACTCGGGAGGTTCAGAGCCTGCCTCGGAGATCAACGCCGCTGTCATCGAGGCAATGAAGGAGGTCGGAATCGACATCCGCGCAGAGTTTCCCAAGCCCTGGACCGACGAGGTCGTTCGTGCCGTCGATGTCGTGATCACCATGGGCTGCGGGGACGCCTGTCCTCTGTATCCCGGCAAACGCTACGAAGACTGGGAACTCGACGATCCCGCGGGGCACGACATCGAGGCGGTCCGTCCGATCCGAGACGAGATCAGAACGCGCGTCGAAGCGCTCTTGGCGTCGCTCACTGTTTCCGCAAACTGATCGTCCGCGCTCAGCCAGTCCATCGGAAACCGCTGGTTTCTCCTCGGCGTAATCGGCGGCGTCGCGTTGGGCACCGCGGGCTCGTGGCTCGCCGCCCGACGATGGTGGGCGGCAGCTAATGCGGTCGTTGCGAGTCTGCTCGTACTAGAGCCCATTGCACGAGTACCCTGGGCGGTCAAACGAGGTGAAACAGTTCGAACGTTCGTTCCTGATCCCGTCGTTTGGAGCGTGGAAATTTTCTGCGGTTGCGCGGCGGCGGTTGGGCTCCATCTCCGACGAGCCCGGTATCGGCAACCCAACCCTGGGGGACAAACAGGTTTCGCCCGCCAATCAATCGGTGGTTCACACGATCGGCAAATAGCCGATTTACGCACGGCCAAGGGTGCAGCCGACGTCGGGGTGGAAACGCTCCCGAGCCATCGATCGGTCGCGGTTCGTCACGCCGCTTCACGACCAAGAGCACGCAGATGGAATCTTCTCTCGCCGCGGCGATCCGATTGTTTCGACTGCCTCAGGCCTTGATGCAGGTGTAGGTTCCGTACACCGATCCGTCGAAGTCCGCGGTCGCGATCTCAAACCCGGCAGCGCTGAGCATCGGCTCGAACAGCCAGCGAAAGGTGCTGTGCTCGGTGCGGATGTGCTCGGCGAAGTCCTCGCGCGTGTAACCCCGGTTGGGATCAGTGGCGGCGTGGCCGAGCCAGCGCGTAAACACAGCTTCGGCCTGGGACGGCTGAAAGTCGTAGATCAGATCGTGCAATCGCAAGACGCCGCCGGCACGTAGGAATGCCGCGATGCGAGTCAGCGCTAGCGCCTTCCAGAAGTCCGGAAGCTGGTGCAGGGCGTTCCTTGTGTACACCGCGTCCGCTGGCGGTCCGGCATGCTCGTAGCTCAGGAACCCCGCCTCGATACAATCGAGGTTGTCGAGGCCAAGCTCACTTGCCCTGTTACGCAGCACCTCCAACATCGCCGGTGAGATGTCGACAGCGATCACCTTTCCGAACACTCGAGCTGCGCGCAGCGCGAACTGTCCGGTCCCCGCGCCCAGGTCGACGACGGTGGACTCCTTGCCAAGACCGCTGCCAGAGAGCACAGCGAGGTCCTCGGCAGGATCGGGGCGGCCTTGCTTGTCATCGAAGCCGGCCACGAACGCGGGGGCGAGGTGCTCGTGACCGGCATGGGCCAGCTCGTCGAGCGTCCATGGTTCGGCCACGTTGTCGATTCTCGCGCTGCCGCTCTGGTAGGGGTGCGCCCGAGTCGGCGACGCTGCTGGCTCCGGGTATCCGCCGCGACCAGCCCTGAAACCGTCTCGTTCTTCGTTGCTACCGGCTCACTGGCGAGGGCCGGGCGTTCGTTGTGACGTTCTGTCTGCGAAAGTCTTCGATTGAGCCCAAGAAGTCCTCATGTCCACTTCCCGACCGCGGTACAGGATCGCGGTTAGCGTCCTTCAGCGTTCACAGAGACGTCATGCGCCAGGTGGACAAGTCCGGGTCCGTGGCCGAAGAGCGGACGCCCGAGATCCCGGATGGCCTGGGTGAGTCTCCGGCCGAGACCGTCAGCTGGGCTACGGCTGGTCCGCGTGCCGCTCGGCGCCCGCTGTCGACCACCGTCAATCTTCGACGATGGTCGCCATGACGGTCACCTCAGCAGGCACCGTCACGTCACTGAACATGCACCAGCTGCCGGGTCGTCGACGGACGGAGAGGTTGGCCAGGAGCTCATCGAGATCATGCCTCGTCACGTGCTCAGTATGTCTGCAGAGTCTCGATGCTCGCAGGCGCGTACCTGTCTGATCGGGACATCCCCCGGGCCGAGAGGTCCGGCTATCGCTTCATACAGCGCCAAACAGGATGATCTACGCCTGCGGCGTGTTAGGCCGGAGCGCTCGAACTCCCGGTTGCATCCGGACCCCGTTCATCACCGAGCGATCTCCAATTGTCGTCCCCGCGCTGGCAGTCGATCATCTCCTTGCGGGCGCGCGCTCCAGACACCAGCGACTTCTCGAACCAATAGTGGGCATAGCAGTTGTCGTTGTACGGAGGGATCTCGCTGTAACCGGTGGAACGATAGAGACCGAGCGCCTCAGGAAGGTGGCTACTGGTATCCAATCGCACGAGCTGGCAGCCGAGGCGCGTTGCGGTGGACTCCAGGCCGACGAGCAGCCTGCGACCAATGCCACGACCGCGTACCGCCGGATCGATCCACATACGTTTGATCTCCGCCGTGGTCTCGTCGAGCTTCCGAACCGCCCCGCACCCGACTGGGCGCCCGTCGAGCCGGACGATCAGGAAGCAGCCTGACGGGGGGCGCAACTCTGCGCTGGGAGCGGCAACGGTACGGTCGACGTCGAAGCCACCGGGGAAGCGAACGGTGAGCTCTTCGTAATACCGGGCGAGGAGCCGGACCGCCACTTCGCTCTCAGGTGACGCTTCAAGTAGCTCCAGGCCATCCTCGGCTCGGTTCGCCAGAGCCAGGTTAACCGCCGCTGCTGCGTGAAGGCTGGTCGTCGGGAAGAGCGGCACCGGAGAGTCGTCCGCTGCGACGAGCAGCTCGAGCTCGGTACAGCCGAGCACCACTCCTTCGGCGCCGGCGGCCACCAGTCTGCCAATGATCGCCCGGTGCGCATCCCGGGACTCCTCGCGGATGACTCCGATGCAGAGCTCCTCATAGATGGTCCTGTGTACGACCATCCGATCGACGGAGGAGGGGATGATGACCTCTAGGCCGTGTCTGGCCAGCCGGTCTCTATAGAACGACTGCTCCATCGTGAACGCCGTGCCCAGGAGCCCGACCCGGGCAATGCCTGCCGCGCTAATCGCCTCCGCGACGACGTCGGCGATGTGGACCAGTGGGATCGACACCGCCGCTTCGATAGCGTCGGCCACTTTGTGCATGGTGTTGGTGCAGAGCAGAAGGAGGTCGGCTCCCGCCTCCTCTAGGGACTGCCCAGCGGCCACGAGAAGATCCCCTGCCTCCTCCCATGCGCCGGTCGCCTGGAGCTGTTCGATCTCGGCGAAGTCGACCGAGTAGAGAAGGCACCGGGCTGAGTGCAGCCCGCCCATCCTCTCGCGCACGAGTTCGTTGAGAAGACGGTAGTACTCAGCCGAGGACTCCCAGCTCATGCCTCCGATCAGGCCGATCGTCTTCACGGTCCGATCTTCCCACTTAGGCGGTCACACTGTGCTGGTCGCGGCGACCGCAAGGGGCGTTGTGGGGCATCGAGCACCGGCATGACAGCAACCACCGAGTGTCACCGCTGCCCGACGGAGCGTCGGGTGGCGGTCAAGGCAAGCAGGGGTAGTCCTCGATCTGGTGAGAGCCCAGTCTTCAGAGGTTCCGGCCCTTTTGTCCTATCCGGCGTGTGCGGCGACACCAACACCTCCTACGGACAAGGCACCCCGGGGCGCGCAGGGCCTCGCTTGTGCCGCCAGCCACACGGTCGTGCAGGACAAGCGGCAGCCGGACCGGAGCAACGAGAGTGGTGTCGCGCCGGTGGAGATCCGCCAGGTCCGAACCGAGGAGTACCAGAGCGCCGGGCGTCTGGTCGTGACCCCGTACCGAGCACTGCCCAACGCCCACGCGGCGGCGTAGGGGGCGAGTGGTAGGACGGGTGGCTAGCGGCCACCTGGCCAAGGGCGACCTGCGGCGGGCCTTGACCGGCTTCAGCACAGTCATGGCCTGTGTTGCACTCGGTTCCGTCGGTGTCAACGGTCCAGACATCGACCACCTCGTTACAGGACCTCTGGCGTTTCTCGATATCGGACGCTCCTCGCCCGAGTCCTCCGTACAGGCGTGGAGCTTCTGGGCCACCTGGTAGCGAATGGGCAGGAAAGGAATCGCCTCTGCCTTAGCGAGCTGAACGGGCGCGAGAGACACGGCCGCCGGGAGCACCTCGAGCCGGTCGAGCGAGTGGCCCTCGACGGGAGAAAGCTCCATCGGCACGGTCACGAAGTCCTTCTCCTTGTACAAGAGCTTCACCCGGAAGCGGACCGGCGCCACGGCGAGGCCGGTACCCATGATCGGCTCACCCTCGGTCGTCCTGCCGGTGAACCCACTCCAGCCCCGCCGCACCCCTTCGTCGATCAGGCCGATCGCCTCACTCACCTCGCCTCGATAAGCGCCGTCAAGGTCGTTCGATGCCCGGGCCCGAAAGCCGAACCTGAGCTCGAGGGCAGCCCCTCCCTTGAAGGCGATCCGCTCCTGGCCGTCCTCGTCTTTCAGCCCGTCGAGCATCTGGATGATCGCCGTCACGCCCACAAGGTGGCGAAGGCGGCCGGATGTGACTAGCTCCTCGGCATCTCTGGCCCAGATCTCGAGGAGCCGGCCGAGGTGACCCCCGGTCTCCCGGCAGCCGCTTCGGCGGGGTGTTCACCGCTTGGTCCCGGCCACTGTGGCGCCGTGCACTCGGGCGTGGCGGTCAGCGAGCTGCACGCGCAACCTGGCGGCGCCAAGCTCGCCGATGAGCTCCCGCCGTCGAGCGTTCACGATCGCCTGTTCGACTATGTTGCCCTCGAGCCCGTTCGTGATCGCCTCCTCGACGGCGGCCTGCGGCGCGAGCACGGGAATGCCGTCGACGTAGTCGATTTGGTCCGGGTCGAGGCGCTGCTGGCGTAGGCGGAACCGGCGGTCGTGGGTCCGGCGCACACGTTGGCCGGCGGGAAGGATCACCTCGATCTCACGGGGGTTCACATCGGCCAGGTTCCATAGGGCGAGCGCGGCGTCGCCAGCGACGACGCCCTCGCCGCGGGCCGCAAGGACGGCCTCGTGGTACTCATCGAGCGGTCCGACCGGCAGGGCGGTGAGGCGGTAGAGGCCTTGGGCGCGCCGTTCGAGACGGCCCGTCATGGCCAGTCGGCGGAGATAGTCGGGGCGGATGCCGGCCTCCTCGGCATCCTTGGTCCGGACGAAGCCGTGCTGATCGGCAGCCAGCTCGATGAGGCGGTCGTATGTGGCAATGCGCATGCCTGGAGTATAGCAGACTCAGCACGGTATTGACGCTCTGATGGCCTAGATGGTGTCAAAACCGTGGCGCTTCAGGAATACTATTGCCACGAGCTGGGACCCTGACCCAATATGGCGGAGTCCCAAAGGCGGCCGTCGTGGCATGAGCCACGTGGGGTCTTTGTAGGACTACCCCACATCCGGGGTAGCAGGACGTAACCACTCCCCATCCTCGGCCTCCGCTGACAACCCGATCATGAGCGCGTCGTCCCGGCCGAGCCCTTCCCCCTGTGTGTCAGGCTTAGGGTTGACTCAATAATAAGTACCTGACTTTGAGGGTACATCTATCGAGATGCGGTTCCGGGGGCGCGGTGTAGGTGAGCACCTGGTAGTCCTGTTGTTCCAGTAACTCAGGGTGTTTGACGTGTCGTCCCGATCACCCAAAAGGGAGCACGGTCGGAATATTATGAGAGAGTTACTCCTAGCGAAGAGGAATGCTCTCATTATGAGGACCGAGCGGTACGACCCCGAGGCGCTGATCACCCTGCTGCGACAACGAAAGATCGCCACCATGGAGGACCTCAAGGAGACGCTGGGCACCAGCGCGGACGCCACGGTCTTCCGCAAGCTGGCCCTGCTGGAGTACCGCACCAGCTACTCGCACCGGGGCCGGTACTACACCTTGGACGAGCTCGCCCGCTTTGACGAGCTGGGGCTGTGGTCGTTCCGCCAAGTGTGGTTCAGCCGCTTTGGGACGCTCGTGTCGACCGTGGAGGCGCTCGTTACCTCCGCCGATGCCGGCTACGACGCGGCGGAGCTGGAGGCGGTGCTCAACGTCGAGGCCAAGCAGGCCCTGCTCAAGCTGGTGCGCTCCGGCCGCCTGGCGCGCGAGCAGGTGGCTGGCCGCTATGTGTACCTTTCAACCCAGGCGGCGCCGCGACGCGCCCAGCTGGCCGCTCGCTCGGTCTACGACGCCGAGGCCAGCCGCCTTTGCCTCGGCCCGGGCTTGCGGGTGCTGCCGGACGAGCTCAAGGTGGCCAGCGTGCTTTTCTACAGCCTCTTGGACGAACGCCAGCGGCGGCTCTACGCCGGGCTGGAGACCATGAAGGTCGGCCACGGCGGGGACGCCCAGGTTGCCGAGCTGCTCGACATCGACCCCGGCACCGTCGCCCGGGGCCGCCAAGAGCTGCTCGCCGGCGACATCTCCCCGGGGCGGGTGCGCCGCCCGGGCGGGGGGCGGCCGTCGGCAAAAAAAGCGTCCCCGAGGTGATCGAGGCGATCGGCCGTCTGATGGAGCACGACACCGCCGGCGACCCGGTCAGCGGTGTGAAATGGACCAGGCGCACCACCGAGAAGATCGCCGCCGAGCTGGGCACGGCCGGCATCGTGGTCTGCCCCAACACCGTCGCCAAGCTCTTGAAGGGCCTCGGTTACCGGCTCCGGGCCAACGCCAAGAAGCTCAACCGGCAAAAGGACCCCGGCCGCGACGCCCAGTTCGTCTACATCGCAGCCATGCGCGAGTCCTTCGCCCAGACGGGCCTGCCGGTCGTGAGCGTCGCCAGCAAGCACCGGGAGCTGGTCGGGGACTTCAAGAACCCCGGTGCCACCTGGGAAGAAGAGCCCGTCTTGGTGAACGACCACGACTTCCCTTCCCAGGCCAAGGGCGTCGCCCTGCCCCACGGGGTCTACGACGTGGCTGCCAACCACGCCTGTGTCTCGGTTGGCACGACCCACGACACCCCGGACTTCGCAGTCGACAACCTGGCCAGGTGGTGGGCCTGCCACGGGCGCCGCCACTACCCCGGGGCCACCGAACGCTCGTGCTCGCCGACGCCGGTGGCAGCAACGGGGCACGCACCCGGGCCTGGAAGTACGGCCTCCAGCACCGCCTGTGCGACCGGCACGGCCTCACGGTCACCGTTTGCCACTACCCGAGCGGCGCCTCGAAGTGGAACCCCATTGAACATAGGGCATTCTCGGAGATCAGCAAGAACTGGGCGGGCCGGCCGCTAACCGACTACGAGACCGTCGTCAACTACATCAGCACCACCCGCACCAAGTCAGGACTCCGGGTCGACGCCCACCTCGTCCGGGCCGACTACCCCACTGGCACCAACGTCAGCGACAAGGAGATGAAGGACCTATCGGTCCGCCATCACGACACCCAGCCCAACCGCAACTACACCATCAGCCCCAGGTGACTGGCTACCCGAAAGTGGGAAGTTGTTCTTGCGTCGAGCCTAAGGATGCACGCGACCAGTTCGCCGTCGCGTCGCGCCAGACCGGGGACGGCGCGCGCGGGCACGGTCCTCCGCCACGAAGGGCGGCGTCAGCCGGAAATGTGGCGTACGAATCCGCGTCTGCCAAGAGGGCGGACGAGGAGTCGAGTGACGGGGGGACGAGCATGAGCGACAACGCCACATCTCTCGAAGGGCTTTACGGGTCGTTCGCCCGAGGTGACGTACCTACGCTACCGGCGTGATCCCGCTCTCTGCCGCGAGGCGGCGGCAACAGGCCGGCCACGAGACGGTCGTCAAGGCTCTGGCCCGGGCTGTGGCCAGCGCGGCCCTGAGCGCCTCTTCGTGGGCCTCAAGGTCGACCTGGCCAGATGCCGAGTCTTCGTAAAAAGATCGTTACGCAACCCCTTGCGCGCCGTTTGACACAGCGCTATCGTGCCGTTACTCGAAGTCTCTGTTCGAGAGAGGTTTACTGTCACAGGCGGCCAGCCAGGGGTGGGGCGCATTGGCCAAGACGACGATCAAAGAGGTAGCGGACCGGGCGGGGGTTTCTCCCTCCAGCGTGTCCCGATCGCTCCGTGGCGTAGGCGGAATCTCGACGAGTACCACCAAACGCATCCGGGAAGCGGCCGAACAGCTTGGCTATAGCGCCTCTCCGGCCGCATACCGACTCGCCACCGGCCGCACGGGCACTGTGGCCATCGTCATGCCCTACATGACCAGATGGTTCTATGTAGAGCTCTTCGGCGCGGCCGAGCAAGTGATCAGGGAAGCTGGTCTTGACCTGCTCTTCTATCACGTTGGTAACACGGAGATGCGCCAGCGCTGCTTCGCTTCCGGCCTGCTTCGCAAGCGGGTCGATGGTGTGCTGCTGGTGTCGCTGTCTTTGACTGAACCGGAGATCGCCGCTCTACGCGCCCTTGATGTCCCGGTCTGCATCGTTGGAGCCCAAGTGGGGGGCTTTTCCGGCATCAGGATCGACGACAGCGAAAGCGCTTGCACAGCGGTCCAGCACCTCATCAACCTCGGCCACGAACGGATCGCCATGATTTCAGGAGATCCGAACGAGCCGCAGGATTTCACGGTGGCGCTCCGACGTCGTGAGGGCTACCACTCAGCCCTCGAGGCGGCGGGCCTCCGAGTAAGGCGGGAGCTGGAGGCCCACGGCACCTTCAGCATCGAGGGTGGCGACGACGCTACCGTCCGGTTGCTCGGTCGCCGCAGTCTGCCCACCGCCATATTTGCAGAATGTGACGAGATGGCTTTCGGTGCTCTTCGAGCACTGCGGCGCGTGGGCTTGCGTGTACCCGCTGATGTGTCGCTGATCGGCTTCGACGATCACCCCATGGCCCAGTATTTCGAACTTACGACGATCTCCCAGGACGTCTGGGACCAGGGCTGCCACATCGCGCAACAGTTGGTTCGCGCGGTGGCCCGACCGGGTGACGTACCGGCGGTGCAATTGCGCGCCCCCACTCGCTTGGTCCTGCGAGGTACCACCGCTGTCCTCGGGACGGGCCGGCGGGCTGCATCACCCCGGCGGGCTGCAGGCGGGCACAGTGGCGAAGATAACCGGCGATTTGAACCGACGAGCGTCAAACAATCTGCCAGTTCGGCATACGCGAAGAGAGAGGAGAGACACAAGAATGAAGCCAACACTCAAAAGGGGAGGTAGCACAATGTCACAGGCCAGAGCCGTTCTTTCGGCGTCCCGGAGGCACAAGCTGTTTTCGATAGCAGCATTGACGGGTCTGTTAGGCCTGGCAGTCACTATGGTGCCGGCAAGTATCTCAACAGCCACCCCCGCCTTGGGACACATCGGGGGCTCTGTTTCGCTCTGGGCCGAGTGGACCAGTACCGAGCAGCAGGACTTCGAGGCAGTGCTGACACCGTTCCAGGCCGAGACCGGGGTCAACGTGATCTATAGCGGCAAGGGCAGCAACATGGACACGGCGCTCGCCGCCGCCGTGGCAGGTGGCGCGCCACCCCAGGTAGCACTGTCGCCTAGCCCCGCCACCGTGCTCGCCCTCGCACAGAAGCATGCGATCCAGCCCCTCGCGCCCGTCCTCGGGAGCGAGGTGTCCGACTACGGGACGGCTTGGAACAATCTCGTCACGTATAACGGCAAGCTCTACGGCGTCTGGTTCAAGGCCGCCAACAAGAACACCGTCTGGTACAACCCGGCCGAGTTCGCCATGGCGGGCATAAAGACCACACCCACGACGTGGCAACAGCTGATCGCTGACGCGGCCACCTTGAAGCGGGCCGGGGTCACCCCGTTCTCGCTCTGCACCGACATCGGTTGGCCGGTCGCCGACCTGTGGCAGAACGTCTACCTGAAGACCGCAGGGGCGACCAGCTACAACACGCTCGCGGCGCACAACATCGCGTGGACGAGCCCAACGGTGACAACGGCTTTTGCCACGCTCGCAGAGCTGATCGGACAGCCCTCGTACCTGCTCGGCGGCACCAAGGGAGCCCTCGCTAACGATTACCCGGCGTGCGTGGACAAGGTGTTCCCGAAGCCTGGGACGATGCCGCAGGCGGCCATGGTGATCGAGGGTGACTTCGTCGTCTCCGAGATCGTCGGCAACTCTCCCGGCTATACGGCCGGGACGACCGGGGCCGGCGGCAAGAAGTGCACCGCCAGCCCGGCCGCGACGCCGTGCTACGACTTCTTCCCATTCCCCGCCCCGGCCGCCGACCAGAAGAACACATCGGCCATCCAGGGTGCGGGGGACGTGGCGATGCTGTTGAAACCGACCGCGGCGGCCAAGGCCCTCATCAAGTACCTGGGCAGCCCCGAAGCCGGCGAGATCTGGGCACACCTAGGGGGCTTCGCCTCGCCCAACAAGATGGTGCCGCTGAGCAGCTACCCCGACCCGGTCACGATGGCTGACGCGTCGGAGCTGCAGCACGCTACGGGCTTCGTCTTCAGCCTGGACGACTTGCAGGGCAGCTGGGAGCCGAGCTTGTGGCAGGACATGCTCAACTTCGTCAAGAACCCGAGCCCGAGCAACATCGCCTCGATCCAAAAGACCATGCAAGCCCAGGCCACGGCCGCGATGGGCCACTGAGCAACTGCGGATTCAATAGACCAACCAGGGCACGCCCGGAAACACGCGGGCGTGCCCTGGCCCGTCACAGAACCGGGAGACAAGTGGAATGGCAGTAGTAGCCGTTGAAGGACAACAAGGCTCCGCCAGGCGAAGAGGGCTGGGCCATAGGCAGCACCATCTTCAGTCGCTCGCGTTCCTCGTGCCCGGCGCCGTCCTTCTCCTTGCGATAGTCGTCTGGCCCACTATCGCGACGGTCCGCTACAGCTTCTACAACGGCACGGCGACCAAGGCGGTCGGGCTCTCCAACTACAAGTCGTTGTTCTCGACCGCCGACACCCTGATCGCGTTCCGCAACAACGTCATCTGGGTCCTCGTCTTCCCCTTCGTAGTGACCGTGATAGGCCTTGTTTTCGCGGTGCTGTCCGAGCGCATTCGCTGGGCCACCGCCTTCAAAACCATCATTTTCCTACCGATCGTCTTCAGCGTCACAGCCTCGTCGCTGGTTTTCACGCAGATCTTCCAGTTGGATCCCCACATCGGGGTCATGAACGCCATCATCCAGACCGTGGACGACTACTTCCATCCGCCAGGCGCCTACCCGCTCTCGGCAGGGCAAACCGCCGCCTCGCTCGCCACCAGCGGTGGCATCGCCGGCCCCCACGGGACACTCGAATCCAGCACAACCGTGAGAGCAGGCGGGACGGCACGGATAGGGCTCACGGGCGTCAATCCCGACACGCTCACAGTGCTGGGAGCTCGCCAGGCCCGCCTGCCCACTGCGTCCGCGGGGGCGGTCACAGGCCTTGTCTGGCGGGACTTCTCCGCCTCGAACCCCTCCAACATTTCAGGAGTGTTGGCCGGTGAAGACGGATTTCCCAATTTGCGCCTCGCCTTAGTCCGCAGCGACGGCACCACCGCTGCGACGACGACCACGGACGCGTTCGGCCGCTTCGTCTTCCCCAACGTCGGCACCGGGTCCTTCCGCGTCCAGATCGAAGCATCCAACTTCACGCCGGCCTTCTCGGGCACGTTCTGGCTCGGCCCGCAGTCACTGACTCCAACCGGCAATCTGAGCCAGACGGCACAGGCACTGCTCAGCGTCCCGCTCATCGACATCTCGGAGATCCTGGCCTACCTGTGGATCTGGGCGGGCTTCACCATGGTCATAGTGGCAGCCGGTCTCGCGGCTCTCGACCGCGAAGCGCTCGAGGCAGCGCACGTCGACGGGGCCACCGAGTGGCAGACGTTCCGGCGCGTCACCATTCCGATGCTGGCTCCAGTGCTGACCGTCGTGTTCGTGACCATGGTGATAAACGTGCTGAAGATCTTCGACATCATCGTCAACCTGGGAATCGACTCGTCTCAGCCCGGAGGTCAATCGAGCACTTTGGCCTCCGACGTCTACTACTTGGGCTTCGGAGGCGGGGTCCATACGGGCCTGGCGAGCGCCCTCGCCGTCATGCTGTTCGTGCTTGTCGTCCCGGCGATGCTGTTCAACCTGAAGAGGATCAGTGGAAAATGACGACCATACCTGCTACCACGACTCCTCCGACTGTTCCTGTGGTGCAACAGCCAAGCCGAACGCAGCTTCTCCTGAAACGCCTCCGTCCCTCGCGGATGGTCGTCAACATCGTCCTGGGCGCGATTGCACTGTTTTGGCTCGTACCGACCCTGTCCATGATGATCATCTCGTTCCGCCCCTCGGGGCTCTTCGAGGTGTCCGGATGGTGGAAAGTGTTCAGCGCCCCCTCCCAGCTCACGCTCCAGAACTACAAGGAGCTCTTCACCGGGGGGTCTTCCACGGCACTTGGGGGCGGTGTCCCTTCGGGCCTCGCGCCCGGAAGCGTGCTCGATGCGCTCCGGACATCCCTCGAGATCAGCATCCCCGCCACGATTCTGGTCACCGCAATCTCTAGCCTTGCTGCCTACTCCATCGTTTTTGGCAGGTGGCGAGGCCGTAATGCCGTCTTTCTGACGATCGTCGGCTTGATGGTGGTGCCGTTGCAGGTGGCGCTCATACCCGTTGCCGCTCTGTACAAGGACATGGGATCGGCTTTTGGATGGAACCCGTTCGGGACCATCACCGGGGTGGTCATCTTCCACGTCGCTTTCGGGCTGCCTTTCGGCGTGTTCCTGATGCGCAACTTCTTCACGGGCCTGCCGACAGCCTTGATCGAGGCGGGCCGCATCGACGGTGCCGGCGAATGGACGCTGTTCCGGCGGGTCGTGATTCCCTTAGGCGTGGCGGCCGCTGCCTCGTTGGCGATCTTCCAGTTCATCTGGGTCTGGAACGACCTGCTCGTGGCGCTGGTCTTCCTCGGAGGGGACCCGCACGTCCCGCTCACCTTGTTCCTGTACGACCAGGAGAGAACGCTGGCGGCCAACTTCTGGATCATCTCGACTGGGTCGATGGTCTCAATCGTCGTTCCCCTCATCGTCTTCTTGGCTTTCCAACGTCATTTCGTCCGTGGCATGCTCGCCGGGGCGGTGAAATGAGGTACCTGGCGGAACCCAGCCGCTCGCCACGTCGCCAGCGCCTGCCTGGCGACATGCCCGATATGATGATCGCCATCCTCAACGATATGGGCTTCGGCGACCTCAACTTCCACGGAGGCCTCGGAGACGCCCGTGGACGACCACCACTTGGCGAGACGCCCAGCCCAAGTTCATCGCCCGGCTGGTCAACTCATATTCTCGCCCCAGGCCCTCGGTGTGCTCGTGCACCTTGGAAAGGGTCGGCTCGCCTACCTAAACGTAGAGAGCACGACCCAGATGGCTGGAACGAAGCTTGGCGAGCACTTCAGCCAACGTGGCGCGCTTACTCGTCGCGCGCGCATCGGGGTATGAGGCGGGCGCGCGGCACCAGCGCTGCCCAGAGCGTCCGGGAGGACGCAGACCTCAGACCGGATGGCGAGTCATGACGCGTAAAGCGAGCATCTCAGGGACAGAAAGCACTGACATCCGGTGGTACCAGCGCGCAGTGTTTTATGAGATC
The DNA here is from genome assembly GCA_963807575.1 of uncultured Acidimicrobiaceae bacterium. Lineage (GTDB taxonomy): Bacteria > Actinomycetota > Acidimicrobiia > Acidimicrobiales > Bog-793 > Fen-455. The sequence continues at coordinate 41,324 of CAWECD010000018.1, forward strand.
CTCATCAGAGGCTTTTACGATTCCAACAACGACGGCACTGGCGACATACAGGGGATCATAACGAAGCTCGACTACCTGGAGTGGCTGGGCATCGACTGCATATGGCTGCTGCCGTTCTGCCAATCGCCCCTACGCGACGGCGGCTATGACATTTCCGACTACTGGAAGGTACTCCCCGAGTACGGCGAGGTCGCAGACGTGGCCCAGTTGGTCGAACAGGCGCACCGGCGAGGGATACGGATTATCGCGGACATGGTCATGAACCACACGAGCGACCAGCACCCCTGGTTTCGTGAGTCACGCAAGGATCGGACCAACGCCAAAGCTGATTGGTACGTCTGGAGCGATGACGACCAGTGCTATGGCGAGGCACGCATAGTCTTCCTCGATACCGAAGAATCCAATTGGACGTGGGACCCTCAGCGCGGCCAGTACTACTGGCACCGCTTCTTCTCCCACCAACCCGACCTTAATTACGACAACCCGGAAGTAGCTGATGCCATGCTCGACGTGGTTCGCTACTGGCTCGACATAGGCCTCGACGGTTTCCGCCTCGATGCCGTCCCCTACCTCTTCGAGCGGGAAGGCACCGATTGCGAAAACCTGGTCGAGACACATGAGTACCTGAAAAGGTTACGAAAAGAGGTGGACTCTCTTTATCCTGGCAAAGTACTCTTGGCCGAGGCCAATCAGTGGCCAGAAGATGTTGTGGACTATTTCGGCAGCGGCGATGAATGCCACATGTGCTTTCACTTCCCCTTGATGCCTCGCATGTTCATGGCCCTTCGCAAGGAGCAGCGTTTTCCCATAACCGAGATTCTGGCGCGGACGCCCGCCATACCAGAAGGGTGCAGCTGGGCCATATTCCTCCGTAACCATGACGAGGTTACCCTCGAGATGGTTACCGACGAAGAACGCGATTATATGTGGTCCGAGTACGCGAAAGATCCACGCATGAAGCTCAACTTGGGTATCGTCCGTCGACTCGCCACATTGGTCGACAACGACCGTCGCGCTGTGGAGCTGCTTCATTCCCTGCTGTTCAGCCTGCCAGGCTCTCCGGTCCTTTACTACGGCGACGAAATCGGCATGGGTGACAATGTCTATTTGCGTGATCGCGACGGGGTCCGCACGCCGATGCAATGGACGCCAGACCGCAATGGCGGGTTTTCCCACGCCGATTTCGCCCAGCTGTACCTACCGCCGCTCATGGACCCCGTGTACGGGTTCCAAGCGGTCAATGTCGAGGCGCAGGTGCGGAATCCGAGCTCGCTGCTGCACTGGATGCAGAGGATGTTGGAAGTGCGCAGGCAACACCCGGTGTTCGGCACCGGTAGCATGGAGGTCGTATCGACGGACAACCCTTCAGTGCTCGCTTACGTCAGAGCTCCGGAGGGCTACGACTCTGGCGCCGGTCCGAACACTGGGCGGGGACTTTGCACCGACGCGCCCGTGACTGATGTCAACGTAGCCCTGTGCGTGAGCAACCTTTCGCGCCTCGTTCAGCCTGCCCAACTTCAACTCCACCGTTGGCAGGGTATGACTCCCTTGGAGCTGCTCGGTCGCGTTCCGTTCCCTCCGATTGGAAAGCCGCCGTATTTCGTGACGCTGCCGCCCTATGGCTTCTTCTGGTTCGGTCTGGTGAACGAGCCATGACCTCAAGTGGAGGGCATTTCAAGCGGGCCGGTCGATCACTCTGTACACCGGGTTGCGCAACGGTCTTGTGTTCAGGGCACAATAGCTTGCAGCGCCATCACCCGGCTCCAAGGGGCCGTGATTGTCTTGCGGGCGCTGGCTCAGGGCCGACCTCTCAGTGCGGACGAGCCGTTGCCGAATGCCAGCAACGACCGGGCTCGTAAGCCGCCGAGTGGTCCGTCGGGGAAATTAGGTTCATGGAACTCGTGCGAGGTGGTCGGGCTTCGAGTCCAGCCGGACCCGTTTGGGGGGAAATACCGTTGTTACCGGCTCGTCGTAGCAGCCGCGGAGCCGTAGCCCGCGCCGATGACCGCTCGGTACAGCGGCGTCGCCGTCTGGTCGGCTCCTGCTTGGCCTCCATTAGTTCAGCTCAGCGCTCAATGCGCTGTTTGATAGGGCCCTCGGAGAAACTGCTTGCGCGAAAGGCTGACGATGCCTCGCCGGGTAACGTTCAGCCTGATGGAGGGACCCATGGCAGAAGATGATGTGGATCCCCGGTCGCTTCGTGTCTCGAATCGGGAGCGGGACCACGCCGTCGGCCGTCTGAAAGACGCCGTTTCCGAAGGCCTGATCGATATCGATGAGTTCGACGAACGGACCTCGCATGCTCTTGTCGCTCGCACGCGCGGTGATCTGGACGCCGTGACCTCAGACCTCCCCGCCGGCCCTGCCGCGCGACAGGGAACCGAGGACGTCGTCGAGCTCAAAGGCAGCATGAGCTCTGTGGAGCGCAAGGGCGACTGGCAGGTCCCCCGTAAGTTGGTGCTCCGATGGCGGATGGGCTCGGTCAAGCTCGATTTCACGGAGGCCAGGATCGTCCACACGGTGGTCGAGATCGAGCTCGACGTCAATGGCGGTTCGGTGGAAATACGCCTGCCGGAAGGGGCGAGTGCCTCGCTGGACGGAGTGGTGGCACGGTTCGGGAGCGTCGAGGACCACAGGCGGGGCGCACCTGGCGCGGGACGGCCCCATTTCGTCCTGACAGGCCAGATCAACAGGGGCTCGGTCGAGGTTCGCGGGCCGCGCCGCTCGTTGTCACGGCGCCAGCGCAAAGCATCCTCTTAGGGATCACGCCAGGTCTGATTGGGCTTTGCGAGAGGTGAGCTGCTCATAGTCGGCAGAGTTCGGCGCTCGGCGCTTTGCCGGCACGTGACAAATAGCCGTCTGATTGATAATCCACCTAGACGTTGGGGCTTGCCCCTAACGAATGATCTGCTGACGCTCATTGACGCAGCATTTGCCGGTGGGGAACACGAACTGACAACTGACCTCGCCGACTGGCTACCGTGCAGGGCGCTCGTCCAAAGCGGTGACGGCCTTCAGGAGATCTGGTGTGCGCTCAGCACCCGTGGCAACGATGGGAACTTCGTCTCCGAGAAGCAGCGAGACCTGCTCTTTGCAGAGCTGGAGCGGCACTTGCAGCCAGTAATGTTCGAGGCTCGCAACGACTGGCCGAGCGGTGACGTCGAGTGGTGGGAGGTTGTGCGGTTCGGAGTACGTCAGCGTTGGTGACGCGGACCTGCGATCCGTCGTACGGCTTCATCAGGGACGTCGAGCAGGTGTGCAGCGATGACGACATCGCCAATAGCAAGAACAGAACGGGCAGCGTCGATGCCCTTCTCGATGAGATCGGCATGCCTAGCGGTGTACTCCTCGATGGCACGGTCCACGAGTTGGGTCTGAGTTGTGTCGGTGAGCGCGGCAAGGTAGCGGATTCGCTCCTTGGTTTGTGGGCTGACCTTTATCGGGGATTGGTTGACGCTCATAGCTCTCTCTCCTGGTACCTAAAGGTACAAAGTACCTAGAGGACTGTCAAGACAGTTCCGAGCTTCCAGCGGCTCCCAGACACTGGCCCTGCTCCGAGCCCTTGGCCAGTTGACAGCCTGCCAAGCACTCCGTAACTTTACTAGGAGCCTAGACTACTAGACAAGAGGGAGAGAATGACGTGATCGAGTTCTATCTGGACACGAAGTCAGGCGTCGCCCCCTACCTACAGCTCGTCCAGCAGGTTCGACGAGCCCTCAAGCTCGGGCTCATCGGCGAGGGTGACCGACTGCCAACCATTAAGGAGGTCGTCGGTACGGTCGCCATCAACCCCAACACTGTGGCCAAGGCGTACCGGGAGCTTGAGCATGAGGGACTCGTCGCCGCACGCACCGGCGTCGGGACGTTCGTGGTCAAGTCCCTGAGCGATCCGTCACTCGCCGAGCACGGGCGGCTGCGCGTCGGGCTCGAGTCCTGGCTTGCCGAGGCGCGTGCCGCAGGACTCGACGAAGAAAGCATCGAAGCCCTCTTTCGCGAGCGCTTTCGGGCGTCCTCACCGATAGAAGCTTCATGAGCACCGCCGTTGAGGCCTGCGGCCTCGGGAAGCGCTACCGGCAGCGCTGGGCGCTGTCGGACTGCTCGCTCACCGTCCCGACCGGCCACGTCATCGGCCTCGTCGGACCGAATGGCGCCGGAAAGACGACGCTGCTCCAGCTGGCCGTCGGCCTGCTTGCTCCATCGTCAGGAACGATCCAGGTGTTCGGTCGGCCACCTGCCACCGACGCGGAGACCCTCGGGCGCGTCGGCTTCGTCGCTCAGGACACGCCGAACTACTCCTCGTTGAGCGTCGCCGATCACCTGAGGCTCGGAGCGCGCCTGAACCCGAGGTGGGACGGAGATGCTGCCCGACACCGGATCGAGAGGCTCGGCCTCGATCCGGCTCAACACGCGGGAAAGCTGTCCGGCGGCCAGCGCGCTCAGCTCGCCCTCACCATGGCCCTCGCCAAGCGCCCGGACCTCCTGATCCTCGACGAGCCGGTCGCGAGTCTCGACCCGCTCGCGAGGCGAGAGTTCCTGCAGGTGCTCATGGAGGACGTCGCGGCAAACGACCTCGGCGTCATGCTCTCGTCGCACCTTGTCGCCGACATCGAGCGCGTCTGTGACTACCTCATCGTCTTGGTTGACTCGCGCGTCCAGCTGTCGGGCGACGTCGACGAGCTGCTCGCTTCACACCATCGTTTGATCGGCCCCCGTGACCCCGAAGCACAGCCTCCAGCGTGCCAGGAGGTGATCGATGCCAGTCACACCGAGCGGCAGACAACGCTGATCGTTCGATCCGACGGGCCGGTCGTCGACCCAGCGTGGACGATCGAACCCACGAGCCTCGAGGATATGGTGCTCGCGTACATGGCGCGTGGCTCCAGGTCGCACGGGAGCGCACGGGCGTCGCAGGCCGGGGCCGCGACATGACCTGGCTCGCGTGGCGGCAGTTCCGCACGCAGGCAGTCGCGGCGCTGGTGCTGCTCGGCGCCGTCGCCATCACCTTGGCCGTGACACGTCCTGGCCTCGTGTCGTCCTTTCAGAACGTGCTGCATTGCAAGGGCGTGCTGGCGTGTGCGTCAGCGAGGCGCGGGTTCTTCGCGAGAGACTCACTGCTGAGGCACCTCGCGAATGCGCTCGCTGTCGCCGTCCCGGCACTCATCGGGGTGTTCTGGGGCGCGCCGCTCATCGCACGGGAGCTCGAGACCGGCTCGTTCCGACTGGCGTGGACCCAGAGCGTCACACGATCGCGTTGGATGCTCGTGAAGCTCGGAGTCGTCGGCACGGCAAGCATGCTGGCAGCAGGGCTGTTCAGCTTGGCCGTGACGTGGTGGTCGAGCATGTACGACCAACTGCAGGACAGCCCGTTCCAGCAGTACGACAGCCGAGGCATCGTGCTGATCGGCTATGCGGCCTTCGCATTCACCCTTGGCGTCACTCTGGGAGCGATTCTTCGCAGGGCGCTCCCGGCGATGGCTGCGACATTCCTCGTCTTCTTCGCGGTGCACATCACGTTCAGCACCTGGCTTCGCCAGCACCTCTTGTCTCCCCTGCACGCTACGTCACCGTTTCAATGGACGCCGATGGGTTACCAGCTGGGTCCTCCCAATCCCGCTGATTGGGCCCTCGGAACTGAGGTGGTCACCCCAACCGGCCACGCACTCGGACGCCTTGGGCAGGGCTCCTTGTTTGAGGGCTTCCAAATCCACGCCGGGACACTCATCTTCCAGGGTGTGGGCCCGTGCCGGGTCAAGGTTCCGGCAGAAAGTTTGCGCACCGGCAATATTTCGCAGGCCGTGCAACAGGCGTGCGTGGCGAGCTTCCACCTACATCAGGTGACTACCTACCAACCCGCAAGCCGGTACTGGACCTTCCAGTGGATCGAGCTGGGACTGTTCCTCGTCCTCGCGCTCCTGCTCGCTACCGCCTCGACATGGTGGGTGCGACGACAGCTCCCGTAAGATCCTCCGACTCAGGACCCTCCGAGAGTTTCGATAAACGCGACGGGAAGCGATCTGGAGAAGAGATGAGATTGGCACGACGCTCGGGTTCACTTGGGCCTGCCCGTTCGGGAGATCAGCCTGAGGGTTCGAACAAACTCAACCGCCTTGTGGTCCCGGCGGTGTGGCTACAGTTGGCTACATTCGCACCGGCCCTGAACGAGTCGCCCACCCGCACACTCTCGTGACCAGGACTTTCGGGTGGGGAAAGAGGGGGACGGGGCCGCGAAACGGCCAAAAACGCGGACACGTGGCGCGTTGAGGCAGGTGGGAGCGCGTGTGTGGGTGTTGCCTGGGTGCGATGTCGGGATCTGGCCGATTCCGCGCCCCTCGGCTCGGCTGGCCTGGTCGCCACGACAGGCGCCCACGTTCGCCCCCGTGGCTGCGAAGGGGCCCGGTGGTAGTCAGGTTGGCGGTATTCCTTCCGGTGAGCAGCAGCATGGGGACTGTACCCGGACCTGATCGTGAGGGCCCTAGCGTGACAACTTCCCTTTTCACGATCCATCTTCTGCCAGGTTCTTCCCAGAAGAAGTGGCTAATGTGAGTCACGGAAGCCTGGAGGCCCGGAGGAGTCTCCGAAAACGAAGAAGGTGCACATATGGTGCTTAGATACGACCCCTTCCGTTTTGTCAGCTACCTCGTGGACACCCAGATCGCCGAGCTGGACCGCCTGACCGAGTATTCGGGCCAGCGGATCGTCGCCAACATGGCGCCGATGGACGCCTACCGCGAGGGGGAGCAGTTCCACGTGCTCATCGACCTGCCTGGAGTGGCTCCCTCGGACATCGACCTTACGGTGCACAAAGAGGTTCTAACCGTGAAGGTGGAGCGCAAATGGCGTCCTCGTGAGGGTGTGGAGACCCTAGTGGCAGAGCGTCCGCAGGGCAGCGTGACCCGCCGGCTGTACATCGGTGACACCGTGGCCCCAGATGCCATCCAGGCCATTTACGACCAGGGCGTGCTGCACCTGACCATCCCGATGGCTGAGCAGGTCGATGTGCACAAAGTCGAAGTGACCACCAAGCCCGGAACAGACGCCACCGTCATCGAGACGACCTACTCTGTCTGACAGGACGAAAGACCGGGAATCGCAGGGCTTGGATCGCTTACCACTCTGTGCTGCGCCGCTGGGAACGCAACCACGCCCCGAAGTGACGCTACGTCATGACCCTTGAGGTCATCGCACGTGCGGGCAGGTGAAGTCGGCAGCTCGGGAGTTAGCAGGTGCAAATGAAAGATGCGGCCGCGCACTGGGACAGCGTCTTCGAGACCAAGGGCAGCGACGAAGTCAGCTGGTTCCAGGCTGAGCCCGCTACATCCCTTCGTCTGTTGGAGCGTTGGGCTTCGCCTACCGGTTCAGTCATCGACATCGGTGCTGGTGCTTCGACGCTGGTTGACTGTCTCCTGGGGGCCGGCTGAGAACACGTGACCTTTCTCGACGTCTCCGAGATGGCATTGACAAAGGTCCGCCTCCGACTCGGCGGCCGGGCGGATGCGGTGACCTTCGTTCGCGCTGATGTTCGCTCGTGGCAGCCCGACCGCGCCTACGACGCTTGGCACGACCGATCCGCGTTTCACTTCCTCGTCCAACAAGCAGATCGCGACCGCTACGTGGCGATGGCCACGCAGGCAGTCACACCCGGCGGTGTGGTTGTGGTCGCAACCTTCGCCGCCGATGGGCCGACCGAATGCTCGGGCCTGCCGACAACTCGCTACAACACCGACGAGCTTGTGCGCGCCTTCGGTCCGGCCTTCGCCCTAGAGCACGCCGAGCGCGAGGAGCACACCACGCCTCTCGGCACGATCCAACCGTTCTCCTGGGTGGTGCTCCGCCACCTTTGACGCTGGGCGGTCCCTTCCCGGCTTGCTCGATGTCAGCTCGGCTGTGGGACGAGGGCTACCTCTGCTTCCTCAGGAGGGGCAACAAGCCCGTCCTCGTTGCTCGCCGAGCTTGCCGAGCGCACCGTGAATAGCCCGATGAACGCTCCGAGGACTATGAGCGCTTGGCCCACGATGTAGATGACCTCCCCGGCGCTCCCATGGCCCCAGTTCAGCTGGTGACCGGGAGTGGAGAAGACCCATATCCCCATACCGAGAAGAGTCACGAACATCCCGGCGATGATCGAGCCCGACATCCATTTCCTAAGTGTCGCCCCAATCCCCGACGTGTCACCCGCGATCTCGGTCGCGAGCAGGAAGACCGCGATGATCGGAAGGGATCCGAAGACGAACAGGAGGTGGCTTCGAGTAAAGATCTGGTCGTCGATGGCACCTGACGCGGGCAGCGAGTTGAAACCGAACTTCGCCTCGTTCATCTCGATCCAGAAGCCGTAGAAGAACATCGCGCCCGCTGCCATGACATAGGTGAGGTAGACCGAAGCCCGCACGGGGTTGAAGCGATCCCTCAGCTTGGAGCCGGCCCTCCGAAAGCTCAGGCGCACCTCGGGCAACATCGCGCCAGCCAGGATCAAGGCCCCGATCCCGACCAGCCCGGTCATCGAGTCGTCCATGGCGATCCCGTTTACTCCACCCGGTCCCGAGGGGAACCACGCCGGAATTGAGTAGGTGCCGATTCCAGATACCAAGTAGACGCCGGAGTAGAGAGCGATGCCGACCAGCATCACGCCTACACCAAGTCTGGCCACCTGCTTACGTCTGCCTCGAAGAACAGAATAACCAAATGCCTCGGCCGCGAGGATCACGATGCCAGCCATGAACGATGGCAGCATGCCATGGGAGTGGGACGTCGCGATGTTAGCCAGGAAGGTGGAGATGGACTCACCCTGCCAATGGGCCCAGAAGGCCCAGCTGATATTGACCTCCGAAGCCGCGTACACCATGCCCATGGCCACCCACGTAATGCCCGATAGGCCGGCAAGGAAGAGGGCCCACGTGATCTCCCGGGATGCCCGGGAACCGCGTATTGGCCGGGCGGTCTCGAGGCCCAGACCGACCACGAACACGGCGACGACAAGGGTCATGACGAGCGTGCCGGGAAGAAGTACCCAAATCCCGAACTGGGAAAGAGAGGGCACGTTGTAGAGCTCGCCGTATCCACGGAGAACACAGCCTATTGACGCGAGGGCAGCGTCGAGCATGCCGCCAACGCCTACGACGACGCTTACCCACGGTCTGACTGCGAATATCCTTAGACAGAGGATGAGGAACAACGCCACCGTTGGAATCATCAGTGCGTGGTAGAACCAGATCATCGGTTCCGTGAAGTCTCCTTGGTTGGCTGGTTTGAGCCACGGCACAGTGACAAAGCTCACCAAAGCCACCAACGCGATCCATCCCGTCAGGAGACGCAGCATTAATCCAGAATTCGGATCCACCTCGACTGCACTCGTCGTCTCCACCTCGGCAGGGGACCCTACCGGTGCGCCTTGCGTCATCTCCGCTCCCTTCTTCTCTTGCTCTACACCTCAAAGCCCTGTTCCACTTCCAAGACACCGCCTCGCTCTCGCGCTGCGGGAGATCACATAACGGCTCGTTCCAAGAGCCGCTTTGTTCAGGCGTGCGCTGCCATCGACACAACCAGAACCAACAACAAGTACGCGTTTACAGCACCGAACACGCGCCGTGCTCCTTGGGAAGATGGCGAGGCGATCCAACGCAGCCCCAGCCCGCCAACGAGTAGCGCCCCCGCGCCCACCACGGCGAACAGCACTTCGGAGAATGCAACGGCACCGAACCAGATCGCCGCGACGATCATGATTGCGACGACGCATCCCCACGCAAACCGAAAGGTCGCCGGTCCCCACACCACCGGTGCCATCGGGACTCCGGCACGCCCATAGTCCGCGCGGTATTGCCACGCCAAACTCCAGATGTGGACCGGAATCCAGCACATCACGAACAATCCGAGCAGCAACACACTGGGTGAAAGCGGAAGGTGCACCGACGAGTAGCCCACCCACGCGGCAACAGCACCCGACGGAGCACCGAGGACGATGCTCCACGGAGTCGCGCGCTTGGCGAGGGCGCTGTAGATGATCACGTTGTCGAACAGGCCGACCAGCAGTAGGCCTAGCGGCACGGCGCCGAGCCAGGAGCCGATGACGAGGCTCGAAGCCACCAAGACCAAGCCGAGCGCCGTAGCATGCGCCACGTCGAGCGCGCCCGACGGCAGCGGCCGGTTCCTGGTTCGCTGCATTCGAGCGTCGATCGAGCGGTCAATCACATTGGTGAGGCATTCCGCCCCTGCCCCGGCAAGAGCGACCGCACCGACCGCACCGACCAGCCCCCGGGACACAAGACCTGGCGCAGGAGATGCGAGCATCGCACCAGCCGCGGCCTCCACGGCGAAGACCACCCAGATACGAGGCTTCGTGAACGCCAGGTAGGTAGCGCCACGGTGGGCCACCCGCCGCTCAGCTACCGACGGGTCGACGCCTTCCCACGTGACAACCTGCACCTTCTCCACCTCCTCCTGGGTGGCGGCGACGGTCTGTGCCGACTCTCGTGCCATCAGGCGCCATCAACGCCTCTTTACGACCACGTCCTCCCATAGAGTTCCAAGATGCGTGATTGTGTGGCATCCAGGCGAGCCAGCATTACCGAGGCGAACCTTTTCATCAGCTCGTAGCCGAAGACTGGGTCGGCCTCCGCTTTTGAGCGAAGGCAGTGCGCGTCCACGGCGATCGCCCCGACTGGTTCGGCAGCACGCGCGTCGAACTGCCAGCGATAGGGGGGGAACAGCCACGACCACCCGAGCGCCGCCCCTGGCTCCAGGGTCTCGATCACTATCGGCGGCCGGCCTGGAGCGTGTGTTTGCAGAGTCACGCAGCCTCTGCGCAGCAGGTACAGCGTGTCTGCAGCTTCGCCTTCGACCAGCAAGAACTCTCCCTGCTTCACGGCCACGTTGTGGGCACAGCCGGTAACAAGGGCGGCCATGTCGCCCGGCAGCCCGGCGAGCAGCGGATGGTTGGCAACCAGAGCGGCGAGGTCCTCAGGCATGTGCGGGCCTCCTTCGCCAAGAGGCGCGGTCATCTGTAGCGGGTTCTGGGACACTGCGCCCCCTCTCCAGCAAACTTCACTTCTGATAAGCAAGGCTGCGCTTCTCGCAATTCCTGCGGTAGGGCCGTTTGGCCCTATGTGACCGCACCATGGTCACAAACCCGACCAGTTCGATCGTCATGGTTCTGACAAGTCACTGATCAGACAAGTCACTGATCGGACAAGTCACTGATCGGCGAGGTGCGTGGCGGCGTAGTGGGCGACCAGGAGGCAATCGTCGGCCGAGACGTCATCGGGCAGGATCACGCCCTCGTCCACGAGGTCGCCGTCGACGTAGTGGCGGAAGATGACCGCCACGAACCGCTGGGCAATGTCCTTGGTCGTCACGGTTTCGAGGACGAGTAGCTCGCTGAGCTTCCGTCGCGTCGCCCTGCGTCCGCGCCAGCCCATCTTGCGAGCTGCGCGCCGGCGACTGGCCCGGTCCATCCTCTTGGGCGGCTCCTGTTCCATCCACCCTCGGATCCCGACCGGCAGGACGAGCGGCGCCGTCACTGGTCCGCCCCGATGCCAGCGAGCTCATCGGCGAGGCGAACGTCGTCCTCGGCGACCATCAAGATCCACTGTCGTAACGCACCCTCTGGCGCCTGGCGGGCGAGCGTGCTGCCTTCGAACACACCGCGGCGGCGCAGCTGCAGCTCGACGCGCTCCGCCGGCGTCTTTGCCCTGGCCCCGCGATCGAGCCGGAGCCAGCGGCGGATCGCGTGCTCGCGGTCGTGCTCATGGTCGGTGATCATGACCGTCGACTCCGGTGCGAGGTGCGCCCGAAGGGTGCACAAACTCACTCCTGACCTCGAGAAGTCGGATCGGAAACGAGAACGCGGCTGCGCGAGATCGGGCGCGCGCGATGCGCAGGTACCCCGTTGGAGGCGCTCGACGAGACGAGCCTTGGAGTCGGGTTGCGGCAGGTTCAGCGACAGTGCGAGTCAAGTCGTCTGTAGGCCGGTGTTCGAACCTCAGGCTGCCCGCTCGTACTCGTGGAGCATGCCTCCGAGGATGTCATGTCGCTGGATCACGGCCTTGGCGTTCGGTTCGCAACGCCCGATCGGGGTCAGAAGGCCGATCCCGCGATGGGGGCGAGCCGCGTCGTAGTGCCTGACATAGCTGCGCAGGACGTGCTCGAGATGGCGACGCGAGACGACGAGGGTGAGGTCGAGGCACTCCTGACGAGCGGTCCGCACCCACCTTTCCGCGTACACGTTCGCGCGGGGCGAGCGGACCGGCGTGCGGATTATCTCGGTGCCTTCCGAGGCGAACACCTCGTCGAAGGAACGCGTGAACTTCGTGTCCCGGTCGCGGACGAGGAAACGGAAGCGGCGACCGTCTTCGTCGAGGTCTGAGACCAGGTTCCGGGCTACCTGGGTCACCCACATGCCAACCGGGTGTCTTGAGACGCCGAGGACGTGGACCACGCGACTCTCGATCTCGATTACGACGAGCACGTAGAGCCGCTCGAGCCAGACGGTATCGACCGTGAAGAAGTCCGTTGCGAGGATGCCTGCCGCCTGGGCCCATAGGAACGCGGTCCAGCTCGGCCCGCTTCGGCGTGGCGCCGGTCGAAGACCATGGCGAGAAATGATGTTGCGCACGCTCGCCGACGATGCGGAGATATCACATAACGAGGATTCTCCCTGGCGAGGCGAACTACGAGCTCGACTGTCTCGGCCGGCAGCGGTGGACGCCCGGGGTTGCGGCTCGGATAGGTCCAGTGCTTGCGAACGAGTCGTCAGTGCCACTCGAGGATCGTCGACGGCGTGACGAGGAAGCAAGACCAGCGCTCGCGCGGGACGAGATGTGAGAACAACGCGATGAGGGCGCGGTCGGACCAAGTAAGTCTCGGCCGTCCGACCTGGCGCCGGAGAACCGAGAGCTGTGACGCAAAACCAGGATCTCCATGTCCTTCGCAATGGCCTCCATCCGGTGGACGCGGACCAACTCGAAGGCGCGACGCGCCAGACGGTAGAGAAATGACAGGGCCATGGCCCGTCATCCTGGCTGCCGCGTCTTGGCAGGTCAAGCCCGGCAGGGAGTACTTGCACCCTTCAGGAGTTAATTGTCGCCCCGCGGCTCAGGAAGATCCAACTGGTCTCAGGAAGTCCCGCGAATCTGCTCGGGGTGCGCGCGGCAGTTAAGACTTGACCCTTCCCATCGCCGGCGGGTCGTCGAGGAGTCCGGCTGGAACCACGGCGTTAGCGCCAACCTTTTCCGTGGTGGCAGAACCGACGGCCACACCGAACGCGACCGCTTCTAGGAGAGAGCAGCCCCTGGCAAGACGGGCAGCTACCGCCCCAACGAAAGCATCCCCAGCTCCCGTTGTGTCGATTGCGCGGACGCGCGGCGCGGGGATGTACTCGTCGACTCTCGATGCGAGAACTACCGCTCCGTATTTCCCGAGGGTGACCACTACGGCCCGAGGTCCCGTCTCCTGCATGACGACCGCAGCGCGCCGGGCATCCTCCGGGCTAGAGGGCGCAAAGCCGGTGAGTGCCCCACTTTCGCTTTCGTTGACAACGAGAACGTCTGTCCTGGTCAGTAGGCGCGCCGGCACCGGCCGATAAGGTGCGCAATTTAGGATCAGAGTCGCGTCGCCAGCAAGTTCCGCCGCTCGGAGCACGGAGTCCATCGGCACCTCAAGCTGAATCGCGAGAACCTTCGTTCCAGCGATAATCGCCGCTGCGGCATCGATGTCCGCTGCAGCAAGGCAGGCATTTGCACCCGGCGCGACTGCAATTGCGTTCTCACCATCGGGGGTAAGCGTGACGAAGGCCATGCCGGTGTGCGCGTCCGCACTCACGCGAATGTGGGCCGTGTTGATGCCCTCGGCCGCGAGTTCCTCTGTCCTGGTACGGCCGATCAAGTCCGCGCCGACCCGAGCAACCATGCAGACAGACGCGCCGCTTCGAGCGGCTGCTACTGCCTGATTCGCTCCCTTCCCTCCGGGGTGTAGTTCGAGTGTCGCATCACCCACCGTTTCACCTGGCGCGGGTCGATGGTGCAGCGATATCACGTAGTCAGCATTGATCGAGCCGACCACGACGACTTCGTTCGATAGATCTGGGCGGTCTAGCGTGCGGCGCACGAATACGTTTCTAGTCCAACCGAGTTCCCTAAAGCTGTCTGGCAGTGAGAGGCCACTCTCGCGGCAACAGGGGAGAAGGTAGGTATCTAGCGTCTTGGGAACTATCGGCTCTGGGACGTGACCACCGTCATTGATCCCCCAAGGAGGCCCGCTCCCGGACACCAGCCACCTGCTGGATGGGGTGGGGCGCCGAGGAATGCAAGCTCGATACCGGTTAACTCTGCCAGCTTCCCCCAGTATGACGGGTGCGGGACCGATTTCGCGTTGCGGTAGCCGGATGCCGTTGCCTTCGTTGCCCCGGCCGCTTCCATGATCTGCCGGAGCGGAATCTCCTTCAGCTTCGGCGTGATCGTGGCAAGGAAGTCGGCCCGATGATTACGGCGTCAGGATGCTCTGATCTCCATGCCTGTTGAGCCTGTAGGGCACCAGTACTCCGATCGCGATCTTTCCGAAGCCAACCTGCATCTGGCGCTCCGACAACCGAGATCGGAGTATTCGTGCCCCACACCTACCTGCCGCGCTTTGACATCGAGCACATGTTCAGGTTCGCTAAGAACACCCTCGGCTGGACCACGCCTGCACTTCGCACGCCCGGGCAGGCCGACCGCTGGAGCTGGTTGTCGCTGCTCTCACCCAGCTGCGACTGGCCCGAGGTATCGAAGACTTGCGACTTCCCGGGCAGCGGCCCCGCGATCCCTCCATGCTCGCCCCGGCGCGGGTGCGACAGGGGTTTCGGCGACTTCGTGCAGTCATCGGCACCCCGGCTAGTCCACCGAAATTCCAGGACGCCTGGACCCGGACGCCCGAAAGGGACCCGAAAACCACCGAGAACCCGCTATCCGGCGGTCAAAAAAGCAGCTTAAACAGGTACCAAGGCTTTAGTTACAAGCTTAGGCGAGTACCTGCGCCAGACTCGTTACCTCGAGCCCGTGTGCCTCCGCGACAGGAGCGTACACAATGTTCCCCGCGACAGCGTTGACGCCCAAGGCGAGCGCGGGATCGAGCCGGACTGCCTGGTGCCAGCCGTGATCCGCGATCTCGATCGTGTACGGCAACGTTGCGTTCGTGAGGGCATGTGTGGACGTATGGGGCACTGCGCCTGGCATGTTGGCGACGCAGTAGAAGACCGAGTCGTGCACCATGAACGTTGGGTCCGAATGGGTGGTCGGGCGCGTCGACTCGAAACATCCACCTTGGTCGACCGAGATATCCACCAGGACGGATCCTGGACGCATCCTGCGCACCAGTTCATCGGTCACAAGGCGGGGGGCCTTAGAGCCAGGAATGAGGACCGCGCCGATCACAAGGTCGGCATCGAGGCATGCCTCCTCAATGGTGTGCCTGGTTGCCGCGAACGTACGGAGCCGACCCTCGTACGCCTGGTCCAGCATCCTGAGTTTGGCAAGGTCCCGATCGAGCACCTGGACCTCAGCATGCATGCCCATCGCCAAAGCAGCCGCGTTGGATCCCGCGACACCGGCTCCGAGCACGACGACCTTGGCGGATAACACGCCCGGCACGCCGCTCACGAGCACGCCACGACCATTGCCCGGTCGCATCAGGTGCGCGGCGCCGACGAGCGGCGCCATCCTGCCCGCCACCTCACTCATGGGAGCGAGCAGAGGTAGGGAACGGTCATGGAGCTGAACGGTCTCGTAGGCGATTGCCGTAACACGAGAGGCGACGATCGCCTCAGTGCACTCGGGCGACGCTGCCAAGTGCAAGTAAGTGAACAGCACTAGGTCCTTTCGGAGACGATGGAACTCCTCGAAGACGGGCTCTTTCACCTTGCAGACGAGGTCGGCCGCGCCCCAGACGTCGTCAGCGGAGTCAAGGATTCGGGCACCGGCATTGTGATACTCGGCATCCGGGATCGACGAGCCGACGCTTGCTGAGCGCTCCACGAGCACCTCGTGGCCGTGTGTCGTGAGCTCGCGAACGCCAGCCGGTGTCATCGCGACGCGGAACTCGTTGTCCTTAACTTCGCGTGGAATACCGACCCTCATGCTCCACACCTCCGTTTCTCTCTGTTTCCTTCGTGCTGGCGGCACCGAGTTCGGCAACTGAGGTGCATCGACGAGACTCTGGCCCAGCTGAGCGGTCATCGATGGCGCTTCGGTGCTCGATCGTTCGGTTCTGGAGCCAGTTGGGGAGGAATATGCGTGGTCTGCCTCGTCGTGTCGACACCTGAGTAGATCCCCACCCATCGTCAGTAGACACCCCGAATGACACAAGCAGGATGTCCGGTGCCTCATCCACCTCCGCCAAGCTCACGCAAACGAGAGGCGCGATCCGCAGCACATTTCTACTTGGACCGTTCCTACCAGTCAGAAGACTCCTGCGTCTCGCCCTTTCGTGCACAGTGTCGGCTACATCAGGAACGAGAGTCGCGATGCCAGACGTGGCGAACCCCACGTCGATTATGAATCCCATGTCACGCACCTCACCGATCCTCCTCGACCAAGTCGCCTCAGGCTCGCGTACGGTTGAACGAAAGGAGATCGAAACCCGCCTCATTGTGCGCGAAAGCACGTCGCCCCCGCAGACACCGAAGTCTTCTTTGTTGTAGGTCGCGCACCTGATAAGCGATCCGGGAGAACTCGTTGGTTTTCCAGGCCCCCGTTCGCGGACCGCCGATTCTGATTGGCACATGAATGGGACAACTGGGCACGTCCGAAAGACAGGGACCGGCGAGGGACGCATCGTATCCGCCCGGAAACTCACCTACTCGAGGTTGGCGCGCTCTGTGGCACGTCGACCCTCGAAGTCGTCGCCCACTCGAGGGTGCTCGCCAGTGACGCAAGCTCGGATGGCATAGACGCGACAATGCCGTCGTGGTCAGTCAGCTCGGTGATGAGCTCCACCCTCACACCAGCAGCGCGCAACGCGTGCGCGAGCGCATGAGCACCGGTACACAACCGGTAGTCGTCGTACACGCCGACGTTCAGGCGAATAGTCAGATCAGCTGAGAGTCCACGTCCCTGCAACACGACCCGAAACGGATCGAACTGGAGCCAGCGGGCCCAGACGTCGTCGATCAAGCTCGCAGTCGTTGTGTCGAAGGGCAGGATGGGGCGTCCGTCATTGTCTGGCGAGAAACAGGCCGCAACCGCTTGGCACATTCGTAGATCGCTGTCGTTCGCGATGAGCACAGCACCCGTCTGCCATTGCTCGAAGGAAGCGTTCGCCTGTCGGAGGGTACCTACCGCATCAGCGAAAACCGGTAGGTACATGTGCTCGTATAGCGCGTCCGGCGCGCTGGCCGCCACCCCGGCGAACAGGTCCGGGCGAGCGAGGGCTGCCAGTAGAGCGCCCAGGCCTCCGCTGGAGTGACCCTGGATGGCGCGGGCCGCCCGATAAGGAAAGGTGGCGAAGTGCTGGTCTACCCACGGAACTACGTTGTCGAGCATGTAAGTCTGGTAGCGCCCGGTACCTGGCGAGTCAACATACTGCGAGCCCCCGAGGCTCGTCGAGCCGTCAACGAACACGACGATCGCTGGTGGCATCGTGTTGTCTGTCATCAAGCGGTCGACTTCTGGCAGGTACGCGCCGTACGTGGAAGAGGGTGTCAGCCAACCGTCGACTTTCGCATTGAAGCCGTGCAGGACGTACGCGACCGGGAAGCGTCGGTCCGGCTGCCCGACATAGCAGTCCGGTAGGTACACGACAACAGGGCGCGTGGGCGAGTCGCCGCCAGGATTGCCGATGAGAGAGGGCCATGTTACGACGTGACGCTCGACATGACCCTTTAGGTGCATATCTTGTGTGTGCATGCTCAGCACGTGTGCCCCGGGGAAACCACGGACGGCTGCATGCTGTAACCGTCGAGGTTCCGATCGGTTTGAGTCCAGGCGTAGAGGCAAGCTGCCCGGTGCGCCCTCGGGTCCGAGGACACCGCTGAGCCCGGTTCGCCGCGCAGCTCCGGGAGCGCGGAAAGACAGCGATCGACGGCAATCGCGCAGCGCGAATGATAGGGGCATCCGTTCGGGGCACAGGACGGATCCGCTGGGTCACCGCCTGTGCGGCGAGCACGACGAGCCCCGGTCCCGAGTCGCGGCACCGCTTCTAGCAGACGACGCGTATAGGGATGCCGTGGATCGGCGAGCAGCTTTGCTGTTGGTGCCTCCTCAACAATCCTCCCGAGGTACATGACGGCAGTGCGGTCACAGACGGCCGCCACGACCGCGAGATTGTGGGTGATGAGCAGCAGCGTGAGGCTTAGACGCTCTCGTAGCTCGGCGATCAGTTCAAGGATCACCGCCTGCACGGAAACGTCCAGCGCTGTGGTCGGCTCGTCCGCAACAAGAACGTCGGGCTCGAGGGCGATGGCTCGTGCGATCGCCACTCGCTGACGTTGGCCACCAGAGAGCGCCGCTGGTCGCACGTCGAGAGCTCGCTCCGGTAGGCCGACAAGCGCGACGAGCTCGCGTGCACGCTCGGGGACCTTGCTCCTCGGCCGCCGATGATGGACGCGCAGCATCTCCTCGAGCGTGTGGCGGACGGTAAGACGCGGATTCAGGCTCGCGAATGGGTCTTGGAAGACGATCTGCACGCGCCTAGCCTGCTCCTTGGTCCGCCGTGCGCCGAGTCGTTCGCCGAAGAGGAGGAGTTCACCCGTCATTGGCTCGAGGCCGACGAGTGCCCGCGCCAAGCTCGACTTGCCGCATCCTGACTCACCGACAAGGCCGACCGTCTCGCCGCGTCCAAGCCTGAGGTCGACGCCGTTGACGGCGTGCACGGGTTGGTGTCTCGAGTCTGAGCCGCCGTATGTGACGTGAACGCCGCGCGCGACGAGGACCACCTCACTCATTGCGAGCCTGGGCTTGCGTTATTTCCTTGGTCTCAATCCGATGGTGACAAGCAGCCCGATGGGATGTCGAGCCCGTGAGGTCGGGTGTGGTTTCCAAGCAGATGGCATCTGCTTTGAGGCAACGCGGGGCGAACGCGCAGCCGCGCAATGCCACTTCGCTTGCCGCGGCCCCGGGGACACCCTTAGGAAGGATCCCTGGCCGGTCGATACTCGGCGAGGCGCGCAGCAGCGCTGCCGTGTAGTGGTGTCGCGGACTGCTGAACACTTCCCGCACGGGGCCGTCCTCGACGATACGGCCGGCATACATCACGGCGACGATGTCGCAGCTCTGGTCCACGATCGCGAGGTCATGGGTAACGATCAACAAGGCAAGACCGAGCTCGGAGCGCAGGTCTTCGAGCAAGGCCAGCACCTGGTCCTGAACTGTCACGTCGAGCGCGGTCGTTGGTTCATCCGCGAGAAGAAGTCGGGGCTTCGCAGCGATCGCTGACGCGATCACGACACGCTGGCGCTGCCCACCCGAAAGCTGGTGGGGATACGCGTTGTACATGCGCTCGACCTCGGGCAGGTCGACCTGCCTCATGAGCTGCTTTGCGCTTTCCATGGCACCCTGGCGATCAACGGAGCGGTGCGCTCTGACCACCTCAGCGATTTGGTCGCCGACGCGCATGACTGGGTCAAGGGCAGCCAGCGCGTCCTGCCAGACGACCCCGATCCTGGCACCTCGCACCTGGCGGAGTTGACGCTCTGAGCAAGAGGTGAGGTCGCTCCCCTCGAACGCGACCGTGCCCGAGGCGAGGTGCACGTTCGGAGGGAGCAAGCCGAGGACCGACCGAAGCACGGTCGTTTTCCCCGATCCCGACTCGCCGACGAGCCCGACCGACCGTCTCTCAGGAACTTCCAAGTCCACGTCTTTCACGATCGGGACGCAGTGGCGCCCACGGCGCACCGTGACGTTTAGTTTGCGAATCTCCAAGAGGGACAACTCCTTCATGACTTACCGAGCTCGGCTGACAGCCCGTCGCCGATTAGCGAGAGCGCTAACCCTACGAGCACGACCGCGATGCCGGGAGCAGTGGCGAGCAGAGGATGGATGCGGAGGAATCCAGAGCCTTCCTGCATCATCGAGCCCCATTCTGGTGTCGGCGGTTGGACCCCGAGACCGAGGTATCCGAGGGTCACGACGGCGAGAATTGTGAGCACGACGTCGCTCATCGCGTAGATCACCGCTTGAGTAAGCACGTTCGGCAGGAGGTGACGAATCAGAATGCGAGGTGCCGAGAGGCCCCCCGCCTTGGCGGCCTGCACGTAGCCGAGGCGCTTGGCGACGAGCACCTCGCCGCGGACGATGCGCGTGTAGGACACCCAACCCACCAGGGTGATCGCTACGAAGATCGAACCGATGCCGGCACCGAGGGCAAAGACGATAGCTATGACCAGCACGTAGAACGGGAAGGCGACAACGATGTCGAGCAGCCGCATGATGATGACGTCGACGACCCCGCCGTAGTAGCCGGCGACGAGGCCGAGAAGTGAGCCCAGGACGAATGGAGCGATTACTGCTGCCACGCCGATGACGAGGTCCACTCTGCCGGCGTAGAGCAGGCGGGCCCAGACGTCACGACCGAGCTCGTCGGTACCCAGCAGGTGGGCTGAGGATGGCCCCGAAAGCACGTGGTAGAGATCTTGCTGGTTCGGCGAGTAACCGGAGATGAGAGGTGCGCACACCATCATCCCGACGATGACGACAAGCAACAAGAAGCCCGTGACGAGCGCCGGGTTCCGTAGCCAGGAACGGAGTCGCCGGCCGGTGTCCTGATTGACCCGGTCCTCGGCAACGAGCAGCGGAAGGCTCATCTTCCGAGCACCACCCGCGGGTCGAGCGATGCGTAAGCGAGGTCAGCAGCGAGGTTGATAAAGACGACAACGACCGCGTATACCAGCGTGACGGATTGCACTACGTCGAAGTCTCGGTTCAGGATCCCGGTCAACATGAGATTACCGATCCCGGGCAAGCCGAAGACGTTTTCGATGACGACGGTACCTCCGAGTAGGTAGCCGAGGTTGACCGCGAGGACGCTCACCGTCGGGACGAGCGTATTGCGCAACGCGTGCCTGAACAGAACTCTCGTCGCCGAGAGGCCCTTTGCCCTCGCCGCGGCGATGAACTCGCTGTTGAGCGCCCCAACGAGCGAGGCGCGCATGCTGCGCACAAGTATCGGAGTGGTGACCGCAGAGATTGTGAGCCCTGGGAGGACCAACGAGTCGAGATGGCCGCCGAAGCCGGCGCCGTAACCCCCTGCAGGGAAGATCCTTATCGCCAAGGCAAAAACGACGAGAAGAACAAGGCCGACCCAGAAAGGGGGCATTCCGAGACCGACCAGTGGCACGGCTCGAATGACGTGGTCGGTGATCCTGCCCTCGCGCGTCGCCGCGAGGAGGGCCAGGGGGACAGCGAAACAGACGCCGAACAGAGCGCCAATTCCGAGCATGGCAAGCGTCACAGGCAGA
This sequence comes from uncultured Acidimicrobiaceae bacterium, assembly GCA_963807575.1. Lineage (GTDB taxonomy): Bacteria > Actinomycetota > Acidimicrobiia > Acidimicrobiales > Bog-793 > Fen-455. The sequence continues at coordinate 62,739 of CAWECD010000018.1, forward strand.
GCATGCGCGATTAGCGAGTTCACTGGTGACTGGTAATACACGGATGTGCCGAGATTCCCGTGCAGTAGTCGAGTCAGATAGTCCCAGTACTGCACGGGCAGAGGCTTGTTGAGGCCCCATTCCCTTGTCAGTACCATAACTTCTCGCGCTGTCGCCTTGGCACCGAGCAAAGTCCGGGCTGGGTTCCCCGGCACCAGATGCAAGAGCGAAAAAGTCGCAATCGTGACGCCGAAGACGACGAAAAGGAGCTGCGCCAACCGCCCGACGATGTAGCGTCTCATCGCGGCTGCATCAACACCTGCACGTCAAGAGTTCGCCGCTCACTTCGACATCCAGACGTTCTCCAGGTGAGCGTTGCCTTCGGGATATACGAAGAACCCGTGCACGTTCGGGCTGTAGGCATAGGAATACGGGCTGTACCCGAGCCACACCATGGGAGCATCGGTCGCCACAAGCTTGTCGATCTCTGCGTAGAGAGCTGCCCGTTTCGAGGTGCTGAACGTCTGTTCGGCCTCGGTGACGAGCCCGTCAACTTGCACGTTGTTGTAGTGGGTGAAGTTTGAGTACGAGCCTGCCTCGCCGTCGAAACCGAAAGAGACCCACTCATCGGGGTCTACAATGTCCATTGTCCAATAGGTTTCGCGCATTCCGAAATGAAACGACTGCTCCTGCTGGGTCACCTCCGACGGGTCCATGAGCTCGATCTTCACTTGAATGTTCAGCTTCGCGAGTTCCGCCTGGACGATTTGAGAAACGCTCGTCTGTACTGGGTCGCCCGATCCGGCGATGAAGTCTATAGTAAACCCACCGTGGGGATAGGGAGATTTGGCGAGCTCCTGCTTCGCCTTTGCCAGGTTGTAGGTGATTAGCGCAGGGTCAGGCGAGTAGAAATTGACGTTTGGCATTAGCGGTGAATTTGCGGGCGTCCCGTAGCCGAAAAAAACCGCTTTCATGATAGCCGCTGTGTCGACCGCATAGCTGATTGCACGACGGACGTCCACGTTGGCCAATGGCTTCTGGAGCTCGTTCATCGTGACGTAGTCGATGCGGGTCGAGGGGAAGACGCCGAGCTCATATCCGGCTCCCTTGATGGAGCTCAAGAGCGAGAACGGCGCGCCCTCGATAACGTCTGCTTTGCCGCCCTCGAGTTGTATCATCCGTGTCGATGAATTCGAGACCGGCACATAGGTGACGCTGTTCAAGTAGGGCTGCCCAGTCACCCAGTAGTACGGGTTGCGCGTCAGTGTTAAGGATTGACCCTTGACCCACTGGGAAAGCTCGAATGGGCCAGTGCCGGTCGGATGCTGAAAGAACTCGGCGCGTGTCTTCCCTCCGAAGTTGTAGGGCACAACAGCGTTGGCGAACAGGGCGAGATCGGCGAGAAGCGGCGCCCAGGGATGCTTGGTCACGATGACAACGGCGTAGGGACCCGAGGCGGTGACGCTCTTGATAGAGCTGTCCACGAAGGCCCAAACGCTGTTCGGGTTGAGTGCCTGATCGATCGAGAAAGCGACATCTCTCGAGGTCATGGGCATGCCGGTAGAGAAGCGCACGCCGCGACGCAGCTGGAAGGTCCACCGAAGTTTGTTCGCAGAGATCGAGTAGCTCGTGGCCAGGCATGGCTTGAGCGTCTTCCCGTCCGGAGCGTTGATGTAGAGCGTCTGGGCGATCTGATCGTAGGTCCAGATCGACTCATTATCCGAGGTTTGGTTGACGTCGAAGTTCTGTTGCGGTGTTTCGATGTCGATCACGAGGTTCCCACCGCGCACCGGCGTTGCGTGGCCTTTGAGGTGTTGACCGGGCATCCGCGATGCAGAGGCACCGACGGCAAGGCCACCGGTAAGTATCAGCGCGGCGAGCGCGGCGCTAGCAAGCTTCACGTGGACATGGGTTCTCATGACCCCTCCTCCTGGTTCGGTCCGGCACCTACGAAGAGCCGTACCTGGTGGGTATGAACGTTCACATCGATCGGAAGTCGCAGTCAGGGCTGCCACGCGGGCCACGTCAGTTGGTCGCTTCACAGCTCAGCTCCGGCCACCGTGTTGGAGTGTAGCAAGGAGTTCTCGCGTACGCCAGCTATAATGTGAACCTTCAGATTGGCGAAGGCCTAGGTCGGCAGGCTGTTAGTTCTGGGTAGGTGATACGTTCACGTGGTGCCAGCTGATGGATCCAGAGGTCGGCAACAATCTCGCCGACCGGCAATGACAGACGTGGGTCACCTCGCGAACGTCTCCTACGAGACAGTTTCGCGCGTGCTGCACGGCCACCCCGGCGTCAGACCAGCGACCCGCGCCCGCGTGCTCTCAGCCATCGAGCAGCTCGGTTACAAGCCGAACACCGCGGCGCGGGCACTCGTCACTGGCAGGTCGCGAACGCTCGGCATCATCGTCATCGACACGCCAGACTGGTCAAGCCTTTCCACGCTTTACGGCATTGAGCGAGGCGCGCGCTCGTTGGACTACTACACAAGCGTCGTCAGCCTGGACATGCACAAGAGCTCGATCCGAGAAGCGACAGATCACCTCATTGAGCAGTCGGTTGCCGGTGTGCTCGTTATCGCCCCCATCGACATCGCGAACGACGCTCTGGCCGAGTTCCCCGAGACGTTGCCTGCGGTGGCGATTGAGGGAGACCCCGCGGCAAAGATCTGCGTCGTCATGGTGGACCAAGTTGCGGGCGCCCGCGCGGCGACCGAACACCTCCTCGACGCGCGTCACGAGACGGTCTTCCACTTGGCCGGTCCGCTTGATTGGCGCCAAAGCCGTGAGCGGATCACTGGCTGGCGAGAGGCGCTGGAGGCGGCCGGCGCGGAGGTGACGAAGCCGATCTCCGGCGACTGGAGCGCTCGTTCTGGCTACGAGATTGGACGCACCTTGGCCCGAATCCCGGACATGACGGCGATCTTCGTGGCCAACGACCAAATGGCACTCGGCTTGATGCGCGCACTTGGTGAGAGGGGCCGCCGCGTTCCAGAGGACGTTAGCCTCGTAGGCTTCGATGACATTCCGGAGGCCGCTTACTTCAGCCCGCCGCTCACTACCGTGCATCAAGACTTTGCCGAGGTCGGCCGCGCGAGTCTCGAACTCCTCTTGAAACAGATCGACTCAGGAACCCAAAGCGATGAGCACCGAGTGATCAGGGCGGAACTTATTGTCCGGCAAAGCTGCGGTCCCCCGCCTGCATGAGGTGTAGGGGGCCAAAGATCGATCGGGCCCCTGAGCTGGCTCTCTTCAGCGTCGTGAACCTGTGAGTGCCGAAAATGTCATCCGGGTGCCCTGAACTGGAGTGATACGTTCCGGATGCCTTCTGTCTAGCGCAGGTCGCTTACCCGCAGCACCCAGGTTGGGGCACACGTAAAGCGGGATTGAACGGTCCTGACCGCCCGCGCGTGCCGATCCTGTCGTCCAGTCCACCCGCAGAGTATCCCCAGGTCAATCGCTTGGATGGAGTTTTCGGCACCCACAGGCCTCCCTCGCCCCTGACTAGCTCTCTTTGCGGACTCCGGTCCCGGCGGTGTGGCTACAGTTGGCTACATTCGCACCGGCCCTGAGGGAGTCGCCACACCCGCACACTCCTGTGACCAGGACTTTCGGGTGAGGTCTTCACATTTGGCCTTCACCTGGTCTTTCGCGTTCTGATCGAGGTCACCGTCGCGGCTTAAGCGCCGCTTTGCCACGCGCTGTCCACAAGAAGGTCGGTCTCAGCGCTGGTGGCGGGTGCGGGAATCTGCCTCGAGGGTCTGAAGACCGATGGCCTCCAAACGGGCGAACAGTTCCCGCAGGCGCCGGTGGTTGTCTATGAAGACCTGGTAGTCAGCTGCCTGCTCGGGACTCAGCCAGCGACCCACCGTCTTCGCGGCAACCTTGCGGGTCCACTGGTAATAGGGCCCATGGAGCTGGGGAGGATCCGCCATGCAACGGCAACCCGGATGCCCGCAGTGGGTGCGGCGCGAGAGGATCGAACCGGGAAGCACCTCACCGGTCCTGGCGATGCGGGCGATCTCTGTGGCGATCTTTGCCGCTTCGTCCTTCTGCTCGCGACTTAGGCCCACGCCGAAGCTTGTCACGGAGGATCCACCACCACCGTTCTAGCGTACAGTAGACATACAGTCCGGTGACCCACCCGAGTCCTGAGGCTGGGGCCGCGATCTCGAACTGGCGGCCCCGTTTGTTCGATGACGATGTCGCCGCCTTTTCGAGATGCGTTGTCGCCTCGGTGGGCCCGGAGAGCAAACAGCGCACCAAGGCCTTGTTGTTCGCGGCCGCGAAGCTCGCCAGCTTCGCAAAGAGCCTCGGTGCCGGCCTCGAGGTCGACACGGTGCTGTCGCGTCCTTTCATCGAGCGCTTCTTGGTCTCAGCACCGATGAGCGCGCCGACTCGGCGCACGTTGAAGACCAATCTCGCCTATCTCGCCTCCCATGTGCCTGGACACGGGCCGGCTTTGACGCGTTGTCCCCGCGAGCGGGCCAAGGCCCCCTATAGCGCGGCGGAGATCGCCAGGTTCTTAGCCCTCGCCGATGCCCAGCCGACCCCGGCGCGATGCCACAAGGCCTCGGCCCTCATCTGTCTTTGTGCCGGAGCCGGGCTTCATGCGGGCGAGCTGCGTGCCGTGGTGGGGACCGACGTCGTCGTGCGCTCAGGCGGCGTGCTCGTCTTGGTGGGTGGGAAACGGCCACGGGCCGTCCCGGTCCTTATGGGCTTCCAGGAGCGCCTCTTGGAGGCAGCCGGCTTTGCCGGTGCCGGCTACATCATCGGAGGCAGCGACGCTAAGAGACGCAACGTCACGAGCAACCTCACCTCTTCGCTCGCCGGTGGCGACGACCTCGCTAGGATCGATCTCTCCCGGCTGCGCTCGAGCTTTCTTGTCGCCATGGCCGCAAAGATCGGCCTTCGTACCTTCATGGACGCGGCCGGGATCACCTGTTCGCAGCGCCTCGGCGACCTCGTGGCGACACTGCCGAGCCCAACTGAACAACAAGCCGTCGGCCTGCTTTGCCAAGGGCCTCCGCGGTGATGTCGCTCTGCCGCCTCGAGGAGCTCTTGGACGACCCGTTGGTCGAAACGGTCATCGAGGCGATCGAACAGAAGCTTCCCAAAGGCGTGCGCCCCCGCCAGCTCTCGGTGCGCACTTTGCTGTTGGGCATGTTGTTGGCCGGGGCCGACGACCGCCCGGCACACCTGTCGCGGGTGCACGACGCCCTTGTCCGCCTTGGAGCAAAGGAGCGCTTGGAACTCGGAGTTCTCGTCTTTACACGAAGAGGGCCTCATCTGCTCACCTATCGCCAGGTCGAGCACACCAGCTCACTTGTCTGCGCCGTGCTCGGAAGACACAGGCCCATCGGGGCCGCCTCGGCTCTGCTCGAGGGCCTTATAGGTGCCCTCTTGGAGTCGAGCGTGCCGCAGTGGGCCAAGAAGATCTCGAGCTCGCTCGCCGTCGACTGGTCCGATATCGAGAGCTTCTCGAGGCCACCGCCCAAGAAAGGCGGTGACTGCGCCGATCCCGAGGCTTCCTGGGGACGCCGGCACGCGAACAAGCCAGGTCCGAAGGACGAGCTGTTCTTCGGCTACTACTTCTCTTTGGCGACGATGGTGGACGACGAGGGTGGCCCCGCCGTCCCAGAGCTCGTGCGGGCCATGACGCTCAGCTCTTGTCGCGAGGACCCGGTGGCACGCTTCGTCCCGGTGCTCGAGCACCTGTGCGCCTCGGGGGTTCTGATCGGTGACGTGCTCGCGGACTCGGGCTACGCGCACCGAAGGGCCGAGACCTTCGCCCTGCGGATGCGGGCACTCGGGGCGAGCCTTGTCATGGACCTGCATCCCAACGATCGCGGCCCGCAGGGCACCTTCGCCGGTGCGATCTTGCACAACGGCAACCTGTACTGCCCGGCCACCCCGAAGGCGCTCTTCGATCTCGGCCCGCTTGCTCGTGACGCCTGCTTGGCCGAGGTCGAGGCCCACGACCGCCTAACCACGGAGCTCTCTTGCTACAAGCTCGGGCGCATCTCGGCCGACGACGCCGATGGCTACCACCGCGTAGTGTGCCCGGCGGTCATGGGAAAGTGCCGCTGCCCGCTTCGCACCGGCTCGATGGAGCTCTCCTTCGACCGGCCTCAAGTCATCTGCCCCCCGATCGAGGCCCCGAGATGTTGTCTGCAAAAGAGCCTCACGGTGCCCCCGAGCGTCAACGCCAAGACCGCCCAGAAACACGACTACCCGTCCAAGGCCCACCGCCGTTCTTATGCCCGGCGGACAGCCGTCGAGCGCTCGAACTCGAGGGTGAAAGACCCCGCCAGCATCGACGTCTCCAGGGGCTGGTGCCGCCTCATGGGGCTCGTGCCGATCGCCTTGTTCCTCACCTGTGCCCTGGTGGTGCGCAACCTCGCCATCTCCGATGCCTTCTGTGAGCGCGCCTTGGACGAGCAAGAGCGCAAAGCCGCCGGGCTCGCACCGAGAACAAGGCGACGACGACGGAGAAGTCTCCATGATCTAGCTGGACTGGCAGCTCCGGAGTAGTCCCTTCACCTCTGAGCAGATGGGACGGCCCGGGTGCTCGAGCGCTTGCTCAGTGACCGTCCCCAGGGTCTCCCTCGAGGGACTGTTACACCCAAATGTGAAAATAGGTACAGGCGAAATGTGAAAACCTCCGGGTGGAGGCGAAGGGACTCGAACCCTCGAACCTCCTGACTGCCAGGTACCCTCGGCGTGTCGATCGGTGTCGATCTGAGTCTGTGACCTGGGACGCTGTTCCGTGGTTGTCGACCAGTGTCGGCTGGTGTCGAATCTCTTGGCTGCCAAGATGGCTGCCAGCCGGACCTCCTAACTTGAGTCAGACGGTGGTCAACCTTGCGGTCATTCACAGAATAGGCTATCTTCATAACCACTGTGAAGAATGGCGAGCTTGTAAACTTGTTGGGTCAGTTCGAGGCGGAGACGCTTCGAGTCCTGCGCGAGATCCCCGGGCTCAGCGTGACCACGGAGCACAAGACGGGTCGAGACGTGGACGCACTTCTGCGTTTCGCCGGCACCAGCACGCCCATCGCTGTCGAAGTCAAGCGCCGCGCCAACGCCGCCACCGCCCGCCAGCTTGTCCACCGAGCCGAAACACGACCCGACATCCCCTTCCTACTTGTGGCGGATGAGACCACCGCTGAGGCACGAGAAATCCTCCGGGACAACGGCATCGCAGTCCTGGACGGTCTCGGGAACGCCCATATCGAGCTGCCCGGCCTCCTCTTCCACATGGAGGGGCATGGACGGTCACACAATTCGACTGTCCGGACGCCACCCACCCGATTGAGCGGCAAGGCGGGCGTCGTGGCCCAGGTGCTGCTCCTCCACCCGCAAGGGGACTGGCAGATTCAAGACCTGGCCAAAGAAGCTCAGCTCTCGACTGGCATGACTCATCGTGTCCTCGCCCGTCTGGAAGCAGAAGGAATCGTCAAGGCGAGAGGGACCGGACCAAGTCGGCTGCGCCGCGTCATCGACCCGGCCGCGCTGCTCGACCTGTGGACCGAGGAGAACGTCGAGGACCAGATCCGTACGCTGGGCTACCTCCTCGCGCGAACGCCCAGACAGCTCATCTACGACCTCGGTACCAACCTGGGACTCGGCGGCGTCGATTACGCACTCACCGGCGCCGCGGGCGCCACCCTCGTCGCGCCCTTCGTCACGGCCGTTCCGGTGGCCGAGGTCTGGGTGAGTGCAACTGCCGCTCCGGAAGAGCTGTACGACGCAGCAAAGGCAGATCCCGTCAATGACGGGCAGAACGTCGTCTTCCTCCAGGCGAAGAACGATGCTCCTCTCATCTTCCGCGAGATGACAGAAGGACTGTGGGTTGCCAACCGGTTCCGGCTGTACGCCGACTTGCGCCGCGATCCTCGACGCGGCCGCGAGCAGGCCGAACATCTGCGCGAGGAGGCGATCGGGTTTTGAGCCCGCGGGAGCACCACAGTGACTACAACGAGGCTACGACGGAGCGCTGCGAACGCACTCTCGTCACCCTCCTCGGCGACCTCGGTCCCTGGCGCGAGCGCGTCTACCTGGCCGGTGGCCTCGCTCCGCGTTACCTCGTCGGGCAGCTTCCAGAAGGCGCACCCGCTCACGTCGGAACTACCGACGTGGACCTGATCATCGGACTCGCCCTCGGCGACGGGAAACCGGAAACCTACCGCACGCTACAGAACAACCTCGAAAGGTCACATCTTCAGACCTTGGTCACCTTGTCGAGGGCGATCGGTGTCATCAATTTTCCTCGTTCAGATGTCGGTTTGAGCTGGTGCGAGCCAACGACCCAGCGCGCCAGGCGAAAGAGCAGCCCGCCGGGCCAGCTCGATCGCCCCGAGGATGCCTGCTTGCCAGCCGAGGGCTGTCGTTTCGAGGCGAAGCCTGCGGGTGGCCAGAGGCGCCGCCCGTTGGTAAACGACCCCGCGGATGGCGGCGAGCAGGTCATCGTAGAGTGCAGCCAGCGAGCCGCCGATGATGATCGTCTCAGGGTTGTAGAAGTTGACGAGCGAAGCGACAACACTGCCAATCTGCTCGCCTGCCGTCCGAATGCGATGCATGACGTCCGGATCGCCGGCCTGGGCTAGGCGGACGACTTCGGAGGAGGTTTGGATCTCCCGACCCTCGCCTCGGAGGCGGCGAGCAATCGCTGCCTCGGAGGCGACAGCTTCGAGACAGCCGGTGTTGCCGCAGGCACATACAGTGCCGTCGTGGTCCGGGAGCCTGATGTGGCCGATGTCCCCTGCTGCACCATCCATTCCACGGTGGAGCTCGCCGCGGGACACGATCCCACAACCGATGCCTGTCCCGACCTTGATGAATAGCAGGCTGGTATCGCGTTCACCTCGTTCGACGTACTCGCCGAGGGCCATGACGTTCACGTCGTTGTCGACAATCACGGGCGCGTCGAAGGACTTGCCCAAGTATTCGGAGACGACGAAATCGTCCCAACCGGGCATTATCGGCGGTCGAACTACTGTGCCGGTGGAGAACTCGACCGGGCCTGGGACCCCGATGCCGACGGCGAGGACGTCGCTAGGGGACCTCCCGGATCGGGACAGGACATCGGCGAAGTGTTGCAGAACCTCATCCAATACGGTGACCGGGCCGGCGGCGATATCTACTGCGCTGTCGCGGATAACCGTGGTATTGCCAGCGAGGTCAGCGGCTGCGACATGACAGTGGGTGGCTCCCAAATCGGCGCCGAGGACCACGCCCGCTTCGGGGTTGAGCGTCAACAGGACCGGTCGGCGCCCTCCGGTGGATGGCCCATCGCCAGACTCCATAATCAGCCCGGTCTGCAAAATCTTGTCGACCAGAACAGACACGGTCGCTCGGGACAGGCCTGTCAAGCGGGCGAGCTCTGCTCGGCTTATCTGGCGTCTCTGGGCCACGAGACCGACGAGAAGCCCATGCTCATCAGCTGCGCGGGTGGCTGACGCTTTCCTCAAGGTGCTCCTTTGTCTCCCAGCGTCATCTTGGATGAGAATTCTGCTGGAATGCTAGACGACTTAGTTCAGAATACACTTATCTTCTCGTACTTGATGTGACTTAGTCGACCCCTTATCATCTCTCCGGACATCACTTACGCCATTTGGAGGTGGGAGTGCCGAAACCAACTTGGAGTCGGGATCATCGGAGCTGGCTTCATTGGTCGTGCGCACGCCAAGGCGGCGCGCCTGGCTGGAGGGCACATGGCGGGCGCGATAGTTGAGGTCGTCGGAGACGACGGGAACTTCGCCCGGCTGGACCCGGCGAGCTTCACCAAGATGATGTCCGAGGTAACCCGTCCGTGCCCGAACATGTCGATCGTGACCACAACACTGCGCGCCCTGCACAGCGCGACCCGCAACGACTGGAGTGCCATCTGCTGGGCCGACGGCGAGGTCTACCGGGCGACGGACCGGCCCGGGCTCGAGGTTCTCGACCGTGTCGGAAGCGGGAACCCTATTGCCTCCGGTCTAATCTTCGGCCTACTTTCTGGTTCGGATGTGCCGACAGCGGCGGAGCACCGAGTTGTGCATGGGGCCCTCACGATTTCGACGCCGGGCGATGCCTCGATGGCCACTGCGGCCGAGGTGATCGCCCTTTCCAGCGGCGCCTCGGCACGGATACAGCGCTGAGCCATGGCCGCGACCGCAAGCACCTCGCTGACCGACTCGGCCCCGGCCGGGTCACAGAGGCGAAAAGGCGATCGTAGGGGATCGCGTTGAGGATTCGCTCGATCGAGGTCGCCGGCCTTCGCGGGGCTACGCCGAAGGGTGGCTGGACCGCTGAGCTCGGTCCCGACGACGTCGTGCACACCCTCGTCGCCGTGCACACCGACGAAGGCCCGACCGGGTACGGGAGCGTGTCTACCAACGACGAGCTGGCACGCGCCGCGGTGAAGGTGCTCCGCCCTCACTGGGAGGGTGAGAACGCCCTCGAGCCTGAACGCGTGAGCGAAAAGCTCCATCGCGCCACTTTCTGGCTCGGCAGGGGTGGGACGCTCACCCACGTCATCAGCGGGATCGACATCGCCCTGTGGGACATTCTCGGCAAGGTGACCGCCCAGCCGGTCGGCCGGCTCCTCGGTGGCCGCTACCGAGACCGGGTCCGGCCATACGCTTCCTTGCTTGCCGAGGAGCCCGCGGCAATGGGCGAGACGATTGCCGAACTCGCCCGGAGCGGCTTTCGTGCCTTCAAGATCGGCTGGGGACCGCTCGGGCGCGTGAACACGGCGACCGACGAGGCGATCGTGGCGGCGGCCAGACAGGCGGCCGGCTCCGAGTCGATGCTCATGGTGGATGCAGGGGGGAGCGACGCCGAGTGGCCGCACGGCTACAAGTGGGCCCGCCACACGGCCGAGATGCTGTCTGACTACGACGTCAACTGGTTCGAGGAACCGCTCAGGCCCGACGACATCGAGGATTTCATTGCCCTTCGCCGGCAGGTGGAAGTCCCCATAGCTGGCTGCGAGGTCCTCACCCGGCGCCAGAGCTTCCTACCCTGGCTACAGCGCGGTGCCATCGACGTCGTTCAGCCTGACTCCACGAAGGTGGGCGGCCTCAGCGAGGCACGTCGAATCGGGTGGCTTGCCGACGCCTATGGTGTCCGCCTCGTTCCTCACGGCTGGAACACCGCAGTCGGTCTTGCGGCAGATCTCCAGCTGGCCTCTGCGCTGCCGGGCACGGACATGGTCGAGTATTTGACCGGCTCAGCCTACGTAGATGAGCTCTTGTCCGAGCCCTTCGCGCTGGACGCCGAGGGAATGCTGGGGGTCCCGGCAGGTCCGGGCCTCGGTGTCGAGCTCGACCTCGAGGCCCTCTCGCTCTACACGGACGTGTCGGCCCTACGGAGCAGTGCATCGTGAGCGCCGCTCTTTCGTCAGTCGCTGGAGGGCGTCTGACAGCTCGTCCAAGAAAAGCAGGATTAGCTTCCGCAGCTCAAGAGGAGAGGAAAGGTAACGAATGAAAATGCGTTGTAGAACCACCTACGTGATCGGCGCCGCATTCTTATGTGCCGCCTTGATGGTCACACCGTCACTGGGCAACGTAAGCGCCGCTAGTCAGAACAGGCCGGCGAGGACGACAACCAGCACCCCCTATGCGAACATCAACCTCACTATCAGCACGAACGCCTTCGGACCCCAGGCGGACAACCTCAACCCGTTCCTCCCGACGAGCACTGACAACGCCTCGGACGCGAACACGGCCATGATTTACGAGCCCCTCTGGGAGTACGACGTCGTCAAGCCCACCATCACATATCCCTGGCTGGCGACCGCGTACTCCCTCACCGACAACGACCAGCTGTTGACGCTCACCCTGCGCAAGGGTGTCACGTGGTCCGATGGCAAGCCCTTTACGAGTGCCGACGTCGTGGAGACATTCAGCCTGCTGCAGAAATTCCCGGCGCTGAACACGAACGGCATCACCTTCACCAAGGTGGTGGCACAGGGCCCACTGAAGGTGCAGATGACCTTCAACCACCCAAGCTTCGCCGAGCTCTACTACATCTTGAACCAAACGCTGATCGTGCCGGCTCACATCTGGTCGACGATAAAGAACCCGGCCAGCTACGCCGACACGGACCCGATCGGGACCGGCCCGTTCGTGCTCAAGTCCTTCACCCCGGAGTACATGGTGCTCACACGCAACAACCACTACTGGCAGCCCGGCTTGCCGAAGGTGGGCACCATCACCTACCCGGCGGTCGGCAGCGCAGGTGCCCAGAACGCGGCCTTCAACGCCGGCGACTACACCTGGGCCTCGGCAACCGAGCCGGACATGCAGCGCCTCTACGTGGCCAAGAGCCCTTACAACAAGTACTGGTACCCACCGGTGGGAATCACCGCCCTGCTCCCCAACGACGCCGTCTACCCCTTGAACATCGAGGCTGTGCGTCGGGCCATCAGTCTCGTCGTCAACCGCAAGACCGTTTCGACGCTGGGAGAGTGGGGTTATGAGCCCCCCATCAGCACCGCCACCGGGCTCATCCTGCCCAACTACCAGTCGTTCCTGGCACCGCAGTACGCCAAGACCACTTATGCGACGAACGTCTCGGAGGCGAGGTCACTTCTCAAGGGCGCCGGATTCAAGTTCGCAGCCAACGGCAATCTCATCGGCAAGGGCGGCAAGGCGATCTCGCTCAGCTTGATCGACCCGTCCTCGTGGGTGGACTACATGGCGGACTGCTCCGTCGTCGCCGCAGCCCTGAAGAGCATCGGGATCGGGTCATCGGTCCAGGGACTCTCCGTCGGGACATGGACCTCCGACCTGGCGACCGGTGAGTTCGACCTCGCCATGTACTACTCGAACACGGGGCCGCAGCCCTACTACATCTACAACGCCTGGCTCAACGACTCCTTGACGGCGTCTATCGGAACGGCAGCGGGAGGTGACCAGGGGCGCTGGAGGGACCCGGCTACGCAGAAGTACCTGAACGCCTACCTCAGCGCCACCACCAACGCCCAGAGAAACGCTGCCATGTACGGCATCGAAGGGATCATGGTCAACGAGCTGCCAGTCATTCCCCTCGTGTACTCGATCGACTGGGGCGCCTACAGGACCAATGTCGTCACTGGATGGCCAACACCGCAGGATCCCTACAGCTCGGCTGGACCGATCGAGCCCACCAACCAGGAGTTCGTCATCTTGCATCTGCACCCGGTCGGCAAGTGAGTCTGCAGCTCTTTCGGATCTCATAGCCACCTGGCCGACCAGCGACTCCATTGGGGCCGCTGGTCGGCCAGCTATCCGGTCCTCTCGCTGCAGTCCCCTGTTCAGTTCTTGTGCAATGTGAACCATCATCATTGAAACAATCTTCAGTAGGTTACGCTCCGCTCACCGCATCTTGACTCTCGCCCATATATCTTGCACAGTTCCTTCGACCCATTATACTCTAGCCTTGTAGGAAGTAGGATACGTTATGTACGTGGCCGCCGTACTCTGCTACAGCTCGCATGCGACGACTTGTGACGCACGTCCGGAGAACACTTGCGCTATCTGATACGTCGTCTCGGCTTCTACCTGGTCACTGCTTGGGCCGCGATTACACTGAACTTCCTCATTCCTCGCCTCATGCCGGGGAACCCCGTCGAACTGCTAATAAGTCACTTCAAGGGTCGTATATCGCCTGCGGCATTGAAGTCACTCACCATCCTGTTCGGGCTCAACCACCAGAGCATGGTGTCTGAGTACTGGAGCTATTGGAACAACCTGTTCCACGGCAATCTGGGTATCTCGTTCACCTACTTCCCGACGCCAGTCATACAGGTCATCATGGGTGCGCTGCCCTGGACGGCCGTTCTCGTTGGGACATCGACGATCCTGAGCTTCGTCATCGGGACCGTGGCGGGCGTCCTTGTCGGATCGAGACGAGGCTCTTGGCTCGAAGCCAGCCTGCCGATCAGCACCTTCTTCTCGGCGATCCCGTACTTCTGGTTCGCCCTTGTTGTCTTGTACCTCTTCGCGGTCGTGGTCCAGTGGCTCCCCCTGTCCGGGGGCTACTCGTCAGGTGACACGATCGGATGGAACACGCAGTTCCTGCTCTCGGCTGTGGACCACGCCATTCTGCCCGCCTTCACGATCATCGCTTCTTCGATAGCAGGCTGGCTGCTCGGGATGCGGAACATGATGATCGTGACCCTCAACGAGGACTACATAATCCTGGCGGAGGCAAAAGGGCTCTCGAAGGCTCGGATCAGCTTCGTCTACGCCGCTCGGAACGCCATCCTGCCGTCGTTGGCGAGCTTCGCCCTGTCCCTCGGATTCGTCGTGAGCGGCGCCATCCTGGTGGAGATCGTCTTCTCATATCCCGGCATCGGCTATGTCCTGTTCGCGGCCGTCAACAACAGCGACTACCCCCTCATGCAGGGCGTCTTCCTGGTGATCACCCTGGCAGTGCTCTTCGCGAACATCGCGGCCGATGTCTTCTACGTTCTTCTCGACCCGAGGACGAGGCAGGACGGCTGAGATGACCCTGATCGCCGGGAGCGACGAGAGCCGGGTGGCAGACACGCCACCACCGTCTTCGGCGCAAAGTCGCGGCAAGCGCAGGCGCTTCAGCGCGCTGAGGTCGTGGAAAGTGATCTCCGGTCTCGTCATCGTCGGGTTCTTCGTCCTCATGGCGATCGTCGGTCCGTACCTCGTGAAGGCCAATCCGTCGACAATGTCCTTGGCGATACTTCTGCCTCCCTCCTCGGCTCACTGGCTGGGCACCACCCAAGAGGGCCAGGACGTGCTCGCGCAGCTTGTGGACGGCAGCCGCTCCACACTCATCGTTGCCGGCCTTGCGGCCTCGATCGCAACGGTCGTCTCGATCATCGTGGGTCTGGCCGGCGGCTATTTGGGCGGGGTCAGCGACGAGC
>CAWECD010000019.1:0-31366 GCA_963807575.1 uncultured Acidimicrobiaceae bacterium
CGGGGTTGAGGGTGAGAACCGGCCACGCTGGCAGGTCTTTTGACCGCAGGTGTCGTTCCCTCCTTGGGACGCTCTCGAGGGCCCATCACCTCGTCAATACCCAAGTCCCGTCGTAGTTGGGCCCACTAACGAGCAACCTCCGCAGGTTCAGTTTGCGGCGACCTGGAGCAAGAGCCATTTCGCCAAGCAGTGGAATCGACCCGCGAGGAATCGGCGTAACACCTGATCCTCGTGCCTTGCGGTACGTCGACTAGGGACCTATCGGCGGACGACCGGAGGAGGAGAGCGCCGGACTTGGCGACGAGCACGACCGGGCTACGCCACCGGGTGGAGATGTTCTTTCCTCTCCCGTTCCTTGCGTTCCCGCACCACGCGGATCTTGTGGTGAGCGACCCGCTGGTCCCGCGGTGAAGGTGGTGAACTCCCAACGGCTTGTCCGAGAGCCTTATCTCCGCCCTGTCGGTTATGGCGATCCAGCGGTGGGCGGACCGCCAGACCATGATCGAGGCGCACTCGGGGCAACGCGTGTCGGGTCGGATCAAGAAGTACGCGCACTCCTCGGCGTTCTCGTCGTGGCTCTCGGCTCGTGTCACCGGCTCGCTCGCCCTTTCGCCGCAGAAGCACTCCTTGTCTGCCGTCTGCGGCTGCCACTGCCCGACTTCTTCCCGACGATCGTGAGCGAACCCATCGAGGGCACGACTGTGGACTCTTCCCCCGTCGACCACCTCACCCGCAAGAGCGACCCGGTCACGCCGGTCACGACTCCATCGCGGAAAGGCTCGCCGACTTTCCTCGAAGAGATCCGCACACGATCACCAACGACTGCCATGTACCGAATCGTGCCACGCCGCGGCGTGTCTGGCCAGCGTTTTCCCACCCTTCGCCTGCACTGGGCGCCCAGACGGGCGGACGGGGCAACGGTATGGCAGCGCCTGATGACAACACCGGGCAATCGAACGACGAGTTTCAACGGTAGGTACGCCGGTGTTAGATACAGCAGTATCTAAAGACTCGGGCGCGCCGGGAGGGAAGCAGGTAGCCACTATGTCAACGGCCGCAGGCAGGCGAAAGATGCCGACACACTTCGCCTCGTTCGGTGGGGTAGGCGGGAAAGCACACGGGCCACACAACAAGCATGCCCAGCAGGTGCTCGCTCGACGAGCGGCGACCGAACGTAAGCGAAGAACTAGCAAGGCACGCTCGGGTTCGAAGCAGGCCCAGCGAGGCGGAGCCGAGTAGCGCCAGCCAATAGCCAGGGGATGCGCAGCTCACTGCTTGAGCGTCAGTCGCCGGGCGTAGGCACGCTGCGCCGCTTGTCGCTTTGGCAGCGACGACCCAGCCCTAAGGCATCCCAGTCGAAGCAAGTTCCGACGTCAGACATCAGGTCAAACCGAGCACACAAAGCATGATTTAGTTACCATCTGTGCCGTGAAGCGTCGCACTGTCTCACTCACAGACGACGCTCTTGAAGCACTCGACCGCATTGCCAAGGAGCATCGGAGCACCGTGAGCGGAGTCGTCGAGGCGGCGGGCCTTTTGCTCCGCGACGGCGGTCCTGGCGCCGATGACCTCAAGCGCCGTCTCGTTCCGGACCGTCGCGGCGGCGACCGGCGTCCGAAGCAACAGGGCGCATAGGTCGTTCAGGCGAACGGTGAGGGCGGCGCCGCGGGGGAATGGGAGAATAGAATCGTGACCGACCACGGAGTTCTCGCCGCGCGCCAATGTCAGCGAGTCGTTGAAACCGAGCGAGGCGGGGGACAATGCCCGCGGGAGAGCACCTGGGTCGGCTCTCTCCATGCGGGACGCCAGATCTACCTCGTTGAGACCTGTGAGCAGCACATGTCAGGGCTAATCGACGCCGTACCGCTAGAGGATGCGAGCACCGAGGCCACGTCGTAAGAGCCTCACCAGCCAGCTCTACCGCGCTCACCAGGGCGTCGAACAACGTCCATGCCGCCTCAACGTTGCCCGGGCGTCTACGCGCTCGTCGAGGCAGAGGCGATCCTCGCCTGCCAGACGGTTGTCCTTAACCCAGGTCTTGGCACCGTCCACGCCGACGGCCGGGGGCGCCAGTCGCTCGCCTTCGACGTCATGGTGCCGTCCGGGCCGAGGTCGACTCCTTCGTGTTCGCCCTCGTGGAGCAGTACATCTTCCGCAAGGTCGACTTCGTGGATACGACCGATGGCCATGTTCGCATTCGCTCACCGCTCACGCACGAGCTGGCCGAGAACATGCCGCAGTGGGCCAAGTCGCTCGGCCCGATCGCCGAGCATGTCGCCCACGTCTTCGGGAAGGCGATGGACGGCACGTACTCGGCGGCCACCCCGCTCACGTCCCGGCGTCTTCGCGATGCGCAGGCGGTCGTGAAGGCACGCAAGATCGAGGCGACTCGGCGTGCGGCTGCCAACCGGGCTCTCCAACGCCCAGCAGCTGAGCCAGCCGCTCTTGCGTTGTGGACCTGTCCTGACTGCGGAGGAACTGTCACTAACCCTCGTCATGTCCGCTGCGATGCCTGCATCGCCGCCGACCCTGCGCAGGCACCTGAGATCCGTGGCAGGCGCGGTGCCGCCATCGCGGGCCCGCAAACGAGCGCTCTCTGAGTGGGACAAGGCCAACCCGGACGCGGTCTACGACCCGGAGCTGTTCCGGCGGGAGATCTTGCCGAGGCTCGGGAGCGTACCGCTTGCCGAGATCGTCGCGGCGGCCGGGTGTTCTAAGGCGTCCGCGTCGGACATCAGGCGTGGGAAATGGACGCCGCATGTGTCGACGTGGGGTGCGCTCGGCGTGCTGGTCGGAATGACGCAGCCCAGCACTGTACGCTCGATGACCGAGAGGTCGCCCATGGCTGAGTGCCCAAGGCTCGTCGTCGTTCGTACGAGCTCTCACCGGCGCCTCGCCGAGGCGCTGGCGCCGGCCGAAGGCCGAGAACGAGGCGAAGAGAAGATGAGCACCGACCAGCCCACTGAGGCCAGGAATGCCTACGACAACGCGATGGCGCCGGTCCAGAAGGCCTACGACGAGGCGAGGGCCGCGGCCAGCAAGGCCTACGACGAGGCGAACGCCGCGGCCGGCAAGGCCTACGACGAGACGATGGCCCCAGGCCCACAAGGCCTACCGTGATCCCGTTCCGACTGTCTCGCCGGACTGAACCTCGCCATCCCACCTCGTCCTGACAGGCCGCACCCTCGGCGACCGATCCCAGCACCCCCGACCGGTCACGTCCTCACAATGCGTCCGCTCGCAGAATGGGAGCAGGCGAACCCGGGGACTATGCACGACCCGGAATGGGAAGGCACGCTTCTGTACCACTCGGACTTTGCGCCGGGCTTGTACCACCCGTACCACTCGGGATTCGGAAAATGAGGAAGCCCAAGTAACGTGGGCACCATGCAGGGCCGGGCAGCTCTCCGATGATGCACGGCACACGCTCGGGCTACAACAACGGGTGTCGGTGCCCACCGTGCACATCGGCGAATACACAAGCCCAGCGAAAGCGGCGTCGGAGCTTACCGAGTCACGCCCTGAGCAGTGCCCGAGGGTGGAAGAGCCCAGGCATCGAGGCGGGAACAAACGAGTCCACGGCGAACCGATCGGTTGGCAGCGGTGGCGTCAACCTTTGGGACGTGCTCAGCGCTGCAGCCGAGGCGTTCCTCGCGAACCATCCTGCCGTGGTGGCCGCTCGAACCGCGGCCGGCGCTCACGGTCCTGCAGTCACGCCGGTGCTAGCCGCTCGATCGATGCTAGGCCGACCCACCGCTTTCCAGTCCATACCGCCACCCCCTCCACAGGTCTCCCGCTTGATTCTCCCTGGGCGCCCCGCCTTTCGGCTCCTCGTCGCCTGCGGTTGCCCCTTCGGCTGGGATACGCCGGACATGCCCGATGTCGTCGTCTGTCCGAAGCACGGCAGCACACGAGTCGCCTCGGGCTCGTCGTCCGAGACCTGGAGCGGAGGACCGTTGCCAATCCCGGTAACCTCGTCTTTGACGTGACCAGCCGGCGGCTCTGAGGTGACCCACAGCACACGCTTGGGACCGGCAAACAATGGGCAAGCCTGTTCGTGACCGTCCTCCACAGAAGGAATCAAGATGGGCCTGACCAACGGTCGACCGCTCCCGAATCCGTGGATGGAGCTACCGAGCCGCGCCCCCTACGTGCTCTCGTCCGACAGGCCCTTTGTCGAGGCCTTCAACAAGCACGCTGACGAGGCGAAACGACTCGACCTCAACCTGCTCCCTGAGCCCTTCATCGGCAACCGCAGCGCTCCCCTGGTCGTCCTGGGGTTGAACCCGCGATGGAGTGAGCAGAACAGCGAGAATTACTCGACACCCGCGCGGCCCCACGCCATCCTCGCCAACTTACGAGATGAGCCCGAGGGCCAAGTCCACTACGCGCTGAGCCCAGAGTTCGCCAGCACACCCGTGGGCGAGTGGTGGCGCAGGAGCGTCCGACAGCTCGTCCTTGCCGGCCAGCCACTCGAACACTTGGCCCGTTCGGTGCTCTCGGTCGAGTTTCACGGATATCACTCACGGTCCTTCGCGCCGATCCCCATCACCCTCCCGTCCCAGTGGTTCGGCTTCTCGCTCGTGGAACAAGCGATCGCCCGGGGTGCCACGGTCGTGATGACGAGGGGCAGGCGGGAATGGGAGGTCGCCGTGCCGGAGTTGATGAGCTATACGCGCGTCGTCGGCCTGAGGACCCCGAGGTTGGCAGCAATCAGCCGAGGCAACTGTGGGAACCGAGACTGGGCGATGATCCTCGTGGCCCTCGGCTGCGAGCCAGGGTTGTTTGACGACTATGGAGTCTGCCGGCGGGACGGTTGCCGGGAATCAGCTACCGACGACATAATCCGACTCTGTGCCGGCCATCTGGCCGAGTACACACCCGAAGCCGAGCGGGCAGGCATGCGACAGGACGCCCTACCTCACCGGCGCCCCAGCGCTTAGTCCTGAGCCCTTCGCCGGGACGGGAGCTCGCTCGCGTTCCGCCCAGCTTGCCTCCGGCACCTGACCTACCAGCCCGCCCCTACGCCGCCACGTGGGCGAACGTGGGCGCCTGTGCGCCGCCCTTCCCGGCCGGCCGTGCCGCCCCTAACGGCGGGTCCCTTCCGTCGTCCTGCCGGGGTCCCGGGTGGGTGGGTGGGTTCTTTCGTTCTCCTTCTCGCCCTCCCGGCTCGGGGGTGGTCCGGGCTCCCGTGCGTTCCTGGGCTCGCCCCCGGTTTGCTGCGGGTGTCCCTCGCCGGCGGTGTTGCCTGCCTGCCTTTGTCCCGTTTCTGGCGGCTTTCGCCCGGTGCCGGCCTCGTGCGGGTCGTGCTCTCGGCCGGTGGGGTGGGTGGGTGGGTGGCTGTCGCTGTCCCCCGTCCTTGGCCCGGTCGCCCGGCCTTCCCCCTCTCTCCCCACAACGGTTGTCGGGGAGAGAGAGACAAGCGGACAGAGGCAGGCCAAAGATCGGGGACGCGGCCCGGAGGGCCAGCGGCACCAGAGCCGGGGACTCGGCTCAGGCGGCCGGGGCGGAGCGGCAGGGACGCCCGGGGACACGACGGAGACCAGGGAGAGGCCGCGAGCCGCCCACGTTCGCCCATGTGGCGGCGTCGGGGGCGGGGGTGGTAGTTCAGCTACCTGCGGCTGCGGGGCCGAGACGTCGTCCAATCTGGCGCGGAGCACGCCCTAGCGTGCAGGATGGCTGTCCGGAGGCCACAGAGGAGTGAGCCGATACCCGGAGGGTCACGTGCGCACGTTCCGCATTGTCAGCCTCATCGCGGTGGGAGCGATCTCCCTGCCACTCTTAGTGGACACCGCCTCGTCAGTCACCGCAAGCCCGCGAACCTCGCCACAACCGGCGACGAGCCAATCCCGGCAGTGTTCTTCGCGGACATCGGCGGATCCGAGCGGTGTTCCAGTGCCGACCACAAACCCACCAGGATGGAAGCTGATCTTCTCTGACAACTTCACCACGAACGTCGCTGCGGGATCATGGCCGGGCGGCGCCTACGCTGCGAAGTGGACGGCCTACGGACCGGGGTGGAAAGACAGTTCTGGCGCCGGTACTTACGAGACAAGCAACATATCGGTGGAGGATTCTTGCCTCACTCTGCACCTGGCCACGGTCGGAAATACCGTCGAGGTAGCCGCTCCGGCTCCGATCCTTCCCGGCAAGGGCCCGTTCGTCGGCCAGACCTACGGCATGTACAGCGTATGTTTTAGGGCCGATGCTGGTCTCAGGGGTTTCAAGACTGCATGGTTGCTTTGGACGGACAGCAACATCTGGGCCGATGGCGAGATCGACTTCCCCGAGGCTGACCTTGGCGGGACGATGAACGCCTACGTCCACGAGATCGGGAATCCGTCCGTTAACGCTTTTGCCGTGCAGCACACCGGCGTCACCTACACCTCGTGGCACGTAGCGACTATCAAATGGACCACGGCTAGCGTTACGTTCATACTCGACGGCAAAATCATCGGAAGTTCGACGGTGTCTCCTTCCGTACCGATGCACTGGGTCTTGCAGACCGAAACCGACCATAGGGCGCCCGCCGCGTCCGTTGCCGGGAATGTCTACATAGACTGGGTCGCGATCTACGCGCCTGCCAATTAGAGGGAGCGAGGCAAGCCCCCTCCCGCTAACGCTGTCGGGGAAAGAGAGTTTCCCTTTTTTCGCGCTATTTCAAGCTCGTCTCTCCCTCTCTTGCCACAACGGTTGTCGACGCTAGGTGGATGAACGGTCCGCGTGGCCGAAAAGGGGACGCCCGGGATCCCAGGTGGGTTGAGACCCCGGTCGGGGCGGGGAGGTGAGCGCAGGCCGGGATGGCTTCGGCGTCCGCTCCGTTGCCGTGGTTGGTGACGCGGGCGCCCAGGTTGGTCACGACACGCGCCCACGTTCGTCCACTTGACGGCGTCGGGGCGGCGGGCAGAAACCCGGAGCTCCCCGGCCTGACAGGACGGCTGGGACGGCGACAGGGTCCGGACGGCTTGACGCGAGAGACACCGGAGGGCGACCATGCCACCGAACCACGGCTGGCAATCGGAACAGGCCCTAGCCGTGCAGAATGTCGATCCCTTCGCCGGTTTCGTTACTGACGATTCCCACCATGTGGGGCCGAGGCCGGCTCTTTGGCAGCTTGTCTTGGTGCCAGCTTGGCTCACGAACCTCAACGGTCAGCTGCGCCGTTCGGGGACCTGTGCCAGTGATCCTGACGGGGTTGGTATGTGCGCGAGGGGGACCACCGTGAGTCAGAGGACCACAAGGGCCGCAAGCGCACAAAGGTCGCCTGGGCGCTCGAGGCGACGATCGCCACCATGGCACGGCGACCGGGGAGCGTCCCGCAGCACCCGAACCTCGTCCTGTCCTTCGTGCTCGGCCGCCCTGGAGAGGAACCGGGCGGAGCGGGCGTGCGGGTCCTCTCCTTGATGGCGGCGCGCGGCTACGAGCTCGGCTTTTTAGGCGCCGATCGCGGCTACACCCAAGTCGCACCCGAGCACTTCCACCTGCCGGTGCGGGCCCTCGGGTTCTCGCTCGTCATGGACTACAAGGAGAGCGATCTCGGCCGCCAGGCCAACTCAGGCGGAGCGGTCTTGGTCGACGGGTGCTTCTACTGCCCGGCGATGCCCGCCCTGCTCGTGTCCGCGAGAAGCGACCACCGGGCCGGGACGATCGACGAAGCCCCTCTCTCGGCTCGTGTCAACGCACGGGCCTCCTATCGCCTGGTGCACAAGCAAGGACCGGACAAAGACGGCTACGAGCGGTTTCCCTGTCCCTCGGTGGGAGCCTATCCCCATGTGGTCTGCCCACTTCGGCCAGGATCGCGCCTGGCCGGGGTCGGCAAGATCCCCGTGCTGTGCGTACCCCTCGAGCCTCCGAGGATCTGCAGACAACAGGCGATCACGATCGCCCCCGACGTCGGGGCTCGTTACCGCCAAGAGCTGGCCTTCGGGACCGGGGAGTGGGCCCGGGTCTACGCCACCTGCCGCGACACGATCGAGAGTTGGAACGGCCTTTTGAAGGACTCGGCACACGAGGCCCTCGCAGCACCTTCACGCCGGCGAGTACGTGGTGTCGCCGCCCAGAGCCTGTTCTGTGCCTTTCTGCTCATGGCCGCCAACCTCCGCAAGATCAGGTCCTATCGCGAACTTGTCGCCGAGCATCGCACGGCCGATGTCGCCAAGTGGGCGCGGCGGCGACGGCGGACGAGCCTCGCTGAGTACAACGACCCTCCCTAGCTCCACACGCCCAGCCCGCACCTGACAGAGCCCGGTTGCAGGACGCGCCCTGGAACTGGCTCATGGGCGCTGATCGTGGCCTCCCGACGCTTGCGGCCAGTGATACAGCTACGGTGCACAATGACAGCCAACTCGGCGTGAGTTCTGTCGTTGAGAAAGGGTCAGTTCTGTCGCTGACCCTCGGCGCCTCTGAAGTCGGCGCCCCTGAAGTATCGCGCCCCCGGCAGGACTCGAACCTGCGACACGCGGTTTAGGAAACCGCTGCTCTGTCCCCTGAGCTACGGGGGCTAGCTGGGCTAGCCGGGCTGGTCCGTACTCTACGATCGCAGTGAGCCCGCGTCGCAAATGCCACGATGCCTCGGTGGTCCCGACGCGAGCCGGGAGGCTGAGGATGCCGGCTCGGAGTGCAGGATTGCTGCCTTATCGCTTCCGCGGCGATCGGGTGCTCGAAGTGCTCGTTGTGCATCCCGGTGGTCCTTTCTGGGCCAACAAGGATGACGGTGCCTGGTCGATCGCCAAGGGCGAGTACGCGCCGGGTGAGGACCCAGAGGCGGCGGCAGACCGGGAATTCGCGGAGGAGCTGGGCCAAGAACCTCCCTCAGGACCCAGGATCGACCTTGGCGAGCTCCGCCAGCCCAGCGGCAAGGTGGTTCGTGTGTGGGCGGTCGAAGGCGACATTGACGTCGGCAACGTCGTCAGCAATGAGTTCGAGATCGAGTGGCCTCCGCTCTCGGGCAAGGTGGCGTCGTGGCCGGAGGTCGACCGGGCTGCGTGGATGTCGGTGGCCTCAGCCAGGAGCAAGCTCTCCCAAGGCCAGGTCGGCTTCGTGGACCGGCTCGTCACGCGGCTGCAGGAGACCCCGGACAGCGATTCCTCACTGGGCAGTTGATGGCTGGTGGGTCACCCAACCCGCGAGCGCCACGCTGGCCGCATGTCCCCGTAGAGCGCGAGTGCCTGTTCGAGGGCGAAGGCGATCCGGATGAGCAGCGGCTCGCTCCAAGCCGTGCCGACCAGGCAAAGCCCGACTGGGAGCCCATCGGCCTTGCCGACCGGCAGGCTGATCGCCGGGTAGCCTGCCACGGCCGCGGCCTGGTAGCCCGCACGGATGGGCGGGTCTCCATGGACGCGGTCGAGGCGCCAGGCCCGGCCCATGGTCGGGAATGCGAGCACATCGACCTTCGCGCTTTGCAGAGCGGCGTCGATGCCGTCTCGCCGCGCCCTTCGCCAGTTGCGCGCCCGAGCTTCGAGGTAGGCAGGAGTGTCGAGCCCGCCCACTTCGCAGGCGGCGATCAGGATGTCCTGTCCGAAGAACGCGAGCTCGTCGGCTGCGTGGTCTTGGTTGAACGAGACGATCTCCGCGATGGTGCGGGGCTGTCCTGGGGCGGCCGGCCTTGTCGCGAGGTACTTCTCGACGCCGGCCTTGTACTCGTGGAGCATCACGGTCATCTCGTCGCTGCTCTGCCAAATGGCCTCGGCCGTGGCGACGTCGACCGGATCGACTATTGCCGCTCCGGCGTCTCGGACGACTTGAAGGGAAGCCTCGACCAGGGTGTCGGCCTCCTCGTCGTAGCCGAAGTAGTGCCGGCGCGGGACGCCGACGCGTACACCCGAAAGACCGTCGGAATCGCAAAAGGCCGTGTAATCCCTGGGCAGGTCAGCAGGGCGGGTCATCGTGACCGGATCCAGCGGGTCCGAGTCTTTCCCGCCGCCTGCGAGGACTCCGAGAAGCGCCGCGGCATCGGTGACGTTCCTCGCGAGCGGTCCCACGGTGTCCTGGCTCGACGCGACCGGCACCACTCCGGTCCGGCTGGTGAGGCCGACGGTCGGCTTGATTCCCACGACGCCGTTCAGGGCCGCTGGGCAGAGGATGGACCCATCGGTCTCGGTTCCGACCGCTATCGGGGCGAGCCCGGCAGCGACTCCGGCGCCCGACCCCGAGCTGGAACCTCCCGGCGACCGGTCCGGCGTGTGGGGGTTGTGGCACTGACCGCCGATGGCGCTCCAGCCGCTCGAGGAATGTCGGTCACGGAAGTTGGCCCATTCGGAGAGGTTGGACTTCGCGATGACGATCACGCCGGCCGCCCGCAGCCGCTGCACGACGACGGCGTCGGTGCTGGGCCGAGTCATGGCCAGCGCCAGCGAACCTGCCGTCGTGCCTTCGACGCCCGCTGTGTCGATGTTGTCCTTCACGAGTGCCGCGATGCCGTGCAGCGGGCCGCGGACCTGGCCCTGCCGGCGCTCGGCGTCCAGCTCTCGCGCAGCCTCGATGCCCTCAGCACAGGTTGCCAGCACGGCGTGCAGCCCGGGACCGCCGCGGTCGACCTCCTCGATGCGTTCCAGCAGGGTCTCCACGATCTGTTGTGATGTGACGGAGCCTCGTTCGAGCAGGCGACGAGTGTCGCAAACCGATTGGAAGCCGATTTCCGCTGTCGAAGGACTGGGATCGGCCATAGTCCCAGTCTGTCCGACTCCGCGTCGGAAAGGTGGAACCCCGCAGGAACTCTGCAGCCGCCCGCCGGACACGGTTCTCAGGCGGCCGAGCCTGTCGCGACCAGCTCGACATCCGTCGGCACCACGCTCGTGGCGCGGGCTCGAGGTGAGCGGGGAGTGATGGCGACCGCCGCGACCGCACCCGCAATGGCGATCCCACCCGCGGCCCGCACCCCGAGCGTCATGGCGGTTGTGAACGTGTCATGCGCAGCTTGCACGATCTGGTTCCCGCGCATGCCGCCAACTTCCTTGCCGACCGCGTCGGCGGCCGCAATAGACCCGGTGGCCATGTGAACCAGCAAGCCGGGCGCGTGGTGCGAAGCGAGCCTGGTGCTGAGACGGCTGCGGTAGACCGCGGCAGTGAGGCTGCCCAAAATCGCGACACCCAGGGTTCCTCCCACCTCCCGGATCGTGTCGTTGACGGCGCTGCCCGCGCTCGCTTGATGGGTCGGCACCGTCGTCATGATCGTCGAGCTCGCCGGAGCCATCACGAGTCCCATGCCCGCTCCCATGATCGTGACCGCGAGGGCCAAGGCCGGATATCCGGTGTCGACTCGTGCGGTCGACAGATCGAGCAGCCCCAATCCCATGAGAGCGAGTCCCGCCGAGATGACAGCCCTGTTGCCGAGGCGCTTGGACAAGACGGGTGCGAGCGGTGAGGCCGCTCCCGTCGCGAGCGCAAAGGGGAGAGCCCGGACACCGGCGGAGAGCGGACTGTAGCCGTGCACGAGTTGGAGGTACTGGGTGAAGACGAAGAGGCTGCCGAAAAGGGCGAAGAACGTCACTGTGATGGAGCCCGACGCGGCCGAGAACGCTCGGGACGAGAAGATGCGCAGATCGATGAGCGGGTGCTCGACCCGCAGCTCCCACCAGACGAAGATCGCGATCCCCGCCAGACCTGCAGCCGCTTCGGCGAGCGTCCCGAGCCCGGTCCAGCCGCGGGTCGGGGCTTCGATGATGGCGTCGACGATCGCCACGAGAGCTCCACCGACCAGCACCGCGCCGACGACGTCGAGCGAGCGCCGCCCGGGTTCGGCTGTCTCGGGCACTACCCAGACCACACCGACGAGGGCAACCACGACGATCGGGACGTTCACGAGGAACACGCTGCCCCACCAGAAGTGCGCGAGGAGCAGGCCGCCGAGCGTCGGGCCGATGATGACGCCGACGCCGGCCACCGCAGACCATGCCGCGATGGCTTGCGCCCGCTCATGCGGCGGGAAGACGGCGTTGAGGATCGAGAGTGTCGCGGGCATGACGAACGCGGCCCCGAAGCCCATCACGACCCGATCGAGGATCAGCATGCCCGTGCTTGGGGCGAGGGCCGCGGCCAGGCTGCCGAGGGCGAAGACGACGAGCCCACCGATGAGCGACGCTCGCCGGCCGTAGCGGTCGCCGAGCGCGCCGGCAGGGATCAGCAGCGCAGCAAAACACAGCGTGTACGCGTCCACTATCCACTGCAACGAGCTCGTGCCGGCATGCAAAACCCTGGCGAGCGTCGGCAGCGCGGTGTTGAGCACGGTGTTGTCGATGACCCCGGCCAGAAGGCTGAGGCAGAGCACGAGCAGTATCTGTTTGCGCTGAGGATGGCCGTACGGCCACTTGGAGCTCGCCAGGCCGCCGGACGTCTGAGGGTGCTTAGATGGAGCAGAGGTGACTTCGGCGCGCATGTGGCCTCTCCTTCATACTGGGCTAACGGTCGTTGACTTACGAACGTAAGCATAGACAGATGAACTAACGGTTGTAAAGTAAGAACTGTGATGGGCCCTCACTCCGACTCGACAATCCAGGTCAGCAGTGGCCGGCAGCCCTCCGAGGGGCGGCACAAGCACCAGCGCAATGCCCGAGGACAAGGGGAACGTCTGGCCGAGGAGATCGTCTCGGGCGCTCTTTCGATCATCGAGCGTGAAGGGACCGATGAGGCCGTGACGCTTCGCGCCGTCGCCCGCGAGGTCGGGATCGCCGCTCCGTCGATCTACGCGCACTTCTCGGATCGGGCAGCGATCATGCTCGCCGTGGTCGCAAGGGTTTTCGACGAGCTGACTCAGGCGATCGCGCAGGCACGCGCCGCTGCCGGTGTCGATCCTGTCGAGCGCCTGGTCGCCGGCTGTGAGGCATACGTGGCCTTCGGCTTGCGACGGCCGGCGCGCTATCGGGTGCTGTTCTCCGAGCCGCGGACCGCCACCGACGATTCCTGGAGGGACTACTGCAAGCCGGTCGAATTCGCCCCGGATGGTGCTCCTGTGCTCGAGTTGGGTGCCGAGAGCTTTGCGCTTCTCGTGGACGCGCTGGCCGCGTGTGCCGCGGCCGGCCGGTCGGCGAGCATCGACGCGATGGCTGACAGCACAGCGATCTGGGTTGCCCTGCACGGGACCGTCAGCCTCAAGTCATCGGCGCCGGGATTCCCCTGGCCCAAGCCCGACGACTTCGTCCGCCAGTTCGTGCTTCGCCTAGCTCGCATCACGCCGGAGCCGCCGGCCTAGAGTCTTCCGCGATCGTGCCGGAGCCGGTGTGCTGGTGTCGCCCCGTCCGAGCGCTGCTTCGCGTACGGTTACGAGCCATGAGCACCTTGGAGCACCGATGAGCGGGGGCGTTCCCGGTGACCGCAACCGGTTCGCGCGGAAACTGTTCGCGGATTTGCCGGCCCGTTACGACCGCCTCGCCGAGTGGCTGTCGTTTGGACAGAATTCCAGGTGGCGAAGGGCGATGGTCGACCACGTAGTGCCGGGCTCGCCTCGGCGGGTGCTCGACGTCGCCTCGGGGACAGCAGGCGTGGCGCTTCAGCTGGCGGACCGCACGAGCTCACATGTCGTGGGCGTCGACCTCACCATGAGCATGCTGAAGATCGGGCAGCGCAACGTGGCGCAGGCCCACCAGGTGAGGCGCATCCAACTGGTGAACGGCCGAGCCGAGGCGCTCCCGTTCCCCGATGCCGCCTTCGATGCGCTTACTTTCACGTACTTGTTCCGCTACGTGGAGGACCCTCAGGCAACACTGAACGAGCTTGCCCGCGTTGTGCGGCCCGGTGGCCTCGTGGCGAGCCTCGAGTTCATGGTGCCTCCCAACGGCTTCTGGCGCTGGTGCTGGTGGGCCTACACGCGTCTTGTGTTGCCGGCCGGCGGGCTCGTAACAGGTGGCATGGAGTGGTACCGGGTGGGACGTTTCCTCGGCCCGAGCATCTCGAGGCTGTACCGGCAGTATCCAGTTGCCTGGACGGTTGACGCATGGCGCCAGGCGGGATTCGAGGACGTCGGCACCAGGGTCATGAGCCTTGGCGGCGGGCTCGTAATGTGGGGCCGGCGATCCGGTGGTTGACGAGCGTGCGGGCAGCCCGCCGACTCGTGACGCCGTCCCGCCGGCTCGTGACGCCGTCCCGCCGGCTCGTAACGCCGTCCCACCGACCGGAGATCCGGTAGCCCCTGCCTTCTACGCTCTGGGAAGCGGTGGCTGGCGGGACTGGTGGATAGTTCTGCACCCGCCGTACACAGCGTGGCACCTGTCGTACGTAGTGGTCGGCGCCTGCCTGGCCCCGTTCGTGAACACGACCCGTTTGGTGGCCACACTGCTGGCCTTCTTCTTTGCGGTCGGCGTCGCCGCACACACCCTCGACGAGTTGAACGGCCGGCCGCTTCGAACCGGGCTGCGCTCGGAGTATCTCGTCGCTGCGACAGTGACAGGCCTCGCGGCGGCCGTTGCCCTCGGTGCGGTCGGTGTGACCAGGACCGGCTGGGTGCTCGTGCCGTTCATCGTGGTCGGGCCTCTGGTCGTGATCGCTTACAACGCCGAGCTCTTCGGCGGCATCATCCACAACGACATCGGCTTCGCGGCCGGGTGGGGAGCCTTCCCGGTCTTGACCGCGTACGTGGCCCAGACCAGGACCTTGGCCCTGGCACCTGTGCTGGCGGCCTTGGGAGCCTTCGGGCTGTCGGTCGCACAGCGGCGCCTCAGCACGCCGGCCCGGGCCTTGCGCCGTCGGACCGAGCATGTCGAAGGCATCGTCACGACTTCCCGGGGCGAGGTCCACACCATCGATCGCCGTTACCTGCTCGCCCCTCTCGAAGGCGCGCTCAGGGCCTTGACGTGGTCGACAGTCCTGTTCGCGACGGCGCTGGCGGTCGTGCGCCTGACTTGAGCATGGGGCTCTAGTTGCCCTCCGTCGCGATTGGGAGGTCCGTCAGCTCCGCGTTCGCCCAACTGTCGTCGATGAAGACCGGCGATGCGCCCCATCCTGAGAGGATCGAAGCCGCAGCGGCGGCTCGAAAGCCCGCACCGCAGTGCACCCAGACCGGCGTGGTCGTCGGGACCTCAGCTCTGTGCTCGATCAGCTCTGGCAGCGCCAGGTGACGAGCACCGCGCAGGTGGCCGGCCTGCCATTCGTGGCGATGCCGGACATCCAGCACCTGGGGCCTGGACGACTCGACCCCGGACCATGCCTCAGCAAGGTCCGAGAAGCTTGCCACCGGATAACTGCTCAGCCGGCTGCCTCCGGGACGCCGGGCTTGGTCCGGCGCTGAGACGGCCGTCGCCCAAAGTGCCGTGCCCGAAAGGTCGTCGCGGCCGATGCGGGCGATCAGCCGGCGGGCCTCGGCGATCTCGGCATCGTCGTTGGCGAGCAGGACGAGGTCACTTTCCCAGGGCACGATCCAGCCGAGGTAGGTCGTCAGGTTCGCGCCGAGCTCGAGGTTCAAGGCCCCGGGAAGGTGCCCGGCGGCGAACGCCCGTCGATGACGCAGGTCCACTACCCATTCGGCACCTCGGATCGCGTCCTCGAGGGCTTCTGCGTCGAGCTCGGGGGCGGGTTCGAAGCTGGGCGCGGCCGGGCCCTTGCGGTTCAACGGAGCCATATGGCGGTAGTACGCCGGGATCGGCAGCGGGTCGCCGAGCAACGTCGCGACGAATTCCTCCTCGTCCAAGAGAGCGGCCGGGTTCTGCTCGAGCTCCTGACCGATCGTGGTCACCCCGGTGACGTCGCCGTGCGTCGGGGTCGCGGAACAGAAGCTGCCGAACCCGTGCGTCGGGAGGATCCGGGCGTGATTAGGGAGTGTCGTCAACAGCCGTCGGACCGAGTGCCATTGCGAATGGGCCAGCGTCGAGGCGAGGGGGAGGCCGAGGAGGTCGGTGCGGCCCGTCGCGTTCACCAGCAGGGAGCCGCCCGTGCAGACGACGTGCTCCCTGGTGCTCGCGTCTTCCTCGCCGCCTGCGAGTTGGACCAGGTAGGAGAGGTGATGAGCCGTGTGGCCCGCTGTCGCGATGGCCGTGACCTCGAGCCGCCCGGCGACGACAGTGTCGCCGTCGTGGAGGGCGCGGAACTCGTCGGAGAACGACACGGGCTCGCCTGCGGGGATCGCGTAACAGGCGCTCGTGGACTGCGCAAGGGCGAGGCCGCCGCTGACGTAGTCGTTGTGAACGTGGGTCTCGAACACCGCGCTGATGGCGATCCCCAGCCTCTCCGCCTCCTGCAAATAAGGAAACGGGTCCCTTTGCGGGTCGATCACCACGCCGACCTCACCGTCGCTGATGAGGTAGCTCCGGTCGCCGAGGCCGGGAGCGTCAAAGGTCACGGTCGTCATGGCCATGGCTTCTCGGGTGACGCCGGCTTTCCTCACTGGCCCAGGACAATACCGAGACGCCAGTGACGATCGACCGGGCCTTCCCGGCGAGGTCGCCTGAGCAGCGCTTGCACGCTCGGCTACCCGCCGAACATCGCGAGCCACTCCTCCCAGCTGCGGGGGGCGAGAACGGGGTTCTTGCGTTTCGTCTCGGCGAGGGAAGCCGACCCGTCGGGCGAGTAGAGGTGCCCCGGATACACGACCGTGTCGTCGGGAAGCTTCGCGAGGCGGTTGACCAGGCTGTCGTACATCGCGGCAGGGTCGCTCCCGGGAAGGTCCGTCCGGCCGCAGCCCTGGAGGAAAAGCGTGTCGCCTGCCACGAGGCGCCCGTCCACGAGGAAGCACTGGCTTCCCGGGGTGTGGCCCGGCGTATGCAGGAGACGGATCTTGATCGCGCCGACTTCCACGACATCGTCGCTCAGGTGGGTCACGAGGTTGTCGCGCCCGACTCCCGTTGTGCGCTCGATCCACGGGGCCTCGTCTTGATGGACGTGGATCGGCACCTCGATTAGTTCGAGGAGGTCGGCGATGCCCACGATCTCTCGGCCGAACAGCTCGCCGCCGACGTGATCGGCGTGGTAGTGGGTGGCCAGCACTCCGCTTAGGCGCATCTGGTCGGTCGCGAGGATGGCGACCACCTCGTCGGGAGCGTACGCGGGATCGACCGCGAGGGCCTCACCAGTTTCACGGTCCCCGATCAGGTACACGAGGTTCACCATCTGGCGAGCCAGAGGATCGCCGCTCGCGATGTCGCGGCCCGCCAGAAGCTGGCGGAAGTACAGGCGGTCGGCGGTCACGCCTTGATCGGGTCGGGTGACCAGTCCGCCAGCTTGGCGAGACGCCGGTCGTTCGAGAAGATCTCCACAATTGGAAGCCGGAGGCCGATGCGTCGTTGGAGCCGCTCGATGGCAAGCTCCTGGTCCCAGAGAACCAGCGTCACGGCCACGCCGACCTCACCGGCTCGGGCCGTACGGCCTGACCGGTGCAGGTAAGCCTTGTGATCCTCGGGCGGGTCGTAGTGAACCACGACGTCGACCCCGTCGATGTCGAGACCCCGGGCCGCGACGTCGGTCGCGACGAGCGCAGGGAGCTTCCCGCTGGAGAAGTCCTCGAGCGCCTTCTCACGCGCGGATTGGCGGAGGTCACCATGAATGGCTGCGGCGCGCACGCCTTCACGGCGCAGGTCGTCAACAAGCCGGTCAGCACCACGCTTGGTGCGACAGAAGCACAGCGCCTTGGTCGCCCCTGCGACGATCGCGGCACACACCTTGGCCTTGTCGAGTTGGTGGACCTTCAAGAAACGGTGCTCCATCTCCTCGACGGTGACCTGCGTCGCTTGCACCTGGTGCAGGACGGGGTCTCTGAGGTGCCGTCGGACGACCTGGTCTACCGCCGAGTCAAGCGTCGCCGAGAAGAGCAAGGTCTGGCGTTCGACGGGCATGAGCCGCAGCAGCCATTCGACCTGGGGCAGGAAGCCCATGTCTGCCATGCGGTCCGCCTCGTCGACGACCAGAGTCGAGATCTTGTCGAGCCGGACCGCCTTACGGTCCGCGAGGTCGATGAGCCGGCCCGGAGTCGCCACGACGATGTCGGTGCCACTGGCGAGCTTGCGGGTCTGGCGATCGAGATCGGTGCCGCCGTAGACAGCGAGAACGCGCCTGTCTACCGTCTTTGCGAGGATCTCGAGCACGTCGGCGACTTGAACCGCGAGCTCCCGTGTCGGCACGAGGACGAGAGACGTCGGTGCACCCGATTTCGCACGAGGAGTCCGCATGAGCATCGGCAAGCCGAATGCGAGCGTCTTGCCCGAGCCCGTCTTCGCCTTGCCGCACACGTCACGACCCGCCAGCGCGTCTTCGATCGTGAGCTCTTGAACGGGAAAGGGGCGCCTGATGCCTTGGCTCTCCAGCGCCTCGACCAGTTCGGGCGCAACACCGAGACCCGCGAATGTGGTCCCGATCTTCGTATCCGTCGTCATGCACTTCCTCACTGTCGTTGACAAGGCTACTGGCGATACCGGCTCGTCAGGACCATCGCCGGTCGTGCGATCATGTAGCCATGACAACACTGGCCAAGGGCGACGCGGCCCCTTCGTTCTCCCTGCCCGATCAGGACGGCGCGATCGTCGGGCTCACGGACTTCGCGGGTCGCCGGGTCGTCGTCTACTTCTACCCCGCTGACGACACGCCCGGCTGCACCAAAGAGGCCTGTCAGTTCAGTGATCTCGTCGACGAGTACGCGGCCCTGGGTGTCGAAGTGCTCGGCATCTCCCCCGACGGCGGTTCCAAGCACCAACGGTTCCGCGCGAAGTACGGGCTCCGGATCGCCTTGTTGAGCGATCCCACACACGAGGTGATGGCGCTCTATGGCGCCTTCGGACCGAAGACGCTTTACGGACGCAAGAGCGTGGGGGTTATCCGATCGACGTTTCTCGTCGGTCAAGACGGGAAGATCGAGCGCGCCTGGTACAACGTGCGCGCCGACCGTCACGCCGCCAAGGTGCTGGAGGCCCTCGCGGGCTGAGGGGCCGCGGGCTACGCGCCGTTGCGAACGCACTCCGAAGCAGGAGAGCTGCCAGGAAGGCGATCAGCCTAGCGGCGGCTGTGCCGGCCGCGAGCGCGGCCGGACCTCCACCGGCCAGCAGCCCGCGTGCCGCGACGGCTCCATATGAAGGCCCCGCGGACCCTGCGGCTACCCTGATCACCCAAACTGGGATCCAGTGCTCGATTCCCGGGCGGTGCTCGACATCGCGCATCCGATCCAGCGATCGGTCGGCGACCTCGGTGGCACAGAACAGGATGGCTCCCGATATCGCGAAAACGCTCCCCCTGGTCGCCACGGCTTCGCCGAGAGTGCCGACGACGTCGGCGATGCCGACGAGGTGGCCGGGCCTACGAGCCTTCCCGACCGCACTCTCTCCTCGATGGCGATGAGGCCGTCCTCAATGAGGGCACACAAACTGAGGTGACGATGGCTTGTCCCGGAAGTAGCGCACGGGCAAGAAGACAACGACAAAGCTCTGGAGCGTATCCGCCGGGAGTTGGCAGCCCTCGTCGTGCGGGGCTCCTTGCCCGGGAGCCTCGTCGTGCCCACCTTGCGCTGCGGACGCGGCCACTGCGCGTGCCACGCGGACTAGCCCAAGCTCCACGGACCCTACGTCCAGTGGAGCTACAGCTACCGCAACAAGCGCGTGAGCCGGTGGCGCACCGCCGAGCAGGCCGACGAGCTACGTGCTCGGGTTGACCGTGGCCGACGGATCAAAGAACTCGCGGCGGATCTCGACGCGGCCGAGATCCACAGGGCCGAGCGGGCTGAGGGGGTCGGGGGGCGTAAGAGGGTTTCGAGATGTGTGGAACGTGGGGGCGGACCCGCTTCTCATCTGGGTTCCGAAGAACTGGCGCTTCTGTGCACGGGCCAAGTAGGCAGACGCGAGCCGCCGCCGGCCGCCGGCCAAGACGCCAACCCGCAAAGTCCCACTTCTACAAGGGTAAGCGTCTCAGTGGTTCCCCAAAATCCGGCTTGAGCCGCCAAACCCGGACCTGATAGAAAATAGTGATCGCCCAATTTCGAAGAACAGAGAGCCCACTGATGGCTATGACGCCTGAGCGCAGAGCACTGGCTACACTCCGGAAGCACTTGGGTCCTGTTCGGCCATGGTGGACGCTCTTCCGGGACTACTTTGTCGGCCAAGCGTGGACACTGATATACGCGATCCGTAACAGATTCTGTCGTCGATCTGCACTTGGAACTGCCAACGTCGCCGTATCTCTAACATCGCACGGTGACCGACTAGAGACTGTTCACCTGACAATCGAGTCAATCGTCCGTGGCCGCTTTCGCCCGAAAGAACTAATTCTCTGGCTCGGTCAGAATGACTGCCAAGGTTCACTTCCACCAGGTCTTCAGCGCCTATGTAAAAGAGGCCTAGAGGTTCGCTCCTGCGAAGATGTCGGCCCTCACACGAAGTACTATCCATATGTCTTGGGCCAGACGACCTACGAGTTTCCGTTGGTCACGGCTGATGATGATTTATTCTACTCCGCGACCTGGTTACGGAATCTCGTTCTTGCATACCAAGAAGACCCCGCCGTCATCCATGCATACCGTTGCCAAAAGATGCTGTTGTTCGACGGCAAGTTTGCCCCTTACGCGACTTGGCTTGCTCTCGCGAAGACCGATTCTCCACAGTTAGACAACCTAATTATCGGATCATGCGGGGCGATCTATCCCCCTTCATTCCTTTCTATAGTCGCCAGTCATGGCATAGGCTTTGCAAAATGCACACCGAACAACGACGATATCTGGCTGACCTACCTCGCTCTTCAAGGTGATGTTCCGGTGCGTCAGTTGCGCCCGAAGGCAGGGAGGTTCACTGTTCGTCCAAAGACACAGCGCTTAGCATTGTACAAGACTGTGAATAAAAATCTTGATGAACAATTGGCTCGCACCTTTGGGGCTGATGCAATGGAGAGGCTCGCGTCAAGAGCAGCACCTCATTAGCCCGGAATTACTTTCCGTAAAGCATGCTCTCGCCCACCTAGCTGGGAGTTCGCGCCTGCGAACCAGGTAGTTCTGGCCGGAGTTTGGCGCGAGTTTCGCGTCGTCCCAGGTAGATGCGGGCGCGGCGAATGCCTTTTCTCCCTACGCGTGACGTGAACGTCCTGCTCAGGCGATTTCGGCCTTGGACCAGGTTGAGGTGTCGACCTGGAGGGCTTTGAGCACCTTGGCCTGTATGGCGCTGCGCCGGTTCACGAGCTTGATCTGCTTGTTGGCGACAGGGAGATGCTGGCTGCGCACCTCCTTCAACAGGGCGAGTGCTCGGCGAGGTGTCATCGACTGGAACGGCAGGTCGGGGTCCATGACCTTCGCTTTCACGAGGTCTTGTGCCATGACGGCCTCGATGGTGGCCGCCAGCACACGGAGCGCCACGTGTCCGCGCACCCGGGCCTCGGTCCAGTGGAACATGGGCCGCAACGACAAGAAGTCCTTCATCACCCGGAAGCGACGTTCGACGTTCTGCAAACTCTTGTAGTAGCGCAGGACCTCTGCGGCAGAGGCTTCTGAGGTCGTCAGCGACGTCGTCAAGACAAAGCACCCGCACAGAAGCTCCTCGTCGTATCTCCGCGCCTTGTCGTCGAAGTCCCAGGAGAAGAAGCCCTTCCGGATCGTTGTGACAAAGCAGCGCCCGACCGGCGAGGATCCAAGGACGCGGTCGGCCGCGGCGCCGATCTTGGCCGGGTCTACGAGTATTCCCGACCGCACTCTTTCCTCGATGGCGATGAGGCCGTCCTCGATGCGGACACACAAACTGAGGTGACGATGCTTGTCCCGGAAGTAGCGCACGAGCGAGAAGACGACGACGAAGCGCCGGGAGTCATGGGTGATCTCGGCACAGAAGCTGCGCGCCTCGGGGACGGCTTCCCACGACGTGGTGGGCGCGTTCGCCAGCTCGAGCACGGCTTTAGCGTCGTCGTCGTGGTGAAGGCGCGTGGCCAGCACGTGGTCCAAGCCGTGGGCGCCGACCAGGGCCAGGTTGTCCTCTGAGATGAGGCCCCGGTCCGCGACAAGGGCGATGAGGCCGACGCCGAAGCGGGACCTCAGGTCCTCCATCACCCCCGGCAGCGCCGAGACATCGGCCGTGTTGCCGGAGAAGAAATGATGGGCGATCGGGATGCTGTCGGAGGTCACGAGGAGGCCGATCATGATCTGCGGCCGGTCTGACCGGTGATCGCGGCTGTAGCCGAAGGCGAGGGATGGGAAGGCCCTCCGCCCGACGGCGACCGTCTCGAAGTACCTCGAGGTGAGGTCGTAACAGACCAGGCGGAGGTCCAGGTTCGCGAGGTTGCACAGCTCGGAGTAGAGATGGGCCTCTGTGGCCTCCTTGTGCTCGGAGAGGGCGTCGATAGCCCGGTAGCACTGGTCCAGGCTCGGGGAGGTGACCCCGGCGGGGAGCGCCACCGAGGCGAGCCACTCGGTGATCGTCCGGCGCTTGGAGGATGGCTCTGTGAGCCGGTTGGCCACCATCGCAAAGACCGTGTCGGAGAGAACCCGTGAGCGGCGGCCGTCGCCCACAGAGGAGAAGTGCTCCTCGAAGCCGAGCTGGCGAAAGTACGACCAGGCGGCGGCGACCGCACCGAAGCTCGGCGAAGAGAGGCCCTCGATCTCACCGACCTCGACGTAGGTCGCCTTCGCATAGGTGGCAAGGGCCTTGACGATGCGGTCGAGCTGGCCGGACTCGCGCAGCTCGGACACCTTGCCCAGGCGAAACAGCGTCCGCTGCGTGAGCCTACCCTCGCGGCCGACGGCCTCGACAAGGGTCAAGTACTCGTCAGACCTCTTGACATAGGTGCTTATGCGACCGCCTGGGACTGGTGCACACCCGCACGCTGGCGAGGACGGCGCACCCGGCATCTCACAGGTATGTCGGTGCGCGGATAGGTCGCACCAACAGCGTTGAGATCGGCGACAAGCCCATGCAATTCTCTGCGATGAATCGGGGTGTCGGGCGGGTCGAGTGACACCGTGATGCCGGTGTCGTCGCTCCGGATGTCACCTGGCAGCTCAGCAAAGGTCCGCAGCAGGTCGCGGACATCGTTCGGGTTCGAGTAGTGCCGTTCCAGGCGCTTGAGGAGCCACTCCTCGGCGTTGTAGGCGGTGATCTTGATCCGGTCGACGATTGTCTTGTGCTCCCCATGTAGGACCATGCGACCCGTTCCCGACTCGGCGACGGTGACCTTTCGGGGGAGAGCCTTCTGCGTGGCCTTCAGTCGGTCGACTTCAGTTTCGAGCGCCCGCAGCCGGCCGACGGCGCCGCGTTGTGCGGTCTTCAGTCCGCGGATGCTGCGGCCACGGTCCTTCTCGAGCAAGGCATCGCCGAGCGACGCCTTGAGCTTCGTTGCTTGTCGGCGCACCTCGGCGATCTGACGCTCGAGACGCGTGATCTCGGGGTTGGGGACGAGTGCCCCGGGGTCGGCCGGGTCGGCACCGTAGCTGATCAGCTGGCCGAGCCCGTAATGGGCGCCCATGTACTTGAACAGATTCTCCTGGTGTCACCGGGCGATCATGAGACAGGCGAGGCGGGGAGCGCGAAGCCCGAGGCTCGTGATGATCGGCGTTTGGTGGCCCTCCCTGGCGCGGACGACAACTCTTCGCCACGGGCCCTTTCCGCTCACCCACGCTCTGTCCTCAGCCATGTCGAAGCGGACATGCCGTCCCTCGAAGCGGGTCTCCCGGCGCGAGAAGGCACTGTCGGGT
Source organism: uncultured Acidimicrobiaceae bacterium (assembly GCA_963807575.1). Lineage (GTDB taxonomy): Bacteria > Actinomycetota > Acidimicrobiia > Acidimicrobiales > Bog-793 > Fen-455. The sequence continues at coordinate 23,567 of CAWECD010000019.1, forward strand.
AGACCCGGCTCACCCCTCTGGTAGGTGAGGAACCCGATGCGCTCGGTGTCGAGCCACATGAACAGCTTGTGGTCGAAGCCGCCGCGGTCGAAGACGAGCGTGAACTTGCGATTTCCGAGGACCTGACGAATGGCGGCGACGATGTCGGGCATGGCCTTGGCCAAGTGGGCCGACAGCTGCTCGTTCAGGTACAGCAGCGGCCGGCCGTTCTTGTCGCCGACGAAGTAGGCGTGCACGCCGGGCATCGCGAGGCGGTGCTTGGAGCTGTAGAACTGCTGCACAGGGCGCTTGCCCGAGTAGGACTTCATGTGCCCGTCGACGTAGAGATACTGGGTGGCGATGATGCCCGCCTCGACCCAGCACCGAGCGAGCCGTCTGCCGAAATCGGCCGAGTGCAGCTGGGCCACCATCGCCTCGAGCTTGCGACGCAGCGTCTCCACGCAAGGAGCCCGGTCCGTCCCGACGAGCGCCCCGAACTCCGCTCGACGAAGGTGCTTGACCGGCTCGACCGTCGGCTTTCCGAGCAGTGTCATGAACAACAAGCTGAGTGTCACCGCCCGCACTCCGAAGATGACCGAACGGGGAAGCGAGAAGCTCCGGCGTGCCGCGTCCACGAGCCCGAGTGCCTTGATCGCCGGGAAGTAGAGAGCGAGCCCCATGTAACCGCCCCTCGTGTGCTCCGGAAGTGCGGCTGGTGGGTCGAAGCCATTCGCCTCGAAGGCACGATCCTCACAGAGCTCTGGCTCGACGAGAGCACCCGACGCGCGCGAGGACCGAACCTCGGCATCGTCTCGCTCTGCCTCGTCTTGCTGCGTGTCGCGACCGTCAGGGTGGTCGTCGCTCGAGCCGTCGAACAGCTGCGGCACAACCGTCGCGGGCCGGTGCTGATGAACGAGACGCCGGACGTGCAACTGCGACAGGCTTACTCCTGTCCGCTCCTTCACGAGGCGGACCAGAGTGGGCACGTTCATCTGGTCGCTCTGGGAACAGATGAGATCAATGACCTCCGGCGTCACCTTGTGAGGACGTTTCGGACCCGGCCGCGCGGCAAGCAAGGCCGCCACGCCTCCGTTGGCCAGCCGCCGCTTCAGGCGACCGACGGTGTTCCGATGACATCCGAAGGCGCTTGCGATCGCTACGTGATCAGCCACACTGGTGCTTGACAGCATTGCGATACAGACCGCTTCTGCGCGCCTGTCGTCGGCTTCATAGACATAGACAGGAAGACCTCCAACCCACACGGAGCGTCTCCCGTCGGCCTCGATCAAGTTGACACGCCGGAATATCCCGCCTTCGGTGGCCTCGTCTACATCGAAGACAGAGAGACAGACAGCCGATCCAGCAACACCCTCCATAGACAGAATGATAATCGTCGACCACAACAAAATGGAGGATCAGTGCACCAACAATAATGGAGCACGCGGTCCAGGAGATTCAGCCGAATGTCCAGAGGCCTGACTCGTACGCAGTTTCGCCATAGCGCTTCACAGTCCGCTTCACGAACATACGTCAATCTTGCAGGACCATCAGCCCCGAGTGGTGAACTATTTCGCCACTACACCCAGCCCTAAAGTCACGACTTTATCCACAGCTCGCCCAGGTCACGCCATCCTGCGACGCCCTTCAGGCCGTTCGAACTCCCGTAGCCTGTGGCCGTTTAACCTGGATCCTCCCAGAGCTGTCACACTCTTCCAGGGAAAGACCAAGAAAGCCTGACAGCACAATTCCCACAGGTAAGTCGGGTCACAGAGAATCATTTGGTTTAGCGACGCCATGCCGATGCGACGGGAATCGTTTAGCTCGGTCTAGAAGGGACCCTGGCAGGAGGCAGCGAACTACAAAGAGAAGCCATGCAGGAATCCCTGCCCGTCCATTCGTCAGCACCTTACCCGCAACTGTAAATAAGCCCCGGATATCTCGTTGATTGAGGGCCAGTGAACCGGTAAAGTTAAGAAGGCCATCTCCATATTCGCGCCTTGTCAGGAGTGGCTTGCGCTCTTCAAACCATGAGAAGCTCGTTTGCCATGGAGCCTGAGAAGACAGAGAATGAGGACGGCTTACATATTCTAGAAGTACATCCGGAAGAATGACCAGTCGGGTATTCGGCAACTGGTCAGCTCGCAACAGGAGATCCCAGTCCTCATGCAAGTTAGAGGTCGGCTCTAGGCCTATGACGTCCAAGAGACTGCGGTCGAAGAGCAACATCGACGAACCAAGCCCTGTCTCCCCGGGACGGAATGTTTGGCGGCAAAATAGGTAATGTGCAACGGTCTCATCGGGAGAGAGGAGTCTGCGTGGGACGATGCCTATATTGTCGCCGTGCTCATTATAGATCGCGGAGCGACAAGCTACCACAACATGATTCGCGCCGGCGGACATTTCACGCAGTGCAGACTGCATCTGTAACTCGAGCTTATTCGATCGCCAGCGGTCATCATCGTCAAGGAAGGCAATGTAGTCGGAGTGACTGGCCAGTATTCCGGCTAACCGAGCGGAGTTTGGCCCGCGTTGTTTGTCACCGTATACCAAGTGAAGGCTTGGTTCGCTCGGGAGGTTTCGGATGTCAACGCATCCCGGCGGACCGTCGACGCTTACGACTATTTCTAGGTTCTCGTATGACTGTGTGGTTACGCTATGGACGGCTGCCTGGAGAGAGGCTCGCCCAAGGGTTGGAATTATGACAGCGACACGAGGGAGGTTCGTCATGGGTGAGAGATTCGAGTCGTGCACGCGACGCGGTCACATTCCTCGAACGGCTCGAGTTCTGCGGCAGGGCCGCTGATGGTGAAGGTATGACCGTCGCAGCTGCTCATCCGCTGATAGATGTTCTCTTCGCCGTGTGGCGAGGACGCGCTGGAGGAGGAAGCCCACGAGGGGATGATTGCCGCCGTTGTGGCTGGCGCCAAGAGTTGTCCACTTTGACCCTTGCAAGTGGGTAGCGCTTCCAGACAGGCCGCGCTCGCGGCCGACTGGGCGAAAGACGTTGACGCGCGCTCGTATCTGCAGGCCGATAAACGGGTATGTTCCCGGTTGGTACTGGTACTACCGGCGGGACCCTTGCTGGGCTGCAACGACACTTGTGAATCAGCGGGATAGCTCTGCCAAGGTACACTTGTTTGTGGAGAAAAGTGTCGGAGAGTTCGCATAACTGTAGCTGTACTCCCAGCTTGTAATGGCCACGCGGAACGGGTTCGCCGTTTGTCTCAAGGTTAAAGCAATAAGTCTAAGCCCGAGGGAGGAAGCTCTCTTTCTTGGAAGGAGAATGACACGAGGATCGGTCGGTGTCAAGAAGCTGAGCCGGCAAATAGGCCTTCATGTCCTGTTCAGGCTGCCTTCTTGCCAGTCGGATAGCGAGTTCCTGAGGTCTTTGCTTTTCTTCGGGATGCCCTGAACCCGGCGTCGAGGATTTCGGTGGACTGGCTGGTGTGGCGATCGTTACACGAAGTAGCCGAAACCCCCTCCGGACCCGAGCAGGGGTCAGCTGAGCTGGCCGGAGTTTGGCGCGACTTTCCCTGCGGAGGCGATGCGCGAGCCTGTGACCTGGGCGATCTGTGGATAAAGTCGTGGTTCTTTTGGGGGGGTGCGGCTCTCCCGGAGGGACGTGTCACCAGGACTTTCCCTTCAGCTGAGGTACTGAGCCAGCCGTAGGGGACGTCGATACTCAACACCATTTACCATCTCCGGTTCGCGACCGTCCAGTCTGTTATGGCATCACTAACAGATCGGAGGTGCCATGATGGTCAGGTTGGCTCGAACGAGAGCTCCGAGGGTGCTGCCCGGCTCGCTTATCACGCTGCGACGCAAGTGCGGCAAGGCGAGTTGTCGCTGCGCCGCGGGTGACCCCCACGAGAGCCCCGCCCTCTCCTACAGCGTGGCCGCTCGTACCAAAATGCTCACCCTGCGCCCCGAGGAGGTCCCCGCCGTCGCCCGGGCCGTCGCCCGCTACCGAAAGTCGGTCAACGACCTCGAAGTGGAGGCCCGGGACGAGCTCGAGGCCCTGGTGGCCCGGGTGCAGGCCCGCCGCAAGGGCCAGGCCCGATGAGCCAAGACGAGGGCGACGCCTTCGCCTCGTCGCGTGAGCACTTCGAGCAGGTCGTCCTGTTCTTGGGCACCGATGAGGCGATGGTGCTGGAGCACGGTGCGCTCGAGGAGCGTCTCGAGCGCGACAGTCGTGAGGTGTTCCGCCGGCTCTTCCAGGACCATCCTGCTCCACGAGGCGCTCTGACATATCCCCCACGCAGTGGGGAGGGATTGGAGGTGACGTCCCTGGGTCCAATGGCTGACCCGGACTCGAAAGAGAAAGGGGACAGCAGCATGCCATTGAGCCGTCTCTCGTGCCCAGGCGTACGGGGGGTCGGCTCGGCGCGCTCCTCGTGGCCCACATGGCCACAGGCCGCTCCCGAAACGTCGGCATCGGCGCCGTCCCGAACAGCTGGCTCTTCCCCGGCCACCTACCTGGGCGGCCGATCACCGCCTCTTATCTCGGCCAACGTCTCGGCGCGTTCGGGATCGATGCTCGGTGTTGCCATCGCCACGGCTGTTGCTTGGGTGCACGCCGCGGGAGGTGACTGGGCCAACTACGCGGCGCTTGTCACCGAAGACAACCCCCAGTGCTAACCAGTGCTCAATCTCCCGCCAGATGCAACACCTGTGAGCCAGAACAAGGGCATTCGACATGATTGGAATATCGGTGTGTACCAGTTTGAACGCCGGTGTGTCGCTCCAGTCGCTCATGGCCCTCCTCGGGCACGTCTCGGCGGAGATGAGCCTTCGCTAAGGGCGGCTCTTCGACGTCACCGTTCGCGCCGAGTACGAGCGGGCCCTCGACCTCGCCAAGGCTCGGATTGGTCCCTTGCCGACCGGCCGCGAGCGGATCCCCACCATCGACGACGGTGACTGGAGAGAAGCACCGGCCATCAAAGCGCGCCTTGCTGGCGGCTATTGCCTTCGGGCCCCGGCGCAGGGCGCCTGTCCCTACGCCAACATCTGCGAGCACTGCCCGAGCTTTCGCACCGATGCGGCCAGCATCACGGTTCTCGGCGCGCAGAAGCTTGACGCCGTGGCGTTGGCCGAAGACGCAGAACGCCGAGGATGGGTCGAGGGGCCGAGCGTCACCGTCGCCTCGTCGCCCGCCTCGACATATTGCTGGCCGAAGGGAACACCGGGTGACCTCTCCCGAGACGCTCGCCCGCGTCGAGCGCGCCTGCGCCGAGCTGCTGACAGACCGTGGACCGTTCAGCTTCGCTGCTGTTGCCATTAAGGCAGGAGTGAGCCGCACCACGCTCTATCGCGACGAGAGCCTTCGTGCCGTCGTCGAGGAACACCGAATGAGAAGCCGAGACCCTTACAGCCTGTCGGGCCTCGCCACGGAGGTCGCCCACCTCCGCACCGCCGTCGAGGCCCTGGCGGCCCGTGTACGCCATCAGGAGGAGCAGCTCGGGCGCCTCGGCTCGAAGCCGCACCGCGGCCGCAGGGCGAACTGAACTTTGGGGATAAGTGCCCCCGCCTGTGCGCCGATTAGCAGGTTAGAGCAACGACAACCCGTACTCTGAAAGCCAGTTCCGCACCATGAAGTACCGACCGACGTATCCCGAGCGTTTCGGGAGCTTCGAGGATGCGCACGCCTTGTGCGGCCGATTCTTCCCCTGGTACAACGACGAGCACCGGGCGCTCGTTCTCGAAGCGGCTTACGCCGCACATCCCGAGCGTTTCGTGCGCAGGGTGCCGACCCCACCGGCACTACCCCAAGCTGTCTGGATCAACGAACCAGAGGAGGTGGTCGCCACGCCACAGTGAACCCGAGAAGAATCTGCCTCACCGGGGTTGACGGGCGCCGTGGTCAGCAGGTCGATATCATCAAGCGTGAGTTGGCGGTGCAGATGGCCCGTCTCGGCTTGCGGTCCTCGAGGTCTCGAACAGGCGCAAGCCCAGGTTTCGGCTGCTGAAGCTCGGCCGAAGGCAACATCACCCAAGAGAGAAGAGGTCCACGATCACCGAGGAGATAAGGCGCGTACTTGGTGAGCATGCACGGCTGACAGTCAGCATTGCTGACCTGAGCGATGTGGACGACCTTTTCCGGTTGGGCATGACTTCTCACGCCAGTGTGAGCGTGATGCTCGCACTCGAGGACGCCTTCGGGGTGGAGTTCCCCGAGCCCATGCTCAAGAAGAGCACTTTCGAGTCCATCGCTTCGATTGCGAATGCCATCGCTGAGCTGCTTGGGCCAGTTTCAGCCGACTGAGGCCGTCAGTTAACAGCAGAGTGGAGACTTGACATTCTCGACTCCCGAGCAGTCTAACCGGTGGAGGAATCTTCCTTTCGGACCCTTGCCTCGGGAGGTCTGAACTCAGGAACGACCTTCTCGAGAATCTGGGCCGTGAACAGCCTCATGATCTCCGAACGCCCGGCGAAGTTGAAGAGCGAGTGGTCCATCGACTTGACGAGTTCGAAATGGCAGCGTCCTGAGCGTTCGAGCCGTCGCATGGCCCACCGGGACCGCTTTGCGTACTGCGAGAACTCGGGCTCGCTACAGATCACGAGTAGCTCAGTGCCCCTGCGGGTGAGAGTCTCGAGTGGTCTGGTGGAGGAGGGGTACAGCTGCAACTTGTCAAACACCCACCACGCCAAGGCTGGCGTGATTGCCACGCTCAGATGCACTATTTGATCGTTTTCACGCAAACGGCGAATCAACGAACTGAGTGGTCGAACAGCTTGCCGGCGTGAGTCGACAGCCCCTCTCTCGGTTAGCTCTGGCGGGACTATGGGCAAGCCCGGGTTGATGAGCCATACTCGACGAGAGTTCAGAAGTAATGCGCCCTCTAAGGCGTGGTAGGCCCCCGAGCAAAGCCCTGTTAGCACGACACTGGTGGGATCTTGAGGGGCTATGAAGCGCGCCGCGTCGACCATGTCCTCGATTGCTTCCGCTGGGTAGACAACATCGGGTTTTCGGCCCGGCCGCGTGGGACTGTCGCCGAGACCAGCCAGATCGACGCGCAGCACCCGTACGCCCTGCGCAGCCCAGCTTCGTGCCATCTCGACCCAGAGACGACCCGGCCCTGTGTGTGGACCCCGCCCGGAGTTCATGAACAAGACCGTCGGCACGGGAACGGGCTCAGCATCCTGCAGCTCGGTAACTATCCCGAAGAGGTGTTCGGCTCCGATTCGCACAGTCCGCTCGATGATGTTCTGGCCGAAGTTCGACCGAGCGACAATCGCCGTTGGCGACGCCCCGGGTTGGGAGCGGACTTCGGTCCGAACAATGGGACCGTCAAGTGCTCTGGACGTCCAGAACGCTATATCCTTGATGACCTGCGCAGGCATGACTGAATAGCCGGGCTCGACCGCGATGAACTGGGCCTGACCGATCGCGTCACCGTGTTCAATGTTCTGCGCGGACAGCCGTTCTCGAATGCCCGCGCTAGACGGCCGTTCGGGCCGCGTGAGCAGTAACAACCGCGGCGCCGACTGGCCTACAGAGTCCTCTAGTCGAAGTACCCGGATCGCTTCGGCAAGGTCTTCTGGCAAGAGCAGACCAGGGATCTCGAGCCCATTCACCGAGACCGGATCTCCTTGTTGATCGTTGCTTATCGCCACGGCGAGCATGCGCTGTTCTCGTAAGAACCCACGCCCGGTCTCGCAGGGGTCCCAGAGAACGAGCGCCTTTACGTCGTTGTCACCAGCAGCACCAGCCGCGAGAGTCGCGCCGAGTCGGAGGCCGATCAGCCCGATACGGGAAACTCCCGTGTTCCGCACAAAGTCGACTGCTGAACCGATGTCCGACAGCCAGGTGTCGACGCCGAC
>CAWECD010000020.1:0-201361 GCA_963807575.1 uncultured Acidimicrobiaceae bacterium
GCGACGTGCGGGCGTGACGGGTCAAAGGTCCGTGCTCTCATCGGATGTCACGCCCCCGGGAAGACTCACCGTTGTCGGGTCGGGCGCCGGGACCCCACCTGCTATGGGAAGGTCGATCGCAGTTTGAGGAACGCACGTTGCAGCGCCGGCGCCCAAGGCCAGGTCTCGTCCAGGCGCAGCACGAGCCGCCGGCCACGGCGCACGAGCACCGCCGCGACGTGCAGGATCCGGTAGCGGAGCGTCTTCGGCTCGGCTTTCTTGAGCTCATTGTCCAAACAGGTCATCTGCGCCCACGCGAGCAGCGAACCGGCGACGAGGCTTGCGGCCACCCAGGCGAGGTTCTGGGTGAAGCTGGCGAACGGCAGGTTGGCTAGCCCACAGTCCTTCCAGTTGCGTATCCGGTCCTCCACTCGTGCGTGACCGCGGTGGCGCAGCTCGAGGACGGCGACGTCACCGTCGTTGCTCGGCGCGTTGGTGATGAAGCACGTATGTCGGTATCCCTCGGAGAAGTCGAACAAAGAGAGCTGGGCACCGGGGTGCGGCCGTTCCCGGCGCATGATGAGCCGTGCCTCCTCGCCCCACGACGACAGATCCATGAGCGGGGTGAGCTCTGCCAGGAAGGCGCCTTCGCGGACGGTGCCGTCGGCTTCGATGGCTTGGACCCAGTCCTCTTCCTGGAACAACAACAAGGCTTCTCTCACTTTCGCGCTCACCTGATGGCCGATCGAGTACTCGATGTTCGCCTCGACGAGGCCGCTGACGAAGGAATGGCTCGCCCCGGCAGAGTCGGCTCTCACGAGGATGTGGTGGCGGACAAGGCTCGGATCGTCGCCCGGCTCGTGGCCCACCTGATAGTCGCCAGGCAAGCCGGCGACCACCTGGTCCAACAGCTCGAGGTGGTCCTCGGCATCGTTGGCGCCGGCGTTGCCGGGACGAAGCATCGCCGCGAGCGGTTCGTCCGTCGTGTCGCACCAGGCGCCGATCGGGGAAAAGCCATACCCCTTCTTGTAGGTAGGCCGAGCGTCTTGCTTCTCAGAGTGAACGTTTAACAGCGTGGCGTCGAAGTCGATCGTGATGTCACCTGGTGGCGCCTTGGCCCACACGATCTCCCGCGCAGCTGCCACGGCCTTTGGGATCCGGTGCAGCTCGAGAGAGGCCGTGGCCTTCACGGCCCTCCAGGCTGTGCTGACCGAGGCGACATCCCCGAACAGTTCGGGTTGCTCGCGCAGGGCTTCGAAGTCGGTGAGACAGTCCGCCCCATCCGCGATCGAGACGGCGAGATGAGTGAGCACCACGCCCGGATCATGGGTGTGCCAGGAGATGCCGCAGTCGGCCATCGCCCCCGACATCGCCTGTGTCAGCCCGGTGCGATCGGCCAGCTCCGACAACAACGCGGTGCCTGCATGAGAGACGAGGTTCCTGCCGTCGGTGGTCACTGCGGGGCGGTGGACCGAACGACTACGATGCACCTTCAAGGAGCCCTCCTCCTGGGTTGACATGACCGCTTAAGACACAGTCATTCTCCCAGTTGAGGAGGGCTATTACGCGAATACTGGCAGTCTCATGCCGGTATCGCGTGAAAAATCGAGGTTAAGCATTCGAGATCGCATCTCACCGTCGACAACTATTCCATGCTTAAGAACAAAGCTATTGTACGTTAGGAGCGCCGTAGTCTCGGGGTCGAATGATGGCGCCTCTGTGCGTGCACGTCGAAGTTTTAGTGTTCGTCTTAGCAACAGGGAACTGTATATCTGGACAAGTTCCGTCAATTGATTGTGGTTTCCGTCAACGATGTCGTACGGAACGATATCAACGTTATAACGCTCGAGGAACTCAGCCTGAAGATCGGTAGTGCCGCGATCCTGGATTCCCGTAACAAAAGCAAAGGCAGGCCGCTCTGGAGAGCACATTCTACCCACTGATCTTAGGAGATGCATCAGCTCTTGATCTGCGAAGCCGAAACCCATCATGACGATACGGCGGTGTTGGAGGAGGCCTCGCAAAGTGTTAAAGACCGAAGAGCCGTCCGAGTAGAGCTCCCCGTAGTCGGCTTCTGTCAGCACAAGGTGCGAGATCTCGCTGTTTTCGATGGATCCATGAATGTGCCAGACAACTTTGTCGTTGGCACCGGATATCTTCGCAATCTCCTCGCTTGTGTTGCCTACGGCTACCCAATCGTGGCAGCCGAGCTGAGTAAGTGCTCGTTCAATCAGAGTGTCATAGTTAGTGGTGATTATTCCCGCGAATGGCCAATCCGTTATCGAGCGCACCAGTGAGGACGGTTTCAATGGCGCGAGAATCTCGGCGACCCGCTCTTCAAGGGATGAGCGGCCGACCATGTCCTCAATGCGGCTCAAAGCGTACGGATAGTCACCTCTCTCGATCGCTTTGCGTAGACGGGTGTCATCGGAGCGGAAGGTGTCGACACTCGTCAGACGGGCACGCAATTGATCAAGAAGCTGTCGCCAACTGGGCCCGCCCGATGCCATGGAGGTCCCGCTGCCAGCAAGGAGCCAGGCAGAACCTGAGTTGATCAGCTCCACTAGGTCCGTTCGAAGCACATGTATCAGCTTCGCGTGGAAAAGCAGTCAGCCTGCGGATCGATCAGCTGGGGGCATGTCCTGCAATTGACAGTACCTGCAAAAGGCATTGCGATGCTATCGAGCTTCGGACTCGCTTGGAGGGGACCGGTCAAGGACCGGTAGAGCCATCGCGGAGTCATTCCTGTGACGACGGGATCGGACACGCGTGCGATACGGCGAAGCCTGGGCGGGTTTTCCCTAGGGCTCCTGGACGATCGCCCGCAGCCCTGCGCCTGATACACGTCGAACGGTAGTTGTAGCGCGTGCTGAGACCAGCGGGGGTGCTCGGGCTCCCCAGGGTCCCCCGCGGTGATCACCGCGGTCAGCGTGCCCGGGGACAGGACGGCACTTGTTGATTCTGAAGAAAGGCAGGTTGTGCCGGCCACCGCCTCAACCTCTCGATAGCCTGGACGTCGCCAGTGCCTCTTATGTAGAGGCGCGCTGTACGGGTCGCCTCCAGTGAGAGGAGCCCAGATGTCCACCAAGACCACATCGTTCGACCGGCATCGGATCGACGAGATGGCCATCGCCCTGTACCGAGCCGCTCACGACGCTGCCGTGGAGCTCCCACTCGTCCTACGCGTGGCGCGTCGCCGCGACGATGACGGAAGGCGACGGAGAGCTCGGCGTGTCGCGGCTCGGCGGCGGCGTCGTGATCCACACGGTTCCGCCAACCAAGGAACGCCTTCCCGTCATCGTTGGCTACGCAGATGCCCGGGGCCAGTGGTACCGGGACGGCAGCAGGCACGTCGAGGCCCCCGCCGCGGAGGAGCCAGTCGAAGTCCATGGAGATGGCGCTGTGAGGCCGTCTCCCATCGAGGCCGCCCGTGCCCGCCACAGCCTGGATGACGTGGCTCGGCGAGCCGGCGTCAACCTCTATCGCACCTCCGGATCGGTCATGGTTCGCTGCCCGCTGCCCTCCCACGGCCACTTCGATCGCTCCCCCTCTTTGCAGCTACACCTCGACGACGGCATCTGGCACTGCTTCGGCTGCGGCCAGACAGGCGATGTCGTCGAATGGGTGTGCCAGAGCGAAGGTGTGGGATGGCCCCAAGCGATCCGCATCCTCGACTCTGGCTGCGCGCTCACCCGCGCCTGGGCCGCGTCCGAATCGTCGCCCTCCCGGCGGGACCTTTCTTCCGGCCGGTGGACCCCTACAACTTCGGCGCGCCCTGTCGAGACACCAGGCCAGACCGATTACCCGGACCTATCCCGAACGCCGGCGACACGCGTCTTCGATGCTCTGGCCGCCGCCTGGGCGTACTACAGCTCCGGCTCGCTCCATGAGCGCGGCGCGGCCTACCTCGCACGACGGGGGATCGACGTGGCCGTGCTCGAGGCTCACACCGGCCGGGACGAAGTGGGCCACACCCCGGCAAGCCCGGACGGTCTTGTGACCTCGCTGCGGGTCAAGGGCTTCGCCGACAACGAGCTGGTGGATGCCGGGCTTGCGCACCGCGGCGCGGACGGTCGCGTCACCGACTTCTACCGCCAGCGAGTGTTGATCCCGATCCGGGACCAGCACAAGCCGCATCTGCGGCTTCGTCGGGCGCAACGTCGGCGACGACCGCTGGCCGAAGTACAAGAACCCACCGCATACCCACGCCTACGACAAATCCGTCAACCTTTATCAGCCGCTTCCGGCTCCAACCGCCGGAAGGTGGGGCCAGGTGGTCGTTGTAGAAGGAACTCTCGACGCGATGGCGATCGCAGTTGCCGCCGTCCGCGTCCGGCAGGCCGGGCAGTTCTGTCCGGTCACCCAGTCCGGTCGTGAGTTGTCTGCCAAACAGCTAGAGCAGGCAGTCTCCCTGAACGGCGGACCTCTGGTGCTTGCATTCGATGGCGACGCTGCTGGCCGAGAGTCGGCGCGTCGCCACGCTATGACAGCGGTCCGTCTGGGCCATGCCGTGTCGGTCACCACCCTGCCGGGTGATCACGACCCGGCCTCCTGGTTGGCGGAGAGAGGCGCCAACGGGCTCAGAGCGTGGGTAGTGGCCGATGCTCTCGATCAAGGCCGTCCCTTGCCGAAGCCGGTTCCTGCCCATACCTACCTTGCGACTCACCTACCGGCTGTCCAGACCATCCCTGACCCAGCGTTCCTGGTGACAGCCGATGGGCCGACACTGTGATTGTCCGGGAGGAGACCCTCGTGAGTGAGTCCTTGATCACCGACGACCAGCTGCTAGTGACGCCCGAAGAGGCCGCCCGCCGGCTGTCGGTCGGACGAACCACGATCTACGAGCTCATGTCGAGTGGTGAGCTCCAGTCGGTCAACATCGGCCGCTGCAGGCGTGTGCCGGTTAGCTCGCTGTCGTTGTTCGTCAGCAGATTGATCGGCCACGCCGGTTGAGGAGTCACACTCCGCCGGAGAGCGCCGAGTGGCCGCAACAGCCTGGGAGTACGCTGACGAAGCTCCTCACATGCCGCCAAGTACGAAGGCTGAGCGTGTTGAGGAAGTTATCGCCGACGCCTGACGCTGGCCTTCCGAACGTTGCAAATCCACAAGTCCTACGCGACCTGACAGGACTGCAACGTGAGCATCGACCCGAGACCAGACTCCGTCGTCGCCTTGGCGGTAGTGATCTGGCGCCCTCAGTCTCGTCCACCGATACGACAGGGTCCGCAGAAGACACTGAAGGGATAGCGCATGGCTCATATCAACTACCGGGTCTCCGGCAAGCAGGCTGGCAAGCCAGTAAGTCACCGGTTCCCTGATACGAAAGAGGGGCGCGACGCCGCCCAAAAGTTCGCCGCGCGAGTTGGTCGGCGCGAAGACTGCCTACGACGTTCGCGTGCGTGTCGGTGATCGGGAGGTCAGCAAGACATTCGTCCGCCGTAGGGACGCTCATGCGTACGCGACGACGATCGAGGTGGACAAGCTCCGCGGCGTCGCCATCGACCCGCGAGCGGGCCGGCTAACAGTTGAGGAACTCGGGCAAAGGTGGCTCGGCAGCAACCCAGCGAAACGGCCCGACACACGCGCCACCGATGAATACCATCTTCGTGCTCACGTCAATCCCGTACTCGGCAAGCGCCAGATCGCGAGCGTGACGCCGAGCCATGTCCAGGGTCTCGCCAATGACCTTTCGGCACGGCTCGCGCCGAAAACCGTGCGTCGCGCCGTCGGCGTTGTGCGGGCGATGTTCTCTCATGCCGTGGCCGATGACCTGATCGGCCGCTCGCCATGCCGTGGCATCAAGTTGCCACGGGTCGACCCGACAAGGAGACGGGTTCCGAGCAGTGACGAGCTGGCCAGGCTCATCGAGGCGATACCCGAGCGCTACCAGGCGATGGTCTATTGCGCAGTTGTGCTCGGGCTGCGCTTTTCGGAGGTCGCTGGACTGCGAGTCAGGGAAGTCGACACACTCCGAGGAATGCTGGGTGTTGCCGAGACGGTGACCCGCGACGCACAAGGGCGCCCAGTGTTCGGGCCGCCGAAGTCGGAGGCGTCCCGCCGCACGCTAGCGATCCCGGCCCCTCTAACGGAGTTCCTTGCGAAGCACCTGGTGCATCGCGGCCTTACAGGCGCTGACGCGGACGCCCTTGTTTTCACCGCACCTGCCGGTGGACCCATTCGCTACGCCAACTGGCGTAATCGTGTGTGGCTGCCGGCATGTCGAGCAGTCGGGCTCGACGGCCTCGGGTTTCACGATCTCCGCCGCGCCAATGCCACTGCTCTCGTAAGACTTGGCGTCGACGTGAAGACGGCTCAGCAGCGTCTGGGTCACTCGGACGTGAGGATGACCATCGGCCTGTATGCGCAAGCCGAGAAACCTGCCGATCGGGCGGCGGCCAACCGACTTGGCGAGCTGTTTATGGCAAACCCGCGGGATGACCGCGGGATGAGGTCGACCGAAGCAGCCGAGGCAGCCGAACCGCAAGCTCCTGATCTGGGACTTTAGTGGGTGGAGGTGAGCGGACTCGAACCGCCGACTTCCACGTTGCGAACGTGGCGCTCTACCAGCTGAGCTACACCCCCGGGGTAACCGGTGCCGGACCATCGGAAAGGTTCCTCTGAACGGCCCCGGCCGAGTCCGGCCGACGACTTAGGTTAGCGGAGCGACGCCGGACACTCCCATACGCACAGCGCGTGAGGGGACGACTCGGCCCAGCCCTACCGGTCAGCGACTGCCGGCCACGATGTCGTCGTAGTCGAGCCCGAAGGTCTGAGCGAACAGTTCGTCGTCGGACCAGCCCAGCTCTTCCGGACCGTCTTGGTGGACTGGGACGGCGATGTGCATGGGCACATCGGCTTTCAGGCTCGCGAGACGTTCCTGGATGTCGACGACCTTGACCTCGTGTTCCACAGCGCGTCGGTGGATGTGGATGAGCAGTGCCAAGTAGCCGGCCGTGGCCGCGAACGCGAGTAGCGACAGGTCCCACAGGACCTTCAAGTCGGGGATAATGCCGAGCAAGAAGAAGCCGAGCATCGTCGCCACAAGGACGAGCAGAACATGACGGCGGCGTGCCGACTGTGGCGCTGGGCGTCGCGAAGGCCGCATGAAGACCTCCGACCGCGGTGTCCTGGAGGGCGCCACGGATGACTCCTGGGCACCATTGTCTGTCATCGGAGCCGGGGAAAGCGCCATTTCCGGGACGGAGGCGCTCGCCGCCAGCCGGGGGTACGCGCGACGCATGCCCCGAAGTTGACGGTGGAAAGAGTCGACAGAGTTGGAGAACCGGCGCTCGGAGAGCTTACGAAGCGCCATCGGTGTTAGAGCGATCACCCAGATGACTGCCAGCACAGCTATGACCACTAGGCTCACGCTCCCAGGCCCGTCCTCACACTGTCGGAAACGCTAATCAAGGTTCGCGTCCGAATGGTGGATGGCGGCCTCTTCGGTCCCGCTCTCCCGGCGCCACACCCCTGAGCGGCCCCCGGTCTTCTCCCAAAGACAGAGCTCCTCCACCACCATGCTGCGGTCTGCGGACTTGCACATGTCATAGATCGTGAGTGCCGCGACTGCGCAAGCAGTCATGGCTTCCATCTCGACGCCCGTCCGGTCGACGGCTTCAACCTGTGTCTCGACCTCGACGAAGTCGTCTCCGATCGTGAAGTTCAAGCCAACCGAACCGACGAGCAAAGGGTGGCAGAGGGGGATGAGCTCGGCGGTGCGTTTCGCCGCCTGAATCCCGGCGATCCGTGCCGCGCCGAGGACATCGCCCTTATTGATCGCATTGCTCGCTATCTTCACCGTCGTCTCGGGGAGCATCCGAACCTTGCAGCGAGCGATCGCACGGCGGTGAGTCGGATCCTTTGGAGTGACATCCACCATTCGAGCCCGGCCAAGCGGGTCGACATGAGTCAATCCTCGGTTCGGCATTGGCGAGCAGTCTATGCCCTGAGCAGCACGCGCGCCCTAATCGTGACCACGCTCGAGCAAGGGTCCCGCCACGCCTTTTCCGGCAGCACCGCAGATGGCTCGACGCTGCCTCAGCTGATAGCCGATCTCCAGGCCCGTTTCGGGGTCGGGCGCATCGCCCTCGTCGCAGACAGAGGGCTCACCTCAGAAGAGAACCCGGCCCTGGTCCAAGCGGGCGGTCTTGGCCACGTGCTGGCGACGCGCCTTCACCGGGACCCGGCGGTCGCGGTGGTCTTGGAGGCGGCCGCCAGCGAACAGGCCGCCGTCGTGCTCGTCGGAGACAGCGGGAGCAAAGCGACCGAGGTCATCGATGAATCACGCCGCCATCTGCGTGCTCGCCGTCGTCGAACCACTTAGCGCCGCCTATCGCCGGCTGCAAGAGTATTGATATGACGTCTGATGACCAAATCCCTGACCAGGGCAGGTCGACCTGCAGGCTCTGGCATGAAACGTAATTCACCTATGCGACCGCGCAAGTCGGGCTACCTGTTCATCGCTCCGTATGTCGTGCTGCTCGTGGCCATCGGAATCTATCCGGCGGGCTACGTGGTCTATCTGGCGCTGACGTCGCTGACTTCCCACTTCACTGTGCTCGGCAACTTCATAGACGCCACCCACAACTCCGAGTTCGTGCCGGCCTTCGAGAACATCATCAAATTCTTGGGACTCTGGCTCACAGCGCTCGTCGTCTTTGTCGTCAGCCTGTCGCTGATGCTGCATTCATTGAATGAGCGCGTTGGCGCCGCTTTTCGCTTCGTGCTGTACCTCCCGGCAGCGCTTGCCGGCTCGGCAAGCGTGATGCTCTGGCTGTTCATGCTGCAACCGGGCAAGAGTCCGTGGGGCTTCGTGTTGAGCTGGCTCGGCTACCACACGCTCGGCGACTCGCTTGCGCCAGCCCACCTCCCGGTGATCTTCGCGCTGATCGCGTTCTGGAGCGGTGCTGGGAGCTGGATCGTCGTCATGCACGGCGCACTCGCGACAATTCCCGAAGACGTACTCGAGAGCGCGAGGCTCGATGGCGCAGGAGCATGGCGCACCGCGGTCAATATCAAGCTGCCCTTGATCAAGAAGTGGATCGCCTACATGGTGATCGGCGCGTTCGCCGCCGGGTCGCAGCTGTTCGCCGAACCGCAGCTCATTAGTGAGGCTACGGGCGGGATCGCGAATCAGGCCTGGTCGCCCAACCAGCTCGCTATCTTCCTTGCGTTCCATTACGACTACTTCAACTACGCGGCTGCGATCTCCGTCGACTTGCTCGTGGTAGCCGTGATCTGCGCGGCCGTCATCCTGTTGCGCACCGGCTTGTTTGACGTCGGCCACTGATGCTGTCTCATACGAACTCGGCCGCGCGACGGACTTTGACGCGCCAGGCTGCAATGTACGTCCTACTCGCGCTCTTTGCGGCGTTCTTTGCCGTGCCCATCATCTGGCTCGTCTTCGAGGCGATCGGCGTCCACCTAGGACTGATCGGCGGCAACCTAGGACTGTGGCTGTTCAACTCGACGATCTACTCTGCGGCGGGGGCTGCGATCGCCATCGTGACATGCATTCCCGCTGGTTACGCCATTGCGACGCACGAGTTTCCTGGTCGACGTGCGCTCTTGATCCTCACGATGCTCGTAATGCTGATCCCGACCAGCGCGCTCGTATTGCCGCTCTTCCTCGAGGCAAACGAGGTGCATCAGCTGACGAGCCCGTTCGCGGTCATCGTGCCTTACGGCCTGTTCCCGTTCGGCGTCTACCTGTCCTACCTGTACTTCCACACCGAGCGCTTCAATGTCCTGTTCCAGACGGCGCGCTCGGACGGTTGCAACGAATGGCAGGTGTTCCGACACATCGCCGTTTCTCTTTCGAAGCCAGTCGCAGCGCTGATCGTGTTTCTCAACATTGTCGCGAGCTGGACAAACTTCTTCCTGCCGTGGGTCATGTACTGGTCGACCGACACGACCAACCGCTATCCCTTGCCGCTTGGCATCGCCCTTCAGCTGTTCAGTGGCGAGACGTCCGGGGAGTACCTCGGTGTGGTCCAGCTGCACACGAGCTCGCCACCGAGCGCGATCGCGTTCTTGCTCTTAGCGACGATCGCCCCCGTTGTCGTCGTCTTCGTCCTCGCGCGACGGTGGATCGGGTCTGGTCACTTCCAGGGCGTGTTCCGCTAAGACCTCACGGCGGTGGTTCCCGACAGCTGCATGGTCATTGACGAAGAAGCGAACCACTGAGCATCGGGGGTGTATCCGCGAAAGGTCAGCCTCGACATCGAAAGGCCATCTAGCCGCGCACATTGTGTGGGCGGTTAGCTGCAGGAAGCCAGCCGGCCAGGTCCGGGTTCCTCTCGAAGGCAGGGAACTGTTCTCGGCCATTCCCGTCTTCACTCGAGCGAGCCGGTCAGCAGTATCTGGACCTCGCTTCCCGTAGTGACACCGTCACCGTCTGGCACCAGTGCCAGAGCGTTGGCGGCTGCCAAGGCTGCCAGCTGGTGAGAGCCCTGTTTGCCCGCCGAACGGACGATGACGCGACCGTCCGCGCCCATGGCGGCGACGACGCGCAGCAGATGCAGCTTCCCGTCCCGTCGCCGTTCGAAGTCGTCGGCCGCGACAGCCGGGATCCGGCGGGGGAGCGGCGAGCGGTGACCCGCAAGCCTGCGGAGCGCCGGCAGAGCCACGACCTGATAGCTGACCATCGAGGAGACGGGGTTGCCCGGCAGGCCGAAGACTGGGACCAGGCGCCCACCGGTCGTGGCGACGACTGCGAACGACAACGGCTTTGCGGGCTTGATGGCGACCTTGAATTGGTGGGCGTGCCCCCCGACCTCGGCCACCAGTGACTCCAGGGCGACCTTCACGAAGTCGAACTCTCCCATGCTGACCCCACCGGTGGTGAGCAGTGCGTCGCAGCGCTCGACCCCCTCGCGTATCGCCGCCGAGATCGCCTCCTCGTCATCGCGGCGGACGCCGAAATCGACGCCGACGAAGCCGTCCCGCTGCAACGCGGCGAGAAGACTCTGCCGGTTAGAGTCCCGGATCTGCCCCAGCTCGAGCGGCGCCGTGCCGCCGACGAGCTCGTCTCCGGTCGAAAGAACTCCTACTTGCGGCCGCGCGTGGACGGTGACCCGTGTCGCGTCGACGCTCGCCAGCAAGCCGACATGGGCTGGGCCGATGACCGTGCCGGCAGAGACGGCCAGATCGCCGCGGCGCAGATCGCTCCCCGCTGGGCGGATGTAGGCGCCCGGTGAGACTTGATCGAGGATCCGGACCTTGCCATCTGACGAACCCGGTTCGGTCCGCTCCACGATGGCGATCGCGTCGGCACCGGGGGGCATCGGAGCTCCCGTCATTATCTGGACCGCCGTTCCGGGCTCTACAGCCTGGCTAGGCGCGGTCCCGGCCGGGAGGACGCCGATGACCAAAAGCTCTACGGGCGCAGCCTTCGTGTCGTCCACGCGCACTGCATAGCCATCCATCGCGCTGTTGGCGAACGGAGGCAGGTCCTCGGGAGCGTGAAGATCCCCGGCAAGGACGGAGCCGAGCGCGTCGCCGAGCCCGATCTCGATCGAGCCGAGCGGCAAGCACGAACTGAGCACGATCCGCTGAACATCTTCGAGGGAGACCAGTTCCTCGACACCTTCTCGGTCCATGATGTTCCTTCCCAGGCGTTCCTACCGTGGAGCAACGATATACTTGGCACTCACAAAGTGAGAGTGCCAACGCCAGACCGTCGGCGGGGCGGTGAGGCTGGCCGAGGCGAAGGACAGAAGGGTTCCATGCCGACCTACGAGTACGCGTGCAAGTCATGTGGAGAGCACCTCGAGGTCGTGCAGTCGTTCAAGGACGACGCCCTTAGCGAATGTCCCAACTGTGGCGGTGACCTGAAGAAGGTGTTCGGGAACATCGGGATCGTGTTCAAGGGGAGTGGGTTCTACAAGAACGACAGTCGCGCGGGGCGTTCGGGTCTGAAGCCTGCCGCTGCCGGTTCGAGCAGCGGGTCGGAGGTCACGCCCACCCCATCGAGCACCGAGGCCAGCAAGCCGGCAGCCCGGGACGGCGCTGTGCCTTCGAAGCCCGCCGCGCCGGCTGCGCCCGCGGCTTCGACCTCAGCAGCGTCATCGAGCGCGCGTCCCTCGAGAGCCGAAGCGGCTTCCTGAGCAGCAGCGGCGTTTCTGGTCTGGCTCACGATCCGCTCATCGCGATCTCGCCGATGGCGAGCGTCACTCCGCTAGCGGCACCGGGCAACCATTCGACGTCGGACCCGACGGCCACGACGTGTTGCAGCATTCGCTGAATCGTCGAGGCGATCGTCACCTCTCGGACTGGTTCAGCCAGCTCGCCCTGGCGGATCATCAGACCCTCGGCGCCGACGGAGAAGTCACCGCTCACGGGATTGACCCCCGAGTGGACACCGGTTATCGACTGGACGAGGAGTCCTTCGCCTACCTCCGCGATGATCTCGGCCTGGTCATGTCTCCCGGGCTGGAGCGACAGGGCCTGCGCGCCGACACTTGGGGTTGTCCGGAACCCACCTCGAACAGCCGAGCCAGTTGAGGCGGTGCCGGCGAGGCGTCCTGCGTAGGTGTCGTAGAGGAACCCCTCGAGCTCGCCCCCCGAGATCAGAAGGTTGCACCGGCAAGCCAGCCCCTCCGCGTCGTGTTGACAGGCGCCGAAGGCGAGCGGGTTCGTCGGGTCGTCTATGAGAGTCAGTTCTCCGACACCGACGTGTTCGCCCATGCGCCCGGCGAAAAGGGAACGACCTTTGACGACTTCCTCACCCGACAGTGTGCGCGAGAGGATCCCGAGCAGCTTGGCCGTCACCCGTCGGTCGAGGACGGCGGTCAGCTTCGCGGTCCTCGCTTTCTTCGCCCCGAGTAGTCGCGTCGCGCGCTCGACGGCATCGGACGCAGTGGCCTCCAGGTCGAGATCGAGCTGGGAGCGACCCACCGAGTAGCCGAAGCCCGTCTGGGTGTCGTCGCCTTCGCCGGCGACCGCGTGGACGAAGAGATAGCAGCCGGTCCGCCGCTGTGCCACCTCGATCCCGCGGGAAGTCGCGATGGCTGTGTCACCGAAGCTGTCGACGTAGTCCGACGAGACGACTTGGCGGATGCGGGAGTCCCCTGCCCGGACCCGGCGCTCGAGCTCGAGGGCGAGCGCCACTTTGTCGTCGATCGGCAACGAGACCAGCTCCTCGCGCCAGAGATCGAGGACGGGCGGTTCCACGCCGTCGGGGGAAGCGAGCCCGGCATGCTCGTCGACCGTGGCGAAGCTCGCGTTGTCCCGCGCTTCGCCAAGCGCATCTTTCGCGCTCGACTCGCCGAGCGACCCCACATAGGAGAAACCCTGTCTTCCTGCCGAGATCACCCGTACCCCTACGCCGGCCGACTCCGCCGTCTCGAGCTGCTCGATGGCGCCCTCGAACACCCGGACCGAGGTCTGCGTGGCGTGGGAGACGTAGACCTCGACCTGTTCATCGGGCGCCGCTTGCTCGAGAACTCTTCGCGCCAGGGTGAGGAGATCAGGCACTTGCTGTGCCGCCGATCGTGATGCCCGTGACGCGTAGGGTCGGCTGTCCGCAGCCGACGGGGACACTCTGGCCGTCCTTGCCGCAAGTTCCGGGCGACATGTCGAAGTCGTTTCCGATTGCGTCGATCTTGGAGAGCACATCGGGGCCGTTGCCTATCAGGTTCGCGTTGCGCAGGGGTTCTGTGATACAGCCGTTCTCGATCAGATAGGCCTCGGTCATCCCGAAGACGAAGTCTCCGGTAGCGGTGTTGACCTGCCCTCCGCCCAGCTGAGCGACGTAGACGCCGTTCGGTGTCTGCGACACGATCTCATCGGGGTCCTCCTCACCGGCGAGCAGGAACGTGTTGGTCATGCGGACCATGGGCAGGTTCTGATAGCTCTGGCGCCGGCCGTTGCCTGACGAAACCCGTCCCTGCTTGCGGGCGCGGAGGTAGTCCCACATGTAGTCGGTCAGGACTCCGTCCCGGATCAACACGTTGCGCTGGGCGGGTCGGCCTTCGTCGTCGATCACAAGGCTGCCCCAGTTCGGGCCGAGCGTGCCGTCGTCGACGAGCGTGACGCCCGGGCCGGCGACGACGTGGCCAACGCGGCCGGCATACGCGGAGCTGTCCTTCAAGATGTGGTCGGCCTCGAGGCCATGCCCACACGCCTCGTGGAACAGGATCCCACCGCTCCCGCTCTTCAGGACCACGGGCAGGACACCCGACGGGGCTGGGCGCGCTTGAAGCTTGATGATGGCCCTCCGAGCCGCTTGTGCAGCGACTTCCTCCACAGGGTGGTCGTCGAACACCTCCTGACCGAGGGTGTACGCGAGACTGTGAGAGCCTGTTTGCAAGCCGCCGTCGCCGGACGCGACGCAAGTGACGAACACCCGGGTGCGGACGCGATCGTCATCCGCCAACCGTCCGTCCGAGTTCGCGACCAGGATGCGACGCCGGCTGTCGCCATAGCCGGCGCTCACCTGAACGATGGCTCTTCCCGCCGAGCGGGAGGCGTCGTCGGCACGCAGCAGCAGTTCGACCTTTGCCGACTTCGGCACCGAGTTCGGGAACGTTCGTATCTGTTGATGCTCCGACGCCTGTCTTGAGAGCGCGGCCTTGCGCACACCGCCGCCACCTTCCCGGGCAACAGCCCGCGCCGCTCGTGCGGCAGACAGCAGACCGTTTTCCGACAAGTCGGCGGTATGGGCGAATCCCGTTGTCTCGCCGGCGACGACCCGGATCCCGGCACCTCGGTCGCGCCCGCTCGACAGCTCCTCGACTTTTCGGTCGTCGAGGAAGATCGACGAGCTCGAGCGATCCTCGGCGAAGATCTCCGCGAAGTCGCCTCCGCGGCGGAGCGCCTCGCTCAGCACCCGTTCAAGGACTGGTGCCTCGACGAGGTCGATGTGCGGGCCGTCGTCCGGCGTCATCAACGGTGCGTCAGAGCTTTCGGCCGATCATGCCTCCGAGCACTCCGCCGGCAACGCCGGCGCCTGCAGCGCTCTCGTGGCTTTCGCCCAGATAAGGCTGGAGCGCGTGAGCAAGGAGTGGGAGCGGCATGCTCTGGAGCCAGACAGTACCCGGTCCCGTGAGAACTACGACGTGATGCCCGTCCTTGCCGAACATGCGGTTCGCGATCCCGGGAAGGCGCGTTGTCTGGAAGCTCACGGTTGCCTGGAAAGCTCCGACGTGACCGGGATGTACGCACAGGCTTTGCCCTGCGGCCAGTTCATAGGTCGAGATCTCCCCGGAGAGCTCCAGCCAGGCCGTGCCTTGGCCCTCGAGGCGCTGCAGGATGAAGCCCTCACCCCCGAAGATGGCGCCGCCGAAGGTTTGCTGAAGTGCGACTGTGGGATAGACATCTGGTGTACCGCACAGCCAGCCATGGCGGTGGACGACGTACTGCGATCCTGGGGCGATTTCGACCGGGAAGATCCGTCCGGGAAGCTTCGCGGCAAGCACCAACATCCCCGGGCCCCCGGTGGGCTCGTAGCGGGTGAGGAAGATCCCGGTCCCACTGGCGACCCGCTTCAGCCCCGCCATGAAACCGCCGCTGCTCGCGGCACCCGCGGACTGACTGAGCTGCATGTTCGCGCTCATCCAGGCGAGATCACCGTGGGTCGAGATGACAGCTTCGCCAGGGTCGAGGATGAACTCGAGTACCGGGAGAATGGATCCCTTCACTTCGGCCTTCATGGAAAACCCCCTTGTCGTGCTGCGCTGGTCCGGTGTTTGTCCGGCCGCCGGCCTCAGTTTGCCCTGTGCGGAGGGCGGCGTCGAGAAGCCGTAACGATAGCTGTGCGCGCCGCGTTTGACCGGCGAGGATCCCCGCCTTCCTGGCGGTGGCTCGGTAGCATCCGAACAGGGAGTGTGGAGGGCACATGGACGAGAACGAGGCAGTCGAAGAGCAGCAGTTGGCCACGCCGATTTTCAATGTCTACCGGCGCGGATACGACCCGGAACAAGTCGACCGCTATGTGGCGGACCAGCAGCGGCGGCTCGACGACGCGCTCAGACGCGCCTCTGAGTCGGAACGCCGCCTCGCAGCAGCGGTTGGGCAGCTCCGGGAGCTGCACCGTCGCGTCGCCGTCTACGAGAGTGAGACCCGTACCGTTCAGCCGCCTGCGCTGGACACTCTCGGTGAGCGCGTCCAGCGCATCCTCCAAGAAGCGTGGGAGGGGGCTTACTCCCTGCGTCAGGAGGCCGAACGCGAAGTGACCGAACTACGCGAGACCGTGGCGGATGAAGTGACCGAACTGCGCGCGGCGGCGAACCGTGAGGCCACCGATGTCGTCGATCAGGCCACTCGACGCGCCCTCGCGATCCGGGACGAGACCGAGCGTCGTCGCCACGCCTACCTTCAGCGCGTCGAGCAAGACCGCGAGCGCGCCGTTTCGCAGATCACCTACCTTTACGACCAGCGCCAGAGCGCCATCGCCGAGTTGGCTCGGCTGCAGACCACTGTCCAGGCCGTCGTCGAGGAGATGGTTCGCAGCCCTCTCGGACGCCCAGCGCCGGGCGTGGCCGCCGCGGCGGCGGCTCCCCCGGTGACTGACGACAGTCCGACGCTTGCGCGGGAAGACGACACGCGCCCACGTCCCGATCGCTTGTTGGGCAGGCCGTCTTCTCCCTTGCCGGCCGGGCCTCCCGACCAACCGGTCAGCGTCCCCTACCGTGGCGGTGAGGGGTCAGGGCGACACGGTGCTCCTGCCCGCGAGGATTTCTCCCCCGAGCACGAGAGACGTGACGCGACCGAGGCCGGCGACGAGAGGACCCGGGCCGAGGCACGTCCAACCTCAGAGCAGCTCCGTTCCCCGGCGCGCCGGTCAGGAAGTCTCTTCAATGAGGACGCGCCCGAGGAAGAGGTTCCGGAGGCGACCCGTTCGGGCAGGCGACGCACCGGGCTGTTCGACGCCGAACAGGAAGGTTGGACCTGAACAGCATCTGGCGGACTGCACGCCCGGAGGCGGCTCGGCGCCTCGTTCCCTGCTTGTTCGATGCGTCAGGGGCTCCCGCGGTCGATTGCCGCTAGATCTCCTGTCTCGAGTGGGTGCCTGTGCCTGTCGTCCGGCTGACGCCGCGGATCGGCCTGCTCGTTTCTCGCATGAAAGGATGGTCGTCGCACTTCCAGGACAAGACCTCGGCAACGCTCAGGCAGTTGCTGGAAGGGCCGCTAGCTCATCGGGTAGAGCAGGGGACTTTTAATCCCAAGGTGCCGGGTTCGAGCCCCGGGCGGCCCACCAGTTCAGAGCATATGTATGACGCCCGACCGCTCTTCGATAAGCTCAGTCCCAACACCGGTCCCAACAACTGTTGGGACCGGTGAATCGAGGGAGGTGGGGTCGTGGCTGGAAGCATTCGCAAACGTCCCGACAAGGGTGCAGACGCATTCGAGCTGAGGGTGTTCCTCGGTCGCGACGCGAACGGTCGCGTCCAACACAGAAGCCGACTCTTTCATGGCACCCAGCGCGCGGCTGAACGCGCGTTGGCGCGTCTCATCACGACTCAAGAGGCGACACCGGCAATCGTGCCGAACGAGGCTTCGCGAGCGTGGGGGCCAACAACAACGATCAACAACGCGATCACCGGCTGGAAAGCGAACGGCTGGGATGATCTCAGTCCGAGTACGACTCGGCGTTATGACTCCATCTGGACGACACATATCAAGAACTCGATTGGTCGGCGCAAAATTGCCTCGCTGAGTCCCTACGACGTCGAGGTCTACTTTCGCTCGCTGAAGAACGCTGGACTGTCCGAGGCGAGCGTTCGACAAGCTCGTGCCATGTTGCATCGGGCTTGTCGGCTCGCGCGCAAGTGGAGCAGTAATGAGTTGCAAAATCCAATCGCCGACACGGAACTGCCCACCTGGAAAGTCAGCGATCAAACGAACGACGTGCGCGCACCGTCGATCGAAGAAGTTCGCTCTCTCCTCATCTCCGCGAAGCGCCTCGGCGCCCGCATCTACGCCTACATCTTGCTCATCGCCGCGACTGGCATCCGACGTGGCGAGGCCTGCGCGATC
This sequence comes from uncultured Acidimicrobiaceae bacterium, assembly GCA_963807575.1. Classification (GTDB taxonomy): domain Bacteria; phylum Actinomycetota; class Acidimicrobiia; order Acidimicrobiales; family Bog-793; genus Fen-455. The sequence goes on from CAWECD010000020.1 coordinate 17,959, forward strand.
CGCTGGGGCGACATCGACTTTGAAAACGAAGTAATCCAGATCGACGAGTCGATCGTGATGGTGGAGGGCGGCGTTCTCGTTAAGGGTCCGAAATCCAAAGCAGGCATTCGCCGTCTCGCGGTGGACACCGCGACTATCGAAAGTCTGCGAGTACTGCGCGATCAATGCGCTGATCTTGCCGACATCGCCGAGGTGGCGTTGACCGATTTGCACTTCGTCTTTGCTAGAGATCCGACCGAAGATGTCCCGCCCTATCCGGATTCGATGAGCCACGCCTTTGCGCGCATTCGCGATGACGCCGGTGTGGCTTCGGATGTTCACTTGCACTCGCTGCGCCACTTCCATGCGACTGCGCTCGACCCGGTGATATCCGAAGCGCAGAAGCAAGCCCGCCTCGGATGGTCGACGGTGCACATGGCCCGCCATTACACCGACGTGATCGAGGAGGAGGACCGCCGCGCGGCGGAGCACATCGGGTGCCTCCTCGCGGGCAAGGAGAGCGGCGAGCCGCAGACGGGACAGGTGTCAGCTCCCGGCGCGGCCTGAGCCGGCTGGCCGAAGGTCGCAGCGTCGCCAGCGATGAGCCGCTCGACGGCGCGTCTCGGCACGCGCAGCCGCCCGTTGATCGTCACGACTGGGATCGGGAAGTCGCCCCGTTCGATCGAGCGGTAACAGGTCGAGCGGTGCTCACCGAGGAGCGCGGCGACCTCCTGGACGCTTAGGAACGCCCGAGTTGTTGTCGCATTCGTCTTTGTCCGCGTCATCGCGTCACCTCCGCGGATTCGTCCTGGAGAAGGTTGTGAGTGCATGGGTCATCGACCCGGAGGTGTGCAGGCACACGAGGCCGCGATTCGTCAGCGACGCCCTCACGGCTGGGGTTGGTCTTTCGCTTCGTTCCGTTCCTTGTCGGCTTCGGCGCGAATCCGGGCGCGCTCCTCGGCAAGCATCGCCTCGACGTCCTCGTCGGAGTCGAGGTGGACCTTGCCCCGGTCCTCGGGCCGCAGGCCGTAGTCGGGATCGTTCATCGTCGAGGAGACGAAGCCCCTCAACCCCGCCTGGCGAAGACGGTCGACGATCGTCCCGAGCTCCTCGATCGACTTGTCGAAGTCGTCGGAGTACTGCTCCAAGAGGGCGATGAGGAGGTCCTTGCGTCGCGTGCGGTAGTCCCACATCGAGCGCTGCGTACGCCCGCTCGTGAGCCGCTCCCAGGCGAGATCGGCGTCGGTCGGCTCTTGGATGCCCAATTCGCGAAAGCGCGTGTAGAGGAGATCGAGCTGGTCCTCCCGACCGAGCAGCAATGCGTAGAGGCCGTTCACTTGATCGCTCGTCCCGCGGAGGTGCCGGTGGTCTCCGGGGGGAGGGATGAAGAACCAGATGAGCGGGACGTCGAAGCAGCAGGCGAAGGCCAACAGCTCCTGCGCGTCGAACTCGCGGTGCCGACCCCTGTAGCCGCGCTCGATTCCGGAGATCGAGGCCTGCGGCAGACGCACGCCGAGGAAGCGCTCGAGGCGGTCGGCGACCTCATCTTGGGTCCAGCCGTACAGGTCGCGGGCGCGCTTGAAGTTGTAGGCGACGACCTCGTTCAGATCGGCGCTGTCCGGGTCCCGACCACCCTCTGGGTCCCCGACGACTCCTCGCCCCGACTCTTGCTCGTCCTGCCATCTCCGTCGCACCATCCCCTCATCCTAAGCGCGTATGCGCTTCTCATCACGTCCCCAATCAATATACTCTCTCGACGTGGTACCACGTACACAGCAACTCGACACCACTGCATCGACGATGCGGGGAGTCACCGGGGCGTCGCTCCAATGATGAGCCTCACGCCGATGGCACCATCGGCCTGGCGCTACTACGCCGAGGAGATCGCGCAGGGACGCGAGGACTATTACGCACGGAGCGCCGAGCGTCCTGGCCGCTTCGTCGGTCGCGGCGCAGAGTCCCTCGGCGTCTCGGGCAGAGAGGCTGACGCCGTCGCGCTGGAGCGTCTCTTCGGCCACGGCACCGATCCTCGCGACGGCGCTCCGCTCGGGCGCAGCTTCTCGCCGGAGGACTCTCGCGCAGTCGCGGGCTTCGCCCTCACGTTCTCACCACCAAAGAGTGTCTCGGCGCTGTGGGCGCTCGCGGAGCAACAGACTGCCGATCAAGTTCTGGCCGCGCACGAGGCAGCGGTCGCCACAGCGTTCGCCTTCGTCGACGAGCACGCGTCGTTCACCCGTCGTGGCCACAACGGTGTCTTGCAGGTCGACACCGATGGGCTCATCGCCGCGAGCTTCGTCCATCGCACCTCGCGAGCCGCCGACCCACAGCTGCACACCCATCTCCTCGTCGCGAACAAGGTTCGCGCGGCGGACGCCAAGTGGCTCTCGCTCGACGGGCGCGAGCTGTTCGAGACGCAGAAGGCCGCAGGGATGCTGTACAAGGCGGCACTCCGCTCGGAACTGTCGACGCGCCTCGGCGTCGCATGGACGCCAGTCGACGAAAACGGTGTCGCGGAGGTCGTGGGCGTCCCGCAAGTGCTCATCGAGCAGTGGTCGGCACGCCGCCACGAGCTAAAGGCGGTTGGGGACGAGCTGATCGCGAACCGCGAGGTGGAGCTTGGACGGACGCTCTCCCCGAACGAGCGAACCGAGTGCTTCCAGATCGCCGCCTACCGCACCCGCACGCCGAAGCTCGACACTGACACCCCGACCGCGGAGCTGCGCGCGCACTGGCGAGCCGAGGCAGACGGTTGGAGCCTCGGTCCCGAACGATGGCTCGGGGACATCAACAACCGACCTGCGCGCCCGGCGGACCTCCCCGCGCAGAAGGTCGTGGCGGAGGTCATCGCCCGCCTCGAGGAGCAGAGCGCTACGTGGGGACGTGCGGAAGTCGTCGAGGAGGTGTCACGGTTCGTCAGCGCGACGACCGCAGAGGGGGTCCGCGAGTGCGTGGAGGTTCTCACAGAGCGGGTGCTCGCCGACGCGGAGGTGGTCTCGCTCGCCGGTCCGCTCCCTGCGGAGCCGCCGGAGTCGCTTCGGAGGCGAGATGGCATGGCGGCAGTCGAGCGGCACGGCGCGCTGCGCTTTTCGACGCGGGCAACGCTTCGGCGTGAAGCAGCGATCCTCGAAGAAGTCGACGCTGGCCGTGACGCGCACGCGGCCGTCGTCGACGAGTTGACCGTCGACCAGGTGCTCGCGGACCCTCCGCTCGGCGGGGACCAGCGCGAGGCAGTGCGCGGGCTGCTCACCGGTGGCGAGCGCGTCGCTCTTCTCGTCGGTCCGGCGGGCACGGGGAAGTCGCACGCACTCGACGCCGCTCGTCGCGCCTGGCAGGCCGCAGGTTATGACCCGATCGGGCTCGCGCCCTCCGCTATGGCGGCGCAGGTGCTCAGCGGGGAGGCGGGTGTCCGATCCGAAACACTCGCGAAGTTCCTCTACGAGCGCGAGCGCGGCACCTCGTCGATGATCCTCGACCGCCACAGCGTCGTGATCCTCGACGAGACCGGGATGGCTCGCACCGACGACCTCGCGAAACTCCTCGCCGCGGTCGAGCAGGCGGATGCGAAGCTCGTGTTGGTCGGGGACCCACACCAGCTCGGCGCGGTCGGACCCGGTGGCATCTTCCGCACGCTTGTCGCCGATCACGGCGCGCACGAACTGGAAACCGTGCGGCGTTTCCACCACGCGTGGGAGGCCGCGGCTTCGCTCCGCTTGCGCGAGGGGGAACCGTCGATCCTCGCCGCCTACGTCCGCCACGACCGGATCGCGAGCGGGAGCCGCGAGCAGATGATCGACCACGCGTTCCGAGCCTGGACGGACGCTCGCGAGAACGACACATCACTCCTCCTCATGGCGGGCGACAACGCGACCGCCGACGAGCTCTCACGGCGCTGTCGTGCGGAGCTCGTCGCACGAGGCTGGGTCGCGCGCGACGGCGTGCGGATCGCGACCGGTACTGCCAGTCGCGGCGACGAGATCGTGACCCTGCAGAATGACCGCAAGCTCCGCGCCTCGCGAAATGAGTTCGTTCGCAACGGCACGCGCTGGCAGGTCGTCGGCACCTCCGACGACGGCTCGATGCGGGTCACTTCCGTAGGGAGCGGCGGCATGGTGACGCTTCCGCCAGAGTACGTGCGCGAGCACGTCGCGCTCGGCTACGCGCTCACGGTCCACAAGTGCCAGGGCAAGACGGTCGATCGCGCGGTCGTCCTCGTCGACGAGAAGATGACTGCGGCACAGCTCTACGTCGCGATGAGCCGCGGGCGCGAGGGGAACTGCGCGTTCGTGACCCTCTCTGACGACTCGCCCGAGGATCACGCGCGCAGACCCTCGCTCGACGCGATCGAACTGCTCACGCGAATCATGCGGCGCGAGGGAAGCGACCGCTCCGCGCACGACGTAGTCCGCCGCAACCTCGCGCGCTCGGAGGACCTCACGCTCCTCACCGATCTCTACGACGACGCGAGGGAGCGCATCGAGCGATCAGCTGGTCCGGACCGACGTAAGGCGATCGCGGCGCTGGAGCCACGAGGGAACGTCGTGGACGCCACCCAACACCTCCGCGCCGCGGGAGACGCGATACGTCGCGCCGAGGAGCAGCGGAGCAAAGCCGAGTCGCGGCTCGACGAGGCCGAGCGCGAGCCGATCCGGACGCACCTTCCCGGCAGGCTCGGCGAAGGCTCCCGGTATCGCGCGGACCACGAGCGGCGAATGGCTGAGGGCGCTCTCTTCACCGCTCGACGAGCCGAGCAACAGTCGCTTCGCGCTTACGAAGTGGCCCGCCATCGCCTCATGGATGCGGAGACCGCGGCAAGCGAGATGGCGGTGCTCCGCGGGGAGCAAGACCAGCGCGAGTCGTGGCTGCGAGAGCACCCGGACGAGGTGCAATGGGCTCGCGACCTCATGGAGCGGATCGAGGAGCGGAAAGCGGACACGACAGGGCTCGGTCGCGATGGCCACGGTATCGAGCGCGGTGACCGAAACGCTTCTCGCGTTGCCCGAGCGGGACGGAGCGATTCCCGACCAGCGAAACCACAGGAGCAAGCCGAGACGACCACTCGTGGTCTCGATCCAGCGACCGAGGCGATCCTCAGGCGGTCGAGCAGGACCTCCACCTCGGCAGGACCGCCGCGCCCGCCAGAGCGAGAGGGACCGTCACTAGGTCGGTGCTGATTAAGGGGGCCTCGTAGGCGAAGAAGCCCTCGGGGCCCGACCAGATGCGGAAGTCTTGAAGCTGGCCTTTCCCGACGCCTTTCGGGTAGAGGAATCGGTAGATAGCCTCGAACGACTTACGCAGTTCCTGACGAGCCAAGGTTCCAAATTGGGCCACGTCGGCGTGAATGACGGTCTGCCGACTGGACGTAGTGGTCGTTGTCGGAGGCACGGTCGAACTCGTGCACCCGGCGCGCACAAAAGCCACCGTCACCATCGCCACGGTGACGAGCTTGCTCAACGCCCTCATCGCTCCACCTACGCCGTCGGGCTTTCGCTGGCTGCCAGCATCACTGCTCCGGCGTTGGTTTCGCAGGCAGAACGAAGATGTGGGCGGGGATACCCGAGTGGTAGCTCAAGAGCGTTGCACTCCCGGTCCATCCGTTGTCGATGGCAACGCTCGTCGAGAAGTAGCCGATGAAGCCACTCGCCAGGAAACACGCCTTGGCCGTTGACCCTCGTCACCCGCAGCAAGCCCGTCTGGCCGCTCAGGACCGGAGCGGTGGGCGGGTCGCCGTGGGCAAAGACGACGAGCGTGCCGCGGCTCACTTGTGGCAGGCCGCAGTGGGAGAGCGCCTGGCCCATCGGCCCGGCTATCACCTCAGAGCTTCCCGAACCCTCCGTGCATGCGTCAGCAGAGGGAGACACGACCGTCCAGCCAGCCGGGACGTTGACGGCGAAGCTCCCCGACGTGACGCTCTCCAGCGCGGGCTTGTCTACAGCAACAACGGTGGCCGGGGGGGGCCTTGCGCAATGGTGCAGTGGTCGAAGTTGGTGTGGGGGCCGTGGAGGTCGTGCAACCCGTCAAGATCACGGCCACGGTCATGATCGCCATAGCCCCGAGCTTGCGACCCGTGGTCATCACGCCCGACGCATCGAGTACAAGATGGTCCGCGCGACCATGCCGTTCCCTGCCAACCCGATGGAGACGAAAACGGGCTTCGAGCGCCCAGGCACGTTCATTCGAACCACGAGTATCGAGTACGCGGGTGAGGTTGCTGGGCACGCCGTCAAACCATGGAGGACGAGGCAGTGAGCCGAAAGGGAGAGTGTCACCGTCGGCTCGGTACGTAACCCCGAATCGACCTGGACCCCGTTCTCCGGTGGCTGGGGAGTCGACGGAAAGAGAGGGCACAAGACGACTAGCAAGGGGTGGCGGTCCGTGCTCAACGTCACCGTCGTGCCCGAGAATGCAACGCCCTGTCTCTGACACATGGCTCCTAGGCCGGGAGTCACCTGAGTCCGAGTGATGGGCCAGTTCGCTGGAACCGAGAACCGCAACCCGGCGAAGCTCACGTAACGCCATGACGACGGGATTGCCGGTAAAGACCCCGGTGCGAGTACGACCGAGCGCGGTGACCAGGTCAGCGTGTGCAGGACTCGCTGGCCGAGTGGCCCGTCAACGGTGATTTCAACGCCAAGCGATGGCACCAAGTAACTGCGCGGTGATCCCGTGGGGTAGAGGTACGCGAAGATGCCGTTGATGACCTCTGGGTGACCGAGGACGGTGCTGTGTGGAGACGTTGGCGGGCCGAACCTGACCGTGGTGCTCGGACCGGGAGAGGTCTCCGCCGGACAGTGGAAGACGCCAGGGAGTGGATTGACGAATACCTCCCCAGGCGGCGAGCCGCTAGGGCACGGCGGCGAGTTGTAGAGAACCCACCATGTCGACGGCACCGACACCTGCGCGTTGCCGAAGGCGACCGGTACCCACCCGGCTGGGGTGGCCGAGAGGTCCACGGCTGGGAGCAGCTTGGACGTGACCGGGACCCTCGTGGTCGTTGGCACAAGGGTCTGGGAGCTGGTGAATACAGCGAGGACCGCGGCCACGATGACCATTACGACCGCGGTGAGCTTGTGCACCGTGCTCATGGTCTCACGAGGTGTCCGCACTGGCACCGGCTCATCGCAGGCTCTACACGGGCACGGCACTCGCGGAGACACCATCTACGAGGACCCTGCTTCCGATTGGCTTGGTGAGCTTGACGGACAAGTGGTCCCCGTATCCCGGTAGTGCACAAAGAACACCTGGAGGTATGACTCGCGTCTCGGCGACGAACACGACGACGATGGCCTTCTCCTGAACGACACGCGCCTGGTAAGTATCGTCACAACCCTTCGTCCCAATCTGACCGCCGACGAATCCAATGGTTATGACGCGACCCCCATCCCCGAGACGCGCCGAGCCAACTGACACGCTTGACCCCGGCGGAGGCTCGGAGACATGCCGCGGCTGGAACAGGTCCGAAGGCGAGAGCGCGAGCACCGACGCGGTTCCCTTCAGCCCCGAGACGGTGAATAGCCACGCCGGAAAGCGCATGGTCCCGTGAGCGGTCTCCCAGATGTCCGTGCCACGGTGCACACTGAGAACCCTGTCAGGTGGTCCCGCATACATCCCCTGGACCGGCGGCGCTAAGAGACGAAAAGCCTGCTGCGCGGAGATGATGACCCAGCGTCCCTCTCCCGCCGGAGACGAAGGGAACCTCGTAGGCGGCGTGACACGGCCAAGGCCGAAGGCAAGCTTCGCGTCGCCGTTCACGAAGCCAGCGTTCTGGCTCAACTGGACTGCTGGACCCACCAAACTGGGAGGGCTGGAACCCCCAACGCCAGCCCATGCTGTGTTTGCTGCGGCCAGCTCTTGCCTTTCGAGAGAAGAAAGGTTGGCGGTTCTGGTTACGACACCGGTGCCCGTGGTGGTCGTTGGGGCAACCGTCTGGGTGCTGGTGCACGCGGCGAGGGCCAGTGTCAGGACCACCGGCACGAGGGCGCGCAACCTCACTGGTGCCATGCTCCCACGAAGCCGGGACGGAATGGTTCCGCGTAAGGACATTGACGTGCAGCTACTGGCAACCAAGCAGTGGTGAGTTGAAGATAACGGTCCGACCGGCCCGCACGGTCACACTTGGCCAAGCCCACTCACCGGAACGTATGACCTCACCGAGACCCTCCACTATGTACGTACCGGCGGCGGCGGACAACTTGTAGCTAGTACCTGCCGGGACTGTCTCAGATGCAACGGGGGTTCGACCTGAGTAGAGCGATACCTTCACCGGAGACGCAGAGGCAATGCACTCCTGGGCCAGCCCGGTAACGACGCCGGGGGGCTTGACGGTGCTCGTCGTACAGGCAGCAAGCGACAGGACTATGACCACCATCGCGAGCGCGCGCAACCTCACTGGCGTCATGCTCCCATGAAGCCGGGACGGTTCAGGTTCGCGTACCGGACGATGCACCGCGCAGATAGGCCAGAAACGCGGTCCGGGTCATGGCTCGCCATCCCCTACGGGGCGCGGTCTTGACAACCCGAGTCGCGCACAGGTCGACGTGTCGCCGGGGAACACTCCCGCCGTCCCATCTGGCATCGTGCAGACAACGAGATTCGGCACCGGACGGATTGTGGTGGAGACGGGAATGTGAAGCGCCGTCGGTGCGCCAGGGACGAGAAAGCCGTCCCGCCATATCATGCTGCACGTTTGTAGGGCGTTGGTCACCTGCGCCGATGAACCTGGGGCACCGACAGCGGCGACTTCCGTGCCCTTGTGTCCAGCCAGGCTGGGAATGCTGTAGCAGAAAGCTGTGCTTGTGTTGGTGACCGGCGCGAAGTGAAAGTACGCAGCCGCAGCAGTCCCACCGGCGGCGGCGATGCTGACACTGATTCCGATTACCACGGCAGGACGCCGCCATCTGCGGTGCCGAGGCGGACTGGCGACCACGGCCTCCAACTCCTGGCGCAGAGCGGCTCGATATTCGGCGCGCATTGGCCGGGAATCGGGAAGCTGTTCAAGAAGGTTCATGACTCTCCTTCGGGGGTTTGAGAAACGGGAGCAGCCGGATGCGGGCTGTCGATGCCTCCACCGAGGCGTTCACGAATATGCTCATGGGCGCGGGAGAGCCGAGAACGGACCGTTCCGACCGGCAAATCGAGTGCCGTGGCGGCTTGCGTATAGCTCAAGCCCGCCCAATCGCAGACAGCTATGACCTCTTGTTCCTCGATTCGAAGCGCGCCCAGGAGCATCAGTATCCGTGCCATCTCACGCTCATCGTCTAACCGGTCAGCAGCGTCATCCCCAAAGTCATCCGCATTGAGCAGCAGGGGCAGCTTGGCCAGAAGGCGCTGGTGACGGCGCAGTGACCGGTCGGCATTGCGGATGGCGTTGTTGGCCACTGCCAGGAGCCAGGGCAAAATAGAGTCGGTGTCAAGACGAACCGCTCGTCTGCGACGCCACGCTTCCAGGAAGACGACACTCGTCAGTTCCTCCGCGGTCGACCACGAAGCCGTACGACGAAAGCAGTGGAGGTAGACGGCGTCCGCGTGTCGCTCAAATAGCTCACCAAAGGCTGTCCCGTCGTGCCCGGCCGCTCGCCGCCACAGTTCGCTGTCGGGCACTCCTTGGTGCGCGCGATCCACGGACTATCTATGTCCGGCACCGCGTGATTAGTTCCCTGATCTGTTCGAGCCTGACCGAATGGTTCGAGTCACGGGCTGTCGACGGGCACGCCGCGACCGTCAGCGTCAGGGTCAGCGTCACCAAAAGCCCCAACCTGGGCACCCTTGACCTCTCAAACATTGCTAGCCGTCCAGTGCTCCCCACCGTCGGTCGTTGTCCAGAGCTTGTTCCCGTACCCAATCCAGTGGCCGACGGTCTGAGATACGAAACTCAAGTAGTTCCCTCCGGGCGTCGAGCTTGTCAACATCTCACGGTCACGAACTACTGTCCGCCAGGTCACCCCTCCGTTGCTCGAACGCTCAAGAGAAAAAACAAAGGGCTCGCTCTCGCCTAGCCCTGAGCCACCGATACCTGCTGTCGCGGCCACGATGGTGTTCGCACTGGCGGAAGCGATAACAAACGCGTTCCACTTGGGGATAGCGCGTTGCGGGCCGTAGGTCTCGCCACCATTTCGAGACACGATGACGTACGCAGGTACCGAGTTGCCTTCCCACTCGCACTCGACGACCAGAGTGCCGTCAGCAGCAGCCACGCTGGCGTCTTCTGACCTATAAGGCGCGCAGGGGTCACGTTTCCTTGACCAAGTCCGACCTTGATCTGCGGTGAAAAAGAACGTACCGACGGCAACCGATCCATCGGCGATGTTTTCGTAAAAGGCGATCAGCCTTCGACCCGATCCGAGACCGACGATCTGCTGGTCCACGCTGTTGCCAGAACCATCGAAGGATGCGCGCACCGTCACCCAACTCGTTGTCCCGGTCCGCTGTTGTTGCAGTGTCAGACCGCACGGTCCCGGACAGTTGGCATACGTGAGTCGCCAGACGACCCCTGGGTCGACTATGGCGAGCGCCACGGTCGGCTTTCCGCCTTGACGGTGCCAGGTCCGCCCGCCGTCGGTGGTGGTGAACAGGTCCGGGCCGAAAAGGTAGCCGTCGTTGCGGTTGGCGAACACGATTCGTGTGACGCAACCAGCGGACCCGCAAAGATAAGTGTTTGTTGTCGATAGCGCTAGTCGAGCACCCGGCGTCGGTACTGCCGACCAACTCCGACCGCCATTGTTTGTGTACCTAATGAGGATGCACGACGGGCAACTAGCTTTACCCTCGCCGAGCACCCAGCCTGTGAGCGGGGATATCCAGGTCGAATCGACCCACCACGTCGTCGTGTTGCTGGCGGCTGCTGTCGTCGTAGACCGGGGGGTCCTCGTCGGAGGGCTGGCAGAACTTGTCCCAGCGACGACCGTCAGAGTCATGACCACTGCCGCGACTAAGCCGAGCCTGCGCACAGGGCACAGCTATACCACCGGCGCCTGTCGACGGGCTGTCGGGTTTGGCCACCAACAACACCGACCCCCGGTCACGTTCCCGAATACTTGCCGCCAGTCGCAGATCCTCGCCGTCGGCCCTCCGACGCGAACCCGTACCTCGCTCTCTCGCTACGGTGTGCGGCACTTGGCCAGTCACAGCAGAAGCGACCTACCGGCACATCTGCGTGGTCGTCTACCGGTCTTGCCGGGAGCCGGCGCCAATCGGGTCAGACGGATCAGAACCTCGAAGACTTCGCGCCGTCTATGTGGTTCACTGGCGTCTGTTTGAATGCCATGAAGAGGGACCTCCCCGGCGTGAACATTGGGTTCTCGTCGGAACCAGCACCAAGGAGGCCCCCACACCATGTTGCATCTTGGACTTGACCTCAGCAGAAAGCGACTCGACGTCTGCGTGCTCAACGAAGCTGGCACAAAGCTCGCCGTCACCCAAGCCCCTCCCGATCTCGACGGGCTCCGTCACCTCGCCAAGGAAGTGGCGGCCCTCGGCGGACCGGTGAGCGCGGCGATCGAGTCGATGAACGGTGCCCGCTTTGTCCACGACAGCCTCGAGCTCATGGGATGGGACGTCGAGATCGCCGACGCGCAGAAGGTGAAGGGTCTCGCACCACTCGCCTGCAAGACCGACAAGATCGACGCGTGGGTCCTCGCCGAGCTCTCCCGGCGCGATCTCGTGCCGGCGATATGGCTCCCGGACCCGGAGATCCGCGCCGAGCGGGAGCGGGCCCGCTTCCGGCTCCATCTCGTGCGCCACCGGGTGATGTTGAAAAACCGTATCCATTCGAGCCTGCTCGCCTTCGGCAAACCCTGCCCGGTCTCGGACCTGTTCGGAAGGTCCGGGCGCGAGCTGCTCGGTCGCCTCGCGCTCCCCGATCCCTGGACGAAGAACATCGCCACGGCACTGTCGATGATCGACGACCTCGACTCTGAGATCGACGCTTGCGAAAAAGAGCTGCGATCACTCGGAGCGGACCATCCCTACGTGAGCCTGCTGCAGCCCGCTCCTGGCATCGCCTGGGTCCTCGGGTTCACGATCGCCTCGGAGATCGGAGACATCTCACGCTTCTCGTCTCCGAAGAAGCTGATGGGCTACACCGGGCTCTGCCCGCGCGTCTACCAGTCCGGCGGCAAGGACTTCCGCGGTCCGATCTCAAAGAACGGGCCGAAGTACCTGCGCTGGTCACTCATCGAGGCCGCTGTGCACGCGTCGAGTCATCCGGTCTACAGGGACCACTACGACAGGACCAAGGCCCGCCTCGGTCGTCAACGCGGCGCCAAGATCGCGCGTATCGAAGTAGCTCGCAAGCTCGCCGAGGCCATCTGGCACATGCTCCAGACGGGCTCGATGTTCGCTCCAGCAAGGTCCCCCGCCGCGCCTCTGGTCGCTTGACGACCCTCGTTTGAGATGGACCAGCCGGAGTTCTCCTACCAGACCTTTTCCTCCCTCGAGGAGGCGATAGAGAGATGAGAACCAACCTCCCACCGCCCGGCCTAGTCAGCCCGGGCACCGCAACGAAGGAGGTGTCCGCTAAGAACAATCGACCTTGACAACCGGTCCCTCTTCATAGAGAGAGGCGCGTATAAGGCGCCCCGGAGCACGGTCGCCTCGCGGCTCGTGAGAAAGGCCAGATGACGGCATAGACGCTCGTGACAACAAGTGGCGTCCGGGCAGCACATCTTATGCAGTCAGTCTGCGCCGCGGGCGAAGGCGTGGATGGGGAGAGTTCCGATTCGTTGTGTGCGCAAGCCCACCCTCGCCGGTCGCTGAACGACGAGGAGGCTCGGATTACAAGGGAGGCTTTTACCGGATCTTCTACCGGATCATCCGTCAGAGCGCGATATCGGTCGCTTCCGGACGGCAGCGTTCGCCTTCAAAAGCGCAGGTAATCGGCCTAATCGTGCATGGTCCGGCATTGTGCGACATGGCTTTGATCGGGCTCATAACCACAGCTCCAGGTTTGCCGGCGCACAGATGGGACCCTGCTCTCGCGAGACGAACCAGCGGCAGTACGATCGCGACATGGCCCGTCGCCCGGATGACCTTCGTCCCAGCTCCGTAGTCGTCACGAACCCCGATGAGGATTGTTCGCCAGAAGCGTTTCGCGCTCTCCTCGAAGAACTACTCGCGGGTCCCGAGCCGGAGCTGGACAGCATCGAGGCCGCTGAAGCGCTCCGCGAGCTGCGCGTCGACGCCGGAGCGTGAGCGCAGTCGTCATTGACGCGTCCGCCGGTGTCGAGATCGTCGCTGACACCCGGAGGGGTCGTGCCCTTTCGCGGCTCGTGCCTGTCGGGGCCGAGGGGTGGGTCCCCGAGCACTTTTACGCCGAGGTACTCGCCGTGTTGAGACGTCGGTTCCTCATCGAACACAAGATCACCGAGTCGCAAGCCACCGCAGCAGTAAGCCGACTCTCGGCATGGCACCTTCATCGGGTGTCTGTGGCTCCATTGGTCTTCGCCGCGTGGGAATATCGACACAACATGACTGCGGCCGATGCTCTCTACGTAGCGTTAGCCAGTGATCTCGGCGCCGACTTCCTCACCGATGACTCCCGGCTGGCTGAAGCGCCCACCTTCCCTCGACAGTTGAACGTGCTCCGCTTACCGGTCGGCCGCAGATGACGTCAAGTTGCACGGTCCCAACAAGCCCGTCGCAGCCCGTCGCTGTGAGCCGCGAGCTGTCGCGCCGTTCTGGTTGGATCGCTACGCCGACCTGCGAGATTGCGACGTTACGCACTGCTCTGTAGCACTTTGCGAGGTCCTGACCAGCACTTTTAATCCCAAGGTGCCGGGTTCGAGCCCCGGGCGGCCCACAAGTCCACAGGCAACAGGCGACTCGGACCTGTTCGCGCGCGGTCAGCAGGCAATGATCTGGCTTCCTGGGTCGAGACGGTGCAGGTCAGACCGATTGCGGCTAACGATCAGCGCGTGATGCTGACGTGCTGCGATGACTACGGTGGCATCCACCACATCGGTCGTCCCAGCGCGGCCGCAGTACGCGCCTGCGAGTTTCGCCACATCGAGATCAAGCGGTTCGACGATTGTCCCGTTCGCCTCAATTAGCCGGGCGATCTGTGTCTGGCGCGCTCCATCACGGCACACCTGGCCGATCACGCCTGTGGTAACGACGATTGAAGCGCCGGCGACTGTAGCGATCTTGCACAGGGCCAACACCTTGCGATCTCCTTTCTCAATCGCTATCAGCGCGCCCGCGTCGAGGACTAGCGCGCTTGCAGCTGTGCGCGCGCCCACTCTGTCTCCTCCTCGGTAAGGGGGCCGCCTGAGGCTTCGAGCAGCTCGTCGAGAACGTGGTCCAGGCTCTCGCGGCGCGCTTTGGCTTCCGCGGCGTCGGTGACCCACGCGCTGAGCGACGGCGCGACTCCACTTTCGACGTCACGCCGCGCAACTTGTAACACGGCATCGGGAACGGTGACGGTAACCCGAGTCTTGGTTTGCATACAAACATCATACTGATCGGGTGGGTCAGTCGAGCTGCGGCCAGGTGAGCGGGCTCATGCTGGCTCGCCCACCCAACACCCACCCAACGTTCGGCTTCTTCGAGGAGGATTCGGCTCCTTTCTTGTGCCGATGCGGGCAGGCTCGAGGGGTCGACTAGAAGGCGAGCCCGTCGATCACCTTGGCACCAGGTAGTCGGGCGAGCATGGCTCCGGGGAGGAGGATCTTGGAGCGGCGCACGCCGGACCCGATGAGGACGACGCGGGCCTCGATAACCCTGCGGTCGACGAGCACAGGCCAGCCGGAAGGAAGGCCGATGGGTGTGATCCCGCCATGTTCCATGCCGGTGAGCTCCACAGCGCGGTCCATCGGTAGGAAGGAGGCCTTGCGCACGTCGAGGAACTGCCGAACGACCCTGTTGATGTCGGCGCGGGTCGTGGCGAGAACGACGCAGGCCGCCAACCGCTCGATCCCCTCGCGCTTGCCGCCGACGACGACACAGTTGGCGAGAGAGTCGGGCTCAATCCCGAACTGCCGCTGTGTCATGGCCGTGTCCGAGAGGTTCGGATCGATCTCGACCACCCCGACGTCGTCGAGCAGGCCCGCCTCAGTCAGCATCCTCTGGGTCGGCTCGGCCAACAGATCGGCGCGGCCCGAAGCCGGGACGCTCGAAAGGCTGCCGAGTTTGAAGGTTCCCATGCCTGCCATCCTGTCACCCAGTTCGGCCACTGCCGACGCCGCGTGTTCCCGGTAGGCAACCTTCGCGGGCACCTGTGGGGCACGAAGTCGAGAGTGACGGTCGCCGGCCATAACTGGCGTACCAGGCGCAATCAGTGACCATTCGGGTTACTGCGTAGTTCGACTGGAGTGTGCGTGGTCGCCGTTTCCCTGGGACGCGTCGCGGGCAGCGACCGGCCCTAGCGGTAGGACCAGCCCTGCTATCGGTTGCGTCGGGCCCCCTCACTCCACTTCGTGTCAGGTCGCTGCCGGTCTGCCCAAGTGCGACATGAGTCGGTAGACGCCGCACATGGCCAGGCCGAGGACGAGCAACGACGGTGCGAGCACCCGCGAGCTCGAAGCTCCTATGACGAGCCCTATGCCGGCCGGTAGCACGGCACTGCCAACGGCCGACGCTGCGACCTGGAGACTCACCGTCCGTGTGGTCCCCCTGGTGCCGCCGGAACCAACCCTTCCCGCTGTTGTGAGGGTGAGCAGGGGGAAGATCGGTGCGGCGGCCAAGCCGATGGTCATCATGCCGATGACAGCGACAAAGCCCGAGCCTGGCATCGACATAAGCGCGGCGCCGAGGGGCACCCCCACAACCGCGGCGCCAAGGACACGGGCTGGTCCAACACGCTCCGCAACCGGACCGAGCACAGCCCGCCCGACGAACATCATCGCCCAGTACGCCGAGACGGCTACCCCAGCGGCCTCGTGAGACAGGCCACGTCCAGTTGTCAGGAACACGTAGCCCCAGATGCCTGCTCCGGACTCAATGCCGGTCTCGACGGCAGCGAAGGTCAGGGCGCTGAGGACGACCGCCGTCGGTCGCTGTCGGCGCCCTGTTCCCCCAGAGGACTCGGACAAGTCTTCGTCGGGGCGGGACAGGGTTGGCGCCACAGGGCGCGCGAGCGTCTCCCAACGCCGGCGGACCAAGGCGAACACCCAGGAGAGGACCGTCAGAGCCATAGCCATGGTCCCATAGGTCCACCTCCAGCTGATCCCGTTGCCCAGGAGCGCTGTGACCAGAAGTGGCCCCGCGACAGCACCTAGGCCGTAACTGGCGTGCATCCAGTTGATTTCCCGCGCGCCGAAATGGCGAGCGGCGTGCGCATTGAGAGCGGAGTCAGTCGACCCGAAGCCGAGCCCGAAGAGCACGAACCCACCAGTGACCACCCACAGAGACGGCGCCAACGCTTCCACCGCCAACGCCACAGCCGTCAGCACGGTGCCGAGGGCGAGGAGCAAGCCCACGCCCACTCGAGGCAAGAGCCGTCCGGTGGCGGCGCTGGAAATCACAGAAGCTGTCACCCCGAATGCCAGTAAGATCCCGAGAGCGCCGACCGGCTCGTGGAAGCTGAGCCGCATCGAGGGCCACAACAGGCCGAGCGTGGAACCAGGCAAGGCGACTGTCAGGTACGCCAGGCAAGCAAGAAGAAAGGGAGACACAGTGGTAACTCCTTTGAGTCGCTGAAGGCGACACGCGGTGGCTTGTGGCGCCGAAACGACGCCAGGACAGGCCCAAGAGGTGGGGTCGCTGTGCCGCACGTCGGAGCAGCACGCGATGACAGGTCCGCAGGTGACCTATTGCGTCAACGTGTGCATGGTTGCCCGGGCACCTCAGCTCCTCGGAGTCTTCGCTTGTGTGCTCGAAAGTGTAGTTGTCCAAACGTCCTGTCGCCGCTGAGCGCATTTGGGGCCCGCGGCCGTCATCGGGTCTCGGCTGCTCAGGAAACGGGCTTCGTCAGGTCGCCGCTCGCGTCGTGGACATGATGCACGGCGTCGTGGAGCGCGTATTGACCAATGGTCTGGACGGTGAACCTCGCGCCATCGCTTCGGGTTCCCGGGCGTTCCCAGGTCGCGCCTTCAACGGTGTCGAAGTCGCTTGCGAGAGTGGCGGCGGCCTGGGACAGTTCTGTTGCGACCGACTTCGGGTCTTGGTTTTCGTAGTGGTCTTCGACGGCGGTGCGGTCCTGGTCCCAGTTCTGGTAGGTCGGATCGTCCAAGGTGAGCATGAGGTTCAGGCGCTTGTCGACGACGCGGAACACGTCTCGCACATGGCAGGCATACTCGAGAGGCGACCAGCGATCGTCGCGTGCCCTACGGCCCAGCCGCTCAGGATCGTCGGCCAGGATGCCCACCCACGTCTCAGCATTGGCGCGGATTCTTGGCGCTATCTGGCCCCTTTGCACCTCGGAGGCAACGAAGCCGCACTCTGGGCAACGTCGTTCGAGCACCCACGTCCAATCCTTGTTGTCGGGGAGAATGGCCATCATCCGAATCTATCGGGTGAAATCGCTCCCGGCTGGGAGCGCCCGAGCCTGATAGTCATCGCGGGCACGGCATCTCCTAGCCAGCGACCTCTTCAGGTCACCAGGCCGTCCGAAGGGAGAAGGACGAGTGTCCCCGGGCCGCTTGGTCATTGTCACTCAAGATGCAGGAGTTTGATCCCTCTCAGGCACGACGCGCGGCGATGGCCCGTTCGATGCGATCCCCATATCCCGGGTCGGCGCTGCGGAAGTAGGAGATGGATCGGTCGACGATCTCGTGGTGGTTCACCTGAGCGAGACCGTCCGCGATGTTGTCGACAAGGCGTTGCTTGGCCGCTTCATCGATCAGCCGGTAAAGCGTACCAGCCTGCTCGACGTCGTCCGTCTTGCGCTTGTCCCACCCGTAGGTGCCAGAGACGCCTTCGGTCGGAAGTCCGCCGCAGTGTGGCTCGTTCGTTTGAACCGGACCGCCAAAGCTGTTCGGCTCGTAGTTCTTTGATCGACTCCCATTGTCGTCGACACGCATGGCACCGTCACGGCCGTAGTTGTCGGTCTTCGTGGCGTGCGGGGCGTTGACCGCAATGCGCGTGTGGTTGATGCCGAGCCGATAGCGGTGAGCGTCGCCATAGGCGAACAGGCGGCCCTGGAGCATCTTGTCCGGCGAAGGACCAATGCCGGGGACGAAGTTGGCCGGGTTGAACGCGGACTGCTCGACGTCCGCGAAGTAGTTGTCGGCATTGCGATCGAGGACGAGCTTGCCGACCTCGATCAGCGGGTAGTCGCCGTAGGGCCAAACCTTGGTGAGGTCGAACGGGTTGATGGCGTAGTTGGCGGCCTCGGCGAAGGGCATGACTTGAACCTTGAGCGTCCACGAGGGGTAGTCACGACGCTCGATTGCCTCTAGGAGATCGCTGTTGTGGGACTCCGGGTTGGTACCCGCGAGCACGGCCGCCTCCTCGCTGGTGAGTGTCGCGATGCCCTGGTCCGTCTTGAAGTGGTACTTCACGAAGAACTGCTGACCTTGGGCATTGGTCCAAGCGAAAGTGTGCGACCCGAAGCCGTCCATCTGCCTGTAGCTGGCCGGGATGCCGCGATCACCGAACAACCAGGTGAACATGTGCGTCGCCTCTGGTGAATGCGAGAAGAAGTCCCAGACGTTCTCCGGCTCCTGGTGGTTGGTGAATGGATCCGGCTTCTGGGAGTGGATGAAGTCGGGGAATTTCAACGGGTCCCGAATGAAGAAGATCGGCGTGTTGTTCCCGACAAGGTCGTAGTTGCCTTCGGTTGTGTAGAACTTGACCGCGAACCCACGCGGATCACGTACTGCCTCGGGCGAGCCCCGGCCGCCGGCAACGGTTGAGAACCGCACAAATGTCTCTGAGCGAGTGCCGACGCCGTTGAACACCTTTGCCTTGGTGTACGCGGACATGTCCTGGGCGACCTCGAAATAGCCGTAGGCGCCCGATCCCCTGGCGTGCACGACTCGCTCCGGGACCCGTTCGCGGTTGAACCGGGCAAGCTTCTCGACGAGGTGCTGGTCCTGCAGGAGCACCGGGCCATAAGGCCCGGCAGTCTGTGAGTTCTGGTTGTCGGCAACGGGTGCACCGGACTCAGTCGTGAGGATGCGGCGATCAGGCATGGTCAGGCTCCTTCCTGGATGTTGCTCTTGTTCATGAGGCGGACTGCTGGCAGTTGGGGCATATTCCCCAGAAGGTGACTTCGGTCTCGTCGATCACGAATCCGCTCTTCGCCGATGACGGTTCGAGGCATGGAGCCGCGCCGACCACACAGTCGACGTCGGCGACGGTCCCGCACGAACGGCAGACGACGTGGTGGTGATTGTCCGCCACTCTGGCTTCGAAGAGCGCAGCACTTCCGGCCGGCTCGATCCGCCGGGCGAGGCCGGCACCGCAAAGCGCCGCCAACGCGTCATAGACCGCCTGGACAGATATGGCCTGCAAGCGTGCCCTGGTTGCTTCGATGATCTGTTCGACAGACAAGTGAAGCCGCCCGTCACGCAGCACTTCGAGCACCGCCAATCGCTGTACGGTGACTCGAAGCCCGGCGACCTGCAACTCGCCCCGAAGGTCGGACGACGAAGGCACTCAGATAAGAATACACCTAAGAATAGAACCATTCTAACTTTGTGTGCTTGGCGCGTCGTCCGTGGAGCCAGCGGCTGATTGTTAGACTTGCGGACGTGCCCACCCGCGCCCTCGTTTCTTGGACGGTTCGCGACCTGAATCCAGTCAGTCGCGGTGTCGAGCACATCGAGGCTCACGGGTACTGGGCTTTGCATGAATGCGCTGCGCTGGGACTTCCGATCCACCAGCCGGTGGGGTCCCGTTGACCGTGCCGGCCAGGACGCGGCGCTGGCAAAGTTCGCAGTTCGCCAACCGTCCTCTCGTGCGGCGCATCACCGGCTACAGCGCCGGGTCCGTGGTCGCCATCTTGGTCAGCGAGGGTGCGTTTGCCGCGGCTCTGGGGTGGTTGCACACCGGTACCACTTTGGCCTCTGCGGCCGGATTCGTCGGCGGTGCGGTGCCCAACTACATTCTCAACCGGCGTTGGGCATGGCGCGACCGGCGGGGCCGAGACCGCAGCACCGAGGTCTCGATGTACATGTCAGTCGCGCTGGCTTCCTTCCTTGTCTCGGCGGTTGTCACCCATTGGGCCGAGACCGGCGCACGCCATCTGACGGCCGACCGCGGCTCGCTCGTGGCGCTGACGACCGCTGCGTTCCTGGTTGTGTCCGGCGTCTTCTTCGTCCTGAAGTTCGTGATCTACGAGACCTTCGTGTTCACAAGAGCACTCGACGCCGAGCTAGATGTTGACTGCCTGGTCAGGTCTGGTCCGGTTGAGCCCAGCCTGGTTGAGCCCAGCCTGGTTGAGCCCAGCCCGATTGAGCCCAGCCTCGTTCGATGAACGAGCACGTACTTCCCAGAGTGCCGGGCGCTCTCAGCTAAAGCGAGAACTCGGCCGACGCCTTGACCTCTGCATCGGCAGTTAGCCACATCCGGCCTGGCTTGGTCGCGAGGGTCACGGCGTGACCGTGCTCCACCGGTCCGTGATGGGTGAGCGCCGCTGAGGTTACGGGACCGCCGACGACCTCGGCAACGGCCGCCCAGACCGCTGCGTTGTTGACGTGACCGACGACGTCGAGGTCCGCCAGGCGTATCGGCCACGGCCGAGCTGTCGCGTCGGCAGGAACCGGCGCTCCATGTACCCGTCCCGGTACCCTTCGCCCGGCGACGGCTTCGCCGTACACGGTGTGGAATTCCTTCCTGAGCCTCATGGGGCGCCCGGACGTGTCCAGGGGAACCCACAGTGCCACGGCTTCCACCATCAAGGCGCCGTCGACCTCCAGATCGGTGCGGCGCTCGGCCCACGCCGGCCCGGCACCTCCGCACCACGTGGTGAGGACGACCATTTCGGCCAGTTCCGGCCACCGCCCACCATCGGCGACGCGCACCGCGGTGCGCCGGACCACCCAGGTATCGCGGGGGTCAAGGCCGGATTCGGCCCAGTCGTCCGTGGCGACATCCTGCAGATAGCGGGCCACTCCGTCGAGCCGGATGACGCCGTCGGGCCCGGCATCACTGAGCCGTATCCGGCGGCGGTGCGTGTAGCGACGACCCTGGGTCGGGCGGGGAACAAACTCGATCATCGGACCCACGTTCTACTCCGGAGCCCGCCGGGCGTCATCAGTGGGTCACGGGCGATGTGGGTTCGTAGCGGTACCTGGCCTTGGCGGTCCTCCTGCTGTTGCCCCCGACGGCAGACACAATGACATAGACGGTGCCCGAGCCGGGGGGCGCCGTGGCGGTGATCTCAGAAGGCGAGAGCACAGCGACACGCGTCGCCGGCCTGGCTCCGAAGCGCACCGACACCTTGCCGGCGAAGCTGGTTCCACGGATCGTCACCCTCATGTCGCCCTTCGTGGGTCCGTTGGCAGGAGTGAGCCCGGTGACCGTGGGCGCGGCTTCGAACGTGAACCGATCACGCGCGATGAGCGGACTGAGCGTGAGGTCCGCGACCGACATCACCAGATTGTCCGTCCCCGGCTTGGTCGCCGGGAGAACACCGGTGCAGCGAGTGTTCGTCTGGCAGGAAACAGTGATCCACTTCGTGCCGACCTCGAGCTGGTCCGCTCCTGGCTTGGGCAGGAAACCAGAGCCACCGATGGTCACCCGGGTCGGGCGGCTGCTCGGTCCCAGCCTCGGCGAGACACCCGTGACCATGTCGGTGGTGAGCTTGGTCCCCGTGATGAAGCAGGTCAGTGCGGCCAGCCCGGGGTAGTAATTGCCGGGGTAGGCGAGCAGGGGCGTTCCCAACCCACTTGCCATGTCGTAACCCTTCGCGGTGTGGTAGAGAGATCCCTTGTAGCCCGAAGGTGTGTATGCGTTGCTCCCGAGCGTCACGTCGGAGAGCGCGCCGGAGTAGTAGTCGCTGTCGGCAATGGCGTAGAGAGTCGCAGACAGCGTTCCTGTGGCGTCCGTCGAGTCGTACTCGGTGCAGTAAGGCGATGAGTCGATCAGGGCGGCGGCGGCAGCCCATAGCGGTGCGGCGGCGCTCGTGCCCCCTTCGCCCCCTTGCCAGGACCCGTCCCAATAGGTGACGTACCCGGTCGTCGGATCGGCTTCGGCGGAGACGTCAGGTACCTCGCGCATGTACGGCGTCTTGGTCCCACAGTCGGTCGGGGCAGCAATCGAGTAGGAGTTGATCAGCCCCGGCAGGCCTGCCTGGTCCTGGTAGGAGGGCATGCACCACTTGGAGGACACCCCGCCTCCCCCGGCGCCGTTCGAGCTTCTTGAGTCATTCCAGGCGGTCTCGGACTTGGCGCCGATCGAAGTCCCGCCCACTCCGATCACGTACGGCTGGCTGGCGGGATCGTCGACTGCGAGCTGGGCGCTGTAGGCCGTGCCTTGATCGCCGTAGCAGTCGGTCGAGCCGCTGTCACCTGCAGCGGCAAAGACCGTCTGACCCTGAGTCGCTGCCTGGGAGAAGAGGTTGTGCTCGGCGCTCAAGAGTGCCGGGTCGCTGTCGGGTTCGCACTGCCCCCAGCCCGTCGAGACAACCTGGTCGGTGTCGGCATTGACGATCGCCGAATAGATGTCCAGGATCTCGCTCGTGTCGGCGCTGATTGGTCCTTGGTAGACGTCGATTGTCGCTCTTGGGGCGAGGCCGATGACGTCCTCGATGTCGAGAGCCGCCTCACCGCCGCCGGAGGCACCAAAGGTGGGGTCAGGACCCGCACCGCCATCTACTCGGATGTAGTCCACGGTGGTGCTTGTTCCATAGCAGGACTGGTAGGCAGCGATGTCTGTCGGCAAGTCCTCGTCGATCTCCACCAGCGCGACGTGCACGCCCTGGCCGAAGTCGCCGAGGGCATACAGCGGCGTGATGTCGTAGTAGCTCGCCAATTGGTCGGCCGTGTAGCTCCCGTAGGCTTCGGCCGCTTTGGTGGCTGCCGCGCACGGTGTCGGCCCGGACGTCCCTTGGAGGGCGGGCCTTGCCGACGGGTGAGCATTGCTCAACTTGCTCGAGCGCACGACCAAGCTCCGGGGCTGGGCGAGATCGCTGAGGCCGATGACACCCTGTAGGTCCGCGGCTACGGACGTCGCGATGCTCGGTGCCGAGAGCGTCGTGAACGCGACACGCCCGCTGGGCAACCGGTAGCTCACGAGCCTGACGTGCAAGGCGCGGTCGATCGCAGAGGCCGGCGCTGTTACCGGGATCGAGAGACGGTTCGAGCTCACCTGCCCGGGGTGGAGACCGTCGGACCGGAGCACGGCATCGACTGCGGCCACCTCTGACAACGGCGGTCCGAAGAGGCGACCGAACTGTCCTGGGCGGAGGAAGTGCCGGAAGTCAGGCGAGCTGCGATCAGACAGGGACGTGATGAAGGCCGTCACGGCCGACGGGTCTGGCAGCTTCAGCGTTATGTCGAGGTGAAGACTTGTCGAAGGCTCGAGTGCTCCGAGCGCAGATGAGTGCTCCGGGACAAGGGGGCTCGAGCTTGCCCGCAACACGGTGAGCGCGTGCGTGACAGCGACCTGCGCCTTCGAGGGGCCAGCCCAGATAACAATCGACGAAGATGCTGCAAGCACGACCACCAACAGAGCCATGGGTCGGCGTCTTGTCATAATCCCCCGCTTGTTCAAGGTCCGTCCGTAACCATAGACCAGTGTCCGACCGGCCTTTGGTCAAGGGCGCGGGATCGAGCTTCGCGCTCGGGCGCGCCAGCACCTATCGTTGTTCCGGTCCTGACGGCTCGCCACTGGAGACGCCCGTGCCGCGGAATCTCACTTCTGTCGGTGTCTACTGCGCATCGAGCCCCGGGGTCGATCCAGGGTTCGCCGAAGCGGCCGAGTCGTTGGGGCGTCTGCTGGCTCGTCGCCATATCCGGCTTGTGTACGGGGGTGGACGCGTGGGGCTGATGGGCGTGCTCGCCGATGCCGCGCTGTCTGAGGGCGGCCTCGTGCACGGGGTGATCACGCGGGCACTGAAAGAGAAGGAGGTTGCCCATCTCGGCCTGACGACGCTTCAGGTCGTCACGACGATGCACGAGCGCAAGGCGGCGATGGCCGACCAGTCCGACGCCTTTGTCATGCTGCCGGGTGGATTCGGAACCCTGGACGAGTTCTTCGAAGTGCTCACGTGGTCGCAGCTCGGCATCCACTCAAAGCCGTGCGGCATCCTCAACGTCAACGGCTTCTTCGATCCCCTGCTGGAGCTGTTCCAACTGGCCACCCGACAGCGCTTCTTGCGCGGTGAGCACCGCGACATGGTCCTGATCGAGCCCGACCCCGAGTCGATGATCGACCGGCTCTGCTCGTGGACACCGGTGACTGTGGACAAGTGGCTCGACCGCGACCAACGTTGAGGCCAGGGGCGTTAGGTCCTGCGTTCCGGGCCGGCACAACCTGTGCCGCTCAGCCCTATGTTCCACAGGACTTCCCAAAGTGATGGAATACGCCTGATGATGCTCTCCAAGCTCGCGGGAGCGTTCAGTGCGTCAGGGCTGCTGTCGTGACGGGAAGAAGACCGTCCCGTTCTCCGGACGAGGCGAGCGGCCTGGAGGACGCCCAGGAGGGGCTGCGCGAGATCCTCACGATGGCCCGCGCTCTCGGGAGGATCTCCGACGAGGCCGAGCTGCTCGATCTCGTCAACGCCACGGCGCGCGACAGACTCGGTTGCAACGTCTGCGTGATCGCCATCAAGGGGGACGACGGCGTCTTCAGGTACGTGACGACATCTGGGCTGAGCCCGGAGGAGGACAGCGCCCTTCGGAGCCGGGAGCTCAGCGTCTCCGCCTTTGAGGCGCTGAGGGAGGCGGCGGCGCCCATAGGTGCTGTCTGCTGGGTCCCGCCGGGACATCCGGTATGGGACCGGCCCGATGTGATCGCCGGCACGCTCCCGGGGGGTTCATCGACGACGCCGGGTTCTCCGCGGTCTGGTCCGCTGTTGTTCGTGCCTCTCATAGGCGCGGACGGTGATCCGCTCGGCCTGTTGATTCCAGCAGACCCGCGGAGCGGACCCGTTCCGAGACCGCGCCAGGCCCTCTTGCTCGAGACGCTCGCCGCGCTCACCGTCCTCGGCCTCGAGATCGTTCGCGCCCGAGCCGTCGAGCGCGCCGCGTTGGCGGTGGCAGAGGCACAGCGTCGACAGCTCGAGGACCTTCTTGCCGCAAGTGCACAGGTCCGCGGGTACTACTCATTGGACGAGGTTCTGCGCGAGATCGCGCAGGCGATGACGACTGCAGGAGGGTTCAGACGCGCCGCCATCTACCTGCGGATGCCCGACGACGCTCTCGTGGTCGGCGCGACTGTCGGGCTGACCGAGGTCGAGAGCAGACAGCTGCGGGAGACCCCCGTGACCTTCGAGGAGTTCGCCGGGGCCATGCGGCCAGAGATGCTGCTGAGCCGTTCGTACTTCCTCGACCACCGTAGGTTCACGATCCCGCCGGAGCTCACCGACAAGCTGAACACTCCGGCCGGCGGCCAGGAGTGGTCAGATGGCCAATGGCACCCGGAGGACATGCTCACCGTGAAGATCGTCGCAGTCGACGGTGATCTGCTCGGTCTCATCTCGGTTGACGAGCCGGTCAACGGACTGATCCCCGACCGGGCGCATGTTCAGGCCGTCGAATTCTTCGCCGACCAATGCGCAGTGGCTGTCACCAACGCGCGCCGGTACGAGGAAATGAAGGCGGAGGCCTTGACGGACTCGCTGACCGGGCTGGCCAATCGCCGCGCGCTGGACGCCGCCGTGGTTCGGGAGATCGCCCGTGCGCGTCGCGACGCCACACCGTGCACGGTGCTCTTCATCGACATCGACCGTTTCAAGGACATCAACGATTCGGTCGGCCACGCCGTGGGTGACTCCGTGCTGCAGGCCGTCGGCAGCGGGCTCAGGGATCGCCTCCGGCGCGGCGATCTGCTGGCGCGCTACGGAGGTGAGGAGTTCGTCGCGCTGCTGCCCGACACGGACCTCCAGGCCGCGTTGCGGGTCGCCGAGGTCCTCCGGCGCCGCATCGCGTCGCTTGACTTCAGATCGCTGGCGGGTGGGCTGCCGGTGCGTGTCTCGATCGGCGTGGCACAGCTCTCCGAGGAGCTCATGAGCGCGGGGTTGCTGGTCTCCGCCGCCGACTCGGCGATGTACGAGGCCAAGCGCCAGGGACGAAATCGGGTAGTCGTCGGCCCCTGAGACGTCGGCAGCCACTCTCAAGTCCTACGATGACGTCATCACCGTTCCGGTAGGGCTCGAGCAGCTTTGTTCCGAAGCGGCCAAGTACGGGGACGCCCCTTACTTGTTGACCGTGTCGGACGACGGCCGTCCTCACGCGGTCTCGGTGCGCGTGAGATGGGAGCGAGGCAACCTCGAGCTGTCAGGCGGAACCCGCTCGCGCTCGAACGCATCGATACGGCCGGATGTGACCTTGTTGTGGCCGGCGATCGAGGATGGGGGCTTCAGCCTCATCGTCGACGGCTCGGCGAGCGTCTCCGGCGAGCAGATTGTGATACGGCCGGCATCCGCCGTGCTTCATCGCTCGCTTGCCGCGAGCCCTGGTCGTGCGACCGGCTCGGAGTGCAAGCCGGTCCTGAGCCCACAGTCGGGCACCTAGGAGCACGTGCACGGTTCCCTGGGTCGCGCCCGCGTGGTCCACGACCCCGGAACCCTGACGGTGTTCGCGGGCGCGCTTCAAAGCGCCGGCGCCGAGCGCCGAAGGCCTCGATCCTGATCAGGGCGCCGACGCGAGCACGTACGCGACCGCGGCGGTGAGACGCCGAGCGGTCACCAGGTCCAGCATCTCGTTGGGCCCGTGTGCGTTGCTGCCAGGCCCGAGAACGCCGGTGACAAGAAAGTTGGCTTCGGGGAACCGTGACGCGAGCTCAGCCAGAAACGGAATCGTCCCGCCTTCGCCCATCGCTCCCGCTCGCCGCCCGAACAGAGCCTGCGAGGCTTCGTCGGTGGCCCGTTCGAGCCATTCCGGTTGTGCGGGCGCGTCGAAGCCCCTCGCAGCGTTCACCAGGGCCACCTTCACCCGCGCACTCTGTGGCGGGTCTGCCGACAGCTTGGCGACCACCGCTTGGCCGGCTCGTTCCGGGTCGACAGTCGGAGGCAGCCGGAGCGAGAGCTTCACCGTCGTGAAGGGCCGCAGCACGTTGCCGCCATCGGTCACAGAAGGCACGCCATCGATCCCGGTCACGGCCAGGGAGGGCATCCAGGTGCGCCGCAGGAGCCGGTCGGCACCAGCCCGGCCGGAGAGCTCGAGTGAGGGGACGGTCGGGAACTCCCCGAGTGCGGCCTCTCCTAGCTCGGTGGCCATGGTCTCGGCCGCGCCCAGGTACCGGGCGGGTGGCTCGGCGAGGCACTCCGCTACGAGGATCTCGCCGGTGGCCTCGTCCTCGACCCGAGAGAGCAGCTGGCGGACAAGGCGGAACGACGAAGGCACCACGCCGCCCGCGAGCCCGCTGTGGACCCCTTCGGAGAGCACCTCGACGCTGAGTGTGATGACGAGCGAGCCACGCAGCGAGACCGTGTTCCAGAGCCGGTCGTAGGTGGCGCTTCCCGAGTCCAGGCAGACGACGAGCCCGAAGCCCGGCGTGCCCACACGGGCTTGGACGTCATCGAGGTACGGGCCTAGATGCACGCTTCCGCTTTCCTCGCTCGCCTCGATGAGCACGACGCACCGACCGTGTGGTGTATCGGTGGCCGTAAGGGCCTCGAGCGCGCCGATCGCGGCGAAAATGGAGTACCCATCGTCAGCGGCTCCCCTCCCGTACAGGCGCTCGCCTTCGCGCACCGCGACGTACGGGTCGAGCCCCTCCCTCCAGCTCCCGAGCGGTGGCTGTTTGTCGAGGTGACCGTACAGCAACGTGACGGGTCGCTTCTCGGCGCCGGGTGTTGCCGGCGCGTCCGCGATAATGGCGGGAGTCAAGCCCTCGTGTTCGACGACCTCAACTGCGCAGCCCGGGAGCGGCCGCGACGCCGCCCACTGCGAGAGCAGACGGGCAGCATGCCCGATCTCGCCGTTGTCGGCCCAGGCGGGGTCGAAGTCCGGGGACAGGCAGGGGATGGCGACGTAGGACGCGAGGGCCCCCATGACGTTGTCCTCCCACAGTCCGTCGACGTAGCTTGCGAGCACCCAGGGCTCGGTGGGACACAGATCCACAGCAGTTGCTCCTTGCCATTAGGGAAAATCGCTGGCGAAGCCCGCCAAGAGGAGGACAATAGGGCCATGGACCGTCGTCCGCTCTCGGCCATCGTGCTTGCTGCGGGCGAAGGCACGCGAATGCGGTCGGCCACGCCGAAGCCGTTGCACCGGCTGTGCGGGCGTCCGATGATCCTGTACGTTCTCGACGCTCTTGGCGTGCTGAACCCCGAGCGCGTCGTGGTCGTCGTCGGCGATGGAGCGACCGAGATCGTCAAGACCGTCCAGTCAGAAGCTCCCCAGCACCTCGCCATCGAGTTCGTCGAGCAGTCCGAACCCCGCGGTACCGGTGATGCGGTCGGGGTGGCGCTCACGGGTCTGTCCGGCTCCTACGGGGCCGCAGATTTCGACGAGGGCGACGTCATCGTGCTGCCCGGTGACGTGCCACTGCTGGCACGGTCGACGCTCTCGTCGCTCGTCGACGGCCATCGGGCGAGCGGGTGCGCCGCCACACTGCTCACAGCCCGGCTGGGTCAGCCGAACGGCTACTCGAGAGTCGTCCGCGACAAAGACGGACGTGTGGCCCGCATCGTCGACGAGCCCGACGTCACCGACCTCGAGCGCCAGATAGACGAGGTCGCCACGACCGTCTACTGCTTCAGGCACGGCGTCCTTGCTCCGGCTCTGCGCCGGCTGTCGCCGTACAATTCACTTGGCGAGTACTACCTGACCGACACGGTCGCAGTCCTCCACGACGCCGGCTACGCGGTGACGACCGTGCTGGTATCGGACCCCGTCGAGGCCCTGGAGGTGAACGACAGGGCTCAGCTCGCCGCTGTCGAGGCGCAGTTGAGGGCACGTGTCAACAGGCTCTGGATGCGCCGGGGCGTCACGATGTGGGATCCGGAGCGAACCTACCTGGACGCGTCCGTCCGCCTTGCTGCCGACGTCACGCTGCTCCCCGGTGTGATCCTGGAAGGCAAGACGACCGTGGGTGCCGGAGCCGTGCTCGGCCCTTCGGTTCACCTTGTCGACTGTGAGATAGCACCTGGTGCGACACTCAGCCACACGGTCGGCTCCCACGCCGTGATCGGCGAGCAATGCTCGGTGGGCCCGTACGTCGTCCTGGAGAGGGGGACACGGCTGGCGCCCGGCGAGCGGCGCGGGCCGTTGTGCGCACCGGGCATGGGTGGGGCGAACTGAGCACGGGAGCAGTCATCGGCCCTAGGCTTCCGCCGCGCGTTGCGAGCACGCGGATGGCAAGTCCTCAGCGCGCCAAGGAGGCGAGTCGATGGAGATGACGCCGAAGCGGCGGCTGGAGCTGGTCAGCGGCAAGAGCCACCCGGGGCTGGCGGAGGAGATCGCCTCTTGCCTGGGTGTCACCTTGAGCGAGACCAACATCCGGAGATTCGCCGACGGCGAGATCCACTGCCGGTTTGACGCGTCCATGCGTGGTGCAGACATGTTCATCGTCCAGACCCACTCAGGGCCGGTGAACGACTCCATCATGGAGCAGCTGATCATGGTCGACGCCGCCAAGCGCGCCTCAGCGCACCGGATCACCGCGGTGTGCCCCTACTACGGGTACTCACGCCAGGACCGCAAGGCCACGGGTCGCGAGCCGATCACCGCCAAGCTGGTCGCGGACCTGCTTTCGGCTGCCGGAGTCGACCGGGTCGTGAGCGTGGACCTTCATTCAGGCCAGATCCAGGGTTTCTTCGACGTGCCCGTCGACCATCTCACCGCGGCACCGGTGCTGTTGGACTACCTGCGCGATAACGGCCCCCGCGACCTCGTCATCATCGCCCCGGACGCCGGCCGGGTGAAAGTCGCCGAGCGCTACAGCCAGCTGCTCGACACCGACCTCGCTCTCGTGCACAAGAGGCACCCTCGGGGAACCTACAACGAGGTCGAGGCGATGGACGTGGTCGGCAATGTGAAAGGCCGGCCGTGCGTGATCATCGACGACTTGATCGACACCGCCGGCACCGTGTGCGCCGCCGCCTATCGGCTGGTGGAGGCGGGCGCGACCGACGTCTGGGCCATGGCGACCCACGCCCTGTTGTCGGACCCCGCGCTCGACCGGCTCAACGCCTCGCCGATCAGCCGTGTGGTGGTCACCAACACGCTGCCGCTGCCGGTCTACCTCCGGATCCCCAAGCTCGAGGTGCTCTCGGTGGCGAAGATCGTCGCGGACGCGATCAACGCCGTGTTCGAAGACACCTCGGTGTCGGAGATATTCGGCGGCCAGAACCTTCTCTGAGACCGAGCGCGGGGCCTTCGAAGCGCTGTTCGGGGTTCCGAGCAGAGCAGGCTCGCACGATCGCCTACAATCGGAGTCCTGCAGCGTGAACGCACCGTGGGTGTGGTCGCGTCCGCCGCTGTACCAGCCCGCCTTCTCTTCTGCAGGAGCGTCACATGGCCGAGATCACACTCAAAGTCGAGTCGGGTCGCCCACTGGGCACGCGGCCGACCGGACGACTCCGTACCGCGGGGAAGATCCCCGGCGTCGTGTACGGGCACGGTATGGCACCGATACCTGTGGCCATCGCGGCCCGCGACCTCCGTGCCGCGCTGACGACCGAGGCAGGCCTCAACGCGCTGCTCAGCCTGCAGATCGGGGACACGACGCACCTCGCGATCGCAAAGGTGCTCCAGCGTCACCCGGTGCGCCAAACCGTGACGCACGTGGACTTCCAAGTGGTGCGACGCGATGAGATCGTCACGGCCGAAGTCCGTATCGTCCTGATCGGGGAGTCCGAGGCCGTGCACCGGCTTGAAGGCACCGTCGACCAGGAAATGCTGAGCCTGCAGATAAAGGCCAAGCCCGGCGACGTCCCTGCGGTCATCGAGATCGACATCTCCGCGCTCGAGGTGGGCGACTCCTTGAGGGTGTCGGACCTCGTGCTTCCCGAGGGGGTGACGACCGACGTCGACCCCGAGGCCGCGGTCGCGATCGCGCACATGCCGCGCGCTCTGGAGCCTGAGATCACCGTCGAGGCCGAGGGAGCAGAAGCCGCCGCAGCCGAACCGGCAGCCGCTTCCGACGAAGGCTGAGAGCGGGCAAGCTGTTCCGAGGCATCCGCGCCGCTCGTTCCCGCGCTGTTGGCGGGGACCGAGAGCAGGTGCCTTCCGCCGACCTACTTGCGGTCGGGCTGGGCAACCCGGGTGCCGAGTACGAGGGGACTCGCCACAACGCCGGTGCCGAGGCCGTGCGCCTGCTGGCACGGCGTCACTTGGAGAAGCTGCGTGCCGAGCGTGGCGCGAGCGCTGAAGCGACCGTCGTCCGGATCGGCGGGAAGACACTCGCTTTGGCCGTGCCCCAGACATACGTGAACGAGTCCGGCCTTGCTGTCAGGGCCCTCGTACGGCGGTACCTCGGCGCTGAGGAGGCGCAAGGCTCCGGCGAGGGCGGTCGTGGTCGTGGTCCCCTCGTCTTTGCGCCCGGCTCGCTGGTCATAGTTCACGACGAGCTTGATCTCGAGCCGGGGGTGGTCCGCGTCAAGCTCGGGGGAGGCACCGCCGGCCACAACGGGCTGCGCTCGATCCAGTCGCATCTGCGCCATCTCGACTTCACCCGGGTCCGCATCGGGATCGGCAAGCCCCCGAGCCCGTCGGCCGGGGCGGACTACGTACTGAGGCGCGCCTCGCGTTCCGACCGGGAGCTGATCTCCATGGCGGTCGAGGTGGCCGCCGATGCGGTCGAGTGCCTGCTCCTCGAGGGACCGGAGGTGGCGTTGAACAGGTTCAACACCCGGGTGTGAGCCAACGCAGATGAGCTCCCGGCCGCTCGCAGCCCTTCCCGGCCTGCTTGCCGGCGAGGCCGCCCTCGCCGAGCTTCTCGGCGTCGACGACGCCGTGGTCGCGGTTCCCGAGTCGGCGCGCTCGGTAGTGCTGGCCGCCGTCGCCGAGCTGGGCATCTCGCCGACGGTTCTCGTCGCGACCGCTACCGCCCGAGAGGCCGAGCAGCTTCAGCACGATCTGGTGCCGTTTCTCGGTGTCGACGCGGTCGAGCTGCTGCCGGCGTGGGAGACCCTTCCTTTCGAGCGCGTCTCGCCGGCGACCGAGACCATGGGCCGCAGGCTCCGCACGATGTGGCGCCTGCGCCACGGCCGGGCGGGAGGTTCGGAGCCCCGGCCGGGCTCCGGCTCGCGGCACGCGACCGGTGTCGTTGTCGCCCCGATCCGTGCCCTTCTGCAAAGGCTTGGCCCGAGGGTCGAAGACGCCGAGCCGGTCGTAGTCCGCCGGGGCGCGGAGCTGGACCTCGCGGACCTGGTGGCGCGTCTGGTCCGTGCTGGATACCGGCGCGAGTACCAGGTCGAAGCGCGGGGAGAGCTCGCGGTCCGGGGTGGGATCGTCGACGTGTTCGGATCGACGGCGAGCCTCCCGACCCGGATCGACCTGTTCGGCGACGAGGTCGAGCGGCTGACGGCGTTCGAGGTCGCGGGGCAGCGCTCGGTTACCGATCTCGAGCAGGTCGAGCTTTTCGGCTGCCGCGAGGTCGTGCTCACCGAAGACGTGCGTGAGCGCGCCCGGCACCTGTCGCTGGAGGCGCCCTTCGCCCGCGACAACTTCACGAGGATCGCGGACGGGGAGCTCTTCGATGGCATGGAGTCGTGGCTGCCGTGGCTCAGCGCGTCCGAGCACCTCTTCACCGACCTTCTCGACGAGAGCTCCCGGGTCGTGCTCGTTGAGCCGCGGCGCCTACGTGACCGGGCCGCCGAGCTGTTGGACGAGGAGGTGGCGCTCAGCGAGAGCCTGGCGACGACCTGGGGGCTTGACGCCGACGACGTGACCTCCGGGATGCCGAGGCTCCACCTCGGCTTCGACCGGCTCTTGCAGCACACCTCCGCCCGGGTCGCGTCGCTGCTCCCCGTCGCCGAGAGCTCCCGCACGGTGACGCTTCAAGCCTCAGGCTGGCCGCCCGTACTGGGCGATTCCGCCGGCCTAGCCCGCCGCCTTGGTGATCTCGCTCGCGCAGGCAACCGGGTCGTGGTCTGCGCCGATGGCCGTGGCAGCGCCGAGCGGATGGCGGCTGTGCTCGACGGCGAGGGCCTGTCCTGCGGCCTGCTCCTCGACCGACCTGAGGACCAGCTGAATGCCGAGATCCGGCGCCCGGGCGTCCATATAGTGGTCGCGCCCTTGGACCGCGGGGGCCTCATCTCCTCCTCCAAGCTCGCCATCGTGGCCGAGCCGGACGTGACGGGGCGGCGGCGGCCGCACCGCCAGGCGCGGTCGCGACCACGCGCGACGGAAGGTTTCTTCGACGACTTGGCCCCGGGCGACTACGTCGTCCACAACGTGCACGGCGTCGCCCGATTCGCCGGCATGGTCACCCGCGCTACGGGTGGCGCCGAGCGCGACTACCTGCTGCTGGAGTATCGCGGCGGCGACAGGCTGTACCTGCCCTCCGAGCAGATCGACGTGATCACGCCCTACACCGGTGGCGAGTCGCCGGCGCTCAACCGCATGGGTGGCGCGGAGTGGTCGCGCCAGAAGGCCCGAGTGCGCGCCGCCGTCCGGGAGGTGGCCAAGGAGCTCGTCGAGCTGTACCGGCGCCGCCAGACCACTCCCGGCCACGCGTTCGCGCCCGACACGCCCTGGCAAACAGAGCTCGAGCAGGCCTTCTTCTATCCGGAGACCCCGGACCAGCTCAAGGCCATCGACGACGTGAAAGCCGACATGGAGCAGGCGGTGCCGATGGACCGCCTCGTCTGCGGGGACGTGGGCTTCGGCAAGACCGAGGTCGCAGTGCGAGCGGTGTTCAAGGCGGTGCAGGACGGGCACCAGGCCGCCATCCTCGTGCCCACGACGCTTCTCGCACAGCAGCATTTCCAGACCTTCTCCGACAGGTACGCGCCGTACCCGATCCGGGTCGAGGTCCTGTCCCGTTTCCTCACCGGGGCGGAGGCGCACAAGGTCGTCGACGGCCTGGCAGACGGGTCGGTCGACGTCGTGATCGGGACCCACCGCCTCCTGACGCCCGACGTCCGCTTCAAGAGGCTCGGTCTTCTCGTCGTCGACGAGGAGCAGCGTTTCGGTGTCTCCCACAAGGAGGCGATCAAGCAGATGACCATCGGCGTCGACGTTCTTACCTTGACCGCGAGCCCGATCCCGCGGACGCTCGAGATGAGCCTGACCGGCATCCGAGACCTCTCGCTCATCACCACCCCGCCGTCGGAACGCCAGCCGATCCTCACCTACGTGGGCGAGCACGACGAACGCGCCGTCGCCGAGGCGATCCGGCGGGAGCTGTTGCGCGAGGGCCAGGTCTTCTACGTTCACAACCGAGTGCACGACATCGAGCGCGTCGCTGCCAACCTGCGAAGGCTCGTCCCCGATGCCCGGATCGCCGTCGCACACGGCCAGATGGACGAAGGGACTCTCGAACAGGTCGTGCTCGACTTCTGGGCAGGGGCCTACGACGTGCTGGTGTGCACGACGATCATCGAGTCGGGCATCGACATGCCCTCGGTCAACACACTGGTCGTGGACCGGGCCGACCGTCTTGGACTGGGCCAGTTGCACCAGCTGCGCGGCAGGGTCGGACGTGCAGGCAGGCGTGCCTACGCCTACTTGTTGTTCCCTCCGGACCGAGTCCTGTCCGAGCAGGCCTACGAGCGGCTCCGGACGATCGGCGAGCACACCGAGCTCGGGTCGGGGTTCAAGATCGCGATGCGCGACCTCGAGATCCGGGGCGCCGGGAACCTGCTCGGCAGGGACCAGTCGGGCCACATCGCGGCGGTCGGTTACGACTTGTACGTCCGGCTTGTGGCCGAGGCCGTCTCGGAGCTGAAGGGCGAGCCCGTCCGCGTCCCGGTGGACATCACCGTCGACCTGCCGGTCGACGCGTTCTTGCCGCCGGAGTACGTGGAACGTGAGGACCTCCGCCTCGAGGCCTATCGCCGGCTGGCGGAGGTTCGCGATCCAGCCGCGGTGGAGGACCTGCGCACGGAATGGATCGATCGCTATGGACCCTTGCCCCGGGAGGCGGAAGCTCTCGTAGCTGTCGGGCGCCTAAGGGCCGAGTGCGTCCGCACCGGCGTCACAGAAGTGACGGCATCGGTGACCCGACCCGGTGCCGGCGGCCCTGGGCGAACAGGCGAAGCCGTCGCCCGCCTTACGCCGATCCGCCTACGCGCCTCGGCCAGGGTGCGCCTCGGCCGCCTGCATCCCCGGGCCATAGTCAAAGAAGAGGTCGACCAGATCATCGTGCCGCTTCCCGCCGGGCCCGACCTCGCGGACCGGCTTGCCACGCTGCTTCGCGAGCTGGTGCCGGCCGAGCCCGCCGATGGTGCGCGTCCCGATCCCGATGCGGCAGCCGTTGCCGCTGCCGAAGCACTGGCGGCTGGCAACGGCGCACGTCGCACCCCTAGCATCTGAGAATCGTGAAGAGACTCCCCGCCGCGCTGGCAAGCCTGGCAGCGCTCTGCGTCTTGACGTTCGGCCTGTCCGGATGCAACCTCGGCTTCGCTCCCTATGCCGCGGTTGTCAACGGTTCTGTGATCTCCCAATCCCAGCTGAGCGACGCGCTGTCAGCGTTCGTGAACAATGCCGGTTACAAGTGCTCGATCGCATCCGGTGGCCTGACGTCGATAGCGGGTGCCGGTGAGGGCACTTACAGCGCCACATTCGGCGCAACCGTGCTGTCGATCCTTATTCAGGACCGAGTGGTCCGCCAGGAGGTCGAGCGGCTGGGGCTAGCGGAGCCGTCGACCTTGGAGCCCGCAGCCCTTGCTCAGCTCCAGGCCGCTTTCGCACCCGCGAGCGGCTGCCCGGGATCGGGCGCCTCGGTCTTGGCTGCATTCCCCCCCTACTACCGAGAGCTGCTGCTCAGGTTCCAGCTGGACGAGGACGCGCTAAGCGCACACCTGGCGGGAACCACGCTCGACCCAGGCCCGCTCGGCAGCTACGTTGCTCACCACAAGAACGCGATGATGCTGGCCTGCGTGTCTGTGATCGAGATCGGCACAAAGGCGACGGCCCTGTCTCTGCGGAGCGAGATTCTGGGAGGTGCCAACTTCGCGGTCGTGGCGAAAGCCCACTCGATCGACTCGACGACCTCATCGGGAGGGGGCGTGATCGGGTGCATCCCTGATGAGGACTTCAACGCCCCGCTCAACAAGGTGATCGCGGGGTTGACCGTCGGGCACGTGTCGAGCCCCGTGGCGTTCAGCTCGAACTGGCTGCTCTTGCTGGTGAGCCAACGCAAACCTGAGACCTCCCAGCAGCTGATCCCGAGCTTGGTCACCGAGGAGGTGAGCGCGTTGAACACGCTGATCCCTCGTCTGTTGGGATCGGCCAAGGTCGAGGTCGACCCTCAGTACGGCACATGGAAAGTCAAGGGGACCCTTGCCCGGGTTGAGCCGAACGTCGGGCCACCGGCCGCCATCGTGCCCAACGCGGGCGCCAACGCCGGGCCGAAAGCCTCCGGCTAGCGCGCGGCCCGCTCGCCACGCCCTTTGCCCTATCAGTGCCTCCGATGAGCCCTGAAGCGAACCGGCGTCCGACCGTTGTCGCCGTCGGCCTCGGTCCGGCCGGCCCCGAGCACACCACGCCGGCCGCCGTCGCGGCGCTGTCGAGCGCGCCGGTGGCGTTCCTGCGCACGTCGCGTCATCCGGCCGCCACGAGATGGCTCGATCTCGCGAACGTCGTCGTCCTCGACCACTGCTACGACACCGGAGCGACCTTCGGCAAGGTGTACAGATCGATAGTCGACATCGTGCTGGCCGGGGCGGCCGAGCACGGCAGAGTCGCCTACGCGGTTCCCGGATCGCCGGCGGTTGCCGAGCGTACCGTCGAGCTCTTGGCTTGCGAGGAGTCGATCGAGCTCGAGGTCGTCCCGGGGCTGTCCTTCTGCGAGCTCGCATGGGCACGGCTCGGCATCGACCCGCTCGAGTCCGGGGTCAGGTTGGTCGACGCGGAGAGCTTTGCGGTCCAGGCCGCCGGTGACGCCGGACCGCTGCTCGTCGGCCAGTGCTGGTCCCAGGGCATGCTCTCCTCGGTCAAGCTCTGTTTCGATGCCGATCCAGGTCCGGCGATCCTCCTGCACCACCTGGGCCTGGCCGACGAGGCCATCGTCGAGGTCCCGTGGTCGGAGATCGACAGGACTCTCGAGCCCGATCACCTGACGTCGTTGTACGTGCCGCACCTCGAGGTGCCGATCGCGAGGGAGCTGACGCGCTTGGCCGAGCTCGTCCGGGTCTTGCGCGACCGGTGCCCGTGGGACCGTGAGCAGACGCACCAGTCGCTCGTGCGGCACTTGCTCGAGGAGACCTACGAGGCCATGGAGGCCATCGAGTCGCTCGGCGACGACCCGGTCGGCGTCCCAGCCGCAGTGGCCGCCCACGTGTCCGAAGAGCTCGGGGATCTCCTGTGCCAGGTGCTGTTCCACGCGACGCTCGCGGAGGAAGAGGGCTTGTTCAACCTGGCCGACGTAGCAAGGAGCGTCCACGACAAGCTCGTGTTCCGCCACCCGCACGTGTTCGGCGACGTGGAGGCGACCACGCCGGGCGCCGTGCTGGCGAACTGGGAACGCAACAAACAGGCCGAGAAACAGCGCACGCACCTGTTCGAGGGAATCCCTGCCGCGATGCCGGCCCTGGCAAGGGCTGCCAAGGCCGAGCGCAAGCTGGCGAGCGTGGAGCTGGGATGGCCGACGACGGGCCTGGACGCCGGAGCCTTCGTCGGGGCGTTGGCCGGGATGCTGGTGCTCACGGACCCGGACGTCGGTGTCGACCGGGACACGGCCGAGGCCGTCGGCTCGTTGCTCTTGGAGGAGGCGAGGCTCGTCGCGCACTGGGGAGAGGACCCGGAGTCGCTCGTGCGCCAGGCCCTCGACCGCCTCGGTGCCAGGCTTGCCGCTGCCGAGTCAGCCGCACGAGACTTTGGGGCCGACCTCGGTTCGCTGGATCCGGCCGTTCGCCTCGAGTTGTGGCGCGCGGCAAACGCCGAGCCCTGAGCTTCCAGGCCGCGCCGCAGAACCTTGTCACGGTGGAGTCCTGCCACTTTGCTAACTTGGATCACACCTTTCACAGGAGACCCAGGCCAGTGAGCCGGATAGCGCACCTTTCCGCACGGGAGGTCCTCGATTCCCGGGGCAACCCCACTATTGAGGTGACGTGCCGCCTCGACTCAGGTGCGACGGGGAGCGCGATGGTGCCTTCTGGCGCTTCGACGGGCCGCTTTGAGGCCGTCGAGCTGAGAGACGGCGACGAGCGCTACGAAGGAAAAGGCGTGCGCAAGGCCGTGGGACATGTGAACGGGGAGATCGCCGCCACGCTGTGCGGTCTGGAGGCTTACGACCAACGGGGCGTTGACCTCGCGTTGATCGATCTCGATGGCACCGCGGACAAGTCCCGCCTAGGGGCGAACGCGATCGTCGGCGCATCTCTGGCAGTTGTGCGCGCGGCCGCCTTCGATGCAGCGGCACCCCTCTACCGCTACATCGGTGGAGTCGACGCTCACGTTCTGCCCGTGCCGATGATGAACGTGCTGAACGGTGGCGTGCATTCGGACAACAACGTCGACTTTCAGGAGTTCATGATCGTCCCGGTGGGCGCCGCCTCGTTCTCTGAGGCAGTCCAATGGGGTGCGGAGACCTACCACGCACTTCACCGGATCCTGCGCAGCCGCGGGCTGTCCGGATCTGTCGGCGACGAAGGCGGTTTCGCCCCGGACCTCGGGACCAACGAGGACGCGCTCGAGCTGTTGGTGGACGCGATCGGGGCCGCCGGGCACCTGCCCGGCGACGAGGTCGCGCTCGCCCTCGACCCGGCGTCGAGCGAGCTGTGGCGCGACGGCGCCTACGTGCTCGAAGGCGAGGGCCGGACGTTGTCCTCCGAAGAGCTCGTCGCCTACTGGGTCGACCTCGTCGACCGCTACCCGATCATCTCGATCGAGGATGGCATGGCCGAACAGGACTGGGAGGGATGGGTGGCGCACACCTGTGCTCTCGGCGAGTACATACAGATCGTCGGCGACGACGTCTTCGTCACAAGTGCCGAGAGGCTGGAACGGGGGATAGCGGCCGGCGTGGCCAACGCCATCTTGGTGAAGGTCAATCAGGTCGGAACCCTGACCGAGACGTTGGCCACTGTGGCAACGGCGACGAGGGCCTCGTACCGGTCCGTGATCTCGCATCGGTCGGGCGAGACGGAGGACACCTTTGTGGCAGACCTGGCGGTCGCGACCAACTGCGGCCAGATCAAGACGGGCGCACCGTCGCGATCCGAACGCGTCGCGAAGTACAACCAGCTCCTGCGAATCGAGCAGGAGCTCGGGGGATCGGCCGCGTACCCCGGTGAGGCTGTTTTTGCCAGGTCACATGGAGCAGACCCGTCATGATCGGTCGCGCGCGCCTGTTCTTCTTTGTGGCGTTGCTCATCGCCGTGGCCATTCTTGTGACCAATTTCCCCCTCGGTGCCCTGGTCCAGGAGCGGTCGGCGGTCCGGGCCGACAGTGCCCAGCTCCTCGCACTGCAAGCGGAGAACCAGGTGCTCTCGTCGCAAGTCCGGGCTTTGCACGACCCGGCCACGGTCGGTCGGATCGCGCATGAGCAGTACGGCCTTATCACCCCTGGCGAGCGCTCCATAGTCGTGCTGCCCGGGCCCGCGGGGTCCTCTTCCTCCATGCCTGACCCGCTCGCGAACAACCCAATCCCGTTCTCGGACCTCCTTCCGAGCGACGCGATCCTCGGCCCGAGCGCGCGAGTCGTGCAACCTCCGGTGCACGAGCCCGGCTTTTGGCATCGCGTGCTCGACAGCTTGGAGTTCTGGCACTCGCTGTTCTGATCGATGCCCGCCTGCGGTGTAAGCGAAACGGGCGGTAGCCTCGGGCGCCACTGCGGGAGGTGACGGCTCGGTGAAGGGGGAGGTGACGGCTCGGTGAAGGAAGTGATTGCGGACATCGACAGGTGGCAAGCTGCGGGCCGGCGCGTTGCGATCGCGCGGGTGATCGGCGTGGAGGGCTCTGGGCCACGAGAGGCTGGAGCCACGATGGTCGTGAGCGAGGACGGCGAGGTCGCGGGCTCGGTGTCAGGCGGGTGTGTCGAGGGAGCTGTGGTAGCCGAGGCGCTTGCCGTGCTCGAGTGCGGCACGCCGAAGGTGTGCACCTTCGGCTATTCCGACGACGAGGCTTTCGCGGTCGGGCTGACGTGCGGCGGCACGGTGCATGTCCTCGTGGAACCGCTCGACTGGTGACCGGAGGCGCCGACAAGTGAGCGGCGAGCTCTACCGCGAGCTTCGTTCGGCGCTGCTCGGCGACGAGCCGGTCGTGCTGGCGACCGTCACCTCCGTCGAGGGCGCGGCTCGAGAGCACACTGCGCTCGGGGCCAAGCTCGTGGTCCGGCCGGACGGCCGGTGCCTCGGCACCCTGGGCGACCCCGAGCTGGACCGGATTGCGACGCGCGACGCCCTGGCTGCTCTCGACCGGGGCGTGATGGTGACCCGGCACTACGGCCCGCAGGGAGAGGCACGGCGGGAAGAGGTCGCCGTCTTCCTCGAGGTCTTCGCCCGTCCCGCGCGGCTCATCGTGTTCGGCGCGGTCGACTTCACGAGAGCCCTCGTCGAGGTGGGCAAGGTGCTTGGCTTCGCGGTCACCGTCTGCGATCCGCGTCCCGTCTTCGCGACCAAGGCGCGTTTCCCACTCGCGGACGAGGTCGTCGTCGAGTGGCCGGACCGGTACCTGGACCGGATCGGCCCCGAGCTGGGACCCCGTGACGCCGTTTGCGTTCTCACCCACGATACGAAGTTCGATGTCCCCGCGATCGTTGGGGCGCTGCGGACCCGGGCCGGTTATCTCGGGGCCATGGGGTCACGGCGGACCCATGAGCGTAGATGGCTGCGCCTCCTCGATGCGGGTGCCGACGAGAAGGAGCTGACCGAACGCCTCATGAGCCCGATCGGTCTCGACATCGGCGCCCGTACACCTGAAGAGACCGCCGTGGCGATCTGTGCCGAGATCATCGCCGTACGTACCGGCCGGGCGGAGGGCTTCGTGACGCCGCTGCGCAGAGCCGAGGGAGCCATCCACCGGAGCTGAGAGCCCCGCCGGCGCAGCTCCGGCGGTACGCTGCCGGAGATGTCTGTCGCTGCGGTGATCCTCGCTGCAGGGGCCGGGACTCGCTTCAACCGGGATGACCCCGATGCCAGCCCGGGTGCAAAGCTGCTCGCCAAAGCGCGCGGCAGGCCACTGATCGAATGGGCGATCGGCCCGGCTGTCGAGGCTGAGCTCGACGAGCTCGTCGTCGTCTGCGGCTGTGTCGACTTGGGCGGGATCGTGCCCGATGATGCGACGCTGCTGCGCAACGAGGACTGGTCCTTGGGTCAGGCCACATCGTTGAGGGTTGCGCTCGACTGGTGCGCTCGGCAGGGTCACTTGTCAGCAGTGATCGGTCTGGGCGACCTTCCCGGGCTCACGTCGGAGGCTTGGCGCGCCATTGCGGCAGCGCGCGGGGGCCCGATCGTCTTCGCGACCTACTACGGGCGGCGCGGGCACCCGGTACGGCTCGACGCCGAGATCTGGTCCCTGCTTCCGATAAGCGGAGACGAGGGCGCCCGGTCCCTGGCCAACCGTCGACCGGAGCTCGTGACCGAACTAGCGTGCGAAGGCACGACGGTTGACATCGATACACAGGAGGACCTGCGACGATGGAGCTGAACGACGAATTCGAGGCCCCGATCCCAGTTGCCGAGACCTGGGCACTGCTGAAAGACGCCGAGAAGGTCGTGCCCTGCGTGCCGGGCGCCGAGCTTCGGGAGGTGGACGGCGACGAGCTGCGGGGCGCCATGA
This sequence comes from uncultured Acidimicrobiaceae bacterium, assembly GCA_963807575.1. GTDB lineage: Bacteria > Actinomycetota > Acidimicrobiia > Acidimicrobiales > Bog-793 > Fen-455. The sequence goes on from CAWECD010000020.1 coordinate 59,811, forward strand.
GGGTCAGGGTGGGGGCGGTCACCGTGTCGTACCGGGGGCACGCCCGTTTCGAGTCGCTCGACGCCGAAGCGCACAAGCTCGTGCTGAAGGCGGAAGGTCACGAGATCCGCGGGCAAGGAACCGCGACTGCCGTGATCACAACAACTCTCTCTCCGTCAGCAAAAGGAACGAGGGTACGGGTTGCCACGGTTCTCTCCGTCACGGGCAGGCTCGCCCAGTTCGACAGGGACGAGCTGGCCGAAGCATCGGGCAAGCTCGTCGCCGAGTTCGCCCGCAACCTGGGAGCGATCCTGCCGGCTACGCCCGAGGGCGCCAGGCCGAAGGCGGCCACGCCGGAGACAGCCACGGCAGAGTTGGCCGCTGAAGCCGAGATCGAGGCCGAGGTCGATTCCTACCGGGCCGAGATCCAGGCCGAGGTGGCTGTCGCCAACCTCGAGGCCGAGGAGGAGATCGCCTCCGAACAGGCTGATTCTGCCGACGCAGCAGGCGACGGCGAGATCCGCCCCTTGGCTCCCGCGCCTCAAGAGGAACGGGAACCGCTGATGAGGCGCCTCGCGCCGTACCTGACTGTTGCGGGGTTCCTTCTCATCATGCGGATCGTCGTCTACTCGCTTCGCCGTCGTCGGCGGTGAGCCAAGGCGACTGGGAGGCCGTCGCCGGGCTGCTCGGAAGGGCACCCCAAGGAACCTTCGAGGTCATTGTCCGCGACGCCGCCGGGGGGCCGGTCGTCATCTTGAACGCCCCGTTTCTCGACGACGGCAGGCCCATGCCCACGCGGTACTGGCTCGTGGGGCGTGCAGAACGGGAGTCCGTCAGCCGGCTCGAGTCGACGGGCGGGGTTCGGGCCGCCGAAGCTGCGGTCGACGCCGCCGAGCTCGAGGCAGCGCATGCCCGTTACCAGGAACTTCGCGATGCGGCAGTGCCGGTGGGGCATCGCGGGCCAAGGCCGACAGGCGGCGTCGGGGGGACCCGCCGTGGTGTGAAATGCCTTCACGCTCATCTCGCCTGGTTCCTCGCGGGCGGCCCGGATCCGGTTGGCCGGTGGACCTGTGACAAGCTCGGCATTGACCCTGCTCGCTATTGCGTCACTCGACCCGATGACCGAGAGCGGGCGACCGGGACTGCTCACGGGCCGGTTGCCGCGGTCGACTGCGGCACCAACTCCACCCGGCTCCTCGTGGTCGACGCTGCTGGGCGTCCGCTCGAACGCTTGATGCGGATCACCCGTCTGGGTCAGCACGTCGATCGAGATGGTCGTCTCGACGAAGGGGCGATGCAGCGGACCATCGATGTTCTCGCGGAATTCCGCCGCGTGATGGACCATCATGACGTCAGACGTGTGCGGGCGACTGCGACTGCGGCGGCCCGTGACGCCAGCAACACCGGAGAGTTCGTGCAACGGGTGAGCGAGGTCCTCGGGACGGCGCCGGAGGTGCTCGACGGTGAGGAGGAGGGTCGGCTCACTTATCTGGGCGCGACCGCGGACCTCGATCCTGGCGAAGGCCCTTATCTCGTGATCGACGTCGGAGGGGGGTCGACAGAGCTTGCGGGCGGCTCGGCCATTGCCCCAGTCGCCGTGTCGCTCGATATCGGCTGCGTGCGTGGCACAGAACGGTTCCTGGAGCACGATCCGCCGCTCGCGAGCGAGCTAGAGGCCTTGAGGACCCATGTACGCCAGCTGGTGAGGGGAGCAGTCGAGGCGCACCCTGAGCTCGGTGGCGCTTTGCGCCTGACAGGTGTCGCGGGCACAGTGGCCGCCCTGGTTCGTCTCGACCAGGGGATCCTCGTCTACGACCGCAGCCGCGTCCATCATGCCCATTTGAGCCTTGCTGCTGTCGAGCGGCTGATCGGTGAACTGGCTGCCATACCGCTCCCGCGCCGCCTCGAACGGCCGGCACTGGAGTCCGAGAGGGCCGAGGTGATCATCGGCGGCGCCACCGTTCTGGCCGAGGCGATGGTCGTTCTCGGATTCGAGGTGCTGACAGCGTCCGAGTCGGACCTGCTCGACGGTGTCGTCGCGGAGCTGCTCAGGGGCTGAGCAGCCAGCGCCGCAGGTCTGTCGGGCTTGTACTCCGGGCAGACCCGGGAGCGCCTGTGCGACGGTCCGCCGCTAAGTGGTTGCGTCCCGGTCGGCGAGCGCCGCGCCCACCTGATCGGCGATGAAGACCGCGACGAGCAGGCGGTCCGATGACACCGGCGAGCCAGGCGTCGGGGTCATGACGAAGCGCCCGAAGGTCTTGCCGCGATAGCGGGCGATCAGCTCGACCTCCTTGCCCGGTAGGCCGGTCTGTTGGGCCCCCCAGCGCAGGCCGCCCAGCGTGACCACGCCGAAGTGCTCGATGCGGGTCGGGTGGCCGTCGGACATCTCGGTCTCGAAACGGCAGTCTTTCAACCCGAGCAGCGTCGTCAGCTCAGCGGTCGCGCGCGCAACGATGAGCTCCGGCGGCTCTCCTGAGGCCACCATCCCGGTGAAGTCGTGGATGAGCGCCACATTGTTCGCCTCTTCGGAGGCGTCCTTCCGGTGGCCGCGACCGCGTGCCCAGATCTCGGTTATCGCGAGGCCCACCACCAACAAGCTGATCTCGGTCTGGAGGTCCGGCCGGTGCGTGATGTTGAACGTCTCATACGGCTTGGTGAGGAAGAAGTCGAACCAGGCAGCCGCCGACAGCGCGGCGAGCACACCGGCAAACCGGTTGCCGAAAGAGCCGACGGCGACGACGACGAGGACCAGCACGAGCGCCGAGGCGGGCAGCGCGAAGTTGGTGCGGAAGGGCACAAGCGCGGCAGAGACGGCGACTGGGAGGAGCAAGGCGCACAGGGTCGCAACCCAACCCCTGTCGATCGCCTGAAACCAGCGCCTCACTGCGCCACGCTCCCTCGAAAGAGCACGGTCCTGACGCTAGTGCCGCTGAGGCCACTTATCATCCCGGAGCGGGGCGGGCGCGGCGACCGTGCCGGGCACACTGTGAACTTGACCGCAGGTGGACGCGCCAGGTCTACGCGTGATGGTGCCGAATCTGCGACGATAGGGGCGTGAGCAACCGTGATACAGGGCGGAGCTGACATGGCCGAGCTGGCAGTGTCCGGCATATCGACGGAGTTGGCGGGCCGGCGCGTCCGACTCCGTCCGTTGCGCGAGGGCGATTACGAAGCCTGGAGCGAGGTGCGCTCCCGGTGTCGGGACTGGCTGCTCCCATGGGAGCCACGGCCGGCCGGTGCGCCCTATCTGTCGGAAGACCGGACGACATTCATCACTCGCTGCTCGATGCGTGAGCGTGAGAGGCAGTTGGGCACCGGGTACGGTTTCGGGATCTTCGCGATGGGACGCTTTGTGGGTGAGGTGAACCTCTCCTCGGTCGCCCGCGGAGCCTTTCAGAATGCTCATGTCGGCTACTGGGTCGACAGGGCGCAGGCAGGACGCGGCTATGTGCCGGAGGCCTGCGTGCTTCTGTTCCGCTTTGCATTCGAGGAGATCGGGCTCCACCGACTTCAGATCTCGATCATCCCGCGCAACCGCCCGAGCCGCCGGGTCGCTCAGAAGCTCTGGTTGCGCGGAGAGGGCATCGCCCTTCGTTACCTCGAGATCGACGGACGATGGGAAGACCACGTCCGCTACGCCGTGACAGCGGAGGAATGGGTCGAACGCCGAGATCGGTACATCCGCCAGTGGCTGGCCGGGTCGGCGAGCTGGTAGCTCGCCCGCTCAGCGAAGTCGCGGTCGCTCGATGGGGACCGAACCTTTCCCGCTGTGTCTCGCCGGCCGTGCACCACGCCGTGGAGCGCAGCCGCAGCGTGCCGACGTCCTGCGAGCGCTGCAGTCCGCCTTCAGGGCTGGCCGGCTGAAACGAAACCCGGCCAGTACATCGGGTAATAGGCGACGTCCGTCCCGACTTCTGCAGCCTGGATGATCGTCTGAGTCCCGAACGGTCCCGAGCCGACGTAGATCGCGACATGCGTGATCGGCAAGGCGCCGTCATTGGCAAAGTGGTAGAAGAGCAGGTCGCCCGGTTCGATGTCCGCCAGAGTGACCGGGGCGGACTCCGCATCTTGGATCGTCGCCCCGTGCAACAGGTCGACTCCCGCCGCCTCCCATGCGAGCATCGTCAGGCCCGAGCAGTCGACGCCTTGGCGGCTCGCGCCGCCCCACACGTACGGCACCCCCAAATAGGACTCCGCTGCTGTGACGGCCGCCAGACCCTGAGCAGTCGTCCCAGCTGGCACGAGCGGTTGCCCGTATCCGGCTTGACCAGCACCGGTCCCCGGCCCGTACGGCCAAGCTCCGCCGTTCCCGCCCGTGCTCCCGCCTCCGCCCGTGCTCCCGCCTCCGCCATTGCTCCCGCCTCCGCCCGTGCTCCCGCCTCCGCCATTGGCGTGATCGCGCTTGGCGGCGGCTTTGGCCGCTGCGGCGGCTTTGGCGGCTGCGGCGGCTTTGGCGGCTGCAACAGCAGCAGCTCTCTCAGCAGCTCGGAGAGCGGCTGCAGCGGCGGCGGCTGCAGCGGCAGCGATCTCTTGTTCCCGCTTGATGGTCAGTTGGTAGAGCTGCCCCTTGACCTGTCGCAGCGCCGAGTCTGCGTTCATCGTTGCTGCCTGGGCCACGACCCGAGCCCTGTGTGCAGCATGCTGGGCCTGCGCCGCTGCTGTCAGGGTTCTCGACTGAGTCGTCAGTTCGGTGGCCAGCCTCCCGTTTACCACGTGCAGGTGGTTCACCGCGGCACTGAGGACGTGAACGACGATGTCCGAGTACACAGCTGCGCTCTGCGCGTCGTTCACGCTCGAATCGAGGACAGCCCCAACCTGAAAGTCAAGTCCGTCGCCGGTCACGTAGGCCTCGATCGCCGCTGTCTGAGCGCGGAGACGTGCCGCTACAAGCTGGCGTCGTGTCGCTTTCAGCTGGTTCTTCGTCTTGGTGAGCGTCGCCTGGTCCAGTTGCAAGAGGACCGTCTGCTCGTCGTACTGTTCGGCCGCGACCGACACCTGGTTCTGGTCGGTCGTTATCTGTTCGGCGAGTGCCTGGGCGCGGGCCTGGAGAGAATTGATCTGCGAGTTGGTAGCGTTGATGGGGCTGGGCGATGCTCCAGCTGGTGCGGTGACCACGAAGAGTGAAACCGTCATGGCAACGACGGCGACGACGGACCCCACGGCGTATGCAGGGTGCCGCCTCTTTAGCAACATGACTTAACTTTGGTCACATTAGCCACGACTGTCAACTGATTGTCAGCTGAGCAGGTGCTCTTGATCGTCAAATATGCAGCGAGCGGACCACGAGAGTGATGGACTGATCTCTGACCGTGGCCGCAGCGCGGGCCCGGGGACGTAGCCCAACCGGCAGAGGCAAGGCGCTTAAAACGCCCACAGTGAGGGTTCGAGTCCCTCCGTCCCCACCTCGTGGCGGCGTCGGCTCAGCACGCCCGCGTTGTTCGACTTCCGGTTGGGCGGGCGGAAGCGCACGGTGTCGACGGCTACGGAAGGACCAAGTTCATTTCGATCGGCCGCGGGATCATGTCGGCAACGCGCCGACGAGAACGTGCAGGTCGTGGCCGGCCGAATACGAAAGCGCACGACCGACCAGCGAAGAGATCTCAGGTTGCTGTTCGAACCGGATCGCGGAGTTGCCTGGTTCCAGACATTGTGGTCCGTCTACGCCGGTCGGCGCAGTTCGACCTGACCTACGTCAACGCTATGGGGATCGGGGATCGGCAAGCCGTCCTCAGCCAACCCCTGGACGTGCAAGGCGATCGCCTCCCTGATGAGCTGCTCGGCTTCCTCGTGGGTTGCCGCAGCGGCACCCACTCCGGGCAGGGCAGGTACGAAGACGCTCCATCCGGTTGCAGTGTGCTCGTATACCACGGTCCAAGTGCTCACCGGGCCTCCTTCGACAGACTAGCTTGTCGCAGAATGCTGCCCAGCGTACCGGGAGCGAGTTCTTGGCTGGGCTTGCCCGCGACGGTGACCCGTCCGGGCTTGGTCGGATGACGAAACTGGCGATGGCTGCCGCGCTGGACCACCTGCTGCCAGCCATCTTGCTCCAACATCCGAACAACACTTCTGACCCTCATCAAGAGCGGGAGGTAGTGCCGGGGTGTGTCAACCAGCGGCTATCGATCCGAGGACTCGAGGAGCGGCGCCTGATGGACCTCGCGGCGGCGACCGGGAACTGACCGAGCAGCTCGGCTGTGAAACCGTGACCGTTGCGCAGAGCGTTGAAGATAGGTAACTTTCCTTTCAGAATGGCACAGGGTCCGGCGTCCAGAGCAGATGGGGGAACGGCCATCGCCGTGGTCCTGGGAATGGACTTCGGGGGCACCAAGATCGCCCTCGCCGTCTGCGACCTCGGTGGCCGTTGCCTCGCCCAGCAAGTGCTGGCCACGTGTCCCGGCGACGGCGGTGACGCAGTCTTGGGACGGGGGATCTCCGCCGGCCAGACGCTCCTCGCCCGGATGGGGGAGCGCTGTCAGCTTGCCGCCGTCGGTGTCTCCACGATCGGGATCCCGCGGGATAACAAGGTCGAGCTCGCTCCGGCGATACCGGGCTGGGAACACGTAGCCCTCGCTCCCTCGATAAGAGCGGCTTTTGGGGTTCGGGTCCGAGTGGCGACCGACGTGAAGGCGGCGGCGACGGCCGAAGCTCGGTGGGGGGCGCTCGCCGGGTCGGACCCGGCGATCTACCTCAACCTGGGCACTGGCCTTGCCGTGGCGATCATCGTGGGCGGCCGCGTGCTGGAGGGAGCTCACGGAGCCTCAGGTGAGATCGCCTACAACCTGGTAAGCGCCAGCCATGTCGGCATGGATATAGGCTCCCGCCCGATGCTCGAGGACACCGTGAGCGGGATGGGTCTCAGTGCTAACGGTTCCCGGCTTGTCGGCCGCACGGTCACAGCCGAACAGGTCTTCGATGCAGCCCAGGTCGACCCGGAACTGGACACGACGATCACAGCCTTTATCGGCGAGCTCAGCACCCACCTGGTCAACCTCGTCATCGCCGTCGACCCTGCCCGGGTCGCCATCGGCGGCGGCATGGTCGGGTCCTGGGAGCGACTGCACGGACCGCTCGACCAGGCGCTCAAGTCCGGAGTTCCGTTCCCCCCCGAGCTGGTCTTGGCCGCTTACCCCTTCGACGCCCCACTCGTCGGCGCGCTGGCCCTCGGTGCCGAGGTCGCAGGCGTCAGCATGGTCCGGGGAGCCCGTTTGCCCACAACATGAACCTGATCGATCGCAACACATACCTGAGGGAAGGGAGATCATCATGAAGAAGCATTGGTTCCGAATCTCGCTGTTGGCCGTGTTGATGTTCACCATGGGCCTGACGGCGGTCTCGTCTGCGACGGGTGCCAGCGGGGCCAGTTCCTCGCCAGGCTCCGCGGTGCTCACCATCTCCAACGAGTCCGGGGAGCTGTGGCCCTGTGCCTTCAGCCCGTTCAACTCTGCCGTGGAGGGTGAGACCGTCGGCTTCGTCTATGAGCCTTTGGTGTTCGTGGACTCGTTGGAGAGCGGCAAGACAACCCCCTGGTTGGCTTCGTCCTTCAAGTGGAGCGACGCCAACAGGGTCCTCACCTTCACTATCCGCAAGGGCGTGAAATGGAGTGACGGCAAGCCCATGACGGCGGCCGACGTGGTCTTCACCTTCAACCTGCTCAAGAAGAACCCCGCCCTTGACCTGACCGCAGTGTGGTCGGTGCTGAAGAGCGTCGTCCAGAGCGGTGACAACGTCGTGCTCACCTTCAAGACGACCGCTGTGCCCTACTTCTATTACGTCGCCGACCAGGTGTCGATCGTCCCCGAGCACATCTGGGCATCGCTCAAGAGCCCGGTGACCTACGCGGACGCCTCACCGATCGGGACAGGTCCCTACACAGTGAGCAAGTGCAGCGGCCAGAACATCACCTACACCGCCAACCCGACCTATTGGCAACCGGGCCTGCCCAAGGTGAAGACCATCGAGTACCCCGCCTTCACCTCCAACGACCCCGCCAACGAGGAGCTGGCCACCGGGGAAGCCCAGCTGGGCGCTCAGTTCATCCCCAACATCAAGGCCTTCTACACCTCCAAGAGCCCTGACTATCACTATTGGTTCCCGCCCATCGCCAATGTCGACGTGTTCATCAACCAGACCGTCTCGCCACTCAACGATCTTGCCGTGCGCCAGGCGATGGCCTACGGGGTGAACCGCTCGCGCGTCTCGTTGATCGGTGAGTACGGCTACGAGCCTGCCTCCAACCAGACCTCGATCGTCACCCCCACCTTCAGCTCGTGGTTGGACAGCTCGCTCCTGGCCAAGTACAACTACGGCTACAACCCCGCCAAGGCCATGTCGATACTTGAAAAGGCTGGCTACAAGAAGGGGTCCGACGGGGTCTTCGCCAAGGACGGTAAGGAACTCTCCTTTACGATCATCAACATCGGGGGCAACTCCGACTGGGTGGCCGCAGTGCAGGTGATCCAGAGCGAGCTCGCCGCAGTTGGCATCAAGATCTCCCCGGACAACCTCTCCGGCACGGACTTTGACAACGACCTTTACACCGGCAACTACCAGCTCGCCTATCAGAACGAGGTGGGTGGTCCCAGCCCGTATTACGAACTGCGCCAGCTCTTATACAGCGCCAACAGCGCACCCATCGGCAAGCTCGCGGCGACAAACTGGGAGCGCTACTCCAGTCCCAGCACCGACAAGCTCATCGACGAGTACGCCGCCACCACGTCCACTGCGGTGCAGCACTCCATCGTCGACCAGCTGGAGCAGGTGATGCTCGCCGACGTTCCTGTCATCCCCATGACCGAGGAAGTGGACTGGTACCAGTACGACACCGCCGCCTTCTCGGGCTGGGTGACCCCGCAGGATCCTTACGCCCAGCCGGCTATTTACATCGTGCCTGACGACGAGGTGCTGCTGTTGCACTTGGTTCCAAAATGAGCCCTGTCACAGGCATGGCCGAGGGACTCAGCACCAGTCGGTGCTCGAGCGACTAGGAGCTAGCGAAGTGAACCCAGGCGGTGCGGTGCCAGCCTGATGCGCTACGTACTGCGCCGCCTGGGTTTCTTCGTGGCGACCCTTTGGGCCTGCCTCACGATCAACTTCGTGCTGCCCCGGCTGATGCCGGGCAACCCCGCCGTCGCCATGATGTCCCGGTTCAAAGGTCGTATCAACGGCCAGGCGCTCAAGGCCTTGGAAGTTGCCTTCGGCGTGAACAACAGCGAGAGCGCGATCAGGCAGTACTTCGGCTATCTGGGCAACACGTTGACGGGCCACTTCGGGACGTCGCTCACGTTCTTCCCTGATCCGGTGTCCCATGTGGTGTTCTCCGCCCTTCCGTGGACCATTGGCCTCGTGGGAATCACCACCGTGCTCGCGTTCATAGCCGGGACGCTGGTCGGGATGGCAGCAGCCTGGCGGCGGGGGGGCATCCTGGACAGTGTCCTCCCGCCGCTTTTCGTGATCATCTCCGCCTTTCCCTACTTCTTCCTGGCCCTGATGGGGCTCCTGCTCTTCTCGGTGACGCTGCACTGGTTACCCCTGGGCTTCGGGTATGCCAACACCGACACGCCTGCGGTGACATGGCACTTCATCGGCGACGTCCTGAGCCATGCCCTGCTGCCGGGGATGGTTATCCTCATAACCTCCATCGGGGGATGGGTGCTCACCATGCGCAACAACATGATCTCCACCCTCTCGGAGGATTACGTGCGCATGGCCCGGGCTAAGGGGCTTTCCCCGTCGCGGATCATGTTCGCCTACGCCGGCCGCAACGCCGTACTGCCCAACCTCACGGGCTTTGCAATGTCCCTCGGCTTTGTGGTGTCGGGGGCGATCCTGGTCGAGTACGTCTTTTCCTATCCCGGAGTTGGCTACATGCTCCTGGCGGCAGTGGAGAACGAGGACTACGCCCTCATGCAGACCCTCTTCCTGTTCATCACGGTGGCGGTATTGCTTGCCATCTTGGTGATGGACTTTGTCACGATGGCGCTGGATCCGCGCGCCCGCACCCAGTCCTAGGCGAGCCGATGAGCCCCGCGCGACGAGTTGGTGGGCGATGAGCACCACGGCCCTGAGCGGCAGTGCTCTCCCCAGTGCCAAGGCCCCTTGGGGGCGTTTCCGGACCGGCACTGTGGGCGGGCTCGTGCGCGCCATCTCCTCCAACCGAAAGGCCACCGCCGGCCTGGTGATCCTCGTCGTGTTCTGCTTCCTCGCCGCCTTCCCGGGGCTGGTCGCCCACGACAACCCCCAAGCCGAGATCTTCGCCCCGGCACTGGGCCCGTCGGCTGCTCACCTGCTCGGCACCGACGCCTATGGCCAGGACCTTTTCGCCCAGCTGATCTACTCCACCCGGGAGTCGCTCGTCATCGCCTTGGTCGCCGGGCTGTTGGCCACGGTGCTGTCGGTGATCGTGGGAGTGACGGCCGCTTACATCGGTGGGCTGGTCGACAACGTGCTGTCTCTGGTCACCGACATCTTCCTGGTGATCCCCGCCTTCCCTTTGATCGTGGTCATCGCCGCCTACTCCAAGAACGGGGGCGACCCCATTCTCATCGCGGTATTGGTGGTCACCGGGTGGTCCTACGGCGCCCGTCAGCTCCGAGTCCAGGCCCTGTCCATCCGGGACCGGGACTTCCTCGTGGCGGCCCGGCTGAGGGGAGAGCGGCGTTGGCGGGTGATCGTGTCGGAGATGCTGCCCACGATGACCTCCCTGATCGTGGCCATCTTCCTGGGCACGACCCTCTACGCGATCGTGGCTGCGGCCGGCCTGCAGTTCGTCGGGCTGGGCAACCCCGACACCCTCTCGTGGGGGACCATGCTCTACTGGGCCCAGAACAACGAGGCGCTGCAAGCAGGGTCTCCGCTCTGGGCCATCATGCCCGGGGTCTGCATAGCCATGCTGGGTGCCGCTTTCGCACTGTTGAACTACGCCTTCGACGAGGTGAGCAACCCGGCCCTGCGGCCGGTTCGGAAGAGGCGCAAGTGAAGCCGGCGGTGCCCCGGGTCATCCTGGAGGTGAACGACCTCTGCGTGGACTACGCGAGCTCTTCGGGCACGGCCAAGGCGGTGGACCGGGTGAGCTTCGAGCTGTCCGAAGGGGAGTTCCTGGCGGTGGTCGGCGAGTCCGGCTGCGGCAAGTCCACGTTGCTGTTTGCCATTGCCCGTCTCTTGAGCCCGCCCGCCGAGGTCAGCGGCGGCAAGGTCGTATTTTCCGGGCAGAACATGGTGGCGATGTCGGACAAAGCCCTGAGGGCCTTGCGTTGGAGGGACCTTTCGGTCGTGATGCAGTCCGCCATGAACGCCCTCAACCCGGTGAGCTCCATCCGGGCACAGTTCTTCGACGCCATGAAGGCACACGGTGAAAGCGACCCGAAAGTGGCCCGGGCTCGCTCCGAGGAAGTCTTCACCATGGTGGGCATCGACCCTGTCCACCTGGCCAGCTACGCCCATCAGCTGTCCGGGGGGATGCGCCAGCGGGCCATGATCGCCATGGCCCTGCTCTTCTCGCCGGAGCTGATCTTGATGGACGAGCCCACATCGGCGCTGGACGTGGTGGCCCAGCGGTCCTTGATGGTGCAGATCAAGCAGCTCCAGGCCGAGCTGGGCTTCGCCATAATCTTCGTCACCCACGACATGTCCCTGGTCTCACACTTCTCCGACCGGGTGGCGGTGATGTACGCGGGACAGGTAGTCGAGACCAGGCCGACCCGCCGCCTGTTCGACGACCCGCTGCATCCGTACACTCGTGGCCTGCTCGATTCGTTCCCTTCCGTCTACGGGCCCAAGGTCGTCGTGGAAGGGATCCCGGGGAGCCCCCCTGACCTCACCGGCCTTCCCGAGGGCTGCAATTTCAGTCCTCGCTGTCCCAGGGCCACTGCGCTGTGCAGCATGGCCGAGCCTGGTTTGTACCAGGTCGACGACGCCCTGGTTCGTTGCGTGCTCTACCAAGAGGTGGCGGTGGGCCGTGACTGATGCGAACGAGCGGTTCCCCGCTGCTGCGCCCGAACCTGTGCGGCCCGAGCTCGTGCTCGAGGCCCGGTGTCTGACCCGCCATTTTCGCATCGGCGGTCTTCGCGGCCACAGCCTGCACGCGGTGGACGATCTGGACATGGGCATCGCCGAACGGGAGATCGTGGCCCTGGTGGGCGAGTCTCGCTCGGGGAAGTCCACTGTGGCCAGGCTGCTGGCCATGGTCTACCGGCCTACATCCGGGGAGATCCTGTTCCGGGGCCGGCCGGTCTCCTCGCTGCATCGGCGGCGCCAGATCCTGGCTTACCGCGGCCAGGTCCCGATGGTCTTCCAGGACCCGTTCAGCTCGTTGAACCCGGCCCATACCGTCGGCTACGCCATGGTCCGCGGGTTGAAGCTGCACCGGCCCGAGCTTGACCGCCGTCAGCGCCAGTCCGAGGCCGAGCGGGTGCTCGCGGTGGCCGGGCTGGTGCCTCCCGCCTTCATCATGTCCAAGTACCCTTACGAGCTTTCCGGGGGCCAACGCCAACGAGTGGGCTTTGCCGCAGCCCTCTCCTACCGACCGAAGCTGATCCTGGCCGACGAGCCGGTCTCGATGCTGGACGTCTCCATTCGTATCGGGCTGCTCAACGTGATGGCTCGTCTGCGGGAGGAGGAACAGGTCTCGCTTCTCTACATAACCCACGACATCGCCTCGGCGCGGTATCTCTCGGACCGGGTGCTGGTCATGTACGCCGGCCACCTCGTCGAGCAGGGCCCCACCGACGATGTACTGCACAACCCCGTTCATCCCTACACCCGCCTGCTCTTGTCGGCCGTGCCCGATCCCAGGGCAGAGATGTCCGTCACGTCCGCGGACGTGGGTGAACCGCCCCGGGTGATCGACCCCGGGGAGGGCTGTCGCTTCCGCTGGCGTTGCCCCCTCGCCACTGACATCTGTGCCGAGGTCACTCCCAGGCTTGCCAGCGCCTCCCCCAATCACGAAGCGGCTTGTCACGTCACTGTTCCCGGCCCAGTCCCCTTCGCCGCCGGGGCCGGCCGATGACAGAGATGGAGGTGATCTCGTTCGGGTCGGTGTTCTTGGAGATCGTGTTCGGGCAAATGGACCGGCTGCCCACGCCCGGAGAGGAGCTCTATGTCGACCCCTTCGCCTTCTCCTGCGGGGGCGCGGTCACGATCGCGGTGGCAGCCAGGCGTGCCGGCGCCACTGCCGGCTTGGCCACGCTGCTCGGTGACGACCTTGGCTCGAGGTTGGTCGTGGAGCACTCGCTGTGCGAAGGAGTCGACCTTTCCCCGTCGCACAGGGTGACCGGCCCCGTCGTCGGCATAACCGTGGTGCTCAACTTCAACCGGGACAGGGCTTTCATCAGCCACATGCCGCCCAAACCATCGGGGCTGGGCCGGGAGGTCGAACGCTGGGGGGAGGTGTTGCAGCGGGTACGACCAGCCTGGTGCTACTTACACGCCGGCCCAGGGGTGGTGGACCTCTTGCACCAGGCGCGTGTCCTCGGCACCCGGGTAGCCCTTGACCTCAACTTCGGGGTGATCGACGACCACCGTGATGAGGTGCTCCACTGTGCCCGCCTGGCCGACGTCTTCCTGCCCAATGAGGAGGAGCTCCGGCGTCTCACCCGGTTGCAGGACCTGGGAGCTGCGATCGCCCTGGCCGCCTCCTGGTGTCCTTGGTTGGTAGTCAAGCGGGGACCGGCCGGGGCAATCGCCGTCGAAAGAGGTAAGTCAACCGAGGTAATCGAAGGCCTCGAGGATGTTGTGGCGAGGGACCGCACCGGTGCAGGTGACGCGTTCGCCGGGGCGATGATCGGGACCCTGGTGCGTGGGGCGGGGCTCCTGGAGGCGGTCGCAGCCGGGAACGCCGCGGGCTCCCAGGCGGTAGCCCGGCTAGGCGCTGCGGGCGAGGTGCCCGTTTAGGAACAGACTCGCGTCTGAGGAAAGGAGCATCGACTGTGAAGCTGGCGATATTGGGTGGTGGAGGCGTCCGCATGCCTGCCTTCGTGCGCGCGTTGCTGTCAAGCGGCGCCAACTTCTTCGACGAGATCAGCCTGTTCGATCCCGACCCGTTCCGCCGTCAGACCACCGCAAGGCTCGCCGTCGAGCTCGCCGCCGTTCTTCGCCACCCGGACATGGTGAGCGTGACCGCCGAACCCGAAGAAGCGTTCTGCGACGCCGCCTTCGTCTTCTCGGCGATCAGGGTGGGAGGCGACCAGGGCCGTGTCATCGACGAGGAGGTCGCGCTGCGCCGAGGTCTCGTCGGCCAGGAGACCACCGGGCCGGGCGGTGCCGCCATGGCCCTGCGGACCATCCCGGTGGTTCTTTCCTATTGTGAGACCCTCGCTCGGTGCTCGCCGCAAGCAGTGCTCATAAACTTCACCAACCCGGTGGGGATCATCACCCAGGCGATCTCCCAGCACAGCGGGGTGCGGGTCGTGGGAGTCTGCGACACGCCGAGCGGCACCTTGGCGAGGCTGGGGGCCTTTCTCGACGTCGAGCCGGAGACGGTGTCGTTCTCGTACTCAGGGCTGAACCACCTGGGCTGGATCTCCTCATTCAGAGTGGAAGGAGAAGAGCGCATCGGTGAGCTGATCGGGCGTTATGAGGAGCTTCGGCGCTTCGACCACCGTTTTGCTGCCTTCGATGCCGACGTCGTTCGCCGCCTCGGGGCCTTGCCCACCGAGTACGTCTTCTACTACTACGACCCCCAACGTTACGTAGAGGGCGTGGCTCGCGCCGGCTCCAGCCGTGGCCAGGATGTCATGCGGCTGAACGAGGAGCTCCTCGTCGGCATCGCGAGGTCTTTCGAGGCAGGTGGCGTCGAAGAGGCCTGGTCGACCTACTCGCTGCTCCTTGGGGTCCGTCACGACACCTACATGCGCACCGACACCGAAGGGGACAGCCACCAGGCCCAGGCCCGTTCCCACAGGGGCGCCGGGGGACCCGCTCGGCTGGACGATGCCGATGTGGGTGGTTACGAGGGAGTGGCCCTGCAGGTCATCGCCGGCCTCACCTCGCGTCGACCGGCGCAAGTGATCGTCAACACCCGGAACAGCTCCGCCATGCCACTCCTCGAACCGGACGACGTCGTGGAAGTCCCGACGTTCGTCCACGGCGGCGGCCTCCAGCCGTTGGCCCCTGGCGGGCTACCTCGTTCCGCGCGCGCCCTGGTGGCCCAGGTGAAGGAGTACGAGCGCACCCTGGTGGAAGCCGCGGTGACTTGTGACGCCGGCCTCGCCGAGTTGGCCCTGTCCTTGAACCCGCTCGTGCCGGGGATCAGCGTGGCCCGCGACCTCCTCACCGAGTACCGATCGCGCCACGGAAAGCACCTGGCCTACCTGCGATGACGCTGACGTATTGAGAGCGCACGCGCCGAGGCGTAACCTTCGACTTTCGTGCGGAGAGGCCTGGCGATCGCGGACTTGGGCGATCTTGTAGACCTGCCGCTCATAGCGGTGCTGGCCACCTACCGCGCGGATGGGACCGTGCTGCTCTCCCCCGTGTGGCACGAGTACCGGGAAGCCGGGTTCAACGTGTGCACCTCCGCGGGGGACATCAAAGCCCACCACCTGCGAAGCGACCCGAGAGCAGTCATCGTGGTGGCCGAATCGTGCCCGCCATACCGTGGCGTG
This sequence comes from uncultured Acidimicrobiaceae bacterium, assembly GCA_963807575.1. GTDB lineage: Bacteria > Actinomycetota > Acidimicrobiia > Acidimicrobiales > Bog-793 > Fen-455. Next base: position 75,389 of record CAWECD010000020.1, read on the forward strand.
GAACTGACGACGCGTGCCACGCTCAGCAAAGACGGTGTCAGCGAGACGGTGAGGCGTATCGCCGTCAGGTACCTGGGAGCGGACCTGGGACAGGCTTACGCCGAGTCAGCCCCCGACGACATGGTCATCCGGTTGGAACCAGGTCAGGTCCGAGCCTGGGACTTCGCCGACACCTCGTTCGGGTGACACCGTGTCAGCGGGAATAATCCCCGGCAGTTGGGACAGGTCGCTAACCACAAGGTCCGCCGCGGTGAGGACAGCGACCGAATGCGTGGTCGTCAGGGCAACCACGAAGGCGCCTGCCGCCTTGCCGGCGGCCACCCCGAAAGGCGAGTCCTCGACGACCACGCAGCTGGTCGGGGGCACCCCGAGGGCCTCTGCCGCCAGCAAGAACCCTTCCGGATGAGGCTTGCCGAAGTGAACGTCTTCCGCGGTGATGAGAACGTGCGGTACCGGTAACCCGGCTGCTTGGAGCCGCGCTGCCATCAGGGGCCGCGGACCGGAAGTGACAGCCGCCCACTGGTCGTCATCGAGCGTTGCCAACAGCTGCTGTGCCCCGCGGACGGGCACAGCCCCGTTCACGAGCTCTGTGTCCAGAGCGTTGACGCGCACCAGGACGGCCTCGATGACCTCAGGCTCGAAGAACTCCTCCGCGACGTCGACATCACGGCGTCCGTGGCTGTTCCCCAGGATCTTGCCCGCGTCCACGCCGAACTCGCGGGCGACCTGTCGCCACACACGCTCTATGCTCGCCGAGGAGTCCACCAGCGTCCCGTCGATGTCGAACAGGAACGCTCGCATACGGCCGCACACTACCGCCCCGGCGAAGGCCTGTTCCCGACGCCTGTCGCCTCACAGGTCCACCCAGCCCGATCGTGTCCGCCAATGCCCCCCGGCCTTCAGGTGCGCAACGGCAGCCCGCTCCAACCTCGTGCGCTGTGGCAAGGTGTCGAGCCGGCCAAGTGGGTCGGGCACGCGGAAGACGAACTCGAGAAGGCCCGCGTCATTCTCGATCGACCTGGGCACGAGCTCGAACCGGCGCTGGAACCGGACAATGTTCGATTCCGGCGGCAGCCAATCTGCCAGCTGGTCGTCGAGCAACCATGACCAGCAGGTGGTCAACCGACGCTTGTGATCGGTCAGTGGGAAGTGCTCGGAGAAGAAGCCCTTTGCCGTCTCGAACGAGTCGTCGCAGGCCGCCGGGGTCATCGGGCCGGACTCGGGAATGTGGACGCCGACGCAGAAGTCGCCCGGGCAGAATCCCGCACCCCGGCGAAGCGCCTCCGCGGGCGGGTACCACAACGGGCTCAAGTCCCCGACGCCGAGATGGAACCAGGTGAACTGCAGGCGCCCGAGGTCGAACACCTCGGCGCGTAGGGGCAGACTCAACCACCACGCCGCGTCCACGCCCGTAGCGCCATAGGTACGCCTGTGGATCGCCATGTGACGGCCGAGATCCGCCATCGAAGCCCACGAGACGTCCTCGGCTATGCCCCGCGAGCGATGCCACGCCAGCGTGCGCGGCAGCATCGCCAGGAACACATGGGCCATGAAGCAGCGGCGCTGCAACGAGCATGCCTGCTCTGTCCCGGCCCATTCGGGCCAAGTGAAATGGGTCTCGTCGGGATTGCCCATCACAGTGGTCAGCCAGTGGCACGAGCGCTCCAGCAGCCACCACCACTCAGGCAGCCCGGCGGGCGATGGCAGCGTGGCCACGACATCAGCGGCGTCGGCTTCGGGCACACCCAGACGCCGCAGGAGCTCTGTGGCCTCGTCGGGGGGCGGCAGGACCACCTCGTAGGGCGGCCTGCCCACGGCCTCGAGCCCTTCTGCCCAGCTTGTGGCCGAGGTGCCAAAGTCAAGGGCCTTGGCGAGGGCGGCACCGACGCCCTGGGTCACCTGAGTCCCCAGACCCGCGACTGGCCCGGCGTGGGCCCTGCGAGAGGACGGTAGTTGACGCCGATGGCGTCAAGGCGCCTGAGATGGTGGCGCAGACGGTTCTCGAACTCTTCGAACGACCGCAGCCCGCCGGGGTCGTGGGCAGCAGGCCCGCTCCACACCACCTCGGAGAAGGCGCTCACGCGCGGGAAGTACAGGTACTCGGCGTGCTCGGCGTTCGGCACGTACTCGGTCCACAGCTGGCACTGGGCGCCGAGGACGTGATGGCGCTGGGCTTGCGGGATGGAGTCCGGCACGGGGTCGTAGGACCAGACCCGCTCGACACTGGTGCCCGGTCGGATGGCGAGCGGTTCACGGGGATCGTCCGCGTACGCCCAGTCCAAGTAGAACCACTGCTGCGGCGCCATGACGACGTCGTGCCCGGCCTTCGCCGCTTCGATGCCGCCCTCCTCGCCTCGCCACGACATGATGACGGCGCCTGAAGGCGCGCCGCCCTCGAGGATCTCGTCCCAACCGACGAGCCTGCGTCCCCGAGCGGAGAGGTGCTGGGCGATCCGGGCCGTGAACCATGCCTGCAGCTGTCCCACAGACTCCAGGCCCTCCGCGGTCATCAAGGCCTGTGCCTTCTCGGAGGCCTCCCACTCGTCGGTCGGGCATTCGTCCCCACCGACGTGTACGTAGCCGAAGGGGAACAGGTCGATCACCTCGTCGAGTACGTCGGTACAGAACTTCAGCGTCGCCGGCTCGAGATTGAGCACGTGTGGCGAGACGCCCCAGTTCGTGAGCACCTCGCGAGGCTCGAGCGAGTTGCCGAGCTCGGGATAGGCGGCGATCGCCGCCAGCATGTGGCCGGGCATCTCTATCTCTGGCAGCACGTCCACGAACCGCTCACGGGCGTAGGCGACGATCTCGCGCAGGTCTTCGGCCGAATAGAAGCCGCCGTGAGGCCGACCGTCGGAACGGCCCTCCCGGTAGTGTCCCGCGGCGGACTCCCGCCGCCACGCCCCCACCTCGACAAGGCGGGGGTAGGCCTCGACCGGCAACCGCCAGCCTTGATCGTCGGTCAGGTGGAGGTGCAGCACGTTGCACTTGTGCATGGAGATCAGGTCGATGAGCTTGAGCACGAAGCTCTTCGGCATGAAGTGACGGGAGACGTCGAGATGCACGCCTCGCCAGCCGAAGGCGGGCTTGTCGGAGACCTCGATTCCCGGCAACTCGACCGGTGGCGCCGGCGCCATGGTTGCCGCCCGCCATGACGAGTCGGGAAGGAGCTGGCGAAGCGTCTGCAGGCCGTAGAAGACCCCGGCCGGTCTGCTCGCGGTCACGGTCGCGGCGTCATCGCCGACGCTCAGGCGATAGCCCTCGGCCGGGGAATGGTGCCCATCACGATGATCACTGCGCTCGAGCAGGAGCCGGATCACGTTGCCGGACGCGGTCGACAGGCGGGCGTGACCGGAGACCTCGACTCGCCAGCTCGTCGATTGCTCGACCACCCGGCGCAGCCAGCGGGCAACGCCGGCGAGCTCGTCGGTTGCCTCGATCGTGAGGCCATCATGCAATGAGACACTTCCGCCGGTCACGGTGATCGAGGCGGGAGCTGGGATCAGAGCAGGAACGTACATGGCGAGTCACCTGACCTTTCGGGGACTGCGGGCTCCGGCGAACCATTGTCATTCCTCACCAAGCCCGGTCAACCAAGAGCTCGACTAGTAGTGAAGTATCCTATTATTTCTTGTCTGGCAGGAATCTGGCAGCATCGATGCCCGTGAAGCTGGGGCCACCTCTTAAGGCGCGGGGCTGCTGATGCCGCGCGCTCTCGGCCAGCGTGCTGCTCGCCCCCAGCTCATCAGGGCGATGAACGAGCAGCTCCTGTTGGAACAGGTCCGCCAGGACGGTCCGCTTTCGCGGGCCGATCTGGCCCGGATGTCCGGGCTCTCCAAGCCCACCGTGGCGCTCGCGATCGCCAACCTGGAGCACGACGGCCTCTTGCGCGTCGCCGGCCACCGCACCGGCGTGCGCGGCCCCGCGGCCGTGCTCTACGAGATCCGCCCCGAGGCCGGCTATGTGCTGGGTCTGGACATCGGCCGGGAGTTTGTTCGCGGTGCCCTCGCCGACCTTTCCGGTGCCGTGCGCGCCAGGGCCAGCCAGAAGGCTCATGCCACCACGACCCAGGGTCGGTTGGCGGAGCTGACGGCGCTCGGTGACGTCCTGGCGGCGTCCGCCGGCGTGACTCGCGCGAAAGTGACCCAGACCGTGATCGGCAGCCCTGGTGTGTACGACCCCGAGCGGGGCGCTCTCATGATGGCAGGCAACCTGCCGGGCTGGGAGCAGCCGGTCGTGCTGACTGAGCTCCGGCGGCTTTTCGGGCGGGCAACAGTCGTCGAGAACGACGTCGACGCCGCCGCCCTCGCCGAGCGGGACCACGGGCACGGTCGTGGGGTGGACACCTTTGCCTTCGTGTCGGTCGGGACCGGCCTCGGCATGGGACTTGTCATCGAGGGCAAGCTCCATCGAGGAGCACACGGTGCGGCCGGTGAGATCGCCTACCTGCCGCTGTCGAACGGCGAAGTCGATGCGGCTCAGGCCAAGCGCCGCGGGACCTTGGAAGTGGCCGCCTCTGCCTCGGCGGTCGTCCGGGCGGCGAAACGGGAAGGCATTCGCGGCAGCTTTTCGGCCAGACGAATATTTGCCGAAGCGACCCGGGGCGATCTGGCGGCACAGGCGATCGTCCGTGACGAGGCGACGCTCATAGCCAAGGCGCTCGCGTCGATCATCGCGGTGATCGACCCTGAGCTGATTGTCCTGGGAGGCGGCATCGGCCAGGCTCCCGGCTTCGCTGCCGAGGTAGGCACCGCCCTCGAGATGCTCGCGCCTGTCGTGCCCGAGATCCGGGTGAGCGCCCTCGGAGACGACGCCGTCGTCGACGGATGCCTCGCGGCTGGAATGGAGCGCGCCTGGCACCGCATTCTGGAACGCCCCTGAGACGGGCCCGGACGGCCGGCACCCACCGGCTCCTCCCGTGGTCCTCCCGGTCCGCGGCGCCCTGAGGCGGACAACTACGATGCCCGGGGAATGGCACACGTTCCCACGCGAGCAGACGGTCGAGGCAGTACCGTCGCGGTGCGGTCCTGGCAGGTGCAGTCGTCAGCTGTAGATCAAGGCGACGAAGCTACCGTCTCGCGGCCCGACTACAGAGCGAGCGGCTGGTACGACGCTCCAGCCCGGTCGACCGTCATGGCGGCGCTCCTGCACAACGGGCTCTTCGGTGATGTCAGTTACTCGACCCGCTTACGCGACGAGGTCGACCGGTCGATGTTCGAGGTCCCCTGGTGGTTCCGCACCACTTTCCGTTCAGTGGGGGGACCGGGGACCCGTACGACCGTCCGTTCTGACGGGATCATCCCCAAGGCCGACCTCTGGATGAACGGGGCCCGTGTCGCCGGTCACGACGCCATCGCCGGTGCCTACACGTCGAACTCGTTCGACGTCACCCATCTGGTCCACAGGGGCACCAACGCCATTGCGTACCTCGTTTACCCGGGCAGCCCGATGACCGACTTGTCGATCGGCTGGGTGGACTGGAGCCAGTGGCCGCCCGACAACAACATGGGCATCTGGCGCGATGTCCTCATCCGAACGACGGGCCCGGTTCGCCTCTGTGATCCACGGGTCACCACCGAGCTCTCGCCCGGGTTCGACACCGCACATCTCGTCGTCACTTGTGAGGTGGCCAACCTTTGCGGCGAGCCACTCGTGCCCGACGTGCGCGTGTCGATCTCGGGCCCGACTGGCGAGATCGAGTTGCAGGGAGAGGTTGCCCTTGACGACGGCTCCGCATCTACGACACGAGAGTTGCGAATCGAGACAGAGCTCCGGGACCCTGCCCTCTGGTGGCCTGCCGGGCTCGGCGATCAAGCTCTTTACGACCTCGAGATGCAAGCCAGCGTGGACGGCGCCCTCAGCGACCGTGTGGCGGCGACCTTCGGCATCCGATCGCTGACGAGTGAGGTCGCCCCTGGCGGCGGGCGGTGGTTCGTGCTGAATGGACAGACGATCCCGATCCGGGGCGGTGGCTGGTCGCCGGACCTGTTCCTTCGGCACGACCCCCAGCGCATCGCGGACGAGCTCAGCTACACACTCGATGTCGGGCTCAACACGATCCGGTTGGAGGGCAAGGGAGAGAACCCGGAGTTCTACGAGATGACCGACGAGGCGGGCATCCTCGTGCTGGCGGGCTGGGAGTGTTGCAACAAGTGGGAAGCGCATGCCGGTACGGGCGGCACGCCCTGGGACGACCACGACTTTGATGTCGCTGCCCGCTCGATGGAGGCGGAGGCGTACAGGCTGGCCAACCACCCCTGCGTGATCGGTTTCTTGGTGGGAAGCGACTTCCCACCCGAACCCCGAGCCTGTAGTGGATATGTCGACGCCCTCGTCCGGGCGCGCTGGGATCTCCCCGTCATCTCCTCGGCGACTGTGATGGGAACCGAGGAGTGCGGGCCCTCGGGCATGAAGATGACCGGCCCGTATGCCTGGGTTCCACCTGTCTACTGGTACGGGAGCGATCCCGGGCTCGGAGGGGCAGTCGGCTTCAACTCCGAGACGAGCGCAGGCAACAATGTCCCGCGTCGCCCGAGCCTTGAACGGATGCTCTCGCCGGCAGAGCTCGAGCAGCTGTGGCGCGAGCCCTCGGCGAAACAGTTCCACGCCGGGCCCCCGTCGGAGTTCGACAACCTCGAGATCTTCCACCGGGCCCTGGCGGCTCGCTACGGCGAGCCGAGGAGCCTTCGGGACTTTCTCGCCAAGGCCCAACTGTCCAGTTACGAGGCGACGCGGGCCCAGTTCGAGGCGTACGGCAGCCGGACTCACCGGAGCGAGCCCGCCACCGGGGTCGTCTACTGGATGCTCAACAGCGCCTGGCCGAGCCTCAACTGGCAGCTGTGGGACCACTACCTGGATCCCTCAGGCGCCTACTTCGGGACGAAGAAGGCGAACGAGCCGCTTCACATCCAGTACGACTACGGCGATCGGGTGGTGCAGGTGGTCAATCGGACGCTTGCCGACACGGGTCCACTTCTGGCCACAAGTCAGGTCCGCTCCGTCGACGGCGTGGTCGTCGGCTCCGCGACCAAGGAGCTCCCGTGTCTCGGACGCGGTGAGACGACGACGGTCGCGGAGCTGGCGGTCGCCCCTCCCCACGATGTCAGCGGTACGTACTTCCTCGAGCTCGTCCTCTGCTCGGCCGCCGACGGCACCGTCGTCAGTCGGAACGTCTACTGGCTGTCTAGCACTGCAGATGTGCTCGATCTCGGGCGCACGACATGGAAGTACACGCCACCGTTGGCGTTTGCCGACCTGCGCGGGCTCGAGGGGCTCGCCACGCCCGAGCTCCAGGTCACCGCCACCTCCACGCGTCGCTCGGGGCGGGTGCACACCTGCGTCGCGCTGCGCAACATCGCACCCGCCGGCACGCCCGCCCTGGGCGTCCATGCTTCCCTGCTGTCGCACGGCGGGGCGCTCGTCGCCCCGGTGATCTGGAACGAGAACGACGTCACGCTCTTCGAAGGGCAATCGGCGACTCTGACGGCCACCTGCGCGGCCGCGTCGATCATCGACGAGCCGTCACGTGTGGAGATCGACGTCTTCAATCTTCCGGGCTCGCTCTCGGTGATCGTCAACTGACGGCCCAATCGGACCGGGAACTAGGGTCGAAGCGGCGTTGAAAGGTCTCGATCCACTCTGGTTGGTGCTCGCCGGGTTCGGCGCCGGCCTGAGCGGCAGCGTGGCGGGCCTGGCGTCGCTCGTCAGCTACCCGGCGCTGCTGGCCATTGGACTTTCGCCGGTGAGTGCGAACGTGTCCAACACGGTCGCACTGGTGTTCAGCAGCGTCGGCTCCGTCTTGGGTTCGCGCCCCGAGCTGACCGGCCAGCGAGCCCGGGCTCGGCGACTAGGCCCAATCGCGGTCACCGGTGGGCTAACCGGTGGGCTCTTGCTGCTGGAGACGCCCTCCAGCGCCTTCGCCCTGGTCGTGCCCTGGCTGATCGGGCTGGCGTCGCTCACCATCGTGATCCCGCGCAACCCGGCGCGCCGGGAGCCGAACGAGCTGTCCCGGCCGACCTGGAAGCTCGGCGCGGGCGTGTTCCTTGTTGCCGTCTACGGTGGTTATTTCGGAGCGGCCGCAGGGGTGCTGCTGCTTGCCATGCTGCTGTTTGCCTCCGCAGAATCGTTGGCGCGAGCCAACGCGATGAAGAACCTGCTCGTCGGATTGGCCAATGCCACCGCGGCGGTGGCATTCGTGGTCTTCGGGCCCGTCCGCTGGTGGGCCGTGCTCCCTCTCGCTGTGGGCTGCTTGGTCGGCGGCCGGCTCGGCCCGACAATCGTGCGCCGGGTCCCGGCGGCACCGCTGCGGGCCTTGATCGCCTGCGGAGGTCTCGGCCTGGCGGTCCATTTGGGCCTGGACGCGTACCGCTGAGCCTTGCGCGGAGGAGCTTGCAGTTCACGGTGTCGATGTGCTCGCCAAGCTCGAGCAGCCCGGAGTCCCGCCGCTACGAAGGCGCGTAGACCTGCTTCACGTAATCGTCGAGCATGCGCGTTGCGCAGTAGTTCGGTCCCAGAGTGCGCATGGACGCGCGGACCCGTTTCAGCCAAAGGCTCGGGATCCCACGTTCGTCGCGGTCGAAGAACAACGGCTTCACCTCATCTTTGGCCAAGGCGTAGAGGCAAGCGGCGTCACGGGCATCTTTTGCCGCTTCGTCAGGGTCAATGTCGCCATTGATGGCCCAGCCGTTCGAGCCGTCGAAGCCCTCCGCCCACCATCCGTCGAGCACGCTGACGTTGAGGCAGCCGTTCAGGGCGGCCTTCATGCCGCTGGTGCCGCTCGCCTCCAGCGGGGGACGCGGCAGGTTGAGCCACACGTCACAGCCGGCGATAAGGGTGCTGGCGACGCCGAGGTCGTAATCCTCGATGAACACCGCGCGACTGCGCACACCGGGTGAGCTCTTCAGGGCGAACACGTGCTGCGCGACCGCCTTGGCCGCGTCGTCCAGCGGATGAGCTTTGCCGGCAAAGACGAACTGTGTCGGTTGATCATGATTGAGCAGCTCCAAGCCTCTGGCCTCAGGACGCAAGAGCAGGTCGAGCCGCTTGTAAGTTGCCAAACGGCGAGCGAACCCGACGGTGAGGAATGAAGGGTCGAACGCCTCGGCCCCGGCCTGTACGAGATCGAGGTCCTCGCCGCGCGCCAGGCGGTCGACCACAACCTTGCCGCGTATGAGCGTGACCAGGTCGTTCCTCTGCTCGCAACGGACCCTCCACAGGTCCTCGTCCGGGATGGACTCGATGCCGGCCCAGACTGCAGGGTCGGCGGAGTGCCGCTCCCAGCCCTCGCCGAGATGGCTCGTGAGCAACGCCCGCATCGGCGGGGCCATCCAGGTCGGGAGGTGCACCGCGTTGGTGACGTGGCGAATCGGCACCTGGTCCGCATTGGCCTGTGGGAACATCTCGCGCCACATGTCGCGCGCGACCGACTCGTGGCGCGCGCTCACCGCGTTCGTGGAGCGCGCCGTATGGATGGCCAGCTGCGTCATGCCGCTGGGCTCGTTCGCATCGGTCGGGTGCACCCGGCCGAGCTCCAGGAGCACCTCGCGGTCGAAGTGCAGCTCGTCGGCCAGTGATCCGAGCACCGGGAGGATCTCCTCGCGGCTGTAGGTCTCATTGCCGGCTTGGACGGGCGTGTGGGTGGTGAACACGAAGTGCTCACGGCCGCGTTCGAGAGCGTCGCGTAGGTCGTCGACAGGGCCCTCCGAAGACAGGGATATCCGCGACGCGACAACCAGCGTGGCCAGTGCGGCATGGCCTTCGTTGAGGTGGAAGAGGGTGGGTGTGATCGACATCGCGTCGAGCGCGCGAACAGCACCCACCCCCAAGAGCGCGTACTGGGCGAGGCGGATGGAGCGGTTGCCCTCGTACAGTTGTGAGCTGACCCAGCGCTGCAGGGGGCTGTTCTCGGCGATCTCCGCGTCGAGAAGGTAGAGGGGCACGCGGCCGACGTCGATGCGCCACACGTGAGCGGCGACTTGACCGTCCCAGATCGGGACGTGGATCGTCAGTGGCGAACCGTCCCCGTTGCTGACGCGCACAGCGGGCAGCATCTCGGGATCGACCTCGGTCCAGTACTCGCGTTGCCATCCGGACCGGTCGACGCGCTGGTGGAAGAAGCCCCTCCGATACAGCAGGCCCACGCCGACGAAGGGCAGGGCCCGGTCCGACGCCTCCTTCAGCAGATCGCCGGCCAGCACCCCGAGCCCTCCCGAGTACACCGGCAAGGACCTGTGCACGCCGAACTCGGCACACAAGAACGCGACGGGCCTGTCACCGAGGTCGGTCCGAGCCGGGCGGTCGAGGTCGGCATCGAGCACTTGGGCAACCGCATTGACACGAGCGAGGTACTTCTCGTCTGTCGCCGCTTCGAGCAGCGAGTGCTCGGACAGGTCACGGAGGAAGCGGACCGGGTTCTCGTTGCTCAGCTTGAAGCGGTGCGTGCCGAAATAGCGGAACAGCCCCCGGCCGCCGGGTGTCCACGACCAGCGGTAGTTGTACGCGATCCGGGCCAGAGGGAACAAGGGCTCAGGCAGCCGGCGCGCCAGACGGTCGACAGCTCGGACCAGGTCATTGGTGCCGTCGAGGCTGGGACCTTCATTGCGGAGCGCATTCATCAGGGTGTGAACCTAGTGGTTCGCCGGCGCAGGCTCACATTCGGCGGCGTCCGTCGGCCACTCGACCGATGCCACCTTCGCCAGAGCTGAGAGTGCGCCCAGTGCGGCGGCCGTCTCCTCGGAGACCGAAGCATCGCGGAGCACCGCGAGGGCGGCGCCTACCGCGTCGAGGTCGCGAGACGCCAGCGGGGCTGCGCCGGACACGAGCGCGCCGAGCGCGGCTGCGTCGTCGACCTCGGCCGGGCGTGTCCGCAGGCTTGCGGTGAGGCAGCGCAGAGCGAGGAGAGGGCTGCCGTTGGCCCGCCCCGTGAGCCGGGAGGTACCGACGCGCGCGACAACGTCGGAGCCGGCCTCGACGAGGGTCGTCTCGCGCCAGGAGTCCTCTCCGGCGAGACGGCTACGGGCCACGACACCAACGGCTCCGCGGCACTCGGCGTCGATCTCGGCCACGGTGCGCCGCAGTGTCGGGGTGTGCTCGACGACCACTGTGCCCGTCACGCGACCGGCGACCGTCTCGACTGCCTGAGCGGTCATCGTCCAAGCGCCGCGCCGCATCGGGGAACGAGCCGACCCGGCCGCCAGCTCCAGGGCGAAAGCTGCGGCGATGGACCTCGCGTCGACCCGGTGTGGCTCTATTGACCGGGTCCAGAGGTCACGGCCAGTAAGTGTCGGATCGGTGTTCGACCTCACACGTTCGAGGCGCTCGAGGAACCCGGTGGTGACCTCGAGGCCGAGCACGCGTTCAGCGGTATCGAGAACGAGGGCCGCGTGCTGCAGCGACAACAGGGTCTCGATTCCCGTGGGATCGGCAAAGAACCACGCGCAGCTGGTGAACGCCGACAGGAGATGGCTCCTCAGCTCCAGGAGCTCCAGGGCGCGTGTCGTCTCGGCGTCGCCACAGGCGCGACCCGCCCGCCTGGCCACGAACGCCCCGGGCGCCTCCTCACCAGTTAGCACGCCGCCGTAGTCGATGAGAGCCGCCAAGGGGTCGCCCAGCACTTCTCGCATTCCGGTGGCAACAGGTTCAGCGAGAGCTGCCCGCAGCCAATCGAGCGCCTCGCGAAGCGGCGCCCGCCAGGACTGGTCCCACCCCGGCTGTGAGCCTGTGGTACAGCCACAGTCGCTACGCCAGCGCTCGACGCCGTGCGCGCAGCTCCACGAAGAAGGCGTGGTCAGCTCTACCTCCCAGGTTGGAGGATGGTTCTCGAGCCACTCGCCCAGGTTCGTGACCTCGACGCTCTCGGCTCGCAGCTCGCGCGCTGCCCACGCGAGTGCCATCTCACCGAACTCATGATGATGCCCGTAGGTCTCCCCGTCGGCGACGATCGCTATCAGCTCGTCGTCGCCGCTCGAGGCGAGGGCAGTTCGGATCGCGTTCACGAACGTGGCCCCGTCGTTCAACAGGTTCCCGAACGCGAGCTCACACGACAGGGGGCCGTGCCCGAACACGACTGTCATCGACTCGCCGCCTGGCAGCGACACGAAATAGGCGCGGCTCGGGTCGATCTTCTCTCCGCTCACGTCGAGCCAGCCGCTCCCGGGCGTACGCACACGGTGCGCCTGCTGCGGCATGAGGACGGTGAAGCCGACGCCATGGCGGGCAAGGGTTGCGAGCGTGTCCAGATCGACTGCGGTCTCGGGCAGCCACATGCCTTCGGGCGCGGAGCCGAAGCGCGCCCTGAAATCCGCTATTCCCCAGGCGACCAGAACCTCACGATCCTCGGGACTGGCAAGCGGCAGGATCGCGTGCACCGCCGGTGACGCGAGCGCCGCGCCGCTCGGTCGACCGTCTGGCCCGCGCGCGGCAGCACGGAGAACGGCGTCGACGTCGGGCGCGTTCGCCGCCAGCCAGCGGTGAAGAGTCCTCACGACGTCGAAGCTCGCGATCGCGAAGTTGTCAGTCGACACACGCAGGCGTTGATCGGGCGCCAGCACGGCAGCTGCGGTGTTGGGCCGGTAGCACTCTGCTGTGATCCTTTGGTTCCAGTTGTGGTACGGGAACGCGCCGAGCTCAGGCTTAACGATGTCGAGCCAAGGATCCGAACGCTCTGGCTGGTAGCAGTGCAGATGGAAGCAGACAGCAAGCGCCATCGCCGGTTACGTCGCCGGTCGCAGGACCAAGAGCGCGAGCGGCGGCAGCACGAGCAAGGCGCTCTGGTCACGGCCGTGCCAGGGCGTTGCGGTCGTGTCGAACGCGCCGGGGACGAGGTAGCCGCTGCCGTCGTACTCCGGCGCGTCGCTGTTCGCGAGCACTTCCCACCGGCCGGCACGCGGCATACCCACGCGGTAGTCGACACGCGGGACAGGCGTGAAGTTGGCGACGACCACGAGTACGCCGTCACCCCCGTCGCGTCGCTCGTAGCACAGCACGCTCTGCGCCCGATCTTCGCAGTCGATCCAGGCGAAGTTCGCCTCGGCGAGGTCATCGCGATGAAGCGAAGGCTCAGAGCGGTAAAGCTCATTGAGGCGGCGTACCCACGCGGAGACACCTTGGTGGGCGGGGAAGTCGAGCAGATGCCAGTCGAGGCTGGCGTCGTGGTTCCACTCTGATCTCTGGGCGAACTCACCACCCATGAACAGCAGCTTCTTGCCGGGCTGGGTGAACTGGTAGCCGTAGAGGAGTCGCAGATTGGCGAACTGCTGCCACTCATCACCGGCCATGCGGCTGATCAGTGAGCCCTTGCCGTGTACGACCTCGTCGTGTGACAGCGGCAGGACGAAGTGCTCGCTGTTGGCGTAGATGGACCGGAAGGTCAACCTGTCGTGATGCCAGGGTCGGTGGACCGGGTCGTGCGACAAGTAGTCGAGCGTGTCATGCATCCAGCCCATGTCCCACTTGTAGCTGAAGCCGAGCCCGCCGCTGTCGACCGGCCGGGACACGCCCGACCACGCCGTGGACTCCTCGGCAATGCTCATGATGTCGGGGAACGATGCGAACACCTCGGTGTTGCACTCCTGGAGCAGCTGGACCGCTTCGAGGTTCTCGTTGCCGCCGAAGCGGTTGGGGACCCACTCGCCGGCTTGGCGCGAGTAGTCGAGGTAGAGCATCGAAGCAACCCCGTCCATGCGCAGCCCGTCGGCGTGGAACCGGTCGAACCAGAAACGGGCGCCCGAGATCAAGAAGCTGCGAACCTCGTTGCGTCCGTAGTTGAAGATCCAGCTCTGCCATTCCGGTTGCACGCGCTGGCGGGCGTCGGCGTGCTCGTAGAGGTGGGTACCGTCGAACGCCGCCAACGCGAAGGCATCGGAGGGGAAATGCGACGGCACCCAGTCGAGGATGACACCGATGCCGGCCTGGTGGAGCGCGTCGACGAACGCCGCAAACTCGTCAGGTGAGCCGTAACGCGCCGTCGGTGCGAAGTAGCCGGTGACCTGGTAACCCCATGAGCCGTAGAAGGGATGCTCCATCACCGGCATGACCTCGACGTGGGTGAAGCCATGATGCTGCACGTGGTCGATGAGGCGCGGGGCAATTTCCGCGTAGGTGAGGAAGCGGCCGCCCTCCTCGGGTACGCGCCGCCACGAGCCAAGATGCACCTCGTAGACCGATATCGGCTTGTCGAGGCGCTGTCTGTTCCCACGGCCGCGCATCCACTCGTCGTCGAGCCATTCGTGGCGTGGTTCGAAGACGATCGACGCGGTCTTTGGGGGCTCCTCGCAGGCGAACGCGAACGGATCGGCCTTGTCGAACTCAGGGCCGCCGAGCCTCGAGAGCAAGCGGTACTTGTAGCGCGTCCCCGCGGTGACCCCGGGGACGAAGCCTTCCCATATTCCCGAGGTGGCGTGCGGCGAAAGAGGGTGCCTCGTGCCGTTCCAGCCATTGAAGTCGCCGACGACGCAAACGCGCTCCGCATTCGGCGCCCACACGGCGAAGAGCACTCCCGAGATGCCTCCGACGGTCATCGTGTGGGAACCGAGCTTCTCGTAAAGGCGGAAGTGGCGTCCCTCGTTGAAAAGGTGGACGTCGGCGGAGTCGAGCATGCTGACCCCCAGCACCGTCTCGGCTCCACGCGCCAGGCGCTCGACCGAGGCGGATGAGATCCGCCCGCGGTACTCTTGGAGCGGCGCCAACGCGTCACGCACAGCCGGGTCGTCGACGATCTGTTCCAAGGTGGCGTTGGTGAGGCGCTTCCAATTCGCGCGTTCGGTGCTCGTGCCCGGTAGGTTCACCGATTCAGGCTGCCCGACCAGGTCGTCGAGCTGAGCGAGCACGAGTCCTGCGTTGCTGCGAGCCAGCTCCGCGTGGACGCCGGTGAGCACTGAGCGGGGCGCCCCGGTTCCATCGAAGCTGTCGTGCTCGCTGCCGGGCTCGTCAGGACCGAGCGTTGAAAGGCGCGCACGCAGCTGCGTGCGCTGGACCCGGGCCTCTTCGGCCGACGAAGGGTCCAGCTGTCCGCACTCGAGGCGCTCGACGATATCGCGACCACTCCACCATCCCGCGAACGTCGGCAGATCGTGGGTTGAGAACGAGGCCACCGAACCGGCGGGCGGTGGCTCGAGCACCGGTTCGCCAGCGTCGCGAATGGCGAACTGCGCCACGTACGAGCGCCTTATGCCTGCTCGTTGCATGCCTCCGCGGACCTCGTCGTCGACAGTGCCCAGGTCCTCGCCGATGATGTCCGCGTGGTGGCGTTGTGCCTCTACGGCGACGACGGCCAACAGCTCGTCGAAGGGCATCTTCACGTAGACGCCGTCGCGCGGCTCGCCTCCACCGGGAATCCAGAACAGCCTCTGCAAGCCCATGATGTGATCGATGCGCAGCATCCCAGCGACGCGCAGATGATGCGCGAGCGCAGCGCGGAACTCCTCGTGACCGTCGGCCCTGACGGCCTCGGGGCGCGACGGCGGGAAGCCCCACGACTGGCCCTGAGCGAAGAAACCGTCCGGTGGAGCCCCGACCGTCATGTCGGTCGCGTACAGGTCACGGCGGCGCCAGACGTCGTAGCCGCATCGGTGGATGCCCACGGGCAGGTCGAGAGCGAGGACTTGACCGCGTTGTGACAGGCGCTCCGACAGTTCTGCCATTTGCTGGTGCGCTACCCACTGGGCGTAGATGTGATAGCTCTCGTTCACGGGATCGACATCGCTCCAGCCGAGCAGTCCGCCGCGCAGAGGCCCGGGCCACCTGTACCAGTCGATCCCGAAGCGATCGACGCCGGCGCGAAAGCGCGCGTACTCAACCAAGTCGGGGCGTTCGAACATGAAGTTGCGCAGCGCCGTCTCCCGACCTGCGGACGAACGCCCCACGGCAGTCGCCATAGCGCTGAGGGCCGCCCGCTTTGCTGCGATCACGGCCGCGCCGTCCACGATCGCACCTTCGACCCACGCGGCACGGCGGGCAGCCTCCTGTGTGTCCGAGCCCAGGACTCGTGCTTCAGGGGACCAGGCGTGTTCCGGCACGCGCTCCACGTCGATCCAGCGTTCGTGCCAGAACCGGCGGCTCACCGGCAGGTACGGGCTCGCCTCGAAAGACTCAGGTCCGAAGCCGGCGAGCAGCGGAAGCGTCGCGACCACGCTCGCCTGTTGCGTAGCTGCAAAGCGTGCGAACTCATCGAGGTCACTCAGGTCGCCGGATCCCCAGCTGCGGCCAGAGTGCAGTGAGAACAGCGGGACGAAGATCCCAAAGGCGCGCCAGTCCTCGCCAAAACGACCGCGGGCGCCAGTCACCGGCGCGACGATCACCGTCGCCATACCGATTCGACCCCGCACGCGGACGGTGAAACTGTGATATCCGCACTGCAGGAGCGACGGAAGTGGTACGGCTCCCCGGTAGATGTCCCGACCGTCCATGCGTTCACAGGACAGCGACACGAGGTCATCGCGGCGGATGCGCCACTCGACACGCTCGCCCTCTTCGGATTCGATCGCGCACTCCAGATCGATGTCGGCCTCACGCAGGGAGACGAGGATCTTGCCGACCGACGCGTCGTCGACGACAGTCACCGGTTCTACGATCCGCTCGAGACGCGCACTGCGACGGCTGCGCAGCATCCGGGCCGCTTCGCTGACATGGCCGATCGGCGTGCCGAGGGCGTTCAGCACCGCGAGGACCGCTTCCGGGTCAGCACAGCGACGGACGCCGGTGGCGTCGACGTACTCGAGCACGATGCCGGAATCGATCGCGAGATTCCGCAGCGCGGCGGGAAAATGAGGGTTTGTCGTCACGAGTCTCAGTCCGACCAGGTTATGAGACCGGGGACATACGGATTGGTGAGCGACGGATGGCAGGGCAGCACGCGGGCAACGAGGACCGCATCGATACCGGCCTCGCGGGGAACCTGAACGCCATAGTGGGCGATGTGGTCGCGGAATCCTTCGAGCTGGGCGGCTATCGGGTAGGCGTCGCTACGAGTCGGTGCAACCCAGAGCTGCACGCTCACATCCTGAGGTTTCAAGGAACCGAGGTCCGCGACGATCTCGGCGTGCACGGCACCGCCCGGGGCAACGGTGGCCAAAACGGTGACTCGGATTGCAGGCCATGCGGCGAGCAGTCGTTCGAGGGCCGCGGAGAGCTCGCGTGCCCGCGCGTAGCCGTGTGCCGCGAGCCAGCGTCCCCGGTTGGCAGAGGGTAGGTAGAAGGATTCGACGTAGTCGCGTACCATGCGGTGCGAGTGCCATGTCGGGGCGAGGCTCGACATCGACTCGCGCACAGAGGCCAACCAGGCACGAGGCAGGCCCTGGGCATCCCGGTCGTAGAACTTGGGAATGATCTGGTGTTCGAGGGCGTCGTACAAGGACTCGGCGTCGCTCGCATCTTGCGCATTGAAGTCCTCGTAGTGCCTACCGGTCCCGATGCACCAACCGATCGGTGCCAAGGCGGGGTCTGCGTCGTGCCAGACCTCGTCCCACCAACCATCCAATGTGCTGAGGTTCAAGGCGCCGTTCACTCCTGCCTTCATGCCTCCGATGCCGCACGCCTCGAGCGGCCGCCGGGGAGTGTTCAGCCACAGGTCGACGCCTCGCGAGAGAGCCTGGTCCATCGTGATGTCGAAGTCCTCGATGAAGACGACCCGGTGTTCGAGATGTCGTTGGCGACGGAACTCGATGACCTGGCGCAACAGTTCCTTTCCGAACTCGTCGCGGGGGTGCGCCTTGCCGCCGAAGATGATCTGGACCGGCCGGTCCGGATCACCGAGGATGCGTGCGATGCGGTCGGGGTCACGCAGGAACAGCGTGGGTCGTTTGTATGCGACGAAGCGTCCGACGAAGCCGATGGTGAGAGCGTTGGCGTCCAAGATCGCGTCGGCGGCCGCGAGACGTGTCGCGTCGGCGCCACGGCGGGCTAGCTGCTCGTTGCGGCGGGCCCGGGTGAACTCGATGAGCCGGGCGCGCGCCCGACACCTTGCATCCCATAGTCCCTCGTCTTCGGTCCCCAGCAGCTGCTTCCAGGAGTCTGGTGAGCCCGGTGTCGTCTTCCAGCTCGGGCCGAGTCGGCGGTCGAGAAGCTCCTCGACTTCGGTCGATATCCAGGACTTGAAGTGAATGCCATTCGTGACGTGCCCGATGGGCACCTCGTTCAAGGGCAACCGCGGCCAGAGGCCACCCCACTGGTTACGAGTCACCATCCCGTGGAGTCGGCTGACTCCGTTGCGAGAGCCTGCCAGTCGAAGTGCGAGCACCGTGGGGCAGAAGGAGTCGGACGGGTCATCGGGTCGGTAACGGCCCAATGAGCTGAGCGTCTCCAGATCGATCCCGAGCAGCTTGGCGTACGGCGCGAGGTACCGATTGGCCAGTTCGGCCGGGAAGTAGTCGTGCCCGGCAGCTACAGGGGTGTGTGTGGTGAACAGCATCCCGGGTGCCGCGGCCACGCGGGCCTCGGCGAAGGAGAGCTTGTCGCGGGACATGACCTGGCGGATGCGTTCCAGCGCGGCAAAGGCGGAGTGACCCTCGTTCAGGTGCGCCATCTCGGGCTCGTGGCCGAGTGCTGCGAGCGCACGGATGCCGCCGACACCGAGCACGAGCTCTTGCTGGATGCGGGTTTCCTGGTCGCCACCGTAGAGCCTTGCCGTGATGTGGCGATCAGCTCGCCGATTCGGCTTGATGTCGGTGTCGAGAAGGTAAAGCCGGTTTCGTCCCACGAGCACCGTCCATACCTGAGCAACCACCTCGCGTCCGGGAAGAGGGACCTTGACCCGCACGGGACGCTCCGTGGCGTCGCGCGCCAGCTCGACGGGAAGGCGCTCGAAGTCGAGAACCTCCCACGACTCCTGCTGCAGCCCGTTGTCATCAAGCCACTGATGGGAAGTCTCCCGATAGAGCAGGCCGACGCCGATCAGGGGAACCCCGAGCGCGCACGCCGACTTGAGGAACTCACCGGCAACGGCCCCAAGGCCTCCTGCGTAGATAGGCAGCGAGTCGGTGAGGGCGAACTCCACGGCAAAGAAGGCGACCTCGAAACCGCGGTCCCTGCGGTGGGTCTGCGGGAACCAGGTCCTGGCGCGATTCGCCTCATAGGCGGTCGCGCTCTCGACGACGGTAGCCGCGAGCTCCGCAAGCTCCGGGTCGGCCGCGAGGCGCTCCTCTACGGTCGCACGTCCCAGACCGTTCAACAGGCGGAGCGGCCATTCGAGAGCAGATGGCCCGGCGGCGGGGTCGAGGCGCGAAAAAAGGGCGCGCGTGCGTGCCTGCCACGTCCATCGCAGGTTCGCCGCAACGTAGAGGAGGTCATCGAAACCGACGACCTGTCGTCGCGATCTCTTCGAAGCTGACCGACGAATCGTGATCTCACACCTCCTTGGCGTCATGATCGCACGGGAAGATCCGGCGTGCTGGCGCAGGGGCAATGCGGGGTGGGGCGCCGACCACAACGCGGCGGACGTCGACACACCCACGCCCGCGGTGAGCTTGAGGCTGATTTCGTGAATCGATCACCTGATGCGCGCCGACCCCGATCTCAATGGCACGGACGGTCGGAGGGCCGGAAAGCCGATTCAGTCGTGCGATGAGAGTCAGGCAACTGCCGGCCGGCAGACTCGATTTCCTCGACGCCGGCTCGCGGTTGCAGCCCGCGCAGCGTCTTGATGTTCCGGAGCACGGGGCCAGGTTAGACATAGTGGGGAAGCGCTGGTGCTCCTCGTGCGTGTGACGAGTGCTCCCGGTGGCCGGATTGGGCGCTCGCGGCGCAAGTCTTCGATCAACGCCCATCTGGTCACAGCTCGAATACACCCGGGGGGTATGTTTATGGCCGTGGACGCGATTGTGTTGCGGGGCTACAGCGATGACAAGGGAGCAGTTCTGAAACGCCTGCGGCGTATCGAGGGACAGGTCCGGGGTCTCCAGCGCATGGTCGACGAGGACCGGTACTGCATCGATATCCTCGAGCAGGTATCAGCCGCTCCGAGGGCACTCCAGTCAGTGGCCCTACAGCTGCTCGAAGACCACATGGCCCACTGCGTGGCCGGTGCCGTCAGGGCCGGCGGTGACGAGGCGGCACGCAAGCTCGCCGAGGCGTCGGGTGCTGTGGCACGTCTGGTCCGGTCTTGAGCCAGGCACGCTGAAGGTGGCTCGCACGGGGCATGCGCGATGACAGGCGCGGATCTGCTGGCCGGTGTCGGCTGGCTCGATGACATCGGGAGGAGCCTGCGTGAGGGCTTCTTCATGTTCTGGGAGACGCTGTGGCCGCTGATATGGCCAAGTCCCTCTTCGTGAAGGGCGCGGACTTCGTGGCGGCCTCGGTGTTCATCATCGCCTCGACCAACCTTGTAGTAGAGCTGGGCATCGTGCTCATCGTGCTGATGGGCTGGCAGTTCGCGGTGAGCGAGTTCGTCGGTGGGGTCGTCATGATCGTGCTGCTCGCGTTCGGGGGCGGCTTCTGGCTGCGGGGGAGGCTGGTCGTCGAGGCCCGGCAACGGTTGAAGACCGACGCCGGGCAAGATCACACGCCAACTGAGAACCCCGCAATTCAGCACGAGCCCTGGGCCACGAAGCTCCGCTCCAAGAGCGGGTGGGCCGATGCCGCCACTTACACGGTCGCAGAACTCACCATGCTGCGCAGGGAGCTCGCGATCGGCTTCACCGTGGCCGGTTTCTTGGCTGTCGTGGTGCCTGTTCAAGTCTGGAACACGGTCTTCGTCCGTGGCCATGGCGACTGGACGACGATCGAGAACGTTGCAGTGGGCCCCCTCATAGCGCTGGTCAGCTTCGTCTGCTCGATCGGCAACGTCGCTCTCGCTGCGGCGCTGTGGAAGGGGGGAATCTCGTTTGGCGGAGTGATCTCGTTCATATTCGCCGACCTGATCAGTTTGCCCTTGCTTCTCGTCTACCGCCGTTACTACGGGACGCGCCTCATGGCGAGGATGTTGGTGATCTTCTGGGGCGTCATGGCGATTGCCGGGTTCGTCACCGAGGTCGTCTTCCGAGCCGCCGGCCTCGTGCCCGCGATCCGGCCGGCCCAGGTAGCGCCGGCGCACTTCTCGTGGGACTACACCGTTTGCCTCAGCATCGCCTTCCTCGCGCTCTTTGCAGTCCTTTACTGGACGTATCGGAACAGAGCGCACTCAGGACGAGACGACGGCCGCGTTCTCGATGTCGTGTGCGGGATGCAAGTCGAGGTGGCCAACGCACCTGTATCCACGGTGCAGGCAGGCAAATGGTTCTACTTCTGCTCAGACCGTTGCCGGGTGCGTTTCGAGACGGATCCGGTGCGCTTTGCCGCCAAGAAAGCCAAGCCCGAGGAGGCCGGCGAGCCGGTGTCGGTCCCCGTGTCCCTCGGCCGCACGGGCAGGACGAAGGAGGCCAGCGAGCGCCAACCTGGTCGTTCACCCGGAGGTGAGGCCTGAGCCAGAGCCGAGGCGGGTACGCCGTTCCGGGCGGAAGTGCGGCGAGCCTGGGAGTTACCGTCGCTCAGTGTTGCCAGACCCTGACGTAGTCGACCCTCATCGTGGCCGGGGCCACATCCGGCGACATCGAGCTGTCGAGCGCCAGGTTCAGGATCAGGTACATCGGTGCAGAGGTGATTCCTGATGTGTCCTGCCAGACTTCGGTTCCGTCGTAGTAGAAGGTGAGCGATCCGGGCTCCCAGTCGGCGGCGAAAGTGTGCCACCCACCGGTGAAAGTTCCGCTGGCGCAGGTCCCGGCTGCGCCAGCCGAGTTGTGGAAGTGGACGCAGGCCTTGCCGCTAAGTCCCTCGAGCACGTCGATCTCGCCATCAGTGGGCCAGCTCTGCCCGTCGGCCCAGAAAGCCGGCCAGTCAGCGATGCTGCCCGAGCCGGGCAACCAGATGCGAGCCTCCATGTAGCCGTAGGTGAAGCTGAACGTCCCACTAGTGGTCACAATCCCGGATGCGTAGGGCCGCGTGACCCCTCCGCAGGTCTCGGCCTCGGTGATTGCCGTCAGATCGAGCTCCCCGTTGGCCACGCTCACCTGGGCCGGGTCGTAGCACTGCTGCTCGGAGCTGTTGACGGGCGGGGTTATGCCCGAGCCGAACCAGCCCGTCGACCACTGCGAGGTGTCGAGCGAGGAGCCGTTGAACTCCGAGTCGAACACCAGATTCCAGGGGCCGGGGTCACTGCTGGCCGGCTGAGGTGACCCCAACGCCACGGGCGCCTGGGTGGTGGTGGTCGTGGCCGGCGCCTGGGTGGTGGTGGTCGTGGCCGGCGCCTGGGTGGTGGTGGTCGTGGCCGGCGCCTGGGTGGTGGTGGTCGTGGCCGGCGCCTGGGTGGTGGTGGTCGTGGCCGGCGCCTGGGTGGTGGTGGTCGTGGCCGGCGCCTGGGTGGTGGTGGTCGTGGCCGGCGCCTGGGTGGTGGTGGTCGTGGCCGGCGCCTGGGTGGTGGTGGTCGTGGCCGGCGCCTGGGTGGTGGTGGTCGTGGCCTGCGCCTGGGTGGTGGTGGTCGTGGCCGGCGTCTTGGGGTGCCCGGCCTTCACCCTGGTGGTCGTCGCCTGGATGGTGGTGCTTGTTGGCGCCACTCTCGTCCCTGTCTTGGCCAATGTCTTGGCCAGCGCCTTGGTGGTGGTGGCCGGTGCCTTGGTGGTGGTAGTAGTGACCGACGCCTTGGTGGTGCTAGTAGTGACCGACGCCTTGGGGGTGGTGCTTGTTGGCGCCACTGTCGTCGTTGTCTTGGCCGGAGCCTGGGTTGTGGCCGTTGTCGGCGCTCCAGTCGTGGCGGTCGGGACGCTCGTTGTCGCCGCACCTTGGTGCCAGGACAGATGGCTAGGGGGTGTCGCCCCAGAGGTGCTGCTAACGGCCAAGGAGTTGACTAGCGCGGCCAGCGCGACCGCGATGACAAGTCCACTCGCAAGAGCGCGGCGCCGACGAATCGGCGGAACGCTGAAGAAATGACCCCGAATCGCATGTGGCTGTGGCCCTTCGAGTCCTGCCGTGCCTGCTATACGGCGAGTGCTCGGCCCTTGACCGGGGTGAGCTCTGAGGCCCGAACGGAGTATTCTGCGCACTTAGAGTGCATCGACAACCACGGAGAGTGACTTTAGGCTTTTGTTCTGCGAATTAGCAGGTCTTGGCTGTTATCGACGGTCGTGACGGAGGGGAGTTAAGGGGGTCCGGGCGGCTGCCTGTACCCCGCGTGTCACTGGCGGCGGGAGAAACCTCAGTGAGTCGTCTGGCGGCCGGGCTACGCCGGGTGCTGCCACACCTTGATCGAGCGGATAACGAGGCTCTGGGGGAACCGTACCGCGGAGTTGGGGGGGAGCTTCCCATTGACGGCCAGATCGGCGATCAGGTACTCCGGCTGGGTGATGGACAAGGCAAGACGGGATACCAGGAACCCGTCCACGTACCACGCGATGGATCCCGGTTCCCAGTCCACCCCGTAGGTGTGGAACGCGCTTGAAGCGGTCGGCACATAGAAGTTCGACGTGTCGTAGGTGTTGGCGGCACTGAAATGCACATAGAAACTGACGCTGTGCGACTGTGCCCAGTTCTCCAAGATGTCGACTTCAGGGGGCCAGGTCCCGTTCGCAGGCTCAAACCAGAAAGATGACCACAGCCCCTGCCCAACGGGCAGTTTGGCCACGATCTGGGCGTATCCGTACCGGTAGCTGAACTTGCCGTAGGACGACAACATCCCCGACACGTACTGCTTGCCGTTGATCTGCCTCGGGACCACTGTCAGGGAAACCGTGCTGTTGTGCACCGTGACCTGAGAGGCCTGATACATCTCCAGCTCGTCGTTGCCCTCGTCGGTGCAGCCCCAGCGGTAGCAAGTTGACCAGTTGGCCGTGTCGAGGGTGGAGCCGGTGAAGTGGTCCGAGAACACGAGTTGCCAACGGCCCTTGGGACCGTCGGGGAGGTCGGCGGCCCTGGCCGCGGTGAGCGTGGGCGTGCCCACACGAAGGGTCGCCGCCTCGGTCCGCGCGGAGCTTGCAGCGCAGACCGTGAGCAAGCCGAGCACGGCCGGCACCAGCGCGACGACGCGCGGAGAGCGCATCACTCGCCTGGGCCTGTCACCGGACGGCGTTCGCAGTCGCATCTTGTCTCACACTCCACACCCTTGTTAGCACCATCTCCTGGTTCTTGAACGAGAAGTACTCCAGTTCCCCGGACCCGCCCCGGCAACGCGTTGTCAAGCAGGCGGCATATCAGCATTCAGTGCATCGAGAAAGATCTCCGCGATCAGGTTGCCATCGATGCCGAGAACCCCCGCGCCCACGACCACACCAAGGTCACCGATCAGATCCTCACCTTCCGCGCCAGATGCTGTGAGCGAACAAATTAGCAACTCAGAACATTAGCGGGAGGGGGACAGGCCCCCCTCCCGGCCTCATCCCAACGCGACCGCGTGCGAGTTGAGGTTGTCGGGCCGGCAAAGCCGTCCCTCATGCGCTGTCGCGTCGCTCATGACGAACGCGGTGAACATCAACGAGGTGCTGGACGGTCACGTCAGTCTGGAGATCGACTGCATCGACCGTCTGCTGCTCAATGCTTACGTCCCCAATCTGCAAGTCGGCGGCCAGGTGGTCACCTTCCTCACCGAGCACCTCGGCTTCCCGGTCCCGTCACCGGCGCTGCTCGAGAGGATCGGCAACCGTTTCCGACGAGAGGTGTAGGCCTTCGCCGCCGAGCACGACGTGCCGGTCCTCACCTTGAAGAAGCCCGACCGCACGCGCTGGGACGACCGCAAGATCGACCACGTCCGTCCCTACCTCGACAAGGCCGAGGCCGAAGGCCGCACCGGGGTGGTCGCCATCGTGCAGGCCCAGGAGTTCCAGTGGGTGTTCAGCGCGAAGAACCGCTCGAGCACGCCCGGGGTCGTGAGCTTCGACTTCGTGAAGGAAGAACGCCGAGTCGGGATCTACTACTTCTGCATCCTCGACGCGGACTTCGGGCCTGGCTTCATCAAGATCTGCACGTACTTCCCCTACCCGGCCAAGGTATGGCTGAACGGCCACGAGTGGGCCAAGCGCCAGGCGCGCCACGCCGGCATCTGCTTCCGCGAACTCGCGAACGGCTTCTCGTCCTGCGAGGACCCGGCCGGCCTCCAAGCCATTTGCGACCGCTTCGGGCCTGGCGACATCCAGAGCTTCTTCGACCACTGGAGCTCGGTGGTCCCGACCCCGTTCACCGACGATGACCGCCGGGCCGGCTATTTCTGGGAGCTGTCGATGCGCTAGGTAGAGGTCTCCCGTACCATCGCCTTCGACGACCCACGCCGGGCGCGGAGCTTCTTCGAGTCCCTCGTCCAGGACAACGTCGGCATCGGCCGTCCCGATCAGGTGGCCATGGTCTTTCACGCCCAGTTGCGTACTCGCGGTCCGCGTCGCACCCCAGGACCGTTCCGCACCAGGGTCTTCTCACCCGGGACAGAGGTGAAGATCGACTTCAGCTTCAAGCACAGCCGTGTCAAGCAGTACCTGAAGGAAGGGAGGGCACTTCGCATCGAGACCGTCATCAACAAGCCTAAGACATCGGCGTGCTCGCCCGGCTCGAACACCTGGGAGAGCTGGTCGAAAAGGGCCGTCAGGTCAATCGCCGTCTGCTTATGATCGAGCGTGCCGGCCAGGGCTGTGCCATCGGCTCTGTGCTCTTCGAGCGCATCCACCAGCCCTACATACGCGAGGGCCAACGAACCGGAGCCCTGCGCTTCGGGGATCAACGCGCCATGGCCCTGGCCGGTGCACTCTGCCTCGTCGTCCACGCCGTCACCGGCTTCACCAACAAGAGCCTTCGCGGGCAGGTGGCCGGACTCCTCGGCAGGGACTACAGCTCTTCGCAGATGAGCTATGACCTGCGACGCCTACGTCTGCACGGGCTGATCGAGCGACAAGCGGCAACCAAACCTACGCCGTCACCCCAGAGGGGATCCGAGTCGCCGTCTTCTTCACCAAGCTGCACGCTCGACTGCTCCGCCCCCTCCTCGACGCCGACCAACCCCCTGCACCTATCGAGCTTCGTCAGGCTCTCGCCACGGTCGAGCGCGTACTTGGCGATTACGTCACGAACGCAAGACTTGGAGCCGCTGCTTAAGACTTGTCACAAGATCCAGAGGCCGGTGGACCAAGAAGAACTACATCGAGCCGGGGACTTCGCCCCGTCTCGAGGGCCCCTTCGGGGCAGTCCCCCAGGACGTGACGTGCCGCAGAGCCCTACCGTCACGATATGGGTGACGAACTGGCGACACGCTATGGCGATCTGCTGTCGGGGATCTACGACTGTGTGGACCGCATCGTCTTAAACGCCTACTTCTCCCTCGGCCATAGCCCTGGAGGCTTCCGGGTCTGGTGGCGACGTCTGCACGGTGACAGCGACGAGGACCTCGACAACGCCCACCTGATGCGGATGGCCGGCCGGTTCTCCCGGCGCGTCCGGGGATGGGCTGCCGCGAATGGCGTCCCGGTCGTCGACTGCAAGGCCGGCGAGCGCAAGCATCTCATCGCCGAGGAGTACCTGGCGGCGCACCGGGTGGGCACCGGCGTGTTCTTGATCCTGGTCGCCCGCGCCCCGGCCACGACCTGGGACGTGCAGCGTCCCAACGGGGGCGTGATCCGCAACTTGGCCAAGAAGACGACCTTCGTCAACCATTACTCGTTCCACTTGATGGACCCCGAGTGGGGGCATGTGACGATCAAGATGTCGGGCCATCCGCCCTTCGGTGCTCAGGTCATCTTGAACGGCCACGAGTACGTCGCCTGTCGCGCCCGAGCGGCTGGCATCGCGTTCAGGGAGGAGGGAAACTGCTTTACTGAGATCTCCGATCCCGCAGACCTGGCCCGGGTCGCAGACACCTTGTCGCACGACGTGGCTATAGGGCGCCTGGGCCGGGTCTGCGACCGGTGGATCTACTCGGCGTGCTTGTGCTTCGGGCTCGAGCTGGCCGAGCAGGAGCGATCCGGGTTCAGCTACAGCTACTCGATCTACCAGGTCGAGTTCAGCCGCAACTTGCTGTTCGGCTGCGGTGCCCAGATGGACACGGTGTTCGAGGCGATCATCGACCGGACCCGCTCCCGGCTCACTGTCCCGGCCCTGCGCACGCTGTTCGGCACCAAGCAACGCCCCCGCACCAACCACAGCGAGCTCTCGCCCCGAGTCGCTGCCGTGATCGAGACACCTCAGTACGGCCTGACCATCTTCAAGGTCCACTTCGGGGCTTTGACGCTCAAGGGCTACACCAAAGGCGAGCACGTGCTGCGCTTTGAGGCGATAGCCCACAACACCAAAGCCCTCGGGGTCGGCCGCGTCCTCGACAAGTTCCCGGAAATCGTCGCCCGCCTGGCTGGGATGCTCGAGCGTTTCTGCACCACCCTCGATTGTGTCGTCGTCGCTTTCATCCCCGACGGCATCTTGGACGAGCTGCCGCAGTCGGCGGTCATCGGCAGGACCCGCGTCGGCGGCGTCGACTTGAACAAGGCACGCATCCGCACCACCTTGGCCGCGGTCACCGCCCTCGCTGCTGCTCCCGACGGGTTCACTGTCGCCGAGCTCGCGGCCAAAGTGAACTCCATCAGCCAAGGAGCCGACTACACCGTCCGCAAGGCACCTACGACCTGCGCAAGCTCCGCGCCCACGAGTTGATCACCAAGCCCGGGAACGGCCGCCGCTACCGCGTCCCACCGGACGCGGCCCGCACGATCGTCGCCCTACTTGTCCTGCGCGATCACGTCATCGGCCCCATCGTCGCCGGCGTCCGCAGCCCCCGACTTGGGCGCAAGCCCACTCACTGGACACCAGTCGACCGCGACTACGAGGCCCGCCGCATCGACATGCAGATCCTCTTCGACGACCTCGCCGTCACCACCGAGGCCGCATAGACGACGATTTGTCGATAAGAGGCGCCAAGCTCTAGCTCGCGGGCGCGTAGATCGCGACCCAGTCGATGTAGACGTTGCCTGCAACCGTAGGAGCGGGAGCGGGCCAGTCAGTCTCGGTTTGGAGGACCCAGTGCATCGGCACAGAAGGTGACATGGCCGAGGTCCCGATAACCTTGCCGTCGAGGATGTACGTCACGCCAGTCGCCGTCCATTCGATCGTCGCTACGTGCCACGAGGTGTAGGTGGCGTTCGTGCTGATGGCAGCTGCATTCACCGATGGGTCGCCGACCTCGTGGTCATAAGCGTTGATGGTGCCAGCAAGGTCGCCCTCGGGGAAGTCGATCTCGCCGTCGTTCCAGTTACCCCCGGGGTAGCCAGGAGTAGGGTCAGGCCACAGGAGCCACGCCGTCTTGAAACCGTTGAGATCAGGATCGGCCGTAAAGCAGACGCTGTACATGCCGTAGGTCTGGCCCACGTACTCATCCTTGCCGGGAAGGATCGGAACCGGAGCATCCACCTGGATTACCCCGTCCACGGTGCTCAAATGCAAAATGAGGCAGGAGTTTGAGACCGAAATGTTCGAGGTTTCGTAGGTGCCCGCGCCCGACGTGTCGTTGAAGTCCGCATAGGCCGTCCAATTCGCGGAGTAGGCGCCAGTCGGCCAGGACCCCTCGGCGACGTTCGTGGTGAAGTCGTCAGAGAAGGTCATGTTCCACCCCGCTGGGCTCGTAGTCGG
This sequence comes from uncultured Acidimicrobiaceae bacterium, assembly GCA_963807575.1. Taxonomy (GTDB): domain Bacteria; phylum Actinomycetota; class Acidimicrobiia; order Acidimicrobiales; family Bog-793; genus Fen-455. Next base: position 103,937 of record CAWECD010000020.1, read on the forward strand.
CATTGGGATGCCACTCGGGTCTGCTGACGTTGACGAAGAACACGGAGCGGATTGGCTCGGCGGCGGTTGTGTCGTGGTCGTGGTGGTCGGCGCCGCTGTGGTCGTTGTTGTCGGCGGCGGTTGTGTCGTGGTCGTTGTTGTCGGCGGCGGTTGTGATCGTCGTGGTGGTCGGCGCCGCGGTGGTCGTTGTCGGCGGCGGTTGTGACGTCGTGGTGGTCGGCGCCGCGGTGGTCGTTGTCGGCGGCGGTTGTGACGTCGTGGTGGTCGGCGCCGCGGTGGTCGTTGTCGGCGGCGGTTGTGACGTCGTGGTGGTCGGCGCCGCGGTGGTCGTTGTCGGCGGTCGTGTCGTGGTGGTCGGCGGTCGTGTCGTGGTCGTCATTGCACGGTGGTGCCAGGCCAAGTGGCTGGGAGGGGTCGCTCCAGAGGTGCTGCTAACGGCCAAGGAATTGACTAGCGCAGCCAGCGCGACAGCTACGACAACCCCACCCACAAGAGTTCGACGTCGACGAACCGGCGAAGCGCTGTAGAAGCTCTCCTGACCTCGATGAGGCTGATGTTCTGCGAGTTCTGCCGTGCCCACCGTGGGGGGGGCTGCTTGACGCCGGTCGGGGTGAACCCTGTGGCTCGAGCTGAGTATTTTGCGCACTTAGAGTGCATCGACCACCACGGAGCGTGACTTTAGGGTCTTTCGTCCCGAAACCAGAGATTCGTGTTGCCGTCGACGGTCGCCTCTGAGGGGCCTCAAGAGGGTACCCATGCGCCGAGTGTCAACGCCGGTGGGGAGGAGCTTCAGCGGGTCGGATGGGTGCTGATCAGTTACGGGTGTTGCCACACTTCGATCGAACGGATCACCAGGCTCTGGGGGAACCGGACGGCGGAATCGGGGGGGAGGTTCCCGTCAACGGCCAGATCGGCGATCAGGTACTCCGGCTGGGTGATGGACACGGCGAAGTTGGCCCACCGGAACCCGTCCACGTACCACGTGACCGATCCCGGTTCCCAGTCCACTCCGTAGGTGTGGAACGCGCTCGAGGCGGTTGGCAGGTACACGGTCGAAGAGTCGAAGTTGTTGGCGGTGTCGTAGTGCACATAGAGATTGACGCTGTCAGCCTGCGCCCAGTTCTCCATGATGTCGATCTCGGGGGGCCAGGTCCTGTTCTCAGGTTCGGTCCAGAACGCCGACCACAGGCCCTGTCCGAGGGGCAGCTTGGCCACGATCTGCGCGTAGCCATATAGAAAGCTGAACTTGCCGTACGACGACAGCATCCCCGACACGTACTCCTCACCGTGAGTCCGCTCTGGGAAGACCGTCAGGGACACCGTGCCGTCTTGCACTGTGACCTGCGAGGGTTGGTACCACTCCAACTCCTTGTTGCCCCCGTTGGTGCAGCCCCAGTAGTAGCAAGTTGACCAGTTGGCCGTGTCGAGTGTAGTGCCGGCGAAGTCGTCAGAGAACACAAGGCGCCAGTCACCCCTGGGACCGTATGGGACGTCACCTCGGGTCGGCGTAGTGGAAGTGGTGGTAGTGGAAGTGGTGGTAGTGGAAGTGGTGGTAGTGGAAGTGGTGGTAGTGAACGGCCGCACAGAGCTGGTGGCGCAGGCGGCGCATGAGCCAACCGCCGTCAAGACTAAGCCTAGCGCGACGGCGCGCCGGACCCGCATCACACCCCTGTGATTGTCACTGGACGGCACTTGCAGCACCACATCGTCACACTCTTTCTCACTCCAGCTCCCGGTTGCAGGGCGAGAGGCACGCCGTACATCTAAAGCCATTCCGGCAACGTGTTCGTCGTCATATAGTTTGCCGCTCGCATCGCACCCTCAGTCACCAGAGGATCGGAACCATTCCAGCAGGTCCACCAGGGTAGCGTTACTATGGCTACTCACAGTGAGCACGTCTTCTCCAGCGGCCTTCGCTCTCGAGCAACCGCGCGATGAATGCCCTGTACCGGGTGCATTGCAGACTTGCAACGACATTCCAGATCGAGATGCCCTGCCGCTACCATCGAGCACGTGAGCACGACAGCGCGGCTGAGGCTGTCGTAGTCGTGAACGAGTAGTCGGAGTTCCGGTGAGTGTGGTGCGGGGGCGCTCGTTCAGCCCACTGGTTAGCAATGCCATCGCGCTCATGGTGTCCTCGATGGGATCGGCGGTCATCGGGATCGTCTTCTGGGGAGTGGCCGCTCATCTGGCCTCGGTCGAAAACATCGGCCGCGCTTCTGCGGAGCTGTCGGCGATGAGCCTCCTTGCGAGCCTCGCGAGCTTGAGCCTCGGGCCGACCTTCATCCGATTCCTGCCGGTGTCCGGCGACCGGACCCGGCGGTTCGTGGCGCGCTCCTACGGAGCGTGCATGTCTCTCGCGCTCATTCTGGCTCTCGTCTACGTTGCCACCGGACTCGGGCATCGGTTTCTACCGACGGGCATCGCCTGGCGTGCGTTGTTCGTGGTGGTTGTGGCGTTCTGGGTCGTGTTCGTGCTTCAGGATGCCGCCCTCACCGGGCTGCGAGCCACGAAGTGGGTCCCAGTGGAGAACCTCCTTTTTGGGATCGCCAAGCTAGCGCTTCTCCCGTTGTTCGTTGTCGTGCTTCCCAAACAGGGCATCTTTCTTGCGTGGTCGGCGCCAGTGTTCATCGCCGTCGCGCTTGTGACCCGCTATCTGTTCCGTACGCGGATCCCGGAGCACGAATCGGCGAGTCGTGGTCGCTCTCTGTTGCCGTCGGGCAAGGAGATCGCCTCGGTTCTCGCCGCACAGGGAGCGACGCAGCTGGCTGGAATCGTGTCCTCGATGCTGATGCCGCTGATCGTGATCTCTCGGCTCGGTGCAACCGCGAACGGTTACTTCTACCTGCCGTGGGCCATTATGGTCTCGTTCTCAAATCTGATCTGGAGCGTTTCCACCTCTTTCCTTGTCGAGGCTGCCCACGACCCGAGCACGATACGTCTCCACGTCGATCGGACCGTCCGCCTCACGTTGCTGATGCTCGTGCCCGGCGTGGCTGTGGGAGTAGCGCTGGCGCCGTACCTGCTAAGGGTATTCGGGACGACCTACGCAGAGCACGGGACAACCTTGCTGCGCCTTCTCGTTCTTGCCCTGCCAGGAACGGCTGTGACGAGCTTTTTCACCTCGTTCCTATGGCTGGAGCGGCGAATGTTGGCGCTGACCTGTCGCCAGCTGGCGGATGCGACGGTACTTCTCGGTGCGACGCTGCTTCTGGTGGGGCACTTCGGCTTGCTGGCAGTGGGTATCGCATCATTGGGCACCGAAGTGCTACAGGCTGCGATATTTCTTCCCGGGGCGATCGGTCGTTATCGCATCGTTCGTAGCGAAGCAGGCTGGAAGTCGATGGACGCCCGGTGATCGGCCACGCATGACCGGCGTCTTTGACGATTCGGACGCGATCTGGGTGGGGCAGCTCGAGCTTGCAGAAGCCTTTCGCGTCGATGCCGTGATCGAGTCCGACCGGGCGTCCGCCTGCAAGGCGCGCGTCCTGGTCCGACTTCATCACGAGCCGCTTGGGTTCGTCATGGTTGCTTCGCCCGGCGGAGTCGTAGACAGCGAGCTGCTCCGAAGTAAGGTCTGGCAGAGCTTCGAGAAGGACATCCGGAACCACCTGTCGGAGGACGGGCTGCCCGGGCCTAACGACCTGCTGCTCGAAGGCTTTGGGGGGTGGGACGTCTGTGCGACGAAGACGCTTTCGCCAGACGCGTCGGAACTTCCCATTTCGGTCGTGGTGTGCACGAAGGACCGTCCCGGCGCGCTGCGGAGAGTCCTGCGCACGCTGCAGCAGGTGGAATACGGTGCCTTTGAGGTGCTCGTCGTCGACAATGCCCCAAGCAGTAACGCCACTCGCGAGTGCGTAGAGGAGTTCACTGCGACCGACTCTCGCTACCGCTATCTCGTTGAGGTGCGCGCGGGTCTCTCGCGAGCGCGCAATGCCGGCCTCGCAGCTGCGGTGCACGACTGGGTGGCCTTTACCGACGACGACGTGATCGTCGATCCGTGGTGGTTGTGCGGTGTGGCGCGCGGGATTAAACGGGGTGCAGAGGTCGGGTGCGTGACCGGGCTCGTGCCGCCTGCGTCGCTTGTCAAGCCTGCACAGCGATACTTCGATGAACGCATCTCGTGGCCGGGTTCGCTGAAACCGCGCGTCTACGATCTCGACAAGCGTAAGGGCGACGATGCGCTGTACCCGTACCGTTCTGGCATCTTCGGCACGGGGGCGAACTTCGCAGTCGATCGGCGCCTCCTGGAGCGGATCGGCGGCTTCGACACGGCGCTCGGCGCGGGATCGCCGACGGACGGCGGAGAAGACCTCGACGTGTTCCTGCGCGTGCTTCTTGCCGGACGAGCGATCGCGTACGAATCGTCAGCCGTGATCTGGCATATCCACCGTTCCGACTCCGAGGCCCTTGACCGCCAGATGTACAGCTACGGGCTCGGCCTCACGGCGTACTTGGCGAAGCAGATGTTCGACCCCGCGACGCGCTGGCAAGCCCTCAAGCGCGTCCCGCGCGGCGCGAGGCATTTGATCCGCTTGCGGTCTCGAGCTCACACTGCGCAGGAGGGCGTTCCGCGATCACCGGCCAACGCCGCGTATAGACGTGCCGAACTGCGCGGGATGATCGCGGGCCCGTTCGCGTACTGGCGGGCTCGACGCTTCGAACGGGCGCTCCCGAGCAGCAAGCCGTGACTCATGGGCCAACGGAGAGCTCGTAGATCGTCGCACCACCGCGGCTGTACAGGATGCGCCAACCGGGGGCTCGGTCCATAGCGGCCAAGAACGTGTGGCACTGTGCCGCAGTGGCCAGACCGAACTCCTCTGCGTAGGCGATCGCGCTCGGGGATACGGCGAAGTACCCAGGCGCCGTCACCCCGCCGCCGTATGACGCGATCTGTCTCGTGAGGAATGGGATGTCTGCCGGTCTGAGTGACGTGATTCCCGGGTAGTCAGAGCCGAGCAAGGGACCGACTTGGGCGAACTTGTCGGAGTTGGCACCAATCGGTCCCAGGAAGTTCGGCGCTAAGGTCATCAGTGGCCCTGGGCGAGCTTGGGTGGACACGAAGACGGACGCTTGCATGTCGACTGGCGTTATCACGTTTAGGCCGTCGTCGCCGAAGAACGCCACGAGGAACAGCGCGACAATGACCGCGAGTGCACTCGTCCGAAGGATCGCCTTCGGGTGCCAGAATGCTTCAGGTACAGGTCTGAGCGCAGATGCCGCAAGGCATGCGGTCCAAGGCAAGGAGAACAGATAGACGCGCAGCACACCCTCGTTCCCGTACGCGAGGAACACAAGGAGTGCGATGGGGGAGAAGGCGAGCAGGGCGAGGCCGACAGCGAGCCGCTCCTGATGTAGTCGCCGGATAGTCCCCACGACCGCGAGCCCCCACATGCCGACACTGAGGACGCGCGCCGCCTTGGCGGTCAGCAGCTCCTCCGATCCGACTTTCGAGAAGGCCGAAGAGGGGCTCTTCAAATTGCCGAAGAAGTTCCCAACGGATGCAGTAAGGCCGTAGGTATGGTTCACGTAGCCGAAATTCGGTGCCAGGTACCCGACTGCGATCGCTACCATCGCCAGGATCAGCCACCATGGCCTGATCAGCCCGATGACGACGAGCGCGCCTAGCTGGATCGCGACGATGTAAGGGGAGAGTTCGTGAACGAAGGTCAGTACTCCATAGGTGAGTAGAACAACGAGAATGGCAAACCAGCGAGAAGGGTCTACCGGATGGCCGACGCCGATCTCGTCGTGGTCGGTCGTGGCACGAGGATGCTGCTGACGCGGCAGCGTCAGAGGCTTCGCGTTGCCGAATGCTCTTGAGCGCGCAGTGCCCAACAGGCGACCCACCCAACGTTCGAGCTTGGTGACCCAAGGTCGCTGCTCGCCCCTAAGCCAGTGGAGTGCCATCCCGAAGACGCCGAGACTGAGTACAAGCCCGAAGCCCTGCGGAGAAAAGTAGTCCTGAGCGATCCAATTCGCGCTGGCAAACAAGAACAACGCGAGCCATCGCTCACGCTCGTCGAGTTGAAAGGCTCGGAAGATCCAGGCGAGCTCAAGCACGTAGAGGATTTCGAAGAAGATCTCCGCCCATGACGCGTACACCAAAGGGGTGCTGACCCCGGCGACCTTGTCGATCCAGGCAGCCAAGGCAAAAAAGCCCGGCCAGAGCCTGTAGATGCCCATGGATCGACTCAGCACGTGGTTCGCCGCTATGTAGTTCGTAATTACGACGTGTCCGTAGGTCCAGACGAATCGCGGCTCCGCGAAGACGACTGGCGCAGTGCCGTACAGCATGACGATGAGCGCGCCGAGGTGCAGCGCCATCCGGTGGCTGGAGAACTTGCGCCTCGTGAGAAGCAGACCGGTCGAGATGACGAGGACGCCAAGACCCGCGAGGAAAACGACCACGGATCCGGCGGGCAGGATCGAGAGCGGCAACGGGCTCGGGTGGATCCTGTGAACGCCGACGATCCAGAGGGCGACCGAGATTGGCAGCAGCGCGTCCGAGACCGCGAGGCCCTCGACCGCGCGGCTGATTTTTCGGGTCGAGCGGTGGGTAATACTCATCCGTCGTTGCCCGGCACAACGGTTTGGAGATAGAGCTTATCGTTCGGAGGCCGTCTCTCCCGGCGTATCGCGGCAACGCTCATAAGGGCGATGCTGACACCGGCCTCGATGTCGAACAGTTGCAGAGGGTGCCAGGCGTGCAACCAGAGCGTGATGGTGGCCGCAGCGGTCAAGACGCTGACGCTAACGAGCACTGGCACTGCCGTTCGAGAAGCTCGCATCCTTGGTCCGCAGTTGGCGACTATGGCCCAGCCGGGAACGTAGACGGCAAAGGCGAAAGTCAGCAGGACACGGGCGAGTCCCTCCCAGCCCACGGCGCTCATGAATAGCAACGCCCCAGTAACGACGGCGCAAGCCATGTCGATCGCACGATCTCCCCTGTTGTTGCTGTGCTCGATGACCACGCCCGGGGCGAACATAGCTTCCATGTCGTCAGGCACTCCGTTCATTCCTCGCGCAGCACATTGGGGCACGTCGAACCCCCACAAGCGGCTGGCTGCAAGCGGCTTCTACAATGGCTCTGGCTCCTTGTCTACCGAGCGGCTCGTTTTCGAGGCTGTTGTGTCCTATTGACCGGGCTTTGTGGAGTCGCGCACCGACTAGATGGGTGGGATTCCGGGATTCCACGCCTGAGCGGCGCTCTCGGCGACTTTGGTTCCAGGTCCTGCCGTGCGCAATTGGCGCCGAGGATACTTGACGTTGAAGCATCTCGGGGCCTGATGGACACCGACTTGACGATATCCGAGGACTCTGGTCGTACATGGAGACAGGTTCTTTCACCGGAGGGCACGCTGCAGTCACCAATGTCCTCGGCCCTTGCAGCCGATCGCGTGCTGGAGGAGCGGGCGGGCAAGAAGCGCAATGACGGCAACGGTGACGAACCGGTCGGGCTTGCCGGGGCGCCTGATGACCGTATTGCTCCCTGCGTTACGTATCACGACCGGCTCGCGCGGTCTCGCATGGGCGAGAATCTACTCGCTGGCCCCAGCAGGATGGAGGGCTTGCGGCATGACCATGGCCGAGGGAAGGGCGCTGGGCTTGCCGCGGAAGATGCACGACTCGTTGTTGGTGCACTGGTGACGGTGCGAACTGCGACCGAATGTCACCAGGCAGCGAGAGCGAAGCTCGAAGCTCAGACGCGTGAAAGCCTCGAACCCGATGATCCCGGGTTTCACCCGCCATGGCCATTATCAGCCACCAGACGTGAGAGTGGTCAATGGATCTGGATCTCGCGACCGCGAGCGGTTGGACATGGGGCTTGCGGCACTCGATGTTGCCATGGGCGGTCACGACGACTGGTCGAGCGAGGCTCGGGTCCCGCTGCGCGGCGCCGTCGAACGTTCGATGGACCGTGCGGCCGTCCCTTCGTCGCTAATCGGGTGACTCCACTACCGGTGTAGTGGCGTCAAGCTGCGACTGGTCTGGCATGATCGCCTGGTCCAGCCGATCGAGGACGTCGATGTCCTGCGCGATGTCGAACTTTCGGGCGAAATAGCCCGGCGAGGCCAGAAGCTCCGGTAAGTCGGCCACTCCGAACACGTCGGGATGCCCCGACCTGGCCCGTGTCCAGCGGATGTGGTGTAGGTCGCGCGGCTCGATTTTCAACTCTGGTGCGTTGCACACGATCGTGGCCGTCGCCGACTCGTCGGGGAGCATCGTCTTGCGGTAGTACGCCACGTACTCGGGGCGCCGACGCGAGGTGGCCACTACGACTTCTGCTGCGCGGTGCGAAAGGGTCGACCAGTCCGACCCGTACCAGCACGGGAACGTCGCGCTGAAGGGGGTCGAGCGTGCGCGCACACCGACGCAACGGGGCAGACCGTCCGGCAGCTTGTAGAAGTGGACGTACGGCTGGAGAATGTTCAGGGAAGCGAACAGCGAACTCCTGGGTGAGGTGGCCAACCCGATGGAGCACGCCGGCGTGGGCCGGCACTGGGGCCGTCGGGATGTCCCGGTACTGGTAGAGGTAGCGCCGCCGCCTTTCCCAACGCCCTCGGCCGTATGCGATGTCGTCGATCTTCTCTGCATGCATGAAGACATCGGCGTCGGACTGCGAGAGCATGTCTTCCAGCGCGCGCAGTGGCTTGATCGGGTAGTCCTGGGCCGAGAGCACCACAACCCAGTCGAATTCGACGTGCTCGAGCATCCAGGCCAGCGACTGCCAGTAGACGTCGACAATGCTGAAGTCGCCCCATTTCACCGGTACGTCGCTCGTGAGCAGGTGTGCACTTCCGAGCGGCTCGAGTGCCGACTCGTTGAAGTTCGACCGGAAGCGGTCGTGGTGGACGACGAGCGGCGCATCCCGATCGCCGCTGCGCAACGTCCTGAGCAGCCGCAACAACTGGGCTGGCGGGCGATGGTTAAGCACGAGGAAAGCGGTTCTCATCGCCAACGCTATTTCGGGAGAAGCGTTTCGACCGGGATGTAGCGAACCCCGAAAGATCCCACCCGGTGCGCCAAGCCAATCGCGAATACGCTAGCTGGTCGAAAACGACCTGTTCCGGGCTTACATCGCATCCGCGGCGGCAGATGGGTGAGAACGGCAGCGTCCGACCTGGCACGGTGCATCACTAGAGAGCGGCTGAGCACGCCCACAGGCTACAGGTCGCCCTCCGAGAAGTCGACGGACGCTCCGAACGGCCGCCCCGGAAGATGTCGAAGACCCAGTCGTTTGCTTCCGCGTCATGCATGAGTCGAGGTTTGAGCAGCCCGGCGCTCACCACCGCGACGACCTGACGTCCTGTCTCGGAGAGCCAACCGGGATTGACCGTGGGCCAGTGACGTTGTCAGGGAATCACACGAGCGACAGGCGAACGGAAGGAGCTGAGACCTACGAGGTATCCGCCAATTGTTACAAAGAGGCCGACGAGGATCATCGCGGAGCGCGCGAATCCGTCCGCGTCGCCGTGAAGACCGTCGCGGATACCTACCAAGACTCCACGGGAGAGGGTTGAGAAGACGTACGTACGCTCGGTGGACAGCGCTGCGTCGGCACCCGCTCGCCGGGCGACGGCTGCCTTCGATATCCCTTCGGAGTAACAACGACGGAGAAAGTATCCAATCCGGACGCGTTCGGGTTCGACATGATGGTGAACTATGGCGCTGGGGACGTGAACGAACTCGGCACCGGCAATGTTGCGCCGAACCCGGATCGAGAATTCAGTCTCCTCACATCCCAAAGGAAGAACGCCAAGTCGGCCCATCTCGGTGTCGAACATGCCGAGCTGGTCAAAGAGACAACGACGGAAAGACATCGCGGCCCCGAGGAGGTTGCGAACGGGAGCGACCGTTCCCGGCAGGCCGGTATAGCTGCAGCCGACCACCCAGTCGAACTCGGTCGGAAACCATCCAGGGCGCTTCCCGGGCCAGACGGCCACCGCCCGGCCTCCCGCACCCACCACGGACGGCACGTCGTATTGCGCGACCAACTCTTCGAGCCAGCCGGGATCGGCCTCTGCGTCGTCGTCGAGGAACGCCACGATGTCACCCCACGCTGCCCTCACTCCCGTGTTACGAGCGCCAGACAGGCCATGGCGCTCCTCACTCGCCAGGAGCTCGACACCACCTGAAAGCGACGTCCGGGCTCGCCGAAGCAGCTGCTCGTTGTGGTCTATGACAACGACGCATTGTTCTGGGAGGCGGGTCTGGGCACGCAAAGAGTGCACCGCCCTCAAGAGCGACTGCCAGCGGCGTTCGGTGTACGCGCATATGACGACGGTCACGCTGTCCGCATGTGTGGGAATGATCGTCGCCACAGGCGACCGTTGCTCCGGGCAGGCTTTGGCGTGCCGGGGGCAACGTGATGCAAAGGCCAATTACGAGCTCCGGTCTGTTACTCCACTGTATTCGAGCTCGCCGCCGCCCATCAGCAGGGCTTCGCGATCGAGATGCGGAGCGTGGAACTCCAGGATCGCACCCATGTCAAGTCCTGCCGCGGCGTCCGAGGCGTAGCGGCGTTTCCATTCGACGAGAATTGTTCGGAGGACTCGAAGGCCGTCTGAAAACGCGTGGAGGTTACTGCGGCCGTGAAGCCTGCCGTGCTCGACGCTTGGAACCTCGACGATCTGGAGGGATGCGCCTGCTGCGCGGATGGTGATGAGGGTCTCAATCTCGAACCCGTCACCCCATTGCATCTCTGCGGAACTGGAGATTGTCTCGTTCTTGCCATGGTCCAAGTCGAAGACAGGGAGGCAACGGCGCCAGAAGGCGTTGTAGCCGTAGCACAGGTCGGTGTAGCGCGTGCGGCACAACGTGTTCACGAGCACGTTCAGGACCTTGTTCCCCGCACGGCGAAACGACGTGATGTCATGGCTGTCGCCGCCCGTGATGAACCTGGATCCCTTGACGAAATCCGCTCCCGACTCGACGAGTGTTTCAACGAATTTGGGGATCTCTTCGGGCCGCGTGGAGCCATCGGCATCCATCATCACGATGATGTCGCCAGTCGCTGCGGCGAATCCGCAGGCGAGGGCATTCCCTTTCCCTCGGCGCGTTTGCTGGATAATTGTCATGTCCGGCCGGAGACGACGCGCCACTCTGACTGTGCCGTCAGTCGACCCGCCGTCAACGAGGACGACCTGGTCGATGCCGACTGGCAATCTCGGAAGCACTTCGGCGATGTTGCGCGCCTCATTAAGCGTCGGAATTACGACGCTCACAGTCGCCCTACCGGTGAACTGTCTCTCGGGATACGCCCAAGGCGTAACGACCTCGCAAACCGTCACGTCTACCAACCTCTTCTGTCGTTTCGCACATATGACGATCCCCACACTGTCGTCAATGTGCGTGAAGCAACTATCTGAGGAGCACTGTACTGGTATCCGCAAGCCTTTGCTACACACAAAGTCCTGGCAGGCATCCTTGGCCTCCGAAATCGACCGTAAGGGCTCCTCGAGCAGGCTTTATGAGCAGGGACTTTCCAAGAAACGCACTCCGAGTAGTTGAAAGACTACTTTAAGCAGTGGTGCTGAGAGTGAACACTCTGACACTGAAAGCGCGCGGGATTAGCACTTCTAGAGGGACACGATCCAGGCACGGGAAACATTGACCTTGATCAGGGCACAACGATGGGGTGCCCGAAGAGGCTCTGTCAAGCCTTCTCAGAAGCGCAACTGGTCGCGCCGGTCGATGGGACTCGCTGTCGACTCGGGGATCAGGGCGAAGACAACTTCGAGGGCGCTTCAAACGAGGCAGTGGAACGAGGACAGGAGGTTGTTCAGCCGGACGGACGTGGCCCCCCTCCAGAGAGGTTGCTGATCGGGGCGAAGATTGGTCTCACCGGCGAGGACCTGAGCGGATGGCAGGTAGCGGATCCGATCCGGGCGGTTGTCGTGGACTTGCCGGCCCCGGGTCCTGGAAGGAGGCTTCTTGCGAAGAGGAGATGGTCAAATCTGCCGTCATCCTGCGCTCAGGCCGAAATAAAGCGCAGAGAGTAGTGGAACAACCGCGTAGAGTGCTAAAGTTGAGCTCAAGAGATGCCGACACTATCCGTTATGCGAGAAGACCCGGGAATGCAGTCAAGAAGGTCGGTCAGGACAGGGTTCAAGATTCGTTTGCAGGTGGCAGTCGGCATCGGGGCTGTATTGGGCGCCGCGATGGTTGGCTCCCCGTTCGCGGCGGCCGCCGTGCCTCATGGCGCGATCGCCGCCTCCCATTCCGCGAGGGTCGGCTCCAGCCGCAACGTCCTGGTATCTCTGGCGGCTTCGAACGGCCGTCAGGGAACCAGGGCGCTGGTGACCACCAGCAAGGCACCTGCCATGCGCGTGCCGCACTGGGGTGGCCCGGTAAGGGCACTCGTAACCAGCAAGGCACCTGCCATGCGCGTGCCGCACTGGGGTGGCCCGGTAAGGGCACTCGTAACCAGCAAGGCACCTGCCATGCGCGTGCCGCACTGGGGTGGCCCGGTGAGGGCACTCGTAACCAGCAAGGCACCTGCCATGCGCGTGCCGCACTGGGGTGGCCCGGTGAGGGCGCTCGTCACCGTGTGACCCCATCGGGGCTGACCCGATGGTGAGAAGGTGACATCGTAATAGCTTGCGAAGCGCCAGGACTCGGCCGCCGAGGACGATGCTGAAGAGCAGAGTTCTCTGCGGCGTGGTCGCGTCAGGTGACCTCGGGGCTGTCACGGAGCTTGCACGGGCTTTCGACCGGTCGGGCCGGCAACCGGTGGCAGGCCGGCTCGCTCGCCGTTGTCGGTATGGTCGGCGACATCCGGGACTTCTGCGTCGCCGCTGAGCCCTGAGGCGGCCGTTGTGCCGACAACCTCCGAGAGAGTTGCCGCGCCACCATTCTCATTGGACGTGGCGGAGGTGCCGTCTGCCGCTGGTGCTCGCCAGGGATCGCTGACCCCGCCGTGATCAAGGCCCCGGTCCCTTCGCAGGAGCCAGCCGGCGAGGGCTGCACCGACGCCGACAAAGGCGGCAGACGCAATCAGGACAGCCACGTCGCCACCCGTGCTGTGTGGGAGAAGGACGTACTCGTCGTTGAACCGCGCGGCACCGTACAGCGTGACGGCGGTCGTCGCCACGATGCCGATCGGGCCGCCTCGGCGGCTAATCCTTCGTTCGACCCACAGCGCGATGAAGTAAACGACCGAGTCCTCGAGAGCCTGGAAGATCGGCACCGGCACACGCCTTCCGGCTTGGCCCGCGTAGGCCATGCCATACCAGGCGTGTGTTAGGTACCCTCCGCCCTGGTACATGAGCTGTGGCCCGAGCAGCCGGCCGACTGCCCACGCTATGACCAGGACCGGTGCGATCAGGTCGAGAGCCACGCTCCAGCGGAGCTTGGGGCACCAGTGCCGCGCGCAGATCAGCCCTGTGGGCACACCGCCGAGCAGGCCGCCATAGCTCGACAGGCCGCCGTGCCAGATCTCGAGGATGTCCCCGGGATTCTGCACGTAGCCCTGAGCTCCCTTCAGGTTCGCTACCACGTGCACAGCACGAGCGCCGATGATGGACGCTATGACGATCCAGATGAAGGCGCGCGCGAACCAAGCATCGGGATACCCGTGGTCGCGGAGCCGCTTGGCGAAGTAGCGGTACGCGAACCAGAAGGTGACTGCAAGCCCGATGCCATAGGTATGGATCTGCAGCGGTCCAAGATGGAAGACGACGGGTATTGGCTTCACGGCTCCACCATGGTGGCGACAACGGTAGTGCCGCCGTGAGCCGTCCCGGCGCTGACGAGACTGTGCGGTCGAAGGGGCAGGCGCAGGACCCCAGACGCGGAGGGACCCCGGGTAGCCGGTCAGCTTGCGCCTCCGTACTTCCCGGGGTCATCCCCTGGGCGGCTCGCCCTCCTGTCTGACGACCGGGAACCTTGCGGCCCTGCCGGCGCCTGAGCCTTCGTGCGCACCCCGAAAGGCACGCCTTAGGGCGGAGGTCCGTCCACCTCTCCTCTGTCGGTTTGGGTCTTGCACCAGATGCTCCGGACTCCCCTGCGGGCTTCCCTCGCCTTTGGCACTTGAACCGTACCGCTTTCGGTTAATCGAGAGCTTGCGCCCTCGGCTGGATTGCGTCAAGTGTTTTCGCGAAATCCACCGTAAGTTCACAGAACTTCTCACTTTTCCCCCTTCCATCCCCAGATCGATCCCAGATTCGTCCACAGTTGGGGAGACCCGAGCTTGGCGAACGGTGCCCGGGCCCTGCTCAGAGTCCCTTGCGTTCCCGAGGCCTGCTGCCGCCGACCGTGGCCGGTTCTGACGCGGTGGTAGGGTCCGCTTCGCGGCGTGGTCTGGAGGCGCAATCTCGATGACTACTGACTGGGACGGGCAGGGTCTCCCGCCTGCAGCATTGGCCAGGATGGAGCGGGGTCGCTCTTCGGCCGTTCGCAGCAGCTTGCTCTCTGTGCCAGGCCACGTGGGTGTGGAGGCGTGTGGCTTCGCGGTGGTCGGCGAAGTGATGGGCTGCATCGTCGAGACGATCGGGTTCACGGGCTGGGCGGGTTGCGGCTACGGCGGCTACGGACTGGCTGGTGGTGGTGCCATGTTCGGCGGCTACGGCGGGGTGAGCAGCACCGTGACAAGCGGGCAAGCCGGCGGATGGGTGGGCTACGCCCCTTATGTCGACGCGCTGTACCACGGCTTCGACACCGCCCTGTACCGCATGTTGCTGGAGTGTCAGTCGCTTGGCGGTGACGGGGTCGTCGGTGTGCGTCTGGAGCAGCGGCATCTCGGCCAGGGCAACCGGGAGTTCGTAGCACTCGGCACTGCCATCCGGGCTTCGGGCGATCAACGGCCCGCTCGGTTGTTCTCGACGACCTTGAACGGCCAGGACTTCGCCAAGCTCTTGCAGGGTGGCTGGATGCCGGCTTCGGTCGTGATCGGGATCTCTGTCGCGATCCGTCACGACGACTGGGCGACCAGGAGCCAGGCCAGCTCGTGGACCTACAACACAGAGGTCTCCGGCTACACCGAACTGGTGAACCATGTCCGGGCCGACTCGAGGACCCAGCTCTCCCGACGGGTCGCCTCGATAGGCGCCCATGGGGCGATCACGAGCACGATGCAGCTCAGCATCCACGCCCAAGAAGTGGGCGAGAACCACACCGACCACGTCGCCGAGTCCAGGTTGGTAGGCGACGCCATCGTCAGGTTCCGCGCCGAGGGCGCTATCCCGACCAAGAGTCTCATAATCTTGCCGCTGTTGAACCCACAAGGGAGCAAACGATGACCGTCGAAGCCAACGAGCTGGGAGTCCCCGAAGATGCGATGCGACGACTGGCCGAGATGCGGCCGGGCCAGCCTGGTGCGCTGTTCACCTCCGACTTGAGTGTGAACGAGTTCCTCCTGGTCCGGGAAGCCGGTTTTCGCCCGCTTGGGCTCGTGCTCGGGTCGAGCATCTATCACGTCGGTCTCCAGATCGGCCGTTGGAGCCAGAACATGGAGCTCGATACTCTGTCACAGGCCATGTACCACGCCCGTGAGCTGGCCATGACCCGCATGGAAGCCGAGGCCGACGCTCTGGGTGCGGACGGCATCGTGGGGGTTCGCCTCGAGATCGAGTTCAAGGAATTCGGCAACGACCTCGCCGAGTTCATCGCGGTCGGCACGGCCGTCAAGTCCGAAGACAAGGGCAACTGGCGCAACGACGAGAACAAGCCGTTCACCTCCGACCTGTCGGGTCAGGACTTCTGGACGCTGATCCAGGCGGGTTACGCGCCGCTCGGCATGGTGATGGGCAGCTGCGTGTACCACATCGCCCACCAGGGAGCCTTGAAGGCCATGGGCAATGTCGGTCGAAACGTCGAGATACCCAAGTTCACCGAAGCCCTCTACGATGCCCGCGAGCTCGCGATGAGCCGGATGCAAGCCGAGGCAGAGCAGCTGAAGGCCGAAGGAATTGTCGGCGTCCAGTTGCTGTCGCTGGCGCACAAGTGGGGTGGTCACACGACCGAGTTCTTCGCCATCGGTACCGCCGTCAGGCCGTTGCGCGCTGACCACATCATCGCCAAGCCGCAGATGGTCCTCCCACTCACCGACCGGTGAGCTCCGAGGTCGTCCCGGGCGCTGGAGGCGCCGACGCCGGCGGCGGAGAGGCCTCCGGCGAGCTGCCGGTCGAGCGTCGCGATGACGCGGCTGTCGTCGACCTCGTTGCCGCGGCGATTCGTGCCGACACCGCCGATCTGGACGCATACCACCGCGTGCTGTCCGCGACGGTGGCGGATCTTTTGCCGGTCGGCATGGTCGAGGTGGACCGCGAGCGGACGATGAAGGACCGGATGGCCGGAAGAGAGGGACGCGCCACATCGATCCGGATCCGCCTCGGTGACCGCACCCTCGAGCTTGTCGCCCGACACGGGGGACTGGTCGCGACTGTCGCCCGCGAGGTGCGGGGCGTGGTCATCAGCCGCCAGGAGATCAGCGTGGCCGAATGGACCCAACTGCTGGCTCAGTACCTAGCGCAGTTGGCAGCGGAGAGCGCGGACGCGCGGCTCGCGCTCTCAAAGCTTCTCGGCGAGGTCTGAGCGCCACTGCCGCCGAGTCACGTCGCAGGGCAGGCGAGCAGGCGGAGTGGCGCCAGGCCTACTTGCCTGAGGCCTCGATGCGGCGCCTGGTCTGGTGGGCGGCGGCGAGGTCGCCCGACCTGCCGCGTCGTTCGAGCTCGGCGATGACCGCCTCGCGGTGCTCGACGTCGACGTTGCCGCCGTACTTGAACTTTGTCCGGACCTCGTCGATGACGATACGGATTGCCCGTATGGTGTGCAGCTGCTCCTTGTGAGCTGTGAGCGGATCGGCGACCTCCAGACCCGGCTGGAGCGCCGCGAGCTGGCGACGCAGGACGTCCGCGACCTCGGCGGGATCGGACAATATCGTGGCGCGGCCTTCCATCTGGACCGCTGCGTAGTAGGTTGTCGGGATCCCCAGCAGGGGATCTTCTTCCCCGATGGCCTTCCACGACGATGGTATGAAGGCCCAATCACCGGCGACGCTCATGAGGACCCGGGGCTGTTCCTCGATCGCGTCGAGGATCGGGTTCTTGGCGACGAGATGGAGGATGATCTCGTTGCCGTCGAGGACGAACTGCGTCGGAACGACAACGGGGACCTCGCGCCCCCTCCCGGCGGCCACGAGATGGCCGAAGCCTTGACTCGTGACGAACTCGCGCCACTCGTCCTCACCGAAGCCGCTGTCAACCTTTGCGATGTACACGTCTGTTCCTCGCGGGTCGTCCGTGGTCACAAGCCACGGCGGGGGACGTTACTCGTGATCAGAAGAGGCGGTCTTACTTCTCACCTTCACCTCGCCCATGATGGGAAATGCCCGGATCACGATGCGGGGCGAGCCCCGCAGGACTCGGACGTCGCGCACCTTGAGGCTCCGCTGGCCCATGATCGACAGGCCCGTGAGCTCGACGTCGATTCCCTCGGGGACGACGATGTCGACTGATCCCATGATGCCCACGGCCGTGATCACGACCTCGGGCCCGTCGATCTCGGCCCGGCGCAGATCCATGTGGCACTCGCCCATCACGGCGACGACGGATGTGTGCTCACCGGGCCTCCATCGTCCTTTGGACTCCGACTGCCCCATGACGGCCACAATCCAGCGCCGGGCGCGCCGCCGTGCCGCTTGAGGCAGAGGTTCGGAGGCGACAGGCAGGTTGGTGAGGACCGTGTCGAGGTCGCCGCGGGTGCGGGCCGCAAGGGCGGATCCGGTTCGTTCCGAGAACTCGTCGAGGGTGAGGCGACCGACCGCGAGGTGGTCGCGTAGCAGGCTGACGACGTGGTCGCGGTCGGAGTCGCTCACGCGTTCCGCGGCCATGTCCATATGCTGGGGCGGACCCAGCGGGGCCGGTTCCACGGAGTGCTCTTCCGCCATGGCGCCAGTCTCTTCCATTCTTCCCTGACCCGCCAGAGGCTTTCGCCGGCGCGTCGGCCCAGGCGTTCGCGGAGCGGGCCTGAACTAAGGTCGTCGCGTTGCAGGATGCCGGAGAGCAACGAGGAGTGGTCACGATGAAGGCTCTCGTCAAAGCGAAGCCCGAAGCGGGCTTGAGCTACACGGACGTGCCGATACCCGCAATTGGCCGGGGCGAAGTCCTGATCAAGGTCCTGCGAACCGGCATTTGCGGGACGGACCTCCACATCTATTCGTGGGACGCCTGGGCGCAGGCGAACGTCCCGGTGCCGCTGATCATCGGTCACGAGTTCGTCGGGCAGATCGTGGAGCTCGGCGTCGATGTCGACGACCTCGAGGTGGGTGACCTCGTGAGCGGCGAGGGCCACTTGGTCTGCGGGCGGTGCCGCAACTGCATCGCGGGCCGGCGTGTGCAGTGCGCCCGGACAAAGGGGATCGGGGTCAACTTCCCGGGGGCATTCGCGGAATACATCGCGTTGCCGGCCACGAACGTCTGGCGCCATCTGGCTGGCATCGACCTCGACGTGGCGGCCATCTTCGACCCGTTCGGCAACGCCGTGCATACCGCGCTGACTTTCCCTGTCCTCGGCGAGGACGTCCTCATCACGGGAGCCGGCCCGATCGGGATAATGGCGGCGATCGTTGCCCGTCATGCCGGCGCGCGTTACATCGTCATCACCGACGTGTCCGACTACCGGCTCCAGCTGGCCCGGTCCGTTGGCCTGACACTCGCGGTCGACGTGTCGCGGACGCGCATTTCCGACGCAATGGCCCAGTTGGGCATGCGCGAGGGATTCGACGTCGGTCTTGAGATGTCCGGCCGCTCCTCTGCGCTCCAGGAGATGCTCGCCAACATGGCTCACGGCGGCAAGATCGCCATGCTGGGTCTGCCGAACGAGGACTTCGGGATCAACTGGTCTCGCCTTGTCATGAACATGTTCACGATCAAGGGCATTTATGGCAGGGAGATGTTCGAGACGTGGTACTGGATGTCCGTACTCGTCCATTCAGGCGTCGACATCTCCCCGGTGATCACGCACAGGTACGCCGCCGCCGACTACGAGGAGGGCTTCGAGGCCATGCGCGTCGGGCGTTGCGGCAAGGTCGTGCTCACCTGGTCCAAAGCCTGATCGGAGGTTGACCATGTTCACGCAAGTCCGCGATGAGCTCAAGGCCCAGTTGGAGGAGATCCGGTCCAAGGGGCTCTTCAAGCCCGAGCGAGTGATCGTCACGCCGCAGCAGGCCACGGTCAAGGTGTCCGACGGCAGGGAGGTCCTCAACCTCTGTGCGAACAACTACCTCGGCCTTGCCGATGACCCTCGTGTTATTGCCGCCGCGAAACAGGCACTCGACCGTTGGGGTTACGGCACGGCGAGCGTGCGGTTCATCTGCGGTACCCAGGAGGTCCACAAGGACCTCGAGCGACGCCTCTCCGGCTTTCTTGGGACCGAGGACTCGATCTTGTACTCGTCCTGTTTTGATGCGAACGGGGGCCTGTTCGAGACGCTGCTAGGCGAGGAGGACGCGGTGATCAGCGACGAGCTGAACCACGCGTCCATCATCGACGGCATCCGGTTGTGTGCCGCGCGCCGTTACCGGTACCACAACCGGGACATGGTGCACCTCGAGGAGCAACTGCAACAGGCCTCCGACGCGCGGCGCCGGCTGATAGCGACCGACGGGGTGTTCTCGATGGACGGCTACATCTCGCCCCTGCGGGAGATCTGCGAGCTGGCAGATCGCTACGACGCCATGGTGATGGTCGATGACTCGCATGCCGTCGGCTTCATCGGCGAGCACGGACGCGGGACGCCCGAGCTGCACGACGTCGCGGACCGGGTCGACATCGTCACCGGCACGCTCGGCAAAGCGCTCGGCGGAGCAAGCGGCGGGTACGTGAGCGGCCGCGGAGAGATCGTCGACCTCCTGCGGCAGCGTTCTCGCCCGTACTTGTTCTCCAACTCCGTTGCCCCGGCGATCGCAGCTGCCTCGCTCGTCGTGCTCGACCTATTGGCCGACAGTGGCGATCTGCGGGCCAAGCTCAGGGAGAACACGGCTTGGTTCCGCGAACGGATGACCGCCCTCGGCTTCGACATCCTCCCGGGCGATCACCCGATCGTCCCAGTGATGCTCGGCGATGCCGCGGTGGCGGCTCGTATGGCCGACCTGCTCCTTGCAAGGGGCGTCTACGTCATCGGGTTCAGCTACCCGGTGGTTCCCATCGGCAAGGCGCGCATACGCGCGCAGATCTCTGCCGCGCACACACGTGACGATCTTGAACGTGCCGCCACCGCCTTTGACCAGGCGCGAGCGGAACTGGCCTGAGGGCGGAGGGCCATGTACGACCCGACCAAGGCGGCGACACCTTCCCGGCACGCGGAAAGGGTGAGCTACGACGCCGCGACCGTTCACGAGATCCTCGACGAGGCGTTGATCTGTCACGTCGGCTTCGTCGCCGACGAGCGCCCCCAGGTGCTCCCGATGCTCTTTGTCCGCGTCGGTTCCACCGTGTTCCTGCACTCCTCGACCGGCGCGCACATGGCGAGGATCGCGGCCCGGGAGGGCGGCCTCGAGATCGCCGTGGACGTGAGCATCGTCGATGCGCTGGTCCTCGCCCGCTCGGCGTTCAACCACTCGGCGAACTACAGGGCGGTGGTCGCGCACGGGACGGCCACCCTGGTTCAGGATTCAGATGACAAAGAGGAGATCCTCGCGGCCTTGTTGGAGAAGATCGCGCCGGGGCGCACCGGCGGTACCCGTTCGCCGGCACCCGCTGAGCTGCGCCAGACCGCTGTCCTGGCGCTCCCGCTCGTCGAGGTCTCGGCCAAGGTCCGGACCGGACCCCCGCACGACGAGCCCGAGGACCTGCTTCTCGAGCACTGGGCCGGCCTCGTGCCGGTCCGCGAGGTTCGCGGCACCCCGGAACCAGCGCCGGACCTGGCGCCGGGCATTGCGTTGCCCGCACACCTGCAGCCGACGTCCGAGGTTCGCAGGGGCACCTGAGGTGCGTGCGGTCGTGCAGCGGGCGGCATGGGCCCGGGTGAGCGTCGACGGAGAGATCGTCGGGTCGCTCGACGGCGCGGGCCTCGTCGTACTGCTCGGCGTGACCAACGGCGATGGCGAGAAGGAGGCGCTCGCCATCGCCTCCAAGCTCTGGACGTTGAGGATCATGGGTGACGCGCAAGGGCGCATGAACCGCTCCGTGGCCGACATCGGAGGCGGGCTGTTGGTGATCAGCCAGTTCACCCTGTACGGCGACACCTCCAAGGGTCGGCGGCCCTCCTTCGTGGCGGCCGCGCCGGGCGAAGTCGCGGAGCCGCTCGTTGAACGGGTGGTTGAGCATCTCCGCGTCCTTGGCGCCCGTGTGGCCACGGGCCGTTTCGGCGCGGACATGCTCGTCGAGCTCGCGAACCAAGGTCCGGTGACAGTGATCCTCGACACGGCGGGGTGAACACTGTCCGGATCTGCGAAGCTCGCAACATGCGTTATGTGATTCTCGGTGCCGGTGCGATCGGCTGCGCCATCGGCGGGCGCCTGTTCGAGCATGGTCACGACGTTGTCCTGGTCGCTCGGGGTGCCCACCAGGACGCGCTCGCCAGCGAGGGGCTCGAGCTGCGCGACCCCGATCGCACTGTCAAGCTCCCGGTTCCCACGGTCGCGAGTCCGGCGGCGGCCGGCTTCGGACACGGCGACGTGGCCGTACTCGCCACCAAGACCCAGCACAGCGAGCCGCTCCTCGTCGAGCTCTCTGCTTGCGCAGCGCCGAGCACTCCGGTGGTCTGTGCGCAGAACGGCGTGGAGAACGAACGTCTGGCGTTGCGACGCTTCTCCAACGTGCAGGCGATGTGCGTGTTCATGCCCGCGACCCATCTCGAACCAGGTGTGGTCGAGATCCCGGCCTCCCCGCTTACAGGGCTCCTCGATGTCGGGCGGTACCCCGAAGGCGTCGACGACGTGAGCGAA
The DNA here is from genome assembly GCA_963807575.1 of uncultured Acidimicrobiaceae bacterium. Taxonomy (GTDB): domain Bacteria; phylum Actinomycetota; class Acidimicrobiia; order Acidimicrobiales; family Bog-793; genus Fen-455. The sequence goes on from CAWECD010000020.1 coordinate 125,826, forward strand.
CAGGTGGCCGCAGACCTAAACGAGAGCAGCTTCGACTCGAACGCCGACCCGAACGTGATGGCTCGCAAGTACTTGAAACTGCTTTCCAACCTGGCAAACGCGTTGCAGGCGGCTTGTGGCACGCGATCTGAGGACCCGGCGGCGAAAGAGCTGTGGCGGCTTGCTCAGGAGGAGGGCTTGCGGTGTTTCACAGCGGCCGGGATCGAGGTTGCAGATCCTGGCCTGGACGCCGAACGTCGTGCCTCCCTCGGTGCTCTGCGACCGGTCAGCGGTCACGACCTCTCCGGTGGCTCCTCGTGGCAGAGCCTTGCCCGCGGGACCGGCAACATCGAGGCCGACTGGCTGAACGGCGAGATCGTTCTTCTGGGTCGCTTGCACAAGATCGCGACGCCGGTCAACGAGCTGCTCCGATCGACAGCGAACCAGATGGCGAGGGAAGGGACCGCGCCCGGATCGATCCCGGCAAAAGACCTGCTCGATCAACTCTGAGCGGCCGCGACCAGCTCGCGGAGCTCCGAGGTTCGCTCGGCCGGCGTCACACGTTCGACGGCGATGTGGTCGCTGTCGACCCAGGTCGCGGCTTGGATCAGGGCCGCGGCGACATGAAGGGCGGCGTCCTCGGTCTCGAGCGAGACATGTTTGGCGACGAGGGTGTGCCCAGCTCGACCCGGGTCCACGAGGCCGACAAGCCGGGCGCCACCGAGAACCGGCATCGAGAAGTACCCGTGCACGCGCTTGGCCTGGGGCACGTAAGCCTCGAGACGATGCCGGAAGCCGAACAGGCGCTCGGTTCTCTCCCTGTACCAGGTGAGGGAGTCGAAGGGCGAGACGAGCAACGAGCGTCCTCTCATCCGGTGCTGGAGTGTCCCGAGCGCCGCCTCCGAAGTGAAGGCCGGCTGGTCCCATCCTTCGACCTTGACCGGGAGCAGGCCCGTACTTTCGACCACCTGTTCGACCTGCCGACGCGTGAGGCCGTGGTAGGCGGCGAGATCGGTGGTCGTCGCCACGCCCAAGGCCATCGCCGCAGCCCTGACGAGTCGAACGTGGCAGTCGTCGTCGGAGAGCTCGACCCCGAGAAGGTCCTTCGGGATCGCACGCTCGGCGAGGTCGTAGATGCGCTGGAAGCCCTTGCGCCGGCGGCAGACGAGCTCGCCGATGTCGAGGAGCCATTCGGCCGCGATCTTCGTCTCGCTCCAGTCCCACCAGGGTCCACCCTTCTTGGCCCCGCCGAGCTCTCGAGCCGAGAGCGGACCTTCGGCTCTTATGCGATCGCGCACATATGAGCAGCTCTTGTCGGCGTCCTCGAGATGGTGCCACCGACGGCCGCGTACGACCGCAGCCCGGCGCCTGAAGGCGTACGCGGGCCAGTCCTCGAGCGGGAGGATGCAGGCGGCGTGCGACCAGTACTCGAAGGTCGCGCTCGACGGTCCCCAGTAGGCCCTCTCTATCCGGGTCCGCCCAATGGGCCCGAGCCGGGCGAAGGCGACCAGCTCGTGGGAGCGGGCCAGGACCGAGATCGTGTCGAGCTGCACGGCGCGCAGGCGTGTGAGCATTGCCGCGGGCCCTCCGTCCGGGCGCGAACCGAGGAGTGCCTGTGCTGCGAGAGCGACCTTTCGTGCCTCGCGGGCGCTCAAGGAGATCTCCGGTTCGGCCATGGCACCTTCCTAGTCGGTGCCGGCACCGTGCGGTACTGCCTTGGCCGGCACCGCGCGGCACCGCTTTGGCCGACGCCGGCGAGCGCGGTTATCCGGTGCGGCGGCGTAGTGTCGGTCGTCTGATGGAGCAAGCGCCGTATGAGGTCCCGAGGGTCCCGGCATCGGCCGGCGCTCTCATCTTTGACGGGGCCGGGCGGCTGCTCATCTTGAAGCCGACCTACAAAGCGGGTTGGACCATCCCTGGCGGGCAGGTGGAAGCCGACGGAGAGACACCGTGGGAGGCCTGCCGGCGCGAGGCCCGCGAAGAGAGCGGCGTCGAGATCGAAACGGCGCGGCTCGTGTGTGTCGACTTTCTCCGGCCGCGCGAGGGCCGACCGGGCGGTTTGCGCTTCCTGTTCGACTGCGGTGTGCTCGACGCCGAAGAGCTGAGGCACCTCGAGGTGCAGGCCGAGGAGATCGCGGAGCTCGGTTTCGTGCCTGTGGCCGAGGCGCTCGAGCTCCTGAGCGGGCCACTCCGCCGTCGAGTCCGCGCCGCCCTGAGCGCTCATACCTGCCAGTACCTGGAGGACGGGAGACCGGTCGGCGGCGTGCGCAATTGAGCCAAGAGCCCGGCATAGGTGATGTGAGCGCCACCTTCGAGGCAGCGGTCGGGCGCGAGTTGAGCGATCTTCGCCACCGCGACCTGCGTGGTCCGGCCTCGGTGCTGTCGGAACGATACCGATCCCGAGACCTGGCTGGCGGCTCGCATGGTTTCGCCCCGGGTCAGGTGCAGGCCTACCTGGCGACACGAGTTCCGGCCACGTTCGCGGCGACACGCAGAGTGCTTTCCGAGCTCAGCTCGCTGAGGCCGGATTGGGAACCCAGAAGCATCCTCGACGTGGGGGCCGGACCGGGAACCGCCACTTGGGCGGCAAAGGCGGTGTTCCCGTCGATCGAGCAGGCCCAACTTGTCGAGCGCGAACCGGAGATGGCCGCTCTTGGCGCAAGGCTCGCCGGGAACGACCTGTCTGAGCTGCTGGCCGACGCTGCGTGGACCATCGGAGACGCCGTAGATGTGGCAACTGCGAAGAGCGATCTGGTCGTCGCTGCGTACGTTCTCGGCGAGCTGGGGCACGAACGGGAGCAACCGGCGCTCCAGCGGTGGTGGGGGGGCCACTCGGGGCGAGCTCGTCCTCGTCGAGCCCGGAACCCCGGCCGGCTTCGAACGGTTGCGGGCCGCAAGGAGAGCGCTCATCTCATGGGGAGCGCAGGTGACGGCGCCCTGCCCGCATGACGACCGCTGCCCCGTGGCCGGTCCCGACTGGTGTCACTTCTCCGTGCGCCTGCAACGGTCGAACTTGCAGAGAGAGCTGAAGGGAGCACGGCTCGGATACGAGGACGAGAAGTACTCCTACCTGGCCGTGTCGGCGAGCCGGCCGTCTGCACCAGCAGCCCGGCTCGTACGCACGCCGCGCCGGCACAAGGGTCACGTGAGGCTCTTGCTGTGCGAAGCGGGCGGCCTTGGTGAACGCATCATCAGTCGACGCGACGGCGAGATCTACAAGCGCGCGCGTGCGGCCCGCTGGGGTGACCGCATCTAGCGGAACCTGCCTGTATAATGCTTGCTGGCAAGCAAGTAAATGAGCGGTTCAAGACTGACTTCACAGGACAAGGTTGTCCAAAGCGGTGGATCGGAGCTGAGCGCGGCGCGGCTTCGCATCGCAGTGGCGAGGCTCTCCCGGAGGCTCAGGCCCACCGAGGCCGCCGGTTCGCTCACGGCGGCGGAAGTGGACGTGCTCGTGGCTGCCGAGCGCCGCGGACCGATCCGCCTGTCCGACCTGGCAAGCTTTGCCGGGCTCAACCCGACGATGCTCTCGCGTCTCATCCCCAGGCTCGAAGCGGCCGGGTTGGTTCGCCGGCTTGCCGTCGAGGCGGACCGCCGCGTCTGTCGCGTGGAAGCGACCGCGAAGGGACGCCATCTGCTGGAGCGGATCCGCTCCGAACGCAACGACGCGCTGTCACGCCGCCTCAGGGAGCTCGGTCCCGCCGAACGCGAGGCCGTGCTTGTGGCACTCCCGGTACTGGAAGATCTGGCAGAACGGCTTCTTGCGCCTGAGCCGCCGGCGCCGTCGAGCGGGAGCGAACGGCTTCTCGGTTCCGAGCCTGAGCCGCCGGCGCCGTCAGGCCGGAGCTAGCCATGAGCCGAGTGTTCGCGATCGGCCGGCGCACGTTCTCGGCGTTGTCGGTCCCCAACTACAGGCGTTACTTCTTCGGCCAGTCCGTCTCTCTCATCGGGACCTGGATGCAGACCGTGGCCCAGTCGTGGCTCGTGTACACGCTCACCCACTCCGCCACAGCGCTCGGGTTCGTCGTCGCGTTGCAGACACTGCCCGTGCTCATCCTCGGCGCTTATGGGGGTGTCATCGCCGACCGTGTGGACAAGCGCAGGCTGATGATCGTCCTGCAGTCGATGATGGGTCTCCAGGCACTTGTCCTCGGGTTGCTTGCGGTCACCCACGTGGTGCGCTTTTGGGAGCTGTGCGTTCTCGCGGTCGTGCTCGGCCTCAACAACACCTTCGAGAACCCGAGTCGCCAGTCGTTCGTGCTCGAGATGGTGGGCGCCAGTGAGCTTCGCAATGCCGTCAGCCTCAACTCCACGATGGTGAATGTGGCGCGAGCCATCGGTCCGGCCATTGCAGGGCTGCTGATTGCCACCGTCGGCGAAGGCGCGTGCTTCTTGATCAATGCCGCGAGCTTCGTCGCGGTCGTCTATTCGCTTGTCTCCATGGACACGAGCGCACTGAGCCCGACCGAGCCGACCGGTCGTGGCAAGGGCCAGTTGCGCGAAGGGTTCCGCTACGTGAGAAGAGAGCCCCGGCTCGGTGTCCCCTTGCTCATGATGGTGATCGTCGGGATGCTCGCCTACGAGTTCCAAGTGACCTTGCCGGTCGTCGCGAAGCAGACCTTCCACGGGGGCTCGGCGACCTACGGCTTCCTCACCGCCGCCATGGGTGTCGGCGCCGTGCTCGGTGGCCTCGTGACGGCGGCTCGGGGCCGTACGGGGCTGCGGCACTTCACATTGGCCGGCTCACTGTTCGGCGTTGCCATCGCTCTGGCTGCATTGGCGCCGGTGCTGGCAGTCGAGCTCGTTGCACTTGCAGCTGTGGGATGGGCGAGCGTGACGTTCATCGCGACGGGGAACACGACATTGCAGCTCCAGGCAGAGCCCACCATGCGCGGCCGGGTGATGGCGTTGTGGGCGGTCGCGTTTCAGGGGACGACACCCATCGGTGGCCCTCTGATCGGATGGGTCGTCGCGATGGGAAGCGCCCGGATCGGCCTCGGCGTAGGCGCCGTCGCATGCCTAGTGGCAGCGAGCCTTGGGCTGATCGCCATGGCCAAGCTCGGGACTCTCCGCGGTCGGAGCCGAAGTGGTCGCGGGGCTCTCGATCGCGAGGGGCCCGTTGCCGAGGCCCCTCTGGGGCTGGTCACCGAAGGCGATTGAAGCCGAGCCCTCCGATGATCGTGGCACGGGTGCCGCGTCGGGGGCAGGATGAAGGAATGGCTGACACCGACAAGTACGACAAGGCCCTTCTCAGGCTCCAGCAGGAGTTGGTGGGTATGCAACAGTGGGTCCGCGAAGAGGGCAAGCGGGTGGTCATCGTCGTCGAGGGCCGCGACGCCGCGGGAAAGGGGGGAGTTATCAAGCGGATCACCGAACACCTCAATCCACGTTGGTGCCGGATCGCCGCTCTCCCTGCCCCCAGCGACCGGGAGAAGACCGAGTGGTACTTCCAGCGCTACATCGCCCACCTCCCCGCGGGTGGGGAGATCGTCCTGTTCGATCGCAGCTGGTACAACAGGGCCGGGGTCGAGCGAGTCATGGGATTTTGCACCGACGAGGAGTACCACCGCTTCTTTCGCCAGTGCCCGGCGTTCGAGCGGATGCTCATCGACGACGGCATCATCTTGGTCAAGTACTGGTTCTCGGTGAGCGACGAGGAGCAGGAGCGAAGGTTCAAGGACCGCCTCAACGATCCCCTCAAGAGGTGGAAGCTGAGCGACATGGACTTGGAGGGCCGCAAGCGCTGGGTCCAGTACTCCAAGGCAAAAGACGAGATGTTCGCCCACTGCGATCTGCCGGACTCGCCGTGGTACGAGGTCGAGGCCGACGACAAGAAACGGGCTCGGCTCAACTGCATTGCCCATCTCTTGTCGGTGATCCCGTATGAGGAACGCAAACAGCCCAAGCCCAAGCTGGCCGCGCGAACTCCCGTGGGCAATTACCAGCGGCCGCCCCGTGACCGGTACCGGTACGTCCCCGATTATGCGGCGACCATCACCTGACTCTCCAGTCTGCTGTGGCTATTTATAGTGATGTCATGCCACTTGAAGGTGAATACGAGCCGAGCCCATCTGAATGGGTCAGGAACCAGGTTGCCGAGTACGAGAGCTCCGCAGGCCAGCGAGGGAACACTCTGCTGGACACCGGATGGCCCATCATCATCGTCACGACCCGGGGCAATAAGAGCGGGAAGATCCGCAAATTCGGCCTCATGAGAGTCGAGCACGACGGGGAGTACGCCTTGGTTGCCTCCAAGGGAGGAGCTCCGACGCATCCGGTCTGGTACTACAACGTGATTGCCGACCCGGAGGCTGTGATGATCCAGGACGGGCCCGAGCCCTTCGATGTGGTCGTCCGGCAGGTGACCGGTGACGAGAGAGCGGCCTGGTGGGACCGCGCAGTAGCGGCTTACCCGCCCTACGCCGAGTACCAGACCAAGACCACGCGCAAGATCCCGGTCCTAGTGGCCACCCGGAAGCGTCACTAGCCTGAACTCACAGGAAACCGGTCAGCCCGCGCCGGGACCTCAGCGGTTGCCGTGACCGACACTCAGGTTGAACGACGGCAGAACCACGACCGAGGTCGCCGTCAGCGTGCCCGCTGACAGGGCGCCGATGGCCATCACGTGACTGCCGACGCAGACGTCAGCGAAGGAAGGCATCACCGGCGACACGACAGCCGAGTCCGTGAATGTGGTCGCAGGTGGTCCCAAGGTGACGTCGACCGATGTGATGCCCTGGCGCATGCCGACCACCGTGAAGACGCCCGATGTGTCCAGGACCCCGCAGGTGGTCCCGGCAGGGGTGCTGGTGTTGTTGACGGAGGCGACGATCCCCTCGGTGCGGACCGGGGGTGGGGGCACGACCGTTACTAAGGTGGCCGCCAACGTGCCGGAGGCAGGGTGCCGAGGGCTATGACGCGGCTGCCGACGCAGACGTTGGCGAAGGTCGCCGATGCCGGGCTCGTGAGAGCGGCGTCCATGAAGGTCGTCGTCCCGGTGACGTCAACGGTCGTGACAAGCCCCGGGAAGGTGGTGACCACCGGCGTGGGCCGGAAGCCGCCACCCAGCGTGAAGGGAACCGTTCCGGTCACGGGGGTGGTGCCGCAGGCGGGCGTGCCGGTGCCCCCGGTAATGGCGGTGACGATGCCCTGGGCCTGGGCCGGTATGACCGTTACTAAGGTGGCCGTCAACGTGCCGGAGGCCAGGGTGCCGAGGGCTATGACGCGGATACCGACGCAGACGTTGGCGAAGGTCGCCAACGTCGGCGGTGTGAGAGCGGCGTCCGTGAACGTGGTCGCCGGCGTCCCGGTGCTGAGGACAACAGTCGTGACATGCCCCGGGAAGGTGGCGACCACCGGCGTGGGCCGGAAGCCGCCACCCAGCGTGAAGCCCGTGTCACCCGAGGCGCCGCAGGTGGTACCGGCGGCGGCACCCGTAATGGCGGTGACGATCCCCTGGGCCTGAGACGGCACGATCGTCACCGAGGTGGCCGTCAGGGTGCCGGAGGCCAGAGTGCCGAGGACTATGACGCGGCTGCCGATGCAGACGTTGGCGAAGGTCGCCGACGACGGCGGCGTGAGAGCGGCGTCCGTGAAGGTCGTACTCGCCGTGACGTCAATGGTCCCGATGCCATGGCGCCTACCGGGCAACGTGAAGGAGCCCGAGCCGCCCGAGGTGCCGCAGGTGGCCGTGGGGCTGCCGTCGGTCACGGTCATGGCGGTGACGATCCCCTGGACGCCGTTGTGCTGGCGGGGCGCGATCCGGCTCGCGGATGCGGCGCCGGCGGCGACGACGGATGCTACGAGAATCGTGACTACAGCAACCGGGACGCAAATCCCGAGGTGCAGTCTCTTTGGCTTGCTCAACATCTGCGGCCTCCTCTTGGGAGCGCGGAAAAGTACCCTCGCTGAACAGAGTTTATCGGCACAAAGGAGCATGCGGTTTAGCGGGTCCGCGGAGCCCAACTCTTGACATTGAGCGATTTGTCTCAGACGGTTCGGGAGGACCTCCCATGTTGTCGGGGAACTACCTCGATGTCGCGGTGGAACTAAGGTCACGCCGGGCCGCGTCGCGCGGACGCTGATCGATGAAGCTTGATGGAGGCCGGGTCGGACATGCCGACAATTTCAAGCCCGCGGGTTGACGAAGCGTTTTGGCGCGGACGTCCTCGCTGTTGACCACCTCGATTTCGATGCAATCCCGGGTGGGGTCACAGGCTTCCTAGGGCCCAACGGTGCCGGCAAGACCACCACGCTCCGGATGCTCCTCGGGCTGGTGACCCCGACATCGGGCTCGGTGCTCGTCGACGGGCACCGCTACCGTGACCTGCCCAATCCCACGATGCGCGTCGGCGCAGTACTCGAGGCGTCGGGTTTCCATCCGGCCCGTACGGCGCGCAACCACCTGAAGCTGATCGCAACGATGGCCGGCCTACCGTTCAGGCGGGTCGATGAGTGCCTCGACCTTGTCGGCCTGTCCGAAGTCGGGGACAGGGCCGTTGGTGGCTTCTCGATGGGCATGCGCCAACGCCTCGAGCTCGCCCGCGCGATGTTGGGCCAGCCCGACATCCTCGTTCTCGACGAACCGGCCAACGGCCTCGACCCTCAAGGCATCGCGTGGCTGAGGGACTTCCTCAAGCTGTACGCCTCCGAAGGTGCGGCCGCGCAGGGTGGTGGACGTATCGTGATCGTCTCGTCACACCTGCTGTCCGAGGCGCAGTTGATCGTCGACGACGTCATCGTTCTGACGGCCGGCCGGCTAGCGGCTCAAGGCAGACTGCAGGACCTGCTCGCAGGGTCCAAGCGAGCCGTGAAGGTGCGGACGCCGGACGCCGAACGCCTGATTCAGGCGTTGCATGCCGCGAAGCTTCCAGCAGTCGTTCGGGACGGCTACGTGGTGTGCGAGGGAGCCACACCTGAAGCTGTGGGCCCGATAATGGTCGAGAACCGTATAGAGGTGCATGAGATGGTCTCGTCGACTGAGTCGCTGGAGACGCTCTTCTTCGCGTTGACAGGCGGCGAGGGCATGCAGCTGGGGCACGCGGCGAATCCGCCGGGCGACTACAGGCGATTCAACGACGGACCCTCGGCTGCGCCCGCGGAATCGGCCACGCCCGTGCCGTCGCCCGTGCCGTCGCCCCCCGCCGCCCCGATCGGAGGCGAGTGATGATCGGGTTGCTCGAAGCCGAGATCCGCAAGCTCTGGACGATCTGGTCGACCTATGTGCTGTTCGGCATTGTCGTGCTCATCGACCTCGCTTTCGGCTTCGGCCTTGCTCTGGCCCCCGGCGGGCGACACGGCGGCAGCGCCGGCATCGTTCCCCATGGGTCTTCTCAGTGGTTCGTGAACGTGTTCTCTGTGCTCGACGTCTCGCGGATTCTCGCCCTGATTCTCGGCGCGATCATCATCACGGGTGAGTACCGGCACAAGACGGTGACCCCGACGTTTCTCGCCGAACCGCGCCGAGGCCGTGTGGTCATGGCCAAGCTGGGGATCGGGTTCGGGGGCGGTCTCGTGCTGGGCGTGCTGACCATGCTGACGGGGCTCATCCTGGGCTTCGTGCTGGTCGGCATGAAGGTGCATTCCTGCCTGACGCCGGTGGGCGTGAGCCAGGGAATGTCGCAGGCGCTCTGTAGTGTTCAGCACGGCGTCTACTACGTTGCCACGACGCACAACATGTGGCACGACTGGTCGAGGATCGCGCCGGGTGTGATGCTCGGGACGGGCCTTTTCGCGATCTATGGCCTAGGTCTCGGTGCACTGTTGAAGAACCAGATCGTTGCAATCGTTGTGGGCCTGGTCTTCACCCTGGTCGTGGAGGCGATCATCGGGGCCATCTGGCCAACGATCGGCGAGTACCTTCCAGGACAGGCCGCCACAGCACTCGAGGACGCTGCTCGGACGAACTTCGGTGGCGGCACCAGCCAACTGCTGCCTTGGTGGGGTGGTGCCGCAATGCTCCTGATCTACGGCGTCGCGCTCGCGTTCATAGGCACGTTCACGACCTTGCGCTCCGATATCACCTGACGTTCCGGGGTGCGCAGTGTTGCGCGGTCAGCTGCCCCGAGGGTCCGAGAGGACAACGTCAACCGACCATCGTTCGGGACTGCCTTCCACGGGGTGCCCGTCAGCGGCAGCGACATAGTGGCCGCCCGGCACCGCATTGGGGAACTCGACAGGGTCACCCTTTCGGGGCCTTTCACCCTCGACGATCGTTGTCGAGCCCCCGGACAGTCGCGCACCGAGCTCGACCAGCTGCTCGACTCCGGCCCGAACGCGCTCCAGATCGCCATCACCCATGCCTGAGACGACGCCCGCCGCCGCCCGCGAGTACGGCTCGGAGTACAAGAGGAAGTAGCTTCCGTTCACCAGCCGAGTCCAACCGTGGGCTATCTTGACCGCCAATTCGAAGGTGTTCTCCATATCAGTGTCGGTCAGGTTCTCATGCTCGAGCCGGTCGACCAGCAGCGCCGAAGCATCGATCAACTGGTCGAACTCAACGTCGATCCCTTGCTTGTTCCATGATCGGCCGAGGTCGTACCCGAACTGGGCGCGAATCCGGCTGACGATCGTCTCAATGGCCGAATACCCGCGGATCGTCCGCTCTTGGTCTGCTTCGGTCAGTCCCTTCACGAAGTCCTCGCACGCGACCGCCAGGGGACGTGTCAACTCGGGTCGCTCGCCTAGCTCTGCCAAGAACGCAAAGCCCGTCCACGCGGCGGCCGCCTCTTGCACCGGCGAGTCACCCGTTCCCTCGCCGTGGCCTTTCGAGAACAGCTCTATGGCATTTGCCAGGTGAGTATGGCTCAGGCCCCATATCTTCCGCTGCGGATCGCCCTTGGTCCAGCCGAGCTCAGAGCCCATCTGGCCTTGTCCGACAGGACCCGAGCTCGCCATGGCAGGGCTCCTCAGAATCTCGGCAACATCATCGACCGCTGAAGAGCGATCGGGGTGTCGCACACACCATGTTCATACAGGAGGCAGAGGAGCAGCTCACTGACAGCACGTCTCCAGGCTAGTTGTGGGGTCGGCGAAATTGGCAAGAACTTCGAGTGGCCTGCCGAGCTGTGCTCACGGAGCATCATCGGCTCATATGCAAACAGCGTGGCCGCCAACACGGCCTCAGGCCGCCGGCCGTCCGGCCGCGCTCACAAGAATGCGGTCGAGCTCCCTTGAAACCATCGTCCGGAGACGGTCTGCCGGGATGCGATCGACCCACCACCAGTCCTTTGTCGCGTCGAAACCGTCGGGAAGCTCCAGCTCCGGAAGAGACACAGTGCCGGAACGCGCCGACAGCAGGTAGACAGTGTCGAACAGCGCCTTTTCCGGGGTAGCGGTGCCAGCCCGTAAGCTCGCGCCACCCTCGGCCCCCCCGTACAGATCGGGGGAGACGTGGTGGATACGGAACTCACCGGCTTCAGTCTTGACACTCCGAGCCCCGCCGAGCGACACCGCGTACACCGAGCGGGGGATCTGCTCAATCATCCCGTGACCGAATAGGGCGCTCCACAGCGAGACGTAGCTCGGATATGGCTGCGTGAGTACGGGTAGCACGAGTAGTGGGTCAATTTTTCCGCTGCCGATCTGCCACACGCCGTGGCGTAGCCGCTTCACGAGACCCACCGCCGCCAGCCTCGTGAGGGCGTGAGTCGTGGCGGAGGGGTCGAGACTCCAAGCGACGGAGGCTTCTCGCGTCGTGACTACCGGCCTTTCGAGTTGTTCGAGTGTCGCGTACAACTGTGCCGTCCTCACTTCTCACCGCCCTGCTTGATCGCGTCGGCCATCTGGTCGAGATGCAGGACCACGGTTTCGCGCATGGACTCCCACATTTCCTCGGATTCGTAAAGCTCCAGGACGTCTGAGTCCATGAAAGGCAGTACCTCAGACCGGTAGCTCACGTAGGGGATCGAGTACGCCTTTTGAGCTGCTTGCCTGGCATGTTCGGACTCGATTGGCTTCGAGGACGATTCCGCACGGTGCAGGCGAAACAGCAGCTCTAGGTCGAACACGTCCCGAGCTTTCGTCTCGCTCCGGAGCGCCAGCGCGGCGACCTTCTGTCGGATGGCGACTGCTACCCCGTAGTGCTGAACCAAAGGTGCACGCTGGCCATATGGTCGTACGATCGTGTCCGGAACGTGTTCCAGGACGAACGGTCCTCCGAACTCCGTCCGCGCCGAGAACTCGATTTTCGTGGGGAGCCTGGGTTCGGTATCTCCGACCCGTGCGAGCTGGATCTTCCATCTCCTGGTGGTGTCCGCCTGCTTCGGGCGCGTGACGGACATTGCGATGCCGGAACTCCGCATGAGGGAGGCAAGTGCCCTACCGTCGAGAACCTTGTCGACAGCTTCGGCGACCCACCAGGCTTCGCGTTCGATGATGTCCAGGTCGAGGTCGTTCGAGTACCGGTCGCTCCCGAAGAAGTACCTGATGTTTGCCTCTCCCTTCAGGACGAACCAGTCCTGGCGCGATGCAGTCAGGACCTGGAGGAAGAGAAGATGGAAAGACTCGATTGTCTGGGCGTCCGTCTTGGATGGCACGAGATGACGATGCAGATTATTGACACTGGTATCAATGACATGCACCGCTGATTCCGCGAGAGGACGCGACGAGAATGCCGGGGGGCCGGCCTGCACCCGGCGCTCCGGCGAGCGCGATCTGAGTATTGGTGCCCCACACTTTCTAAGTCCAAAGCCAACGGGAAACCAACGTTCGCGCGAGAACTCTGGGACGCCTGCGACAAACGGATCGAACTAGATCAGCCGTTCATGACCGAGGTTGCTCGCTGGTTTCGCCGCTCCCTCTAGCGACGGCGGCCGACGACCCATGCCGTCGCCGCGGCGCCGGTTACGGTCCATGCCGCCAGGACGAGGAACGAGGTTGCCACGTGAGCCGCGATGCCGGAGGTGAGCCCGGCTCGAATGACGACAGCCATGTTGTAGAAGGGCAAGAAGTAGTGGACGGTGGCGAGCCAGACGGGCAGCTGTGACGCCGGATAGACGATCGGAGAGAACAACAGCACGACGAACATCAGTGCGTTGGTGACGACATTGGTCACCATGGGGTTGGGGATGGCCAGTGCCAAGCCGTATCCGACTGTGGTCGCCATCAGCGCGCAGACCAGGACGGCGGGAATGAGAAGCGGCGAGACCGACAGGTGCACGTCGTAGCGCCACGCAGCCACGAGGAGGGCGAGAACCGAACCAGGGAGCGCGAGGAGGGCATAGAGCACGAAGGTGGAGGCGGCCTGGGCACTCCTTGGTGCGGGCAGCGACCAGATGTAGTCGAAGGTTCCCTCGAGCTTCTGCTGGGCGACCGTGCCCGGGACCATCACGAAGCCGAGCGGTATGAGCGCCAGTGTTGGTGCGCCCGTCGTGATGTACAGGGCCCTCATGGCGGTGATGTGCGGGTAGAAGAACCCGTACAGCAGCGCCATGCCGGCCCCCATCATGGTCTGGATGACCACCATCATCGCTGCCCATTGGCGCATGCGGCCGTAATCGAAGCGCATCATCGTGACCAGGCTGGCAACCCAGTAGCCGATCCCAGAGCGCAGCTCTGATTGCGGCAGGTGCCTGGGGCGGCTTGCGAGGACGCCGGCGGTCATGGTCGCCGTCCGAGCGCCCGTCCGGCTAGTGCCGCACAGACGACCGCCCACACACCGAGCACGACGTACGCGGACATCACTGCTGTATGGACGCCCGGTGTGAGCGCTGAGCGCGTGACGACGGCCATGTGACGGAACGGGAGCCACCAGTTGACAGCACCGAGCCAGCGCGGCATCTGGGAGAGGGGGAACATGACAGGAGCGAAGCCGAAGACGACGAAGACGAGCAGTTGAGTGATCAGCCTCGTCGCCATCGGGTTGCCGATCGCGTGCCCGATGGCGTAGCCGAGCATCGTGCCGGCGAACGAGGTGAGCAGGACGGCCGGGACGATCATCGGTGATACGTGCAGCGGCAGGTCGTAGCGCAGTCGCGCGACGCCGAGAGAGACGATCATCGCCGGCACGCCCCCGATGAGGCAGACCGTGTACCACGCGGCGCCGGTCACGGACCGGCTGACTGGCATCGAGCGCAGATACTCGTAGCTCCCGTTGGACTTCTGGTCGGCCACGAGCTGGGGCCCGAGGATCATCCCGACCATCAGCAGGTTGATGACGGGCACGCCGGTCGACACGAACAGGGCGGCTGTCATGGGGATGTGGGAGAAGAACAGGGAGATGCCGAGCACGAATCCCACGCCCGACAGCAGCTGGACTGCCGTGAGAGTCACGAGCCACATCCGCAAGTCGGCTAGATGCCACCGCACCATCACCGCGTAGTCGTGCAACCAGTGCTTCGCCCCGCGTTCGACCGTGCCGTGGGGGACGATGACCGAGGCAGGCAGGACCTCAGCCATCTTCGTCGTCGTCTCCGTCGTCGGACATGTGGGAGGTGAGCCTGATGTACGCGTCCTCCAGGGTCATCGCACCCAGCGCGTACTCCTCCGCTGAGCCCGCGTTGGTCATCTCTGCCGCCCAGGCGATCGCGACGGACGCGTCGGCCTCGGCGATCGTAGTGACGAGGTTGTTGCCGACCCGTACCGCCGGACCGGCCCACGGCGGAAGGGCCGGCGTGGCTCTTCCCGGTGCGAGCATCAGCTGCAGGCGAAGCTGCGACCGGTCGGCCGTCTTCATCGAGGACGGCGTGCCTTCCGCCAGGAGCCGGCCCTTGTGGATCACTGCCAGGCGGTCGACCGACTTCTCGGCCTCGAGCACGTTGTGGGTCACCAGCAGCACGGCGCACCCGTGCGCGCCGAGGGCGCGAATCTCTTCCCATAGAAGACGCCTGCGCAGCGGGTCTACGTCGTTGGTCGGCTCGTCGAGGATCACGACGCGCCCAGGACGCACAACTGCCATGCAGAACCCGACGAGACGCCTTACACCGCCCGACAAGCTGCGCCCGAGAGCGTTCTTCCATTCGCCGAGATCGAGGGTGGTGATCAGCGACGCCGTGCGTCCCCGGACGTCGGTCGCGCTGCCGCCCCGAATGCGGCCGGCCAGCTCGATCGCCTCCGAGACGTGAAACGAGTCGATCGGCATCTGAACTTGCGGCAGGTACGAGCACAGTTGCCGTGCCGCATCAGGATCAGCGACGAGGTCGAAGCGACCGAGTGTGATGCGACCGGAGGTCGGCTTCAACAGGCCGATGGTCTGTTTCACGAGCGTGGACTTGCCGGCTCCGTTCGGGCCGAGAAGTCCGTAGACCTCGCCCGGTTCGACGCGGAGCGTGATGGCGTCGTTGGCGACAACTGCGCCGAACCGCTTTGTGAGACCGTCGACGCGAAACGTCCAGTCGTCGGACGGCTCCGTTGACGGCGTGGACGAGCCCGTCGGTTCGGACGGTGGTTCGGCTGGCGTTTCGGCAGGCCGTCCGGTCGGCCGTTCGGCAGGCGGCGGTGACATCAGCGCCAGTCGTCGATCACGTAGCAGTTGGGCTTGTCGTAGCCGGGCTCGTTTCCCCGGTGCATCGCGATGCCCTGGAATTGGGCCCGGAACCCACGTTGCCGAAGTGCGGCGTAGGCCCTTTCCCGTCCGAAGTTGACCCCGGCGGAGAGGACCGAGACACCCGAGGTCGCGGCGAGATCCTGGCACGCGTCGATGAGCTGGCCGAACGACCGGGCCGCTTTGCGACCGGGCCTTGCCGCCCCGAACTTCACGTAGCACGTGTCGCTGCCGGCCTCGGTTCCGGGACCGATGTGGCATACCGCCACTGCCTGCAGGCCCGAGGCGTCGGAGATGAGCACCGTCTCGCCGAGATTCTGGTTGAGCACCGCGTCGATCTCCCGCGTGACATCCAGGCCGTCGAACACGGCGGAGGTGAGCTCACGGACACTGCTTGTCAGGCCGGCGCGGTCGTGCGACGCGACCTCGGAGAACCGGGTGTAGGCGACCGCCCGCCCCGGCGCGCCCGCCGGCACCGGTGCGACCACGGGCGCGGCCATCGCGGCGATCAGGTACCGGGGCCAGAACCCGAAGCTCTGGTAGAGGCCGACGTGTTTCGGGCTCTCGGCAAAGGTGAGGAGCCCCACGTGGCGCGTCTTCCACGATGCGAATAGGTCCATCGTCGGCTCGAGCAGCTGCTTGGCTATGCCGCGGTCCCAGCAGTCGGGCCGCACTGTCAAAGGCCCGAAGAAACCAACACTGCCCCAGTTCGTCACGAGATTCGAGCCGACGAGCTCGCCGTCCAGCTCGGCTGCGAAGGCCGCCGTCGGGTCGGCCCGCCAGCGAGTTCGCACCAAGTCGGTATCGCCGAAGAACCTCTCGGGCTCGGCCGCTCCCGTGAAGGTGCCGAACGCAGTGCGAAAGATCAGGTCGGCCTGGTCGAGGTCGCGCTCGACGAGATGTCGGACGACCACGTCGTTGCGTCGGTTTGAAGGTCGTGTCGTCATGGAACTCACCTGCGATCTCCCACGTGAAGTCGGCCTAGATCCAGCCCGGGGCGTGAAGTCGGCCTCGATCCAGCCCAGGACCGGATGCCCGTCACCCTAGGTCCAGGAGTGCAAGGTCCTCAGATAGTTGACCCGCTCGAACGCGCTCGCGTCGATCGAGTTCGCTTGGGACACCGAGCCGCGTAGCTCAGTGACCGAGGTGTACTCGTGTTCGGCCAGCCAGGAGCGCAGCTCGGACTCGACCGAGCTGACGTGCGTCGGGCCGAACTGGAGGATGGCCGATGTCATCATCGCTACGTCCGAGCCCACTGCGAGAACCTTGACTACGTCGGATCCGGTGTGAACCCCCGACGTGGCGGCCAGCGACACGCCCCGTCCCAGCTGGGGGCGCAAGATGGCGATCCAGCGCAGCGGCAAGCGCAGCTCCCAGGCCCGGGACAGCTCCACCTTGGGCACGACGTCCATTGTTTCTAGGTCCAAGTCGGGCTGGTAGAAGCGATTGAACAGGACCAGTCCCGAGGCGCCGGCCTCCACCACTCTGGAGGCGAAGCCGGCCATGGACGAGTAGTACGGGGAGAGCTTCACCGCAACTGGCAGTGACACGCTGGCGCACACATTGGCTACCAGTGCCAGGTCCGCGTCCTCCACCTGCGCCGCGGTCAACTGCGGGTCGGTGGGGACCCGGTACACATTCAGCTCGAGGGCATCCGCGCCAGCCTCGGCGAGAAGCCTCGCGTAGCGCACCCAGCCGCCAGTGGACGAAGCGTTCAGACTTGCGATCACCGGCACCTCTACAGCCTTCTTGGTCTGCTCGAGCCGTTCCAGGTACTGGTCGGCCGTGCTCGTGAAGCTAGTGACGGCAGGAAAGTAGTCGAGCGCCTCGGCGAAATGCTGACTTCCTGCCTCGAGAGCAAGTGACAGCCTGACCTCCTCGGCGACGATCTCCTCCTCGAACAGTGACGGCAGGACGAGCGCGCCCACACCTGCGTCGGCGAGCGCCTTGGCCCCTTTGACGTCTCGTGTGAACGGCCCCGCCGACGCGACGATCGGCGACGACAGCTGGAGACCCAGATAGGACGTCCTCAGGTCCACCGAGTCCGGTGCGGTCATCACTCGGCCCCTTCCTTCTTGCGACCTTCAACACCTGAGTCCACTTCGGTTTCCACGTCGGACGCGATCTGGGGAACAGAGCGTTGCACCGTGGCCAGCTGCTCGTAGTACCGCCACCGCTCGATCACATCGGCCTGGGCCAGTTCGGACAGGCGAGCCGCCTGGCGAGGGTAAGTCCGGGCCAGCGTGGCATAGCGGGCCTCGCTGGCGGTGAACTCGGCGAGCGGGATCGATGGTGCCTTGGAGTCGAGCTGGAAGGGCTGGCCCGCCTCGGCCTGGGACGGATGGAACCGGTACAAGGGCCAATAGCCGGACCGGACAGCGTCCTTCTGGTGCGTCATCGACGTGGCCATCTCGATGCCGTGGGCAATGCAGGTCGAGTAGGCGATGATCAGCGATGTTCCGGGATAGGCGTCGGCCTCGAGCAGAGTCTTGGTCGCTTGCGTGTCGTTGGCCCCGATGGCGATCTGGGCGACGTACACGTTGCCATAAGAGCGAGCCACCGCACCGAGGTCCTTCTTCGCCGACTCCTTGCCGGCCGCAGCGAACTTGGCCATTGCACCCCGCTGCGTGGCCTTTGACGCCTGGCCACCGGTGTTCGAATAGACCTCCGTGTCGAGCACGAGGATGTTCACGTCGCGGCCGGAGGACAGGACATGGTCGAGACCACCAAAGCCGATGTCGTAGGCCCAACCGTCGCCGCCGAAGATCCAAACGCTCTTGCGGACCAAGGCGCTCGTCAATGCCAGCAGATGGCGGGCGCGCAGTGCAACGGCGTCGTCGCCGGAAGCCACCAGTTGGCCCAACTTCTCGTCGAGATCGGCGACGCGTCGCCGCTGGGCGAACACCGCCTCCTCCTCATCCTGAACGGCGTCCAGTATGGAGCCGGCCAACTCCTGGCCCACCTCCCAGGAGAGCGACCTGAGCAGGGCACGAGCCCCTGTCTGTTGCGCCTCGAGACCGAGCCGGATGCCGAGGCCGAACTCGGCGTTGTCCTCGAACAGTGAGTTGGCCCAAGCCGGCCCGCGCCCTTCGGCGTTCGTCGCCCAGGGAGTTGTCGGCAGGTTGCCGCCGTAGATCGAAGAGCAGCCCGTGGCATTGGCCACCAGCATGCGGTCCCCGAACAGCTGGCTGGCCAGCTTCAGGTAAGGCGTCTCCCCACAACCGTCACAAGCTCCGGAGAACTCGAACAGTGGCTGGAGGGTCTGCGAGCCTTTCACCGAATCGTGGGGCAGGAGGGAGCGGTCCAGCTCCGGGATGGACAGGAAGAAGTCCCAGTGATCCCGCAGCCGCTCGCGACGCCCGAGCGCAGGTTCCATGTTGATTGACTTGTGCTTGGCCTCGGTCTTGGACTTCGCCGGGCACACGTCGACACAGACACCGCAGCCGGTGCAGTCGTCAACTGCCACCTGGAGGGACATGTGGTGACCGGGCAGATCCTTGGAACGGAAAGGCTTTGACAAGAACCCGTCAGGGGCCCCGACGAGCGCTTCGGGAGGGAACACCTTCATCCGGATGACTGCGTGCGGGCAGACGATCGTGCACTTGCCGCAGTCGATGCAGATGTCCGGGTCCCACATCGGCATCTCCAACGCGAGGGCCCGCTTCTCGTAGCGAGTGGTCCCTGATGGGAAGCGCCCGTCCGCCGGAAGAGCGGACACGGGCAAGAGGTCGCCCTGACCGTCCATGAGCATTGAGGTCACGTGCCGGACGAAGTCCGGGGCGGACTCGGGGACAGCGACGCCGATCGATCCGGAGGCGGTCTTCTCTTCGGGGATCTCCACCTGGGCCATGTTGGCAAGTGCCGCGTCGATGGCCACAAAGTTGCGTTCCACGACGGTGCGACCCCGTTTGCCGTAAGCCTTGGTGACCGAGGCCTTGATCTCGGTCACCGCCTTTTCGGCCGGCAACACCCCCGAGAGGGCAAAGAAGCACGGCTGCATCACTGTGTTGATCCGGCCGCCCAGTTGGGCCTCAACCGCGACCTTGTTCGCATCGATCACCCAGAACTTGATGTGCTTGTCCTGCAATTGGTGCTGCACTCTGCCCGGCAGCTGGTCCCACACCTCCAGTGGCCCGTAGGGGCTGTTGAGCAGGAAGGTCGCTCCGTCCCTGGCGACATCGAGGATGTCCACGCGGCTGAGAAGGCCGAACTGATGGCAGGCGACGAAGTCGGCGTCGCTTATGAGATAGGTCGAGTTGATGGGCTCGGGCCCGAATCGCAGGTGCGAGGCGGTCATGGCGCCTGACTTCTTCGAGTCGTACACGAAGTAGCCCTGCACGAAGTCGTCGGTCGCGTCGACGATGATCTTGGCGCTGTTCTTGTTGGCGCCGACGGTGCCGTCAGATCCCAGTCCGAAGAACACTGCCTGGACTTCGTTGGCTGGCCTCGCCGGGCGGAAGTCCTTGTCCCAAGGAAGGCTCAGCGACGTCACGTCGTCGAAGATGCCGACAGTGAAGTGACGCTTGGGCCGATCGCTGCTCAACTCGTCGAGAACGGCCTTGGCCATGGCCGGTGTGAATTCCTTGGAAGACAGCCCGTAACGGCCTCCGATGATCCGCGGCCGTTCACTGAAGGCCGGTTCCGCGTCTTCCATCGCCTCGGCCACCGCCGCGCGAACATCGAGATAAAGCGGCTCGCCAACAGCGCCGGGCTCCTTGGTGCGGTCGAGCACGGCGACCGAGCGGACGCTCGGCGGAAGGGCGGAGACGAACTGTTCAGCCGGGAAAGGCCGGTAGAGGCGGACGGTCACCATCCCCACCCGCTCCCCGTCCTTGACGAGGGCGTCAACCGCCTCGCGCGCCGCGCCGACGCCAGAGCCCATGAGCACCACGACCCGCTCGGCGTCGGGAGCGCCGTGATACTCAGCGAGGCTGTATGAGCGTCCTGTCCTCTGTGCGAGAGTGTCCATCGTTGCCTGCACGATCCCAGGGACGGCCAGGTGATAGGGATTCGATGCCTCGCGAGATTGAAAGAACACGTCGGGGTTCTGTGCCGTGCCCCTCACGTCGGGACTGTCAGGGTTCATTCCCCGGCCGCGGAACTCGATTATCGCGTCATCTTCGATGAGCGCGGCCATGTCCTCGGTCGAGAGCAGGGCGATCTTCGCCAGCTCGTGGGAGGTTCGAAAACCGTCGAAGAAGTGGAGGAACGGCACGCGCGCCCGCAGGGTCGCAGCGTGGGCGATCAGGGCGAAGTCCTGGGCCTCTTGGACCGAGCTAGCTGCCAGCATGGCCCAGCCTGTAGTCCGGGCGTGCATCACATCAGAGTGATCGCCGAAGATCGACAGGGCATGAGTCGCGATCGTGCGGGCGGCGACATGGATCACCGCCGGAGTCAGCTCTCCGGCGATCTTGAACATGTTGGGCACCATCAACAAAAGGCCCTGCGACGCGGTGAACGTCGTGGCCAGGGCTCCCTTTTGCAAAGCACCGTGGAAGGTGCCCGCCGCGCCGGCTTCCGATTGCATCTCGATGACATCGGGCACTTGTCCCCAGAGGTTCTCTTTGCCTGCGGTTGCCCAGTCGTCGGCGAGCTCACCCATAGGCGACGCCGGCGTGATCGGGTAGATCGCGATCACTTCCGAGAGGGCGTAGGCGACGCGGGCAGCGGCCTCGTTGCCATCAACGCAGACCCACTGGCGTTCGTACACGCTGTCTCCTTGGCTTGTCGGACTACTGCCCCATTTCTAGTGAAACGGTGACAGAAGGACGGCGGACGGCTCCAACTTTGGAGATCGGACCGGTGCATCAACCCTATCGCAGGCCCGTCGGGCGACCATATCGGGAAGGCGCGCCTCTGGCCAGCGGTGGGTCGAGAGCGTTCAGCCTGTGCGCTGCCAGCCTTGCGGGCAGCTCGAGTGGGGTCCCGGTCCGAAAGGCTGTCATAGCTGGTGGACCTTGTGCGCGTTGCTGAGCTAAGAAGATCGACATGGAAGAGCTGAGCCGTGGCCCATCCCGGGTCGCCGAGGAGCTCCTCCGTCTCGGCGTCACAAGCGCCGTGAAGGAGATGCCCGAGAGCACCAGGACAGCGGTAGAGGCTGCAGCCGCCTTGGGCTGTGATGTCGCCCAGATCGTGAAGTCACTGATCTTCCGCTCCGTCGCTGCCGACGAGGCGCTGCTGGTCCTGGTGTCGGGTGCAGACCGCGTTGACGAGCCTCGCCTGGCGCAGGTCGTCGGTGAGCAGGTGGAGAAGGCCACCGGCAATTTTGTGCGGGCCCGCACCGGGTACGCCATCGGAGGCGTCCCACCCGTGGGGCACAGCCAGCCTCTCGTCACCTATCTCGACGAGCACCTGCTCGATCACGCCCTCGTGTGGGCCGCAGCCGGCACGCCGAGGGCTGTCTTTCCGATCAAGCCCGCCGATCTCCTCCGAATCACGTCGGCCAAGGTCGTGGCTGTCGCGGCTGCACAAGTGCCCGCCGCGTATTGAGCGCGCCCGGGTGCAGCCGGCGAGCGGGTGAGGGTCACGTCGGGTCGTCAATCAGGTTGGAGCCGGCGGGGACGAGTTTGTGCGCCACGGTCGGTACGATCCGTCCGTGCCGCAAGAGACGGGCGAGTCGCCTGACGCTCGGACCTACGTGCGAGACCCCATCACCTCCTACGACGCCGCCCCGACAGAGGAGCGCCACGCCGCACTGCGGCGAGATATCCGTCTCGTTGCTTCCTTGCTCGGCGATGAGCTTGCCCGTGTCGAAGGTCAGGCATTCCTCGACCTCGTAGGACAGATTCGAGGCGTCGCCAAACTCGAGTGGTCAGAGGGCGAACAGGCGCGAAGTGGCGGACTCGCCGATCAACTTCCGGACGTCCCGACAGGCACGGCACTTCTCCTCGCGCGTGCGTTCGCCGCCTACTTCCAGCTCGCCAACGTCACCGAGCAGGTCCACCGCGCGGCAGAGCTCAGCCAGGCCCGGCGAGCGGAGCGAACCTGGCTGAGGGTCACTCTGGACCGAATCGCGGAGCAGGGGATCGACCGAGAAAGCGTCGCGGCAGCCCTTTCGCGCCTTGAGTTCCGTCCCGTGTTCACGGCACACCCGACCGAGTCGGCGCGCCGTTCGGTTCTGTCGAAACTCCTCGATGTGGCGCACATTGTGCAAGCGCTTCGAGCCGATCCGACACCGGCAGAGGAGAGGCGACTCGTCGGTCGGCTTCGCGAGACGATCCTGCTGTTGTGGCAGACGAGCGAGCTTCGAGTCGGTCGTCTGCGACCCGAGGACGAGGCTCAGAACGTCCTCTATTACCTGTCCCAGCTCTATGACAGCGCCGTGCCAACGCTCCTCGAGGACCTCGATGACGAACTCGCCCGGCACGGCATCGTCCTTGGTTTCTCAACTTCTACCCTTCGCTTCGGTTCTTGGGTCGGCGGCGATCGCGACGGCAACCCATCGGTCACCCCGGCTGTCACGACCGATGTGCTGCTCATGCAACACGAGCTTGGATTCCGAAAGCTCGTCGGGCTCGTCGACCAACTGACGCGGACGCTCTCCAACTCGACGGCGATAGTTGACGTCTCCGGCGCGCTCTTGGCGAGCCTGGAGGCGGACCGCGTCTCGCTACCGGGGGTGTACGACCGCTACATGGGCCTCGACGCGGAGGAGCCGTACCGGCTGAAGTGCTCCTACATGCGCCAGCGGCTTGTCAACACCCGAGCACGACTGGCAGCGGGCACAGCGCACGTGCCCGGCGAGGACTATGCGGACCTAGAGCCATTCATCGATGAGCTGCAGCTGTTGAGTGACTCCCTCGCAGCCAATCGAGGCGAGGCCATCGCCGAGGGGCTTCTGCGTCGCATGGGTCGTCTCGTCAGGACCTTCGGGTTCCACCTTGCAACCCTCGACGTGCGTGAGAATGCTGAAGCGCACCACAAGGTGCTCGGCGAGATCTTCGATCAACTCGGAGAGCTCCCGAGACCGTATGGGCAGCTTGACCGCTCCGAACGAAGCGTCGTGCTGCGGACGGAGTTGAGCAGCGCACGGCCCCTAGGAGTTTCCCGCTTCGCGCTCTCGCCACGAGCTGCGACGACCTATGCGACCTTTGAGTCGGTCGCGGCCGCGCTCAACCGCTTCGGTGACGGAGTGATCGAGAGCTACGTCATATCGATGACCGAAGGGGTCGACGATGTTCTCGCCACGGTCGTGCTTGCGCGCGAGGCCGGGCTGATCGATTCGCGTGGGCGCTGGGCCCGGATAGGCATCGTCCCGCTCTTCGAACGCGTGGCCGAGCTACGCGGCTCGGGTGCTCTGCTTGAGGAACTTCTTTCGGATCCGAGCTATCGAGCGGTGGTCGCGGCGCGCGGAGACGTCCAGGAGGTCATGGTCGGTTACTCCGATTCGAACAAGGACGCTGGTATCACGACCTCCCAGTGGGAGATCTACAAAGCGCAAGGCGTGCTGCGGGACGTCGCCCAGCGCAACGGCGTTGCACTGCGACTGTTCCACGGCCGGGGAGGGACAGTCGGACGAGGCGGTGGGCCGTCAGCCGAGGCGATCTTGGCTCAGCCGGAGCGAACTGTGGAAGCGTTCCTCAAGGTCACCGAGCAGGGAGAGGTCATCTCCGACAAGTACAACCTCGCGGAGCTTGCGCGGGAGAATCTCGAGGCGAGCCTTGCCGCGGTGATTGAGTCGAGCCTCCTCCACAGCTCGTCGCTGGGCACTGACACCGCGTCCGATCGCTGGCATGAGGTCATGGAAGCGGTCTCCTCGGTCGCCGAGCGTGCCTATCGCAAGCTGCTCGGGAACGAGGGTTTGGCTCAGTACTTCATGTCCTCGACACCGGTGGCCGAGCTCAACGAGTTGAATCTCGGCTCACGGCCTGCCTATCGCCCTGAGTCGGGGTCAGACCTGGCTGCGCTTAGGGCGATTCCCTGGGTGTTCGGGTGGACTCAGTCCCGCCAGATCATCCCGGGGTGGTTCGGCGTCGGGTCCGGGCTCGCGGCGGCGCGCAAAAGGGGCGCAGGGCAGGCTCTCGGTGAGATGTACGCGAGGTGGCCCTTCTTTAGGACCTTTGTCGGCAACGTCGAGATGACGCTCGCGAAGACCGACATGGACATCGCGTGGCTATATGTCAAGTCACTTGTCGAGCATGACAAGCATGCGATATTCGAGGAGATTGCCGATGAGCATGCGCGTACCGTTGCCGAGATTCTCAATCTGACGGGCGAGTCCACTCTGATTGAGGCGAGGCCCCTCCTGCGGCGAACCCTCGCGGTGCGCGCCGATTATCTCCGGCCGGTCCACTACCTCCAGGTCGAACTGCTCGGAAGGCACCGGTCTGGCTCCGAGGAACCGGAGTTGCGGCGGGCGCTCCTCATCACGGTGAACGCGATCGCCGCCGGGCTGCGAAACACCGGCTGACATCCCAGTCGTTGCCCTTTTAGGACCAAGCCCGTTGACCCGGCCGCTGTGAGCATTGGGTCCGAGTCCTCTCCCAGTCCCGCGAACTCGAGGTCCCCAGCAGAGCCGTATCCCAGGCCAACGCCCAGGCCGACGCCCACGACGAGCCGGCCCCGGGACGCCCGGTCGAGGGTTCACTACTGCCGCGTGCTGAACGGTCAGGATGAGATGATGGTCGCCACTCCCGCTGTCGACTTCCTCGTCCGTAGCGGCATCGCTCACCGCTTGCACGAGTACGTTCACGACCCGGCGGCGGCCGAGCGCGCGACCGGCTACGTGGTCGGGGGCATAAGCCCGTTCGGCCAGAAGCGTCGCCTTTCGACCATTGTCGACGAGAGTGCTTCGGGCTGGCCTACGGTATTCGTCAATGGCGGTCGGCGGGGCCTCGAGCTCGAGCTCGAGCTCGCGCCCGCAGATCTGGTCGCCTTGACGGGCGCGTCCCTCGCACCGATCGCTCGCGCCCCCAAGCGGCGGAGCCGCCACACCGACGCCCGACAGGGTAGGTCGCTACGCGATCGGGAAGATCCGTAACTCTTGCCTACAGGTGCTGGGCACTGACCCCGGAAGACGCCTGTGGTTTCGGCGCGACACCGGCCGGGGAAGGCCGCCCATGAAGAGTGCCTTCGATGCAGGACGGATCAGCTGACCGCGACACTCTCCTTCGAATGGTGGTGCACAGGCCAGCCCAGATACTTGACCATCGCCTCAGCGAGAATTCCTGCCACCCGGCTTTGTGCGAGAGCAACGTGATGCTCGAAGCCGTTTTCACAGATGTACGCCAACAGCTCCTGGAGGTGAGGGACGCGGACGACCCCGTAGCCGCCGAAGGTGTCGAGGGGGTCGTGGGTGAACGCGCCTTCGCCCACGTAAGCGGACATTCGACCCGCCGTGTCGTCCGTGGACACGCGCAAATACGTGAACGCGCCCGGCTTTACTCGGCCGACGATCGTGCCAAAGGCGTTCTCGGCACCAAAGGTGTTGGCGAGAATCGCGTTGCTGTCCATGCGCGGCCTCTTGTCGACCATGATCGTCTTGGGCAGGTTGGAGCAATGGAAAACCACTGCCTTGTCAGGATCGTCGCCATAGTTGTTGTTCCAGTCCACCAAGGCTGCGGGGCTGCCTGAGGCGAGGACCAACGCCAGCATGCTGAGAGCGCCCGTGACGTCCGCCTCACATGCCGCCGGCAATAGGCCATCGCTCGCCATGCTCATGATCGTGCAGGGAACAACACCGAAGTTCTCCTGCATCGAGCTCCAGCATTGAATCGAGATCGCGTCAAGTTGATTGGCCTGCCGCCATTCGTCGATCACCACGCCCAGCTTTGCCATCTTTGTCACCGCCGCTTCGGGAACGCGCCGACAGCTGCTGTACCCTTTGATGGCCTGCCGCTTGAGCTCGATCGCGCTGTCATTGGCATCGAGACGGTCGATGCGGCCAAAAACGTCGGATAGGTCCAAGGTCTCGACACTGATGCCCGCACGCTCCAGCAGCTTCTCGCTGAAGCGCACCGTGGTGAAGTTCGCTGGACGCGCACCAATAAGGCCGATACGAGCACGCCGAAGTCCCCGAACAAGCCGACACATAGCCACAAAGTCACCCAAGTCAGCTTTGAAGGAATCGCCAGTCGGGTCGGACGTATGCTGGGTAGTTAGAGAATAACGTATACCGTACTGCCGCAAGTTGCTGCAGACGCTCATCTTGCCACAAAAGCTGTCACGTCGCTGGTCGATAGTCATATGAACAGGATCGTCAGGAAAGGCGTGCACAAGCACTGGCACGTCAAGGCCTGCGAACCTTATTGTGTTCGCGACGGCCCGTTCGTCACCGAAATTCGGCAGCGTGACTATTAATCCATCTATCTGGTCACTGTGATCCTTGAACACCTCAGCGCACAGCCGAGCCTCCGCTAGCGACTCGATCGCGCCATAACTAGTGGCGTTGACATCCGGAACGATCGCCTGGATGCCCCCTTCTTCCAAGGCCCGCAGGATGAGCTCCCTGCCTTCGGCTGCGAGATGGTGCGGGAAGAAGCCCCGATTGCCGACGATCACGCCAAGCGTGACGGGACGTGCCAGCGGCGAGGGGTCAGCTTGCGGGCGGGCAAGGAACGAAGGAATACTAGCCATCGGTTCTCCTTATGAGCGAAGCACCAACCTGGTCAGGGCCCACGTTCTGATTGAGACGTGAACCTGACTCTACTAGGTTTCTGCTGGTGGCACGCTATCGACGGGTTGACGACCGGTGTCGGCAACATTCTCCGGAGTGTGTCCTCGTCAGGAGTCGGTGCCACGACGGTGATACGGTTGATGCTGAGTCAGCACGCAAGCGACACAAGCGGCTCTGAATGGGTGATCATCAGAGCCGTATATGAGTGTTGCAATGCGGAGCGACTATGGTGGATCGTCCTCGTCGAGGACTGAAGGACGATGCGAACGTGCCACTTCGGCCTCGAGAGGCATTGGATTGAGCTCGTCACGTCTTGACGCATCCCTAGGGCCAGGGAAGGCGCCGCACACAAGGACGCCCGCGGAGAAGTACAACCGGTGCGACACCTGAGGACCGGTGTGATGAATCGAGGATGCTCCTGTTCGGGGGCAGACGAGGGCGCGAAGACTCGTGGCCCTGGTTGCAAGGTCGCGTTCTCCTGTCTATTTGCCTGGCCGTTGCGCACGCTGCGGCGGAGATGTCTACTATCGTAAAAGTAAGTCCGGCGCCATTGGGGGGCCGAGGAAGTATCGGAGCCAAGGACAAGGGAAGAACGATGGCACTTCAGCTGGGTAGTGTCGCGCCCGATTTCGTGGCGCAGACAACCGAGGGCCCGATTCGCTTTCATCAGTGGATCGGCGACTCATGGGCGGTGCTCTTTTCGCACCCGAAGAACTTCACGCCGGTCTGTACGACCGAGCTGGGCTACATGGCCAAGATCAAACCCGAGTTCGACCGCCGAGGCGTGAAGGTGATCGGGCTCTCCGTCGACTCCGTCGACAGGCACGCCTGGTGGGCGAAAGACATCGAAGAGACACAAGGGATGGCGCCCAACTTCCCGATCATCGGCGACGACGAGTTCAAGATCTCCAAGGCCTACGGGATGCTCGGAGCCGACGTCAGCGGAGACCCGGCCGATCAGACCGCGGCCGCCTACCTGACCGTGCGCAACGTGTTCGTGATCGGGCCGGACAAGAAGATCAAGTTGATCCTCGCCTACCCGATGACGACCGGCCGCAACTTCGACGAAGTGTTGCGGGTGATCGACGCGCTGCAACTGACCGCGAAGCACCAGGTCGCCACCCCGGTGAACTGGAAGCACGGCGAGGACGTCATTATCTCCACCTCGGTCACCAGCGAGCGGGCGAGGGAGATCTTCGGGACCTGGAACGAACAGAACCCCTACATCCGGATGATCCCCCAACCGAACTGACCGGTCCAGGGGGACCTCCCGGGGCCGTCCGGGACGGCGTGCAACTGCGTGCGACGCTTCGGGACGGGTTCGTTCTCGCCATTGAGCATGCGGGTAGACGCAGCCTTGCCGGCTCGTGGTTCGCTGAGCACCGCGCTCAGGTTGTGGTTGTGTGCCGCCCGGCCAGTCTTAACCGCGCTTGCGGGATAGGTCCTATAGTATAAGAACTCGATATAGTTATCCAAGTATGAATACGCGAGCCGCAATCCAGCCGAACCCGTACACGCCCGGAGCCGGCGACCGGCCGCGCGCCCTCGTCGGGCGATCCGACCAACTCGCTCTCGCCGAGAGCGTGCGCAGCCAGCTCGAATCGGGGTACGCGGCAAACAGTCTCATCTACGTGGGCCTGCGTGGCGTCGGCAAGACCGTCCTGCTGAAAGAGATCGCCGACCGCCTGGCCGGCGCCGGCTGGTACGCGCCGTACCTCGAGTTGCGTCGCGGCCTGGCCGTCGACACGGCGCTCGGCGTCGTCGCCGACCGCTTCGCCGCCCACCTCCGCCCTGGCGCAAAGTTGACGCGCCGCGTCGGCCAGCTGCTAGGCCGCGGCGGCGGTTTGCAGGTGCTTGGAAGCGGCGCCAATATTGCCAGCAATCGGCCCGTACCGACCTACAACGACCTGGCCAGGGTGCTTGGAACCCTGGCGGACGCCGCCCACGAAGACGGCCTAGGCGTCGCGCTAATCGTCGATGAGTTGCAGGCCATCTCGCTCGCCAGTCTCGGCGCACTCGTGCACGTCGCCCAGGATCTGCGTGACCGACTGCCCTTCGCCTTCATCGGAGCAGGGCTGCCACACCTACGCTCTTACATAGCCAAGGCCGCGACCTACACCGAGCGGTTTCGCTACGAACCCACGGACAACCTGCACGACCAAGAGGCACGCGCCGCCGTCCTGGAGCCGGCAGCGGCCGAGGCTGTGGGCTGGGACGACGACGCGCTCGCTAAGGTCTCCGCTGTTGCTGGTGGGTATCCGTACTTCCTCCAGCTCTACGCGTTCGAGGCCTGGGAAGCGGCGGCACACGCCGGCGCCATCCAGAGGATCACTCTCGCGGACGTGGTGGCAGGCGAGCCCGTCGCGCAACGCCAGATCGAAGCTGGGATCTACGGCGCGCGTTTCGAAGGCGCGACGGAATCCGAGCGCACGTACCTGTTCGCCATGTCGGATCTCATGGACGCAGAAGGCGACCGGGTACGATCCGGCGACGTCGCTCGGGTACTCAATCGCGAACTCTCTGCGGTCTCGCCCACGCGCGACGCTCTTATCCGCAAAGGTATCGTCCATGCGCCCGAGCACGGGCTACTCGCCTTTTCGATCCCGGGTTTCCAGCAATACATAGGCAAGCGCCGCTCCGACGAGGTTTGAGACGCGACCCGAATCGATGCAGGCAAGGCAGTTTACCTGGACCTATTCAGCGCGCTCGGAGGAACTCAACTCGAATCCCCGACCTTTTGATCCGTAGTCATATCGCCGTGAACGGTGTGCTCACATGCGGCTTTGCACGTCAGAGGGGTGCGAAACGGAGGGGGGAATTAGATGCTATTGCCTCATCCCATGTCAACCCGTTGCAGCCTTTGGGAGACTGTCGCTGTCCCTGAAGCCCGTCTCAGGAGCACGCGAAGGACTACGGCGCGACCCGGCCTTCGCGGTTGGCCTGGAGCTGAGTGTCGGTTCCTGCCGTTGCGGGATCTTCAGGTCGAACTCAACGTCGAGAACGCTGGCGACGCGCCGTAGCGTCTCGATTTCGGGATTGTGGATCGCCGCTCCGAGCCGGGCCACCTGGGGCTGCGACATGTGAAGCTCGTCTGCCAGCGCTCGCTGTGACAGACCGTGCTTGACTCGATACGCGACCACCTGCGAAGCAAGGGCGCGCGCGACGGCAGTCCGCTCCCACTCTGCCCGGAACGCGGGATCTCGCAAAGAGCCCGCGAGAACCGCTTCGCTAGTTCTGAGATCGCCGAGCTTCGTCATTCCGTCCTTGCACGTGGCCACGATACCACGCTTGATATCGCGGGAGAACGTTCACGCGCACAATTGTGTCGAAACTAGGCGGCTGCCGCCGCCCTGCCCAAAATCAAACCACCCTCGGCTGTATCGGGGTTCCCGCTCAACCAAGATTTCGGCATTCTGGTGCCATTGTGGCTGCAACGTCTTCGCCTCCACACGCACCTCGAGCGTGCGACCTCGGAGTTCGATATCAACTCCTTGCCGATCTGCCTGAGCATCGCCGACAACGTCCGCCGCTTCGCTGACGTGCACGCTTATTGCAGAGGCCGCGGGAACTTATAGCGGTCGCAAGCCTGGCTACAAGACCAACCGTGCTAATGAACGCGCAGAGCCTAGGTCGCGACGGTACGCGCCCATGTCGCCGCAAGGCTGCAGGGCAAGCTGGCGACAGGGCCGCGACGTTTCACATCCTCCCTCATAGGTTACGGGCAGTGCTTCGTGTCCACCGAGCAGTGCCGGATCCCATGAGGAGTCGGTTGCCGGCTTCGACGAGGAGAGGGCCCAACTGGGCTTGACCCGTTCTGACGGACATCCACGATCGGCCGGACAGGCCGGGAAAGGATGTCCATCATGGAGAACATGGGAGACGGGAGACGACCACGACGGTCGTTCACCGACGAGTACAAAGCCGAGGTGGTCCAGCTGTGCTGCACCAGCGGCAAGTCGATCGCCGAAGTTGCCCGTGATCTCGGTCTGGGAGAGACGGCGGTGCGCCGCTGGGTCGCCCAGGCTGAGATCGACGCCGGCCGGCGTCCTGGGCTCACGACAGAAGAGCACGCTGAGCTGGTGGCGCTGCGCAAGGAGAACAGGGTGCTGCGCGAAGAGCGCGACATCTTGAGGCGCGCGACAGTTTTCTTCGCCAAGGAGACCCGGTGAACGTCTACCCGTTCGTCGGGGCGGAGAGGGCTGAGCAGGACGGCAACGTCGCCATGACGTGCCGGGTGCTCGAGGTCTCCAGAGCCGCCTACTACGAGTGGTCCAAGCAGGGACCCTCTCCCCGCCAGCTGTCAGATGCCGAGCTCGCCGAGCAGATAAGACACATCCACAAGGCCTCCCGGGGCACCTACGGGGCTCCGAGGATCACAACCGAGCTGCGTGAGCAGAACATCTGCGTGGGCAAGAAACGAGTTGCCCGTCTCATGGTCCTAAACGGCCTCGTCGGCAGGTGCAAGCGTCGGTTCAAGAAGACGACGATCGCAGATCCGGATGCCGAAACAAAAGCCATCGACCTCATCAAGCGCAGCTTTGGCATCGGGGTTCGCGAGATCGACACCGCCTGGTGCGGCGGCATCACCTATGTGCGCACTTGGGAAGGCTGGCTGTACTTGGCAACGGTGATCGACCTCGCTTCCAGACGAGTCGTCGGCTTCGCCATGGCCGACCACATGCGCGCCGAGCTCGTCAAAGACGCGCTGCAGATGGCGATCGACCGGCGCAAGCCGGCACCTGGACTCATCTTCCATTCCGACCGCGGTTCGCAATACACTTCGGCCGCGTTCCGCCAGCTTCTCGACGAAAACGACATCGTCCAGTCCCTCTCTCGTGTCGGCCAGTGCTGGGACAACGCCGTTTCGGAAAGCTGGTTCTCGACCCTCAAAGAGGAGCTCATCTACCGCGTCGTACTCCCGACGCGTGCCGTCGCCCGACGAGCCATCTTCGAATACATCGAGGTTTTCTACAACCGGACGCGCCGGCACAGTTCGCTGGGCAACATCTCGCCGGCTGAGTACGAGAGGCGCGGAGCCGACCTCGCCCTCAGTCAAGCCCAAGCGGCATAATCAACCTGTCCGTCGAAACGGGGCAATCCCAAACCTTGCGCGTACGCGACTTGGTCGCATGGCGCCTTTCGTAGCCCTCTCCTGTGGACTGTGTCGTTGTCGGAACTCAACCTTGCGACTGAGCGCTTCTCGGCGTTGACGCTTCAGCGCTTGGAGCAAACCAGGATTCACGATGGGTTCCTTTCGGGGAAGCGGAATGCGAGTGACACAACGTTCATGTCGAGGCAAGGCGCCGCGACGGCACCAGAAGGGGGGCGCGTTCGCACGCGTGGAGTGGCGAAACGGCTAGATCAAGAGGCGCTGCTGAGAGTGTTCAGCAGGCAACGAGTTTGAGGGCGCCCGCCTTTATAAACATGAGGAATTCGTTCATCAGGGCACCTCCTTCAGGCTCGTGAGAAAGTGATGATAACGGATCTTGGAGGAGTTGACTAGTGCCAATTACTGCCTAACGAATACGAGAGGGCCTACGCTGCTGCGTTGGCATCGCGAGCTCGTGGCTCGGCACTGGACGTTCCCTCGCGTCGGCGGCGGTGCCCAACAACGCACTTGATGACGAGGTCGTTGAGCTCATCGTCCGTCTCGCCCGCGAGAACCCGCACCGCACCGTTAGGCACGCTCTGGGGCGTTTCGCGGAGCTGGAAACTTAGCCTAGGAGGCACTTTCAAGCTCGCGTCTGAGCGCGATCACTCGATCGATTGGGAGACGGCCCTCGAGGTTTCCCTTGGTGACTTCAGAGCAAACTAGCGCGTTGACTTCGTCACCCATGTGAACAGGGCTTTTCTCGTTGCACGTTTGATGAAGGTGCGGCCGGGCGAACGGTGGAGGACCACTAGTGCAAGAAGGCCGCTACGTCTAGGGCGATGACGATGGTCCCGTACACCTTGGCTCAGCCCCCCGGACTCGGGCATCGCCCAGACGAACTGCCACTCCACGAACAGGGAGCGCCGAACGATTATCTGTCGATACGGTCCCGCCAGCCAACAGACTGTGCTTCGCGCCAGAGCGAGACGGTGCTGGCCGCATCCGGTTCTTCGGCTTTGTCGCCATCTGTCCTGGGGAAGATCCTCGATAGTCCTCAGCTTCTAAGGTCCTAGCGCCGCGACCGGCAACGTTCGCCTGGGCCTGACGGAGTCGGAACCGGTTACCGAGCCACCGATCGGTCACGAGCGCCGAGCTGCCTAGGGTCGTCGTTCGGTGTGCCGACCTGAACGCGGGTGACCTCTACCGGCACATGGGCTAGGTGGTCACCCTCACTTCGACGCCTCGACCGTGCCGATGATCAGGCTATAGAGGCGGTGCCATTCCATGGTACGGAAACCGGCGGCCTTTAAGAGAGTCTCGGCTCGACGTCTTGTCCGTGCGCGGTCCCGGTGACCGGCAACCATCGTGGGAACCAGCAACATGGAGAACAGGTCCGTCAGAACGAAGTGACCGCTCGGAGCAAGGACCCGGGCGCACTCGGCGAGCCCCGTACCCTGGTCCTCCCAGTGGTCGAAGGACGTGGTGCTGACCACTAAGTCGAACGACTCGTCGGGATATGGCAGGTTCTCCGCAACTCCGTTGGAAAAACTCAGGCGGGGGTCGTTTGCAGTCGATTTCGCGGCGGCAATCATCCCCACTGCGGCGTCGATTCCGACCAGCTCCTTCGCTTCGGGCAAGCGGTCGGCGAGGAGCCGCAAGAGGAAGCCGCTTCCGCAGCCGACATCAAGCACGCGCCATGGTGCGTCGCCGGAGGTGAGCGCTAGATCGGCCGTGCGGGCCGCAATGTCGTGATGCATCCGACCGCGCCACCCGCCTTCATAGGTGGCGGCCCGATCATGAAACGCCTGGACATCGCGATCGTGAGGCACCTTCTGAGTATGCCAGCCGTCTGACAATCCCAGTAGTGGTTCACCCGTCCCAGTACGTCGGGTTGGCGGCGCCAGAACGTTCACCCAGTGGAATGTTCGGCGACGCGGTACGGTTCTTTGCCTTTGTCGCCATGTGTCGCGATCGGAACGTTTCTGGCAGTCCCCAGTTTCTGACGTCCTAGCGTGAGCACGAGTAGCGAGACGTTGAAGGAGGTTGCGTGCCGGTTGTCTCCGTCGAGCAACTCGGAAAGTCCTACCAAATGACCGAAGCAGTGAGGGACGTTGCCTTTGAGGTGAACGAGGGCGAGGTCTTCGCACTGCTCGGGCCGAACGGGGCAGGCAAGACCACGATCATCGAGATCCTCGAGGGCTTTCGCAAGCGAGACCATGGTCGCGTTGCCGTGCTCGGTTTTGACCCGGCGAATCCGGCGACCAGCCGCGAACTGCGAGAACGCATGGGGGTCGTGCTCCAGGAGCTTGCCGTAGAGCCGTTCCTGTCGGTCCGCCAAGCGCTGACGCGCAATGCCGGCTACTACCCGAATCCGCGATCAGTTGACGAGGTGCTCGGGCTTGTTGGGCTCGCAGAGAAGGCGGACGACAGGGTGAAGTCGCTGTCCGGTGGTCAACAGCGCCGCCTGGACCTCGGGCTTGGCATCGTCGGGAGCCCGAGCCTGCTCTTCCTCGACGAGCCCACCACGGGCTTCGATCCCTCGGCGCGACGCGGAGCTTGGGAGGTGGTCCGCGCACTGACGGGCGGGGGCACGACGGTGGTGCTCACGACCCACTACATGGACGAGGCGGAAGCACTCGCGGATCGTGTCGCGGTGATCAACGCCGGTCGGATCGTTGCCGAGGGCGCTCCAGAATCACTGGGGGGCCGCGACGTGGGCGAGTCGACCATCCGGTTCCGGCTGCCGGCAGCCGCCGCGTCGACGCTTCCCATCCCGGCGAAGGTCTCGAGCAACGGTGTCTACGAGATGAGGACGGACAAAGAAATCGAGGTGCTGGCCGCCCTCACGAACTGGGCCCTCCGGGAGGACGTGGAGGTGGTGGGCTTGACCGTGGAGCGACTCACCCTGGAGGACGTCTATCTGCGATTGACTGGCTTCGAGTCCGATGATGAGGCCGCCTCGCTCACGATCGGGAACACGTGATGGGGGGTCAGACTCCTTCGCGCCGCTTTCGCGGAGTCAGTGACTTGAGGCTCGCAGGCCGGCAGGTGTACTACGAGCAGCTCAACTTCTGGCTGAACCCGATCGGCGCCGTCTTCACGGTCGGGTTCTCCGTCGTCTTCCTCGTCCTTGTCGGCTCGACCGCAGGGCACCAGCGCAGCAGCGCCATTGGTGGCGGCCTGCTCATCGGGTACTACGTTCCGGGGTTCATCGCTTACGGAGTGATGGCCGCTTGTTTCAACATGTTGACCATCAACCTCGTCGTGAGGCGTGAGATGGGCCTCTTGAAACGCGTGCGCCTTTCACCGCTTCCCACCTGGGCCATGATGGCGGCGGTTTCGGTCAATGCGCTCATGATCTCTGCGGTTCAAGTGGTTCTCGTGTTGTTGATCGGGCGGTTCGGATACAATGTCCCCTTCCCGCAAGACCTCCCAGCTCTCGTCGTCGTCCTCGTCGTCGGCGCGGCTTCGTTCACCGCTCTCGGTCTGGGCGTGAGTACCTTGATCCCGAACCAGGAAGCAGGGGCGCCTGTCACGAGCATCGTCTTTTTCGTCCTGCTCTTCTTGTCTGGACTGTGGTTCCCCCTGGCCGCGAACTCGGGGCTGGCGAAGTTCTCGTCGTACCTGCCCGTCCGGCACATGATCGTCGCTGTCTACGACGCCTCGATCGCTCAAAAGGGGGTGTCGAGCTGGCCGTGGCACGACCTTCTCGTCATGGCGATCTGGGGCGTTGGAGCGGTTCTCGTGGCTGCGCGGCGCTGGAGCTGGGCTCCCCGCCAGGCTAGGCGTGGCCGCGCGCGGGGCTTTTCAAGTTTCGCCATGATGAGCCGGCGCCAATCCGGGTGAGACGGAGTGCTTTGTTACAAAACGGATCGATCCACCTTCATGACCCCTTTGCTCATGCGACATAAGCAAAGGGGCGTGTTGCCATCACGGTATACCGCATGATCAACCGTTGGACAGTAGGTCGTCCCACCTGCCACGAAACCTGAGCGAGGGCAGAAAGAACGGCCCCGGCGCTCCCCCCTCGCACCGGGGCCGTTTACCGTATGGCGCATAGAGTACTGGCTGTCTGCTGCCACTTCAACAACCTCAGAGGTTCCAGTCCAGACGACCTGACCGAGGATCGTGAGTGCCCGCTCACGTACGGGGGTCGGGCCCCACAGATCGGCCGATTATTCGTTCGGCACTACGCGACCGCGATCTCCACTATGCGCGCACCGAACAACCACTTCGGCGCTCAACGGCACAGGTTGTGAGCTTGGCGATGCGCTTCAATCAGACTGGATCGCGCACACCGAGCCGGTGCTTCTTGTATGCACCTGCAAGTTCCCGCTTGCCGGTATTGGCCAGGGCCGGGGCATCGTCAGGAGATCTTGTGGTGGTAGATGACAACAGCGAAGACGTACGCAACTATGACGATGCCGATCATCCAGGCGAGGGCTGTCCAGATGCCGGTGCCGACTGGCTGCTGGGCGAACAGGTGGCGAATCGAATTGACGATCGACGTCACCGGTTGGTGTACTGCGAAGGCGCGTACTGGGCCGGGCATGGTTTCGGTGGGCACGAACGCCGAACTGATGAACGGCAGCAAGATGAGCGGGTAAGAGAACGCGCCCGCGCCATCGGGAGACTTCGCGGAGAGGCCGGGGATGACGGCGAGCCACGTCAGCGCCAGGGTGAACAGGCCCAGGATGCCGGCGACCGCGAGCCATGCAAGCGCCCCGGCCCCCGAGCGGAAGCCCATGAGGAGAGCGACGCCCACGACCACCGCAATCGACACCAGATTGGCGACCATCGAGGTGAGCACGTGCGCCCACAGCACAGTCGACCGTGCGATCGGCATGGACTGGAACCGGTCGAAGATGCCGCCCTTCATGTCGAGGAAGAGCCGATACGCGGTGTAGGAGATGCCTGAGGCGATCGTGATGAGGAGGATGCCTGGGAGCAGGTAGGTCACGTACGAGCCCGACCCATGTTTGATGGCGCCGCCGAACACGTAGACGAACAACAGCATGAACGCGATCGGCATCAGCGCGGTCGTGATGATCGTGTCGAGGCTGCGGGTGATGTGCTTGAGGGACCGTCCCAGTAGCACAGCGGTGTCGTCGAAGAAGTGCGTGTCCATCGGTGTCCCTACCTCTTGTTCGGCTCTTCGTCTGTCGGGACGTCTTTGTTGCCGACGATGGCGAAGAAGACATCCTCGAGCGTCGGCTGCTTTTCTACGTATTCGACTTTCGCCGGTGGGAGAAGCTGCTTCAGTTCGGCCAAGGTCCCGTTCACGATGATCCGACCCTCGTGGAGGATCGCGATCTGGTCGGCGAGCTGCTCGGCCTCGTCCAGGTTCTGCGTTGTGAGCAGCACAGTCGTCCCCTGGCCGGCAAGGTCCTTCACGGCGTGCCACACCTCAACGCGGGCCTCGGGGTCGAGGCCAGTGGTCGGTTCGTCGAGGAAGATGATCGGCGGAGTGCCGATCAGGCTCATCGTGATGTCGAGACGACGGCGCATGCCACCGGAATAGGTCGATACCTTCCGCCCGCCGGCGTCGGTCAGCGAGAAGCGGGCGAGCAGGTCATCTGCGATCCTGCCTGGGTCGTCGAGGTGTCGCAGCTTGGCGACCAGCACGAGGTTCTCTCGCCCGCTCAGAATTTCGTCGACGGCAGCGAACTGCCCAGTGAGGCTGATCGAGGCGCGCACCTTCGCGGCTTGCGTGACGACGTCGAATCCGTTGACGCTGGCAGTTCCCGCTTCGAACTTGAGCAGCGTCGAGAGGATTCGCACGACCGTGGTCTTGCCCGCTCCGTTCGACCCGAGCAGAGCGAAGACGCTGCCCCGAGCGACGTCGAAGTCCACGCCGCGCAGCACGTCCAGCTTCTTGAACGACTTCTCCAGTCCTTGCACGCGAACGGCTGCGTCGGTGGTCATTACTGTTCCCGTCGCTCCGCGTCCTCGATCGCCTTGGTCAGGCGAGCGCGTTCCTTGTCGATCCATTGTTTGCCGGTATAAGCCTGGGCAAAAGTCTCGGCGAAGTCGATTGGGTCGTCACCAACGATCGCGCGCACCGGCGTGCCGTCGGCTGCGGCGCGCTCCCAGAGATCGACGAAGTCGCCCCACATCTTGATGGCGGTCTCGCCGTCGATGACGCCGCCGTAGTACATGTAGTAACGCTGTAGAGCTCTCGCAACGGTGCGGTACGGCTCGGGGAGCGCCTTGATGCGGTCCCTGTACCGCCTGTACTGCCTCTTCTGCTCGAGCGACCCGGTAATGGTCTCGATCCAGTTGGCCATGGTCACTTCACTCCTTGTTCGATGTCGCCGGCTGGTTCGAGGTGGAGCCGTTCGATGCGTTCAGCGAGGAAGCTCCAGGTCCTCCAGAACTCTTCGAGATCGGTCCGGCCCTTTGCATTGAGCGAGTAGACCTTGCGCGGCGGCCCCTTTTCGGAGGGGACCTTCTCCACGTCGACAAGACCGCGCTGTTCGATCCGTATCAGCAGCGCATAGACGGTTCCTTCCGCGATGTCGGCAAATCCCTGATCGCGGAGCCAGGCTGTGATCTCGTAGCCGTAGGCGGAGCGGCTGGACAAGATCGCGAGGACGATGCCCTCGAGTACGCCCTTGAGCACCTCCGTCATCTGCTTGCCCATTGCCGCCCCTACTCAGTGACACTGACTACTAGTACATAGTAACACTGAGTAGATGAAAGGCAAGCCCCATCTAGACACGAGCGCGGAGCGGACGCGCGCTTGCCGAGAGAGCCGCTTTGGGTGCACATCAGGAACGCCGTGCTTGAGCGCGCCGCAAGTGCTCCTAGCGCCCGATCTGCGCCGGCGCCAGGGAGAGTGACGGCCTGTTGGAGGCGAGCAGACGGCTCGGGATCGCCGAGTATCTGCGCGCGCTTTCGACGCCCGGAGTGCGTGTCGAGCCCAGACCGATCGGGCGTTACCGTCGCCCGAGCGCCCTTCGGGAAGCTGAACCTCTACCCACCACCCAGGCATGCCCGCGGATGATGACAAAAGGCATACGCGAGTTGTGAGCGATCTCACTACAACTCAGCCCGATTGGCGATCACCATGCCACTCATGATCACTTGCAACGTCGAGTCCGCCGGGATCAGGGCCAGCGGTTTGACCAAGTCCTACGGCTCGGTCCAGGCGGTTCGCGGGATCGACATCGTGATCGCGCCCGGTGAGACCGTCGCACTGCTCGGCCCCAACGGCGCGGGCAAGACGACGACGATCGACATGATCCTCGGCCTGCGGCGCCCCGATGCCGGAACGGTCAGCATGTGCGGCCTCCCACCGGCTAGGGCAGTCGGATCGGGCTGGGTCGGGGGGATGCTCCAGACCGGATCACTGCCGGACCACCTGCGTGTTCGTGAATTGCTCACGCTTGTTGCCTCGTACTACCCGCAGCCTCTTGATGTCGAGGATGTGCTCCGACGCACGGGGCTCAGCGATCTCGCGGAGCGTTGGACGACGAAGCTCTCCGGCGGGCAAGCGCAGCGGGTGCGCTTCGCCACGGCCCTCGTCGCCAATGCCGATCTCTTGGTGCTCGACGAGCCGACTGCTGGTATCGACGTCGAGGGTCGACACGAGTTCTGGGAGGTGATGCGCGGCGTCGCTGCAGAAGGAAAGACCGTCGTCTTTGCTACCCACTACCTCGAAGAGGCCGATGCCTTCGCGGACCGGATCGTGCTCATCGCCCGTGGATCCATTGTCGCCGACGGGCCGGCCACCGAGATCAAGGCGAAGGCGGGGGCTCGAACGGTCCGGGCGACGCTGCCGGCCGTCGACCTCTCGTTGCTTCGCGCCCTGCCCGGCGTGATGAACGTCGAGCGTCACGGTGAGTCGGTGGTGCTTTCGTGCTCGGACGCCGACGCGGCGCTCCCGGCACTGTTCGCAACGTTCCCTCAGGTGCGCGACGTCGAAGCACGCGGCGGAAGCCTCGAAGAAGCGTTCCTCGAGCTGACAGCCGAGCCCGTCGACCCTCGTCCCGAGGAGGTGGCGGAATGAGTGCGGGCACGCACGTGCGCTACGAGCTCCTCCGGACCGTGCGCAGTCGCCTGACGTGGGCGCTCTCATTGGCGCTTCCGCTCGTCGTCTACTACGCGGTCGCTTCGGGCCAGCGTCACGTATTCGTCTACGCCGCGGGCGTCTCCTTTCCTCTCTTCTTCATGACAGGGATGGCGGCCTATGGCGCGATGTTCGCCGCCATCGGACCCGGTGCCCGTCTCGCGCGCGACCGCGCCCGGGGCTGGACCCGCCAGTTGCGGATTACGCCACTTCGGGTCCGCACCGACTACCTCGCGAAAACGCTCGCCGCCTACCTCGTGGCGCTGCCCGCGCTCGTCTTGGTCTTCCTGGCCGGCGCAACACTCGGGGTCCGCCTCAACGTGGCGCAGTGGTTGGAGATGAGCGGCCTGCTTCTTGTTGGCTTGGTGCCGTTCGTCTTGATGGGCCTCATCTTGGGTCACCTGATCGCGACGGATGCCCTCGTGCCAGTCATGGGCTGGCTCGTCGTCTTCTTCGCCCTCTTTGGCGGCGCGTTTGGGAGCTTGTTCAACAGCGGGGCGATGCTGACCGTCGTCAAGGGGCTGCCCTCCTACTGGCTCGTGCATGCAGGCGCGGCCGCGCTCCTCCGCGGAGACTGGCCTGCGGAGGGATGGATCGTGCTCGCCTGCTGGACCGCCGCGCTCATCCCACTCGCCGTCCTCGCCTACCGGCACGACGCCGGCGGCGTCTAATCGCTTCGAACCAATACGCTTAGTGGACGTGGATAGCGTGGAACGACCAGCGACTCCACGGGGGATGGCGTGGCCAGCTGACGATCGGGGTTGGACGACGGGATGGCGCGGCCGTGTCCTTCCGGTGGTCTTCCTTGCGTACTTGATCTACGTCGCCCAAGCCGTCGCTCAGAACTCTCCCCGCCACACGGTCGGAGGCTATCTCGTCCTCGGAGTCTTCGTCTCTTCCTACATTGCCATTCTCTTCCAAGACTCCGGTCCAATCTGGCTACCGTCCCGGTCCATTTGGCGGTTCTGGGCTCCTTACGTTCTGCTCGTCGCCGCGTTCATTGCCGAGGTGCCCTTCGCCCGCGCTCCCGCGTTCATCATGTGCCTGTACATCACGATGATCGGCGTGGCGCGCTTCGGCGTCCGAGCCGTGCCCGCGACGGTGGCGATGGCGATGGCATCGCTCGTCGTGCCCGTCGCGATTCCCTCTTGGCATGACAGCCTCGCCAAGGCCTTCGACAACGTCGCCCCGCTCGCCATCCCCGTCGTCGGCATCGTTACCTACGCCGTCGTGCAGATCCGCGAAAAGAACATCGCCCTCGCCGAGGCCCGCGCAGAGATCGGTCGGCTGGCAGCTGACAACGAGCGCTCGCGCATCGCCCGCGACCTGCACGACCTGCTTGGACACTCCCTCACGACGGTCACGCTAAAAGCGGGACTCGCACATCGCCTGAGCGCTACTGATCCTACGCGGGCTGCTCAGGAGATCGGTGCCGTCGAGGAGCTCTCGCGCCAGGCCCTCGCGGAGGTGCGTGCGGCGGTGTCGAGCTACCGAGACGTCAGCCTCGCGAGCGAGCTCGCCCAAGGCAGGGAGCTGCTCCGGGCCTCAGGAGTGGCCGCGGACCTCCCGAGCGCGACCGATGTCGTCGATGTCGCCCATCAGGAGCTGTTCGGGTGGGTCGTGCGCGAAGGTCTCACCAACGTCGCCCGCCATGCTCACGCGACACGATGCTCGGTGACCTTGTCCGCGTCGGAGATCGAGATTCGCGATGACGGGATTGGCACATCGACTGCCGACGGGAACGGCCTCTCGGGTCTCCGCGAGCGCGCCGCCGCGGCCGGTGGCACCGTCGAAGCTGGTCCACTGCGCCCACGCGGTTGGCGACTACGTGTGGTGATCGACTCTGCGGTCCCCACTGCACCGTGACGATCCGCCTCCTCCTCGCCGACGACCAGGAGCTGGTGCGAGGAGCGCTGTGCGCGCTGCTCGAGCTGCAACCGGACTTCGAGATCGTCGCGTCTGTCGGTCGGGGAGACGAGGTCGTCGATGCCGCCATGGCCAATCACCCTGACGTTGCGCTGCTCGATATCGAGATGCCTGGTGTCGACGGTCTCGCGGCCGCCGGAGCACTCGCTGCCCAGTTGCCCGAGTGCCGTGTCGTCATGCTCACGACGTTCGGCCGCGCGGGCTACCTACGCCGAGCGATGGAGGCTGGCGCAGTCGGTTTCGTCGTCAAAGACGCTCCTCCTGAAGTCCTGGCACAGGCCATACGTCGTGTGATGACGGGAGATAGCGTCGTCGACCCAACCCTTGCAGCCATCGCGCTCGCCGCGGGCGACTCCCCGCTAACGGCCCGTGAGCGAGACGTGCTTGCTGTGGCGCGCTCGGGAGCAACTGTGGCCGAGATCGCCTCCAAGCTCTTTCTCTCCGAGGGGACGGTTCGCAACTACCTCTCAACCGCGATCGCGAAAACCTCAGCGCGAAATCGGCTGGATGCGCTCCGCATCGCCGACGAGAGGGGTTGGCTCTAGACAAGCGACCACCTGCAACGGTGGCTCGTCCAATGGGTTCGCCTCTGCGCCGCCTGCCTGTCGATCTCTGGGAACAGATGCCCATACCGGTCATGAGTGAACGCCACTGAGCTGTGTCCGGCACGTCGCGAGATCTCGAACGGATCGACTCCCGCGATGACTACGTCCTGAGCTGTCCTTTCTGTCGTGCCGGGAGGCGGACAGATCCCGGCGTGCCTTGTACGTGCGTAATTCGGGGCGGCGAGGGTGGCGACTGCCACGTCGAGACCCGTTCGCCGCGGTTCATGCCGCCCGACGGCGCACGAGCCAGACGGTCACGGCGCCAAGCAGTACTGACAGCGCCAGTAGCCAGCCACCTTCGATCCACTGGAAGGACCAGAAACGGCTGACCGGTTGGTAGTTGGCCCACAGTGTGTAGCCGTGCTGGAGGAGGCACTGCGTAGGGGTCAGGGAGCCGAAACCGTTGACGCCGCCGCGCCCAGTTGCAACGAAAGATGCAGGGCAGAGCTGCGGGAGTAGACCAAGAGGCGGTCGGCTGCCGAACACGACCCTGCCGGCCTTCGTCCACCACTCACTGATGACCCAAGCCGAGCCAGGTATGTTCAGATTTCTCGCCACGAGCGGCGTCATGTAGTGCTGGCGCAGGACATTCGCCGTCAGGAGAGCGAGTGCGGTATAGACGGCGAGGGTGGCGACGATCGCGGGCACGATCCGGCGGACGAGCATGCCGGCGAGGACGCCGATCGCGAAGGCGGCGAGCGTCCACGCGGCGAACGCGACCGGGCGGAGATCGAACAGCCCGGCAGAGAGCAGGCTCGCCCCGGAAACGTTGGGGGCGTTCTGCGCGGCGACGTAGGGCTGGTAGTACCAGGACAACAACACGCCGAAGGCTCCGGCGAGGGCGGCCACTGCGACGCCGAGCGCCACCAGCTTGGCGACCGCCCAGCGGCACCGGCCGAAGGCCTGCGTCCAGGCATAGCGGAAGGTTCCGGTCTCAA
Source organism: uncultured Acidimicrobiaceae bacterium (assembly GCA_963807575.1). Taxonomy (GTDB): domain Bacteria; phylum Actinomycetota; class Acidimicrobiia; order Acidimicrobiales; family Bog-793; genus Fen-455. The sequence goes on from CAWECD010000020.1 coordinate 169,532, forward strand.
ACTCACGGGCCAGCACCACTGACCCGACGAACGCCCCGATCAGCGCAGCCACCGGCTGTAGGACGAAGCCACCTTTCAGAAAGGAGTTCGTGCCGTCAAAGATGGCGGCCAGGTTGGTGCAGTTCGCCGAACCCACTGGACGGCAGGCGACCGCAGCGGCGTACTCGTGGTGCACCGAAAGGCCGGTTATCCACAGCCACACCGCCAGTGCTCCGAGGAAAGCCACCACGCCGGCCAGTGCGACCCGATGATGCCGCCAGATAACCCAGCCCATTCGGCGCCAAGGCACGGGTCGCAGACGGGCGTCCTGCTCAAGACGGGCGGGCAAGGCGAGCGTGGTCATTTCGCCAACTCCGATCGATCGCTGCCTCCGCCGCGGCTCGGCCCAGGCAACGCCGCGGCACCAGGCTCACGCAGATAGGCAATGGTCAGTTCCTCCAGAGTGATGGGCCGTGCCTCCCATCCGGCTGGTACCGGATCAGAGGTACCGTCGCAACGGACGCGAAAGTGCACCCGCGACGTATCGTGGCTGGCGTGCACGACGTTCCACTTGTCCGCATACCGCTCTGACTCCGAGACAGGGCCGGCGAGGACACGGTGGTGTGCAAGGAGATCGTCGACTTCCCCGACCACCTGGACGCGACCGCGCGAAAGAAGCACGAGGTAGTCGCAGACTCGCTCGAGTTCCGCGAGGATGTGGGAGGACAACACGACCGAGACGCCGTCGTCCGCGACCGCGGCCATCACCGTCGCCATGAAGTCGATCCGGGCCAGCGGATCGAGCGAGGCCATCGGCTCGTCGAGCACGAGGAGCTGCGGCCTTCGCGCGAGCGCCAGAGTCAACGCGAGCTGGGCCTGCTGGCCGCCTGACATCTCCCCCGCCTTCTGCCGAAGCGGGATTCCGAGCTCGTCGAGGCGCCGCTCGGCGTAGCCCTGGTCGAAGCGGCGGTTCAAGTTGCGCGTCTCGTGGATAAGGTCGGCTGCCGACAAGTTCTTGTAGAGGGGCGTGTTCTGTGCGACGAACGCGATCCCATCGAGGGCGGAGGGAGAACCGGCGGCGCGACCGCCGAGTACCGTCACCTCACCGCTCGTCGGCACTGCGAGACCGACCGCGAGATTCAAGAGCGTCGTCTTTCCGGCACCGTTCGGCCCGACCAGCGCGACGACGTGCCCCTCAGGGATCGCCAACGTGCAATCGTCCAGTGCCCTTGTCTGGCCGTATGACTTGGCGAGAGCGTGCGTCTCGATGACGTTCATGCCACGCCCTCCGCTCCGCGCCGTGCCGCGCCACGCTCGCGGGCAGCACCCCCGCTGGGCTCAGGAAAATCCCGCATCACGTTTGCCATGAGCGCCGCGATCCCGTCCTCGTCGAGCCCGGCCGCGTCGGCGGCCGTCACCCATGAGACGAGCGAGCGCCGAAGCTCGGTGAGCACCGGAAGTGCCACCTGGTTGAGCGTCGCCTCGATGAAGGTTCCCTGGCCGGGTCGTCCGATGGCGAGGCCCTTCATTTCGAGCTCTCGGTACGCCTTCATCACCGTGTTCGGATTGATCGCCAACTGCGCGACTACGTCGCGGACCTTCGGAAGCTGATCGCCGGGCGACAGGTAGCCGAGTCGCAGCGCATGTTCGACCTGCTGGACGACCTGCATGAACGTCGGAACGCCCGAAGCGAGATCGAGGTGGAACTCGATTGACGGGACTCGCCGCTGAGTCGCCGCCTCATCCTCGTCCTTATCGTCTGTCATAGCACAACGATACAGCGACGGGCGGCTCTGTCAACGGCGGCCCAGCAATCAACCGCAACTCACCGTGGTCAGGTTGCCCATTACCCGAAGGCCGACGCTTACAGAACGGTAGGCCAGGCTCAGATAGCTCAATCGGCGTCCCGAAGGTGAACGACCGACGGTCGCGCTGCTCGGCATCACCGTTGCGCCCGATCGACTGTTCAACCTGCCGAGTCTGGCGCGGCGTTCGCGTCACTCGACGCTGGCGCAAGAGCGTCGATCTGTCACGGTGGACCTGCCAAGACGGGCCACGTGCAGGGTGACGTTCTTTTCACCACCGCCGCCGACCGATGCTTCAGCGGTGCTCGGAAACCGTGGCGATCATCCTCTGTCCTGGCAGCGAGATCGGCAGAACTATCCTGTCGCTGCCGTCAGCCAGGCAAGAGACTCGACGAGGTCGGCATCAGGATTACCCATGTGTCCGAGCGCGTTCAATCTGACGACTGCACCAGGGACGGTCCGAGCAATCCACTCCCCATGAGCCGGAGGAACGAGGACATCCGAGGTCCCATACCAAACCTGAGTCGGCACGGTGATGGCCGCCGGGTCGAAACCCCAGGGCCGGACAAAGGCAATGTCGTCATCGACCCAGCCCCAGACTCCGTTGCGGGTCTGCTCGCCTATCGACTCCCGGAGGACTTGGGCGAAGTCTTCCCGGGCGAGAACCTCCTTGTCCGACGGCGGCAAGTCGAACTGTCCAAGGATCGCCGATGGGTTGACGGACGCTATCTCACGAAGCTTCTCGCTCTCATGCTCGAGCTCTCTGGCAAGCCGGGCTTCGCCCTCCAGCGCCCAACCGAACTCCTTCACGTTCTCGGGGTCCATGCCAGCAAACCAGTCGTCTCCCAAAGCTTCATAAGGAGCCACCCCGACGGTGCATATCACCCTGGTCACCCGATCGCCAAGGAGGGCAGCGACAGCCAGCGCATGGGGTCCTCCCCCTGAACCGCCCGTGACAGCGAAGCGGTCGAGGCCGAGGGCGTCGGCGATAGCGACCACGTCTCCCACGCAGTCCGCCACTGCCCGCCCACCATGGCGATCCGAGCCTCCGTAGCCGGCGCGGTCATAAGTGATGACGCGAGCTCCAGTCGAGCGCACGAGATCTTCGTTGGGATGACGGTCGAGCCGGCATCCGGGTGTGCCGTGGAGTGCGAAGACCGGCTTGCCGTCGAGGTCGCCCCACTCGGCGAACATGACGGTCCGGCCGTCGCCTGCCCTTGTGACCTGCGCAGTTCGGTCCATACGGGAAACCTAACGCATCCGCAGGGCCGGTAGCTCAGCCTCGCTCGACGGTCGGAGATCCGCGACGTCGGCCCGCCGACGCGAACTTCCACCTCATTGTCACGACGGTGAGCGACCCTTCGCCAACCACGGCAGAACCGACCTAACGTCTCATCTGCGCGGTCGCCGAACGGTCTTGGCGGAGGCAGCGGCCCTCCAGATCGACGGTTATCACAAGCCCTGGGTCTGGAATCCCTTGTAAAGACTCGGTTTTGCAGCGTAGACATGTCACCGCCGGGAGCATGCGGAGCGGTTCGTCGATGTCATCGTGGTCCGCCCGGCCGCTGGCGGAGAGGCTGCACGCGTTGAGCTCCGAGATGACGAGCGAGCTGGTCGCGCAGCGCGTCGTTCTCGGCGCGAAGACGGGAGATCTCGTCTCGGGCGGTGTCGAGGCGTTGGCGTAGCGAGTCGGTGCTCGCCCGCAGAGCAGCGCGCGCAGTCGTCCTCGTCGGCAGCGCTCGCAGCTGGGTGACGAGCTCGCGGATCTCTGGCTCGCGATAGAGCCAGGCCCTTGAGACGCCGGCTGCGTTGGCGACAGCCTCGAAGTTGACGGACCGTCCCTCGCGGCTGAGGCGCTCGATCGCCTCGTGCGCTGCCGCGAGTGCCGCATCGTGGCGCCGGGCGTTGGCCTTGGCGAGGAAATGAGCGTTGTCAGGCACGGCCGTTTTCGCCTTCGGTGTCGTCGGCGATCCTCTCCAAGGCGGGGATGATCCGTTCCAGGTTGGTCTGGACATGTCGCAGGTTCTCGGACAGTCGAACCTGGCCCTTGGCGTCGGCTTGGGCGATAAGGCGGCGGTTGGTGACGGCCTGATGGCGGTGGATCTCCAAGAACTCGGGCGTGGTCTGGAAGTCCGGGCAGGTGAGGCAGGCGTTGGGATGTGGGCAGTCCTGCTGGGCGGGGCGGCCGCAGTAGCCGTTGGGGAGGCTGTCGCGGACCCGGTTCAAGTTGTGCTTCATCCACTCGGCCGAAGCGGTGGGGCCGTCGGGGTCGTAGCCGATCTGTTCGCCGGCGATGTCGACGCGCTTTTGCTGGTAGCTGTCGAAGGCCTCACGGATCGTGGTGTCGTGGACCTTGGCGTAGTGACCCGTCATGTTCGGCGAGGCGTGGCCGAGGAGCCTCTGCACGACGTGCTGGGGGACCCCTTGGTTGATGAGCCGGGTCCCGAGGGTGTGGCGGAACTGGTGGCCGGTCACCCGCACGGGCTGGCCGGCTTGGTCGTGCAGTCCGATGACCTCGCACCAGCGGACGAGCTGGCGAGTGAAGTTGGAATGCGAGTAGGCCTTCGAGCCGTCGTCGTTGTCGGCAATCCCCGGAAACAGCCACGGGCTTCCAGCGGGCCAGTGGCTTTTGACATAGTCCTGCTGGGCGGAGATGGCCGCCGCCGCCCTGGCCGAGAGTGGGACGAGCTGCTCCGAGCGGACCTTGGAAGCCATAAAGCGTAGGCACGGCCAGCCGCTGCTGTCCTCGACGACGGGGTTGAAGATGAGGTTGCAGGCGTCCCCGCCGCGCAGCCCGGTCTCCATCATCACGATCACCAGGTGCCGGGTGGTCGGGTAGCGGATCTTGGCCAGAGCCTCGTCGGACTCGAGCTGGGCCATGACGAACTCGGGGATGAAGCGGGCGATCTCGTCGTGGTGGAAAGGGAGCTCTTCGACGTAGATGGTCGCGCCGGGCACGAGGCCGGGAAGCCACCCGTGGCGGTGGCAGGCGTCGAAGAAGACCCGGATCATCGAGCAGGACAGGGCCCGTGTCGCTGGTGAGTAGCCCTGCAAGAGCAGCCATGCCAGGTAGTCCTCGAGCACCGGCCGGGTGATGCCGGCGGGATCGGAGACCTCAGGGTGGCACTCGGTGAGACAGCGCGAGAAGCGCGATAGAGCCAGGGCTCCCGCGCTGACGGTCTGAAAGGCGCACCCGGTGGCGAGGCGGAACCGGGACCAGCGCTTGGCCGGGTCACGCAGCCAGTCCTGGGTGATCGTGTCGAAGCGGGCCCGGCCGCGCCCGCGGCGGGTGGGGATGCCGAGGCGGGCCGCGTCCCAGTGGTCGTCTGCCCAGTTCCCGTCGAGTGTGGTGTCCCTCGACGCTACGAGCGAGAGTTGCAGCGCCTCCGCTCTCGCTGCCGCTGAGGCAGGGCTCACCTGCTCGCCTCCTCCCGCTCCCACACCCCCGCCCGCAGCAGCGCCTCGCGGATGTCGGCCGCCTCGAGATGTACGTAAGTCTGGCTGGTGGTCGTAGAGGAGCGATGCGTGAGGAGACGGGCGACCACCTCGATCGGCACGCCTTGGCGGATCATGTCGGTGGCGTGTGAGTGACGAAGCACATGCGCGGTGAAGGGGATCCCGGTCACCGCCGCGATGCGGACGATCAGCTGCTGGACCGTCGGGTAGCTCATCGGTTCGCCGATTCTGCCGGCGAAGAGGTTCACGAACACGTAGTCCGAGTCGATCGCGCCGTACTCGGCGTGCATGTACTCCGAATAGAGGCGCACGAGCGGAGTGGAGACGGGCAGCACTGCCGACGAGCGCATCTTGGCTCGTGCCCCGTTCGCGTTGTCGGGGCGAGGAATGATGTGCACTTCGCGCCGGCGTGAGACGAAGTCGCTATGGCGCAGCCCGAGTGCCTGGCCGATGCGCATGCCGGTCTCGGCGAGCAGCGACAGCAAGAACCTGTCGCGCAGGTGCTCGCAGGCGGCGAGGATTGCGACGATTTGCTCGGTCTGCAAGGTGCGCGGTGCCCGCCGCTCGACGTGCAGCTTCACGGGCCTGGTCGGGATGGGACGGCCCTTGGTCACGTGGTGCAGGAACGGCTTGTAAGAGCCACGGCTCGTGCGCCGCCATGCCACGAGCTCGGCCGCCACCTCGAGCCCGGCGCGGGCGTGGTGGTCGTAGAAGCCGAACACGCCCGCCAGGTAGCGGTTCACCGTCGCCGGGTGGCGCACGCCGCTCCCGTCGGCGAGCACCACCACGTTGTCGGCCGGCGCCCGCAGCCAAGCGACGAAGCGGGCGACGTCCTCGATCCCGACGGCCTCCCAGTTCTTCCCGGTCCGTGCCAGGAACTCGAACCACAGCTTCAGGCTGACGGCGTAGGCGCGCACAGTGTTCGGCGAGCGCTCGAGCGCCGCTAGGTAGGCGAGGTAACGCTCCGCAGGCTCGACCACCTCTCCTTCCTCGGTGACAAGCGTGAAGGACTCTGCGCCCGTGACCGGCATCAGCACCTTCTGAACGAGCACGCTCCCTCCCATCGGAGAAGCCGGATGTCGCAACCCTCTCCTTGAATGTATGACATTCAAGGCATCGAGCGGCGGATCGCCGGCGGCGGGTAACAACAGGGCATGCCGTCGGTCGAACAGCAAGCCAAGCGCCGCCAGCGCCAGATCGTTGCCGAGATCGCCAAGCTCGGACTATGCCCGCCTGGGAGCCTGGTGACACGGATGACACGCTGCGGCACGCCCACATGCCGTTGCTCGAGTGATCCGGCGCAGCGCCACGGGCCCTACCCGACGTGGATCCGCAAGGTCGGCACGAAGACCGTCACGCGCACACTCAGCCCATCCCAGCTCGAGCGTTACCAACCCCTGTTCGAGAACACCAAGCGTCTCCGGGAGTTGATCGGCGAGCTCGAAGCGATCGCGGCGGAGGTCGTCGAGAACACCGACGAATGGAGTCGCCGATGATCCCCGGCGTGCTTATCAACTACGAATGAGACACCGCTTTTGATAACGCGTCGCCGCCGAAGCCCGATACCCCTCGTCAGTTACAGAGAAGACGGGTCAAGTCCCGCTTGTGATAACGACGGCTCCGGGTCGGCGCACAACTCCACGAGCCCAAGGGCGCGACAGAATGTGCAGATGGCGGCGCCAAGCGGTGCTTGCGCACTCAACTGGGGGAGAAGACCTCGATCTCTGCCGCGCCCGTGTTTCCGCCGGTCGACTGGACGACCTCGAAGCGAAGGAAGCGGCCCGTGAACGACACCGGCACTCTGTGCGGGTCGAGGCGGTTGCCGGCGGGGAAAGGCCCGTACCGTTTGCGACCGTCGACAACTACGGCAAAGGTTCGAGTGATCGCCGAACCGTCCGACATCTCACGTGTGACAAAGGAGATGCCTGTGATCTTGTGTTGTCGTCCGAGGTCGATCTCGACGAAGGCCCGATCACCGTCGTCGGCTGAGGCCCACTCAGTCGAGAGGTTGCCGTCGACCGCGTTCGCCGCCCGGTAGGCGTTGCTCCACTGCGAGCTGACGGCGACGATCTTCGCGCCGATGGCGATGTCTTGTCCCGGGGCAGCGCTCTGGCGCGGCGTCGTGAAGGTGGTCAGCTCTCGGGTCTGAAAGACGCGACCTTGCGCGTCGGTGGCAGTGAGCAGGAAGCGGTAGGTCGTGCCCGGAGTCAGGCCGCCGAGAAGGACGGTGTGCTGGGAGATCGCGGTGCCGCCCATGTTGGGATCGTCTGCGATCGATCCCAAGGCTGCCGTCCTGCCGTAGGCGATCGCGCACACAGTCGGCGGGTTGGTCTCGACCTGCACGACCGCCGATCTGCCGTCGGCGGCGATCTGCAGGTGAATCTTCCCGACTTCGACCAGGCGGAAGTCACGGACGCTCGTCGTGTTCTTGGTCATGCCGGTGCCACCGCACGCAGTCAGACCGAGACACAGCGCAGCGAGCGCGGCTAAAGCGCGGGCGGTTGGTTGCCTCACGGCGCGCTGCTCTGTCGCCATGCCGTATCCGGGACCAGAACCACCTTCCTGCCTGCTCATGGGTTGCGGGACCGCCGGGTTGGACCGTGCCCTCCCATCCGCCAACAAGACGCTCCGAGCGGCGAGCACCGAGCGGAAGAAGGTGTCGCGGTGAGAGCTTTGTGTGCGCGAGGACGCGTATTCTCCGGCATTGGCGCGATCCTAGGGACAAGCACGGAGGCCTAGGCGTCGTCTCGCGGATGGGCCCCAGGCATGAGCCACCGATACCAGGTTCCAGGGCACGTCGCTGCCCCCTTCGCGATCCTTGCGAATACCGGGCCATTTCGAGAAGCAGGCACTATCAGGCAGTCTGGTCGAGCACGAGACCCCAAGAGCGATGCCGCGACATGGCCACGTCCACGGTGCCCTCAGACCGCCCACCGTCACGCGTGGGAGCACGCAATCGCATTTCGAGTGGAAAGCGGACCAAGGGGACAACCCCGTCGCACAAAACGCCGTAGGGGCCATTCGGAGGGCCCCTGCTCACACCACATTTACGAAACCCGAGTCCGTTAAACGATCGAGCGTCATGCGAGGAAGCTGCCGCTCCAAACATGTCGCTCATGAGGTGCGCGACTACTGTGTGCCGCACCGGCGAAGCCGGCCGTCGCTCGTGATCTTCAGAAGCGCTCGGGCGGGAGGACCAGATAGCGGCGACCTCTCTTGCAGACACGAGCGCTACATCTCGCTTCGACAGGTCTCGATTACTTGGGGGACTAGCGGACTTGAACCCCTACATCGTGCTCGGAAGTGTCATCGTGGGCTTCCTGGTCGGCATGACCGGCGCGGGAGGCGGCGCCCTTATGACGCCGATGTTGATCCTGCTGTTCTCGGTCAAGCCATCGACGGCCATCTCGAGCGACCTCGTCGCCGCCGTCGTGATGCGCCCCTTCGGAGCTGCGGTGCACCTCCACAAAGGAACGGTCAATCTCCGTCTTGTCGGGTGGATGGTCTTGGGCTCGGTTCCGATGGCGTTTCTCGGCGCCTACCTCCTGCACCTGATGGGCCAATCTCATGTCGCCCAGGACAACGTGGAGCGGGCGCTCGGGGCAGCCCTTTTGATCGGCGCCGCCGCCATGACGCTGCGCTACGTCCTCGACCGCCGCGGTGGCCACCACCGCAGCGGCGCCGTCCGCGAGATCGTCGTCCGTCCGGTCCCCACAGTCGCGATCGGGATGCTGGGCGGGGTCATCGTCGGGATCACCTCTGTCGGCTCGGGGTCGTTGATCATCGTCCTGTTGCTTTTCGCCTATCCCCTCCTCGGAGCCAACCAGCTCGTCGGCACCGACCTCACCCAGGCCGTTCCGCTGACCGGTGCGGCGGCACTCGGCGCGTTGGCATTCGGGCATGTGGAGTTCTCGGTAACGACCTCCATCATCGTCGGCAGCGTTCCCGCCGTGCTCGTCGGGTCCTTTCTCTCTTCGAGGGCGCCCGACCGGATCGTGCGCCCGGTCATCACCTTCGTCATCTTCGCCTCCGGCCTCAAATACGTCGGGGTGAGCACGACGACGCTCGGCTGGGTCCTGTGCGTGACGGTTCTCCTCCTCGCGGTCGTCTGGACGGCGCACACGCGGCCGTGGAGAAACCAGATCAAGCCGTCAACGGTGGAAGTGGCCGCTGGCGGCGCTTCGTCTCAAGACCCTGCTCTGGCTCCAGTAGATGAGCGACCACCTTCCTCCCCAAGGGGGGACGAACACCCGCTTGTTGAGTAGTTGAGGCTGGCCGACACAACCGCCGGGAGGGAGTTCGGCTGCGACCAGCAGCGCAATCTCGTGGACTCCTGTCGCGAGAACCGGTTAACGGTTGGCAATGCGCTGTCGAATCCGCGTCTACTACCCATCACGCCGACGGGGACCCATCGCCAGTCGGAGATCCGCGTCGTCGCCCCTCCGACACGAACCCCCACCTCACTCTCGCTACGGCGGGCGACGCTCTACTGATTACGGCAGAAAGGACCGAACGTCTCATCTGTGGGCGTCGAGAACGACCATCACCAAGCTGTACATGAATACCGATCAGACGGATCCGGAGCGTGCACGAGATCGCCGAATATCTGCGGCTCCGTCCAGGCTTCGAAGGCCCAGCAGCGCGTTGTTATGGCGCGCTGTCGCGTCAGGCCGACTTGTGGATCTTCGACGCCAAGCGGGCCTGCCGGACGTCGGCAAGTTCACTGCCTCGCTCGAAGTAGGCGATCAAGACCCGAAGGTCGCGCTCGCTGAACTGAGCCTGAAACTCAGCCATGAGCGACTCGGGAATCTCGTAGAGCTCCCCGCCGAGCCGACGGAGTTTCGGCGTGAGGTCGACGATGACTCGACGGCGATCAGCTGGGTCACAGGCGCGACTCACGTAACCCGCGTTCTCGAGCCGGTCCACGACCTTGGTGATCGCACCGGTCGTCAAACGGCTCAGCTCAGACAGCCGCCCGGCCGTCATCGGTCCGAACTGCTCGAGGACGTCGAGACAGTGCGCCTCGGCTCGCGAGACACCGAGGTAGTCCGCGACCGCCTGATCGAACCTGTCGTTTTCGCGTTGGGACTGCCGGACCATCTCGAACAGCCGACCGAAGAGCGCCACACGATCCATCGAACAATATCTCTTCCTATGGAAGATTCTTCCAGTCTCAGATGTTATCGTACAGCAGCAGCGTGATCGTGCTCGACACACGCCCAAGGGAGGAGCGACTGACCTTGGACACCGTCATCTTGACTACCGAACTCCAAAAGAGCTTCCCCTCGAAGGGTGGGCCGATCGAAGCGGTCCGTGGCGTGAGCATCGAGGTGCAACGGGGAGAGATCTTCGGCTTCCTCGGGCCGAACGGGGCCGGGAAGACGACGACACTCCGCATGCTGACGACATTGCTCCCCATTGGTGGGGGCAGTGCGACTGTCGCGGGGTTCGACGTCGCCCGTCGACCGCAGCAGGTCCGGCAGCAAATTGGCTACGTCAGCCAGTTGGGTGGCGCCGATGACCTCGCCACCGGGCGCGAGAACCTCATCTTGCAGGGTCGCCTCTACGGCGGTGATCTCGCTTCGGTATCGGCGCGCGCCGATACCTTGATGAAGATCCTCGATATCGAGGAGTTTGCCGACCGGCGCGTGAAGACTTATTCCGGTGGACAGCGTCGGCGTCTCGACGTCGCGCTCGGGATCGTCCACGAGCCGGAGGTGCTCTTCTTGGACGAGCCGAGTACTGGGCTTGATCCGCAGAACCGGGCAAACCTCTGGGATCACGTCCGCCGGCTCCGTGAGCACGGTACGACCGTCTTTCTGACGACGCACTATCTCGAAGAGGCCGACGCCCTCTGCGACCGCCTCATGATCATCGACCACGGCAAGATCGTGATCGAGGGGTCACCCCGAGATCTCAAGCGGGACGTCGCGGGGGATGCCATCTTGCTGAGCTTGCACGACAGCGACAGCGTGCTCCTTCGGGCCCAATCACTTCTCGAAGGTGAGTCCTATGTACGCGAGGTCAACACTGAAGGCGACCAGTTGCGCCTCTACGTCGAGGATGGGAGCACTGCCCTTCCGAAGCTGATGCGCCTACTCGATCAAGAGCGCATCACTCTTCGGTCGATCAGCTTGTCCGAGCCCACACTCGATGACGTCTTCTTGCGGGAAACCGGCCGTTCGCTGCGTGACACCGGAGCAGGCGAGGGGGTCGCGGCGTGAAGACCGTGCGAGACATCAGCCTGCTGTTCGAGCGCTACACGATCCAGATGCTGCGCAACCCCGTATGGCTCTTCGTCGGCTTCTCGACTCCGATCCTGTATCTCGCGCTCTTCACACCGCTGTTGAAGCACTTCAGCGGAATCCCGGGATTTCCGAAGGGCAGTGTTCTCGACATCTTCCTGCCGGGCATCCTTGCGCTTCTCGCGTACGCAAGCGGAAGCGCCATGGGCTTCAGCACGATCTTCGAGCTCCAGGCCGGCGTCATCGAGCGCCTCCGGGTCACGCCGGCGAGCCGTTTCGCGATCCTCATCGGACCGATCCTGTCCGGGCTCATGATGATGTTCGTGTTCGATGCCGTCGTCGTCGCAGTCGGTTACGGCTTTGGCTTCCACGTCCATTGGCTCGGTTTGCTGGTACTCGGTGTGCTCCTCGCGCTGCTTGCGGGGCTGATGGCTGCGTTCTCCGTTGCCACGGCGCTGGTGACCAAGGACATCAACAGCTTCGCCGCGATCATCAACGGGCTGAACCTGCCGCTGCTGCTCCTCGCAGGCGTGCTGCTTCCGATCTCGCTCGGACCCCTTTGGATGCGCGTCATTGCACGCTTCAATCCGCTCTACTACCTCGTGCAGGCTTCGCGGGCGCTCGCGGTTGGGGCATTCGGCGATTCGGCCGTTTGGCAGGCGTTCGCCGTGCTCGCACCGCTGTGTGTGCTGGTGTTGATATGGGCGACTCGAGTGTTTCGCAAGGCGGTCGCATGAGGGAGCGATCCCGGGGCGACAGCTGAACGCCCAACTTCGAAGGCTCGAGTCGAACTGAAGGTGCGTGCTCCACAGAAGAGTCAAGGAAAGTCGCGGATCCTCGGTCCTTCGAGCGCACAACGCCGCACCGAACTTCCTCTGTTCGGGACGAGCGGGCGGAGCCATATCGAGGCCTCGAGCCCCAGAGCGTGAGCGCCGATCGCCGATTATCGCGTTCGGCCAGCAAAATGGCCACAGAGGCAGACGGTGTTGTTCTGTCGCGTCACTCGACCGGGTGTTCAGGGATACCTGGACTCCGCTCGGCATCGGCACGGTTAATCAGGTGATGAACATCCCTCCCTGGCTCAAGGGCGATGGGCGATGAGTTGGGCCGTCCCGGCGCCGGCGAGAAGGCACCGTTGGCACCTAAGCCGTTTCAGGCGGCCATGTCCAGCTTCAGCAGGCGCTCGAGGACGGGCACGTGTGCTGCCGCGGAACCAAAGGTCTTCGCCCCACGGCCCATGACTGCACCATAACTGGTGGTCTTGATGTTGTTCACGACACCGACGAGCTGACCCCCGTTCACCGGTTTCGTGTAGGTCCAGCTGAACGCTATGGGGCCGAGGGACGGGAGCGCCGTGAAAAGGACCTTCACACCCTTCGGCGATCGAGCGGCAAGGCTCGCCTCGGCAGCTTTGAGTGTGGCGACTTCGGCGGGCGGCATCTTTGGTGTCATCGAGATGATGACCTCCCACCCGCTCGCGGTGGTGGGCTCGAATATGCACTCATACGAGGAGTTCTCGATGACGGCCTCCAAGAGCCTTTCGTTCGCTCCTACGGTCGAGGAGACTGTTCTGACCGGGAAGTGGGCGCAGAAAGCCGAGATCGTCAAGCCCGGAGCCGACCTCCGCCCGACCAGCACGGGTGCTGCGTGCTGTGATCCCGCTCCGTGTTGCTGTGCCTGGGCAGTAGTCGGCAGGAGAGCCAGAGACGCTGCACAGCCGCTCGCGGCGAGGAGCATGCCCGCGAGCCACCAAGCGCGGGGTCCGCGACGGATCGAGGTTGCCGCGGCCTTGTGCGGCCCGGCGGTGCTTGAGGTGCTCATGATCTCTGCCCCCTTGGTCGAGGTTGCCTTGGATGTTCCCGAAGACCGGCCGAGACTGATCAGTACACCCTCTGAGCTCGATCGATCTCACTCTGCGTGCCACGATAATGATATCGGTCGACTCTGTTTTCCGGCCCGGACGAGCCCGGTTGTCCAGAGAAGGTATCGACGAAGGCATCAGCATCCAACGCGTTCCAGTTTCTGAACATCCGCTCCACGAAGGAGACCAGCTCGGGGGCTGACTCCATGCTCGACGATACGTCTTGGGGCCGCGGGCCGTTGGTCCGTCTTGCTGCGCCGGTCAGGGGCGCCTACGCAGGTGCAGAACTTCCGATCTGAGCGCGTTCGCTCTTTGCTGCTGAAGTACGGCGATGCGCCCGATCGAGGCCTCTTGTTCGTCCTGGCCCGCTCAGAATGCCGAATATTTGCGGGTCCGTCAACACCTCTACAGACGACTTGCGCGTCGTTATGGCGCGCCCTGAGCCAACGTTCGAGGACACCGTGAGGGTGGGAGGTGGAGTCGATCGAGCCGGCTAAGTTCGAGACCAACCTGGACCCGCCGATCATCGAGGCCTGGCTGGCGGTCATCACCCGCTCCTGAGAGCCGTCCCGGCCGGCGGCTGGGCGCACGATCCGAGGTAGGCAGAGTCGCGCGTTCTAGGTCGGTGTGCCGCCTTCGTCGTGAAGAGCGCCGGGGGTACGGCACGTCGCGGGCGCTCCGCCACTTTGCGGGCAGTGTTTCCCCGTCCCCGGTGCGCAGGATGAAACCCGAAGGTGGCGAGCCCTGCGGCTCAACGACGCGCCCGCCGATCCGTCGCCCCTTGACAATGCCGCCTGGTGATCTCATAATCACTCTTGTGATTAGACATCAGTTCTGTAGGGAGCACTCCATGCCCGCAGCGACTGACCACCCATTCACCTACTCATGAAAGGCAACGTCATGCTCAAGTCACTCAGCACCTCCCTCATCCTTCGGGGCCTGCTCGCCCTCGGCATCGGGGTTGTGGCCCTCGCCTGGCCGGGGGTCACCGTCCTGGCTCTCGTCATCGTGTTTGCCGTGTACGCCTTCATCGCCGCCGGCTTGCAGGCGATGCAAGCGTTCAGCAGCCGCACCGCCGGGCCTGTCTTCGGCCACCTGCTTCTCGGACTTGTCGACATCGCCGCCGGCGTGATCGCCATCGGCTGGCCTGTGCCCACCGCCCTGGTCCTCGTGCTGGTTGTCGCTAGCTGGGCCATCGTCACGGGAATCGTCGAGATCGTCGTTGCGTTCCGCAAGGGCGAGCAGGCTGGCACCCGTGCCATGTTCATCCTCGGCGGTCTTGTGTCCGCGGCGCTCGGCGTCGTGCTCTTCGCCCGCCCCGGCATGGGTGCCATCTCCCTTGCCCTGCTGTTCGGCTTCTTCAACCTGATCGCCGGCAGCGGGATGCTCGTGCGCGGTATCGAGGTGCGCCGGACCAACTCAAGGTTGCACACCCTCGTCCCGCCGGCCAAGACGAAGGCCGCCGCTTGAGCGGGCGACCCCGGCGAAGCCACCGGCGGACGCTGCTGAAGCGCCCGCCGGTGGCTCGTCTGGGAGAAAGCGCACCTTTGTAGCATGAGATCAGAACTGATCAACCGATTCCAGAAGGAGAGACGGCAGTGACCGCTACGTCAGCAAATGGGGCACTCCCGACCAACCGGCTGGATCGTCGGAAGGCCCGTACACGACAGGCTCTCGTGGACGCAGCCGTCCGGCTGATCGCCGAGGGGCGGGGAGAACGAGCGAGCGTCCAGGAGATCACCGAAGCGGCAGACATCGGTTTCGGATCGTTTTACAACCACTTCGAGAGTAAAGAGCAGTTGTTCGAAACTGCGTCGAGTGAAGTGCTCGAGCGTTGGGCGCAAGTGCTCGACCGAGCCTGCGTCGGGATCTCTGATCCTGCAGAGGTCCTTTCACACTCGCTACGGATATCGGCCCGGCTCGGCTGCACGCATCCCGACGTCGGTCGATTCATCACTGGGGCCGGCCTGGACCTGCTCGATGCCCCCGGTGGCTTGGCACCGCGCGCCCTTCGGGACATCCGGGCCGGTCAAGCCGCCGGACAGTTCACAGTACGCGATGCGGGTGTCGCGCTCGGCGCTGTCGCAGGCGGCCTCATTGGGTTGCTGCGAATGCACCAGAGCGATCCTGCACGAGTCGACGAGACATCTGTCAACGAGCTCGCCGAAGCGTGCCTCCGGCTGCTCGGGCTTCCCGCCGCGAAAGCGAAGCGATTGGCCGGACTACCCCTTCCGGCTACCGAGCCCTGGCAGACACCACGGTGACGCCCCTCAGCGTGGCGCCGAGGACGCGCGCTGAGATGGTGGAGGCAGGCCGCACGATGCGCTCTCGAGTGCCTCGCCGGAGTCATGGTGGCTGGCGACCGGCCCCCGATCGTCCCGATCCCTTCGACATCCTCGAAGGGTCGAACACGAATCGCTTGCCCCATCTGATCCCAGTCCGCAACGGTCGGATGATGGCATCGCCGTTCGCCTTCTATCGTGGCGCTCCCGCGATCATGGCGGCAGATCTATGTCGGACGCCATCAACGGGGATCGAGTTGCAGATTTGTGGCGACGCTCACCTTCTCAACTTCGGCACCTTCGCCACGCCCGAACGCAATCAGGTGTTCGACCTCAACGACTTCGACGAGACTCAGGTCGGGCCTTGGGAGTGGGATATCAAGCGTCTGGCTGCCAGTTTGGTGGTGGCGGCGAGAACAGCTGGACTCGACGACAGCGACGGGGTGACAGCCGCACTGGATTGCACGGCGGAGTACCGCACTGAGATGGCGAAGATGGCGGAACTCTCCGCATTTGAGGTGTGGCACTCCCGGCTTGACGTGGAATCGATTATCGCCGCCGCTCCTGACAAACCGGCCCGCACTCTTGCCAAGCGGAGCGTGGCCAAGGCCCGACAACGCACGAGTCCGCAAGCGTTGTCAAAGCTCACCACGGTCCTCGACGGCCGCCGGGTGATCGTGGAAGACCCCCCAGTGGTAATCCGCCTCAGCGATGCGCAGCTGGAACAGGCACGGGGATTCGTCAAGGCCTATCTGGCCACTTTGGATCCGGACCGCACTCTGTTGTTGGATCGCTATGAGTTTGTCGATGCCGCGCTCAAGGTCGTAGGCGTGGGTAGTGTCGGCACCCGCTGCTTTGTAGCACTGCTTGCCGGTAAGGCGGATCTCGATCCTCTCTTCCTCCAGGTCAAAGAGGCCCAGGCTTCCGTATTGGCGCCCTACGTCGGCGGGACTCGGTATAGGAATCAAGGCAAGAGGGTCGTCGTTGGCCAGCGGATCATGCAAGCGGCGAGCGATGCGTTCTTGGGTTGGGCATGCGCCGACGGATTCGATACCTACGTCCGCCAGCTGCGTGACATGAAAGGGTCGGTGCCTCTAGAAGTCGCCCGCCCTGATGACCTGGTCCTGTATGGGCGGCTCTGTGGCGCAGCGTTGGCCCGCGCCCATGCTCGAGCCGGCCAGCCAGCGCTCCTTTCTGGTTACTTGGGGTCGAGCGCAGCCTTCGACGAAGCCGTGGCTGCGTTCGCCCTGGCCTACGCCGACCAGAACGACAGAGACTTTGCGTCTTTTCTGGACGCCATCCGCTCCGGACGTGTCCATGCTGAGCCGGGACGATGACCGCAGATCGTCGCAGGGACGACGTTTTGGTACGCGCTCGTGTGCCAGTCGCGCTTCCTGCCGAATATTTGTGCGCGTGCAGACAACCTACGGGCCACCCGGGGGCGAACGGCTGCAGTCTCGAGCCTCGTCTCGTCAACGATGAGAGCCTAGGGTGGACCCTCAAGCAGGGTGCGGTCTGCGTCCGGGATTCGCACGAACAGAGGCTCCACGGCCGCTTGCAGTTGAGTCATTGCAGACTCAAGTTGTGCACGGTCGTCGTCGCTCAGGTGCCCTCGAGACCCGACAGCGATTCTTAAGACCAATCCCGAGAATCGCTCGACCTCCTCCAGAAACCGGCGGGTCACGGGGTCATCAAACAATCCCGGAGCGGCTGTCAGCAACATGCTCGCCAGGGTTCGAAGCTCCTCAGATGGAGAGCTCGCGGACCCTTCTGCAGTGTCGCCGACCGTCATGACCGTCTTCCATGCTCGACGAGCTTGGCCGTACACGATCAACGCTTGGACAGCAACCGACTGGGCGTGCTCGCGGCGCTGTCGACGGGCAACCACCTCGTCGACGATCAGCGCGGTCACGGCTAGCACCAACAGGCTGGTGGCGACTGAGCCGGTCAGCGAGTGACGGTCCCACCAAAGCTGGAAACCTCGTATCCACAAATCGCAGGCGACCAATGCGAGGAGGCTCATTGTCACCGTGGCGGCAGCGAAGCGGCGAACAGCCTCGTTCATGAGTGAAAGCATGCTTCCTTTGCGTGCAAGCTTGCAGCTCTTGTCGGCGGACTGGTCTTCTGAGCTTCCCGAGTCGCCTGTCGACTGAGAGCTACGGGCTAGACGGCGCGCCTGCCTGGCGGTCGCGCGAACTTGTCGGGTGTTCGAGCCGGGATAACCCTGAGTGGAGAGCCCCAAGCGAGGCTCTCCACCGCGACATTGACTTCTCTTCGTCAGCTGGTTGCAGTGAAAGGTCGCCGAACAGCGCTCTCCGCGCCACCGACGGCGCACGCGATGGCCGTGCCAAGGCAGGTTGTCGTACGCGTCCCCAGTACGACCTCCACGCGGTTCCTCCTCAAGCGCGAGCATCGTGGTTGTATGGCCGCCACCCGTGGCGCCTGCTGCCCCGGCGGGCACAACGAGGACATGTGTTCGGCACGCGTGCTCGCTGGCGCACAGATCAACGCTCAGAACGTCAGCCGGGCCATATTCGATTGCCGCGACCGAACAACGGTTCCGGGACGGTCGGCTGATCAGCGCGTAACGCCGAATATTTTCGGGTCCGTCAACGCCTCGACAGACGATCTGCGCGTCGTTCTGGCGCGCCACACGGAGAGGCGCCCATGTCAATCTGAAGTCACTCCTTACCTGTGGAGCGCAGCTGGGCTCAATGTTGCCTAGGTTTCAAGTAGACCGGCGCCGCTCGACAACGACCAATGCGACGAATGCCGAGGCGCTGAGCACAAGCAGCTGCAGGTAGTCGGGGAAGCCCCGGTAAACGAAGCGCACCGTGTGTACCCCCGGCTTGACACCCACTCCGACGAGCGCCGGCGCCACCATCTCTGTAACGGCGGGGCGCCCGTCGACGAAGGCTTGCCAGCCGGGATCGAAAGATGCAGACAACAGCACCACACTGGGTCGCGCGACGGACACTTCGGCGAGAACGGAGCCGTCGGCCAGATCGGACCGTTCGGTGAGTACTCGGCCTGGACGCCCCGACGGATGCTTTCCGGCCGGGAGTGTCCCCAGTGCCGCGCTAGCGCCTCCGTAGGCGACTGTGGGGTAGACCGGGTTGGTAGACGAGAGATCGGCTAGAAACCTGGCCGACATCGAACCGAGGTCGCTTGAGGTCGCGGCGAAACTGCCGCGTGTGTCGACGATTTGCACATAACCATCGCTCGGGAGTTCCCACAGTGCGTAGCCGCCGCGCCTCTCCACGGGCTTGGCCGGCAGAGGGGCCTGCATCCCGACCGGAAGGATCAGCCAGCGGATACCGAAGGTCGCGTAATCGGCAGGATTATCCTCGTCGAACTCCACCTCCGGGTCGCTCATCAACGACGCAGTCCGCAGCGTGAAGCCGACTTCATCGACGTCCTCTGACGCCAGGTACTCATAGACCGGTACCTCCTCGACGGTGAAGTCCGCACCCCACCCAGCGGGGAGACCGGCAAAGGTCCGCCCGCCACCCTTGCTCTTGATCATGGCGATGAGTACGTCGAGCTGAGCCGCGTCAGGGGCGGCTGAGTACTGCTCAGAGATGAACGAAGCGTTTCGATCGGCCTGGCCAACAATGAACGACCAGGCCGGTACGAGCGCGCCCACGGCTATGCACCCGACGGCAAGGATTCCAACGACGGTCCCGCGTCGAGCGGTGACACCGGGCGCGCCAAGCACTCGTGTTGCTCCAGCTACTGCCCAGGTCGCGAGCTGGGCGGCGCCCACACCAGCGAGGAACAGGCCTGAGAGCTGCACTCCGACAATGAACCGTCGGAGGAACAGGTCCTTCGAACCCGGCAGCAGGTCGAGCAGTGATCCCAGCGTGGGACGGCCAAAGAAGAGAATGAGGCTGCACAGAAAGAGGAGTACGAGCGCACGCGCGCCCCGTCCGACCGCTGCGATTGTCGGCGGACGCTGCCAGGCATAGAGACAGAGCACAAGTCCGACGAGGAACAGCGGTGTGATGAGGACAATGTGGTGCCAGTCAAAGATGTCCCCGGTCAAGAGTGCATCAAGAACCTTCTTCGCGCCGTAGGAGTTCGCGTCAGGTCCGCTGAGCAGGAACTGATCGACGGCGGCCCACCTACCCTCGGCGACGAGCGGTACGAGCGCCCACGCGGAGAGTGCCGCCGCGCCTCCAGCGACGAGAGATCCCCGACCGGCCCTCACGAGCAGCTGTGAGGGCCGGGCCAGCACGAACACGACCACTGCGGCAAAGGCCAGATATCCGGTCTGGAAGTGGAAGGCGGCTGTGGCCGCAACGGCGATCGCAGCAAGGACGACGAAGCGCCGCTCCTCGACTGCACGCCATGAGAGTGCCCATGCGAACGGGAGTGTCCACATCGCCCAGAGCTGGCTCCACAGCCCGTAGCCGCCCCAGAGGTAGCTGATCTGCTCGTAGCCGACGCCCGTGAAGCTCGAGACGAAGGGAGAGAGCACGGCGGCTGCCATCGCCGCGCCCTGGCGCAAACCGAAGAGGCGACCGGTCGCGTAGACACACAGCGGCCAGCATCCGACAAGCAACCAGGTGGTGAGCGTGAAGGCGCGCCCGACGCCGATTGCCCAGGCGAATAGCGCCGTGAGCATGGCTGCGAGGCTCTGATAGTGGAGGTATAGCGGCGAACCGAGGTTGAGAAACGGGAACCACGAATCGGGCGGGAAGTGGCTGGCACGGATCTTCGCCAAGGCGAAACGGACCATCTCCTCGTGCATCGCGGAATCGTTCAGGTAGGGCACCTGGACAAGCTCGGAGCGCAGCAATGCGAGCGAGATGCCGCAAGTTGCGACTACCGGAACGAGCCACAACAGACCCAGCTCCGGTGTTCGGGACGACTCGAAGTCGACCGGTCGTCCCTCTAGCATTCCCGGCTCCTTCGATCGCAACTTCGATGTCGTAGATCGGCGCCAAGCACCCAGACGACGACGTCGCCGACCGCCGCGACTCTTACGAGTTACGGCGAACGGTGATGTATGAGTCAGTGGTTCAGCTCCTAGGAGCCAGTGCCTCGGTCGCGATACTCACCAGTTGCTTGGCTGGCATTGACCAGCCAATGACCGTCACGAGCTGGTACTTCCCATCGCTCGCACGGACTCGAACATAGACGACGGTCCCCGGAATGACCGTATGCAACGCCCGGTTCGGTGCCGACACGCCGCTCGGACCAGACGCTCGGCACTGCACGACCGTGTTGGGCTGCCCCGATGCTCCGCTCTGCTCTGAGGCTCCGTGCACGACCGTGTTGGTCGGCCCTGAGGTTCCGCTCATGCCGGAAGCCCCGCTGGGTCCTGAAGGCCCACTCACCCCAGACCCCCCACTGACGCCCGAAGCGTCACTAGGTGCTGGCGCCCCACTCACGCCAGACGCCCCACTCACGCCGGAAGCCCCGCTGGGCGGGCTACCACATGCCACCTGAGTCCAGTTCGGCCCTTGCCCTTGTTTGGTTTTGAATTGAGAATTCCACACCGCGACGTGAATCGGCACGACCTCCGCATAGAACCCGTCGATCGAGGTGGGTGAGCCACCTTGTTTGGCAGGGACGAATGGCGTGGTGCTTGAGACTCCGACCGGCAACGTGTAAGGGGCACTCTTCGACGCCTGGATGCAGGCTTGCTTTTCGTTCGGCCCCTTGACGAGGTCACCCATTCCTTGGAGCAGCAACTGGCCACGACCTGGTCGGTTGACGGTCTTGATAACTCCGGCCGGCGTAGTTTCTCCCGCCGGCCCCGATGCCTTCAACCCACCTAGCGTCTTAGCGATGTCTACGGGCACCCGGATATTGATCGACACGGTCCACGGACGACACGACGAGCCTGACATTCTGACGAGGCGGAACCCATCCGGAAGCACGACTAAGCGGCCGAGGACGCTGGCGCTCGCACCGGTGACCTCGATGTTCGGCCCAAACGCGAACGTGAGACCAAAGGCACCGAGACCAACGACGACGAGAGCGGCCACTGATCCCAAGCGGGCGCGGCGGCTGGCCGCGATACGGCGCCGGCCGCGCTCCCCGGCCGGCGAGCGCTCGATCGAGGCGCGTACCTCGTCGATCAACTGAGGTGAGGGCTCCGCAGTGCTGACGGCGACAGCGACAGCTTCAGAGATCCGATCCCATTGGCGGACTTGAGCCTGGCAACTCGGGCAGTTTGCCAGGTGCTCCTCGTCTCGCGAGGCACCCTCCAGGCCTCGGATCAGATCCTCCAGGCTCAGATGCGGTGATTCGTCGTTCATCGGTCATATCCTTTCTCACGCAACTTTTCTGATAGGGCGGTTCGGGCAGCATTCAGGCGGCTCTTCACCGTCCCTTCTGGGATCTCGAGGATGTCGGCTACTTCTGCAAACGTCAGGCCGGCACCGAAGACGAGACCGAGGACTTCTCGGTGCCTTAGACGAAGCATGGTCACGGCAGTGGCAACGTCGGCCAACTCGGCACGATTGAGCGCGAGCAGTTCGGGACCCGGCGCTTTGTCGGGATGCTCAGCCAGGACCTCGTCGTCCATGGCGGCTGGCCGGTGTCGCCGCAAGCGATCGCGTGCCTGCCTTCGCGCGATGGCGATCGCCCACGAACGGACTTTGGAGTCTCCACGGAAGCCCGATGCACCGTGCCAGACTGCGATCATCGTGTCCTGCAGAATCTCCTCGCTCACACCTCGATCGTTGACGACTAGGAGAATTTGGCCGAAAAGGACGTGACTGTGACGTCGATACAGTGCTGCAAGGGCGTCCCGATCACCATTCGCGATCTGACGCACGAGTTGGAGGTCCTCGAGCTCGGAGTGATCCATTACCTCCGCTTCCGTCGGTCGGAGAACTGTCAGACGTAGAGGTGCCGTTCCGCTGAGGACTGGATCCACGGTCAGGAAACGAGTCTCGGACGCAGCTGCCACACATAGTTAGTAGCAACGAGAGGCTCAATGGTTCGCGAAATCTTGTGAGCCGGGCGAGATGGTGGCCGGGCGAACGTGCTCTCGTCAATCGCACGACGGCAATTCACGACCACGCCGAACAGCTGGCCAAAACGAGTCGCGAGCGATTCGATTCGTTTGGTCATCAGAGGAAAGTGTCGCATGGGGGAGCGCCCTGAAAACCGCGCAGGTTCATGAGGGCGTGCTTGGTCTGTTGTCGCCCTTCCGCCCAGCCCCTCGCCGCCGTCCGTGCGTTCCGTGCGTTCGCCCTGGTCGGGGATCACCCTTGTAACCACTCCGCTGTGGCTATGGCGTACAGAAGGCCGCCCCGAACGACCAGGCGCGTCGCCTGGTGGGGCCGCACCTAACGAGGCCCCTTGTTCGTCCTGGCCCGCTCCGAGCGCCGGTTCCGTTTCCGGCTGCGCCCGCCGAAGCGAGAGATCAGCACGTCATTATGAACACACGCTTATCCCCACGCGCGAGTGCCTTCGTTCTGAGTCGACGTGCTACGTGCGCCAAACTCGGGGCATCAAGAGAGACGAACTTGCCCAGCTCCTAGAGAACCGTCTTGCGAGGATCGTTCCTTACGGTTCTACGACTCGAGGAACCGCAGCACCGCGAGCACGCGTCGATGCTGCGCCTGCGACACCGGCAGGTCGAGCTTGGTGAAGATGTTGGTCACGTGCTTTTCGACCGCTCCCTCGGAGATCACGAGCGCACTCGCGATCCCTGCATTCGAACGGCCCTCCGCCATGAGCGAGAGCACCTGCCGCTCCCGCTCGCTGAGCCGAGCGAGCGACTCCCGCTTGCGCGAGGCGCCCACCATCTGGGTGACCACCTCGGGGTCGAGCGCCGTGCCGCCAGAGGCGACCCGCACCAGCGCTTCCACAAAGTCGCTGGTGTCAGCGACGCGGTCCTTCAGGAGGTAGCCGATGCCCGCCGCGTCGCGCGCCAAGAGCTGGGCCGCGTAACGGGTCTCGACGTACTGCGAGAAGAGCAGGATCCCGAGCTTCGGATACCGCTCGCGCAGCCCGATCGCGGCCCGCAGCCCCTCGTCTGTGAACGTCGGCGGCATCCGGATGTCGACCACTGCCACGTCAGGGCATTCCCTCTCGACGGCCTCCTCGAGTTCGTCCGCGGTGCCGACTGCGTCGGTGATCACGAACCCGCGATCGGCCAGCAGCTGCACGAGCCCGTCCCGCAAGACTGCCGAGTCCTCGGCAATGGCGACCCGGATGGTGTCGCTCATGCGTGCAGCGGGAGGTCAACGGTGACGACAGTGGGACCACCAGGCGGGCTCACGACGTCGAGGTGGCCGTCCACCGCCTGCACGCGTTCGCCAAGGCCGGCGAGACCGCTCGACGAGGATCCGACGAGGACGGAATGGGCGCCACCCCGCCCGTCGTCCCGCACCACGACGCGCAGCCACGCCCCATGCTGGACGCAGCTCACGCTCGCCTTGGAGGCCTGTGAGTGCTGGGTGACGTTGGCAAGCAGCTCGGCGACGCAGAAGTACGCGATCGCCTCGATCGCCGGCGTCGGGCGGTCCTGCAGCGTGACAGTGACATCGGTGGGCACCGCGCTGCGCGCGGCCAGCGTCGACAGCGCGCCCTCGAGGCCGACGTCGAGCACGGGCGGGTGGATGCCCCTGGCGAGGTCTCGCAGCTCCACGATCGCCTCCTTAGCGCCGCGGTGCGCGTCGTCCACCAGGCGGCGCACCTGGTCGAGATCGATGTCCCCGCCGGCGGCGAGCTTCTCCTTTGCCTGGCCGAGGCGCATCGCGACGGCAACGAGTTGTGCCTGCGTCCCGTCGTGGAGGTCTCGCTCAATGCGGCGGAGGGTGGCGGCAGAGGCGTCCACCGTGCGCGTCCGCGCCTGTTCCAGCGTACGCATCCTCGTCGTGACGGCGTCGGGCGACAGGAGCGCGCGCATGAGGCGGCGGTCGACGAAGACGACAAGCCGCATTGTCCAGGGGGCGATGAAGAACAGCAGCACCCCGGTTACGAAGATGAAGAGGCCGTGCCAAAAGCCGTTGCTCCCGACGGAGAAGTAGCCCGGCGGGAAGAGATTGCGGACAAAGCCGAACTCCCCCGGGCTGCTGGTGCGGTGCGCGCCCCAGATCGGGTACGTCAGGCAGGTGAACGCCGCCAGCCAAGTGCTGAGGGCGAACCAGACACCGAAAGCGACAAGCGGGGCCTTGGCCAACGTGTAGACGACGGCCCGCCAACTCGTGCGGTCACGGAGCGCGGACTGGAGCCAGCCGAAGAATCCCGGTCGGGCCACGAACGGCTCGGGTTCCTCGATGTCGGTGTCGAGCAGGCTGCGGGCGAGCCCCCGGTGCCACCCGCCGATGCCTCTCGCGCCGCGCAGCGACGCCGCGAACACGACGAGGCCGACGAACGTGACAACGAGCGCCGTCCCGGCCGCCATTGTCAGCACGATGAACGCCCCACCGACCACCTGGAGCAGCGCCGAGAGGACGAAGAAGAGGAGTTCGCTCCAGGTTCGCCGCGTGAGCGGTGCCCTTGCGACAGTGGTCGCTGTCTGATGCAGCTGGTCGAGGCGGGCCTGCGGGACGACGAATTCCCGCTCCCGTCCGCGAGTTCGTAGGTGTAAACGCAACCCGGATTCCTCGACATCGGCCCGCATCATGTTGAACACGTTACGGGAGCGGGCTGATCCTGAGAATGGCGCTAGCCGGCCTCTCCGAGAGGGGGACAACCCCCGTCGCGGGGTCCCCCCGCCGTTGGAGCCGCAATCATGATCGCCGACGTGTACGAACGGACCGGACGAACTCGCCGGATCCCCGCGCCCGAACGTGAGCACATAACTTCGATCTTCGTGCCGCCGTTCCGCCCCGATCGACTGTGATGCGTGCGCCCTATCGCCGATATTTGGCGGCGTCTCAGCGGCCGGCTGTGCGATCTGATCGATGTTCTGTCACGGTTTTGACCTGCTCGTCCCCTAGACGGAGCATTGGAGCCTCGGGAACTACGCGACCTGGCACTTGAGACCGATGCGCTCGAAACTTGCCCTCGCTACGGTCAATCAACGTCCTCCGATCCACTCGACCGACGTCCGACCCCGACCCCGAATGCTCGCAGGTCTCAGCACACGCCAGGCTGGCTAGGGCTCGGGTCCAACGAGTTGGCCGTTACCGGATCATGCGTCTCGCCGGACGAGAAGCACCGCGCCGATCCCGAGTAACACGGCCGTATAGCCAATAAGAATCAGCAATCCGACCCATGGGGAGAAGGCATTGGGAAAGCTGTTCGCTGGTCCGTTGATGATCTGGGCGCCGATGCGGTCCGGGAGGAACCGCCGCAGGTCGAGGCTGAGCGAAGTGGGCAGAGCTTGGACGATGATTGGCAGGACCAGGAGGACGCCGACGAACGCGCTGATCGCCCCAGCGGTGTGGCGGATGATCGTCGCCAGTCCAAGCGAGAAGAGCCCGAGCACGCAGACGTAGAGGCCACTACCGACGACCGCTCGCCACGCGCCGGGGCTCCCGAGAGTGGCGTGACGCGCAGGCGCGGTCAGCAGCGCTTGACCGATGAAAAAGGCGAGGAACGAGACGACTTCGGCGACGACGAGGGCGACCACGCCGAAGACGATCACCTTCGCCATGAGCACAAGCGTTCTGCGCGGCGCTGCCGAGAGCGTCGCGCGGATGGTGCCTGTTCCGTACTCAGCGCTCATCACGAGCACTCCGAGCACTCCGATCGCGAACTGGCTGACTATGACACCGATGAGACTTGTGCTGATCGGATCGAACCCCTGTTGGCTACTGAGCCAGTGGGCCCGAGTCTCCGCGGTCGCGAGCGCCGAGATGCCGATGCCGAGTACCACGGTGACCCCGAGGGTCCACATAGTCGATCGGACTGTGCGCAATTTCGTCCACTCCGAGCGAAGCAGACCCGAGATGCCGTAGCGCCCCGGTGGCATCGCCTTGCCAATGGTGGCGATCGCTTCCTCGGCGCCCTTCGAGGCCGAGAGACGGTGACCACTGCGCTCCGTCGCACTGATGGTCGGTTGGGGAGTTCTGCTAGAGCTGGCGGCGGCGAGCTGCCCATCGGTTGGAGCCCGCAGTGGATCGTGACGTGTCCGGGGCGACGGCGCGTCGCTGAGTGGACGACGGTCGCGGTGTCGCTGCATGGCAACCACCCCACCCCCGATGAGCAAGACGAGCACAAGGATGGGGAGCCCGAGATGCACCCCCACGTGGTGTTGGCGGACCACGGCCGCGAGGAGGATCGCCCGGCCGGAGCTCGCAACGATCGACGACGCGCTCATCGGTCATTCCGAATCGATGACGTTGCGTTTGCGGTCGCCGCGCCGTGGTATTCGACGCTCTCCTCGGTGAGCTCCATGAACGCGTCTTCGAGTGATCCGGACTGCGGCGAGAGCTCGTGGAGGACAACCGGGATCCTCGCGGCGAGCTCGCCGATCTCGACCTCGTCGATGCCCCGGACCAAGAGCGAGCCGTCCTCTTGCACCACGGCGGTAGCACCCTCGGCCGCGAGCGCGGCACGGAGCTTGTCGATCTCCGGAGAGCGGACGCGGACGAAGCGCTGCGAGCTCTGATTGACGAGCTCGTCCACGGGGATCTGGGCGATGAGGCGGCCCCTGCCGATGATGACGACCTCGTCCGCGGTGAGCGCCATCTCGCTCATGAGGTGGCTCGAGACGAAGACCGTCCGACCCTGGCGGGCGAGGCCCTTCAAGAGGTTGCGCACCCAACGGATTCCGTCGGGGTCGAGCCCGTTCACCGGCTCGTCGAAGAGCAGCACCTCCGGATCGCCGAGGAGCGCCACGGCCATGCCGAGCCGCTGACTCATGCCGAGAGAGAACCTGCCCGCCCGCTGGTCGGCGACCGAGGCGAGGCCCACGAGCTCGAGCAGCTCATCGACCCGAGAACGCCCGATGTGGTTGGTTTCGGCCAGCATCCGCAGGTGCGCCCGGGCGGAGCGCCCGGGATGGATCGATCTCGCCTCCAAGAGCGCGCCGACTTCGTGAAGGGGCCAGGGGAGGTCGTGGTAGTGACGCCCGTTCACGGTGACACCCCCCGCGTCCGGTGCGTCGAGCCCCATGATGATGCGCATCGTCGTGGACTTTCCCGAGCCGTTCGGTCCAAGGAAACCGGTGACGACACCCGCGCGTACGGTGAAGCTCAGCTGGTCCACGGCGAGCTTCTGGCCGTAGTGCTTGGTGAGTGCTTTGGCTTCGATCATCGGCGTCGTCCCGAGGTGGGAACGGACATTCCTGCTCCGGTCATGATCGGACGCCGCGACAGAGCTTGACGTCGGTCAGCGAAGCACCTGAAACAAGTCTGTGGGCACGGCGCGTTGAACTGGATCGATCTGCTTTTGTCCAGTCTCGCACGCCTGACGGGCTGCCGGGCGGTTGGTTCCCGAATCGCAAGTTCTGAGCTCTTGCTGGATGTCTCGGCGCCTACTCCGATTAGCGCGTATCGACGATTCCGGCTTTCACCCGGAAAAGAAGCTCCCGATCGCCGTTCCTGGCGCAATAATCAAGGACAACGAAGGTGTTTCGGCAGAACATTCGGTACGCCCGGTGCCGGCGTTTGGTGATGCGCCCTAGATCTGGGACCCAGTGGCTGGTTTTTTGGCCATGAACAGCGTCAGGTGGTGGCCGGGCAGGCCCCTACAGTGGGTGGCGACAGAGGGTCCTCGACGCGAAACAGGAGTTCCCCATGACGACCCTGCCCGATCGGCCGAATACCGCGTTGCTCGTCATCGACGTCCAGAACGGGGTGGTGACGAACGCCTACAACCGCGACGCCGTGATCGCGAACATCGACTCACTTGTCGACAGGGCTCGAGGAGCGGAAGTGCCCGTCGTGTGGGTGCAGCACTCCGACGACCATCTCCCCCGGGACAGTGACGAATGGCAGTACGTGCCGGAACTGGTCCGACGCGACTGGGAGCCTCTCGTCCACAAGAGCTACGGCGACTCATTTGAGGGCACGGAGTTGGAGGCGTTGCTCGCCGAGCGCCGGGTGGGTCGACTGATCGTCACCGGTGCCCAGACCGACGCATGCATCCGCTCGACCATACACGGGGCCTTTGTTCGCGGCTACGACGTGACGTTGGTCGGCGACGCCCACACGACGGAGGACCTCAGCGAGTACGGCGCGCCGCGCCCCGACAAGGTGATCGCGCACACCAATCTCTACTGGCAGGAACAGAGGGCGCCAGGACGCAGTGCCGCCACCGTCGAAACGGCCGCGGTGAGTTTCGCACCCGACGGCGCGAGGTGAGCCGTCCCGGCACTAGATGACTGGCCACTCAGTGTGACCGAGTAGGCCCACTGCCTGCCCCATCAACCAACCTGGTTTTCAAGTCGGGGCCAAGTTCGTGAAGTCGGCGCATAGGAGCGGCGGCCCCGAACGACCAGCTATGGGCAGCTGACCTCTCAACGCGGCTCGAATAGGCGGTGCGTAGGCGGAAGCCCCTATCGGGCTCTTGATCATCCGCTGTTGCGCTCGGGGTTGGACCAGTCTTGTCCTCGCGCAACACAGCAGGGCCCTAGCACGGGACGCACGTTAGAGGTCGATGACCTGAGCGACCACTACGGCAGCTTCGGCGATCAACTGATCCTGGTCCCAAGTAAATACGCCTGATCGAAGTTCCTCGATGGTTGAGGACAACCACGTCGCTTCAGCGGCGACGAGCGAGCGCTGGTACTCGGTTTCGATCATCGCGATTCGCGGAACTGCGCCGAATGCGGCAGGCAGCTGGCGGTCGAGTTCGCCGAGCTGTTCCCGGATCGACTTGAGGCGCTCTGCCAGGAGGTTGGCGAGTTCATCCGGAGTGAATCCCATTGCGAAGGAAAGCGCGGCTGGGAACTCGGGATACTCGTTGCGCGGGTTGCGCAGCATGTCCACGAGCCACCTCTCCCCGACGGCGCGGCCCTCGTCGGTGAGCTCGTAGATGGTCCGCTCGGGATACTGCCTGCTGCGTTCGGTCTGACGGACGGCGATCAGCCCAGCTTCGTGTAGTCGCTTGATCGTCTTGTAGAGGTTGGCGCGCTGACCAACATTGACGACATCGTCCTTGCCCCAAGCCTTGATGAGTCGCTGCATGCCATACGGATGGAGCGGTGCCACGCGAAGCAGACATAGCACCGTGAGTCCGGCGGTGGACGGGCGGGGTGTCGTGGTCATGTTCCTAGGTTACTAGTTCTAGAGGAACACATACTAGAGGTATTGACACTACCCATCCGATATGTAGTGTACTGGACACTATGACACCTCCTATCGACAGCCCGGCAGAGGTTCCACTCCTCCAAGCAACGAATCTCACCGTCCGCTTCGGCAAGGTGACGGCGCTCGACGGCCTCGATGTCGTGGCGCGCTCGGGGGAAGTCCTCGCACTTCTCGGTCCGAACGGCGCGGGTAAGACCACTTTCGTCCGCACCATCGCAACGCTCGTCGCGCCTTCTGGCGGGCAAGTCCGGGTTCGCGGCTTCGACGTGGCAACGGACCCAACCGCGGTGCGACGGGAGATCGGCCTCGCTGGCCAGTTTGCGGCGGTCGAACCGACGCTCACGGGGCGGGAGAACCTCGAGATGGTGGCGCACCTGTTCGGACACCGGCGCAAAGCTGCGGCGATGGCCGCGAAAACGGTGATCGAGATGCTCGGTCTCGAAGAGGTTGCCGATCGACGGAGCTTGACCTACTCCGGCGGCCAACGCCGCCGCCTCGATCTCGGGGCAAGCCTCGTCGGGGCGCCACGGCTGTTGCTTCTCGATGAGCCGACCACGGGTCTTGATCCTGCCGGACGGGCAGAGGTGTGGGACGCAGTCCGCGGCCTCGTGTCGGGCGGGACAGACATCGTTCTCACGACGCACTACCTCGAGGAGGCCGACGAACTCGCCGATCAGGTCGTCGTCATCGACCACGGCAAGGCGATCGCACGCGGGACGGTGGCGGATCTGAAGGCAGGTGTCGGGCGCGACGTCATCGAAGTGGCGCTCGTCGATCGTGACCAGCTCGCCACGGCTTCCCGAGTGCTGGAACAGCTCATCGGCGGCGAGGCGATTCTTAACCACGCCGGTCGGCGGCTGCACATCGGCGCGGAATCAGGGACGGCGCACCTCTTGGCGGCAATCGCGGCTTTGAGCGAGGCACGGGTTGCCGTTGACGAGATCGCGCTGCGCCACCCCACGCTCGACGAGGTGTTCTTGATCTTGACCACCGACCACATGCGCGATCGAGCAAGTCAGGATTCCCCGGAGGTGTCAAGCCGACCATGAGTGAGATCGTGATCGAGAGCATTCCTCGACCAACACGCCCGCCGGGTGCGCTCAGCGCGACATTCGACATCGCGCAGCGTGTCGCGCGGAAGTACTTCCGCACCCCGGGCCTGTTCGTGATGGGAATCGTCCAGTCGGCGGGATTCCTCTTCATGTTTCGCTACGTGTTCGGAGGAGCGATCCACGCCGGCACCGCCGGGTACGTCGAGTACCTCGTTCCGGGCTATGCCGGGACGATCATGCTCTTCACCGGTGGTGCAACCGCCGTGGGTGTGGCGGAGGACCGAGCCCAAGGGCTGACGGACCGATTGCTGTCGCTTCCGGTCTCTCGGGGCTCGCTTGTCGCCGGCAGGGTACTCGCCGACTTCCTCACGAACGGCTGGACGATCATAACCACCGCCGCGCTCGGATTCGCGTTCGGTTTCCGCCTTCCCGCCTCGACGCCGGACGGCCTGATCGCTCTCGGACTCTGCCTGCTCTATGGGCTCGTCTTTACCGCCTTTTTCATAGTTCTCGGCCTCTACGCGCCGAACGCTCAGGTGGCTCAGGGCACGTCGATGATCGCGTTCATCCTCGCCTTTATCTCGAGCGCCTACGTACCTCCCTCATCGATGCCAGGTTGGCTTCAAGGGTTCGCGAAGTACCAGCCAATCACCCCAATGGTGAACGCGATCCGATCGACGCTCACAGGGGGAAGCCATGATCTTGCGGCCGCACTAATGTGGTCAGCTGCCTTGCTCGTCGTCTTCGCGCTCGTCGCGGCCACCCGTTATCGGCGCGCCTAATGGGGTTCTGGCGGCGATCGACGGTTCGTTGCTCTTCCGCGCCGGTCACACTCGAGTTCCTCACCTTGGGCACTACTCCCATGCATTCCGCGTGGCCGTCGGCGACGAACTGGACCAGGTACTGAACGACCGGTGATCACGAGATGTCCCACACCAGTGCGCTCGCAAACCGACGAGGAACTCGAGTGTGACCGGCG
>CAWECD010000021.1:0-20578 GCA_963807575.1 uncultured Acidimicrobiaceae bacterium
ACACGAGCATCGGCTCGCCGCCGGGCACGGCCCACTCGGCCAGCGTGACCCAGCCGTTGAGAGTTGCTCCGTCGACTGGAGGCTCGGACCGCAGCACAGCGTCTACTTCACCGTCTGCCGAGGAGGTTCCATAGGGCCGCACTTCGGCTCCCTCCTTTAGCTCGTCTGATCTCAAATCGCGACTGTACGACGCTGTCCCGAGACCCCGCTCGTGCGCTGAACGTTGCCTGTTGTGTCGCAAGCCCTGAACGGGCGACGGTCACTGTGTTGGTCGCCGCTCTCAGGTGCCACTCCCCCACCCTGAGCTGGTCAAAGTGCCACTGCCAGGGCGTGCTTCGACACGCGACGTTCCGACTGTGGCCGTTTCGGCGTGACTGAGGCGCACGCTGCCCTTACGACTCGTAACCCGTCAGGTCGAAGGTGACTCGCCCGTCAGGTCTAAGGTCTGGGACCCGGACTGCGCGTTGTCGTAAAGGGAGAAGATCCCATAGTCGAATATCTTTGGAAGCTGGGGTTGGAAATTCACAGTGAAAGTGCAACTCTGCGATGGGCCGAGCTCCAAGCCACCGGCGGCACACGCACCGGGTGTCCAGCTGAAGTCGGGGGCGTTCTGTCCCGAGACTCCGGACGATGCGCCGAAGACCAGGAAGACCTTCGCGCTTGTGTTGGTCACCGTAATGGAGAATGGCAAAGGGGTGCCGGGAGAGGCAGCCGTCGTAGTCCCGAAGGGGATTGCAGTGATCGGCGTGCCGGACGAGTTGTCCAAGCTGAGGGTCGCGTACTGTCCGGTCCCGGTCTCAGGAATCGTCCACACACCGCCCGACATGTTCCCGTACACGTCGAGCTGGTCCTCGCGCAGCCCCGATGCCGTCGGCGTGAAGGTCACGGTGAACTGGCACTGGGCTCCAGGGTCGATCACCGTGCCTCCGCAGTTGCCGGCCCCGACGCCGAAGTCGGTGTAGTTCTGTCCGCTCACACCGATCGAGCTGACGTACAACGGAACGGTTGACGAGGCGTCCTTGACGGTGATGTAGAACGGAGCTGTCGTCGTGTCAACGCCTTGAACGCCGAAACCAACGTTGCCGTGCGTGTAGAACGCCGACGAAGTACTGATCGAGATCTCCGAGAAGACACCGGTCCCCGACAGTGGCAGCAACGCATTGGAGCCGGTGGGCCCCCAGCTCGTATCACCGAGCTCCAGGGTGGCGATGCGCTTTCCCGTGCTCGTCGGAACAAAATCGACCGCGAACGAGCACTCGCCTCCGCTCGGCGACAACACGATGCCGGCGCAGTCGTTGCTTGGGACACCGAAATCGGAGGCGTTCACGCCGACGATGTTGAAGCCACCCAATGTCTGTGGCTCCTGACTGTCGTTGGTGACCCGCACCTCGTAGTTCGTGCTGTGAATCGAGACGCCCACAGTTCCCAGGTTCTCGCGGCTGACCCCGAAGGAGATGGGGGGAGGCGCGGCTGCTTCTGTGACGACGACATTGGGCGCAGTAGCGCTGCCCTCCTTGTTGCTCACAGAAAGGCTGAAGGTATACGTGAAAGGCTTTCCACCCGTGTCCTTGGCGATTGCGAACGACCTCGAGAACGAGCCGGCACGACAGGAGAAGTTCCTCTCGGGCAGTCTCGGCAGGGCCGGCGACACTGAAAGCGTGCAGACCACGGCGAACTGGAGCTGCGCCTTGAGGGTCACAGTCCCGCCCCTGTCGGAGAGGGTGTTGGGCACCGCCTTGAAGGAAGTGACCAGTGGAAGTACGGCCCGGGGGAAGGCCGCACCCGCACCTGGGGCAAGGCCGACGCTGGTGGCCAGCATCGCCACTGACGTCACCGCAAGTGTCGCGATCTTCCGTGCAGCCCTACCGTGAGAACACATGACTTCCTCCCTCGCACGATGCCCGGTGCTCGCTGCCCTAGAGGCGAAATACTACCCCGCATGGAACCTGATCGATGAACAGACGTCGCTGGTGAACTTGACTTTCAGCATCTCCGCGGTCTTGTGGTACTTCACTCTCGCGGTCCTACCGTTCAGCAACGAGAAACCACCTGTGCGAACAGGTCTCGCTGTGCGGTGCCGCCGCTCACGAGCGCCTTGGTACTTGTGCCGCGTCAAGGTGTCTGGAGCGAGTCAAAAGCTGCAAGTGCGGCCCCTCTTGCGCCCGCCATGTCCAGGTCGGCGATGACGGCGAAAGTCGCGACCTCGAGTTGTTCTTCGCGCAGGAGGGTGTGCTCGCGGACGCGTGTGAGGAACCACTCACGGAATCTTGGTGAAGCCTCGACAACGCCTCCGCCCACGAAGTAGGCGCCTGGGTCGATGAAGTTGCTCGCAATTGTGAAGAGGCGTCCGATCGCCATGGCCTGCTGGTTGAAGATCTCGAGCGCAAGTTCGTCTCCGCAGTCCGCGTAGCCTCGGACTAACTTCGCGGCCTTCCTGATCGACCCCTTCTTCGCGAGCTCATGGTCCGGAAAGCGCGTGAGCCAGTACGGCAGGAGGTTCCTCTCGATCCCGGTCAGTGAGGCGACGCTCTCCACGTCGCCCAGGAACCCGCAGTTGCATTCTGGAACTGGCTGCCCATCGGCGAGGAGTCCTTGCATGGGTATGTGGACATGGCCAAGCTCGCCTGCCGTCCCGGTGGCCCCGCGTATGACACGCCCGGCCTCTATCACTCCCCCACCGAGGCCCGTTCCGACGATCGCCGAGACCGACGAGTGCGACGCCGCCTCATCCCCGAAATGGGTGTGGTGGGCGTAGAGCGCCGCGGCATTGCCGTCGTTGTTGTAGACGACCGGAATGCCCAGTCGATGCTCGAGCGCGGTCCGAATGTCGAACCCACGCCAGGGCGCCTGCGAGAAGTTCGTCGCGCCCTTCGATGAGATCACGCCGTCGGGACTGGCGGGGCCTGGCGTGCCGAGGCCGACGGCGCGCACCGACTCCCACGTCACCCGCGTGAGGGCGACCACGTCATCGATGGCTCGGGCGAGGGCCTCGATGGCGACACCCGGCCCGTCCCGGACCCGGCTGGGGCTTTCGACCAACCTGTCCACCAGAAAGCGCCGCGAAGCGTCGAGCACCGTCGCACTGTTGCAGTTGCCGCCGCTGTCAAGGCCGACGACGACCCACGAGCCGGTGTTCAAGATCGGCCTTTCTTCGCCCTCCACCGCTGACGGTCTCTTGGTCGCCTCCGCGACAAGCCATTTACGGCCAAGCACCTTCCCGTCCGCGTATGGGGCATGTGCCCGTCCGGTCCGAGATCGACTCTCGAGCCGCAATGCTTCCACTTCGCCGTGATCCGCTCAGGCGAAACCTCGTCCTACCCGAGCCTAGCAAGGTCATCCGAACGCCCGTGGGCCGCGTCCGCGCATGCCGGTGCCGGCTGGCTCTCATGGGGACGCGACGCTGCACAGCCTACGCGCCCGCAGGGTTGGGAAGGACCACCGGGTGACCCCAGACAAGTACGTGGTAGGGGCCGACGACGTGGATCACAGCGGGCGGTCCCCATGTCCTCAGTGCCGCGTCGAGGTCGACGTTGTCGATGTAGGGCTTGGTGTACACCAGGAACTGCCATTCCTGGCCGATGTACCAGCTCCGTGACGACAGGGTCTTCATTTCCTGGAGGGCACCGCCGTTCGCGGCCGCCACCGGCCGTACAACGACCTTCCCGCTGCTCTGGACCGTCGTGATGCTGGCGGACCAGTAGTCCCCGATCCCCCATCGAAGATTGTGAGCCTCCAGCCACGCGACCAACGCCGGGACCCCGTTCGGCGGCTCAGGGCGAGACAGTGAATAGCCGACTCCGACCGCGAAGCTCAACGACAGGGCCGCACCGAAGATCGCCAACGCGCGGACTGTCCTGCCCTGTGGGAGCTTGGACCAGCCGCGACCAAGCAGGCGACCGACGAGAACGCCTGCGAACACGACCGTCACGGTGAGGTAGCGCACCCCGCTCTGGTCGGCGCGTGCAAGCGCGACGAAGGGCACCACCGAGCAGAGCACGGTGATGAGGAGGATGTCGTCAAGCCGCCATGTCTCGGGCACGCCTGCCGTGAGCAGTCCTGCCCGCCCACGACGAACACCCGCGACAAGGTTCGACGCCGCGATCAGGAGACAGGCCAGCACGCACAGCGCACCCGCGACATGCACCTCGCGCAGGCCGAGCGGGACTCCCCCGTTGTGGTTTAGGCCGTTTGTCAGGCCCAGGAGATCGGAGACGTAGCCCGGCAGGTGTCCCAGGTTCGTGAGCATCTGGTCCAAATGCACTATCGACAGCGCCGGCTGGGACCTGAACGCTCCCTTGGCGTCCGCCAGCCAACGGGCGACCGCGGCGACGACCACACTGGCGACCGCGGCCGTGATGTCCGCGACTGCGCTCTGCCACCTTCGCTGGCGCAAGGCTGCTACGAGACCCGAAAGGAGCAAGGGAACTGCCGCATAGGCGACAAGCAGAAGATCGCCGAGCATCCCCAGTGCGAGCAGGACCACCGCCAGGACCCATCCCCAGCCGAAGCGTCCCCGCCGGAGCGCGGCAAACGCCAAGAGCGCGTACAGCACTGTGCTGATGTGGAAACCCCTGCCGACCAAGAAGAGGGTCATGGCGGGTGTGGCGAAGGCGAGCAGGACGATGACGGCGGTGCCGCCGGCGATCGCCGACGCGCCACGGCAGCCCTCCCGGGCGATGAGGACGCCAACTGCGATCACAAGAGCCACCATGACCGCAGGTTCCGCGTAAAGAAGTCCGGGACGCAGGCCACCGAGTCGGACAGCAACCGCGTAGAAGGGAGCGTCACTGGTCCAGTAGGAGGCGAAAGTCAGGTTCCAGCCTTGAAGCAGAAGGTGCCCGCCGGCCATGGCCTGTCCCTCGAGGATGATGGTCGCTCTGTCGGAGGTACCGGCTTGGTCATGGGCCGACCTCGCGTAAAGAAGCAAGATCAGGCCGCTGAAGGCGGCAACCGTGGCCAGAGAGCCGACGGCGAATCGTGCGGGTTTGCGCCTGAACCATGCGCCCCGGAAACTGGGTACCGGGCTGGGCGTGTCGCCTGCGTTCACAGGGGCCGACCTCGCCGCAAGGCGCGACACCTCGAGCGAAGCTTCCCGCTGCTCACGTCGCGGGACTCTAGCCCCAACAGGCCGGCCCGCTTCGGCGCAATCGTCCTTCTTGTGTCACTTCCCGACCCCGTGGGCCCACGATCGTTCTACGCTTGAGCTGTGCCAGTCCCTGAGTCGGGTAGCAACGAGCCACAGGAGGATTCGGCCCGCTTCTCCTCTTTTGTCGCGCTGCAACCGGTGATGGACCTCCAGGACCGCACGGTGTTCGGCTACGAGGCCATCGCGCGCGCGTCGATGCGCGACGACGCGAAGAGGTTTATCCGCGGTGCGCTTCCGGCCGTCCAGTACACGAGCCCCGCGCTGCTCTTCGTGCCGCTGCCGGCAGACCTTCTTCGAGACGAGAGATTCGACGCTGCCACCTTGGCCGACGACGTCGGGGCCGCACCTGCCGAGGTCGCGTGGGTCATCGCTGAGGCTGTTGCACTCGAGCTACCGGAGCTGGTCGAGCGTCGGGTGGCGCAGCCGCGCGATCAGGGATTCCCCGTTGCACTGGCTGAAGTCGCGCCCGGCGTGCTCGGTCGCGGGGCCATCGGCGACCTCATGCCGAGCTTTGTGATCTTGGATCCGGCGTACACCGACTACGTCTCGACGGGTATCCGCGCGCGCAGAGCTGGCCGGCCTTCTCGCATATTGCGCCCGGCTCAATGCGCACGTCATTGTCCGCGGCATTGTCGATGACGCCACCGCACAGCGCTTGATAGGGCTCGGAGTGCGATTGGGAATCGGCCCGCACCTGGGATCGCCTGCCGTGCTCGATGCCGCCGCGGCGGAGCCGGGCGACGAGGTCGTCTCGGCGGCGTGGTTCCGCCGCCAAGGAGTGCGGGTACTCACCGCGTCGGGCAAAGCGCTGGACACCCCCGCCCTGGTCGCCAAACTTCCAACCTCGGGTGAGGTGCCGATGGATGCCCAGGGCTTCGCATGGTCCCTCGGCGAGGCCGCCCGGCTGATGCAGGCCGAGCACGATACC
Organism: uncultured Acidimicrobiaceae bacterium; assembly: GCA_963807575.1. GTDB lineage: Bacteria > Actinomycetota > Acidimicrobiia > Acidimicrobiales > Bog-793 > Fen-455. The sequence goes on from CAWECD010000021.1 coordinate 6,075, forward strand.
GACAGGATCCTCCAGGTCACAGCCGAGCGCCTGCCGCTCACCGTGCGTGCCGACCGGTTCGCGATTCTCGAAGCCGACTGGGACCGGTACCGCTTTCGGGCTCGCGTCCTCGGCGGCGAAGGGCTGCACGGGCTCAACCAAATGGATATCTCGATGGACCGGGGTATCACGGGCTGGGCGTTCCTCCGTGGTTACCCGTACAACTGCCCGGATACTCGCAGCCACTCCGAAGCCGTGTCGATCCCGGGACAAGACGAGTCAACCTTGGAGGAGTCCCTGCTCGTCGTGCCGCTCATCGCAGGTGACCACCGCCTCGGCGCCATCGACATGTGGCGCAACGGCCTGTCCCAGTTCACCGAGGAGGATCTCGAACGTTGTGCGCTGTTCGGCTACATAACCGCCGCGGCCTGGCGCAACGCGCAGCTGTACGCCGAGCTCGAGCTGCGTGCTATGACCGACACCTTGACCGGACTGCTCAACCATCGCTGGTGGGACGAGCTGGCGACGCGCGAGGCCGCGCTCATCAGCAGGGCCGGGACCCAGATGGGGATACTGCTGATAGACCTCGACCACTTCAAACGGGTCAACGACCAGTGCGGGCACATAGCCGGTGATGCCCTGCTCCGCAATGTGGGCCGCGCTATACAGGGCACGCTCCGGACCGGTGACGCGGCCGTCCGCTACGGTGGCGAGGAGTTCCTCCTGATGCTCCACAACACCGACGAGTCCGGGGCCCTGCGCGTCGCCCAAGCCGTACGAGAGGTCCTGACCAGGCTGCCCCCGCCAGGCAACGGCGTACCGCGCGTGACCGCTTCGATAGGGGTGGCCTTCTTTCCGCGGCACGGCGCCGAGCTCGAGGATGTCGTCAATGTCGCCGACGCGGCCATGTACCGCGCCAAAGCCGAGGGGCGAGACCGCATCGTGCTCGCGCCGGACCCTCCGGGCGGACCTCCTCCGGCCGATTGCGCCAAGGCGGCACGCCGCGACGCGGCGGCGGAGATCGGCGGCTTTTCAGCTCAAGCCTGATCCCCTGTCAGCCCATCGTCATCCGGGCGAAGAGGCCGAACCGTAGGACCACTCTGGCCACGCCAGGCACGTGCCATGGCAGAGGTGTCGAACGCAACAGCGAAACCGCCGTCTCGCGCTCAGCGCGATCGCTCCCCCGCGACCGCCTCGCTCTCGAACCGACGCGAGCGCGTCCGCAAGAGCCTGCCCCAGCGGTGCTCCTTGCGTGACGCACCAGTCGACCCGGTGAGCGAAGCCAGCGACCAGGAACGACTCGCCTTCACCAGTCGCCGATAACGCGAGGCTCCGGTCATCGGCCCAGGTTCCCGCTCCGGGGATCGGTGAGTCACCCACTCGCCCGGGCAGCTTGCCAAGGCGTCCCCCCGTCGAGGTGGCAGTGGCGAGATGGCCATCCCGGTCGACGGCTACGGCTCCCACCGTCCCGCTACGGGAGATCGGGATGACGCCCTCGCCGCAGAGCGAGGACAGGACTCTCGGCGCCAGACCCGCGCTCTCGCAGAACCGGTCGGCTCCGGTGCCGGCAAGCAGGACAGGTCCCTCGGCAGGTCCGCCGAGGGCTAGGACCGCCCGGGCGGCCCGCACGGGGCTCTCAGGCCAAGTAGCGGCACAGATCGCCCCGAACCTCCCGCTCATGCCGTCCATGACCGCTGCATCGGTCTCGACAGTGCCCTGCGAGGTGGCGACGGCGCCTCTGCCGCAGTTGAAGCTGCCGGAGGCTTCCATGCACGCGACCGCCTCGATCACCGAGTCGAGGGCGCAACCACCTTTGCCGAGCACTTCCCAGGCAGCCTCGAGTGCGCGGTAGAGGCCATCCTCGAGCCGGGCGAGCCGATCTGGCGGTCCCTCCATCCCGAACTCGCCCGCGCCCCCGTGGATGACGACGGCCGGCACCGCCAGTGCCCCGGACTCCATGAAGACGTCTCCGCTCATTCCGCCACTTCTTTGCCCCGCCTCAGCCACTTGTGGCGCCGCCGACATCGACGGCTTGCCGCGCGATGCGCCGCGTCATCCACCGCTCGGCGATGAAGGCAACAAACGGCACGAATCCCGCCGCGACCAATGCGATCACCTGGGCGAGTCCCAGGCGGAACCTACGGGCGAGATCGGCCACCGTCAGGAGGTAGACCATATACAACACGCCGTGGATCGGCCCGACGACCTCGACGACGGCAGGTTTGTCGGCTGCGTACTGAAGCGGCACGCCGATGAGCACCAGGACGAGCAGGCCAACGCCGACGACGTAGGCCATGACACGGTAGCGAAGGAGGGTGGATTTCTTGGCCGGGTCCACGAGATTCTCAACGTAGCTTGTGTTCGTCCGCGGCGTTGAGCTGAGCGAGGTAGCGGTTGTAAGCGGCAAGCTCCTCGTCCTCGTCCTCTTCGCCGGGAACCGGGGCGTTGGTCGCGGGTCTCTCCTCATCGGAGAGCGGCGGTGCCTTCACAAGCCTCGTCGGTTGCTCGTGGACGATCCTCCACCACATGTAGACGCCATAGGCGGCAAAGAACGGCCACTCGACTGTGTATGCCCAGCTGAGCGTGTTGCCTGACAGCGCGCGGTGCAGCTGCCACCATCCAAGTGCCAGACAGCCCGGGACCACCACAAGCGCGGTCAAATGGACGAGGACCGCCCGACGCGAGAACCACGCGGCACCCACGCCCCGAGGTTAGCCCTCTCCCGGTTTGCCCCTCCCTACGGCCCGGGCCCCTCGGGCACGACTCGCACTGGCGCTAGTCCGAATGGCGCTGGTCGAAGGTCACCACCAGCTTGCGAGCCGCCCTCGCGTCGTCGACGCGTCCGATCGGGGTCGTACGCGGGGCGGCCCTCGCGTCATCTGCGTTGCCGGCCTGGCGCGATTCCCGCGCGACCTGGAGGAAGGCGTCGGCGAGCGCGGCCAGCGTCTGGGGGCTCTCGGTCTCGGTCGGCTCGACCATGAGAGCCTCCTCGACGATGAGCGGGAAGTAGACCGTCGGAGGATGAAAGCCCAGCTCCATCAGGCGCTTTGCCACGTCGAGCGCGCCGAGGCCCACGTCGCGATGGAGTGACTTCGCCGAGACGACACACTCGTGCATCACGGGCCTGTCATAGGCGATGTCGTACGCACCGCTGACGCGTTCCTTGAACCAATTCGCGTTGAGCACGGCGATCTCCGACACGGCCTTTAGGCCGTCGGCGCCGTTCAGGCGTAAGTAGATCCAAGCACGAAGCAGCACGACTGCGTTGCCGTGCCAGGAGTGCACTCGCCCGATCGAGCGCTCGGGCATGGTGAGCTCGTAGCCCGCCTGACCACGGGTGGGCCGCGGGCCGGGGAGGAATGGAGCCAGCTTGGCACTGACGGCCACAGGCCCTGCCCCGGGTCCTCCCCCACCGTGCGGGGTGGCAAAGGTCTTGTGCACGTTGAGGTGCACGATGTCAAAGCCCATGTCTCCCGGCCGCACGATCCCCAAGATCGCGTTCAAGTTGGCACCGTCGTAGTAGAGAAGACCACCGACTTCGTGCACCGCCTGGGCGATCTTGACGATGTCCTCCTCGAACAGGCCGAGGGTATTGGGGTTCGTCAGCATGATCCCCGCCACGTCGTCATCGAGCAACGCCCGCAGCGCGTCGAGGTCGACCCCGCCCCGAGCGTTCGTCCCGACGGTGGCGACCTCGTAACCGCTGAGGGTCACCGAGGCCGGGTTCGTGCCGTGTGCCGAGTCCGGGATGATCACACGGCGCCGACGCCCGGGCTCGCCATTGGCGTCGTGATACGCGCGCATCAGCAAGAGGCCCGTCAGCTCGCCGGCCGCTCCCGCTGCCGGCTGCAAGGTGGCAGCATCCATCCCGGTGATCTCGCACAGAGCCTCTTCGAGCTCGACGAGGAGCTCGAGCCAGCCTTGGGTGCATGTGGCCGGAGCGGCCGGGTGGACCTTGGTGAAGCCGGGGAGCGACGCTCCGGCGTCGGCTGCCTTCGGGTTGTACTTCATCGTGCACGAACCGAGCGGGTACGCCCCGAGATCGACGGAGTACTGGCGGTGAGTGAGACGGGTGAAGTGCGCGACAAGGTCACGCTCGGAGACTTCCGGCAGTCCCACGGGCTCGGTCTGGCGAAAGCTCTCAGGTACGAGCTCTTCCGCCCTCCAAGCCGGCAGGTCTGTCGTCCGGAAGGAGGCGGCGTGGCGTCCCGGCGCTGAGAACTCGAAGATGGTGGGCTCGGGGTCGTGACCTAACAGCGGCGCCCCGAGAGCCCGGCCGGCCGGCAGTGATGCGCTCATCGGACGGCCTTGGCGAATGCGGCCGCGAAGCCGTCGATCTCTTTGCGCGTACGCCTCTCGGTGGCGGCCACCAGCAGTCCGCCGTCGTAGGCGCTGCCCTCGAAACCTGCCCGTATGGGGACACCGGCGAGATAACCGTCTTCCACCAGGCGCTCAATAAGCTTCTCAGGCGCGACCGGGGTCCGGACGGCGAACTCGCGCAGCACCGGGGCCGCTGTCATGAGCTGCACCCCGTCGATCGAGCAAAGAGCCTCGCGGGTGTAGCGCGTCGCTCTCGCACATCGCAGCGCCACCTCCCGGAGACCCGTCGGGCCCAGCCAGGACAGGTGGACAGCTGCAGTCACGGCCATCAACGTCTGGTTGGTGCACACGTTCGAGGAGGCCCGTTCGCGGCGGATGTCCTGCTCGCGCGCCCGCAAGGTCATCACATAAGCGCGTCGTCCCTCTCTGTCGAGTGTCTCTCCGACGATCCGCCCGGGAATTCGCCTCACGTCTTTGAGACGGCACGCGAACAAGCCGAGATACGGTCCCCCGAAGCCCAGCGCCGTCCCGAAGGGCTGCCCCTCGCCCACCGCAACGTCGGCACCGAGCGAGCCCGGGGTTTGGAGCAGACCGGCTGACACCGGGTCGAAGCAGACGACCAGGCGCGCGCCGAAACGGTCGGCGGCCGCACGTGCAGAAGCGATGTCCTCCAGGCAGCCGAGGAAATTGGGAGCGGCGACCACTATCGCCCCGAACGGCCCCTCGTCGACGACCGAGTCCCAAGAGGTGACGCCGCCCGAGAGCGGCACCGTGCCTATCTCGTTGCCCGGGCCACGTGAGAATGTCTCCAATTGCCGGCGCCAGTGGGGATGGACGCCCTGGGAGCAGAGCACCCGTTTGTGGCCCGTTGCCACGACCGCAAGGTTCACCGCCTCGACGAGAGATGCCGCCCCGTCGTAGAGCGAAGCGTTGGCGACCTCCAGGCCGCTGAGACGGCTGATCATCGTCTGATATTCGAAGATGGCCTGCAGAACCCCCTGTGACACTTCCGCCTGATAAGGGGTGTAGGCGGTCACGAACTCCGAGCGAGACGCGATCGCCTTGACGACGGCCGGAATCTCGTGGTCGTAGGAACCCGCACCCGCAAAGCAGACGAGCTCACGATCGCACGGCCGATTCCGGGAGGCGAGCTCGTCTAGACGCCAAGCGACATCGGGCTCGCTCATGGCCGCCGGGAGATCAAGCCCGCCGGCCAGCCGCAGGCCAGAGGGGACCTCGGCGAACAGCCCATCGAGGTCATCGAGGCCCAGGAAGCCAAGCATCTCCGCGATCTCAGCGTCGGTGTGGGCAACAAACGGCGCGCTCAAGAGCCGGGTCCTTCCGCTGCTAACCGCTGGAATGGCGGTTTGACGACGGTCGCCGGGACGAGCCCTCCCCGCAGCGCTATGTCGACTTCGGCACCCAAGGCCGTCCCGGGAGGCACGAAGGCGAGGGCGATCCCGCGTTGCAGCACGGGAGAGTAGTTGCCACTGGTGACAACACCTGAGACCTCACCACCGACGAGGACCTCATCGCCGTTACGCGGTGGCCTGCGCCCCTCGGCGAGAAGACCGCGCAGGCGTCGGCGAATCCCGACCGCGCGCTCGCGCGCCAGCGCCTCGCGACCCCGGAACGGGCCCTTGTCCCAGCTGACCACCCAGCCGAGCCCGGCCTGCAATGGGGTGATGCCCGCTCCGAGCTCGTGGCCGTGCAGAGGCAGCCCGGACTCGAGACGCAAAGTGTCACGGGCGCCGAGACCTGCCGGCTTCACCCCGGCGCCGACGACCGCGCGCCAGAACGCAGGAGCGGTCCCGGATGGCACGGCACACTCGACACCGTCCTCGCCGGTGTAGCCGGTGCCGGCGACGCGACACGGCACCCCTGCGAACAGGAAATCTGCCACCGCGAAGTGCCCCACCGCAGCTGCATCGGGCGAGACGGTGGCCAGTCGCTCTCGCGCCCGCGGTCCCTGCACGGCGATGACAGCACGCTCGTCGGTCACGTCGTGACCGCCCAGGACCGAGAGCACCCTGTCGGTGTTGGAAGCGTTAGGCATCACGTCAAAGCGTTCCTCGGCGACCCACCAGATGATGATGTCGTCGAGCACGGATGCGTCGGCTTCGTCGAGCAGGTGCTGATATTGGGCATGTCCCGGCCCGATCCGGCGGAGGTCGTTGGTCAGGATAGTCTGGAGTAGTTCGAAGGAACCAGGACCTTCTACACGCACGGTGCCGAGGTGGCTCACGTCGAAGACCGCGGCGTCGTTCCTGCAGGCGAGGTGCTCGGCGACCGTGCCCTGCGGATACGCCAGCGGCATTTCCCAGCTGCCGAAATCTACAAGCCGGGCGCCGAGGTCGATGTGCTCGGCGTGCAGTGGGGAATGTCTGAGGATCACCCGGCCAATCTAGCGGTCGCTTCCGGCAGGTACTTTCCCAGGAGATTGAACACGTCCCGGCGGTAGAGAACCCGTACCCGGACTTCCGGGTACAACTGGGCCATCTGGCGCAACTTGCGATTCTTCGCTGTGACGAGCTCCTGACGAAGCGTCGTCAGCTCGAGGAACAAGTCGTGCTCGCACAGGTAAAAATCCGGACGGAACGCGCTCGCAGGCTGCCCGTCGGGACCCCATGCCAGGACGAACTCCACGGGCTCGTACTCCCAGGAGACTTCGTAGTAGTCGAGAAGCTCGGCAAAGAGGCGCTCGGAATCATGAGCAAACCGCACCGCGGTGTGCGGTTGCGGCGTGTGCACCGGGAGGGCTGGCCTGTCGGAGGCCGTCTATCCTCCCTCGGCAAGCCGGGCGAGCCCGGAAGAGCCAGCCGCCGCGGCGTCGGAGGCAGGCGCCTGCAAGTCCGCGGGCCCCGACGCGCCGGTTGCCATGTGGGCGCTGTCGATGCGGTGGATGGCCGCATCCACCTCACCGACCACACCGGCGAGCGGAACGACGTTGAAGACGCCCTGACCTCCTCGAAGCAAGTCGATGATCTCTTCGCCCGTGCGCAGGAGCACCGATCCCTCGCCGACGAGGACGAGGTTTGCAGTCGTGAGGTCCTCTCCGACCGAGTCACGGAGACATTCGATCGCCCGCCTCGCCTGGCGCAGGTTGACGCCTCCATCGAGGAGCTGCTTGATCACCTTCAGCTCGAGCAGGTCCTTGTAGGCATAGAGGCGCTGCGATCCGCTGCCACGCGCCTGGGCGAGCGACGGCCGGCTGAGGCCAGTCCGGTCCCAGTAGTCCAGTTGGCGGTAGGTGATGCCGACGATGCCGCACACTTGCGGTCCGCGGAAGCCGACTTGGTCCATCTCGTGCCCCTGTCCCTAGGTCCGAGCTTCCGCCCTGCCCCCGGGCGGACGACAGCGCGGTAGTTACACCCTCGTAAGCAACGTTAGGGCTCTAGCAGCTCGACGTCAACGACCGGTCGAGCCCTTGGGCGGGAAAGGCCGCACGTGAACTGCAGCTTGAGCTTCAGGGTTCACCCTCGGGCCAAGAGCACCGATGCGCCCGCTCAGGACGTGAAGTCCTCCGGTCGGATCCGGTCCAGGAACTCGCGGAACTCGCCGACGAGCTCGTCCGGGTTGCCCTCGACCCCGACATCCTCGTCGTCCGGCTCGATCACGAGGCCCTCGGTCTCCATGAGGTCGTCGGCCACATACAGCGGCGAGTGCGTACGTGCCGCGAGCGCGATCGCGTCCGATGGCCTGCACGACACCACGACGTCGCGCTCGCCGGAGCGAAGGTGAAGCTCGGCAAAGAAAGTCCCGTCACGCAACTCGGTCACGAGCACGCGCACGACCTTGGCGCCAAGGGTCTCGACGAGCTCCCGCATGAGATCGTGGCTCATCGGGCGGGGGGGCTCGACGCCTTGGAGCGCAAAAGCGATCGCGGTCGCCTCGGGCCCGCCCACGAAGATCGGCAACGAACGACGGGCGCCTTCTGTCTCTTCGAGCAGAACGACCGGGGTGCTCGACCCCAGATCGACCCGAACAGCCCTCAGATGCACCTCGACCATGACAGCAACTTACCGCCGCCAGAGCCGTTCGAACATCGCAGACGGCTCAGCACGGAGATCGTCTTCCTCAGCAACAGCCAGTCCTGGCAGGTTTCGGTAGCGTTCGTCGAGATCCAGGCCGTAGCCGACTACGTGCTCGTCACCGATGACCTGGCCCACGTAGCGAACTTCCACGGGCAAGAGCCTGCGGCTCCGACGGTCGAGCAGGGCACAAGTAGCTGTGGAACGAGCGCCGCGAAGCGCGATCAGCCGGAGCACATAGGAGAGTGTGAGGCCGGTGTCGACGATGTCCAACACGACGATGACGTCGCGACCGGTGACCTCCAGATCGAGGTCCTTGACCACGCGCACTCGCGTCCGGCCGTCGCCGTAGGACGACAGGGCGAGGAAGTCGAGCTCACAGGGCCCGGGCAGCTCCCGCACGAGATCAGCGAGAAAGCAGATGCTCCCCTTCAAGAGAGCCACGAGCACTACGCCGTCGGGATAGTCGCGCTTGATCTCGCGTCCGAGCCGACGCGTGATCGCGGCCAGTTCTCCGCCGTCGAGGAGAGACCTGGCGCGGACTTCCGGCTGGCTCACCCCCCGGTCAGCTCGCGCAGCGCCGCTTGGGAGAAGCAACGCATCAGCGCCTCTCCGAGCTCGGAGAGCTCGGAGAGATCCTCGACCGCGCGTGCTCGCGCCCCGGGGTTCCGCTGCCGGAGAAGAGGTGTGACGACCTGGGCAAACAGCCCAGCCTGGCGGTCCGCGGCGTGCTTGAAGATCCGAAGGTGCCGTGCCCCGATCCCATAGGGCGCGAAGCCCGCCGCGAGCTTCGCGACCAGGACCGCCTCTTCGTCATAGCACTGGACCCCAGCCACGGTCCGGCCCGCGATGAGCCCAAAGCTCTCGAGCTCGGCGATGCCCGCAACCTCGAGACCGCTGGCGTTGGCAAGCTCGCCGAGCGTCAGGCTCGCTCCCGACAGGCTCGCACCAGGCAGCCCCGCCCTTGGACGGTTGGGGGCACGGCGGGCTGGTCCAGCAGCGTCCTTGTGCACCTGCGCTCCCGGCGCGCGGGCTGAAGTGGACTCGCTGACGGTCTGCTGGGACGCGGCATCGGCCTGGCTTCGTTGGCCTCTTGTGCGGCGACCTCCCGAAGATCCCGAGTCCCCGATTGCCCTTTGGTCCGGCTCGGTCGACCGGCCGCCTGAGTTGGGCGCTTGTGTTCCGGGCGTGCCGCCACGGGCCGACCCGGTCGGGCCCGTCCCGGAGGCGTGCCCAACCTGCGAGGCAGTTGCACGGCTCGCCAGGACCGGTGCGAGGGCACGTTTCGGCGTGCCATCGCTCGAGGAGGCGGCCATCGCGATCGGCGCGGCCGCCGCGAGCCCAGTTGGAGCACCGTCGCGAGCGGACCCAGCCGTCGCGGGCGCGCCGACGAGGGCCGCCTGTGACTTGCGTTCAGGCGGCGGCTCACCCATTTCGAACAGGTGTGGTGCAGGCGCGTCCGGGTCGCTCATGCCGTGGTCGAGACGACCCTTGATCACCTTGAGGGGCAGGAAGTGCTCGCGCTGCTGTCGCAGGATCCAGCGAAGGCGCTCGACGTCGGGCTCGTAGAACTTACGGTAACCCGATGGCGTCCGCTCAGGGACGAGCAGGCCCCTGCTCTCGAGGAAACGGATCTTCGAGATCGTGATGTCCGGGAATTCTTCGCGGAGCAAGGCGAGCACGTCGCCAATAGCGAGATAGGAGCGTTCCCCCACTGAGACCTCAGCCCGCGCTCGTCGAGAGAAAGACCAGCTTGAACTTGCCTATCTGGACCTCGTCGCCGCCTTTCAAGGTGGCGGTCTCGATCCGCTCCCGGTTGACGTAGGTACCGTTCAGAGATCCGACATCCACCACTACGTAGTGGATGGCCTCACGCCGGAACTCCGCATGGCGGCGAGAAACCGTCACGTCATCGAGGAAGATCTCGCTATCGGGATGCCTGCCAACTCGGGTGACCTCACCTGTCAGGACAAAGCGCGTCCCGGCATCTGGTCCGCGCTTGACGACGAGAACACCGGTGCCTTCCGACAGGTCCCCGGCAGGAACACTTACCTCTTCATCGGTGAGGTCTCCCGAGGAGTCCTCCGGCAGGAACGAGATCGTGGTGTCTGTGCTCGGAGTGAAAGGCGAACCACACGACGAGCAGAAATTTGACTCGGGCGGATTGCGATGGCCGCAGTTGTTGCAGTACACACCCGTACGGTAGCTGAGACTTGGCGTGGCGCGCTCGGCCGCCAACCGCCGAGTCACGACGGCGCTCATCACCGGGGGCTTCCTGTTGCCCGCTCTGGGTCCGGCGTGCCGCTCGGTCGGATCCGACCCTCGACGCCTCAGGATTCCGTCAGCGAGCGGTACCCAGCGGCGTCCAAGAGCTCATCGAGCTCGGTGGGAGCAGACGGCTCGATGACGCAGAGCCAGCCCTCCCCGTACGGGTCGGTGTTGATGTGCTCCGGCTGTTGGTTCAAAGAGGCGTTCACCTCCACCACGGTCCCGCCGACGGGCGCGTATACCTGCGAGACCGACTTGGTCGATTCGACCTCGCCGAGCTCCCCCCCTCGAACGACTTCGTCACCGACGGAGGGAAGCTGGACGAACACGATGTCTCCGAGCGCTTCTTGTGCAAAGTCGGTAAGGCCAACTCTGGCCCTGGAGTCCTCGAGGCGCGCCCACTCGTGGTCAGCGGTGTATCTCAGGTCCGGTGGGATTCCCATTTCTCAAGGCTCCTTCGGGGCGGAAGCAGTTTTCAACGCTGCGGCGATCGTAGTCACTCTCGGGACTTTGCGCCCCAGGGCCCGTGGCCGCTCCCAGTCCTGTTCGGCGTTCGCCCAGTGCCCGGCGCGCGCGTGGTAGGTACGCGGCCGCAGCGACGAAGCTCAGGATCAAGGCGGGCACAACGGCCACCCAGGTGGTGTCGGTCAGCACGTGGGCCCATGTCGCTCGTTGGTCCCCGAGCAGGAACAACGGGAAGCAGCACAACAGCCCGAAAGTGCCCGCCTTCCCCACCCAGATCACGTCGATCCGCCTTGCCCCCAAGGCCGCGAGCACCACTACGGCTACCGAGACGATCAGTTCGCGACCGAGCACGACCGCGGCGAGCCAGGGCGGAACGGCCCCGTAGACTGCGATGGAAAGGACCCCGGTCACGAGCACAACCCGGTCAGCAAGCGGGTCCAGAACCTTACCCAGCGTGCTGACCTGGTCAAACCTTCGTGCAAGATAACCGTCCAGGAAGTCGGTGACGCCGACGAACATCAACACGAGCGTCGCCGGGATTCGCGCGTCCGGGCCGAACAGGAGCCAACAGAACACGCCGACGAGCACGATCCGGGCAAAGGAGATCACGTTCGGCAGGGTCCACACGCGATCGAGGCCCTTCCCGCCGTTGATGGCCCCGGTCGGCACGGCCTCCACGCCTTGAAGTCTACGAGTAGCAGAACGGTCCAGGCCCACCTTGGTGCTCATGCCTGGTGGGCGCACACCTCCGGGCTCGGCGCGAACGGCGTTCGGTTACTTCACCGGGTTCAGCTGTTCCGGATGCGCATGCCCGTCACGACGTTGGGAACCAAGCAGACATAACGGTCTGCCGTTCCGTCGAGTGCCCAGGGCTCGAGGGGGAGCTCCATCGCACGATCGAGCTCTTTGTCATCGGTGACGACATGCGCCAGCCCCTGGACCATGACGCTCCAGCCCTGCTGTTGCTCGAGCTCGAAATGGTCGACCTCGAACGCCACGACGAATCCGGCTGAGGCGTCGTTCAGCTTGGTGCCCTGAGCCGACCGCCACACGATGTCGCCGTCGAGCAAGGCGAAGTTGACCGGGAGGACGATCGGGAGCGCCCGTGCCGTGAGGGCGACACGACCCACTTGCTCGCCTTCCAGCAGCTCCAGACAGTCCTCACGGCCCAGATCCTCGAAAACGTGTCGCCGATCGCAATCCACGTCTCAAGAGTCGGCCTGAGCAGCCCTTTCTGGTTAGAGGCGAAAGTCACCTTTCGTCCGGCCGTGCGGCGCCCCAGTCAACAGGTGGCCGGCATCACGAGGTGATCGGGACCGACCATTCGACGAGCGTCCCCGAGGGGCTCCGAGCCGTGATCGACACCGAGCCCGACAGCGCACGGGCGCGCTCGGCTATGTTCCTCAGTCCGTTGCCGGCAGTCCGGCCCTTGGGAGGGCCCACACCGTTGTCCGCTACCGAGACGAGGAGCATGTTGTCCTCTGCAGCGATGACGACATCGACCGACGAAGCCTCGGCGTGCCGGGCGACGTTCGAGAGCACCTCGGTCAGGACGGCTATGACGTGGGGTTCCAGCTGCTCGCTCGTGACCGAGTCGACCGGTCCCTGGAACCCCACTCGGGGTGAGAAGCCGAGATGTTCTCCAGCAGCCGTGACCACAGCCGTGACCGCCGAGCGAAGGCCCCCCTCCGCCGTGGCCGGCCGCTCGAGAAGGAAGATGGTCTCGCGGATGTCGCGAATGACCTCGTCCAGGCCGTCGACAACGCGATCGATCCGCCCGGCCACCGAGCCGCTGGTCAGTCGCGCAATGCTCTGCAGGCCCATGCCGAGAGCGAAGAGCTGCTGGATGACGGTGTCGTGAAGGTCACGCCCGATCCTCTCGCGCTCGGCTGTGGCCTCGAGCTGCTCAAGTTCGACCCGGGCCTCTCCCAAGGTGAGCGCGACCATCGCCGCGTTGGCGAAAACCTCGACGAGCGCGGTGTCTCTCGGGTTGAAGCCAGGTGCTCCCCGCGGCCGTGCGACCACAAGTGCCCCCAGGATCCGGCCCTCGACGCCCAGCGGGCAGAACAGGGCGGGCCCGAGGCCGAGCGCCTTCATCTCGTCCGGAACCGTCATCTCGCTCGACAGATCGCCGACGATGACCGACTCCCCTTCCGCCATGGCCCGCCTCGCGAGGCTCCCATCCGACCGGATCTCGAGACCAATGATCGATTCGGCCCCCTCTCCGTCACTCGCGCTGACCACGAGGTCGTCCTTGCCAGACGGCACGACGACCCAGCCCAACGCCGCGTCCACCAGGCCGCGTGCCCGACACGCGACCAGCTCCAGCGTCGTGGCCGTCGGCTCGCCGGCAAGCAGGCGCTGAGTGATCTCGTTTATCGCCTGCAGCCTCGCCTCCTGGCGACGCCGGTCCGTTGCGTCGCGCACGAAGGCCCCGACGAAGCGTTCACCACCTGTCGAGAACGGGGCGAGGCTCACATCGATCGGGAACACGCTCCCGTCACGCCGCCGGCCTGCGAGCTCAAGGCTGGCTCCCATCGGACGAGCCTGTCCAGTCTCCGTGAACTTCTTGCGGTGGCGCTCGTGCATCTCCCGAGCCTGCTCGGGCACCAGCGCCTCAATGCTGAGGCCGACGACTTCGTCCGGGTCGAAGCCGAACAATGTCTTGATTGCATCGCTGGCCAGCACGATGAGCCCGTTCGCGTCGACCGCGATGACTGCATCCGGTGAGGACTGCAACAGTGTTGCGAGCACATCGGCAGTGTCCGCCACCCGCGACTGCATCGGTACGACACCGCTGTGCTCTCTCACCGGGGTGCGAGCCTAGTCAGGTTGTCGCCTGAGGCGCACAGGCTGATATGACGCCGGCTCGCCACGTTCGTGGCCGATGGCCGAGCCCGGTACATCACTTCCTGTGGTCCGCGATACTTGCGGGCGGGCCCGCTCGTGTCCGCCAAGCAAATGGCGGAACGCTGCCCGCGACCATTGGCCTGCCTCACAACCGCCTCGGAGGAGTCGAGCTTGCAGCGAACAGTTCAAGCGCGAACGACGATCGCTGCCTCGCCCGGCACCGTCTTTGAATGCTTGGCCGACTACAGGTGTGCCACGGTGTTCATCGAGGGACTTGAGCAGCTCACCCCTTTGGGGCCCCGGACAACGGGCGAAGATGCGCAATTCGAGGCGATCCTCAAAATAGGGGTCAGCACGCTTCGGACCACCATCATGATCGCCTCACTCCAACCGCGTCGCAGCATCACCTGGTCCTCGGCCGGCAGCCAAGCCCAGAGACTCACCTTCGAACTGCGTCCGAGCCACGGCCAGACGACTGTCAGCCTTACTGTGACCTACGAACAGCCGAGCGGAATTGCCGGTGCGCTCATCGCCCCGTTCGTGGAGCACACTGTCCAGCTCCGCGCAACCGGTGCACTGGACCGATTGCGC
>CAWECD010000022.1:0-41120 GCA_963807575.1 uncultured Acidimicrobiaceae bacterium
GCGTCCCTAGGACCTTGCGCGTGCCGGCTCCCCCGAGCGACCGCCACTATCTCGACCACGCCTCGACCTCGGTGCTACGGCCCGAGGCGGCTCGGGCTATGCAGGCATGGCTAGTTGGAGGCCGGACCGGTGACCCTGGTCGCGTACATGCCGAGGGCCACCTCGTGCGCGACGCGATCGAGAGTGCACGAGAGGCCGTGGCGCTGCTGGTGGGAACCACTGCGAGCCGTGTCGTGTTCACCAGTGGCGCCACAGAAGCAGCCAACGCGGCGATCTTCGCGGCGGGCCGGGCCCACAGCGGTGCGCCGATGATCTGCGCGAATGTCGAGCATTCCTGCGTGCGCGAGCCTGTCCGGCGCAACGGTCCTGTTCTCGTGCTCGAAGTGGGCTCGACGGGCCGCATAGATCTCGACCATCTCGCAGCGCTGCTCGCTTGTGATCCCGGCAGTCGGCCGGCGCTGGTGAACTGCCAATGGCTCAACCACGAGGTCGGGACGCTGCAGCCGGTGGCCGAGGTCGTGGCGTGCTGCCGGTCTGCGGGTGTGCTCGTGCACGTCGATGCTGCCGCAGCGGTTGGTCACGTCCCCGTCGACCTCGATTCGCTCGGCGCCGACTTCGTCTCGGTGAGCGCTCACAAGTTGGGGGGGCCGGCCGGCGTAGGAGCGCTCGTCGTCCGCCGGGGCATACGCCTCGAGCCTCTCATCGTCGGTGGTGCACAGGAGCGGGCCCGACGCGGCGGTCTCGAGAACTTGATCGGGATCGTTGGCTTCGGCGCTGCGGCAGCTGCGCTCACAGAGCCAGGAACGCTGGAACAGGAGGAAGCCGCCGCCCGGCACCTGACCGGTGCGCTCCTCGAGACGGCCACCTCCGTCGACGACGTCACAGCACTTGGTGATCTCAACTGGCGCGCGCCCCACATCGTGAACGTGGCGGTCGGAGGTGTCCTGGCCGAGGCAGTGCTGCTCGGCCTCGACCGGTCGGGCGTCGCGGCTCATTCGGGCTCGGCCTGCTCGTCGGAGTCCATCGAGCCTTCGCCGGTCCTCGCCGCGATGGGCGTCGAAGCGGACCGTTCCCTCCGGCTCTCGGTGGGCTGGTCGACGAGCGAGGCGGACCTCAAGGCGTTTGCCGCGGCCTTCAGGCCCGTAGTGGAACGTCTACGTGCGCTCGGGGCCACGGGCGCATAACGGGCTGCCCCACGTCAGCCTGCGACTGCGGTGCTCCTCAACGCCGCGCCGTAGCGAGGCGGCAAGGGCTTGCCGGCAGCTGCGAAGGCTTTCGCCGCGATCGCGGCGACCGACAGGAGAAGGGTCTTGGAGGCACCTTTGCTGAGCGCGTCGCGAAACTGGACCGAGGCGGCAAGCGGTCTGCCGAAGTCCTCGTAGAGGATCACGCCGAGGAGTGCGTGACCGTCGGGATAGCCGGGCGCGACCTTGACCGCCCGGGCGACCGAGGCGTCCCCGCGCGCGAGCACGAGCCGGTTCTTCGACGAGAGCCCTGCGAGGCGGACCAACCAGCCGCCGTAGGTGAGGGCGTCGGGCTGATTCGGGTCCGCCTGCAGAACCTGGTTGTAAAGCTGGACGGCCTCCGCCGCCTGCCCTTCGCTGCCGAGGATCGCGGCCCGGTCCAGTGTCTCCTGCTCCTGCTGGGCAGACGACAGGGACACCGAGCCGCTCGCCGATTCACCAGGGAGCCGGACGCCCGCGAGCGACGCCGCGAGCAGCGTTGCCGCCACTACGAAGCAGGCCGCCGCGGCGATACCGATCACGAGCCGCGCCCGCCGGCTTGCGAGTCTCCGGCGCAGGACTCTAGGACCGTTGTCGGTGGCGGCTTGCCGGGCTGCGCCCATGTCGGGGATCGCCATACCGGGGGTCGCCATGTCTGAAGCCGTCAGGTCGGCTATCGCCGCCTCGACCTCGGTGAGCCGCCGCCTATAGCGGGAGTCGAGGACTGCGAAGTCCTCCTCGTCGACCTCGCCGGACGCGCGCTGTTCCTCGAGATCGCCAATCGACTGCCGGAGGAACTCCCGTTCGTTCGCCAGCGCATCGGGGCTCGACCGACGGGGTCGTTTCCCGCCGCTCAACGCGCGCACAGCACGCCCGAGGCTCACCCGGACACCTCGAGGTGCCTTCTCCTCCACAGATAGACGGCGAGGAGTACGCCGGCACCACCGACGACCGCGCCCGGCACCACCCACAACAGGGCGTCGACTCCCGACCCGGACGGGACGAGCAGTGCTTGCTGGCCGAAACGGGCCACGACGAGCTGCTCTATCCGCGCGTCGCTCAGGCCCGCGTGGACCCAAGTGGCGACCTCGGCCCGCAACCCGACCGCGATGGGCGCGTCCGACTGCGCGATGGAAAGGTCGACACAGCTCGGGCACTTGATGACGCTGTCGAGGTGGGCGATCCTCGCCGATGAGCTCGGCTGTGGCGGGTGCACGCTCCCGATGCCCAGGGCAACCAGAGCGACGACGGCCACGAACACCCATGCCGGCCGGGACGCGAGCACCGAGAATGCCGAGAGCCCGGCGCGCTCGCGCTCGTGCCTGGTGCCTGAGCCGATGCGCGCGGTCATATGTGCGCGACCAGACCATGCTCGACAAGGCGATCCAGGGCACCGGCAGTCACGCCCCCGAGGATCCGGTCCACGACTCGGCCGTCGGGTGCGATGAGGAACGACTGCGGCGGGTCGTCGACTCCGTAGCTGATCGCGATCCGCTCACCCGGGTCGAGCACCGACGGCCACGTGGCACCTGCCTGTCGTTCGAATGCCGCCGCGTTCGGCGCCGTGTCGCCGAAGACGACACCCAGAACTGCGACTCGCTGGCCGGCGGGATGGCCGTACGCGAACTTGACGAGCTCCGGTGACTCGGTGCGGCACGGGGGGCACCAGCTCGCGAAGAAGTTGAGGAGCACCCAACGGCCTCGCAAGCCGGCCAGCGACGAGACGCCGCCGGCAAGATTGCGGCCCACCACCGACGGGGCGGGCTTGCCGATCAGAAAGCTCGAGGCCGTCTGCGTCGCCGTCGGGCGGCTCGCCAGCACGGCGACGAGCACGAGCACGGCAAGCCCGGCCCCACACGCGGCCCATCGCGCGAGCTTCACCTGACGGCGGCTGGTGGTCACGTGCCGGCTCCCGCGCCGACCGAAGCTGGGGCCGGGACCACGGACCTGTGCTCGGAGCCTCGGCGTCGGCGAGGAGGGACGGCGGCGAGCACTGCTCCAAAGGTCATGACGGCCCCGCCGACCCAGAGCCATAGCACCATGGGCTGGATGACGACGTCGATGGTCGCCGAGCCTTGGGGCGACACGTCGATGTCGGCGACAGTGAGATAGGTGTCCTCGCGGACCGATGAGTCCACGGCCGGGGTCCCGATGCCCTCGCTCCCGGGAAACACGCTTATGGCGGGGTGGAAAGGGGCCCCGTCCACGAGGACCGTCGCGATCTCGCCGCTCTTGTTCGGAAGGCTGAACTGTCTCGAGCCCACGTAGGTGAAGACATGGCCGTCGAAGCGAACCGACTGGCCCGGCTTCAGCACCAGCTGCGTCCGCTGCCCGTAGGAGCTGGCCGCCGCGAGGGCCACGGCCACGACGACGACGCCGAGGTGGACGATCATCCCGCCGTTGGCCCGGCCGAACAGCGCCCGCCATGCTCCCCCGCCCGCATGGTGCGACCCGAGTGCCGCAAGCACCAACTGGCGCACCGCGCTCGCCGCCGCGAACCCGCCGAGACCGAAGGCCACAAGGGGCGTGAGCCCACGCACGCCCACCAGGACGCAGACCACGATGACCCCGGCGCCGACCCAAGCGGGGATCGCGAGCCGCCGGCGAAGCAGTCCGGGCGCCGCCTTGCGCCACGGGAGCGCCGGTGCCACCGCCATGAAGAACAGGAGTGCGAAGCCGATCGGAAGTGTCATCGTGTCGAAGTAGGGCCTCCCGACTGTGACCTGCTGTCGGTTGACCGCCTCAACCAACAACGGGAACACAGTCCCGAGGAGCACGACGAGCGCGAATCCGGCGAAGAGGAGGTTGTTGACGAGAAATGCGCCCTCTCGGGAGACCGCAGCGTCGATGGTCCCCGGCGAGCGCAGGCGGTCGCCCCGCCAGGCGATCAGCCCGACACTGACGGCGACGACGAGGCCGAAGAAGCCCAGCAACAACGGACCGACCGTCGAGTTCGAGAAGGAGTGCACCGACACCAGCACCCCGGATCGAGTCAGGAATGTCCCGAGGATCGTGAGCGAGAACGCCGCGATCAGAAGTGACAGGTTCCAGACCCGCAGAAGGCCGCGCCTTTCTTGGACCATCACCGAGTGCAGGTAAGCCGTGGCGCAGAGCCAAGGAAGCAGGGCCGCATTCTCCACCGGGTCCCAGCCCCAGAAGCCTCCCCACCCGAGGACCTGGTAGGACCACCACGCCCCGAGCACGATGCCGATCGTGAGGAAGACCCATGCGAACAGAGCCCAGCGGCGGGTCTCGCCGAGCCAACCCTCGTTGAGGCGCCCTGTCACGAGCGTGGCGATGGCAAAACAGAACGGGACTGTGAACCCGACAAAGCCCAGGTACAGAAAGACCGGATGGAAGGCGATCAGCGGGTTGTCCTGAAGCAGCGGGTTCGGGCCGGACCCGTCGAGCGGGACAGGGCCGATCACGTGTGCGAACGGGTTCGCGGGACCGGCCATGAGGGCGAAGAAGAAGACGGCGACGCAAAGCCCGATGAGGCTCGACCATGCCACGAGCGGATCGGGCTCCCGCTTGCGGAACACGTGGGTCATCGCGACCAGGTACCCGGCGAGGATGAGCGCCCAGAGCAGGATCGAGCCTTGCAGTGCCGACCACATGCCGGTGATGGAGTAGAGGACCGGCGTCTCACGGCTGTTGTTCACTGCCACGAAGGCGATCGAGAAGTCGTGGACCAACAGCGCCCGTTCCATGGCGATGGTCGACAGAACGGCACCGGCGAGCACCCAGAGGGCGAACACGCGGGCAAGGCGGAACAAGGACTGCCGCCCGGTCGCCAGGCCGACGCCAATCGTGACGACTCCCGAGACAGCCGCGAGCAGCCCGAGCGCAACTCCGACCAGCCCCAGGGCCGCATTCATCTCGTCGTCCCGTTAAGTGCTCTCACCCGATTCGGGTGGGCCGCGATGTAGACGTTGGAGTGCTTGACGAGGATCTGGTCCGAGGCGAAATGGTCGGTCGTGCCGACAAAATGACCGACCACGACGACGGGGATCCCCGGCTGGAAGAGCTGTGGGGGCGAGCCGGTGTTGGTCACGGCGACCTTGACGCCGCTCGACTCGACAACGAAAGCCACCGTTGTCCCTGAATGGTCCCGGATCGTGTGGACCGTCCCCGCCATGACCATTCCCTCGAGTTGGAAGGTGCTGTCGCCGAGGCTCGCCCTCTGGGCAATTGCCTCGTTCGCGGTCTTGAAGAACACGATCGCCGAGGTGACTGCCTTGAAGACCAGGAAACCGATCGCCGCGACGATCACGACCCCGACCACTGCGAGCCGCCGTCTCTGACGTCTTTGTTCGGGGCTGAGGCTCGTGTGCTGGCGCCGCGGTCCGACCGGAGCGGTCCCCGCGTCGCCCGAGCTGGGCCCGTCCTCGAAATGGCCCCTGGGCGCGACACCGCCGGTTCTCAGGCCGACATCGGTCATGGAGCGGTTCCCGGATCTGAGTCCGCGTCGCCGTGGTGCCCCGCCACCGAGATGTCACCGACCAGAGCCTGGTTCTGGGTCTCGGCAGAGATGTCGGGTGAAGAGACCCTCGGGAGCGCACCGACCCGTCGCCGAGCGGCGCGCTCTCGGGCGACGAGGGTGGCCCCGTAGGTCCCGAGCGTGCCGAGGACCACCACGTAACCGGCTTCCACGTAGCCGTTCATCCCGCCACCGCCTCCGCTCGCCTTTCAGCGAGAGCGACCTCGAGCCCCTCGGTGTCCTCCAAGTCCTGCAGCCTCGCCAGACGGTAGCGGTGCGCCATCAGCCAGATGTACACGAGGGTGAAAGACACAAAGCCGAGCAGCAACGTCCAGGCCATCGAGCCGTGCACATAGGTCTTGTGCGTCGTCGGGTTGAGCACGGTGGGCGCCTGGTGCAGGCTTCGCCACCACTCGACTGAGAAATAGACGATCGGCACGTCGATGAATGCGATCAGGGCCGCTATCGCCGACCGCCGAGCGCGGACGTGGAGATCGCCGGGCACACGCCGCAGAGCGAGATACCCGAGGTAGAGCACGAACAGCAGCGCTGTCGTCGTGAGCAGCGGGTCCCAGACCCACCACGCACCCCAGGTAGGACGCCCCCAGATCGATCCGGAGACGAGCGTGAGCCCTGTGAACACGACACCGACCTCGGCCGACGCGCCGGCAAGGCGGTCGAAGTGCTCCGCCCTCGTCCGCGGCCACAAGTACAGGACGCTCGCGAGGCCGGCGACCCCATAGGCAAGGAACGCGACCCACGCCATCGGCGGATGGACGTACAGCAGGCGTACGAGATTGCCCATGAACTTGTCCGGCGGCGTGACGAAAAGGCCCAACCACACGGTCGCCCCCACCCCGACGAGTGCTGTCACGCCCAGCACTCGAAGAGCCAGCGTCGCACGGTCTGACGGCATGGCGCGCTCGGGCGTGCTCATCCGTCCTCCAGGAGCGGCCCGAAGGCGACGATGCCGATGGCGACATAGAGCACGGCAAAGACAACGAGCAGGTCCAGCCAACCGCCTGCGCGACCTGGTGTTCCGGCGAGGGCCTCGTCCCAGGCCTTGGTTGCGGCGAGCAGGACCGGAGCGACCACGGGGAGAAAGAGAAGGGGAAGCAGCGTCTCTCGGGTCCGTAGCCCGGAAGCCACGACCCCATAGAGCGTGCCGACCGCCGCGAGCCCGACGGTGCCGACGACACATGCCGCTACCAGTACCACAGCGCCCGACAAGTGAGCCCCGTAGAGCAACGTGACCCCGAACGTGAGTGCTGCCTCGAGCACGAGGAGCTGGGCGACGATGGCACCGGCCTTGCCGAGGAAGATCCCGGCCGGGTCGAGACCGGACAGACGCAGGCCATCTCTGGCGGCATCGACCGACTCGATGGCGTAGCTGCGCTGGACGGCCAGGACCGTCGAAAGCAGGACCGCTACCCAGAACAGGCCGGCCGAGGCCGGAGCGAGGACATGCCGGTCGGGGCCCAACGCCAAGCCGAACAGGAGCAGGACTGCGATCGCGAACGGGCCGATCTGGTTCAGGCCGACCCGAGAGCGGATCTCGATTCGGAGATCCTTCCCGGCGACCAGCACGGCGTCACGCAACATGAGCGTGTGCTTGCTTGACCGGTCCCGAAGTCTCGGCAGGCTCGGGCGTGTCGGCAGGCTCGGTCGGCTCGACCACGCGGCCACCGGCGAGGTGAACGCTCCGGTCCGCGATGGCCGAGGCGCGTTCAAGCTCGTGCGAGGCGAACACGACGGTGCGCCCGGCCGCCCTGGAGCCGGCAAGGAGCCCGTCGAGAAGATCACGGCCATCCTGGTCGAGACCTGCATGCGGCTCGTCGAGCAGCCACAGCCGAGCACCTCGCGCTACCAGCACCGCAAGCGAGGCGCGACGCTGCTGCCCGGCGGAGCACCGTCCTACGGGAGTGGAGGCGAGACGACCCGCGAAGCCGAACTGCTCGAGCGCGGGGCGGATCCCGGTGACTGCAGCTCTCGTTGCCCGGACGGCAAACCTCAAGTTCTCCTCGACCGTCAGCTCGTCGTACAGGAACGAGTCGTGGCCGAGCATGCCAACCTCGCGCCGCGCCGCACGCCGATCGGCCACAAGATCCCAACCGAGCACGGTCGCCTCACCCGAGTGCACCGCCAACAGCCCGGCGAGAACCTTGAGGAGGCTTGTCTTTCCCGCGCCGTTCGGGCCGCGCAGATGCACGACCTCGCCTTCGGCAACTTGCAAGCAAGCTCCTGCGAGGAGGGGGAACCGGCCGGCAAGCGCCACGGCCTCGTGGAGACGAACAGCAGGCGGCATGGAGACCGCCATGTTAAGGGCCAGCCGGCACTCGGTCACGCGCGCGGCGGACGGCAAGCCCGCCGGCGCTCTCGGCCGCTCGCCGCAATCGGGCACAGCCCTGTCCGGCCCCGGGCCCGCGGGCTTTCCGGGCGATCAGGAAACCTGACGACCCAGCAGGTCGATGTCCGCGTCGACCATCATCTCGATGAGCCCGGCGAAGTCGACGTGCTGCCTCCAACCGAGCTTCTCATGCGCCTTGGCTGCATTGCCGACGAGGAAGTCCACTTCTGCCGGCCGTTTGAAACGCTCGTCGATCTGAACATGGTCCTCGTAGTTGAGGCCTGCCCTGGAGAAGGCAACCTCGCACACGTCCCGTACCGAGTGTGTCTCGCCAGTAGCGATGACGTAATCGTCGGGTTCGTCCTGTTGGACCATCGACCACATCGCTTGGACGTAGTCGCCGGCGAAGCCCCAGTCGCGTTTGGCTTCCAGGTTGCCTAGCCTGATGTGACTCTCGAGGCCGAGCTTGATCCGCGCGACGCCGTTGGTGATCTTGCGAGTGACGAACTCGAGACCCCGACGCGGGCTCTCGTGATTGAACAGGATCCCGGAAGAGGCGTGCAACCCGTAGCTTTCGCGGTAGTTCACGGTGATCCAGTGCCCGTAGACCTTCGCCACCCCATAGGGACTGCGCGGATAAAAGGGTGTGCTCTCGGTCTGGGGAACCTCCCGGACCCTGCCGAACATCTCCGACGAGCTCGCCTGGTAGAAGCGGATCGCGGGATTCGTCAGGCGGATCGCGTCGAGCATGCGAGTCACACCGAGCGCCGTGACCTCGCCGGTGAGCACGGGCTGGCCCCAAGACGTCTGGACGAACGATTGAGCAGCAAGGTTGTAGACCTCGTCGGGGTGATGCTCGCGCAGGACCTCGATCAGCGAGACCTCGTCGAGGACATCAGCGGACGCCAGGGTCAACCGGTCTTGAATGTGTGCGATGCGCTCGAAGTTGAGGGTACTCGAGCGCCGGACCATCCCAACCACGTCGTAGCCCTCCGACAACAGCCATTCCGCCAGGTAGGAACCATCTTGACCGGTGATGCCGGTAATCAACGCCCTCTTTTGCACCACCCCGTTCTAGAGCCTGGCGCCCGCGGTCGCAAGGAAGGTAGCGCCACAGCAGGAGGCTCGCGTGCTCCGGGGACCGGCATGGCCGCCCGAAGCGGTTACGCGCCGTCTCGCCCGGCCGCCTTTCCCGCCCAGCTGACGCGGTCCATCCTCCAGACACAGCTCAGACCGGTCTCACCAGGCGCGGCGATCTTGGTCGGCTGTTCGCCCACCATCTCGAAACCCAGCTTGAAGGGAACACGACCGCTGGCCACGTTCGCCTTGTCGTGATGGATCTCGACATGGGTCACGCCGCGAAGGCTCAGCCCCAGCGTCGTCAACGCCTGGGCCGCGCTGGTAGCAAACCCACGACCGACAAAGGCCGGATGAACCCAGTAGCCGATCTCGAGCCCGTCCTTGGCGATCCGTCGCATCAGGCCCGCTCCTCCGACGACGCGGGCCCCTTGGAACATCCCATAGCTGTACTCCGTGCCCTTGGCCCAATCGCGGTCCCATCGCTTGATGAGCTCTTCGCGTTCCTCCAGCCTCAGCGGCTCTGGCGCAATCCACGGCATCCAGGGGCGGAGATGTTCCAGGCTCTCGCCTATCGCCATCGCCAGGGCCCCTACGTCGTCTCGTTGGTATCGCCGCAGCACGAAGCCTTCGAGGACCACCTCTCCGGGCGGAGCGGCGGGCGATCGCTTCATGGCCCTATTCTCACCTGAAGCTGGGCGGGCGGTGTTCACGATGCCGGGAGGTCTGTCGATGTCGGGCGAGTCGGTGATGGCCCACGGGTGGGATCCGGACCAGTACGCGAAGTTCGCCGCCGAACGAGCCAGGCCGTTCTTCGATCTCCTGGCGATGATTGAGCCGGTTCCGGGCGGCGACGTGATCGATCTGGGATGCGGTACAGGAGAGCTGACGACCCGGCTGCATGCGCACTCCGGAGCGGGCACGACCGTCGGGGTCGACTCGTCGGAGGCGATGCTCGCCAAGGCCCGTCCCCTCGCCGGGAACGGTCTGCGGTTCGAGTTGGGCGATATCGCCCGCTTCAGCGCGGAGAACAGCTTCGACGTCATCTTCGCGAACGCCAGCTTGCAATGGGTTCCCGATCACCCCCGGCTGCTTTGCCAACTGGCCGCGGGCCTGCGCCCCGGAGGTCAGCTGGCCGTCCAGGTCCCTGCCAATAGCGACCACCCGTCGCATGCGGTCGCATTCGAGGTGGCGCAGGAAGCCCCGTTCCTCGAGCACATGGGCTCGGATCCGGCCGCTGGCGCTCACGCGGTGTGCACGCCTGAGCACTACGCCGAGCTTCTCTACGGGATCGGTTTCTCCGAACAGCTCGTCCGCCTGCAGGTCTACGGCCACCGCCTTGCCTCGAGCGCGGCAGTTGTCGAATGGACCAAAGGCACGACTCTCTTGCATTTCAAGAACTTGCTCACCCCGGAGCTGTTCGAGCTGTTCGTGGAGCGCTACCGGCAACGGTTGGTTGAGGTGCTCGGTGAGCAGGCACCGTACTTCTACACGTTCAAGCGCATCCTGTTCCACGCACGGCTTCCCGGTCCCTCGTCGGGCCGGTAGAAGAGGACCGCCGGCCTGCTACCAGCGACCCCGGTGAACCACTTCGAGGAAGGGCCGCCGGTTGGGTTTCGCTATCGGCTTGAGGGGTCGATCGGCCGGATAGCCCAATGCCAGCATGTACGCGCAAAGGTGGCCTGTCGGCATGCCGAGGATCCGCCGGCACTCCTCCTGGTTGCCCACGGCAGAGTGGCCGCTGCCGATGCCCAGGTCCGCGGCAGCCAGCATCATCGCCATGGTCGCCTGGCCCAGGTCGTACTGGTCGATCGCCCGGTACCGCTCGTCCTCGGGCTCTGGGAGGACAAGGACAATGGCTGCCTTTGCCTTTGCCAGGTGACCGGCGCCGGTCCAGACAGTCGACAGCGCCTGCAATTGGCCGGGCTCGGTCACAAGGACGAAGTCCCAATGCTGCCGGTTGGAGGCCGACGGTGACCTCCACCCGGCCTCGAGGATCCGGTCGAGGTGGTCCGGGGCAATGGCCCGGTCTTCGTAGCTACGAACATTGCGGCGAGCGCGAATCGCATCCCAAGTTTCCACGACGTTGAACGCTACTGGTTCGGATTTCCGGTGTCGCCATGCTCAGGGTCAAGTCTGGCCGCCGCCGGGCAGTCCCTCGAGGCGGCCGGGGCCGACATTCTGCTGCTGTGTACCAACACCATGCACAAGGATGACCCGGACCGTCTTCTAGATGTGCCCGGGCGTCAGGTCCTATCGTCCCAGGGCGATGACAGGGGTGATGGCGTCGGCGAGAGGCGGCTCCTTCGTGCCCACCCAGGGTTGGGTCGGCTCGAAGTCCGCGGTGTTGTTGGCGAAAGCCGTGCAGCCGAGGACGCGGGTCTGCGCCAGATCACCCTCGCCGACCTGCAGTGTCAGACGGAAGCTGCTCGCCTCCTGCACGGCGATGGCCCCGGAGGCCGCGGTGAAGCTGCCGAGGCTCACGGCGCGTGGAGGCACCCAGAAGTTGAACCCCGCCGCGGGGACCGATGCCGGGATGCGCGCGACGAAGGACTCCGCCACGGTGCGCCGGGCGGGAGTGGCCCCCACCAGGAGCACCGTTCCCCTGACGTTGCCGGTGATCGGGCTCATCTGGGCCAGAGCCGAGGCTACGCCCTGGGGAAAGGTGACCTCGGCCTGGAAGCCCGACACCAGGAAGTGGCGGCCCGGGACGGGCTCGGCCGGCAGGATCGTGGCCCTTGCCCTCACGTGCAGGACGATCGGCGTCTCGACCGGGTCGGGGCAGTAGAGCTGGTAAGGACCGGTCAGGGCCCTGGGAACCGTCATGGGCACGGTTGCCGAGGAGGTGGACAAACCGAGAGCCCCCGGCATCGACAACGCCCCGAGGAGACAGGCCACGGCGGCGGCACCGGTACGGCGGCGACGCGGCATGAAAGGACATTACCGGCGCGCCGCACGCGCCTTGCACGCCGGTCAGCGTTGGACCAGACCGACCCTCACGGACCGGTTGCTCCATCGGTTGGAACAAGCAGCGGTCCGGATGTGATCAGGAGGCTGGGAACTCGGTGACTGACTGGCCGTCGGCGTTCGCCACCCAGATATGGGCGCCGTCGGAGGTGATGGCACCGGGGTCGTCGAAACCGTAGCTCGCACCGCTCATGACCCTGACAAGGACGCCGGTCGAAGCCGAGAGCTCGGTGACCGAGCCGCCGTAGCTCACTACCCAGATGTGGGTGCTGTCGGAGATGACCGCGTCGGGGTCGTCGAACCCGTAGCTCGCACCGCTCATGACCCTGACAAGGGCGCCGGTCGAGGCCGAGACCTCGGTGACCGAATTGTCGCCCTCATTGGCCACCCAGACGTGCGTGCCGTCCGAAGTGATGCCTGCGGGGTCGTCGAACCCGTAGCTCGCGCCGCTCATGACCCTGACAAGGGCGCCCGTCGAGGCCGAGAGCTCGGTGACCGAGTTGTCAGAGGAGTTCGCCACCCAGATGTGGGTGCCGCAAGGGGTGATGGCGTCGGGACCGTCGAGCCCGTAGCTCGGGTCGTCAAAGGCGTTGACCAGGGCACCGGTCGAGGCCGAGAGCTCGGTGAGCCAGTTGTCCTCGTTCGCCACCCAGATGTGGGTCCCCGCCGCAGTCATGGCGTCGGGGTCGTTGAAGTCGTAGCTCAGGCCGTGGACGACCCTGACAAGGGCACCGGTCGAGGCCGAGAGCTCGGCGACCGAGTACCCGTTCGTGTTCGCCACCCAGATGTGGGCGCCGTCCGAAATGATGCTGGCGGGGCCGTCGAACCCGTAGCCCGAGCCGTGGAGGACCTTGACCAGGGCACCCGTCGAGGCCGAGAGCTCGGTCACCGAATTGCCAGAGGAGTTCGCCACCCAGATATGGGCGCCGCCCGAAGCTATGGCCGCCGGGTCGCTGAACTCGTAGCCCGAGCCGCTTATGACTTTGACCAGAGCGCCGGTCGAGGCCGAGAGCTCGGTGACCGAGTTTCCGGGGGAGTTCGCCACCCAGATATGGGCACCGGCCGAGATGAGGCCCAGGGAGCCGTCGAACCCGTAGCCTGAGCCGCTTATGACTCTGACAAGGGCGCCGGTCGAGGCCGAGAGCTCGCTGACCGAGTACCCGGCCGTGTTCGCCACCCAGATGTCGGCGCCGTCCGAAGTGACACCGGAGGGATCGTCGAACCCGTAGCTCGCGGCGTCTATGACCCTGACAAGGGCGCCGGTCGAGGCCGAGAGCTCGGTGACCGAGTTGGAGAGCTCGTTCGTCACCCAGATACGGGCGCCTCCCGAGGTGATCCCCTGGGCACTCAGGGAGCCGTCGAACCCGTAGCTCGAACCGCGGATGACCCTGACGAGGGCGCCCGTTGAGGCCGACAGCTCGGTCACCGAGCTCTCGTTCCTGACCCAGATGTGGGGGCCGTCCCAGGTGATGGAGTCCGGCTCGTTGAACCCGTAGCTCGAGCCGCGGATGACCCTGACCAGGGCGCCGGTCGATCCCGCCAGCTCGGTCACCGAGCTCTC
Organism: uncultured Acidimicrobiaceae bacterium; assembly: GCA_963807575.1. Taxonomy (GTDB): domain Bacteria; phylum Actinomycetota; class Acidimicrobiia; order Acidimicrobiales; family Bog-793; genus Fen-455. The sequence goes on from CAWECD010000022.1 coordinate 13,656, forward strand.
GTTCGTCACCCAGATGTTCCTGCCGCTCGAGGTGATGGCCCACGGGTCGTCGAAGCCGTACCTTGGCCCGCGGATGACCTTGATCAGTGCGCCGGTCGAGGCCGAGAGCTCGGTTACCGACTGGCCGTTGGAGTTCGCCACCCAGACACGGGCGCCGTCCGATGTGATGCCGAGGGAGCCGTTGAACCCGTACCTTGAACCTCGGATGACCTTGACAAGGGCGCCCGTCGAGGCAGAGAGCTCGGTGACCGTCCTGCCACGGTTCACCACCCAAACATGGCTGCCTGACGTAGTGATGGCCCAAGGGTCGTCGAAACCCCACCCGAGGACATTGACGCCCGAGAGCGGACGCTCCGCCGTGGGCGACGCCGAGACTCCAAAAGCGCCGTCCGAGGTTGCGCCAACAGCCGGTGCCGGCGCAACCGTGGCGAGAGCCAGACCTGACAGACACATTGCGCCAACCGCAGCGGTGCGGCGGAACAGACCGAGATTCGCGCTCATTGACGGTCCTCCACGACGGACGAAGGTATAGCACCTGCCTTCGACCTGAACCGGAACCAGCGGGATGCGAGAATCGCCGCATGAGCAGCAGGGCGCCGGAGGATGCCGGTCCGATCCGCGCCTTGCTCTTCGATCTCGGGGGAGTGGTGATCGAGATCGACTTCACGCGAGCATTCGGATTCTGGGCTGATCGCGCCAACTGTGATCCCGCCGAACTCGAACGACGGTTCGCGTTCGATGACGCATACCAGCAGCACGAACGAGGAGAGATCGACGCTTCGGGCTACTTCACGGCGCTGCGCCGGACCCTCGGCCTTCGTCTCTCCGACGAGGAGATGGCCGCCGGCTGGAACGACATCTACGTGGCCCCTCTTTCAGGGATGTCCGCACTGCTGTCCGCGGCCGGTGAGCGCTTTCCCCTGTACGCGTTCACGAACTCCAATCCCACGCACCAAAGGGCGTGGGCCGGACAGTTCGCGAAAGAGCTGTCGGTCTTTCGCTCCATCTTCGTCTCCTCGGACCTTGGGCTCCGCAAGCCCGATCCTGAGTCGTACGCCCTAGTCGCGGGGCGAACCGGCTTTCAAGTCTCCGAGCTCCTGTTCTTCGATGACACCCCGGAGAACGTCGACGGTGCCAGGACAGCTGGGTTGCAGGCCGTGCTGGTCGAGTCAAGCGCCGATGTCCGTGAGGCCTTGGCGCGCCTCGGCATTGATCCCGGCGCCCGCAGGACGAAGACACCCCATCCGAGGCAGCGGCGCTCCTCGGCGAGATAGTCGCGCCGGGAGACATTGCGCTCCTCGAGGATCTCGGCCACCTCTGCGTCCTCAGGGTTGGCGACGAGCCAGCGGGAGACGTTGAGCCACTGGCTTGCCTCGTAACGATCCCAGTCCTCGGGGCTGGCGAGAACCATCTCGACGAGGTCCATGTCGGCAGCCTCAAAACGGTCCAGCGTCCCGGCAAGGTCGGCAAAACCTTGTCCGGTCCCGTACTTCACCTCGAGATGAGGAGGAGGCGGCTCGGCCCAGTAGACCTCGCCAACGAGCAGCCACCCGCCGGGCACGACCCGCTGCCGCATCAGATCCAGGGTGCCGGACAGACCCCCGCCGATCCAGGTGGCGCCGATGCAACTCACGATGTCGAAGCCCCCGCCGAGATCCGGCGGGTCACCGGCGTCGCCCTCGACGAAGGTGACAGCCCGCTCGACTCCGAGTTCGGCAGCACGTGCCCGAGCATCGGCAAGATGCGGCGCATGAATGTCGATGCCAACTCCGCGGGCACCGAGATCTCTCGCGAACAGACAGAGCATCTCGCCTTTCCCGCACGCGAGGTCCAACAGCCGCGTGCCCTTCGCGACGCGACAGATGTCACCGAGCAGCCGCAGCTTGTCGACCGACAACGGATTCATGATCCGATGGGACGACTCGGAGATCTCGTGATATCGGAAGACGCTGACCATGGCAGGCCTTTCTCTTGCTCTGTGCCGTTGTTTCCGGAGGGCGATGACGGTGCCGCGCTGGGACCGGCCGCCGTCGGTTCACCTACTGAATATGCACGCCGGAGATGGCGCGCGCTATGACGAGTCGCTGGATCTCGCTCGTCCCATCAAGGATCGTGTAAGCCCTCGAGTCGCGGTGCCAGCGCTCGACGGGAAAGTCGCGCGAGTAGCCGCGAGCTCCGAGGATCTGGATCGCCTGCTCGGTCACCCAGATCGCCGTCTCGCCGGCGAAGAGCTTGGCCATGGAACCCTCTCCCGCCGTGAAGGGCTTTCCCGTCATCGCCATCGACGCGGCCCTCATGTAGAGCAGGCGCGCCGCGTCGACACGGGTCCTCATGTCGACAAGCTTGAACACAAAGGCCTGACGCTCGATGATTGGACGCCCGAAGGTCCTGCGCTGCTTGGCATACTCGAGCGCGTACTCGTACGCCGCGCGTGCGATCCCGACCGACTGGGCAGCGATGGCGGGGCGAGTGGCCTCGAATGTCGCCATCGCCGGCGAGGACCTCCCACGCTTCGGATCGCGGGCACAGGCGACCTGCTCGTCGAACCGGTCCTTGCCCCCGAGGAGGCACGCCCCGGGCACCGTGACGTCGTGCAGGATGACCTCGGCAGTGTGGGAGGCCCGGATCCCCATCTTCTCGAACTTGCGACCCATCGTCAGTCCCGGCGTCTTGGGCGGCACGATGAAGCTCGCCTGGCCGCGAGCCCCCAGCTCGGACTCCACCGATGCCACGACGACGTGGATGTCGGCGATGCCGCCATTGGTGATCCAGGTCTTGGCTCCGTTGAGAGTCCAGGTATCGCTGGTTCTGTCATATACGGCCCGGGTCTTCAGGCTGTTCAGGTCCGAACCGGCATCGGCCTCGGACACGCACAGGGCCGCGAACCGTATGTCACCAGCCTGGCCGAAGCACTGAGGAGCCCACTCGGCCACCTGCTCGGGAGTGCCGGCCGCGACGATCCCGGCCACGCCGAGCGTCGAGGCGAGGATCGCCAGGGCGATGCCCGCATCGCCCCAAGCCATTTCCTCGTTCACGAGCGGGAGCAGGAGCCCGGTCGGATCTGCAAAACAGTTGGCGACAAAATCGAACGAGTACAGCCCAATCCTGGCCGCCTCTTCGATAATCGGCCATGGAGTCTCTTCGCGCTCGTCCCACTCGTGGGCTGCCGGACGGACCACGTTCTCGGCGAAGTCATGCACCCACCTGAGAACCTGGCGCTGATCCTCGTTCAGCTCCATCGAGAACTCACCCACAGGTCACCTCCGGTCCGGACGTTGAGCCTCCTCCTCGGCGCATCTGACGTCGTCGACCGGTCGGCCTAAGGCACCGGGCCTTCACTGGACAATGGCCACTGCCACCGGGCAACGAGGCGATCGCGGGCACGCGAACCAACTCGCGACCGCGGCTCCTCATCCAGGGCGCGAAAAACAGACGGCTCGCCAAGTGGAACCGAACATTGGGTACAAGCCCGGCATGGCAGGGCTTGACGATTACGGGGCCCGCTGTTGAGCGGCAGGCCCACCGGGAGTACGCGGACTCAGCGCGCCCGGACGTTGGCTGCCTGCAGCCCCTTCTGGCCCTCCTGAACGTCGAATTCGACTTCCTGGCCCTCGGTGAGGGTCCGGTAACCGGACATTTGGATAGACGAGTGGTGGACGAAGACGTCCACGCCGTCGGACTGCGAGATGAAGCCGTAGCCCTTCTCGCTGTTGAACCACTTCACTACTCCGGTCGCCACTGTGGCGTTCCCCTTTGTCTCAGATTGCAAGTAAACGAGAGCGCCAAGTCGGGACTGCCTGATTTGAAGTGGCCGATATCCAAAGTGGCGCCCCGGGGACGGGTGGCCACCCGACATGTCGGCAACCCCGCATGACATCACGATCCGGTTGCTCCCGACCGACAACGTAGCAGAGCGTCCGAGGCCCCTGTTAGCCGAGATCGGCAACGGGCCGGCCGACACCCGCCTGGCGAGGTCAGTCCATCGGCGAGGTCCCCGACACCCGATTCAGCGGCGGATCCTCGTGCCCGAGGAAGTGTCCTCGACGGCGTAGCCAAGAGCAACGATCTCGGCACGTAGCGCGTCGGCGGTGGCGAAGTCACGATCTGCACGCGCCCGGTCGCGGCGGCAGCCGAGATCGAGGACGGCTTCGGGAATCTCGATGGCGACTCTCGCCTCGAGCCCGACGGCTCCGAAACACTCCAGGACCGCCCGGGTCAACTCGGCGGCTCTTGGTGCCTCGTGAGAGTCAAAGGCCACGTTCGCTCGCCTGATCGCGTCGAACAGGACCGCAGTGGCGCCCGGCGTGTCGAGGTCGTCCTGCATCCTCTCCACGAACGCATCGCGCACCTTGGGATCTGTCCGCTCGCCGTCTAGGCTGCCCGCCTCGGCAAACCGGCCGCTCAGGGCGTCCAACCGGCCCAACGCCGATGCCGCGTCGCTCAGCGTCGTGGCTGTCACCTCGATCGGTGCCCGGTAGTGCGACTGGAGCACCAACAGCCGGTAGGCGCGGGGATCACTCTGCTCGAAGAGGTCCGACAGCGTGAGCACGTTCGCGAGCGACTTCGACATCTTCTCGCCGCCGCGCGCTTCGACCATGCCGTTGTGCATCCAGCCCCGCGCGAACGGCTTGCCAACCGCCACAGCTTGTGCTCGTTCGTTCTCGTGATGCGGAAAGATGAGGTCCTGACCACCACCGTGCAGGTCAAATCCCTCCCCGAGCAACGCGAGCGACATGACGACGCACTCGGTGTGCCAGCCGGGTCGTCCCGGGCCCCAGGGAGAGGCCCACCAGGGCTCTGCGGGCTTTGCCTTCTTCCACAGGGCGAAGTCCAAAGGGGAGCGCTTCTTCTCGTTCACCTCGACGCGCGCGCCAGAGCGCAGCGAGGCCAAGCTCTGGTGGGCGAGCAGCCCGTAGTCGTCGACGGCCGAAACCGTGAAATAGACGCCGTCGCTCGTCTCATAAGCGGAGCCGAGCATGACGAGCTCGGCGATGAGCTCCACCATCTCCCCGATGAAGGCGGTGGCGTGCGGAACCTGCGTCGGCAGGAGGCATCCCAAGGTGTTCATCGCTTCCCACCATTCGGCCTCGTACTGCTCGGCGATCTCCTCCGGCGGGCGGTGCTCCTCGTTTGCTCGAGCGATGATCTTGTCGTCGATGTCGGTCACGTTCGAGACGTGGTCCACGGTGAACCCTGAGTACTCCAGGAAACGGCGAAGGACGTCATAAACGAGCGAGAACCGGCCGTGACCGACGTGAGGCGGTCCGTACACGGTCGAACCGCAGACGTAAAGGCCTATCCGGCCGGGCTCGCGAGTCTCCAGTTCCCGGCCGTGACCTAGGGCAGTGTCATGAAGGTGCAACACGGGAGTACCGTACTAGGCCAATGACGACTCCCCGCGTGCCCGATCGACCATCGCTGGAGGGCCTCGAGGATCGGTGGGCCAGTCGCTGGGAGCAAGACGGCACGTACCGTTTCGACCCGGCGCATGGCCGCGCGGACATCTACGCGATCGACACACCACCACCGACGGTGTCGGGCTCGCTCCACGTCGGTCACGTCTTCTCCTACACCCAGACCGACATTGTCGCCCGCTACCACAGGATGACCGGCAAGGCGGTCTTCTACCCGATCGGCTGGGACGACAACGGCCTTCCCACCGAGCGCCGGGTCCAGGACTACTTCGGGGTCAGTTGCGACCCGTCCCTGCCCTACGACGTGGACTTCGTCCCTCCGCCGCTGGGACACAAGCGCGAGAAGAACGCGCGCGCAGTGCCGATATCGCGCCCGAATTTCATCGAGCTGTGCAACATCTTGATAGCCGAGGACGAACAGGCCTTCGAGAGGCTGTTCCGCAAGCTGGGGGCCTCGGTCGACTGGACCCAGCGCTACACGACGATCAGCGAGGTGTCGCGACGGGCGTCACAGCGCGGCTTCCTCCGCCTGCTGGCGCGCGACCAGGCCTACCGGCAGGAGGCGCCGACGCTGTGGGATGTCGACTTCCAGACCGCGGTAGCTCAGGCCGAGCTCGTCGACAAGGAGGACCCGGGCTTCTACCACAGGCTCCGCTTCGCGAGGTCGGAGGCTGAAGGCAATCCCGTCGAGATCGAGACGACTCGACCTGAGCTGGTGCCGGCCTGTGTAGCGCTCGTCGCCCATCCGGCCGACCAGCGCTATCGGAGCTTGTTCGGCACCGAGGTGTTGACCCCGCTGTTTGGCGTCCCGGTCCCAATTCTCCCTCACGAGCTCGCAGAGCCCGACAAGGGATCGGGTATCGCGATGATCTGCACTTTCGGCGACCTGACTGACGTGACCTGGTGGCGCGACCTCGCCCTGCCGACGCGCTCGGTGATCGGGAGGGATGGCCGGCTGGGGCCGGCGCCGTTCGGGACCCTTGGCTGGGAGTCCATTGACCCGGCTCGGGCCAACGCGAGTTACGCGGAGATCGAAGGCCTGCCGATCAAGCGCGCTCAGACGCGCGTCGTTGAGCTGCTGCGCGAGTCCGGCGATCTGCTCGGCGAACCACGCGCGATCAGCCATGCAGTCAAGTACTACGAACGGGGCAGGCGGCCTCTCGAGATCGTCACATCGTCGCAGTGGTACGTGAGAACCCTCGACCGCCGCGAGACGCTCCTCGAGCGGGGCCGCGAGTTGCAGTGGCATCCCGAGCACATGAGGGCCCGTTACGAAGCCTGGGTCGAAGGGCTGACAGGAGACTGGAACATCTCGCGTCAGCGTTTCTTCGGGGTCCCGTTCCCCGTCTGGTACCGGCTCGACGACGAAGGCGAGGTCGTCGCCGACGGCCCGCTGCTCGCCTCCGAGGAGCGCCTGCCTGTCGACCCGTCGACCGATGTCCCCGATGGATGCACCGAGGAGCAACGCGGCAGACCTGGTGGGTTCGTCGGTGACCCGGACGTCATGGACACCTGGGCGACCTCGTCGTTGACGCCGCAGATAGCCGGAAAGTGGGAGGAGGACCCGGGGTTCTTCGCCAAGGTGTTCCCGATGGACCTGCGACCGCAGGCACACGAGATCATCCGAACGTGGCTGTTCTCGACGATCGTACGCTCGGAGCTGGAGCACTCCACCCTTCCATGGCGCCACGCCGCTATCTCGGGCTGGATTCTCGACCCGGACCGCAAGAAGATCGGCAAGTCGCTCGGCAACGCCATTACGCCGCTCGAGTATCTCCAGAAGTACAGCACCGACGCCGTGCGCTACTGGGCGGGATCGGCTCGCCTGGGCGCCGACACCGTCTTCAGCGAAGAGCAGATGAAGGTCGGAAGGCGGCTCGCCATCAAGATCCTTAACGCGAGCCGTTTCGTGCTGTCACGCATGGACGACTCCGAGACTCCCGCGCAGGTCCCGGTGACAGGCTTGATGGCGGTCGACGCGGCCATGTTGGCCCGCCTCGCATTGGTCGTCGACGAGGCGACGGCCGAGTTCGATTCCTACGACCATGCGCGGGCCCTCGAGGTCACCGAATCCTTCTTCTGGTCCTATTGCGACGACTACCTCGAGCTCGTGAAGGCCCGCTCCTACGGCGATCCCTCGCAGGCCGGACCGGCATCAGCACGACACACGCTGGCGCTGAGCCTGTCGGTCATGTTGCGCCTGTTCGCACCGTTCCTCCCCTACTGTACCGAGGAGGCATGGTCGTGGTGGCAGTCCGGCTCCATCCACAACTCCGAGTGGCCCTCCGGCGCGGCACTGGCGTCGGAAGCCGGTCCCTACGCGCGTCCCGAGCTTGTCGACGCCGTCGCTCTGGTGCTCGTGGCTCTCCGCCGGGCGAAGTCCGAAGCAAAGGGCTCGATGCGCACTCAGGTCGCCCGGTGCCATGTGACAGGACCCCCGTCTCTGGTGGAACTGGTCGAACTCGCGTCGGGCGACTTGGCTGATGCCGGCGCCATCGAGCAGCTCGACCTCGTGCGAGACCCGGGTGCCGCCACTCTCTCGGTCGAGGTCGAGCTCGCAGCTGAGGACGGGCCAGGACCGCTCTCAGCGAGCTGAAGACGGGCCGAGTCCGCTGAGGACCTATCGCAGCCTGGGGAACACGCGGGCAAAGACCAGCCGCGGCGGGACCCGACCGAGGACCACTGTGGCCAGGAGCTCGAGGTTGTGCTGACGAACGACGACGATAGCGATCCGGCCCGCGGTCCCGGTCGGCGACCAGCCCTTTTCGACGTTCGACGTCGTGAAACGGCCCGTGAAAGCGACAAGGCAAGTGGCCACTCGGGACGCGTCCTTCAGCGCGATGGGGACGACGACGTCGTGCAGCTCGATGATCAGCGCGCGTGGCGGCAGATACCGCTCGCCGGCAAAGCGGCCGTGCCCGTGAACTGCCGCTCTTGCCTCTGGATAGACCCTGAAACAGGCACTGTCGCGCGTTCCGAGCCCGTTGCGGGCGGCTGTGCAACCACCAAGCATCCCGGTCAGCATCACGATGGTGACGAACGCGACGAGCCTCGGCTTCATGAGCGTTCCTCCTCACGAGCACGACGCAGCCCAGTCGTCCTCCCATGAACCGCACGGTCGCGACCGCCCACGGCCCGATGTGCAGAGCGGTTCATCCCGGGAGCTCCGGAGTTAGGTCCTCTGGCAGGACCGGTGCCGTCGATGTCGCCAGCGTCGCCGGGGCTTGCGTGCTCAGCGCGACAGTCTGGTCGGCGCGCCGGTTGTGCCACGTGAGGCCGCCCCAAAAGATCCATCCGACGGGAAGGTATCCCCAGAAGCTCACGATCCGGTACAGAAGTACGGCCGCGACCGTACTGACCTGGCCACCTCCGAACGTGACGAGTGCGATCACAAGGCTCCCCTCCACCACGCCGAGACCGCCGGGCGTTATAGGGAGGTTCGCAGCCAGCTGTCCTGCCCCGTAGGCGAGAAGCAGACCGCGCCAGGGCACACCCGCGCCGACGGCAAGGTAGGCGAACACAAGGCAGGAACAGTCCAGAGCCCAGTTGGCGACCGACCACACCAGGACGGCCAGCAGGTCTCGCTTGCCGAGCTTCACCTGGTTCAGGCTGGCCGCAATGGAGGAGACGAGCGCGTGGCCGGGCCGCCGCGGGAACCCTGTGATGCGGTGCAGGACATTGAGTGTCCATACGAGGAGCTTGACAAGTGCCCGTCGCTGGTACAAGACGGCGGCTCCGATAATCGCGATCGCGAAGACGGCAACGGTGACTCCCACAAGGTCGAATGCCGCACCCTGGCGCTCCGCGACAACCACGCCGGCTGTAGCGAGCAGAGCGAGCCCGAGGGCGGAGAACACCAGGGTCGCCACAAGCGTCCAGGCGGCGAGCGCCTCAGATGCCCCGAGGCGCCGAAACTGCCGGAAGCCGAAAGCACTCGCGACGAGCGGCCCCGCCGGCAGGGAGCTCGCGATCGCACCAGCCGCAAACGAGATCACCGTGAAGCGCCTCAAACCGGAGCGAACACCGCCACAGCGCAGCAGGCGTTGATCCATGCGAGCGAAAGCCACCAGCGAGAGCGACTCGACTCCGATCGCGACCAGCAGCCACCCGGCGTCGAGATGGGAAAGCTCCGTCGACGCGCCCGCCAACTCACCACCTTGACCGCTCACCGCCCACAGAGCAATGCCGCCAAGCGCGATCCCCACGACGAAACGGATGCGCGACCAGGTCCGTTTACTCCAATTCGTCCTGTGCGACCGCGTGGCTGGCAGCTCGCTCACAGCAGGTCCGACCCAGTCCTCACGCCGACGGGACGCCTCAGGACTTGATGAAGGAGCCGAGCACGATTCTGCGTGACTTGCGCGGTCAACCTCGGTGAACGACGACAAATACCCAAGGCGTCACAGCTGCAGTGACTTTGTCTCGAGGTACCCCTCGAGCCCGAACTTGCCCAGCTCACGCCCATGTCCCGACTGTTTGAAGCCACCAAAGGGCGCCAAGGGGCTGAAGCTCCCGCCGCCGATGTAGAACCTGTCCCGGATCTCCAAGTCCGCCTCCCCACGAGATCACTTCGAGCCTACCTTGGCGATCTCAAGGACCGTTGGTGACCCCGTACCAGTCAGAAGCGCAGCTGTCCTGGTTGTTGACGCTGAGCAATGCTCCCATCGCGGAGGAGGTGGCCGGGACCTCGGTCCCGGTCGTGCCGACAATCTCTACAGCCTCGACCCGCCCGCCGAGAGGCCCGAGACCATTGCGCTGGGTCACCTCCACCTCTGCGAGCTTGCCGACGGAAGGGAAGGCCTTCTCGACAGCTCTCACTCGGACCGACGCCCACCATTTGTGGCACGGGTTGCATGTGTAGTAGCTGCTCTTGATACAGACCGAGTCGCCCCGGTCCACGACGCTGGGAAACTGGCCGCCCAAGGTGTAGCCGCCGCTCGAGGCGGAGTACTCAGCGAGCACGGGCGTCGCTGGCGTGCGAGGCGTGCCGGGCGTGCCGGGCGTGCCGGGCGTGCCGGGCGGGGCAGGCGTGGCGGGCTGCTCGAGGATCTGGCCGGCAGTGTCGGAGACGGCTGCATCCAGCATCGGGTTCTCGTTCGTCATGCCCGGGTACGACTGGCAGTAGGAGTCGCACGAGGTCGCATAAGGTGCCCAGCCGCCTGCGGCAAGCTCGGCTGCGGCGTAGGACCGCGTCGCGATCGCCTGTGCCTCGAGCGCCTGGAAGCCCCACGGGTGGCCCTGAGGGGACCCCGTGCCGCCTCCGAAAAGACCCCACGACCACGACACTTCGGCGGAGATCACACTCTGGACGTATTCCTCGATCGGGAGGATGTTGAGCGTGACGGCGCCACGAGGCGAGTCGTACGCCTCGACAGTCCCTTGAACGGCCAAATCGGTCCCGTCGTGTTCGCAGATCGTCAGCGCCTGGCTCAAGGTTGCAGACGGCTGGACCGAGGACGGAACGGCGACTGGGTTCACCACCTGCGACAGAACCGGCGTCCAGCTCGTCGACGAGCACCCCGCGGCTTGCGAGAGGGTCCAGGTGCCCTGCGACAGAACTGCCCTGACCGCCTGGCCACCGGGGAACGCCTCTCCCCCGAACGAGAACGCGGACTCAGATGTGACAACGACGGCATCTCCATCGTTCTCGTTGAGATCGACCGAGATCGTCGGGTCCGTCGACACCAGGTTGCCGCGGGAAGACAGTGCCGTTCCACCGTAGTAGTGGGCGAGTATCCACTGGTAAGTCTCGTGGTCGAGGGCGGCATATCCGAAAGCGCCCCACTGGCTCATGCCCAGCCCGGAACCGTTCCCGAATCCGACAAAGTCGACATTGGGCGCCGGGAACGGCGCGAACAAGGATGGCGGCGTCGCTGCGGCACCGGGGGCGAGCACGACCGGCCCGGCGAGGACGCCGAGCGACAAGCATGCGAATGCAGCGGCACCGCGCCTGATGTTGCGGATGTGCGCCATGTTAACGCTGTGGTCTTTGATGTTCATGACTCGGCGTTTTGGGCGATGCTTGTCACCTGGACGGCCGCCGAGGACGAGCACGCCCCAGTGCTGCTTCCCGCCGCTCTCTCTGCAGTCTCAAGCAGCCTGTAGCACCTGCTCGATTGCCTGCGCAAAGGCGCGCCTGGCGCCTTCGGCAGTGAACGAACGGGTGCGGGTCAGCCCCGCGCTCACAAGCGCGTCGTGCAGCTTGTGATCGGTCAGGACGCGCTGGACGGCGGTGGCCACAAGAACGGGCGACTTCGAGGGCAGCACGATCCCGGCGTCGCCCAGCGTCTCGGGAACAGCGGCCGCGCCATAGGCGACCACCGGCAACCGGTGGTGCATAGCCTCCAACAGCGGTACGCAGAACCCCTCATGGTCCGAGCAGCAAACGAGCACGTCTGCGCTCGAGTAGTAGGCGGAGAGCTCTCCTGGGCTGATCGAGCCCACGAACTCGACAGCTGAGGTCAAGCCGAGTGCGGACACGAACCTGCGCAATGCATCCCCATACGCTGCGCAGCTCTCGCGGCCGACCAAGTGCAGGCGGGCCTTAGGGTCGAACATCTTCCGGGCGCACGCGAGCGCCTTGATGGCGTCGTGATGCGCCTTGTGCGGCAACATCTGCCCTACGAAGAGCCAGTCGTGCCCGCCGAGCGCTCGGGCGGCCGCGAGGCGGTCGACCACCCGTTCATCGGGGGGGGAATAGAAATTCGCAGTGTCGACCATCAAAGGAGCAACCCTCGTATGGCGATAGCCGGCCGCATCAAGCTCCATGCGGTTGAACTCTGAGTCGGCGAACCCGAGCTCGACCACGGGCGCCAGCTCAGCTAGCTGCTTGCGCCCTAGCCGGGCTTCCTCGCCAAGCTGCGGCATCCATGGCCCGATGAGCTCGGAGGGGCTGATGTTGTGGTAGTCGACGAGCTTCAGGCCCGGGTGCGAGGCAACCACATCCGCTGCAGGCGAGCCGATCGAGGCCTGGTAGCAGACCCACTGACGCTCGCTCTCCTCTCGTGGGAGGTCCGAAAGACGGTGGACCCGAGCGGCAAGGCCTGGTCCCATGCTGCATGCGTAGATCTCCGAGACGAACCCCATCGAATGCAAGACCCGCTGTGCTTCCAGCGTGTGGTGGCTGACGGCGTCACGCTCGACGATGGAGGGCAGGACCTGGTCGATCCGAACCGGCCGGACCCTCATTCATGGTCCTTGCCGCCAGGCGAGGCCGGCACAAGACGCTGTGCAGAGACGGCAAAGACGTCTGGCTCGGTCGCGTCAGGCTCGAATGCGGCCAGTACCGAGAGCCCGTAACGCGCAAGGAGATGACACCATGTGACCGGGTGAAGCGGGCGGCCGTGCGCGAGGTCGGCAGCCACCGGGTCCATCGCCACAACGGCTTCGGGTCTTGCGCTCACGAGCACGACGACCCCGCCTGGAGCGAGACAGCGCGCAGCGAGCTGCGCCAACGCGCGGCCCTCGCCCGGCCGCAGGCAGTCCACGACGCCGGTCAACAACAGCCCGTCGAGCGACCCGCTCAAGGTCGCGCCGAGGTACTCCAAGGCGCCCGCCGCGACAACTCTCGTGTCGCCGTCAGCTCTCACCGGCGAACGGGGATCAGCACCTCGCGCGTCGAGACCCCGGGCAACAAGTGCCTCAACGATCCGCCCGTCACCACACTCGGCGTGCAGCACGAGACCAGGGGCCTCCCCCACTTCCTTCGGTACCGCGGCACTCAAGCGCTCGAGAACCCAGTCCAACAACGGACCTTCGACCGACGGGTGCATCGTCTTGACCACCGACGCGGTCGACTCACCGGGCCGAGCAGCCAGCAGCACTCGCGACGCCCGCGGCGAGCGTGCGGCAAGCCTTTCCAGGTGGTCCACAGTGACGTGCGCCCGAATCGACGCAGCTTCACCCACCCGTGTCACTGCAAGCATCGCCCGGCGTTCAAGAAGGCGGAACGTGGGCCCCAACCGCCGGCGAGCCGTGGTCGTCGCCTGCTTGCCAAGCTGCGCCAGGCTCCACGGACCCGTGAAACTGGCGACCGGACTGTCGGTACCGAGCGGGGAGCCGGGCGCCGTCCCTGATCGCGCGGCAGCCAAGCTCGCCGCCGCGACCTCCTCGAAGCACTTGTCCAGGTCGTCCTCGAGCCCAGGTGGGACCTGCCCGGTCGCACGCAACTGCCTCACCTGCGCTTCGATCTCCGCAACGACCTCGGAGGTCACCCGGCGACCGCCGTCGCCGAACCGGATACCGGTGACGAGGAGAGTCCGATCCGAAGCGGCAACGCCACAGATCCTGTTGCCCCGCCGGGGTTCACGACCTCGAAACTGGCGGCGGGCTCGAGGCGAGCATGAACGACACCGCCACCGGCGTCTTGAATCCGGGCGTTGATAGTGAACGAACCGTCGAGCAGCGGGAGCTGGTCGAAATCGAACTCCACGCGGTAGCGGCCCGGCGGGAGATCATGAATTTGGCTGATCTCGGGCATCGCGCTGTCGCAGTTGAACACGGGGGCACCGCTCGTGTTGATCACCTCGCAGCCGAACGCCACGTTGGTGAGCGGCTCGTTGACCTGGAACCAGAGCTCGAGCCGGAAAGAGTCCCCGGGAATCAGGAAGCCACGGCCGGGTGGGCCGGAATGGCGGGCGACCACATCGGTGATCGCGACACGCCTCTCCTGGGGTACAACGGCTTCAACGGCTCCGGTCGGGTCGGGCTCCTCTGGCGGCAGCGCGACGGAAACCTCCCCGGCCAGGAGACAGTCGCGGAAGGCCCTGATCGCTTCACCAGGCGGGGCGACAGTCACGACCTTGCCTGTCTCGAGCACGACAACGCGATCGCAGACTTGGCGTACGACGTCCGCGGAATGCGACACGAGGACGATCGTCCGGCCCTCGTTCTGGAACTGGTGCACACGTTCCATGCACTTTTGCTGGAACCGTTCGTCCCCGACGGCGAGCACCTCGTCGATGAGCAACACGTCAGGCTCGACGTTCACGGCCACGGCAAACCCGAGCCGGACGTACATGCCCGACGAGTAGAAACGAACCTGGTTGTCAATGAACTCCTCGAGCTCCGCGAACGCGACGATGGCGTCGAAGCGGCGTTCGATCTCACGGCGTGACAACCCCAGCAGTGAAGCGTTCAAGAAGATGTTGTCCCTTCCCGACAGCTCGGGCTGAAAGCCTGCGCCGAGCTCGAGCATCGCCGCGACCTGCCCTCGGACGACGATCTGGCCCGAAGTGGGCTGCAAGATGCCGGCGATGCACTTGAGCAGGGTCGACTTACCCGAGCCGTTCCGGCCGATGATTCCAAAGGTCTCGCCGGTGTGAACCTCGAATTCGACATCCCTGAGCGCCCAGAAGTCATTGAAGGGCACGTGGCCTGCGTGCAGTATCCGCTCCTTCAAAGAGGTGTACTTCTCCTTGTAGAGGCGAAATCGCTTCGAGACCGTCTGGACGTCGATCGCCGTTTGCAGGGGTTCTCAGAGCTCCTCGGCGAAATTGCCCTCGACCCTGCCGAAGATCACCATCGCCAGCAGGAAGAGCAGCACGGACACGACGAACACGATGCCGAGCACGAGAAAGTACCACTGCTCCCCGTAGCTCGCGAGCGGGTACGGCGAGTCCTGCGGCGCCACCGTTCCGTAAATGAACCGCTGGAAGGAGAGCACGATGGTGACGAGGGGGTTGCAGAAATAGACCCACAAGATGCCGTGCGCGGCCAACTTCTTGCCAACGGTGGCGAACGGGTAGACGATCGGTGCGCTGAAGAACCCCGCGACAAGTGCGACCTCGATCAAGTGCTGGACGTCGCGCAGGTAGACGGTGACCGCCGAGAGGAAGATCGCGAGCGCTGCCGACAGCACGATGTCACACACGAGAGCGAAGACCATGACGGGTGCGTACTTCCAATCCGGCATAACCCCGAACCCGACGAGGAAGGCCAGCATGATGCAGGCTTGGAAGAAGAAGTAGCACATCGCGGTGCCCACCTGCGCGAGAGCGAGGATCTCGCGGGGGAAAGACACCTTCTTCACGATCCCTGCTTGGGCGACGAGCACGCCTGCCGAGCTGAGCAGCGAGTTGTTGAACAGGTTCCAGGGCAGGAGACCCGCGAACAGGTAGATCGCGAAGTAAGAGATGTGGTTGTTCAGGAAGAACTTGAACACTACGTAGTAGACGCAAAGTATCAACGCGGGGTTCAGGAACGACCACAAGAAGCCGAGGACGCTGTTCTTGTAGCGGACCTTTAGCTCTTTGCGAATTAGGAAGACAATCAGCTCGCGCGCCTGCCAGATCTCGACGAACCGATTACGGAGGCTCACTTTGGCGGAGACGACTCGCGAAGGGAGTTGGCGCTGGTCGTCAAGGCCCGCGGCAAGCAACGGAGCCGTCGGTGCAACTTTCATCCCTCGCACCCTAGCCAAGAAAGGCACTTCCCGGCAGACGCGACAGGCTTTGGCGCAGCCGGCGTCACCACCTCGTTCGGGCACGACCCGGTAAGCTCCACCAGGAGCGAGCGCACCGGAGGAGGCGATTGACGGTGGCGTCCATCGGCCAACGAGGTTGGCGCCAGGCGAAAACCAGCTTGACGACCAAGTTCGACAAACGTTTCACGCTGCCACTCGCGGAGGCGATCGAACACGTCTCCCAGCTGCAGGACCAGGTTGCCGAACTGACCGACATCGTCAAAGTGCAAGTAGAGATGAGCCTCCAGGCCACCGAGCTCCTCGGGCGCCTTCTCGCCACTGCCTCGAGCCGTCTCGACGAGGTCGAGGACTCGCTTCGCGAGCTCACGACGACCGGGATGACGGCAACCGGGGTGACGCTTCTCTGCTCCAGCGAGAGTACGGAGAACCAGCCCCGTGACAAGCCAGGAGCGTCCTCTTCCTCCGAGGACCCGCCGCAGCACTGAGGCTCGGCGCCCCCCTTCGGCATGACCCCTGGCCCCGTCGTACTCGACCTTCAGGCACTCCAGAGCCCGGGCCTGCAGGACCGGGGAACAGGCCAGTACGCCCTCCAGCTCGCGGTGGCCCTCGAACAAGGGCACCCTCAGCTGGTGGGCCGCTACCTGCTTAATCCCGACCTGCTTCCGCCCGAAGACCTGGGGCCCCTCTTGAGCTCGGGAAGAGTCGACTACGCCGACTTGTCCGACCCAGTTGTCCCGGGAGCTCGCGTGCTACATGTGATCTGGCCTTTCGACCCCGGGGTTCCGATCGGCCGCATATGGCCTCGCTGGGCCCACAAACGGGGCCTGCGCTTGTGTGCGACGGTGTGCCACCCCATCTCCTCCGGTCACGGCGGCTCGTCCCTCGATGATCTCCGCCAGAGGATCAGGCGCTCTGGCGGTCTGGAAGTGCTGCGCGCCGCCGACGCACTGCTCACAACCTCACTGGCAGTAAGTCGGGTGCTTGAGAAGAACCTCGCCATCGACCCGACAAGGTTGCACACCGTCGGCTGGGGCACGGAGCGGCAATTCGTGCCTGTCGGGCCAGGAGAGAACGCCCCCGCATTGGCACGGGCCTCCGTGCCCGGTCTCGAGCCCTCCTTTGTCCTGTACCCGGCCAGAGGCGATGGTCACGACAACATCGAGGCGTTGATCACGGCTTTCGCCCGCCTGCCGGCCCCATTGCGCAGCTCCCGTCAGCTTGTCGTGAGCGGCCACTTTCCAGAACCGGCTGCGAGCCGTCTCAAAGACGTGGCGGACGCCGAGGGCGTCGCAGGACGAGTCCTCTTCACGGGCGCCGTGTCGAAGGCAATCATGCTCCGGCTCTACCAGGCAAGCGAGCTCGTGTGCTTCCCGTCTCTCTCCCACGACTACAGCCCTGCCGTCTCAGAAGCGATGGCGTGCGGCGCTGTCACGGTCGTGTCGGACATTGGCATCCTCAAGGACCTGGTCTCCCCCGGGGCGCGTTTCGATCCGTCAAGCCCGAAGGCAATCAGCGCCTCGATCGAACGGGGGCTGTACAACGCAGCATTCCGCGAGGCGGCGCTTCAGCGAGCCTCGGCCACGCGTTCGACGTGGACAGATGTCGCGGACCGGACGGCCGCGGTTTACGAAGCACTGCTGGCCAGGCCCGTGCGGCCGTGGCGCCGTCGTCGTCGGGTCGCGATAGTCTCGCCGTTCCCTCCCGCGGCTTCCGGGATCGCGAACTACAGCTTCCGCCTCGTCGAGGCATTATCGGCTGTCGGTGATCTCGACATCGACTGTTTCGCCGACGGCCTCGACTTCTCGCCTGGACCACCCAGCGTGCCGTCGGGACTCACGGTCCAGGACGCCCGCTGCCTTCCGAGCGTGGAAGCCGCCACAGGAGGCTACGACGACGTCGTCTACGTCCTGGGCAACAGCGAGTTCCATGCCACGGCGTTGGCGTTGCTCCGTCGCCGACGCGGGACGGTTCTGGCCCACGACGTGAGGTTGAGCGGCCTGTACCGTTTCGCAGCAGCCTCCGCCGCGGCCGTGCCGGAGGGGGTTCCCGCCACGCTACGGAGAATCTATGGACCACTCCTGCCCGCGGGACTGGCCGCCTCGGATGAGGTCTTCGCGATCGAGGCGAAGCGTCACGAGCCGCTGATGGCACGCGAGATCATCGGTCTCGCGGACCTCTTTCTCGTGACCTCACAGGCCGCGGCCCACTTGGCGCGCTTCGAAGCCGGGCCGGTCCTCGCGCCACGCGTCGGGGTCGTGGGGTTCGCCACCGATGTTCCCCGAGCCCAGGACAGGTCACCTTCCGGGGTTGCCGGCCTCGAGCCAGGAGCTCGGGTCCTTGCCACCTTCGGCATAGTCGACCCGATCAAGCAGCCTCACAAGGTCCTGCACTGTTTCGCGGCCCTCGCAGCAAGCCACCCGGACCTCGTGGTTGCCCTCGTCGGGCCCATCAGCACCGAGTTGGCCCACGACCTGGGGACACTCGGGGAGGCGCTCGGGCTCGACGGGCGGCTCTTCATCACCGGCCGCGTCGAGACCGAGGTTTACCTGGGCTGGTTGAGACGCGCCGAGCTCGCGGTACAACTACGGGCGACCTTCTCAGGCGAGGCGTCCGCCGCGGTCGGCGATTGCCTCGCTTGCGGGGTGCCCATGATCGTGACCGACATCGGATGGATGGGCGAGCTGCCCGGCGATGTCGCCTGCAAGGTCCCGGTGGACGTCACGGCGGAGGACCTCGCGGAGACTTGCACGAGGCTCCTCGACGACCCAGCTGAGAGAGGAGCGCTCGCCAACGCGGCACGCGGCTACGCCGGTGCCCATAGCTTCGAGGTCGCGGCGCGTGCTCTTCTCGAGATTCTGAACAAGACCTCGCTCGTGGCCGGGTGACGACAAGTGTGGTCGCACCCCGCGTACCCGAGAGTCCTCAGTCGGACCGGTCCGGTCCGAACACGGCCTTGGAGCTCCGGTAGGTGGCCCGCACTATCCTCACCAAGGGACGCAGCAACGGTCGCCGGTCGGCGACCGCAAGGGCCGAACGAGCGAGATCGCCGGGCTTACGGATCGCCTGGGGGGATTGCGCCAAGACCGAATCCAGCTCGGCCAGTGCGAATCCGGATGCGGGGAGCCTGTCCCAGCCGGGAAAGTGTGCCGAGCCCGATTCCGCAAGCTCCCGTCGTTCTCGAGCCGCCTTCTCACGAACGAGCTCGAGCACGTTCTCGGCTGAGATGTCGGTTCCAGCACCCCATCCGCCGTCGTCGACGTCGATATCGTGCACACCGTGCTTCCGGGCAGAGCAGATGACCATCTGCTCTGCCGGCAGTCCCACAGCAGCGACAAAGGCAGTCCGCTGATCGTCGCTTCCCACGACGATCCGCTCCGCCCTGCGCCAGAGAAGAAGGGCCGCACGGCCGCCAGGGCCACCGGGAAGATCGTCTGGGCGCTCCAAGCGTATGGCGACCTGACGCCCGCGTCGCAACGCGAACGACAGGGCAACGAGAGACAGCTCTCTCTCCAAGCGCCCGGCTCGCTCCCGCACCGGCAGTCCCGGTTGCAATTGCACAACGACCGAGTCGAAACCTGAAACCAAGGTCGCGAGCCACAGGCACCCCGGTATCCCGCGAGTGGTCATGTAACGGTGGGCGGTTGCGACCGGATCCGGCGCGATGACCTCGACTGTGTGCCCTTCGGCAAGCAACGCGACGACCTCTGCGCGCAAAGCCTCGGCGCGAGCACATTCCGGCGGGGGAAGCGAACCGACGACCAGGACCCTCACGGCTGGCCCCTGTCATGCCCGCGGCCTGGCCGCTCGCTCGATTTCACCCGAAGACCTCGAGCGAGCGCTCCATGGCGTCGAGCACAGACGGCCACCTGTAGTTGGCCAGCACGTACTCGCGCCCCTTGCGGGCCAGCTGCGCGGCTTGTTGCGGTGCTTGCGCGACGAACCGCAAACACTGGCCGAGCTCGAGCTCGTCAGAGTAGACGAGGCCTCCTCCGGACCGTTCACAGTGCCAGGTGACGACGTCACTGGCCCCGCTCGCTATGACGACGGTCTCGGCGAGCCAGGCCTCCATGATCGTGCGCGAGAAGCTCTCGTTCGCGCTCGGCTGCACGAAGGCTTCCGCGGCGGCAAATGCGTCCGGGACCTCGGCAGAGGCAAGGTAGCCGAGATCGATGATCCGATGCTCGAGCGCCGACGGCACCTGGGCCTGGCCGACACCGACGGTGACGAGATCGAAGGGCAGGCCGTGGCGATGTACCGCCAGGGCGAAGCCGGCCATCAGCTCCTGCCAGCCCTTCCCACCCTCACGTCTGCCCGCGTACAAGACGTACGGGCGAATCAAGTCATGCCTTTGGCGAAAGCCATCCGGGTCGTAGGACTCGGGTATCTCGACCGCCGCGCCGATCACCGAATGGTGCGCGGCCACCGGCGCGAGCCGATGGGCGAGCTGGTGCTCGGGCTCGGAGAGGAACCAGACGACTGTGGCTGACGCCAGTGCGGCGGCCACAGATCGGAGGTACGCGTAAGGCTCGTCGTGCAGGCAGGGCATCAGGACTGTCCGCTCGGGCGCGATCGAAGCACAGTAGAGCGTCGTCCAGAACAGGTAGGGCGAGAACACGATCGCCGCGTACTCCTCGGCATGGCCGGAGAGGTAGAGGTAGAGGTCTGGGACGCGAAAGCGCCCGTTGATCCAGGCGAGCTCATCGAGGTCGTCCAGTGGTTCCCCCGACAGGAGCCTGTCCTGCACCCGGTTCCAGCCAACGTAGTCCCGGTTCTGCACGGTTGGGAACCGCCGAACCGTTACCGAGCCGTCTGTGCTCACGCCCGGGGGGAACTCGTTTGCCCATGTGAAATGGTCTTGGGCGCACGTCGTCAGTACGTCGACGTTGTACCCGCGCCCGGCGAGTCCTTGCGCAGCCTCACGCATGACAGCCTCCGAGCCACCCACGACGGCATCGCCGTACCGCGGCGCAACAAAGGCGATCCGGGTCTTGCCGGTTCGGGAAAATCCCACTTTAAGTGCTCGCGTCACCACTAGTAGTGAAAATCCGTTAGCGTGGGTTCATGGACTTTCGCCACACGCGCCATTGTGACATGGGTCGAAGTCGGGTGGCGGCACACCGAGGCCTGCTCCCGTGCGTGATTGCTGCCTGCCTGATCGCTGCCTTCACTGTCCCCGCGTTCTCGGCGGCATCGGCCAGCATGCGAACCTCCGTCTCAACAGGAGCGCCCCGCGGGACGAGCGTCTCACAGATCCAGGACTTCCAAAGCCCGGCGTGGGTGCTCAAGAATCTCGGCTCCGTGTGGATGAGCTCACCGGTCGTCGCGACCATCGACGGCGTCAAGGCCGTTGTCCTCGCAACGCTTTCCGGCGAGATCTACGTGGTCAACGCGAAGTCGGGTCGTGAGCTGCCCGGTTGGCCCCAGTGGGTGCACATCAACAGCCCGACACCGACCGCCATCGACTCGAGCCCCGCCGTCGCGTATCTTGACGGCCCGGACAGGCCACCCTCGATCATCGTGGGTGCCGGCTCCCTGTGGAGGGCTGACCAACAAGGTGGGCTCGAAGCCTTCTACGCAAGCGGAAGGGTGCGGTTCGTCTTCCAGACGCGGCGCACGTTCAACCCCTGGGCACGGACAGCTCCGAACAACTACTCCGATCCCGTCTTTGCGACGCCGGCCGTCGGTGACATCACCGGAACGGGCCAGCTCGACATCGTCTTCGGCTCATACGACCACCACATCTACGCGCTGCAACCAGACGGGCACATCGTGCCCGGCTTCCCGATCCAACGCGCTGACACGATCTGGTCGTCGCCGACCCTGGTCGACACGAGCCACACGGGCCGCGACGACATCATCATGGGCGGGGACGCGAGCGGCCTCGATGGATGCCGCGGGGGATGGATCGTCGACTACCGCTACCTCGCTTCCGGCCCCAAGCTCGTGTGGCAACGATGCACCGCCCAGACGATCTGGTCGAGCCCCACGGTAGGGATTCTCAACAGCACCGGACGACCCGCCGTCGTGGTCGGGACGAGCTTCTATTCGGGCCATCGTGGCACCGCCAGCAACCAGATCATCGCGGTCTACGCCGACAACGGTCAGAACGTTCCGGGTTGGCCGGTCACTGCGAACGGGCCGACGTTCGGGTCACCGGCGATCGGCCGGATCGACGGCCAGCTCGCCGTCGTCTCGACATCTTGTGCGCAGTGCACCAGGGGTCCTGCGGCCGTCAGCGCCTGGAATGGCTCAGGCCATGAGATCTGGTCCCGGATCTTCGATGCTCACAACGAGGCCACCTCGTCCCCTGTGCTCGTGGACCTCACCGGCGGCGCCAATGACGGAGACGACGTGCTCGTCGGGGCCGCTAAGGGGCTGTACGTGCTCGCAGGCAACAACGGAAAGGTCCTCACCATCTCCGGAGGAAAACAGCCGGCCCTCGAATCGGGCTGTGACACGCCTAGCAGCGCAGCCGTCGCCTACGTGCCCGGTGCTCTGGGCAACGGCTGGATGCTCTACTTCGCCTGCGGCGGACCGACCGTGCCGGCAACTCTGGTCGCGTACCCCTTGCCGATGGCTCCGGCTGCGTCTAATCCGCCGTCGTGGCCCGAATGGAGAGCGGACGCGGATCGCAATGGGATAGCCGACCCGCTGCCCCTCCCGCATACACGGTGCACTCCCGCCAGTGGCAATCATGTTGGCTACCGTCTCGCGACCAGTGACGGCAGCGTGTTCGACTTTGGCAATCTCCCCGACTGCGGCGGATTGAACACCGCCGTCCTGCCTTCGAACGTCGTCTCGATGGCCGCTACCCCCGGCGGGACCGGCTACTGGCTCCTTCTCGCAGATGGCTCGGTGTACGCCTTTGGGAACGCCAAGTGGTTCGGGGACCTTCGTGGCAGTGCCTGGAGCGGCGGACCAGTGCCGCCGGGAGCCCCGGTAGTTGGCATTGCCGCAACCCCGACCGGAAAGGGCTACTTCGTCGTGGCCGCCGACGGCTCGGTGTACGCGTTCGGTGATGCGATATACAGGGGATCTCGAGGCGACCTCAGGACAGATGGAGCCGTCGTCGGTATGGCGGTCGACCCCCTCACCGGGGGCTACTGGCTTGTGACTTCCCGAGGCGCCGTCTATGCGGAAGACGCTCCGTACTACGGTTCGGCGGCCGGACTCCAACTGCTGTCGCCGATCGTCGCCATGGCGGCCGCACCCGACGGATCCAGTTACTGGCTCGCCGCACAGAATGGTGACGTCTACTCCTACAGCACGGCAAAGGACGGCTCGAAGTCTCACACGAATGCCTTCTCACCGGTCATCGGCATCGCCGCCAGTTCGACGGGGAGTGGCTACTGGCTGGCATCGGCGGATGGCACGGTCCTCCGGTCCGGGTCCAGCCGTTCATATGCGGTCGTGCCCGCCGAAGCTCACTCGGAACCAATGACCGCCTTCAGCCAGGTGTCGTAGGAGGAACCCTGACACTCGAACCCAGGTAGTCACGGCCGTTGTTGAGCCGTCCGGCCGAGCGGAGCTACACGAGGTCTCCTGAGGAGGTCAGGTGGTCGCCTTCAAGGTGGAGCGGTCGATCACGCGGTCGATGAAGCCGTAGTCCAACGCCTCCTGGGCAGTGAACCACCGGTCACGGTCAGAGTCGGCCTCGATCCGTTCGACCGTCTGGCCCGTGTGCAAAGCGATCCGCTCCGCCATCATCTTCTTCAGGTAGATGATCTGCTCCGCCTGGATGGCGATGTCCGCGGCCTGTCCTTGCATCTGGCCCGACGGCTGGTGCATCAGGATCCGGCTGTGCGGCAGTGCGTACCGCTTCCCTGGAGCACCGGCGCAAAGCAGGAACTGACCCATCGAAGCGGCCAAACCCAGGCAGATCGTCGAAACGTCGCAGCGTACGTACTGCATCGTGTCGTAGATCGCCAGGCCATCGGTGACCGAGCCGCCTGGCGAGTTGATGTAAAGCGAGATGTCGCGTTCGCGGTCCTCGGCTTCGAGGAGGAGCAGCTGGGCGCAGATCAAGTTGGCCGAGGTCTGGTCGACCTGAGTGCCGAGGAACACGATGCGCTCGCGCAGGAGGCGTTGATAGATCTCGCCGGCCCGATCGCCCGCGCTGTACTCCGAACTGATCGTCACCGCTTCGATCCCCTCGGCGATCGGATAGGTGGACATTACGCTCCTCCTCATCGGGCTCAACATCGGTCGAACCGCTATCGCAGATTACCGGACCGGCAGGTCGTCACAGGCCTACCAGGGCACCACCGGAGTGCCCAGCACGCGGGAGTACGCTCGGGCGAACCACGCGGGCGTGGCGGAATTGGCAGACGCGCCGGGTTTAGGTCCCGGTCCCTTCGGGGGTGGGGGTTCGAGTCCCTTCGCCCGCACAAAATAGCCTGTGAACTGGGGTAATGCTTCACCGACAGCGGCTGGCTAGCCGAGCCCTATCAGATGGATCGAGGCTGGCGGATGGGTATGTCGGTCTCCGGAGCGACAGTTCCGGCAGGTGCTGTGGCTACGAACCAAAGGTTCACGCCTCGTCAGAGGCCGAGGCCAGTGTCGTGACTTCGATCGTTGGTGATCCCTCGCGATCGTTGGTGCTCTTGGGCTAGCTCAAGTGCCCGCGCCCGCCACACCTCGACAAGTCGACTCAACTCCTCGTACTGAACATTGTCAAGCTGAAACTCCGCTCTTCCGAGCCGACCGAATCGGTCCATCATCTCGGCAAATACCGTGGGCTCGAACCCTTGATCTTTCTCGCCTGCGAGTTCGAACAGCCGGTCAAGACCGAACCGGTCTTCAAGAGCCTCCAGGTCTACGAAGTCCCTGGCCTCCGCTCGGCCGAACACCGCGAGCAACTTGTCGGCGGCCAGCTCCTCTGCAGACAGGATCTGAAAGCCGGGACCTCGATCCGCTGGAAAAAGTCGGGCGTCGCTGGCCAGATCCAGCTCGGTCCGATCGTCCTCGTCCTCGATAACAAAGCGTGCAAAACCAGGCCCTTCCTGCACCCGCGTGACCTGCAGGCCCGCTTCTCGAAGAGCCAGTTCAGCTACAGGAACGAGGCGGTCGACCGCAGCAGCGCTGAGTCCGAAGAAGTCGAGGTCTCGAGTCTTGCGATCGATGTCGCCACGAACTATCAGCGCTCCACCGCCGGCGAGTGCGAAGTCTTCCGCCTCGCTCAGTCCGGCGATGATTCTGGCTATCCGCTCCTGCAGCGGACTCAGCACGCAAGGACCACCCCTCGGTGCCGTAGAAGCCAGTCTGCCCAGGCTCGCCTCACTGTCGGGGGCAGCACCAGTTCGTCGAAAAGCTCGACGAGCTCACCAACCTCGACGTAGAACCGAACGTCGTCCTCGGTGCCTTCGCGAAGAACCTGCTCATAGACACGGATGCGGTCGGCTCGCTGCCCGAGGTCGTAGGTGATCGACGGATCGCTCCATCGAACATGGAACGGCAGCTCGACCACGCCCGAGGCCTTCACCACCGAAGGGTCGTCGACGTCCTCGGGAATAGCGACGGGGCGGGCGGCAGGTCCGAGCCATGGATTGCGAGTCCGCGCCATGTCTACATTGTACGGCCGAGTTCGTCCAGCTCACGATGCTCGTCGCGCTCGACGTGCGACCGATAGATCACTGTGCGGCGAACCCTGCCGGCGACGCTCAGGAACTGGCCCCTGGCGCGGTCGTGGAAGCGCTTTATCAGGTAGATGTCACCCGCTGGGTCCGCGAAGTCTGCGGAGAACAGCCGTCGAGGACGAGAGCCGTGGGAAGCAGAACAGCGATCGGGACGTTACCCAATTGCTAACCAATTGCTAACCAAAATGCACGGACGGATCCGAATGAACGGGGACGGCCACGGACGTGAGCTCACAAATGCCTAGTAAACAAGGACTTTCTAGAACCTAGACGGACCTCCCCGGACGCTCGGCTGCGGGTTTAGGTCCCGGTCCCTTCGGGGGTGGGGGTTCGAGTCCCTTCGCCCGCACAAAATAGCCTGACACAGGGAAGCACAGGGACCCCGGAGGCGGCCGAAACCGGGGCGGCCGGGCGGCACGGACCGCCACGACCAGGACCGGAAGGAAGGAAGGGGCCCCGACCAGCCGGAGCCACGGCGGCGGCCACGGCGGCCCGGACAGGGCCGACCGGGGGCGCCGGCGGGGCGGGGAGGCGAGCAAAGAAGGGCTACGCGGGCGGTTTATCGCCGCTCGCATCCGCCTCTGTGCCACCCCGCGATGCACGTGAGTCGTGCTCGGTTTGATGCCTTACCAAGAGCAGGAGTCCCGGACCCTCGTGGGTCTCAACTGAGGTAACGGTGATCCGCAGGTCATCGAGGGAGACACCAAGTCCTATCGCGAGATTTGCCATCGCCTGGTAGGCCTCAGCGAAAGCAGCCGGTGTTCTCCCGCCTCGCACGACCTGGACTGTCCAGCTGTCGCCGATCGGCACCCTGGCCGACTCGGTTTCCCGCAGCCGCGCGGCCGGGCCGAGGAACCGCGAGCTGGCGGGTTCCTCATGACCCTGGTAACCCGAGATCAGTTGGATGACCTGCTGGCGCACACGGGTCAGGTCAGCGCCGAGGCTGACCAGGACCTGGGCGGCGACACCCTCCCCCTCGCGCACCAGGCCGAGCAGCATGTGCTCGGTGCCGATGTAGTTGTGACCGAGTTGCAGCGCCTCGCGGAGGGACAGCTCAAGAACCTTCTTCGCCCGTGGCGTGAACGGTGGCGAACCTGTCGGGGCCGACCCCGCGGGTCCGATAGTTTCCTCGACTTTCTCGTGGACGGCCTCGAGCGAGATACCAAGGGACTCGAGCGCCTTGGCCGCGACCCCTCGCCCTCGTGAATGAGGCCTAGCAGAATGTGCTCGGTCCCGATGAAGCTGTGGCTCGAGAGGCGTGCTTCCTCTTGAGCCAGGACCAATACCCTGCGTGCCCGATCGGTGAATCGCTCAAACACGGGTCCATCCTCCCACTGCACGCTGGCTACGTCTCGGCGCTCCGGGAGAGGGGGCTGTAGATGCGGGCACCCGACGAACAGAAGGGCCACACCCGAGGGCAAACCAAGACGTCGCTCTGACTCCCGTTTCTGCGCTCGCAGGAGACGGCTATCAGCGTGGCTATACGTACACTTGGTTCGTGACGACCCTCCTCAAGCCTCGTGAGCAGGCCAGGACGGTGCTCGACGGTTGCATTCGCGCTGGCGAGGAACTAGGCAGCCAAGCGGAGATTGCCGAAAAGTGGGGCGGACATGGCGATTGGATCCATCTCTTCGCGAGGTGGAAGGAACGCACGATTGCCGACCTCAGAGAGGTCTACGACGGCGACGACGTACCAAGTGAGTTTGAGTTCACAACGCGCACGATCGAACGCTCTAGCCCGCGTCTCACTTTCCCAGGTGCCAAGTCAGATCTCGATCTGGGGCTTTGGAAACTTCACCAGCTCGTGGAGCGGCTCCCTCTCAGCTGCGAGCCACAAGCTCTTCGTCGCGACATACCATCTGCCCCTTCCCCCGACCGCCAGAGCCCTTACGAAACACGGCCGACCGCCGAACTCGTAACATCCGCCGAGGACCACTTTCTCGAACACAAGCAGACGCTGCGTTATGACGTGCACACCAAGCAGGTCAACCCT
>CAWECD010000023.1:0-62519 GCA_963807575.1 uncultured Acidimicrobiaceae bacterium
CAGGTGGCGATCGCGGATGTCGACATGCCGAACGCGTTCGCGACTGGCCGTGACCAGAAACACGCCGTTGTCTGCGTCACGACGGGCATCCTCCGCCGCCTGAACGAGCCCGAGCTCGAGGCCGTGCTGGCCCATGAGCTCTCGCACGTCGCGCACCGCGACGTCGCCGTGATGACCATCGCCAGCTTTCTCGGGATCCTGGCCGGCCTGCTCACCCGCGTCCTGCTCTACGCCGGGCTGTTCGGCGGCTTCGGCGGAGGCGGAGGGAACAGGGGCCGAGGCGGCGGAGGTGGTGGGGCCGGTGGCGGCCAGCTGGCCATCCTCGAGCTCGGAATGCTCCTTTTCTCCGCAATCATCTACGCGATCAGCTTCCTCCTCATCCGAACGCTCTCGCGTTACCGCGAGCTGGCAGCGGACCGGTCCGGGGCGATCCTGATCGGCCAGCCCCGACTGCTCGCTCAGGCTCTGGTCAAGGTGACAGGGGAGATGTCGCGTGTCCCGACGCGTGATCTCCGGTCCGCCGAGCACTTCAACGCCTTCTTCTTCGCCCCCGCGTTCGCCAAGGGAGTCAGCCTCTCCACGCTGTTCTCCACCCACCCCACCCTCGAGCGCCGCCTGCAGCAGCTGACCGAGCTCGAAGCCCAGATGGGGCGCGCCGCGTGAAGCTGTTCGACGTGCTGCTCGGTCGGACAAAGGCCGTCCAGCCGAACCTCGACCACCTCTTCGGGCTCCCGGGGGCCCAGATCACCCTCGAGGCCTCGATGGGGCTGCGCCCCACGGGCCAGGCGGGCGTCTGCTTCAAGCCGGCCACCGGACAGCAGTTCGCCGAGACCGCCTCGGAGGTCGAGCAGCTGCTCGACCTCGGCGACGACGCCAAGATCCACGAGGAGTCCGACTCCTATGGATACCGGTGGGTCGTGATCGCAGATGACGACTTCAGCGACCTGATCAACCAGGTCCATGTCGTCAACACGACCCTCGAGGAGCATGGCTGGGGACCCCAGCTACTCTGCTCGGTCTTCGGCTTTGCCCCGATCCCGGGCGGCGCAGCCGATCCCAGCGCCGCGACCGGTGCGCCGAAGGTGGCAGGCACCTACCTCGTCTACCTGTACAAGCGAGGCACGTTCTACCCGTTCGTGCCGCTACCGGTCACCGAGCAACGCGACTCGGACCGCGAGCGCCTGCTGAAGGTGACCCTGGCTCAGGACCTCTCGATGGAGCCCGACCTCGAGCGCTGGTTCCCGCTCTGGGGACTGCCCGTCCACTGATGGCTTCTACGGGGTTCGTGACTCACTGAGTCCGGAGGCTCACCGTTTAGCCCGAAGTTCCCCCCGGCGTTTCAGCAGAGTTCGGCCACAACCTGGTCTTTCGCGTCGGGAAGAGGCTGAAGTACTGACTACGCGTAGCCGAGGCGATGCGAGACACCGAGCAGCTCGAAGGCTCGGCGCTGAATCGGGGTCGGTGTGGTGATCACCGTGAAGACGGGGAGATCGGTGTTGAGCGGCTGGACCTTGTTGGCGGCGATCGTGGCCAGGTCCTTGAGCAAGGTGGCGAAGCTGTGGACCGGCTCGTCGTATTCGGTGCGCTTGGTGTGGACCTTTCGCAGTGCGCTCTCGGAGCGCAACGCGGGGGCGACCGGGCTCGTGCGTTGCGCCTCGGCACCTTGGTGGTCGTCGTCTTTGAAGAGCATCGGCGCGAGTCGGGCTTCCATGTGCCAGGTGACGTAGTAGGAGAGCATGCGCAAGAACACATGAGCTCGGACGCGCTCTTCGCTCCGGTGGCGGATCGGGCGGATGTCGAGGTCGGTGTTGAACCCCCTAAAGACCCGCTCGACATATGCCAGGGCCTTGTAGGACGAGACCACCTCATCGTCGCCGAATGCTTCTTCGTCAAGGCTCGTGCGCAGCACGTAGATCCCGTCGAGGGCGGCCTCGGCGGCGATCTTTGCCTCATCGCGGTGGAACGAGAAGACGTCGTCTTCGATCCCAAGGACGAAGTGCTTGGCCACCTTGTAGTGGTTGATGACCTTGCCGACCCAGGGCGAGGGGGGGGGGGGGTCTGGTGCAAGTAGGACAGCTGGCGTGCAACTGTGCCAGCAGGACGCTGATCGACTAGCACGGAGGACGGAAAGCATCGATCTGGGGGTGAGCAGGACCGCGCGGTAGCGAGCTAGGCCGGAATGCGGCCCGGTCCGGAGCGCGACACGCGCGCACAGCGTTATGCGGTTGTCCAGCGTGTCGAGAGTGGGCACCACCTGCTAGAGTGATAGGTAGAAGACTTCGTCGTCACCTGTACTGAGGGCGGTGATAGATAGGTAGATGTAGGGAGTGAGGATACTGGGCAGGCGTAGCTGGAGTGACGAATCGAGTCTGGCAGGTAGAGCAGTCGGTCGAAGGTGAGCGCATCTCGGTCTCATTGGTGCCGAGAGGTAGTTGATGACGTCCTGGCGAGATCTAGTGGCAGCACGCGGATGTAGACGAACTTGTGAGGACCGTGACAACAGCGTTTGGCCTTGTTCCCGCTCCGCACGGGCACGGTCCGTTGCGTTGCACCTTGGCCATGACCCCCACCTCCTTTGGATGATCCTCGCTCCCGCGAGGTGAGAAGTGGTGGATCGAGATCCACCAGTCGTCGGGGCGGCCCGGACATGATCCGGGTTGCGATCCAAACCCAACGACTGATGGAGACCCCATGCTCGCGCTACGTCCCGACATTGTGGAAGCGGTCTGGCAGGCAGTTGCCGGCCACCTGCCCGAACGCGAGGAGAAGGCTCATCCGCTCGGCTGCCACCGCCGGCGCGCCCCGGACCGCGACTGCTTCGAGGCGATCCTGTTCCGCCTCGTCACCGGTTGCAGCTGGGACGTCGCAGGCCGCCTCGGTAAAGGCGGGGAGACGACGCTTCGACGACGACGCGACGAATGGCTCGTGGCCGGGGTCTTCGACGGCCTCGTCGCCGAGGCGCTGCATGCCTATGACCGCGTGATCGGACTCGACCTCAGCGAGGTCGCGATCGACGGCTCGCTTCACAAGGCGCCCTGTGGCGGCGAGGGGACAGGACCGAGCCCAGTCGATAGAGGAAAGACCGGCTGGAAGTGGTCGATCGCCACCGATCGCTTCGGCATCCCGATCGGCTGGGCGACAGACGGGGCGAACCGCCACGACTCGATCCTTTTGCCGCCGACACTTGGAGACGTAGCATCCAGGGGCCTTGTCGAAGAGATCGAGACGCTTCACCTGACCGCGGCTATGACAACAACGTCGTGCGCACCCACGTCGCCAGTATCGGCATCGACGATCTCGTCTCCGAGAAGAGAGCACCAGGTAAAGCAACGGGCAAGAAGAAGAGTCTGCCGCTCGGATTGCGCTGGCCGGTCGAGCGGACGAACTCATGCTGTCGAACTTCGGCGGCTCAGGCGCAACACGACCGCTTCGTCGCCCAGCGCTCGCTCAGCTAGCCTTGCCATCACCTTGTCATCACCATCAAGCTGTGAAATGGGCGGATCGATGGAACGTAAAATAGTATGTAAGTGCTCTGGGTCGTAATTTCGATTACGTATCCTCGACCGTCAGCACGTCCCTCAAGCGGCGAGGTCGTCGGGCCTGTCGGCGAGCTTGTTCATGAGCAGGGCGAGGTCGTCTCGGGTGAACCTCCACTCGAAGGGCTCGGCCGCCCGCTCGTAGCGACGCTCGAACGCGGCCAGTCGTGACTCGACCTCGGCGAGGTCGGCAAAGTCGTTCGGCGTGAGCACCTTGCGCTGGATCACCGAGAAGTAGATCTCCACCTGGTTCAGCCACGAGGCGTGGACGGGAAGCTGGACGAGCAGCGCATTCGGCCAGCGCTTGGTCATCCGCGCACAGGCGGCGTTGCCGCGATGGGACGAGCCGTTGTCGACCACCCAGAACACGCGCCGCGCCGACGCGTAGGGCTCGGTGGTCATCACTTGTTCGACAAGCCGACCGAAAGGCTCGATACCGGTGGCGGGCTCGCAGCGCCCGAACACCTTGGCGCGATGGACGTCCCAGGCGGCGAGGTACTGAAGGGCACCTCCCCGGTCGTACTCGTGCTCGACGCGTGTCGCCCGCCGCGGCGCCGGCCCGAGACTTTCATGGCGGCGGACGCGGGCCTGGATGGAGGTCTTCTCGTCGGAAGAGACGACGAAGTCGCGCTTGCCGAGCGGCTTTGCCTGCCACTGCCTCGCGTAGAGGTCGAGCACCCGCGCCGCTTTGGCCTCGAAGTCGGGATCGCGAGGGAAGATCCAGGAGCGGTGCCGCCAGGGCTTGATGGCGTCCTCGGAGAGCCAGCGCCAGATCGTGGCGCCGGAGATCTCCGCGACGATGCCTCGTTCGATCACCTCGGCTCGGATATCGGGCACGTACAGCCGGCTGAGCGGCACACAGAGGCGGCTCGGCAGCTCGCAGGCCAAGGACTTGACGGCGACGACCACCTCAGGGGGGAAAGACCCGGGGACGACCGCCGCGGGGACGCTCCTCGAGGCCGGCAAGGCCCTGTTCGTAGAAGCGTTTTCGCCACTTCGAGACGATCACCCGGTTGGTGTCGAGCCGCGCCGCGATCTCGTCGTTGTCGAACCCCTGAGCGGCCATAAGTACGATCTTGGCCCGGACAACATCCCGATACGGTGACGTATATCGGCGGGCTCGCGCCTCTAGCTCGCGGCGCTGATCTGCCGACAACTCCAGAACGTACGGGCTCTTCCTAGTCACTCGCTCCCCTTCCTGGGGAGCTCTTAGGTTACAACGAGCCCCTGATTACGTCAGTGTAGTTACGTCACTGTATTTATGACGGGATGCACTAAGTGCGATCTTGTCCTTGCCCCGCAGCGGCCGGCTCTGGCGTGCCACGGCGGTGGCGATCGTGGCCAGCTCGGCCTCGGTCGCGCCGAGCAGCGACTCGCGCTTTCTGGCCCGCTCCATGGCGAGCAGTGGGTTCTTGCAGGCGACGAGACGTTCGCCCGGGTAGTCGGGGTGGGCGATCTCGAACAGGTCGGAGGTGTCGAACAAGGAGAGCTGGATGGCACCAGATTCGACCAGGGCCTTGATCTGTGGTGCCCGCAAGGCGGTGATGAACTCGAGCTGGGCAGGGATGACGTCGTTTTCGAGGCGGGCCTTGGTCAGCATCCCCCGGTCGCCCACCAGGACGACGTGGGAGAGGGAGAAGCGCTTCTTGAGCTTTTGCACCTGGGAGGCCACTGTCTTCGGGTCGCCGGTGTTGCCCCTGAAGACCTCGATGGCCACGGGGATGCCCTCTTTGGTGGTCAGCAGCCCGTAGACGATCTGGAGCCGGCCGTGCACACCGTCTTTGGGGTGGCCGAGCGCGCCGAGGGGACAGGTCCTGCCCTCGAAGGCGGCCGAGGAGACGTCATAGAGCACGAGCGTGCCGTCTTTGAGATGCCGGGCGGCGAGCGCGTCCTCGATCGCTTCTTGGCGAGGCCTCAGCCAGTCCATGGCCGCGTAGAGGTCGTCCTCGTCGGCGCCGCTCAGAGAGAGCACCTCGCCGAGCGAGCTCGAGGCCGTCGCGGCCCGCAGCCCACGCGCCAAGGCGAACTTGGAGGACGGCTCGATCACCTGGGCCACGACCATGGCGACCACCAGGTCACGCGAGCGGGAGGGGACAGCGTCGATGAGCTCTTGGAGACCCAGGTCGGAAAGTACCCCCAGCACCGCGGCGACATGGCCGTGCGGGAGGCTGCGGATGATGTCGAAGCTCCCCTCCAGGCCGGAGGCGGGCGCCCGCCCCTTGAGCACGGCTGCGAGTGCGTCGACCTTCTCCTCGGGCCAGCGCGACAGGTTGGCCAGCGTGCGGTTCTTGACCTTGCCCCCCTCGCGGTAGCTCTCGCGCAACAGGATCGCCGGAGGGGAGCCCCGGTTCGGCACCCTGGCCACGTACATGTCGACCATCATAGTACATCTCTGTCATCCATGTCAAGAACTACAAGAGTTCTCCTGACATCGACTCCTCTCTAACATGACTACACTACTGTCGTCTTGAGGGCACAGAATCCCTGCTCATGATCGTGGAATGGTGTCTGAGCCGAGGCGATCAGGGGGAACTTCGGTTTAGCTCGGATTCTCGAATCTCCCTCATCCGGCCTCGAGAGAATCCGACCCGAGCCAGTGACGAACGAAGAGGCCAGGAATTAGGGAGCTACGCCGTCCTTGTGAACGCAAAAGGGCTGTGTCGCCTATCTTCGCTGGGATATTGAAGCGTGTCCGAGGTCTCCAAGCTGAGGGAATTCACTTGCAGGGCGACGTCGGCTCAAGTTCAAAACCTTGGAGTTGACATAGGTGACATCGCAGGTAGGAGGGCAGATCGCGATCTTAGAAGTGGCCGTGCTGATCCGGGTCAGGAACGGGTTGCCGCTCGCGTCCGCAAAGTAGCTTGCGCACGTCGTGTCGGAGCTCAGCCCTCGAGCACGAACTTCTGCAGTACCGTTTCCGTCGGCGGCGTTGCCGTGGACGACAACCCAGGCAGTAATGCCGCCGCTCCAGGTACGAAGTTCAGGTCGAATGCGTTCGTGCTTGTGAAGCCGTTACACGCGAGCACCTGGCCACTCATCGACGGCGCATTCGAGTACGACACCTCGCCCGGCGTGTAGATGAAGACATCCACCGTCGAGGTAAAGCTCGCAGAGTTGGTGAAGGTCACATCCGTTTGCGATGTGCTGCACGATGAAGACGGACTCGCCAAGATCGAGAAATTACGGACTGTGCTGGTAGTCGACTCGAAGGTGTTCGAGTTGTTAAGGGTCAAGGAGTCAACCCAAAGCGTCACATCCGCGTTGAGACCGAACGTGTGTGCGCTGGAATATGTGACATCGCATGTCGGCGCATATATAAGTGTCTTTGTTGTGGCTGCATAGATCTGAGTCATGAATGGATCGGTCGGGGGCGCAGGCCCTGGCTCGGATGCGATGTTCTGGAAATACGACGCACACGTGGGGTACGCCACCGACGGAATCGTGACCACGTTCCAACCTGCAGCCGACCAATCGCTGACATTGGTGTCGACGCTGGGGAAGCTTACCGCAGTGGGCATTGTCTCACTTGAGAGCGCCGAGTCGTTCTGGGTTGTGCTTCCCTTGATCGCCGCTCCTCCACTTAGGGAAACCGTGCCAGAGGCGAAGGCGGAGCCATTAACGGTAGCGGAGTTGCTGAGACTGATATTTCCGTTTGTTTCCGTTACGTTTCCACCTACTAACGCATTACCAGTCATGGTGACTCCACCGCCATAAGATAGCACATTGCCACCTACACCGACGCTGTTTTCCAAAGTAACCTGTCCGGCGACGGTGAGCCCACCCGAGATCTGACAGTTGTTGGAAACGGTAATTGGCTGGTACGTGATTATGCCGCCCTGACTGATTGAGCCATTGTCACAAGTCAAGGACTGGCCAGAGTAGATGTTCGGGATATTTGTACTACCGACCTCGTTAACCTGGGCGTCGTTATACAGAAGGAGGGTACCCTCGGTGAAGATCGCGTAGCCGAGAGCCGCCGAGGCTGCCCCTTGGGAGGCAGAGATCGCCACTTTCTCCTCCATCACCGTCGCGGAGCCATGTGGCGCCGTGCCGGTGGACGTCAGTACTGCCGATGTCGGAGGGGTCGCCCCAAGGGGGCAACTGAGAAGAGTGGAGTTTGAGTAGTAGTTGACTGCAACCGAGTACTTGGAGGCCGCTCCAGGGACGGACACAGTGCCGTTAAGACCACATGGGAAGTTGGAGTAAGACGTGGCGTCCTTCATGGTCGCGTACTCGGCGTTGAGCCCGCCCAGCGCAGCAAGCGACGCCTGGGATGAGGTCCCGTATTGCGAAGAGAGGCCGAGACTGGACGCGCTAGTGGTAAACGCCACGGCAAGTAATGCGACAAGCAGCACGGAGACGATGAGCACTAGCAGGAGCGCTTGACCTTGTTCGTCGCGGTTGTCGGCTCTGAGGTGGGCGAGCATGTTCAGTCCTCGGAAAAATCGGAAAAAGAGGTCGAAGCTGTCGTGTAGGGAGTGCCAAGCGCTGCGATCGTCGACCTGAGCTCGACCTCACGGCTGTTGTTGCGCCCTTCGCCGACGAGCAGGTCGATCGCGAGACTCTGAGGACTGCCGTTGGACACAAGTGAGTCGACGGTCGTGCTGCCACCGGGCCACCAAGTAAATGGGAACGGCGAGGTCGACGTTGAGTTGACGATGGGTGTGGCGACGACCTGAGTTGACGACGGCGTTGTTGTCGGCAGCGTGGTAAAGGCCATGTTGCCACCGTCGGTTGTGCCGGTGGAGTTCACGGCGACAAGCTGAAAGTCATAAGTCGTGTTCGGTGTCAGGCCCGTGAGGTTCAGCGACTCGCCAATCGTGCTCGAGCCCGATCCGGCACCAGCCGGGGTGACCGGGATCTGCGAGCCATAAGAAGTGGTCGTGCCGTACTGGAAGTAATACGTCGTGGCCAAGCTGTTCGGGTTCAGGGTCCCGTTGAGCGTGGCGCTGGTGGCCGAGACACAGGCCGGCTGCGTTGCCGCGCTTGCCGCGCCAGGCAAGCCCGCACTGGTGAATGTCAGATTACTACCTGTTACCTGGCCATCGGAGTTCACGGCGACGATCCGGAAGTCATAGGTGGTGTTCGGAGTCAGGCCCGTAGGGCTTGCCGACTCGGCAACCGCGTTCGTGCCCGACCCGACGGTGGCGGCGGTGGTCGGGATCTGCGTGCCATAAGAGGTGGTCGTGCCGTACTGGAAGTAGTACGTCGTGGCCAGGCCGTTGGGGTTCACTAATCCGTTGAGCGTGGCAGCGGTGTCCGAGATGCCGGTGGCCGCACTGGTCGTCGCGCTCGGAGGACCGGCAGTGGTGAATACAACGTTTCCACCCTGGCTCGTGCCGGCGGTGTTCGTGGCGACGATCTGGAAGTCATAAGTCGTGCCAGGCGTGAGACCAGTGAGGCTCGTCGACTCTGCAATCGCGCTCATTCCGGACCCGGCGCTCGCCGGTGTGGCCGGGACCTGTGTCCCATAAGAGGTTGTCGTGCCGTACTGGAAGTAGTACGTCGTGGCCAGGCCGTCTGGCGTCACTGACCCGTTCAGCGTGGCGACCGTGTCCGTGACGCCGCTCGCGGCATTGGTCGTCGCGCTCGGCGGGCCGGCAGGTGGTGAAGGTCAGATTGCCACCCTGGCTCGTGCCGGCGGTGTTCGTGGCGACGATCTGGAAGTCATAAGTCGTGTCAGGCGTGAGACCAGTGAGGGTCGTCGACTCGGCAATCGCGCTCGTTCCGACCCGGCGCTCGTCGGAGTGGCCGGGACCAGGCCCATAGGAGGTAGTCGTGCCGTACTGGAAGTAGTACGTCGTGGCCAGGCCGTCGGGCGTCACTGACCCGTTCAGCGTGGCCGTGGTGTCCGTGACTCCCGTGGCCGCATTGGTTGCCACTATCGGTGGCCCCAGGGTGGTGAAGCTCTGATTGGCACCGTCGGTCGTGCCGGCGGAGTTCGTGGCGACGATCCGGAAGT
This sequence comes from uncultured Acidimicrobiaceae bacterium, assembly GCA_963807575.1. Classification (GTDB taxonomy): domain Bacteria; phylum Actinomycetota; class Acidimicrobiia; order Acidimicrobiales; family Bog-793; genus Fen-455. Next base: position 9,499 of record CAWECD010000023.1, read on the forward strand.
CATAAGTCATGTTCGCAGTGAGACCTGTGAGGGGCGCGGACTCGGCAACCGCGCTCGTGCCCGACCCGGCGCTCGTCGAGCTGGTGGTCGAGCCGTAAGAGGTGGTCGTGCCGTACTGGAAGTAGTACGTCGAGGCCAAGCCGTCAGGGTTCACCGACCCGTTGAGCGTGGCCGTGGTAGCGGCAACCGCGGTGGCTGCATTGGTCGTCGCGGTCGGCGGCCCTGTCGTGGTAAAGGTCTGGTTGAGCCCGTCGGGCGTGCCTTTCTTGTTGGAGGCGTCGATCCTGAAGTCATAGGTCGTGTTCGGCGTGAGGCCTGTGAGGTTCGCCGACTCGGCTACTGCGCTTGAGCCCGACCCAGCGCTCCCGGGCGTAATTGGGATGTCTGTGCCGTAAGAGGTGGTCGTCCCGTATTCGAAGTAGTAGGTCGTGGCCAAACCGCCCGGATTCACCGTCCCGTTGAGCGTGGCGCTGGTGGTCGTGACGAGGGTCGCGGCCTCGGTCGTCACGGTCGGCGCGCTCGTGTCTGGGATCAAGGGCTCCGAGGGAACCGACGCCTTCGTCGCTGCGGTCAGGTACGCGGTGGTGGCGGGTGCCGGCCATTGCTGTTCTTCGAGCACGGGGTAGGCGTATCCCGACGGTCGGGTAACGGTCCACTGGTCCCACTCCGACTTGCCGTACGCGAGGCTGAGCGCCAACAGGCTGAACCCCGGGGTTACGGACGTGCCGTTGGACAGCGTGTCCGGCAGACAGAGCTGGCTCGCGGACTCGACTTGGGCCTCCATGCTCTCGATGGCGAGCCTCGCCTGGCCCGTTCCAGCAGTGATGGAGTCCGCGTTCGAGGTGGAGTTGGACACCGCCTCCAGAATCGGAGGGATCAACGCCACCACGATGAGGGTGATGACCATCGTGACGAGCATTTCCACGAGCGTGAAGCCGGCGGCATCGCGCGAACTCCGAGCTAGGCCCATGACGCGAATTCGGCGGTCTGTCCCGTCACAGTGCTTCAAAGCTCGGATCATGGGGGTGCGATCTGGGTCTGGCCGACGGCGTGAAGCGTGCCGCCGGTGGGTGACTTCCACGTCACAACGATGGTCACGGTCACGAGGTTGCCGATGGACGACATCGTCGGATAGGTCGCCACTTGATACGGGATCCCGATGTCCACAGTCGCGATGTGCGGCACGAGTGGCGCTTCCGAAGAGTTCGTGTTGCTGGTGGGGATCGTTGCTCCGTTCATCAAGAATGTGCAAACGCCCGACACGCATTTGATGTACTGCGGGTCATCGGTGCTCAGGGACTCGGCGGAAGCATTGAGCCCAGCTTGGACGTCCGCGAACGGCAGGGCCACTACTTGGGCGATGTCCCCGGAGACAAGGCTCGTGGCAACCGAATGCTCCTTCGCGACTGATGCGGCAGACAGATCAACGATCGAGCCGCGCTCGACCGCTAACAGGACGACAGTCAGCAAAGTGACCGCCACCAAGACCTCGACGATCGTGAAGCCCTCGTCCATGGCCTTCCGGTTCTTGACGAGGACGCGGCGCGGCGCGGCACTCAGCCACGCACCCACCGATCGACGTCTCAGCCGCATCTCAGGCCTCCCAAAAGATCTCCAAACAAATTATCGACAGCAATATCACAAACTGAACACCGCCCTGTGGACAGTTGCAGAACGAGGTTGACCTGAGCTTCATCCCTGGGCGGTGCAACACCTTAACGAGCCGAGAAATCAATGGATACGTCAGGCCAATTCAACGCCTACGGATAGCCGGTCCTTGTCGCGCGTGAAATGGACACGTCTGCGTCCCCCAAGGTTCAGGCCGACAACGAGTTGAAGTCTAACGTCCCGCCTGTCGTTTCGCGTGCCACGTCACTGGAAAGCTACGTTGCGCACTCGCACATTAGTCAAGAAGCGAGACCCCGCTTCGGAAGCCGGACGTCCACGACGGCGGGGGCGTGATCGGACGGCTGCTTGCCTTTTCGGGCGTTGCGGTCCACTAGAGCGAACGTCACCTGGTCGGCCAGGACCCGAGTCGCCAGCACTAGATCGATCCGCATGCCACGCCCGGAGTGAAAGTCCCCGGCGCGATAGTCCCACCACGAGAACAATCGGGGCGTGTCGGGATAGCAAGCCCGGAAGACGTCGGTCAGTCCGAAACCGAGCACCTCTGCCAGGGCATCGCGCTCTTCCGAGGTCACGTGAGTTGCGCCCACGAAGAAGGCCGGGTCGAAGACGTCGATGTCCTCGGGCGCGACGTTGAAGTCCCCGCAAAGCACGACCGCGTCGCGCGGGTCGCAGGTGGCATCGAGGTGCCGGCGAAGGTCATGAAGGAAGGCGAGCTTGGCCTGGAAGTGCTCGCTCTCGACCGCACGCCCGTTGGGCACGTAAACGCTCATCACCCGCACCCCGGCACAGGTGGCGCTGATCAAGCGGCACTCGGCGGGTTCGCTCGTCTCGCCGCGTTCGGCGAACCCGCGCACGACGTCTGTGATACCGACCCGTGATGCTACGGCGACGCCGTTCCAACGGCCGTCACCGTGATGGGCTACCTCGTAGCCGAGCTTCTCGAACCGATCCGTCGGAAAAGAGTCATCGGCAAGCTTCGTCTCCTGAAAACAGCACACGTCCGGTTCGACCTGCTCGAGCCATTCCCCGACCCGGTCGAGGCGCGCCCGCATCGAGTTGACGTTCCAAGTGGCGATCCGCATCGACTCGACCGCCTCAGTAGCTGCGCGGGGCGAGCACGAACAACAGATCAGCCTCGCAGGCAACGTGGCCGGCGACACTGGCGACACCGTGCCCGCTCCCGGCGCGTGCCGAGAGCCGCCCGATCGAAACCTCGAGATCCAATGTGTCGCCGGGCACGACTTGGCGCCGAAAGCGCGCCCTATCGATGCCTCCGAACAACGGCAGCCGGTCCTTGTAACGCTCGTCGGCGAGGACTGCTGCCGCCGCGAGCTGCGCCAGCGACTCCACCATCAAGACACCTGGCAGGACCGGATTACCGGGAAAATGGCCCGCAAAGAACTCCTCATCGCCCTTCAGATGCCAACATCCACACGCCGAGGTCGCGGGGATCAGCTCGGTGATCTCGGAGAGAAGAAGAAACGGCGGCCGGTGTGGGATAAGGCCCTCGATCGAGATCGTCGCCACGCCCAGATGCTACCGGGCCGGCCCGGGCCGAAACCGGACGCCAGCCAGGTCAAGGCGTGCTCAGCCCGATCCTCGGCGAGCGTGGGCGTCACCGGAGGATCCCCTGCGACTCGCGTTTGCCGTGGTCCGAGGCGACCTTCGAGCTCGCGGCTCGGCGACGGCCGCCGCAGGCGCTGGTGCGGGTGTCGTGGGCATGGGCGCCGCCGCCGTGGGCTTGGGCAGCGCCGGTCTCCTCTTCACCGGCGCCTTTCTTGGCGTGGCCACCTTCTTTGCCGCCGCCATCGACGTCTTCTTTGCCGCCGCCTTGTCCGCAACGGGCTTCGCCGCCGCCGCGTCCGCTACGGGCCTAGCCGCCCGCGCGGCCTTCTTGGTTGACGAGGGCGGCACCACGGGCTTTGGCGTCGCCTGCTTCCTCGCCGCCTGCTTCTTGACGGCCTCCTTGGTTGCGGTCACCTCTGCCGCCGGCGCCTTCGCCCGTGGCCTTCTCTTCGCCAGCTTCTGCCCAGTCGATGCCGTAGGGGCCGCCACCTCTGCAGAGGCCGCGACTTTCGCCTGTACCGCCGCCTTTTCCGGCCCGGCCTTCTTCGTCGGCCTTCGTGCTGCTGACGTCTTCTTCGCCGGCTCCATCGTCCTGGAGCCCGTGCCACCGGCACGCTTGCGAGGCGGCCGGGCAAGGCGGACCTCCGCCGCCACGGTCTCCTCGCGTGGATGACCGGACACGAGCGCGATTCCCGGCAACGCGAGCTCCGCCCCACGCCTCTGCGGGTCCAGCGCGGTCAGCACGAAGATCCCGCGTTCACGGCGCTTGAGCACCTCTCGAGCGCTGCGCGGCGGAGGATCTCCCAGGTTGGCGAGGGGGACGTAGCAGCGCATCTCACCGACCTGGACGACCGCACCATGGGACGTGTAACCCTCGACCTCTCCTTCGACCTGTTCGCCGAGAGGATGCTCGGCAATGAAGGATATGAACACCAGAGGGTCGTTCAGCTGCCAGTGGGGTGGGCTTGCCTCCGTCCCGGGACCCGTCCGAGGGACGCTTGGCCGGCTCGGGCTCTCCGTCGCTCTTGCGGCTCCTCGAGCGGCCTCCGGCCGATCCTGCGGCCGGCAACTTGCCGGCGGGTTCGACAACCTCCTTCGTCGCCACGGCGATGGCCTTGGTCACGCGCTTCTTTGCTTGCACCGTCTCGCGCACCGCCTGGCGGCTCCGCGGGCCGCGAACCGGTTGGCGAGGGCTGAATATCCACCCGATGCCCGGCACCGGGGTGCCACCCAGCAGGCGACCCCGTTCGAACAACCAGGGATGCTCGCCATGGAACTCTTGGAAAGAGTCGTTCGACAGCACGGTCCCGTCGACCTTCTCGGCAACGCGCAGCAAGAAGGCGTCCCCGCGTCCGATGGCACCGGCGGGTGGATGGACGTACTCCCCTCGCAAGGCAGCCTGTTCGAAACGCGGAAGTTCGGAGGGATCGATCCTGTGGGCGAAGGTGGCGTCAACGATGACAGTGATCTCCGCATCCGGATGGTCGCGCCGAAGCTCGGCGACGGCTTCCTCCAGCTGTCTCAGGCTCGGCAGGGATCGGCCTTCGGTGGCGATGTTGGATCCGTCGACGACGATGTGCTCAATGGGCATGTCCTTGTAGTCAAGCACCACCAACCACGCTCAGCCCGCCATCTGGTCTCCGCAGTGTGACGAGCAATGCCAAGAGTCAGCACTGGTCGAGCAAGCTCGGCACTAGCGTGTGGGCGTGAATATCGATGTACCGTCACCGGTCGTGCCGACCAGCTGGGACGGCCGTCGGAGCGCCCACGTGAGCACGACGCGAGCTGTCGTGCGTGGGGTGGAGCCGGGCAACGACGTGCGCTGCGTGCTCTGTGGCAAGCAGATCAAGTTCGCGGCACGCACCCACCCGCGCCAGGTGATCGCGAACGTCTATCTCGAGGGAGCCTGGAACCGGGTCGACCACTTCCACGAGGAGTGCTACCTCGACGCGGGCGAGCCCTACGGACAGATCGACACCCTCGGTGCCCCGTTCACAGCCTGACACTCACCGCGCCAGGCTCGCCTTGCGGCTCAGCCACTCGAAAGTGCCCGCTGCGATCAGCTTCGTAGCCGTCGAGCACGCGTCCGCTGCGGCCTTGCGCGGGAGGGCAACTCAGTTGAGAGTCGTCGTGACAGGCGCCGGCGGCTTCATCGGCAACGCCCTGGTGCGGGCACTGCGTGGACGCGGCGACGAGGTCTACCCGGTCGTCCGGCGTCCGCCGGGGCCAGGCGAGGTGGGCATCGAGCTGGCCCGGCGGTACCTCGACACGTCGCGAGTTCCCGATGGGAGCCTCGAAGGAATCGATGCCGCCGTCCATTTGGCAGGCGCCCCGATCACGACCCGCTGGAGCCCGAAGCGCCTGGAGAACATCCGTTCGAGCCGCATCGCTGTCGGCAACCTGCTCGCCCGCTCGCTCGCCTCGCTGGAGCGCCCACCGGCAGTGCTCGTCTCCGGTTCCGCCGTCGGCTTCTACGGCGACCGTGGGGAGGAGGTGCTCGACGAGACGAGTCCTCAAGGCAGCGGGGTCCTGGCCGATCTCTGCCGCTCCTGGGAGCAGAGCACCGCTCCGGCGGTCGAGCGGGGCATCCGGGTCGTCACGATCCGGACCGGCATCGTGCTCGGCGGCGGCGGAGGCGCCGACGGCGGGATCCTGGCCGCCGAGGCACCCATCTTCAGGCTCGGCCTCGGTGCTCGCCTCGACGACGGCCGCCAGTGGACGAGCTGGGTGGCTCTCGACGACGAGGTCGCCGTGCTCCTGCGTGCGATCGACGACACCGAGCTCTCTGGTCCCGTGAACTCAACAGCCCCCAACCCGGTGCGCAACGCCGAGCTGACCGACGCGATCGCTCACGTGCTCGGACGCAGGAGCAGGCTCGCGTTGCCCGCAACGCTCTTGCGGCTCGCACTCGGCCGCGGAGCCGCCGACGAGCTGCTGCTCGCCAGCCAGAGGGCTCTGCCGAAGAAGCTGACAGATGCCGGCTACGTCCACGCCTATGCCGACCTCTCGGGCGCTTTGGAGGCAGCGTTCGCGCCGCGACACCCTCGTCGAGCGTGAGCTGGGCGGTCCGAGGCGGGCCGCCGGCCTGCCGCCCTGAGCTGAGCGGTCCGAGGCGGGCCGCCTGCTTGCGCCCTGGGTGGAGCCTCAGAGACCTTGCAGGCTCTCAGTCCAGGTTGGCGCCGTAGCGACGAACATGGTCGTTCACGGCGTAGTACGCGTCGATGGACTCGCCGGCATCACCCCAGAAGCCCTCCTGCACGTCGTAGTCGATGAGGCCTTCGGCGACGTAATGGTTGTTCACGTCGGTGATCTCCAGCTCACCGCGCCCTGATGGCCGCAGGGTGCGGATCACGTCGAAGACGCCCGGGTCATAGAGGTAGACGCCGGTGACGCAGTAGGTGCTGGGAGGGTCGTCCGGTTTCTCGACGATCCGCACGATCCTCCCCGACTCGTCGAGCTCGGGCACGCCGAGATGGCGGAGGTGGGCCGGGTCCTTGACCTCGGCCAGCAGCAGGCGGGCCCCCTTGGGCTGATCGTCGAACCGACGTACCGAAGACACGAACGACCGGCCGAAGATGTTGTCGGCCAGCATCACAACAGCGGCCTGGTCGCCGACGAACTGGGCGGCCAGTCCCAGGGCCTCGGCGATCCCCCCCGCACGCTCCTGGTACGCATAGAGGAGGCGCTCCACGCCGAACTCCTGGCCGTTCGACAAGAGCCTGAGGAACTCGCCCGCGTGCGTGCCGCCCGTCACGACCATGATCTCGGTGACCCCGGCCTTGACGAGGGCCTCGATCCCGTAGCTGATCATCGGCCGGTCACCGATCGGCAACAGGTGCTTGTTGGTGATCCGGGTGAGAGGATGAAGCCTGCTACCGGTGCCGCCGGCGAGGATCACGCCTCTCATGGCGCTACGTAGTTCACGGTCACCGACGGGTACAGCAGGACCCCGTCGGTGATATCGGTCGCGCGGTAGATGACCGTCTGAATCGCAGTGTCGCTCACTTCGAAGATCGCCACTCCCTTCCCATTGGTGATACTCGATGTTGGTCTGATCTTCGTCCTCATGGCAACTGGTGGCGTCGTGGCCGCGACGAGCCACACTCGCTTGCCGGCGACGGGCAGCCCGAACCGCGTGCGCAAAGTAACGGTGATCGTAGAGAACGACGTGCGAACCGCGGTGACACTGTGCTGCGAGGCCGTGACCGAGGACTTCGTCGGCGAGGCGTACTGCACTCCTCCGCTCTCGGGCAGTGCGCACAGCTGCGCGACCAGGCCTCCGCCGGAGGGGTTGGCGGCATCGGGTGTCCCGAGGCCCGAGGCGAGGTCATATCCGACCGTAGCCGGGTAGCGCCACCAGTTGGGAATCGAAGCCAAGTGGTTGCTGCCTCTCGTGACGTCGTTCAAGGCGCTCGCGTACCCGCTACGGCCCGCGATCGAGTAGAGCGCCGGGTTCAAGAAGCCGACAGGGTGCGCGCCGCAGGCCGGCCAGGCGTCTGTGAGCGCGACCAGCGCCGCCCACAGCGGCGCCGCCAGGCTGGTGCCCCCCACGACAGTCCAGCCGCCCCAGGCGCCCCAGTTGATCACAAGGCCGGTGATCGGGTCGGCGTCGGCCGAGACGTCGGGAACCTCCCGGCAGTAGCCGGTCGGCACGCCGCACGGCTGGGCCGAGGAGTACGAGTTGACCACCTCGAGCGCCAGTGGGGCATCCGACTGGTAGGCAGGCATCGCCCAGTTCGACGAGATGCCACCGCCGCCGGCACCGGCTGAGTTGTTCCAGACGGTCTCGGTGGGAGGTGGGCCGAGCGTTGCCAGCGACGTTCCGCCGACGCTGGTCACATACGGCTGGCTGCCGGGGTCGTCCACGGCGGCGACGGGGGCCTGGGTGCCGCGCGGTGGGCCGCAGTCAGTCGATCCGTTGTCGCCGGACGCCGCCACGACGGTTTGACCCTGGGACGCCGCCTCCTCGAACAAGTTGGCCTCGACCGCCGCGACCTGGCTACCGCCGTCTTGCGCCTCGCAGTTGCCCCACGAGATCGAGACCACCTGGGCATGGTCATGCGAGACGATCGCACTGAGGACATCGAGCGGGCCTGTGGTGTTGTTCGGCCCTTCGTACACGTCGATTGTCGCCTGCGGAGCGAAGCTGCTGACGTCCTCGACGTCGAGTGTCGACTCGACGTTGGTCGGGACCCCCTTTCCCGCGCCGTCGACATAAAGGACGTGCAGCGACGACGCCATGGCACCGGCCTCGGTCGGGAAGTAACACTCGTCGTAAGCCTGGACGTCCGATGCGCTGAACGGTTCGAGCGCCAAGATCGCTACCGTCTCGCCCGCTCCGAAATCTCCGACTGCATACAGGCCCGAGAAACCGTAAGCCGATGCGAGCTCGTCGGCGGTATAGGCACCGACAGCGGAAGCGGCGCTGGTCGCTGCTTGGCAAGGCTGCGGGCCACCCACCTCGACGTCGGTCGCCTTGGGCGAGGCGTGCTCACGCGCACTGGTGCGCGGGCCGGGGAGCGAAAGACCCACCGGAGCTGAGGGCGCCAAGTCGCTCAGGCCTGTGATCGCCTGGATCCGGCCCGCGAGAGCCGCCGGGACCCGCGGCGCGGCCAGGTTCGCGTAGGCGAGCGCCCCGGACCCGAGGCGATAGCGCACGAGCGTCGTGGCAAAGGCGCGCTCGGCGGTCGCGACCGTCGAGGAGACCTTCACGATGAGGCGGTTGCCGGACACCGGGCCGACCTGCAGGCCGAGCCTCTCGAGCACGGTGGTCGTCGAGCGGACAGTTGCCGCCGTCGCCCCGAAGATGGCCCCGAAGGCGCCGGGGCGAAGGTACCGGCGGAATTCGGGAGAGCCCGGGGTCGAGACCGCGTTGGCGAATCCTGCCAGCGCCGCCGGGTCGCGGGGGCGAAGGGCGACGTCGAGCTCGATCCTCTGTGATCCCGGGACCTGGCCGAGCAGCGTCGCGGCGCGCGGCGCGCGGGGTGCGGAACCTATGCGCACGTAGCGACCCAGGGCCTGGGGCGATCCCGTCCTCGCGACCGGCACCGTCGCGACCGGTGCCGTCGCGGAGCTGCCGAGCGCGGCGGGTCCCGCGAATGCGGCCAGGCACGCCGCGACACCCACCACCACGCGCAGGCCGCGTCCGTGCCTGTGACCCAGTCGGGAAGGCGCCGCGCGCGTCGCTTTGTCTCCTTCGTGCATCGACAGGTCTCTCTCCGCCCGCTCAGACGTCGAGGAAGCGCCTCACGGCCACAGCCGAGCCGATGGCGCCGATCAGTGCGCCCATGACCACGACGAGGATCTCGGTGATGATCACGTCGTGACCGGGCACGACGGCCGAGGAGAACTCGCGAAAGTGCCTGATCAGCGTTCGGATGCCGAGGTCCCCGAGCAGCACGATCCCCGCAGCCACGATCGCTCCGATCAGGCCCTGCACAAGGCCCTCGACCATGAACGGCAGGCGGATGAACCAGCTCGTCGCGCCAACCAGGCGCATGACGCCGACCTCCCGCCTACGAGAGAAGATGGCCATCCGGATGGCGTTCAAGATCAGCACCAACGCCGAGATCAGCAGCACGAGGGCGATCACCAGGAGAACCGTCTGCAGGACATTGCTCACGGCGGTCAAGGTGTGAGCCGCCTGGGAGGGGTAGGTGATCTGAAACACGCCCGAAAGGTGCTGGAAGAGGCTCGCGACAGCGGCAGCCCCCCCGGGGTTGGTCAAGGTGCACTGGAACACCGGCGGAGTCGTCTGCACGTTCAGCACGCTGCAGACGGTCGGGCCGCTGATCCGGCACGCGAGCTTGTAGGACTCCTCGTGGTCGAGGTAGACGACCTTGCGGATCTGGGGTGTCTCGCTGATCGTCGTGCGCAGCGTCGCCACTTCGGCCACCGAGGCCTTCGGCTGAACGAAGACCTGCAGGTCCACGTTCTGGTTCAACTGCACGAGCTCGTTGTTCACCGCTTGGCGCATCAACAGCGCCGTACCAACCAGAGAGAGCGACACGGCGACGGTGAGGATGGCCGCGATCGCCATCAACCGGTTCCTCCACAGGTTCGTCGCGGTCTCGCGCGCGACGTAACCCGCCGAGATGGGCATCAGCGCCGCCCTCTCCGGGCCCGGACCGCTTCTTGACGGCTCGTCACCGGTTCGTCCCCGTCATCCAGGTCCGAATCGGCGAACCCCGCGCGCACCGCCGAAACCGCCACCACCGGGACTCCCCGGGTGGTCGACGTCGTCGGGTCCAGGCCGTAGATGCCGCGTGCCTGGTCGCGCACGACCGCGCCGTGGTCGATCTCGATCACACGCCGGCGCATGGTGTCCACGATCCCGGCGTCGTGGGTCGCCATCACGACCGTCGTCCCGGTGCGGTTGATGCGGTCGAGCAACGACATGATCCCCTGGCTGGTCGTGGGATCGAGGTTGCCGGTGGGCTCGTCGGCGAGGATGATCAGGGGGCGGTTCACGAAGGCACGCGCGATCGCGACCCGCTGCTGCTCGCCTCCCGACAGCTCATGCGGCAACCGATCGCCCTTCTGGCCGAGGCCGACCAGCTCCAGGACTTGCGGCACCTGCGTCCCGATCACGTGACGCGGCCGGCCGATGACTTCGAGGGCAAAGGCCACGTTCTCGAAAACGGTCTTGTTCGGGAGCAGACGGAAGTCCTGGAACACGCAGCCGAGGTTGCGCCGCAGGTACGGCACCCTCCAGTTCGACAGCTGGCCGATCTCCTTGCCGGCCACCCAGATCTCGCCGCGATCGGCAACCTCCTCGCGCAGCAGGAGCTTGAGCATCGTGGTCTTGCCCGATCCCGACGCCCCGACGAGGAAGACGAACTCACCCTTCAAGATCTCGAGCGAGACCTCGCGCAATGCGACGACGGAGCCCTTGTAGGACTTCGTGACGTTCTCGAAGCGGATCATCTGTGCCCTTCTCCCCCGCGTTCCGGCACGAAATCCCCCCGCGGCAGGCTACCAGCCAGGCTCGTGACAAAGCGGTAACAGAACATCTCGCGCTCAGGAACCCGCATGTTCCCTGCGGAATCTCAGAAACGCGATCATGAAGTCATAAAGGTCCCCGTCCAGTACCGCCTCGACATTGCCCGTCTCGTAGCTCGTGCGCAGGTCCTTGACGAGCTGGTAGGGCGCGAGGACATAGGACCGGATCTGGCTCCCCCAGGCGACGTCGCTCAGGGGCCCCGAAAGCGTCTCGAGCTCCTTACGGCGCTCTTCGCGCTGGCGCTCGGCGAGCTTGGCGGCCAGGATCTGCAGGGCTTTCGCCTTGTTCTGGTACTGACTGCGCTCGTTCTGGCAGGAGGTCACGATACCGGTCGGGAGGTGCGTTATCCGAACGGCCGAGTCCGTCACGTTCACGTGCTGGCCCCCGGCTCCCGAGGAGTGGTAGGTGTCGATACGCAGGTCCTTCTCGTCGATCTCGATCTCCTCGGCGATGTCTTCCAGGAACGGAGCCACATCGAGCGACGCAAAGCTCGTCTGGCGCCGATGCTGGGAGTCGAAGGGCGACATCCTGACGAGGCGGTGCACGCCCCGCTCGGCGGCCAGCAGCCCGTAGGCATAGCGCCCGCGCACGATGAAGGTCGCCGACAGTATGCCGGCCTCGCCTCCTTCTGAGACCTCGTCGACTTCGACCTCGAAGCCGCGGCGCTCGGCCCAGCGCAGGTACATCCGCAACATCATCTCGGCCCAGTCCTGCGCGTCGGTACCGCCGGCACCGGCGTGTATCTCCGCGACGGCGTCCCTCTCGTCGTGCTCACCGGAGAACAAGCTGCGCAGCTCGAGCTCTTCGAGAGCCTTGGCAACCGTCACGGCAGTGTCGGTGAGCTCGCCCTCGAGCTCCGCGAGCTCGCTGCCACCCTCCTCGACGGCCATCAAGTGCAGGGCCTCGGCGTCGGCGAGGTGCCCGTCGAGCACGCGCAGGCCCTCGACGTCGTCGCGGATCCGGCCGTACTGCGAAGTCACCTTCCGGGCCTGGTCGGCGTCCGACCAGAGGTCCGGTTCCGCGATGGCTTCCTCGAGTACCCGGAGCTGTTCGCTGAGGTCGTCGAGTCGCAGGTAGACCTTCGCCGCGTCCAAGCGAACCCGCAGCGAGGCCAGGACCTCACCGAGGTCGGGACGCGCGCCGTCGGGACCGGCGTCGGAGGCTCTGGTCACGTTCGTTCAGCTCGCGCCGTGACAGACCTTGAACTTGCGTCCACTGCCGCACCAGCAGGGCTCGTTGCGCCCGACCTTGGCCGGCGGCCCGCTCACGATCCGGGTCCCGGTCGGCGAGATGGGGCCGGCAGGCGGACGCCTCTGGCCTGCGGCTCCACCGCCATTGCCACCCCGGTTCGGCGTGCCGCGCGGTGCCGGACGGCCGGACGGACCCGAGCCCGCAAGCGCACCGGACGGTGGCTGTTGTCTGGGACGGGCCGACGGTGGAGACGCCTGCGCTGCGACGCCGGCGACCGGCGGCTGCTCAGTCGAGTCGCCGGCGAGCCCGGCGGCGGGCACCTGGGCAAGCTCGTCCAGCCCGGTGGCCGGGTCGTCTGCGGCCTCGAACGCCGCTTGGGCGTAGTCGGGGTCCTCAGCCGGCGCGGCAAGAACTTGAACGTGCATGACATAGCGCAGATAGTCGTCGTCGATGGAGTCCATGAGCTTGCCGAACATCTCGAATCCCTCGCGCTGCCAGGCCACGAGAGGGTCGGTCTGGGCGATGCCGCGCAGGTGGATGCCCTCGTTGAGGTAGTCCATCTCCACGAGGTGCTCCCGCCAGCGCTGGTCCATGATCTGGATCAGCACACTGCGCTCGATGTCCCGCGCGGTCTCGGCCCCGCCGGGGAAGGTCCTGTCGCGCTCGTCGTAGCACTCGAGGGCCTCGGTGAGGATGCTCTCGGTCAGCTGCACCACGCTGGTCGCCGCCTCGAGGTCCTCGACGGTGAACCTGGTCGGGTAGTACTGGGTCAGCTCCACCAAGAGGCCCTCGAGGTCCCAGTCCTCGGCGAAGTCGTTCGGGCAGTGGTTCGAGACGACCCGGTCCACCATCGCGGTGAGCAGCGCCTCGGTGTGGGGCTTGAGGTCCTCGCCGTCGATTATCTGGAGCCGGCGCTGGTAGATGACCTTGCGCTGCTCGTTTCTCACCTCGTCGTACTTGAGCAGCTCCTTGCGGGTCTCGGCATTGCGGCCCTCGACGGTGTGCTGGGCGCGCTCTATGGCCTTGGTCACCATGCGTGCTTCGATCGGCACGTCATCGGGCAGGGCCCGTCCCATCACCCAGCTGACCGCACCCGTCGCGAACAGCCGCATCAGCTCGTCCTCGAGCGACAGGTAGAACCTGCTCTCGCCGGGGTCGCCCTGGCGCCCGGACCGGCCACGAAGCTGGTTGTCGATGCGACGGCTCTCGTGCCGCTCGCTCCCGAGCACGTACAGGCCACCGAGCGCGCAAACCTCGACTGCCTCGGCGGCGCATTCCTGCTTGAACTTGCCCAGGAGCGACTGGAAGCGCGCTCGCCCCTCGTCAGAGTCGAGGTCGAGCCCCTGGGCGCGTACCTCGTTGCGAGCGAGCCCTTCGGGGTTGCCCCCGAGCACGATGTCGACGCCTCGCCCAGCCATGTTCGTGGCGACCGTTATCGCGTGAAGGCGCCCCGCCTGAGCGACGATCTCGGCCTCCTGGGCGTGGTGCTTGGCGTTCAGTACGTGATGAGGGATGCCCTGCTTGTCCAATAGCAGGGACAGCTCCTCGGACTTCGCCACCGATGCCGTGCCGACCAGGACCGGCTGGCCCCTGTCGTAGCGTTCCTTCAGGTCATCGACTACCGCCTCGAACTTCGTGCCCTCCGACTTGTAGATCAGGTCCGGCTCGTCAACCCGGACCATGGGGCGGTGCGTCGGGATCGGCACGACGTGCAGCTGGTAGGTGGACGCGAATTCGGCCGCCTCGGTCTCGGCGGTCCCGGTCATCCCGGCGAGCTTTTCGTACATACGGAAGTAGTTCTGGAGGGTGATCGTCGCCCAGGTGTGGTTCTCCTCCTGGATCCGGACGCGCTCTTTGGCCTCGACGGCCTGGTGCAGGCCGTCGGACCAGCGTCGTCCCTCCATGATCCGTCCCGTGAATTCGTCGACGATCTTCACCTCGCCATCCGCCACCAGGTAGTCCTTGTCCCGGTGGTAGAGCTCTTTGGCCTGGAGGGCCTTCTCGAGCTGATGGACGTAGTTGACCGCGACCGAGTCGTACAGGTTGGCGACCCCGAGCTGCCGCTCGACTTTGGCGATTCCGGCCTCGGTCGGGACTGCGGTGCGCTTCTCCTCGTCGACCTCGTAGTCGACGTCGCGCCGCAGTGTCCGCACGACACTGGCGAACTGGTAGTAGAGCTTCGTCGACTCGTTGGAGGGTCCGGAGATGATGAGAGGTGTCCGGGCCTCGTCGATCAGGATCGAGTCGACCTCGTCGACGATGCCGTAGACGTGCTTGCGCTGCACCATGTGCTCGCGTTGTGCCGCCATGTTGTCGCGCAGGTAGTCGAAGCCCATCTCGGTGTTGGTGCCGTAGGTCACGTCCGCGCGGTACGCCGCCGACTTGGCGGCGAAGTCATCCACCTCGGGGGTGATGAGCCCCACCGTCAGTCCTAAGAACCGGTAGATCTGGCCCATCCACTCCGCGTCGCGCATTGCCAGGTAGTCGTTGACAGTGATGACGTGCACGCCGCGGCCGCCGATCGCGTTCAGGTAGACCGGGAGCGTCGAGACGAGAGTCTTGCCCTCACCGGTCTTCATCTCCGCGATCCACCCGAAATGCAGGGCCATGCCGCCCATGAGCTGGACGTCGAAATGGCGCTGGCCGATCGTGCGAACTCCCGCCTCTCGAACCACGGCGAAGGCCTCCACCAAGAGGTCGTTCATGTCCTCGCCGTGGTCCAGGCGTTCTTTGAACTCGACGGTCTTGCGGGCCAGCTCCGCGTCGGACAGGGCCTGGATCTCGGGCTCCAACGCGTTGATCGAGGGCACGATGGCAGCGAGGCTGCGGACCTTCTTGCTCTCGCCCACGCGAAGTACCTTCCCGAACACGCTCACGACCGCCCATTGTACGCTGCCGCCCTTGCAGCCCCGGGTCGGGTGGTCCCCGGGGTCGCGATCACACGACCGGGGCTTCAGCCGGCGACGACCGGGATCCGCTCGCCTACCCGGCGTCCCGGGCCTTGCTCGGTCGAGACGAGAACCCCGGCAAGGTGATGCGGCGCCGCGCGCTCGACGCGCACGGTCGCGAACGTGCCGGGGGCGAGGTCGTGGCCGTCGGGAGGGGCGAAGTGCAAGAGCTTGCCCTGGCGGGTGCGCCCGGATGCCATCTCCGGGTCCTTCTTGGACGGGCCCTCGACGATGACTTGCTCGAGCATCCCGATGCGGCTCAGGTTGCGGGCGAGCGCCGATCGCTCGATCACCACTTTCAGTCTCTCGAAACGCTCGGCTACGACTTGAGGCGGCACGTACAGTTCCGTCATCTGCGCCGCGCGCGTTCCCGGTCTCGGCGAGAAGATGAACGTGTAAGCGCTGTCGTACTCGGCCGCGGAAGCGACCTCGAGAGTGCGCTCGAAGTCTTCCTCGGTCTCACCTGGGAACCCGACGATGATGTCGGTGGTCACCGCGAGGTCCGCGATCGCGGCCTTCGCATCCGCGAGACGCGACAGGTAGCGCTCGGCCGTGTAACCCCTTCGCATCGCCTTAAGAACGCGGTCGCTGCCCGACTGGAGGGGCAGGTGGAGCTGCTCGCAGACAGCGGGCGTCTCGGCCATCGCGGCAATGGTCTCGGGCAGGAGGTCCTTCGGATGGGGGCTTGTGAAACGGACGCGTCGAATGCCCGCCACCGCGCCCAGCACCCGGAGCAGGTCGGCGAACAGAGGTCGCGCCCTCGAGGCGCCTTGTGCCGCCCACCGTTCACCAGCGATCCAGGCCAGATCGACCTCCTCGGCCGGAGCGCCCTTCCACTTGCTCGTCAGGTCGCGGCCATAGGAGTTCACGTTCTGGCCGAGCAGCGTCACCTCGACGGTGCCGCGGGCCGCAAGACTTCCGAGCTCTTCGACGAGCTCACCGAACGGCCGGCTGACCTCCGGCCCCCGTACCGCCGGGACGATGCAGAAGGCGCACGAGTTGTTGCATCCGACCTGAATCGTCACCCAGGCCGCATACGGCTGGTCGTGCCGCACGGCCATCGCGGTTGGGAAGTCGGTCTCCTCGTCGCGCCCTGGGGCGTCCGGCACTTCGAGCACCGGCTCGCCGCCCGAGCGCGCAAGGCCGAGAAGCGCGGCGACCCTGCTGACGTTGTGAGTGCCGAAGACGGCGTCGACATGCGGTGCACGCTCCAAGACCAGCTCACGGTCCTTCTGCGCGAGGCATCCCCCGACGGCGATCTGCAGTCCTGGGCGGCGCTGCTGGACCGACTTCAGCTGGCCGAGGTGCCCGTACAGCTTGTCGTCGGCATTCTGGCGGATGCAGCAGGTGTTGAGCACGACGACGTCGGCCTGTTCCAGGTCGTCGGTGCGGACCATGCCATCTGCCGCGAGCACCCCGGCGATGCGCTCGGAGTCGTGCTCGTTCATCTGACACCCGAAGGTGCGAACCAGGAACCGGCGAATTTCAGCCACCGAAGAACACTAAGCCTTGACAGCATGTCCTCGGGACGAGGACCCGCCGCCGTCAGCCGCACTGGGGAATGGCCCGCCCGCCTGCTCCGGTGAGATCCGAGCGACCTCGCCGAGGTCCCGCCCGTCAGCCAGCTCACCGGCCGTGGGCTCGGGGTGTACGTAGCGCTCCCCGCTCAGCCACGAGGCGAGCGCGGCCACCAGGCAGGCGCCACCTGCAAAGTCGAACGCCCGGCGGAGGCCGTTGTCGAACGGCGCGGAGATCAACGCCGGCAAGAAGCCCCGGCTCGACAGCAGCTGGGCATGTGCCGCCGAGATCTGATGAATCGTCGGGCCGAGGAGCACACGCATCGGGTTGTCTCCGAGAAAGGCCGCGAACAGCAGCCCGACAGGTGGAAGGTGTGCGATCCGCGTCGCGTCGGCCGGCGGCACGCCGGCTGATCTCAGGCCCGAGTACAGGTGAGCCGGAAGGGACGCGGCCAGGCCGAGGATCATGAGGCTGAAGAACACGCCGATGGACAGCACCATCGCCGAGTTCTGGAAGGTCGCCGCCATCCCGCTCCCGACTCCGCGCTGGTCGGGGGGCAGGCTGTTCATGACCTGGGCCCGGTTCGGCGACGCGAACAGGCCCATCGATGCGCCGAGTGCGAACAACAAGAGCGCGAACCACACGTAGGAGAAGTCGACCGGCAGCACCTCGAGGACCAGGAAGCTCGCCGCCGACAGCACCATGCCGGCAGAAGCGAAGGGCCTCGGCCCGAACCGGTCGGACAGGAAACCGGAGACCGGCCCGGACACCAGGAAGCCCACCGTCAAGGGCACCATGTAGATCCCTGCCCACAGCGGCGTGGACGAGAAGCTGTACCCGTGCAGCGGCAGCCAGATCCCCTGCAACCAGATGATGATGATGAACATGAGGCCGCCACGGCCAAGCGACGCGAGCAGGCTTGCCACGTTCCCGGCCGCGAACGCCTTGATCTTGAACAACGGCAGGTGGAACATCGGCTGAGACACCAGGGTCTCGATGACGCAGAAGGCGACGAGCACGGCGGCACCCCCGGCAAGCTCGGCGATGACGAGCGGATCAGCCCAGCCCATGGTGTCGTGGCCATAGGGCTGGATCCCATAGGTGATCCCGACGAGCAACGAGACCAGGCCGACCGCAAAGCTCACAGTGCCCCACCAGTCGATCCGTGCGGGCCCCCGAACGCCCCTCTCCTCGAGCTTCGAATAGGCCCAGATCGTGCCGGCGACGCCAACTGGAACCGAGACCAGGAACACCAGGCGCCAGTCGAGCGGGCCTAACAGGCCGCCCAGCACGAGCCCGACGAACGAGCCGGAGATCGCGGCCACATTGTTGATCCCCAGCGCCAGGCCCCTCTGGTTGGTTGGGAACGCGTCGGTCAGGATCGCCGCCGAGTTCGCCATGAGCATCGCCGCCCCGAGGCCCTGCACGACGCGCATGCCGATCAGATAGGAGGCCCCGGCGGCGCCATTGAGCCAGTCTGCCGACAACAGGACCGAGCCCAGAGTGAAGACGGCAAAGCCCAGCTCGTACATGCGGACTCGGCCGAAGATGTCGCCGATGCGACCGAATGCGACGACGAGCACGGCGGTCACGACCATGAAGCCCATCAACATCCAGAGGAGATAGCCCACGTCTCCGGGAGCAAGGGGATTGACGCCGATCCCACGGAAGATGTCCGGCAGGGCGATCAAGGTGATGGACGAGTTGATCGTCGCCATCAGCATCCCGAGCGTCGTGTTCGAAAGCGCGACCCACTTGTAACCGACCGCGGGGCGGCTCGGAGCCGATCGGGAAACCGGCTGCGGCCCCTGGTCAGCCGACGCCCTCGGCTGCAGCAATGTCACGTGTTGTCCCCCCACTTTTCCCGAAGACTCCGCAACCTCGCGGACCGGGCTTTCGGCGCTAGTTTGACACTACTTGGCTTTCACGGCGTTCTTGCGAACCTCAAAAGGCGAGCCCTGGCGGTTCAGCCCATGCGAGCTGTCACTGAGGTTCCAAACCGAGCCGAGACCGCCCGCTTGAGCCCGTGTGGCCAGGGGCCCAGCACTCGGTCCTCGGCCGCGACGAGCTGCCGTTGGGCCTCGGCTTCGCCCCGGAAGGCACGGACGGACAACTCCGGTTGCAGGTTCGCGATCGAGAGGATCACTCCGGCACAGTGCAGCGCTCCCGCCAGCAGGACGAGATTCGTGGAACCGGTGTACAGCCATCCGGCGAAAACCTCGAGCTCGTCGTAGAGCCGGCGCACATCCCCACTGGAGTCCTTCAGCCCTTGTACTGGAAGCTCGGCGAGCACCTCGACCGGCAACCCTGGCGGCGAGGCGCCGGGATAGTGATATGCGAGCACACTCGCACCGCCCGCAGCGTCGGCCACGAGGGCGTAATACCGCCGCGCGTCGGAGCTCTGCGGGGGCGAGAGGGCGAGCACCGCGTCGGCCCCGGCGTCCAGGACCACCTTGGTCAGGTGCACTGCCTGGAGCGCCGACGGGGCTCCGGCACCCGCCAACACCACGACCGTTGACGGCAACGAGGCCCTCACGGCGCCGACCAACATCGCTCGCTCCTCGGGCGTCAGCGATGCGGCTTCTCCCGTGCTCCCGGCGACGAGCACGGCCTCGACCCCGAGATCCACGAGGGAGCCGGCCAGAGCGGCGGTGGCGCCGGCGTCCACGGCCCCCGAGGAGTCGAAGATCGTCAGCAGGGCGACCCCGACGCCGGTGAAGATCGGCACGGTCATCCCCGGCGCCGCCGGTTCCATCCCAGCCGCCCCAGCCGCGGCGAGTTGACGACGCCGGTCCAGGACATCTCGGTCCGCGGCGTGCCGCTCCGCGACGTGCCGCTCCGGCGTCCGGCGCTCGGCCTCGCGTCGGTTGGGGCGAAGCCCAGCCTCAGTGTGTTCTCCGTCACGACCCACAAGTGTACGAACTGGAACAAGTAGCCCTGGCGGTCCGGCTCCAGGCCTCGAAGGCCGACCGTTCGAGGATCAACATCGTCATCACTGAGGCAAAGCATCCGACATCGATCTTGCTGGGCCCTCGACCGGTGAGCTACGACCGGTTCGAACGCTCGCCCAAGCTGTTACTGTTATTCAAGTCTTTCTTGCGAGGAGGCATTTGATGAGAAGGATGCTGGTAGGTGCCGGAATTGCAGTGCTCGGGCTGTCGTTGCTCATTGGTCTGGTGCCGAATGTGGCCAGGCACGCCGACTCGAGCGCCAGGACAACCAACGCGGTTCTCGTCGCACAAGCACGCGCCGCCTTCGACAAGTACTTGTCGGCCCATGCCCCCGTGCTGAAGGTTGGTCCCCCCAATATTGTCAGCGGAGGCGTCAGTTCTCAGCCATCCGCCAACTGGTCGGGATACGCGGACGTCGAGAACAGCTCGTCCCAGACGTTTTCCAACGTGAGTGGCCACTGGACCATTCCTCAGGTGACCTGCCTGCCTTCGCCCTACCAGGACCAGGACGCGTTCATCGCGAACTGGGTCGGTCTCGACGGTTACACCGACCAGACCGTCGAGCAGCTGGGCACTGGAGCCGAGTGCTATGAGGGCACAACTTACTATTACGTGTGGTACGAGATGTACCCCGGCTCCATGGTTCAGGAGGGGACGACCGCCTGTATCAATAGCAACGTTGATTGTCCGCAGCCAGGTGACCAGATCAGTGCTTCTGTAACGGTGCAGCCTGCCACCTCGGGTGAGGACAACTACCAGCTCACCCTGACCGACTACCCGACGTCTGGCAACAGCTTCGCTGTGTTGCAGCAGTGCGCAACTAACGTCTGCTCGGACTCGAGTGCCGAGTGGATCGTGGAGCGACCCGCCACTGCTTCTCTTGGAGGTCAGATCCTCCCGCTTGTTGACTTCACGAAGGGCCGGCTTTACACAGGCCGGGGCAGCCACAGCAGGGAAGCTGAAGAGCATCGGGCAGTTCCAGGGCGAGGTCTATGACATCTCGATGGTTGACGACACCAATAGCTACTACCTCGACTGCGTTGGCCAAAAAGCGCCCGTCGGAGTGCTATCGACTGACCCCAACGCTTGCCCGACGGTGGCGCCCATTGGCAGCGGTCCTCCCAACGGCAACGGCCCCCCCAATGGCGGCGGCTTCCCCAATGGCAACGGCCCCCCTAATGGTGGCGGCTTCCTCAACGGTGGCTTCCCCAATGGCGGCAGCTTCACCGTCACATGGGACAGCAGCTTTTAGACGGCAACTTCCCCGGTCTGAGCACATGGGCGGCACCCCGGACGGCGACTGCACAGGAGGCACTGTGCTCTAAGCGAGCCCCGGTAAGTTTCGGCAGTGCGCCTGACGCGTCACGGCCAGGGCTTGTGCCCACAAACCCCTTGACCAGGGGCCGTCTTGGGACTAAATTAATGGGCCTGCGACTCGAGTGCTGTCGCGAATGGTATGACGGTCGTGGGCTGCCTTAGCTGAATCCGCCCGGACCCTGCGGAGTCGTTGGTTACACCCGCGGGGAGGGAGGAATATGTCCAACGAGCAGAGGCTTTCGGATGTCCTGAGTCAGTTCGCTCGGACCATGGTGACCGATTTCCCGATCCAGTCAATTCTCGATCGCCTTGTCGAGAGCATCGTCGAGGTCTTGCCAATCACATCTGCCGGTGTGACGCTCATCTCGCCGGGCACAATGCCCCGTTACGTCGCCGCCTCGGACGACTCCGCCTTGTGTTTCGAGGAGCTGCAGACCGAACTGGGTGAGGGTCCCTGTCTTTCGGCGTACCACACGGGCGAGGCCGTCACGGTACCGGACCTTCGAGGCGAGATCAGGTTCCCGAACTTCGCGCCCAGGGCCCTGGTCGCCGGGTTGGCGGCAGTGTTCACCTTCCCGCTGCGGCACAGTGCCGGCCAGCTCGGCGCGCTCGACTTGTACCGGGACACGCCAGGGACTCTGTCGCACAAGGCCATGACAGACGCGCAGACATTGGCCGACGTCGTCGCCGCATATCTGCTCAACGCACAAGGACGGGCCGACTTGCTCGACGTCTCGGAACGAGCGCGCGCCGCGTCCCTGCACGACGCCCTGACCGGCCTGCCGAACCGGACCCTCATCTTGGAGCGCCTCGAGCACGCTGTCGTCCGGCACCAACGCTCGAACAAGACGGCGGCCGTGCTGTTCATCGATCTGGACCGCTTCAAGGCGGTCAACGACACCTACGGTCATCGCGTCGGCGACGAGCTGCTGATAGCCGTGGCCGAGAGGCTGGTTGAGTTGATACGCCCGTGCGACACGGCGGCCCGCCTTTACGGCGACGAGTTCGTCATCTTGTTGGAAGATCTCGAAGCCGCGTCGCAGGCCACGCCGATCGTGGCCCGCGTGAAGGCCGCGTTGGCCCGACCGTTCGTCGTCTCGGGCCTCGAGATCCAGATGACCGCCAGCGTCGGCATCGCAGTCGGCGACGACTTCGGCCTGGCCGGCAAACAGCTGCTGGACCATGCCGATGTCGCAATGTACAAAGCAAAGCGCGGGAGCGGCCACGGCGTCGGTTTCCTCGACCTGCACCAGCAGCACCTCACCGAACACCATGTCGGCCTGGAGTGCGACTTGCACTGGGCTCTGGGGCGCGGGGAGCTCCACACCGAGTACCAACCGATCGTCGCCGCGGCCAGCAGACGGATCACCGGCGTCGAGGCGCTCCTGCGCTGGGTGCACCCGACACAAGGACTGGTGTCCCCGACGGTCCTCATA
This sequence comes from uncultured Acidimicrobiaceae bacterium, assembly GCA_963807575.1. Classification (GTDB taxonomy): domain Bacteria; phylum Actinomycetota; class Acidimicrobiia; order Acidimicrobiales; family Bog-793; genus Fen-455. Next base: position 32,057 of record CAWECD010000023.1, read on the forward strand.
CCGCTCGCCGAACAGTCGGGCTTGATCGTCGAGATCGGACAATGGGCTCTCGAACAGGCCTGGGCGGACCGGTACCGCTCGCAAGGCCAGATCGGGACCGGCGACCTCGCCATGTCGGTCAACGTTTCAACTCAACAGCTCATGTCGGCCGGCTTCGCCGCGAGCGTCGCCGCTGTGCTCGCGACCGGTCAGACCGACCCCGGGCTGCTGACGCTGGAGATGACCGAGAGCGTCTTCCTCCGCGACAACGAGCGCGCAACTGTCGTGCTCAACGACCTCAAGGACATCGGCGTCAGGCTCGCCATCGACGACTTCGGCACTGGCTACTCATCGCTCAGCTACCTCGGCCAGTTCCCCATCGACGTCGTGAAGCTCGACCGGTCATTCGTCGCCGGCTTCGAACGGATCGTGGCCAGCCACACCATCGTGGGCGCCGTCATTCAACTCGCCCACGATCTTGGCATGACCGTCGTGGCCGAAGGCGTGGAAACCGCGGAACAGCACCTCGAGGTCACGCGACTCGGCTGCGATTCCTGTCAGGGCTTCTACTTCGCCAAACCGATGCGCGCCTCCAGCCTCGAGACGCTCATGCAATACCGCGTCGACGGTGGCGACCCGCGGCTGCCGGTGGCCATCGGCAGCAGCTTTGCCTCACACTCCTCAGAGCTTGGCCGTGTGTTTCACACATGCAGCCCGCATTCGGTCTTCCCGGTGCCGGCCCAGCGACCCTCACGGGGGTGATGGCCCTCAGGTACGGGAACAGTCGTCGGGGCGCAGCCGATCGAGACGTACCCGACATAGTTGAGCGGATGACGAGGAAGGTCGCGAGCAGCGACGTACGCGTCGACGTCGTCATCGTCCCAGGCGGCCAATGGGTTCACCTTAACCATATTGCGGCTCCGGTCCCAAGCGATCACCGCTGCCTCGGCTCGTTCAGGGGTGTCGACCCGCTTGAGGCCCGTGATCCAGGCACTGCGGCCTGACAGCGCCTTTGCAAGCGGCACCACCTTGCGGAGCTCGCAACAGCGGCTCGATCCGCATGGAAACTCGTCGAGCGGCACCTCGGGATGCGTGACGACGAGGTTGAGGTCGTAACGGCTGCGGAGACGCTCCACATAGGCAAGCGTTTCGGGAAAGTGGAACTCGGTGTCGAGGAAGATCACTTCGATGCCCGGGTCGACACCGACCGCCATGTGAACGAGCGCAGCATCCTGGAACGAAGCCGCCAAGGCGATCTTGCCGGGGAACCGGTTCACGGTCCACTCGATTATCTCCACCGGATCCGCCTCGTCGAGGCGGATCGCCGCCTCGTCGAGCTCCGCCGCCAGCTCCGCTGACGGACCCCCACCCTCCGGCTCGAGCTCCATGCTCCTGGGCCACCTTCCACGGCGCGACGTTGCGCGACCGGTCTTCAACTTATCGTCTCCCGGGTCCGGGCCGACCTCTCACACGAATGTGACGTTCGGCCCTTTCGGTGCAAGAGAAAAACGAGTTATGTGAACCCAGGAAAACGAAGGGAGTACATGGTGTTGAGCGCGCGTCGATCTGGTCCAGGTGACCTGCCGGTTGAGGCTGTGTCGGCGCGGGGTCGTGAGCTGCTCGACTGCGCGGCGATCAACAAGGACACGGCCTTCACCGAGGACGAGAGAGCGGAACTCGGACTTCGCGGGCTGTTGCCGTGGCGGACGATGACGATCGAGGAGCAGGTCGCCCTCGAGCTCGAGCATCTCCGTCGAAAGGGTGACGAACTGGAGCAGTACATCGGTCTCGCAGCGCTGCAGGACCGCAACGAGACCCTGTTCTACCGGCTGCTGGTCGATCACCTCGAGGAGCTTGCCCCGATCATCTACACGCCGACGGTTGGGCGTGCTTGCCGTGAGTACAGCCACGTCGTGCGGCGCACGCGAGGAGTGTGGATCACCCCGGACGACATCGACCACATCCCAGAGATGCTCCGCAACGCAGGCCAGCCCGGAGTCCGGCTCATCGTCGTCACCGACAACGAGCGCATCCTCGGCCTGGGTGACCAGGGAGCGGGCGGCATGGGCATTCCGATCGGCAAGCTCGCACTCTACGTGGCGGGAGCGGGCATCCACCCGAGGCTCACGCTTCCGATCTCGCTCGACTGCGGGACGGACAATGAGGACCTGCTTCACGACCCCCTCTACCAGGGCTACCCCAAGCCGCGCCTGAGAGGTGATGCGTACGTCGCCTTCATCGAGGCGTTCGTCGTCGCGGTCAAAGCCGTCTTCCCCGATGCCCTGCTGCAGTGGGAGGACTTCAAGCAGCACAACGCGATTCGCCTTCTCGACCACTATCGCCACCGTCTCCCCTGCTTCAACGATGACATCCAGGGAACCGCCGGGGTGATATGCGCCGGCATCCTTGCCGCCCTCAAGCACAGAGGCGAGAAGCTCTCGGCACAACGACTGGTGCTGCTTGGATCAGGGGCTGCCGGCATCGGCATAGCCCGGCTCGTCCAGGCCATCATCCGCTCGGAGGGGGCCAGCGAGGAGGAGACCCGCCACGCGGTGACCATGCTCGACTCGCATGGTCTGCTCTTTGAAGGACGCGAAGGAGTGCAGGACGACAAGCGTCCCTTCGCGCTGAACAGCGACGAGTTGCGCCGCTTCGGTTTCGAACCGAATGGCCACTACGACCTCGAGACCGTGATCCGCCACGTTGCACCCACGATACTGATAGGCACGAGCGGCAAGCCCGGTGTCTTCACCGAGACTGCGGTGCGAGAGATGGCAGCGCGGACGCCAAAGCCGATAGTGCTCCCGCTCTCCAACCCGACCGCGAATTCCGAAGCCACACCCGCGGACGTGCTCGCATGGAGCGACGGGCGGGCGGTCGTGGCAACCGGCAGCCCGTTCGACCCGGTCGAGATCGGTGGGGTCACTCATGTCGTGGGGCAGGCGAACAACGTCTTCGTGTTCCCGGGCGTCGGGCTGGGAGCCGTTGCCGGCCAGGCCTCGGAGGTCACCGACCGGATGTTCCTCGTCGCCGCCACGACGCTCGCGGACATGGTCCCGGTCGAGCGGCTCGAACAGGGCTCCATCTACCCACGTCTGACCGACCTGCGGTCCATCTCACGGGCAATCGCCATCGCGGTCGCCCGCGAGGGCCGCGATGCAGGCGTCGCCCCGATGGCGACCGACGCCGAACTGGAGGCGGAAGTGGACGCCTGTATCTGGGCGCCCGACTACGACCGCCTGGAGCCGGCCCCGTAAGGGGAGCGCTGACCGATCGGGTTGCAGGAATGCCCCGAACGCCGTCTCCGGGCGGCCTCAGTCCGGAGCGAGCTTCCGGCGTTCGATCTCCTCGAGCACAAGAGCAGGAATTGGCCGGCACCGGCAGACCTTGGCGTGCTCGATGTGCCACTGGACCCGGTCGTCCAGGGACGCACTGGCCCCCAAGCGGTGCTGCTCATGCCAGGACCGATTGAGCGGTTGTTTCCTCAATTTCGACACCTCCGGCAACTGGTCATGGCGCCGCCTGCGCGTCGGTCCTCATGAAGTACGCCTCCGGCCTGGGGCGGGCGACCCGTGCGAACCACAACGGCCGGCGCAAGCCTCCCGGGCCCGGAGCCGGCCGGCAGAGGCTCTTCCACCTCAGGTAAACCTGGTGCGCCAGCACGGTGTCGACGAAGACGTCGCCATAGCGGTCGTCCCCGCCGGCCTTCTCGACCTTGACCACCTGGTGCCAGCACTGCATGCCCGAGACCGGGTCAGGGTGGACCGGGAAAGTGAGGTTCTGGTGGACACCGGCGTCGGACCACCAGATCCTCTCCGAGTCGGGGTCCGAGCTGGCCCACGGCTGAGTCGCTTCCTTCACCCGGAGCATCCACTTGCCGGCCTCCGGCTCCTCGATGCTCACGACCGAGCTGCCCCAACGTTCGATCCCTTCGTCCCTGTCCCGGCGCCAGCGGCCCAGATGGTGCGAGCAGGCGACGACCCCGGGCCTGAGGCCCTCGGTGACCCAGAGCGAGATCACGAACCACCCGATCTCCGTGTGCACCTTGACAAGGTCACCGGTCTCCATTTGCAGCCTCGAAGCGTCGGCGTTCGACATCAGGAGCGGGTTCTTGTGGGAGATCTCGAAGAGCCACTTGGAGTTGTTGTTGCGCGAATGGATCAGCGTGGGCAGCCGGTAGGTGGGCACGAGAGCCAGGACCTCGCCGCGAGCGTGCGAAGGCCATTCGACGAGCGGGGTGCCGTCCCCGCCCGGGCACGCCGCCATCCCGCCGGCCGCGGCCAGGGCCTGCGACCCGACATGGCTGCGGATGTACTCAGGGAGCGCGAACTCGGGCCACTTCCAGTCGCGCATCGTGGTTGAGTAGAGCTCCAGCTTGCGGGAAGGGGTCTCGTAGCCCACCACGGCGTGGCCACCCGCGAGCACGCCCACGGGGTGCCCGTCCTTGCTCAGCAGGTCTCCCTCCTGTGTGGTGAGCGCAACGTCGCGCAGCGGCGTCTCGTTGAGCGAGTACACGTCCCGGGCGACCTCGAAGGCGCCGTACTTGCGCATGTACTGGAGTGGAGTCAGTCCCTCCTGGGCGGCAGCGGCGGGGAGGCCCGGGACCGAGTGGTCGAAGATGTGCCCGTAGTACTCGTCCACACTTACCGGCGTGCCGGGCTCGATCCGGGACTCGAACCACTGGCGGATGCCCATGGAGCCGTCGGGGTCGATGTGCCAGGAAAGGCTTGTCCAGAACTCGTCCTCTTCCCAGACCTCACCCGGGTTGGCCTCGTAGGTGTAGCGGACCTTTTCACCGTGCTCCAGTTCCCGGAACACCCTGAGCACAGGCTGGCGGAACCCGATCCAGCTACCCGCCTGGGTCTCCTGGCTCTGGATGTCGTGGCGCTCACAGGCGAGCCCCATCGGCAGCACGTAGTCGGCGAACGCGGCCGTCTCGCTCCAGACCGGGGTGAGAGCGGCGTGCAGCCCGACCAGCTGTTCATCGCGTAGCACCTCTATCCACGAGAAGCCGTCGGGGTAGGTCCAGACAGGATTGAACACCCGGGTGAAGTACACGTCGAGCCGGCCACGCCCGTCTTTGAGGAAGTGAGGCAGCAGCTGTGACAGCTCGTGGTGGCTGAGCGGCCACTCGGGCGGGTAGAGCATCTCGTTCCAATGCTGCTGGGAAGGGGGCACCTTGAACGGCTCAGGCACGAACTTGTCCCAGCTGTTGGGCGAGAGCCCGCCGCAGGTGCCCAAGGAGCCGGTGAAAGCATGGAGCAGCACGAGGGCTCGCGCCGACTGCCAACCTCCCAGGTTGCCGGCGGCGGCGGCGCGCCACACGTGTGAGGCGAACCGGCTCCCGGCGTCCGCGACGTCTCGTGCCGCCTGGGCGATCGCCTCGGCCGGGACACCGCTCTCCTGCTCGGCATACTCGGGGGTGTAGTGGGCGTAGTGCGCTCTCAGGGCGGTGATGAACTCCTCGAAGGTCTTGCCGCGCGCGACGAAACCGTCCGCCTCGTAGTCCTGCCAGTTGACCCATTGACGCATGAACCCGGCGTCGAAGCGGTCGGAGTCAAGTATCACCTTGGCCATCGCCAGGAGCACCGCGGCCTCTGAGCCGGGATGCGGGGCGAGCCATGAGTCGGCACACGAGGCCGTGTTCGAGAGCCTGGGGTCGACCACGATGAGCTTGGCACCGGCCGTCTTGGCCTCCATGATCCGCTGTGCGTGGGGGTTGAAGTAGTGGCCGGCCTCCAGGTGGGCGGAAATGAGCAGTATGCAACGGGCGTTCGCGTAGTCCGGCGAGGGCCGGTCTGTGCCCTGCCAGAGGAAATAGCCCAAGCGGGCCGCGGCGGAGCAGATGTTGACGTGGGAGTTGTGCCCGTCTATCCCCCAGCCTTGCAGCACCCGCTCCATGTAACCGTCGTGCCCGGGGCGGCCGACGTGGTACATGACCTCCTCGCCTCGCCCGTCCAGGATCGCTTTTCGTATCCGCGCACCGAAGGTCTCGAGCACCTCGTCCCAGGTGGTGCGCTCCCACTGGTTCGAGCCGCGCGGGCCCTTGCGCTTCATCGGGTAGAGCACGCGGTCCGCGGACCGGAGCTGGTTCATTATCGCCATGCCCTTGGCGCACAGGCGTCCCCGACTTGCGGGGTGCACGGGATTGCCCTCGATCTTTGCGACCTCTCCGGTCTGTTTGTCGACGTAGGCGAGCAGCCCGCACGCCGCTTCGCAGTTGAAGCAGATCGTCGGGATGAGCCGGTAGTGGCGTTCGGACCTCTCTGGCCAAGCTTGAGGGTCGTGCTCGATCCAGTCCGACCACTCGTCTACGGGCGGGTGGGAACGAAGCCCGGTGCCGGGTCCCTGGGGCTCGTTCTCCACTTGACCTCGCTTTCAGCTGTTGGCCACGTCCTGGCCCGCGATCACGAAACACCACTCGTACCCCAGCAGGCCGACGAGCACTCCGGCCCCGGCGATCCCCACGACAAGCGGCGAGCTGCGGCCGGCGGCAAGCAGCACAGCCGGCAGGAGCCAACCAATACCTATGGCACCGATCCAGAACGTGTCCCTGAGTGACCCGCGAACGATGACGTCGGCAGCCCGGCGGACACTGTCGGTGGCATGGGGCATGGCCAGCTCGCCGAGAACTGTCAGCCCGTGCGCAACGAGCCCGAGCGCCAGGCCCAGCACCGCGGCGTGGCGCAGTCGTGGCGTGACGTCGAGCGAACCGGGCAGGAGCGTCACGATCGCGCTGCCCGCCAGCACCCACTGGACCACCAGGTGAAGTGGCAACAGGCGCGTCTGCCAAAGGTCGCGCCCGGTGCACTGGCCGAAGAGGAACGCCGTATAGACAGCTGCCAGCAGGCCTAAGGCCACCGTGGGCCAGAGCACCGCCGAGGCCACGCCGTCGGCGCCGGCCCACGAGGACAAGCAAAAGCACGTGCAGGCGACGCCGTACGCCAGGAGGACAAAGGCTCCGCGGGCTACCCATGAACGCGGTTGCGGGCGTGTGAGCACGCGAATGAAACGTTCCGGTCTCGAGAGGTCGGAGACCAACAAGCCAGCAGTGAGCGCCATGAAGACGACCCCGATCAGACCGAGCACTGTTTCCAGCCTTGTCGGGATCGCCAGTCCTTCCAGCGCGAGGGCGAGCGCCGGGAGGGCGAGGATGCCAGTCGAGACCGACTTGGTCCAGAAGTAGGCCGGCACCTGCCAGCCCCATGGCCGCAAGTGCTCCACGTCGTAGGACACGATCGCCGGCACCGCGGGCTCGCGCAAGAGGCCGCGCTCGGGCGGCATGGGCGGCCGGAGCGTCTTGGCATTGGCCGTGGCGAACAGGTACGTGCCCACGTTGCGCGCTTGGCCCGGGACGATCACCGCCTCCTCCGCCCCCACGTAGAAGAGCTTGGGCCGTGTCTGCTTGTCGGGCCTGCGCACCCTGACTGACTCGTGATCGATCAACCTGAAGATCTCACTGTGTGGGTCGTCGAGGTCGCCGGCGATGATCGCCTGCTCGGGACAGGCCACCACACACGCCGGTTGCATCCCTGCTGTGACCCGATGAGCGCAGAAGTGACACTTGGCCGCCGTGCCGCGTTCGGGATCCACGTAGATAGCGTCGTAGGGGCAGGCCTGCATGCACGCCTTGCAGCCGATGCAACGCGAGGAGTCGAAGTCCACGATCCCGTCGCTGCGCTTGTACATCGCAGCCACAGGGCATATCGCGACGCACGGTGGGTTGTCGCACTGATTGCAGCGTGTGACCTGGAAATGGCGGCGCGTGTTGGGGAACTGCCCCTTGTCGACGCATCGGACCCAGGTCCGAAAGACGCCGAGAGGTACCTGGTTCTCCGACTTGCAGGCCACCGAACAGGCGTGGCAGCCGATGCACTTGCGGTTGTCGATCACAAAGCCGTAGCGCACCGACTCCTACCTCTTCCCCGGGCGGTTCCTCTCCGTCATCCTGTCAGCTCTTCCCCGCGGTCACAGCCACGGTCGCTTGCCTGTGAAGCAAGCCTGCGACCCGGGCCACCGCCGCGCTGCCATCGATTATGCAGTTGCGGATGGGCTTGACCCCCGCGGCACATCCCGCGACGAGAATGCCCTCGCGCGTCGAGTCGTGGGGGTATCTGAACCACTCGCGGCTGGCGAAGAAGCCGTCCGGCGCCCGCCCGATCTGGAGCACGTCGGCCAACTTGTCCACGTCGAGGCACGGACGCATTCCCGTCGAGAGCGAGACCATGTCGAAGCGGTCCGAGAAGATCTTCTGGATGAGGGTGTTCTCGGCACGGACCACTATGTCGCCGCCGGGCAGCTCCTTGCACCCTGACACACGGCCGCGGACGTAACGGATCCCCCGCTCCTGGGCCAACGAGTACATCTCCTCGAAGCCGCGGTCGTAGGTACGCACGTCCATGTAGAAGCAGGTGACCTGCGCCTCAGGGTTGCGGTCGAGCACGGTCAGGGCCTGCTTGGTGCTGTAGGAGCAACAGATGCGGGAGCAGAACGGCGCCCCTATCCGCCGGTTGCGCGAGCCGACGCAGAAGACGATCGCCATCGCCTGCACCGTCTTGCCGTCAGAAGGGCGCCTGATCTCTCCCTGAGTCGGGCCGCGCGGGTTCAAGAGCCACTCCAGCTCAGGTCCTGTCACGACGTTCGGGTAGCGGCTGTACCCGTACTCCTCGAGGTCCGAGGGATCGAAGGGCTCGAACCCGGTGGCGATGACGACGGCGCTGACCGCCTCGCTCGTCTGGTCGCTCAAGACGGCCCTGAAGTCGGGGAACTCACCTTCAAGGCTGACAAGGGTCGTCTCCGTGCGCACGTCCACACCAGGGTGAGCCCTCATCTCGCCCTCGACCTGAGAGGTGAACTCGAGGCCGTCGTTGAAACCGTCGTCGTCGAAGAAGGGGAACGTGCGCGACAGCCTGCGTACCCGGCCGCCGAGCTTCGAGGTCTTCTCGAGGAGGATCGAAGCGAGACCCAGTTCGCCGAGTGCCGTCGCCACGTGCATGCCGGTCACTCCACCACCGAGGATCAATACCGGGCGGTTCACCTCGCCACGCTCCCCACGGCCCGCAGTCTCACCGCTGTGCCTGCCCCCGTGTCCTCATGCAGGTATGCCGGTCGCGACGACTGGGGGATACCAATCCGTTCCAGCAGGGGCTCCACCGGCACGGTGTGGGCCTGTATTCCCACGACGTCATACGGGTCCCAGCCGAGAAGCAGGCCAGCCAGCTGCGCATAGTTCAGCACTGGGATCTGGAAGTTGGCGCCCGTGAGCTCGTTGACGGCCCACTGCTCGCGATCAAGCACGAGGCCACAGCCCGGGCAGTTGGTGATGATCAGATCGGGCGCGAAGGGGGCCATGCTCTCGAACTTCTTGCGGGCGCACGCCACCGTGAAGCTGCGGTTCGGGCGGATCATGCACTGTCTGAACCCCATGCCGCAGCAGTGCCGACGTTCCGGGTAATCGACCTCGTCCCCGCCCCACTCGCGGATCATCGCGGTCAGGACGTCGCAGTACTCGGTCCCTCCCACTGACTTGCTGGGGAAGATCTTGTTGTAATGGCAGCCGACGTGGTCCACCACCTTCAGCGGTTGACCGGTGTCCATGTCGACGAGCCGGTACTTCATGTGCTGGGCAAGCTGCCCCCGGTACCGGTAGACGACGTCGCTGCAATGCACGATGTGCTTCGGGATGATAAGCCGCCGCCCGCAAGTGTCATAGAGGGCCTTGTCCACCTTCTCTGCCAGCCCGGGCTCTTTGTGTATCAGCTCCAGGATCTCGTTGTGGATGGCGAACGAGGTGACGCACGCCGTCGTGATGTTCTCCAAGCCCGCCTCCGCGCACACGGACCACAGCCTGGCCACCACGAGCAGGGAGCTTTCCACCGTGAAGACGTTGCCATGGGTGACTATGCCCGAGCAGCACGTGTTCTGCGATGCCGGCCCGGTCCCACCCATCGCCCAACGCCGCCCGAGAAGGTCGTATATCCGCGCGACGAGGGGCTCGATGGAGGGAGAGAAAGTTCCCAACACACAGCTCGCTGTCAGGTAATAGCCGTCGTCGGGGATCGGCTTCAGGTCGCGGTGGGTGGTCACATTCGCCCTCCGCGGCTGGCCCGCCAGCCGGCTCGGCGCCGTGGTGGTGATCGTCGTGTCCGCGAAGCTCAGGGTGGTCATCCCTCCGACCTCACTTTGTCGTAGTACTGGTCGAGATCGAGACCGCGCCTGGCGGCGTCCGCCGTGGCATGTTCTTCGATCTTGTCCCAGAGGAAAAGGGCACCCCCCGCGCGGATACAGCCCCTCAGCTCCGCGAGCGTCTCCGGCGTCACCTTGCGGCCGGCAAAGGTCCCGTCCATGTCCGGCTGGCCGCCGACGCGCATGAACTGTTCTTCCAGTTCGGCCTGCCATCGTGCGAAACGCGGCCCGAAGTCAGGGTGCTGGGCCGGGTCGCCGTTGCGGAAGTAAAGGCTGAAGGCCCGGTTCCAGAGGTTGGCCGCCCACAGATGGCGGCCGGCGTACTGCTGCCTGCCCCGCACGCTCTCGAGGTGGTAGCCCTTCAGCTGCGCCAGAGTGCGCAGCGAGCTGATGAGCCCCATGATGTCGTTCTCCTCGGGACATCGCGAGTTGCAGGAACCGCACTGTGCGCAGTACCAGATGACGTCGGACTTGAGCAGCTCGACGATGCGACCTTCGTCACCTGAGAGTGCCACGTCCACTATGCAACGCGGGTCGTACTCCTCGAAGTGCTCGGCCGCAGGGCACACCGAAGTGCACATGCCGCATGACAGGCATGTCGTGAGGGCGCGGCGTGCGACCAGGTCGTTCTCGAGCCACCATGTGCACGGCTGACCGGCCGCCTCCTCGTACCAAGCCTCCCATTCGGTCTTGTCAGGCGCTCCCACCAGAGCCCTGACCTCCCGCCTGTCCTTCTCACGTTCGAAGGCGGTGCCCGCAAGGCGCTTCAAGTTCGGGTAGTAGCTCCGCTCCCCTCGCGGCTCGACCTCATCGCGCAGCGCGTAGTAGGCCGCGGTGATCTCGTCGTCGGAGTAGCCGGCGAGCTCCTCATGGCCCATCTCGAGGAGCTGCTCGGGCATGGACGGCGTCGCTTCGACAAGTTTCAGGCCGGCGTCGCCGGCCAGCTGGGCCGATCGGCGAGGACCGGCCCCGTGGCCTGCCCAGTGGTGCTGAGGATGCTCCGGCGGCGCAGGCGCTGTGGCAAAGAGCACCTCGTACTCCCTGCCGGCGATCGCCAGGACGCGGTAGACGGCGTGGGCCAGTTTCGTGTACGGAAGAGTCATGGCCAATGTCAAGACGACCACCAGGTGGACGAAGTACACCGGGTAGGCCCAGGCCCGCACGTCCGCCACGCGCAGTGCCTCGGTGGCCACCCCGGTGATGCCTGCCAGCAGCACGTTCACGAGAAAAGCCCAGTCGAAAAAGGTGCTGCGGTTGCCACGCGACGCGTCCTTGACGCGCGCCAGCAAGAAGTAGCCCGCGCCACCGATCAACAACGCGGCAAAGACGTTGCTCAGCACCTTGAGCGGGTTGCCCATGGCCAACGGGTAGGGACGTCCCGCCAGCAAGAGCACGGCTATCACGCCCGATATCGCCGCGAGGCCCAGGAAAGAGTAGAGGACCGCCCGGTGGGCCCAAGGCCTGAACCGGCGCTCTTTGCAGGTGGAGAACTTCCTGTGCGCGAGGATCTCCGCGACCGCATTTCGGATGGAGCGCCCGAGGATCCGCGGCCTGGTCGCCCAGAGCGAGCCTTCGTACCACGCACGCCAGGCCCTCGATGCGCCAACAGCCATCGCAATCAGGGGCAGGACCGTGAGAACCGAGAACACGGGGATGAGAGCCGAGTCCGGGAGCATGCCTGCGTAGCGGAGAGGGCCGGGACCGGGGCTGAACGCACCCGCGGCGGCGATCATCGCGACAAGGAAGGCAGCAGTCGCCACGTAGACGAGCCAAAATGAGCGCCAATTGTTGACGACGCGCGCCACCGCACGCGGACACGCGTAGCGGTCGGTCGCGAACTGCCTGAGCGCGCTCATGATGCTGGCCGGCTTGGCATTGGACGGGCACTGCGTCGAGCACTCGGTGCAGCCGTAGCAGTGCCAGATGTCCTGGTCGGCAGCGAGGCGGTCCTGAAGGCCAAGGCGGACGAAGGTGACTTGACGGCGAGGGAAGGCTCCTTGCTCACCGGCAAGCTCGCACGTGGCAGTGCAGGCGCCACACTGCAGGCACGACTGGAGCGTCGCTACGTCCAGGCAGTAGGGCTTGAGAAAGGAGCTCTTGGGGTTGGCGGCGAGATCGAACGACCTGTCCGCCAACACGTCGACCGGCCTGCCACGAACGAGCCAGCCGAAGTCGCTCGGACCGGTCTTGGCAAGCGTCGTACCTCTCGAACCCATCATCACCTACCCTACTGCAATATCGTAGAAAACAGTGAATCAATAGAATTCAAATTCGCAGTGTGCCGTCCGGACGGCCATCGACCCACCCGGACCGGTGCCGAGGCTCCAGGTCAACGACACCGGCACCGAGAGATAGGAGCATCGTGACCACGTTTCCCGTTCCGCTGGTCGGTGACGGGATGCTCGTGCCGTGCATCGACGGTCACGAACGCCCATACGTCGCGCTCGACACTGCTGCGTCTGCGGGCGTGCTCGAGTCCGTTCTCCGTCGCGTCGAGGAGTTCCTCCCCTGGTACTCGGCCGTTCATCGCGGCTCGGGTTACAAGTCTCAGCTTTCGACCGACGCATTCGAGAACGCCCGCAGGGCGGCGCTCTCGTTCGCAGGACGCGAAGGTCGCGACGACACCGCCATCATCTGCCGCAATACGACCGAAGCCCTAAATCACCTAGCCCACAGCCTGCGCCTGAGCCCCGGCGACGTCGTTGTCACATCCGTGGCGGAACACCACTCCAACCTGCTGCCGTGGTCTCGGGTGGCAACGCGCCGCTATGTCGAGTGCCGACCCGACGGGACATTCACCGCGGCCGACGTCGTCGCCGAACTGGACCGGTCCCCAAAGCCCCGGCTGCTCACCATCACGGGCGCTTCGAACATCACCGGATGGCTACCGCCGATCGACGAGATCGTCGATGCCTCGCACAGCCGAGGGATCCCGGTCGCCGTCGACGGTGCCCAGCTGGCGCCCCACCGTCCCCTTCCCGCAGAGGCCGATTATGTCGCGTGGAGCGGCCACAAGATGTATGCGCCCTTCGGCGCGGGAGTGCTCATAGGCCCCCGCGAGACTTTTGCTGACGGTGACCCGTTCCTGGTCGGTGGCGGCACGGTCAATCTCGTCGAGCTGGACGATGTCGTCTGGAACGAACCTCCCGAGCGAGAGGAGGCCGGCTCGCCGAACGTCGTCGGGGCGGTGGCGCTGCACGCTGCGATCGACTGCCTCACTGAGATGGGCTGGCCGGCGATCATCGCCCACGACCGCCACATCGGCCAACTCCTGCGCGATGGCCTGGCAAGCATCCCGGGAGTGCGCCTGCTCGGACCGGATCTCCGGACGGACACCCTGCCCGCCGCGACCTTCACCGTGGAAGGTCTCTCGCACGGCCTAGTGGCTGCCCGGCTGTCAGCGGAGGACGGGATCGGCGTGCGGCACGGCTGCTTCTGCGCTCATCCCTACATGTTGCGGCTCCTCGGCCTCGCCGAGGACGAAGTCGCCGACTTCCGCAACGAGATGCGCCGAGGCGACCGCACCCGGATGCCGGGGGCGGTTCGGGCGAGCGCCGGTGTCAACACGACCGAAGCTGACATCAGCCGGTTGATCGCCGCGGTCTCGCGTATCGCAGGCGGTGACAAGGCGCCGGTCAACTATGTCCAGGACCCACGCAGTGGTGACTTCAGCCCCGATCGAGACTCGGTACCGTGGTTCTCCGGCGCTCTGTTCTCCAGGTCTTGTGCCCGCCCGGTCGGCGAGTCCGCGCGTGCTTGACGTCAAAGAGCCCTGACTCAAGAGCAACCAGTCCCGACGAGGTCGTAGACGAGGTGCGCAAGCGCTTGCGGCGAGCTGCTGGGCAGGTCCAGGACGTGGAACGCATGCTCGCCGAAGCCGCGGCCGCTCGTCATCACCGCCGCGGGCGCGCGCCGACCTGGCCCGTGGCCGTGGCCGCCGCCTGGGCCGCGTGAAGGGCACACTCACCCAGATCGCCGCCGCCCATCCATCGCGCGAGGAAGCCGGCGCAGAACGCGTCCCCGGCACCAGTGGAGTCGACGGCCGCCGCCGGCTGGGCATCCACCGGGACACGGCGCCCGTCGGCGGCAGCAACGAGCGCACCCGCCGCACCGAGCTTGAGCGCGACCACCGAATAGGTCTCGAGGAGAGCCGCGACGATCGCGTTCGGCTCGTCGTGCCCGGTCAACAGCCGGCCCTCGTCCAGGTTCGGGAACACGAGCTGGGCCCCGGAGGTCCACTCCAGGAAAGACTGACGCCCTACCTCTCGCAGGCCGGCGAGGGAGGCCGGGTCCACAGAAGTCGGTATCCCCGCCTCGAGCGCGCTTGCCCACAGACGGCGGACGGCAGACCTTGTCCCCGGCTCGAAGAGCTGGTAGCCCGAGACGTGCAGGAGCCCGGCACCATCGAGCAGTCGCGCCGGCAGATCGGCAGCCCTAAGGCCGCCATTGGCCCCGCGGTCTGTGAACATCGAGCGTTCGCCGTCCGGGGACACGAGTACGACAATGGTCCCGGTGGCGACTTCGTCATCGGGCGTGAGCCAGGCGTCGACCCCGAGTTGTTCGAGGGCCACCCGATGGTAAGCGGCGTCGGGTGCGCCCACCCTGGCCGCGAACCGCACCGGCGTGCCCAGCATCGCGAGCCATGCGGCCTGGTTGGCCCCCGAACCTCCAGGTGAGCGCTCGATCTCCGATGGCGTGTCCGTGCCGACGTCAACCGGTCCCCGTGGGCGCACGATGATGTCGTTGATGACGTCACCAACGACCACTACCACCGACGGTCGCGTCACTCGTCGGTCTCGGCCCAGGACCGCGCGATCCGTGCCGCCAACGCCACGTTGTTGCGCACCGCCCAGATGTTGGCTTCGAGGCTGGCCCCTCCGGAAGCCAAGTAGACGTGGTCGAGGAGGAAGGGCGTAACCGCCTTTCCGTGGACGCCGTCCCGGTCCGCGGCAGCGAGCGCGTCGGCCAGGAGCGTGTCGTGAGTCTGCGGGTCCAGCTGGTGCTCGACCGGCACCGGGTTGGCGATCACGATCGCGTTGCCAAGACCGAGTCGGTCGGCGGCCCTCATGACTGCGACGATCTCCTCCGGGTCGGAAACAGCCCAGTCGATGTCGTGGCCGGAGTCGGCGACGTAGAAACCTGGGAATCGCAACGTCCGATACCCGATCACGGTGACACCCAGCGTCTCGAGGCGTTCCAAGGTCGCCGGCACATCGAGGACCGACTTCACGCCGGCGCAAACGACCGTTATGGCGATCCGGGCCAGAGTCGGGAGATCGGCGGACTCGTCGAAGGTCTCGCTCGCGCGGCGGTGGACACCACCGATCCCGCCGGTGGCCAGGATACGGATCCCAGCAAGGCGGGCAAGTGCCGCCGACGAGGCGACCGTGGTCGCCGCGTGCCGTGAAGTCGCGACCGCGAGCGGCAGTTCGCGAACTCCGACCTTGGCGACGTCTGCGGCTGTCGCGAGCGTCTCGAGCTGCTCGGTGTCCAGTCCGACCGTGGGCTGGCCGTCGGGCACGCCGATGGTTGCAGGCACGACGCCAGCCGCCCGGAGCATTGCCTCCAGCTCCAAGGCGACCTCGAGGTTACGCGGCCGCGGCAGGCCGTGGCTGATTATCGTCGACTCGAGAGCCACCACAGGGCGTCCCGCGTCGAGTGCCGCCTGGACTTCCGGTGCGACGGTCAAAGGCAATCGGACACTCATGTCGACCATGATCTCGCGTTCACCGTAGCGTCTGGCAAGTGAACGAAGATCGCTTCGCCGCGGAGGTCACGGTCATCGGGTTCGATGGCGACGACACCCTGTGGCACAACGAGGACGCCTTTGTTCGTGCGCAGGAACGCCTTGTGGGCTTGCTCTCTGCCCACGCATCGGCCGCGGAGGTCCTGGCCCGCCTCAAGGACGTCGAGAGGCGCAACCGAGAGCTGTTCGGCTACGGCGTCAAGGGATTCACCCTCTGCATGATCGAGACCGCAATCGAGCTGAGCAATGGCAACGTGCCGGCGACCGATATCGAGCACCTACTCGCGACGGGACGAGAGATGCTCGCGCGACCAGTGGACCTGCTCCCGGGCGTGGCCGAGACGCTCAGTGCCCTGGCCGATGACTATCGCCTTGTGCTCATCACCAAGGGTGATCTTCTCAACCAGGAACGGAAGATCGCGCGTTCAGGGCTCGCTGGCCTGTTCGAGACCATCACCATCTTGAGCGAGAAGACGCCCGAGTCCTACCTCCAAGTCCTCCGCCGGCTCGAGATCGGGCCTGAGCAGTTCATGATGGTAGGAAACAGCGAGGTTTCTGACGTGTGGCCGGTCCTCGCGGTGCGAGGTTGGGCAGTTCTCGTGCCTTACCCGCTGACGTCGCTGCACGAGGACGGACCCTCGCTGCATCAGTCCTCACCCCGGCTGCGAACCCTGGCACGGATCGACGAGCTACCCGAGCTCGTTTCCGGCACCGGCAGTCCCCGAGGCGCAGCCTCGTAGGCCGGTGGGAGGTCGAAGGGCGCGGCGATCCCGACTCGCCGCGATGCCTCTCGCGTGCTCGGCTCCGCGGCTGGCCTCGGCGTCCCCAGCCGCACCTGTCGGCAAAGGCCACTGGACGGCGCGCCCCAAGACGCCTTCCACTGCGTGCAGTGGTACAACTCAACCGTGATCACGCTGCCTCACGCCCCAGACAGGCTCCTTGGGTCAGTCGTGTCCGGATATCTCGCCCAGCGGATCAACGCCTCCTCGTACGGATCTGCAAGTCCTTCACAGTGCCGCCGGGTCTTTGTTCAAGACGCGACCCCAAAGCGGACCGTTTGAAACTCAAGCTCGACCTCCACGACGTCTACAACCGCGGACACGACATCGACCGCGCGTTGCTTGAGGTCATCGAAGAGGCCGTGCGGACCAAGGCGACGTCGGTGGAGATCATCCCGGGGAAGGGATCTGGTCAGCTGAAGAAGCGCGTCTTGCGGTTCCTGGACCAAAAGGAGATCAAGGCGCAGTACGACCGCGTGGAGAAGGACTCGCACAACTTCGGAAGGGTGTTCGTGCACTTCCGCTGGAAGTGAGGCCGGTGTCCAGGTCGGCGAAACCGGAGGGCCGACTCATAGACTGAATTTGTGACCACCGATTCGCGGCCGCACATCGAGGTGCCGCAACCCGCATTCCTGTTCGACCTGGACGGGACACTGGTCGACTCCGTCTACCAGCACGTGACCGCCTGGCAAGAGGCCCTTGCGGAGTGTGGTGTTCCGCTTTCGGTATGGAGGATCCACCGCCGTATAGGAATGAGCGGAGGATTGTTC
This sequence comes from uncultured Acidimicrobiaceae bacterium, assembly GCA_963807575.1. GTDB lineage: Bacteria > Actinomycetota > Acidimicrobiia > Acidimicrobiales > Bog-793 > Fen-455. The sequence goes on from CAWECD010000023.1 coordinate 49,516, forward strand.
CTCAACGCCTTGCAGCGCGAGACCGGTCACGAGCTCGACACCGAGACCCTCCAGCGGCTGTTCTCGCTCCATGCCAAGCACTACCTGCGCCGTGTCGGAAGCGTGGTGCCACTTCCCGGCGCGACCGAGCTCCTCAGCTATCTGCAGGACCACAAGGTGCCGTTTGCCATCGCAACGAGCGGGTCACGGGTGACGGCCTCGCCAGCCATCGAGCTGTTAGGGCTCCCGCCAGACACCGTCGTGGTCACGCGGGACCTGGTGGAGCGGGCCAAGCCTGACCCGCACCTGTTCTTGGCTGCCGCCAGCCTGCTCGAGGTCGATCCCCGCCAGAGCTTCGTCGTCGGAGACAGCGTGTGGGACCTCCTGGCTGCTCAGCGTGCCGGCTCGATGGGCGTCGGTCTGCTCTCGGGCGGGTACGGGCGAGCCGAGCTCCAAACAGCCGGGGCGTACCGGGTCTACGCCGATCCCGCGGACATGCTCGACCACCTCGAAGAAGTGGGAGTGCGCCCCGCCAAATAGGCGTGAGGCCCGTGTCAACGCTGCCGTTTGTGGGCGTTGGCGCTTCGTCTCCCGTCTGGGCGTCAGGCCCCTTTGCCTTTAGCACCAGGGTTCTTGGCACCGCTGCCCTTGCCTTTGGCTGGCGCCTTGGCGTTCTTGGCACCGCTGCCCTTGCCTTTTGCCTTGGGGTTCTTGGGGCCACTCGTATGAACCGTCCCTGCGTTGCCCACGACTGTCGTTGCTGTGCTGTTTCCACTCGAGTGACCCCGAGCGGGGACAGGACGCGTGCCATGCGCCGACCGGTGTTTCGCAGGCGTGCCGTTGTGATGCAAGCCTGGCGCGCAACTTCTCGGCAGTCCTTTCACGAGAGTGGTACTGCCTCTCGCCGAGGTCGATTTGGCAGGTGTGACGGTCCTCGAGGGGCACCGAACTCCTGTGACCGGCAGCGTGGACCGAGGACTTGTGCCCTGGCGTTCAGACCTGCCAGCTTGCGGCACGCTCGGGCCAGATCCCCTAATGCCGATCGCTGACAAGACTCTCGTCACGGAATGTTGTATCGGAGACGGCAAGCTTCCAGTGGCCGCGGCGGCTGCCGTTCCACCGACCAGGACCCCGCCGACGATCAGCAATTTGGTGACGCCCGAAGCCCCTACGAATCGGAGGCGTTGCCAGAGTGGCGACCGCGGTTGGTTCATCCGCACTGTCTCCGCCATTGTCGAGATCAGGCCGACCGGAATGTCCGCGATACCCAGCTGAACTTGTGACGTCGCTGCATCTCCGCCTGCGTTGGCGAGACCCGACAGCAGCCGCGCAACTGCCTCGTAACCGGCACCGAGCTCTCGTGCTCCGACGCCGGACAACAGAGAATCAACCGGGTCAGGAGAGGCCCTACGGGATTTGAACATGGTCATATCAGTTTTCTCCCTAGAAGAGGATGCGCGGTCGGCACCGGGGTGCCGGCGGGTGCCGCATGCGTAGTCATAGACAGGCGGTTGGCCAGTCTTCGCAGTGCACGGTGCTGGATTACGCGAACGGAGGCAGCGCGCTGGCCGATTGCCAGGCCGACTTCGTCGGCGCCGAGCCCGGCGACCACTCGGAGCAGGATCACATCGGCCTGCTCAGAAGTAAGGGAACTCGTCACGAAGGCGACCGCTTGGTTGGTGGCGACCGCTTGCAGGGCTGACGCCTCCACGTCTGCCAGGTCCGGCCTGTCTGCCAATGAGTCTGGCGCGACCGGATCGGTTGGCCGCCGCCTCTGGCGCTTCCAGTAATCATTCAGGCAGCGCCGGGCGATGAGGAAGACAAAGCCCCACCATTGGCGCTCGTCACCTTCGAACCGAGGGAGCTGGCGTGCAAGGTGCATCCAGATCTCCGAGCACAAGTCGTCAGCTTCCTGAGGTTCTCGTGCTCGTAGGTACTTGAGCAGCACGGGATTCGAGTCGAGGTACAGGGCGGTGATCGCCTGCTGGTCGCCTTTGCGGGCAGCCTCCATGATCCCGGCGAAGCGATCCCCGATCGTCATCAGAGCCTCAGTAGCGGTCGAGCGCCTTCCGGTTCTCGACCACCTCACCGGTAGAGAGCACCGCGAGGTGCTTCACCCCGACGTCGACACCGACCACGGCGTCGGGCAGCCGGCCGTGGACATCGTGCCGCTCCACCTCGCAGGTGAAGCTGACGAACCACCGGCCGGCCTCCTCGGAGATTGTGGCCGAGCAGATGCGCGCACGTCCGTCGTCGAGCAGCTCGCGGAGCTTGGTCGCCTGCTCTTTGGTCCGGACCCGCCCGATACGCGGGAGCTTCACATGACGGTCGTCGACGACCCCGATGGAACCGGTCGTGAACCGGCAGCTGCGCCGGTGCCCTTTCTTCTTCCGCTTCGGGAAGCCCGTGTGTCCGGCCCGCTCGCCGCGACGCCCCTTCGACCAGTTCTCGAGCGCCCGGGCGAGGCCGTCGAGCCCGGAGGAGTACGCCTCCTTCGAGTTCTCGGCCCACCACGGGGCCACCTCGTGCTTGGTGGCGTTCCAAGCCCGTCGCAGCGCCGGGAGCGAGCACGGGACGGGACCTGTGACCTTGCGGGCCCACGTGGTCGCCTCCTCGACGCCGGCGCCCTGGCGGATCGCGAGGACCGTCAGCTTGCGCGTCGCCTCGAGCTGATCATTGACCAATCGGAGGCCCCAGTTGAACGCGTACCTGCTCGCCCCGCAGTGCGAGATGAGCGCGGAGCGCGTCGCGTTACTTGGATCGAGCTCGAAGCGGAACCCCTGTGCACAAGCCTCAGGCCGCCTCGCCGTTCTTCGCCGTCGTGATCGCCCTGAGCGCTCTGTTGGGCGTCCCGCGCCTGGCATAGAGGCGAGCGCAGAAGGACCTGAGCACCTCGGTCATGTCGCGTACGAGATCGCCGTCCACCTCGCCCTGTAGACGAAGAGGACCACTCGGCCTTGGGCCGAGAGCGCTGCTTTGAGGTGCTCGACACCAAAGCGCGCCTCGCGGTCTCGATGTTCGACGATGATCCGCGTCGCGCTCGCATCAGCGAGCAGCCGGGCGAGACGTGGGCGCTTCGCGTTCAGACCGGAACCCACCTCAGTCACGACCTCGTCGACCGACAGGCCGTGTTCGCTCGCCCATAGGCTCACGCGACCGGCTTGGCGCCCGAGATCGTCTCGCTGGTCTGCAAGCTCACCCGGCCATAGGCGACAGTCCGACCGTCAACAACGGCCACCGGGTCGTGCTCGACCACGATCGTGCCCGACACCAGCCGCCGTGCCGGTACTGGCATCGTACCGTCGCGAAACCACCGATAGGCAGCCTGGGGATGGACGCCGTACGAGCGGGCCCACGCGGCAAGCTTTACCTGCTAAGCGTACACACGTTCGCTCACGTTTATGACGATACCGGCGAACTGTTCGTTGCCCCCTTGCCGACACCGAGAGGGGGATCTCACCGGGCGATCTGAAGGGTGCCCGATATCTTCCTACCAGAAGCAGTATGGAAGTATGAAGGTGAGCGTAAGTCTTCCCGACGAGGACGTCGACTTCCTGGACGCCTACGCCGACTCGCAGGGATTCGCCTCGCGTTCGGCCGTGGTGCACAAGGCCGTCCGGCTGCTTCAAGCGTCGGATCTCGGTCCTTCGTACGAAGATGCGTGGGGGGAGTGGTCACGCGGCGAGGCAGACGCTTGGGAGTCCACTGCCAGTGACGGACTGAGCTGATGCGACGGGGCGAGATCCACCTTGTTGACCTCGACACCGCACGCGGCGCCGAAGCCAACGAGCGGCGGCCCGCCGTGATCGTGAGCAACGACGGAGCCAACAGCGCTGCCGAGCGTCTCGGCCGTGGAGTGGTCACCATCGTCCCGGCGACATCGAACACCGAACAAGTCTTCCCGTTCCAGGTACTCCTGCCGGCGTCTGAGACAGGTCTTCAAAGGGACTCGAAGGCGCAGGCTGAGCAAGTAAGGTCGGTGGCCGTCGAACGCATCGGAGGGCGCATCGGTGTGGTTCCGCCGGATCTTCTCCTTCTGCTCGACGAAGCGCTTCGACTGCATCTCGCCTTATAGACGGCCGTGCCCAAGTAAGAGCCCGGTCGAGGGAGTCCCGGACGTCGTGCTCCAACGTCGTGTCGGATCGTCCCGCACCGCCGCGTACTGGCCTGTAGACACTGCCGTCCAGGGGACGTCCGCAGTGACGTGCGACCCCGTGCGACGCACCGGGACGGTTTCTTGGCTCGAGCGAAGGCCTATCGGCGTCGAGGATCCAGGTATACGATCCCGCTCGGAGAACTCCGTAATCTCCTCCAGATGAGCCGGCACGTCGCGGTGCACCTGCGGTGACCGAAGTCGATGACGGCCCCATCACCGAGAGCGCCCAGCGCGCCCGTCGGGAGTGCGGACAGAGCTTGCTCAGATCGACCTTGGGGGGGGTGCAAGTGGCGACATTTGAGGTACTTCTTCGACTCAGCCTGGTGGTTGTGTACGGCGCGGCCGCGATCGGAAAGCTCTTGAACGCGCGCAGCACCGATCAGTTGATCGAGACTTTTGAGCTGAGTCCTCGACTCAGGCCGGCGGTCAGCTCGCTTGCTGCATTCGAGTTCGGTGTCGCCGGCGCATTGCTCTTCCCGGCCACTTCGCGAGCGGCCGCGGCCGTTTCGTGTCTGCTCCTGCTGTTGTTCTCTGCGCTGGTTGTCCGGAACATCAGCCGAGGACATGCGGGCCCCTGCAACTGCTTTGGACGGCTCCACTCCTCGAACATCGGCTGGAGCATGATCGTCCGAAACGTCGTCCTCATCTCGGCCTCGATGCTCATCGTCCTACCGTCCGATCAGTCCCGTATCTCGTTGCTCGGGAACAATCTCGCCAAGGTCAGCCCGAACGCCTGGCTCGCTGCCGCGGTTGCAGTTAGCGTCTCCTGCTTGGTCGCGGCGCTCCTGCGCAACCGGTTCCTTCGGCGGCGACGTCTTGAACCCATAGACAACGGAGCATCAAGAGAAGATGCGGTCGGGTTCACCGCGAGCCGCGGACCACGGCCCGATCCGGCATCTGTGCCGGTCGTGTTGCTCGACGGCCGCGTGACAACCCTCCGGGAGACGCTCTCGGGTGACACGCGCAACGTACTGGTGTTCATCGACCCCGCATGCGGTCCGTGCCGCTCGCTGCTACCTGGTTTGCAACGTCTGTGGCCTCAGATGTCCGACCGGCTTCTGCTCGTGACCCGCGGACCTGCAGACCTCAATCGTGATCTGCTCGCCGGATTCCCCACAGATCGCTCGCTGGTCGACGTCGACGACGCGCTGATGATTCGGTACGGCGTTCTGGCCACTCCGTCGGCCGTGGTGCTGAGCGCGGCCGGCGATTTGGCCGAGGCGCTCGTCGTCGGGCCGACAGCCATCCAGAGCCTCGCCAGTCAGTCCGCCGAAGACCGAGCTGCCCCATGGTCGGCAGGCAGGTCCCGATCGCCGCTGAATGGACGAGCCGGTCAGGCGTCGAACCGTGTCCCCTCAGGCGGTGCCTCCCCTTTCCAGGCGGCTTTCAGCCGTCGAGAGACGCTGACGGCCGGCTTGAGCGCGGCGGTTTTCGTTTCGGTGGCGTCACGCCTCGGACGGGCTGTTGATCTCTCGGTGAAGCGGCTGTCCACCGGTCAAAAGGGAACCCAATGCCCGACGTGTGGCACGTGCATGATCTGCGAGGCGCCAGCAGCGGGGTCACGGCCAAATGAGCTGACCTGTCGTCCTTGCAAACAGAAGTGCACGGCAAATGACCTCTGCGTCAACTACGCGAACAAGCTTCCGGCTTACCTGAGCATCCACTCCTACCTGCTCGCGAAGGGGTTCTCGCAGAGCGGTGAACCGACAGCCCTTGGGCTGGAGCAGAACGGGGCGTTGTCCTTCATCGGCACCAACACGATCTTCACCAGCAAGTCGTCGGCGAGCCCCACTGCACTGCTCATGTACACCCTGTCGAGCGCTGCAGGCAGCGCGTCAGCAGCCATCTTCAACTCCGAGGGCAACATCGCGTCCGTAGTGGCCGTGAACTCGACCGGCCAGGTCGTCACCATAGAAGTCCCGGTCCGTCCGGTACTGCCGAGCAGTGTCGCGGCCCAAGTCGAGTCCGACTCCGCGCTGGAGCCGGCGAGGGCCGCTCTACATGCCGAGGTGGCGAGTTGCGAGGAGGTCTGTAGTGCTGCATTGTCGCTCATGATCGGAGTTCTCATGCCCCTCGCGGCCGCGGGAGAGGTAGCGTCGATCACGACGATCAAGCTCGCTCTCCCGTTGCTGAAAGGCATCCTCTCTGCAGCCATCGGCGGTGGATCCGAGAATGACCTTGCTTTGACGACAATGGGCGCTGCCTATACCGCTGCATCACTATTGAATCTCGGCGAGGAGAGCGAATTCGGCGCCGACATCGTGAAGGACAAGATAACCTCACTCGCAGAGCAGGCCATTTGTTCCACTCTCGTCTGCACCCTGAAGCTCGAGGGCTGTTGCAATTACACTGGCGCGTGCTACGACCTTGACTCGGTATGTGAAAGGAATTGCCCTGGTGGCTTGGCGCATCCCCTCGCTCACTGTGACGTGTACCTGACACGGCTCGGGAAGAAGATAAAGATCTCCTCCCTCGTTCCGGGACTCTGAGGCGTTGTGCGCGGCGCAAGGCGCGTGAGCGTTAGCGAAAGATTTCTCCCTACGAGGCTCTTGCCTCCACGCGATCGAGGAAGTCGTTCACCGTGCGCATGAACAAGTCCCGCTCTTCGTGGAACGGGGTATGGGAGCTGTTCTCGAAAATCACCAGCTCCGAGCCGGCGATGCCCTTCTGTATGTCTTCGGCCTGATTCGGCCGCAGCTCGTCGTAGCGGCCGCTCATCACCAATGTGGGGACGCCGATCTCGCCCAGGCGGTCGAAGACATCCCAGTCACGGAACCGTCCTGTGACCGTGAACTCGCTGGGCCCGTTCATAGTCTCGTAGACAACGGGGCTCATTTCGGCGAAGGTGCGCTCAAGGCCGACCGGCCAGGGATCGAGACGGCAGAGGTGGCGCTTGTAGAACACGCTGACCGCCCCTGTGTACTCGGGGCAGGACGTGAAGCCGGTCTGTTCGTGCCTGGTTATCACGTCCTGGACATCGGGAGGCAGTTCTGCGAAGAGCTCCGCGCATCCTCGCACCCAACGCGGCATACTCGCCGGACTCCCGGACATCAACAAGCTGACCAACGAGGCCGGTTGATAGTCGAGGACGTATTGCATGGACAACTGCCCACCCCACGAGCTTCCGAAGAGGTGGAACCGATCGAGCTCCAGAGCACCTCGTACAGCCTCGACCTCGCGCACGAAATGCGGGACCGTCCACAGCGACGTGTCGTCCGGCTTGTCCGAGCGCCCGCAGCCGAGCTGGTCGTAGAAGATGACCTGGCGTCGGGCGCCCAGGTCTTCTAGGGGTTCGATGTAGTTGTGCGTCATGCCCGGCCCACCGTGCAGGCAGAGCAGAGGGATGCCTCCCTCCCCCACGCTCCGGTACCAGACCCGGCCACCCGGGACGTCGATCATTCCCTCACGGATTCTCATGGCTTTCACCTCTTCAGGTTTGGACTGGACGCGCGGCCGGCACCTTCCCAGGCCTAGATCTAGCTTTCCGGCTTCGATGGGATCTCGTCGACGAATATCCTCCCTGTTTGGGCCAGGCGGTCAGGATGTTTCAACTGCAGGTACACGAGATAAGCGACACCGATCAGTACCCAGATACCGTCCACAAGGCCCGCCATGGAGGACGGGTAGGTGAGCTTGGTGATGAAACTGAAAACGCGAAGACCACCGGCAGCAAGGAATGCGGGCACGAAGGCTGCGATCCCGAGTACTGGGATGACCCCATGAAGGAATATGTTGGCGTCTTGCCTCTGGAACCGCCAGTAGTAGGTGATACAGCTTATGAGAATAAGGATGTAAATCACTATCAAAATGAGGGTGAAGAGCGTTGCCATGAACAGCCACGCCGTGTACGCCCCGTACTGAAAGCCGAGCCATAATGCAAGGCCGACCGCCACTACAAACTGCGCCATTACGGCAAAGTGCGGCGACTTCCAGCGTGGGTGAACGGTGGCCAAGATCTCCGGCAGCAAGCGGATACGACCCATCGCAAACCAGGTGCGCGTTGTGGCGTTGCTCCCGGCGTTGGCGTTGGCCAGGCAGGAGTTGCAAATTGCAATGAGGGCGACAACCCATCCCACCCCCCACACCGCCCTGGCCAGGAAAGTCCAGGGGTCGCCGTTGCCGAGGGAGGAAAAGATAGCCATGTTGCCCGAGATCGGCGAGATGCTGGCGGCGTACGTCGTGAAAACGTAGAAGACCCCTATGCATAGGCACGAGAGGATGACTGCCTGACGGATCGTGCGTTTGGGATCGCGGGTCTCCTCCGCGAGTGGCGCCGCCGACTCGAAGCCAGTGAAGGCCAGCACTGAATAGACGCAGGCGGCGATTATCCCCGACATCCCGGCGTAGCCCTTGATGTTGGCGTGTGTGGTGGTGAAGACAGAGAAGGTGTTGGCGTTGCCGGCCTTTACGATGAGCCAGAGGGCGATCAGCCCGAAGACGACGATCTCGAAAGCCCCCATCACGGTGCCGGCCCTGGTCGAGATGCGAACCCCGACGTAGCCGAGGGCCAGAACGATCAACGAGGTGGCCAGGACCCAAATCCACCAAGTGTCCTTCGTCCAGCCGAACTCTGAGTTCAGAGCGTCGGCGAGAACGAAGGAGAAATTGAGGAACAGGAAGGACGCGATGAGAGCCTCGGCGCCCGCGTAGGCCCACGCCACCAGGAAGCCGACCCACGGATGGAGGCCCTTGGAGGTGTAGGTGTAGAAACCGCCCGCCGATGGTAGGTGCTTGGCCAGCTCACCGATGGACACCGCAACGAAAAGGCAGGCGATCAGCGCCAGCACCACCGCGAGCGGTAGAGCGCGCGCCGCATAGGCCGCTCCAGCCGGGATGGAGAAGGCGACGGCCGCCGCCGGCGCCATGTGGGTGACGGACTGGAAGAGGACCTCGCGGAGCCCGATCGCGTCCTTTGCGAGGGCCGGGTCCTTGGCGGCGAGAGAGGCCATCACTACCTCCTTGGGCTTCAGGTGTTTGCATGAAAACGAGCTAGAAGGGGATTATTACAGAGGTGCGCCCGGTGTGCTAGCCCCGAGCGACCTCACGGCCAAACGTCAAGAGGCCGCAAAGAACGCCCTCCGGTGAGGGGCATTGACGGTGTTCAGGGCCACGCAGTGACGCACCAAGGAGGACACACTTTCCTATGTCGCACCAGTATCTGATTCCGCTTCATATTCTTCACGCCGTGGCTCTCCCTACGATGCCTCTACGTCCCGCGCCAAACTGACCCTGCACTCGGCAAGCCGCCAGAACCGTGTGATCGTTACATGTAACAAGGAGGTGACAATGCCCAGCACGAGTTCCCGAAAGCGGGTCCGTGACCATCGGGCGCGGCTGAGAGCGCAAGGCCTACGTCCAGTCCAGATCTGGGCTCCGGACGTGCGGGCCCCCGGGCTCGCTGAAGAGGCTCACCACCAGTCCCGTGCGGTCGCCGCAAGCGTCGCCGCGGCCGACGACCAAGAGCTCATCGACTCGATCACCATCTGTCCCTTCACCACGGACCCCACCGACGCCCCGCTGTTCCGCTTGAACATTGAAGCGACCCCGCTCAACGGCCTGCAGGAATCTTGCCGACTCATGGTCGACAAACTGACTACGGTGTCGCGCTCCAAACTTGGGGTACAAGTCGGTGCCCTCGAGGACACCGATCTCGTGCGGCTCAATGGTGCGATTGTCGTGTTTCTCGGTATCGCTTCGACGTCGCGATGATCTGACCGCCCCGGATATCGGCGCGCGGCTGATCAGGCACGAGGAACGACCATGAGCGATGGGCAGCGAAGTGCCCGCCAATGCGACGCCATGTACCCCAAGATTAGAGGCGCGACACCGTAGTCAGTTTGTCGACCATGAGTCGGCAAGATTCCTGCAGGCCGTGAGCGGGGTCGCTTCAATGTTCAAGCGGAACAGCGGGGCGTCGGTGGGGTCCGTGGTGAAGGGACAGATGGTGATCGAGTCGATGAGCTCTTGGTCGTGGGCAGCGGCGACGCTTGCGGCGACCGCACGGGACTGGTGGTACGCCTACTCAGCGAGCCCGGGGGCCCGCACGTCCGGAGCCCAGATCTGGACTGGACGTAGGCCTTGCGCTCTCAGCCGCGCCCGATGGTCACGGACCCGCTTTCGGGAACTCGTGCTGGGCATTGTCACCTCCTTGTTACATGTAACGATCACACGGTTCTGGCGGATTGCCGAGTGCAGGGTCAGTTTACACGGGACGTAGAGGCATCGTAGGGAGAGCCACGGCGTGAAGAATATGAAGCGGAATCAGATACTGGTGCGACATAGGAAAGTGTGTCCTACTTGGTGCGTCACTGGGTGGGCCTGAACACCGCCAATGCCCCTCACCGGAGGGCGTTCTTTGCGGCCTCTTGACGTTTGGCCGTGAGGTCACTCGGGGCTAGCACACCGGGCGCACCTCTGTAATAATCCCCTTCTAGCTCGTTTTCATGCAAACACCTGAAGCCCAAGGAGGTAGTGATGGCCTCTCTCGCCGCCAAGGACCCGGCCCTCGCAAAGGACGCGATCGGGCTCCGCGAGGTCCTCTTCCAGTCCGTCACCCACATGGCGCCGGCGGCGGCCGTCGCCTTCTCCATCCCGGCTGGAGCGGCCTATGCGGCGCGCGCTCTACCGCTCGCGGTGGTGCTGGCGCTGATCGCCTGCCTTTTCGTTGCGGTGTCCATCGGTGAGCTGGCCAAGCACCTACCATCGGCGGGCGGTTTCTACACCTACACCTCCAAGGGCCTCCATCCGTGGGTCGGCTTCCTGGTGGCGTGGGCCTACGCGGGCGCCGAGGCTCTCATCGCGTCCTTCCTGTTCCTCAATTTCTCCTTCGTTCTCGCCGACGCTCTGAACTCGGAGTTCGGCTGGACGAAGGACACTTGGTGGATTTGGGTCCTGGCCACCTCGTTGATCGTTCTGGCCCTCGGCTACGTCGGGGTTCGCATCTCGACCAGGGCCGGCACCGTGATGGGGGCTTTCGAGATCGTCGTCTTCGGGCTGATCGCCCTCTGGCTCATCGTAAAGGCCGGCAACGCCAACACCTTCTCTGTCTTCACCACCACACACGCCAACATCAAGGGCTACGCCGGGATGTCGGGGATAATCGCCGCCTGCGTCTATTCAGTGCTGGCCTTCACTGGCTTCGAGTCGGCGGCGCCACTCGCGGAGGAGACCCGCGATCCCAAACGCACGATCCGTCAGGCAGTCATCCTCTCGTGCCTATGCATAGGGGTCTTCTACGTTTTCACGACGTACGCCGCCAGCATCTCGCCGATCTCGGGCAACATGGCTATCTTTTCCTCCCTCGGCAACGGCGACCCCTGGACTTTCCTGGCCAGGGCGGTGTGGGGAGTGGGATGGGTTGTCGCCCTCATTGCAATTTGCAACTCCTGCCTGGCCAACGCCAACGCCGGGAGCAACGCCACGACGCGCACCTGGTTTGCGATGGGTCGTATCCGCTTGCTGCCGGAGATCTTGGCCACCGTTCACCCACGCTGGAAGTCGCCGCACTTTGCCGTAATAGCGCAGTTTGTAGTGGCGGTCGGCCTTGCATTATGGCTCGGCTTTCAGTACGGGGCGTACACGGCGTGGCTGTTCATGGCAACGCTCTTCACCCTCATTTTGATAGTGATTTACATCCTTATTCTCATAAGCTGTATCACCTACTACTGGCGGTTCCAGAGGCAAGACGCCAACATATTCCTTCATGGGGTCATCCCAGTACTCGGGATCGCAGCCTTCGTGCCCGCATTCCTTGCTGCCGGTGGTCTTCGCGTTTTCAGTTTCATCACCAAGCTCACCTACCCGTCCTCCATGGCGGGCCTTGTGGACGGTATCTGGGTACTGATCGGTGTCGCTTATCTCGTGTACCTGCAGTTGAAACATCCTGACCGCCTGGCCCAAACAGGGAGGATATTCGTCGACGAGATCCCATCGAAGCCGGAAAGCTAGATCTAGGCCTGGGAAGGTGCCGGCCACGCGTCCAGTCCAAACCTGAAGAGGTGAAAGCCATGAGAATCCGTGAGGGAATGATCGACGTCCCGGGTGGCCGGGTCTGGTACCGGAGCGTGGGGGAGGGAGGCATCCCTCTGCTCTGCCTGCACGGTGGGCCGGGCATGACGCACAACTACATCGAACCCCTAGAAGACCTGGGCGCCCGACGCCAGGTCATCTTCTACGACCAGCTCGGCTGCGGGGGCTCGGACAAGCCGGACGACACGTCGCTGTGGACGGTCCCGCATTTCGTCCGCGAGGTCGAGGCTGTACGAGGTGCTCTGGAGCTCGATCGGTTCCACCTCTTCGGAAGCTCGTGGGGTGGGCAGTTGTCCATGCAATACGTCCTCGACTATCAACCGGCCTCGTTGGTCAGCTTGTTGATGTCCGGGAGTCCGGCGAGTATGCCGCGTTGGGTGCGAGGATGCGCGGAACTCTTCGCAGAACTGCCTCCCGATGTCCAGGACGTGATAACCAGGCACGAACAGACCGGCTTCACGTCCTGCCCCGAGTACACAGGGGCGGTCAGCGTGTTCTACAAGCGCCACCTCTGCCGTCTCGATCCCTGGCCGGTCGGCCTTGAGCGCACCTTCGCCGAAATGAGCCCCGTTGTCTACGAGACTATGAACGGGCCCAGCGAGTTCACGGTCACAGGACGGTTCCGTGACTGGGATGTCTTCGACCGCCTGGGCGAGATCGGCGTCCCCACATTGGTGATGAGCGGCCGCTACGACGAGCTGCGGCCGAATCAGGCCGAAGACATACAGAAGGGCATCGCCGGCTCGGAGCTGGTGATTTTCGAGAACAGCTCCCATACCCCGTTCCACGAAGAGCGGGACTTGTTCATGCGCACGGTGAACGACTTCCTCGATCGCGTGGA
>CAWECD010000024.1:0-17679 GCA_963807575.1 uncultured Acidimicrobiaceae bacterium
AGGCGGGCACCGGGGGGTTGGTTAGGGAACTGCCCGGAGTGGTCGCTGTGTCACGTCACAACCACTGTGAATCCCTGAATGACCACAACCCCCACGATCTTCGCCGGCTGCTTCAGAAGACCCAGGGCATGACCGGATTACAGTGGGCGCATGCGGGCTCGGGTCATCGCGCCTAACGAGCTCACGAGCACGGACCTGGCTGGGTGGTCCAAATGCGCGGCTTGTTCGATTGAGCCCAATCCCTTCTTCGAGCCAGACTGGCTGCTGCCAGCCCTCGAATACCTCGATGAGCCACCGACAACCATGCTGGTCCTGGCCGAGCACGAGGGTGCCGTCCAAGCGTGCCTGCCGATAGTGGAGGTCACAGCCGACCAGAGCGGAACCGGCGGTCGCGGAAAGCACTCTGCCCTGGAGACACGGGTGGCGCCCGTCGCCGTCACACTCGGCACGCCACTTGTCAGCGCAGAAGGAGGGCACGAAGCGCTCGCGTGCGTCATGACGGAGATCAGGCGGGAGGCCGAGCGCCGGGGGGCGAACCTGGTCATCATGGAGTGGCTCGGGTACGGCGGCCCGACCACCCAGCTGCTGAGGGATGTAGCCGTCGAGACGAACAGCCCCCTGGTCGAGTTCGACGTCTGGGAAAGAGGATTCCTTCGCCGTCGGCTCGGAGATGAGGAGTGCTACTGGCTGAGGGACATCGGGAAGAACCGGCGCCGCACGATACGCCAGCACCACATGCATCTGAGCGCCGCCCTGGGGACAAGCCCGAGATTGCGTGTGAGGACCGACTGCGCCGCCGTCGACGCGTTCTTGCGGCTGGAAGCCTCAGGGTGGAAAGGCCACCAGCCCGACGGCCTTGCTTTCGGGCGCCAGGCGGCCACGACCAAATTCTTCGAGGCGGTGTGCGGTCGCTATATCGATAACGGCCGCATGTGGTTCCTTTCCCTCGAGGGTGGCGGCACACCCATCGCCATGATCTGCTGCTTGCGCGCCGGTGAGGGCGTATTCGCCTATCGCACCGCTTACGACGAGAATCTCGCGAAGTTCGGCCCCGGGGTCGAGGTCTTCCTGGCTGCGATGGAGCACTTCGACCGCGAGACCGACGCCCGCTGGTTCGACACGTGCTCTGCTCCCGGCAACCAGCACATGCTCGGGCTGTTCCCTGACCGACGCACGATGGCAACTGTAATGTTTCGTGTGCCCAGCAGCCGCAAGCTGGCGGAGCCAGTTGATCGAGGTCTCCCGGAACCTGCGCTCCTTCCCGAAGCTGGGCATCGCCCATGAGTCGGCGACCTTCACGGCCAGGAAAGCTCGAAAAGGCCTGGGCGAGATCGTTGCTTGTCCACCTACCGCCAAGAGATCCTGCATCCTCGGCTCACACGAGCGGCCAGGGATAAGCCCGGTAGTCGTCGCGCGGCGAAGGGAACCGGGGCTTTCGGAGCAACCGGACGGCTCTACGCCGCAGTGCTGCGCACTCGTCGCGCCCCAGCAGCGCCGCGACCGGGTCCGGAACCGCGTCGACGACCAGCTCGCAGCCCGCGAGCAGCTCGGCCGGCAGCTCCTCGCCGGCGAAGTCCCACATCACCGTCCGGAGCTTTGCCTCCACGTGGAAGCACAGGCCGTGGTCGATCCCCCAGATCCGCCTCTCCCAGTCGATGATGAGATGGCCGCCCTTGCGGTCGCCGTTGTTCGCGAGGAGGTCGAACGCCGCGATCCGCCTGAGCTGGGCATGGTGGAGGGGCTCGCTCAACAGCGTGAAGTAGTGCTCGGAGAAGTCCGCGTCGACGAAACGTTGCACCGATCCCTCGCCGTGCGGCCCGTCGTGGCGCAGCACCGTCTCGGGCACGATGCCGAGGCCAAGCGCGGCGGAAAGCTCGTAGGCAGCGACCTCACGGCGGAAGAGACCACCTGGGTAGTCCCACAGCGGGCGCTCGCCTCGTCCAGGCTTGTAGACGGCACGCTGTTCGATCCCTCGGAGCCGGATCGTCGCGAGGAACGAGTAGTTCGAGCTCCACGGAAGCCTGCCCAGGACTTCGAGCTCTCCTTCGGAGAGAAGCTCGAGCCAGCCAGGTCCGCTCAGGTCAGCGGCGGGCGGTGGCCGTTCGTCCTCGGGCACACGTGGCCTCTCGGATCGAGCGGATACCCGCAGAGCGGGCAAGGGGGCCGGCCCGCCTCGACGAGCTCTGTCCCGCGAATGGCCAGCGCAGCAGCCTGCTCCCGGGTCATCGCCAGCCGCACGCTCTCGCCTGTGTCGGCTTCGGGCTCCGAGTCACCGCCAAGACCGAACAGGGCCTCGACACTGGTCTCGGCTTCGGTACGGTCGATCTCGTCGGCCACGAGGATGATGCGGTCCAGGTCATCGTCATAGCTGACACCGAGAGAGCGAACCACGAAGTCCGGCTCACCGAACGGCTCGAGAGCAAGCTCGTCACCGGACGGCAGCTCACCCGGGCGCTCGAGCTCGGTGAGCAGCCTGCCGAGGAAACGCGCCAGCGCAGACACTTGCGCCTTCTCGACCTTGACCGTCTTCAAGATCGGCCCCTCACGCACCTGGAGCAGGAACACACGCTCACCCACCGGACCGATCGCCCCGACCGTCACCCGGTCGGGGTTGGCAAGCTCGAGGTCCTCAGCCACGCGATGTCCCAGGAGCTGATACAAGGCCTGCCGGCGCACCGATGGCACCCATGGCCAGCACCGCCGGCCCGTCGGAGCCGTACGCGACCGTGCTGATCGAGCAAGGCGCGATCACGATCCGCTGGAAGAGGTCGAGCGGCGTGCCGAGCGCGCTCGCGAGCGCCATCTTGATGCAGTCCGCGTGCGACACCGCGACGACGACCTCGCCGGGATGTGCTCGGCAGATCCTCGCGACGGTATCGGCGAGGCGTGCCTGGAGCTCTGGGAACGACTCGCCCTCGGGGAAGCGGAAGCTCGACGGAAAGCGCCGGACGATCTGCCACTCGGGAAGCTTGGCCAAGCGCGGGATCGGCTCACCGGTCCAGCTCCCGAAGTCGCACTCGATGAGGCCGCGCTCGACGACGACCGGCTTCCCAACGCTCTTGGAGATGGCCGAAGCCGTCTCGCGCGCCCGCTCGAGCGGCGAGGTGTACACAGTGGACACCGACATGCCGGCAAGGGACTCGCCGGCCCTTGCCGCCTCATCGCGGCCCTTGTCGGACAGGTGCAGGCCCCTTGCTCGACCGGGAAGCACTTTGCCGGTCGTTGCCGTGGTCCCATGCCGGACGAAGCACACGACCGTGGGGCGGGGCGGCTTGGCGCGAGTTGTCGGCACGACCGACACCGTAGCCTTTGGCCCGTGCGATCGGCTGCCGGGCGCCTGGAGCAAATAGCTCGCGAGGTGACGAGCTGCTCCCTCTGCCCGAGGCTCGTGGCTTGGCGCCACGTCGCAGCGTCCAACCCACCGGTCTCGCATTCGACCGAAAGCTACTGGGAGCGCCCGCTGCCGGGCTTCGGCGACCCGGAGGCGCGCCTGGTCATCGTCGGCCTCGCCCCGGCAGCCCACGGAGGCAACAGGACCGGTCGGATGTTCACGGGTGACCGCTCCGGCGACTTCCTCGTCGCCGCCTTGCACCGCGCCGGTTACGCCAACCAGGCCCTCAGCCGGTCTGTCGACGACGGCCTCAGGCTGTCCGGGGCCTGGGTGACCGCCGCGGTGCGTTGCGCCCCACCCGGCAACAAGCCGACTCCGCTCGAGCGCGACACCTGCGCTTGTTACCTCTCCGCCGAACTGCAGGCACTCACCGGCGCTCGCGTGCTGCTCGCCCTGGGCGCCTTCGCGTACGAGGCGCTCTGGCGGCTACCGGAGGGGGGCGGAGGACTCGGGGAGCGACGGGCGCGTTTCTCACACGGCCTCGAGCTGCCACTTCCGCCCGTTGAGGAGCTCGCTCAAGATGGGCAAGGCCGCCGGCACGCTGGAGTCCCCCGCACGTTGCTGTGCTCCTACCACCCGAGCCAGCGCAACGTCTTCACCGGACTGCTCACCGCAGAGATGTTCGACAAGCTGCTGACGCGCGCCCGCGAGCTGGGCGCGTAGGCCCCTTGGGACCCGGGCCTCAGGCGCTGGCGACTGGGATCCTTCTCGGAGCCTGCTCCTCGATGTCCTCAGGCCACCGGCGGCGGCTCACACGAGCGAGCCTGCGCAGCAGCGCTATCGCGTCGGGGTCGTCGTCGAAGGCGGAGCGCACTTCGATCGCGCCCGCGGCCTGCATCGCCGAGATCAGCTCCCGGCCCTTGTCGGTCCGGACCATTGTGAGCGTCCAATTGGGGAAGGCGCCGATGCCGCCCGTGGAGATGTCCGCGTGCTCGGCCGCGAAGTCGGGGCAGTGGTTGCAGCCCTCGCGTGTCCACTGGTACGCCTCCTTGAGCGGGACCTCGTGCAGCACGCCATCGCGGGTCCACACCTGGAAGATGCCCTTGATGTTCATCTTCACGATGTCCCGACGGGCCAAGCCGTAGCGGGCTTCGAACAGCTCGGGGAAGATCGCGTCGTCGAAGGACTTCGAGCACAAGAGCCCGATCGTCAGCACGAAACGCCTCGCGACCTTGCCGGCCCTGCGCGCGGACATGATCGCCGGGACCGAGGCCTGGCAGCCCATGCCGACTAGCGCGATCCGCTCGGCACCGCCGTCGATTGCTGCGGCGTAGGCGCTCGGGTTGGCGGAATAGGTGTAGCGGGAGCCCGCCGCCGCGATCACGTCGGCTCTGTTGCGCGCGACACCCGGCACAGCCTTCCAGGTGGTCCCGTCCCCTTCGAGGTCCGAGACGAGCGCCGCGTCGATCATGTCGTGCTCGAGCGCCCAGACCAACAGCGCCGAGACGAGACCGCCGTCCTGGCCGGCCGCCAGCAGCTCCGGATCGGTGGCCCGGGCGAGGATCACGTCCTGCGCGATGCCGTACACCTCGTTGTCCTCGCGCTCGCGTCCGAAGAGGAACGTGTCGACTTCGCTCTCCCAGGAACGGAACCGTGGGCAGGCTCTCGTGCAGAGAGTGCAGCCCTTCTCGCCGTGGGTGCAGTTGTCCGTCCCGCCCATCTCCGGGACGTGGAAGGGACGGTACACACCGTTCTTGTCGTCGTACCCGAGTACGTCATAGGGGCAGACGACCACGCAGGCCGAGCACCCTGTGCACAGACCGGAGGTGACGACCTCTCGATACAGGTGAGACCAGTGAAGCTTCTCGGGGGCCATGGAATGATCCTAACCCGGCGCAGTGGGCTCACTATGCGGCTGTCGGGCGCCGCGGGCCGACTCCTCTGAGTGACAATTCTGCGTGATCGTGCCGCGACGTCGTGTCCGGTCAACGCAGGGCGACCCCGTCGGGGACGGGCAGAGCACAGTAGTAATCTCGGCCAATGGTCTCTTGCCCGACCAGAGTCTTCTGATGGAAATCGCAGTCATCGGCCTGGGTTCTTGGGGGCTGAGCTTCCTCGAGCGCATCGTGACGGGTTCGCGCTCGCAGTGGGGACCAGTACGGGTTCATGTCGTCGAGCCCGGAACGCCGGGCTCGGGTGTCTACGCGGTGAACCAGCCCGACTATCTGATACTCAACACCCCTTGCGGGCAGGTCTCCCTCTATCCCTGGCAGGACGAGGGCCCATCGCCCAGCTACGCCGTCGGCTTGCACGAGTGGCTCACCGCCGCCGGCTACCGCTGGGTGGGCGACACATGCCGGGTCGACAGCGCCGGGCGCGAGATAACCCGCGACGACTACGTCCCGCGCCGGCTCATGGGCGAGTACCTGCAGTGGTTCTACACGACGCTTGTCGCGTCGGCGCCCGCAAAGGTGCAGATCGTCCACCACCACACCGAAGCGGTGGACATCGTGAGCCGGGCCGATGAGCGCGAGCGCGTTCTCCTGGCGAACGGGGACTACCTCGACGTCGATCACGTCATCTTGACCTCCGGGCACACCGACAACGTCGAACCGGACGGCAACCCGGCCCTGATACCGAGGCCGTACCCGGTTGATCGCTACACACGGGCCATCCCACGCGGCGCCACCGTGGCCGTCGAGGGCATGGGGCTGGTGGCGACCGACGTCGTGATGGCTCTCACGGTGGGAAGAGGCGGCTCGTTCGCCGAAAGCGGCGACCGGCTGCGCTATCTCGGCTCGGGAGACGAGCCGATGCTCCGGCTCTTCTCCCGCAGCGGCTTCCCCTACTGCTCCAAGGCGGTCGCGACCGTCGACGAGAGCGACGAGTTCCAGGCCGTCGTCTGCACCAAAGAGGCGATCGGGGCGATTCAGGGCGGCCAGGCAACGGGGCAGCCCAGTCGCCAGATCGATTTTCGTTCCGCGGTCCTGCCCCTGATCCTTGCGGAGATGCAGATCCGGTACTACGCCCAGGCGGCCTTGCTCGCAAACGGCCGCGCAGAGTCCGACGCGGTCACGAGGCTGCTGGGCCGGGCTTGGCACGACGGGTCATATGAGACCTTGGTGGTGAGCCTCGCCGGTCTCTACGGCAAGTTCGACCCGTGGGTACATTTCTTCGGCCCCCGTGGCGATTACATCTCCTCCAAGGACTACGAGTCGCAGATCTACTCGCTGGTCGAGGCCGATCTCCGCGAGTCGCTGCGCGGGGGCTCCGCACCGGTGAAGTCCGCCTACGAGGTGTTCCGCCACCTGCGGGACCTCATGCGCACAGTGATCGAGTTCAAAGGCCTCACCCTCGACTCCTATGTCGACTTCCGCGACAACATCAAGACAAGGGTCAACCGCATCGTGGCCGGCCCGCCGGCGGCGCGTTCCAAGCAGCTCCTCGCTCTCATCGACGCGAACATCGTCACGGTGACCTTCGGGCCGTCGCCGTCGGTCGAGCCGGCCGGGACCAAGGGATTCACGCTGGGTTCGAGCCACTTCGAGCAACCGCACTGCGAGCAGGTGAACTGGCTCATCCATGGGCACCTCGAGAACCCGACGGTGCTGCGCTCGACCTCCTCCCTGCTGACAAACCTCTGGCAGGCCGGCAGGCTCCGGCCCCTCTGCTACGGCGAGACGGAGGTCGGCAGCGTTGCCTTGAACGAGGCGTTCCACCCGATCGATGCCTGGGGGCGGCCGGCGCAAAGAATCTGGCTGTTCGGCTCACTCACCGAGGGCGTGCGGTACTTCACCCACTACGTCCCGTCCCCGAAGAGCCGCCTGCGGGCTTTCCTCGACGCGCAGCACTGCGTCGCAGAGATAATGGGCTGAAGCGGCGCGGCTCGGTGCGGGCCACCCGGACGTCGAGACACCACCTAAAGTTGTTCGGCGGGTGGCCACACGGCCTGACGGTTGGAGAAGATCGGATCTCACTGGTTATCGCCTCACCCGGTGACGGCACTCGTGCGACCGAAGGTGACGAGATCGCAGGTCAGCGCGCACGGGGCCCAGACAGCTCGAGCGTCGAGATCGCCTTTGTCAACAACATGCCGGATTCAGCCTTCGAGGCGACTGAGAGGCAGTTCATCGGTCTTCTGGAAAGCGCGGCTCGCGAATTGGGCGACATCCCTGTGCGCGTCACGCGGTATGTGCTCCCGGGTCTCGCGCGAAGCACGGCGATCCAACAGCGCGTCGACGAGGATTACCACCGCATTGACGATGTGTACGGGCGGCGAACAGATGGTCTAATCGTCACGGGAACCGAGCCGCTTGCTGGCGATCTCAGGGCGGAGCCGTACTGGGAAGCCCTGGCCGAGCTCATCGGTTGGGCAGAGGATTCCACAGCGTCCGCTCTGCTCTCCTGCCTCGCCGCACATGCAGCCGCATTGCTCTTCGACGGAATCGAGCGACACACCCTTGCCGTCAAGTGCTCGGGCGTCTTCGTCCAGGCAATCAGAGCCGACCATCCGCTCACCGAAGGACTCGGCGGGCTTGTGCACATGCCTCATTCGCGCCTCAACGACCTACCGACAGCTCTCCTTCAGGCAGACGGGTACTCCAATCTGATCGAGTCACCGGAGATGACGTGGACAGTTGCCGTGAAGGACCGGGGCGCGTGCACATTCGTCCTCGTCCAGGGCCATCCGGAGTACTCGACCACGAGTCTCCTGCGCGAGTACCGGCGGGACCTGCGGCGTTTCCTCGAAGGCGAGCGGAGTGCCGTACCGGCGATCCCGGTGGGCTACGTCGACGACGAGAGTCACCGGCTCCTCGAGAGTTTCGCGGCGCGGGCGCTCGCCAACCCGACTGACCCTGAGCTCATGTCGTCCTTTCCTTTCGAGCAGGTGGCACAGCGTCTTGTCAACACCTGGCAGGATTCAGGGGCGAGGCTCTATGCGAACTGGCTTCGGCTCATCCAGCACAGGAGGCAGTGCGGTGCATGACGAGACGGTGGCGATCCACGGCGGCTACACACCCGATGCGACCCGGGCGGTTGCAGTGCCTATTTATCAGACGATCGCCCATGAGTTCGATGACGCGGCACACGCGGGAGCCGTCTTCGACCTCGACATTCCCGGCTTCCACTACAACCGGCTCAACAACCCGACAAATGCCGTGCTGGAACAGCGCCTCACGGCCTTGGAAGGTGGGGCGGGAGCCGTGGTCTTGAGCTCGGGGGCCGCGGCGGTCAACTACTCGATCTTGAACCTCACCTCGGCGGGCGACAACATCGTCACCGCACCACAGCTCTATGGGTCCACCTACACGCTTTTCGCCTATGTGCTGCCGAGACAGGGCATCGAGGTACGCTTTGCCGACAGTGACCGCCCGGAGTGCATCGAACCGCTGATCGACGCGAGCACCAAGGCAATCTTCTGTGAGTCCGTCGGGAATCCCGCACTCAATGTCGTCGATCTCGATGCTGTCAGCGAGCTCTCTCATCGTCGCGGCATCCCTCTCATCGTCGACAACACGATCGCGACACCCATGTACCTAAAGCCGATCGAACACGGCGCGGACGTGGTGGTGCACTCCTTGACGAAATTCATCGGCGGGCATGGCTCCACACTCGGTGGCGCGATCATCGATGCCGGCCGCTTCCCATGGGCCGAGCATCCCGACAGGTTCCCCCTTTTCAACCGGCCCGAACCGGCTTTCCACGGAGTCATCTACTCAGAGCGGTTCCCCGAGGCCCCCTATGCCGTGCGGTGTCGCACCGTCAGCCTCCGCAACAGTGGGTCGACGCTTTCCCCGCTCGGTGCCTTTCTCCTGCTCCAAGGCCTCGAGACTTTGGCGGTCCGACTCGAACGCCATGAATCGAACACGCGAGCCATAGCGAGCTATCTCGCGGCCGACCCACGTGTGGAGTGGTTGAGCTACCTCGGAGATCCGGGGTTCGCCTACTACGAGCTTGCCCAGCGCTACCTCAAAGGCCACTGCCCCTCGATCATCACCTTCGGCGTCGCCGGCGGCTACGACGCCGGGATCCGTTTCTTCGACTCGGTCAGGCTCTTCAAACGCCTTGTGAACATGGGTGACGCCAAGTCACTGGTTGCTCACCCTGCCTCGACCACCCACCGTCAGCTGTCTCCTGAGGCGCTAGCTTTGGTGGGTGTGGCGCCGGAGACGATCAGGCTGTCGATCGGCATCGAGCACGTCGATGACCTCATCGCTGATATCGATCAGGCACTGAGCGCTGCGACGTGAGCAACTTGGACCAAAGCGTAGAGAGGCGACACGGAAACCAGCCAAGGCTGGCCGTTGGTGTCGATCTTGTCGCCGTCGACGAGGTGCAAGCAGCGCTGGTGCACTTCGGTGGTCGTTATCTCAGTCGCGTGTTCACCGCTCATGAGGTGGCCTGTGCATCGGGTGCGGGAGAGGTGTGTGCCCGTCACCTCGCTGCTCGTTTCGCGGCGAAGGAGGCGACGATCAAGGCCCTCGGGCCGAGTGACCGTCTGCCGGCCTGGCGCTCGATTGAAGTCCGGCAGGAGGAGAGCGGGCGGTGCACGCTGCAGCTCAGCGGCTACGCAGCCACGCTCGCCAGACGAGCTTGCCTGAGCGACTTCGCCGTGAGCCTCAGCCACGAGGGGAACCTCGCTGCCGCTGTCGTCTTCGCGCTCGGGCGGAGCGACCCGTGACCACGGACTTCCGATCGGAGCTTCTTGCCAGCGGCTTGCTCATCGACACCGGTGTCAATGGCCTCTACCTTCGTTCGGGCAGCTTCGAAAAAGTGGTTCGGGGAATCGATGATCTCATCACTGCGGCCGGAGCAGATCAGCATGCTTCGGTTCTCCACTTCCCAGCTCTCGTCCCGCGACTTCTTCTTGAGCGCAGCGGCTATCTGCGCTCGTTTCCCGACCTACTGGGCTCAGTCAACGTCTTCGTCGGCGACGACAACCTGCATGCCCAGCTCCTGGAACGGCTTGAGCGCGGAGAGAACTGGGCCGAATTGCTCGAGCCGTCGGACATGGCGCTGTGCTCCGCGGCATGCCAAGCACTCTATCCCTTGTGTTCAGGACGCCTTCCCGCCGGCGGTCGCCGCTTCGAGGTCTTCGGACACTGCTTCCGTCACGAGCCGAGCCTCGATCCTGCCAGGATGCAGGTGTTCCGCATGCACGAGTTCGTATACCTGGGTGACCCCGACGGTGCCGTCGCCCACCGCGACACTTGGCTCGAACGGTCCGCCAATCTGCTGTCGGGGCTTGGTCTCGCCGTCGACACGGTGATCGCGCACGATCCCTTCTTCGGCCGAGCTGGACGGATGCTCGCCTCGAGCCAACGCGCCGAGACGCTCAAGCACGAGATTGTTTGCGCCATTCACCCTGAAGCCCAGCCGACAGCAATAGCCTCAGCCAACTATCACCGCGATCATTTCGGGATTGGTTTCGGGATCGAGTCTGCGAACGGCGATGACGCGCACACCGCGTGTGTCGGCTTTGGTGTCGAGCGGGTCACGCTCGCCTTGCTGCGTACTTACGGGCTCAACCCCGATACCTGGCCGGCGGGCGTGCGGTCCCGCGTCTGGCCGTGAACGCGTCGGTCGCCTGAGGCTGTCCATGAGTGCAGTCTCTCCGGCACGAGCCGTACCCGAGCCATAATGGGCCCCTGTGAGAACCTCGGGCACTTCCGTGGGAATGCTGCCAAATGCGCTGGAATAGACCGCACGCGGCCAGACGAGAGCAGGTTGTCAACTGCAGAGGCCGTCTGAGGAAGTGAAGGCTTGAACCCAACCCCGATTTGGTTCGGACCGGCTGACCGACCGCTGTTCGGCTGGCTCCATCTCCCAGAGGAGGCAAACGCTGGGGTCGTTCTGTGTCGACCCATCGGGTTGGAAGCACTTTCGGCATATCGCGCCTACCGGTGCCTCGCAGAGAAGTTGGCAGCGCATGGTGTGATGACGCTGCAATTCGACTACACAGGTACCGGCGACTCGGCTGGGGATCCCGATGACCTGGTCGGCGTCGACACCTGGCTGTCGGACATCGGTTCAGCAGTCGACTTTGTGCGGAACACGGGAGTTTCCCGTATCGGGCTGATCGGCCTCCGACTCGGCGCGACTCTCGCGGCTGGTGCTGCTGGTGACAACGACGTAAAGGCGCTCGTTCTCTGGGACCCCTGCGAGACCGGGCGTGGGTTCTTACGAGAACAGCGCATGCTCGCCGTGGCGATAAGCAACGATCAACAAGGAGATCCGGTCTCGGTGAATGGGCTCGAGATCCCTGGTCTGCTCTTGCCAGAAGACCTTGCCGAAGCGATCCGGGTACTTCGACTAGAGGACTCTGTAGGCCAGTCGGCGCCGCGGTTGTTACTGCTCACGCGGCCCGAACGGCCGTCTAGCGCGGGCATTCGAGAACGGCTGTCCGCGCAGAACATTGAACACGGTGACGCGATCGGTCAGGCCCAGTTCATCGCGGTCGAGCCCGGCTATTCAGTCATGCCTGCGCAGGTCATCAAGGATATAGCGTTCTGGACGTCCAGAGCACTTGACGGTCCCATTGTTCGGACCGAAGTCCGCTCCCAACCCGGGGCGTCGCCAACGGCGATTGTCGCTCGGTCGAACTTCGGCCAGAACATCATCGAGCGGACTGTGCGAATCGGAGCCGAACACCTCTTCGGGATAGTTACCGAGCTGCAGGATGCTGAGCCCGTTCCCGTGCCGACGGTCTTGTTCATGAACTCCGGGCGGGGTCCACACACAGGGCCGGGTCGTCTCTGGGTCGAGATGGCACGAAGCTGGGCTGCGCAGGGCGTACGGGTGCTGCGCGTCGATCTGGCTGGTCTCGGCGACAGTCCCACGCGGCCGGGCCGAAAACCCGATGTTGTCTACCCAGCGGAAGCAATCGAGGACATGGTCGACGCGGCGCGCTTCATAGCCCCTCAAGATCCCACCAGTGTCGTGCTAACAGGGCTTTGCTCGGGGGCCTACCACGCCTTAGAGGGCGCATTACTTCTGAACTCTCGTCGAGTATGGCTCATCAACCCGGGCTTGCCCATAGTCCCGCCAGAGCTAACCGAGAGAGGGGCTGTCGACTCACGCCGGCAAGCTGTTCGACCACTCAGTTCGTTGATTCGCCGTTTGCGTGAAAACGATCAAATAGTGCATCTGAGCGTGGCAATCACGCCAGCCTTGGCGTGGTGGGTGTTTGACAAGTTGCAGCTGTACCCCTCCTCCACCAGACCACTCGAGACTCTCACCCGCAGGGGCACTGAGCTACTCGTGATCTGTAGCGAGCCCGAGTTCTCGCAGTACGCAAAGCGGTCCCGGTGGGCCATGCGACGGCTCGAACGCTCAGGACGCTGCCATTTCGAACTCGTCAAGTCGATGGACCACTCGCTCTTCAACTTCGCCGGGCGTTCGGAGATCATGAGGCTGTTCACGGCCCAGATTCTCGAGAAGGTCGTTCCTGAGTTCAGACCTCCCGAGGCAAGGGTCCGAAAGGAAGATTCCTCCACCGGTTAGACTGCTCGGGAGTCGAGAATGTCAAGTCTCCACTCTGCTGTTAACTGACGGCCTCAGTCGGCTGAAACTGGCCCAAGCAGCTCAGCGATGGCATTCGCAATCGAAGCGATGGACTCGAAAGTGCTCTTCTTGAGCATGGGCTCGGGGAACTCCACCCCGAAGGCGTCCTCGAGTGCGAGCATCACGCTCACACTGGCGTGAGAAGTCATGCCCAACCGGAAAAGGTCGTCCACATCGCTCAGGTCAGCAATGCTGACTGTCAGCCGTGCATGCTCACCAAGTACGCGCCTTATCTCCTCGGTGATCGTGGACCTCTTCTCTCTTGGGTGATGTTGCCTTCGGCCGAGCTTCAGCAGCCGAAACCTGGGCTTGCGCCTGTTCGAGACCTCGAGGACCGCAAGCCGAGACGGGCCATCTGCACCGCCAACTCACGCTTGATGATATCGACCTGCTGACCACGGCGCCCGTCAACCCCGGTGAGGCAGATTCTTCTCGGGTTCACTGTGGCGTGGCGACCACCTCCTCTGGTTCGTTGATCCAGACAGCTTGGGGTAGTGCCGGTGGGGTCGGCACCCTGCGCACGAAACGCTCGGGATGTGCGGCGTAAGCCGCTTCGAGAACGAGCGCCCGGTGCTCGTCGTTGTACCAGGGGAAGAATCGGCCGCACAAGGCGTGCGCATCCTCGAAGCTCCCGAAACGCTCGGGATACGTCGGTCGGTACTTCATGGTGCGGAACTGGCTTTCAGAGTACGGGTTGTCGTTGCTCTAACCTGCTAATCGGCGCACAGGCGGGGGCACTTATCCCCAAAGTTCAGTTCGCCCTGCGGCCGCGGTGCGGCTTCGAGCCGAGGCGCCCGAGCTGCTCCTCCTGATGGCGTACACGGGCCGCCAGGGCCTCGACGGCGGTGCGGAGGTGGGCGACCTCCGTGGCGAGGCCCGACAGGCTGTAAGGGTCTCGGCTTCTCATTCGGTGTTCCTCGACGACGGCACGAAGGCTCTCGTCGCGATAGAGCGTGGTGCGGCTCACTCCTGCCTTAATGGCAACAGCAGCGAAGCTGAACGGTCCACGGTCTGTCAGCAGCTCGGCGCAGGCGCGCTCGACGCGGGCGAGCGTCTCGGGAGAGGTCACCCGGTGTTCCCTTCGGCCAGCAATATGTCGAGGCGGGCGACGAGGCGACGGTGACGCTCGGCCCCTCGACCCATCCTCGGCGTTCTGCGTCTTCGGCCAACGCCACGGCGTCAAGCTTCTGCGCGCCGAGAACCGTGATGCTGGCCGCATCGGTGCGAAAGCTCGGGCAGTGCTCGCAGATGTTGGCGTAGGGACAGGCGCCCTGCGCCGGGGCCCGAAGGCAATAGCCGCCAGCAAGGCGCGCTTTGATGGCCGGTGCTTCTCTCCAGTCACCGTCGTCGATGGTGGGGATCCGCTCGCGGCCGGTCGGCAAGGGACCAATCCGAGCCTTGGCGAGGTCGAGGGCCCGCTCGTACTCGGCGCGAACGGTGACGTCGAAGAGCCGCCCTTAGCGAAGGCTCATCTCCGCCGAGACGTGCCCGAGGAGGGCCATGAGCGACTGGAGCGACACACCGGCGTTCAAACTGGTACACACCGATATTCCAATCATGTCGAATGCCCTTGTTCTGGCTCACAGGTGTTGCATCTGGCGGGAGATTGAGCACTGGTTAGCACTGGGGGTTGTCTTCGGTGACAAGCGCCGCGTAGTTGGCCCAGTCACCTCCCGCGGCGTGCACCCAAGCAACAGCCGTGGCGATGGCAACACCGAGCATCGATCCCGAACGCGCCGAGACGTTGGCCGAGATAAGAGGCGGTGATCGGCCGCCCAGGTAGGTGGCCGGGGAAGAGCCAGCTGTTCGGGACGGCGCCGATGCCGACGTTTCGGGAGCGGCCTGTGGCCATGTGGGCCACGAGGAGCGCGCCGAGCCGACCCCCCGTACGCCTGGGCACGAGAGACGGCTCAATGGCATGCTGCTGTCCCCTTTCTCTTTCGAGTCCGGGTCAGCCATTGGACCCAGGGACGTCACCTCCAATCCCTCCCCACTGCGTGGGGGATATGTCAGAGCGCCTCGTGGAGCAGGATGGTCCTGGAAGAGCCGGCGGAACACCTCACGACTGTCGCGCTCGAGACGCTCCTCGAGCGCACCGTGCTCCAGCACCATCGCCTCATCGGTGCCCAAGAACAGGACGACCTGCTCGAAGTGCTCACGCGACGAGGCGAAGGCGTCGCCCTCGTCTTGGCTCATCGGGCCTGGCCCTTGCGGCGGGCCTGCACCCGGGCCACCAGGGCCTCGAGCTCGTCCCGGGCCTCCACTTCGAGGTCGTTGACCGACTTTCGGTAGCGGGCGACGGCCCGGGCGACGGCGGGGACCTCCTCGGGGCGCAGGGTGAGCATTTTGGTACGAGCGGCCACGCTGTAGGAGAGGGCGGGGCTCTCGTGGGGGTCACCCGCGGCGCAGCGACAACTCGCCTTGCCGCACTTGCGTCGCAGCGTGATAAGCGAGCCGGGCAGCACCCTCGGAGCTCTCGTTCGAGCCAACCTGACCATCATGGCACCTCCGATCTGTTAGTGATGCCATAACAGACTGGACGGTCGCGAACCGGAGATGGTAAATGGTGTTGAGTATCGACGTCCCCTACGGCTGGCTCAGTACCTCAGCTGAAGGGAAAGTCCTGGTGACACGTCCCTCCGGGAGAGCCGCACCCCCCCAAAAGAACCACGACTTTATCCACAGATCGCCCAGGTCACAGGCTCGCGCATCGCCTCCGCAGGGAAAGTCGCGCCAAACTCCGGCCAGCTCAGCTGACCCCTGCTCGGGTCCGGAGGGGGTTTCGGCTACTTCGTGTAACGATCGCCACACCAGCCAGTCCACCGAAATCCTCGACGCCGGGTTCAGGGCATCCCGAAGAAAAGCAAAGACCTCAGGAACTCGCTATCCGACTGGCAAGAAGGCAGCCTGAACAGGACATGAAGGCCTATTTGCCGGCTCAGCTTCTTGACACCGACCGATCCTCGTGTCATTCTCCTTCCAAGAAAGAGAGCTTCCTCCCTCGGGCTTAGACTTATTGCTTTAACCTTGAGACAAACGGCGAACCCGTTCCGCGTGGCCATTACAAGCTGGGAGTACAGCTACAGTTATGCGAACTCTCCGACACTTTTCTCCACAAACAAGTGTACCTTGGCAGAGCTATCCCGCTGATTCACAAGTGTCGTTGCAGCCCAGCAAGGGTCCCGCCGGTAGTACCAGTACCAACCGGGAACATACCCGTTTATCGGCCTGCAGATACGAGCGCGCGTCAACGTCTTTCGCCCAGTCGGCCGCGAGCGCGGCCTGTCTGGAAGCGCTACCCACTTGCAAGGGTCAAAGTGGACAACTCTTGGCGCCAGCCACAACGGCGGCAATCATCCCCTCGTGGGCTTCCTCCTCCAGCGCGTCCTCGCCACACGGCGAAGAGAACATCTATCAGCGGATGAGCAGCTGCGACGGTCATACCTTCACCATCAGCGGCCCTGCCGCAGAACTCGAGCCGTTCGAGGAATGTGACCGCGTCGCGTGCACGACTCGAATCTCTCACCCATGACGAACCTCCCTCGTGTCGCTGTCATAATTCCAACCCTTGGGCGAGCCTCTCTCCAGGCAGCCGTCCATAGCGTAACCACACAGTCATACGAGAACCTAGAAATAGTCGTAAGCGTCGACGGTCCGCCGGGATGCGTTGACATCCGAAACCTCCCGAGCGAACCAAGCCTTCACTTGGTATACGGTGACAAACAACGCGGGCCAAACTCCGCTCGGTTAGCCGGAATACTGGCCAGTCACTCCGACTACATTGCCTTCCTTGACGATGATGACCGCTGGCGATCGAATAAGCTCGAGTTACAGATGCAGTCTGCACTGCGTGAAATGTCCGCCGGCGCGAATCATGTTGTGGTAGCTTGTCGCTCCGCGATCTATAATGAGCACGGCGACAATATAGGCATCGTCCCACGCAGACTCCTCTCTCCCGATGAGACCGTTGCACATTACCTATTTTGCCGCCAAACATTCCGTCCCGGGGAGACAGGGCTTGGTTCGTCGATGTTGCTCTTCGACCGCAGTCTCTTGGACGTCATAGGCCTAGAGCCGACCTCTAACTTGCATGAGGACTGGGATCTCCTGTTGCGAGCTGACCAGTTGCCGAATACCCGACTGGTCATTCTTCCGGATGTACTTCTAGAATATGTAAGCCGTCCTCATTCTCTGTCTTCTCAGGCTCCATGGCAAACGAGCTTCTCATGGTTTGAAGAGCGCAAGCCACTCCTGACAAGGCGCGAATATGGAGATGGCCTTCTTAACTTTACCGGTTCACTGGCCCTCAATCAACGAGATATCCGGGGCTTATTTACAGTTGCGGGTAAGGTGCTGACGAATGGACGGGCAGGGATTCCTGCATGGCTTCTCTTTGTAGTTCGCTGCCTCCTGCCAGGGTCCCTTCTAGACCGAGCTAAACGATTCCCGTCGCATCGGCATGGCGTCGCTAAACCAAATGATTCTCTGTGACCCGACTTACCTGTGGGAATTGTGCTGTCAGGCTTTCTTGGTCTTTCCCTGGAAGAGTGTGACAGCTCTGGGAGGATCCAGGTTAAACGGCCACAGGCTACGGGAGTTCGAACGGCCTGAAGGGCGTCGCAGGATGGCGTGACCTGGGCGAGCTGTGGATAAAGTCGTGACTTTAGGGCTGGGTGTAGTGGCGAAATAGTTCACCACTCGGGGCTGATGGTCCTGCAAGATTGACGTATGTTCGTGAAGCGGACTGTGAAGCGCTATGGCGAAACTGCGTACGAGTCAGGCCT